>CBCPKK010000007.1:0-246261 GCA_965119215.1 uncultured Buttiauxella sp.
ATTATCATCCAAAAAGGCCATGAGCTTTAAAATCGCTCTAAAGCCCAGGGTTAAATCCTTCGCCCGAGTTTATGCTCACTTGTTACTCTACCGATCAATCGGTGTTATGAAGAGCAACCCTGGCGAGCTAAAGTCTACAACGTAGTTGAAAACTTACAAGTGTGATGTCCGTCAGGCATATGAAAAAAAACGACTTCTGAACACATTTTATAACAACTTTGTTTGTATTTCACACTCTAAGGATTTGCTGGAAGGCCGCCAGAAGCGGCTTGAGACGCGGATCTACAATAATTCACAATGATTTGTCAGTAGTTAAGAAAAAGTTCCAGGATTTCTCTTAAATTTACTTAATGATACAAACTAGAATGAATTTTTAGACCGGTTCGTGGTCGATGACCTGTTTCCGAGGTGCGCATCGGACGCATAATGAACCCAATTGCATTCCCCATTTCAGCAGCAGATGACAGCTGTAGATGTTCCTCGTCAGTTAATTCTTCTGGTAACCAACCAATCACAACGCTGTAATTTCCTGTCTGTAATGCTTTTACCATAGCATCTACGGTGAAAAGTGGATCTAGCTGGCTCACCTGCATAACTTTTGTCAGTGGAAGTCCTGCGGATTGCACCCACTGACGGCTTAATTTCTGCTGCGGTGTTAACCATAGCTGCCAGCGCGACTGCTGACCAAGCTGCTGAAGCAATGGCAACAACACCAACTGCGTAATCCATGGCTGATCTTCGCTGTAGATCACTTCACTGATCAACCCTCTGGTGTTGTTAGCGACTGATGACTGAGCCGTTGAAGACGCAGAACCTGGAACAGTGGCAACGTGAGTTAGAACGTTATGTGATTGCATCGTTAATCCCGCCTGATGGGTTACTGTATGAATATACAGTAATGCCTGTCAGGCCAAAGATCAATCTAAATTTCGGAAAGCATATCGCAAATTCATCACGTAAATCTGCGGAAAGAGAGAATGTGATTGCCGTCAGCCATCATGTTACTTATTTTCCTGTTACTGGGTACGCTAATAAAGCGGCGTGATGCGTTATGGCATGATATTTAAGGATATATTCATGAAGAAGCGGTCTTATGCAAGGATTCATCAATCAAAGGAATGTTTATCCCCGCTAGGCGATATTAGCTATCGCGCACTGTTTGGTGGTTATAGTTTAACCGTCGAGAATGTGGTGTTTGCGATGGTTTCTGAGGGGGAACTCTATCTACGTGCATGTGAACAATCGGAAGTTTATTTTGTTAAAAGGGAGGCAGCACCTTTGGTTTACAACAAACGTGGACGAACTATTGAACTTAATTATTACCGTATTGATGAAGAGTTGTGGCGCGATCGGGAAAAGCTATTACAACTTTCAACGGATGCCTTATTTAGTGCCCGACGAGAAAAATCCCGCCAGAAAGCGCAAAAGCGCCTTAAAGATTTACCGAATTTAACGCACAACCTGGAAATGATGTTGTGGGAAGCCGGTATTGCCGATGTGAGAACCCTCCATGCTTATGGTGCGAAACGCTCGTGGATTAAACTGAGAAACAGGAATAAAAGGCTTGGCGTGCAGGTTTTGTTGGCATTGGCGGGAGCTATTTGCGGTATTCATGAAGCTGCACTCCCGGCGGCAACGCGCCAGGAGTTGGTGGAGTGGGGGCATCTTTACCAGCAACGACACACGCGTTAATCGTGCTGTTGTGAAACTTGTTGCTGGAGACGAGATATTTCTGGCAACAGAGCAACCAGCAGGCCAATTTGCTGAAGCACTAACGGCTCTTTGGTATCTGGTTGCGGCTCAAGCGAGGTTATGCGGTCAGACAGCCCCTGCAGCGCCATTTGAACTCTTTCTTCATCGGCGGGCAAATGATGAAGTGCATCATCGACATAACACACCGCGTCATCAAGCAGCAGCAAGATATCCTCGTTAGTCAGTTTTTCGCGGTGCGCACCTAATGCAGATATATAGCTGTTAAAGGTGTGATTGAGACACAGCAAGCGGAATGCCGTTTCTCGCATATCCGTCGAAACACGTGGTTCAGAGGACATGTTAGACACCACCGAAGCCAGTTCAGCATCTTTATTGTGTGCATCCCGACGTGCAATTCGGTACTCAAGGCGGTTATCCCTTCCCTGATGATATTGCTCAAGAATGGCATCCAGATAACGGCAGTTTGCGTTGAATGCGCGTTCCACGACTAATGGCAATCGACGGAAACGCCAGTCAGGCCAGATGAAACTTACCGCCGCCCAGGCGATGGCACATCCAAGCAAGGTATCGAAAATACGCGGCATTGCGACTTCAAACCCTTCACCCAACAGATTGAAACACAGCAATACCAGTAAGGTGATAAACATGGTGGCATGCGCATATTGCACATTGCGAAAGGCAAAGAAGAGCACGCCAGTAATAACGATTAAAACCAACTGCCCTTCAATTGACGGCACGAAGTACAGCACCGGAAGCCCGATAGCCACACCGACTAAAGTACCGATGATACGCAACGCTAAGCGGCGGCGTGTAGCGCTGTAGTTTGGCTGGCAAACGAAGAGGCTGGTCAGCAGTATCCAGTAACCATGCTTTAGACCAGTAAACTGGATAAACGCATAGCCGACACATAACACGACAGACATACGCACTGCATGGCGGAATAACGCAGATTCCGGCGTTAAATTGCGTTTCAGGCGTTGCCAGATATCACCAAAACCCGTTAACCGGTCATCGGCCAGGCGGTTTTCAATATCGCTTTGCGGGGCGGCAAGAGCCTGCTCAGATTCGATTGTCGCCAGTTGAGCGTCGATGGCGCGTAAATTGCTTACCAGGAAGCCCAGAGCTTTTAGTTCGCCAGCCAGATATTGGTCGGTTTTCAGTCTTTCAATGGCGGCATCAAGATGGGTGAACGCCCGTTCAAATCTTGGGTCGTGTTGATATTTCACACGCAGTAAAACAGAGCGCGAAAGCTGCAAACAGGCCTGAGACTGCATGGTCAGCAAGCGCTGAAAGCGGAACATAATATCGCTGTAACGGAATTTATCGCGCAATGCCTGATATTGAATATGCGACGAACTGGCTCTTTCGTGGATATCCTGAGCGACAAAATAGTAATGCAGGGTACGGCGAGTGCCACGTTGCCCACGATCGCCACGTAAACGGGTCAGTAACGAACCTTTGGTTTGGTTCAGGGTTGTGACCAGCTGGCTGTTAGCCATCGCAAGCTCAATCATAGGAGCCTGGCTTTCTTCTTCAATATCAGGATCAAACAGCGTGGCTTTGACTTCAAGATAGCGGGCAAGGCTCTCGTAACAACGAGCCAGGTTATCCTGCAGTGGGCGAATAGGGAAAATGAGATGCCCGGCAAGTGTCAGCAAGTTGTACCAGATGGCACCCGCTAACAGCAGGATGGGTTGTTGGTACCAATGTTCGTACAACGAAATACCGAGCATGGTATAGATTGCGATAAGCAGCGCGCCGAAGGCGATAGTGGCGTAACGCTGGCCTAATCCACCCAGCAGAATAAATCCGCTGGTTGAAACCATAAGCCCAATACCGAAGAACACAGGCCACGGGTACAACAATTCCACAGATGCCGAGGCAATAAAGAAGCTAACCAGGGTAATCAGAAGATTACGCAGGCGGCCAGTCAGGCGGTCATCCAAATCAGCAAGGGCTGCGGCGACAACGCCCAGAGTTAGCGGGATAGTCAGTTTTACTTCGCCCAACCACCAGGGAAAGGCGGCGGTGCCCGTAAGCGCAATGAAAATACGCAAGTTATAGAGCCAGGTGCTATTCCAGGTATAGCGGCGCAGAATTGGGCTAAGCATTAATACTCACTATCCTTTTCAAATTTACTGGAAGCGGCGGCGTGCATTGGCTTCACGCGCAGCCTGCGCAGTTTCAACAGAAACGACACGGCGACCCACAGGCCAGAGCGCAATCGCTGCTATTTTGAAGTTAGCGATTCCCACAGGAATGCCGATAATAGTGATGCATTGTGCGATACCGGTGCAGATGTGCAGCACGCACAGCCACCAGCCGAAAAATATCAGCCATACAATGTTCAGCAGCGTACCGCCGGTATTCATGATGGCACTTTTGCTTTGCGGCTCTAGCTCATCGACATGAACAGCTTCGTTACCGTACGGTACGAAAGAAAGTTTTGTTATCTCCCAGCAGGAACGAGTCAGCGGGAGTGTGAAAATAAAAATGATACTGACAAGAGTGGCCAGCAACCAGGATAGGGTGGTTAGAAAGCCGCCCAGTACAAAGTTCAAAACATTAAGGACTGTACGCATAATCACTCTTCGTTGGTATGAATGTAGACAAATGAATAACCACAACAATTGTAACGCGTTTTTACTCTGGAGCGTCATTCCTTCGGCGGGTAAACTTACCCACAACCCTTATTTTGGATCAGGCAAAGCGTAATGGAACTGAAAGCGACCTCCTTTGGCAAGCATTTAGCACAACATCCCTACAATCGTGTGAGATTGCTGACTGCTGGTGTAGAGGTGAAGGGCGATCGCCATGAATACCTTATTCCATTCAATCAGTTAATAGCAATCAATTGCAAGCGTGGCCTGGTCTGGGGCGAACTGGAGTTTGTCCTGCCCGATGATAAAGTGGTGCGCTTACACGGCACAGAATGGAATGAGACGCAGCGCTTTTATCATCATCTCGATGAGCTATGGCAGAGCTGGAGTGCTGAAATGAGCGAAGTTGCGGCTCAGGTGCTGCATCAGCAATATGCTGAGATAACGCGTCGAATCCAGCAGGAAAAGTGGTTCAAACGCAGCGACATGCAGGCATTACAACAAAATGTACGGGCTGCGTTTTCCGCACTGCCCCTGCCACAAGCGCGTCTTGAAGCGTTCGAGAATTGCCGTGAAGTCTGGTTACACTGTAAAGCCTGGCTTGAACAAGGTGAAGTGCGTCGCCATCAGCGTAATACCGCTTTCACTAATCATATGCTTGAAAAATATTCCGATTTCTTCCAGAAAGTTGAAAGTTCTCCACTGAATCCTTCACAGGCTCGTGCGGTGGTTAATGGCGAAGATTCGCTGCTGGTGCTGGCAGGCGCCGGGAGTGGCAAAACATCAGTTCTGGTTGCGCGTGCAGGCTGGTTGCTGCAACGGGGCGAAGCCAGTGAAGATCAAATCTTGCTGCTGGCGTTTGGGCGCAAAGCCGCACAAGAGATGGATCAGCGAATCGCTGAACGTTTGCATACTGATGCTATTTCCGCCCGTACTTTCCATTCCCTCGCGCTGCACATTATCCAGCAGGGGAGCAAAAAAGTGCCGCGCGTTAGCGACCTTGAATCCGATACCAACGTACGTCACCAGTTGTTGATTGAAAGCTGGCAACAACAGTGCCGCGAGAAAAAAGCACAGGCAAAAGGTTGGCGCGAATGGCTGCGCGACGAGCTGCAATGGGACGTGCCGGAAGGCGAATACTGGAAGGATGAGCGATTAGCCAAACGCCTGGCAAGCCGTTTAGACAGGTGGTTAGGATTGATGCGAATGCATGGCGGCTCGCAGGCAGAAATGATTGCCGCAGCGCCGGAAGAAATACGCGATCTCTTTTCTAAACGCGTCAAACTGATGGCGCCCTTGTTGAAAAGCTGGAAGACCGCACTGAAAGCCGAAGAGGCCGTTGATTTTTCCGGGCTGATTCATCAGGCTATTAATGTGCTGGAGAAAGGCCGCTTTATCAGCCCCTGGAAGCACATTCTGGTGGATGAATTTCAGGATATTTCACCGCAACGCGCGGCTTTGTTGGCGGCACTGAGAAAACAGAACTCCCATACTTCTTTGTACGCGGTAGGGGATGACTGGCAGGCAATTTATCGTTTCAGCGGCGCTGAAATGAGCCTGACAACCGCCTTTACTCATCATTTTGGCGATGCAGACCAGTGCGCGCTGGATACGACTTATCGCTTTAACGATCGTATTGGTGAAATTGCCAATCGCTTTGTACAGCAGAACCCACATCAACTAGCCAAGCCGTTGAACAGCCTGTCAAAAGGCGATAAAAAAGCCGTCACACTGTTGGCCGATGACCAGCTTGAAGCGTTACTCGATAAGATGAGCGGTTATGTGAAGCCGGAGCAACGTATTCTGGTTCTCGCTCGTTATCATCATTTACGCCCGGCGATGCTGGAAAAAGCCGCGACACGTTGGCCAAAACTGGCCATTGATTTTATGACCATTCATGCAAGTAAAGGACAGCAAGCCGATTATGTTGTGATTCTGGGGTTGCAGCAGGGGAAAGATGGTTTTCCGGCGGTGGCGAGAGAATCAGTCATGGAAGAGGCGTTGTTGCCACAACCAGAAGATTACCCGGATGCAGAAGAGCGGCGGTTGTTGTACGTGGCGATGACGCGGGCCCGTCATCGTGTCTGGCTGCTATTCAACAAACAGGAACCGTCCAGTTTTGTCGACAGCCTGAAACAGCTTGGCGTGCCCGCTGCAAATCGACCCTAGTTATTTCAGGTCGAACATAGTTATTTCAGTCGTTCTGCCAGATAGCGCGGGTAATCGGGGATCAAAATCTCTACAGCGCGATCAAAACCAGGCGACTGAATAATAAAATCGGCCGTCGAAAGGTTAGTGGCTACAGGAATGTTCCACACTGTTGCCAGGCGCAGTAAGGCTTTAACGTCCGGGTCGTGTGGAACGGCATTGAGCGGGTCCCAGAAGAAAATCAGTACATCAATTTTCCCTTCGGAAATCAACGCACCTACCTGCTGATCGCCACCCATCGGGCCGCTCAGCATGGCATTCACATCAAGGCCGCTGCCGCGCTGGATAAGATTCCCGGTAGTACCTGTTGCGTACAACACATGTTGAGCAAGTGTCGCTTTGTGGCGTTCAACCCATTTCAACAACGCGTCTTTACAGTGGTCATGCGCAACCAGCGCAATATGCTTGTGTTCCGCCAGGGTGCGGGTAGTGAGTTCCATTGGATAATCCTGATTGATTTATATTGACTACAGATTACTGGAAGTTACTGATGCTGCAAGAGAAGGGGGACAAAAATGCGGGATTTGAATGGCAATTATTGCGCAGGGTTATCCTTCACCCACTGCAGAAACCGGTCACGGGTAGGTTTATCCGCTTGTAAAAACCAATATCTCAGGCGTTGCTCGGTCAATGTATCGGACTGACGAGACGGGGCATCAAGCTCAGATGCTTTTGAGAGCAGTTCACTATCATCAGCCATCATGGTGGCAAACCCTTTCACTGAAGCCGTTTTCGCAGCCTTGTTATAAAACTGCGTGTCCTGCTCGTAATCAATTCCCTGCGGCGTTGTTTTTACCGGCAAGATATCCATTTTCAATGGAATGACTGCGGCATTGCCATCAAGCAATTGAAGATGAGGGGCCTGGTCAAACTCGTCGCTCTCTTTATCATTCTCAATGCGCGGGAGATTAAAATTGACCTGGTTGACCTCTTTGGTATCGAAACTCACGATCAGAGGAGGGGAAATATAAAGGCGTTGCTCCCGCGTTGTGGTACGAATATTTTTTTCTACCCGAAATACCATTTGATGCGGGCCGTTATCCAGTTCCAAACTATCTGCTCCCCGGAGCAAAGAGCTGGAAACTTTTTTCCCATCCAGCACTAACAAATCGATATCCGTGGACAGACGCAGGGTTGTCGCCCACGATTCATGCGGCAAAAGAAGAGTCCAACACATTGCGATAAAGAACAGGGTTCTCATCAATTTCTCCGGCCAGGGGCGAATGGGACCATCCCTTACTGAATGTATCAAAATTTTTCATAAAGGCGGTTCATTAACATATAGACATATTCCCAAAAATTGCTCTACTACCTGCGTATGGGAAAGATGGTGAGTCAGTAATGGATGGCATACACTTTTGATTACTGAGTCCTTGCGGAGAATGTGATGAAACAGCCAGATATCGAAACGATTCTAAAAAGCACCCGAACAATTGCGCTAGTGGGAGCCAGTGACAAACCCGATCGACCAAGTTATCGGGTGATGGCTTATTTGCTGGATCAAGGATATGAAGTCATTCCGGTGTCACCAAAAGTGGCCGGTAAAACCCTTTTAGGGCAGCAAGGCTACGGCGCACTTGCGGATATCCCTAAAAAAGTCGATATGGTCGATGTATTTAGAAATTCGGAAGCCGCATGGGAAGTGGCGCGAGAAGCTATCGCTATCGGCGCAAAAACGCTGTGGATGCAGTTAGGCGTAATTAATGAACAAGCCGCGGTACTGGCCCAGGATGCGGGATTAAACGTGGTGATGGATAAATGCCCGGCGATTGAAATCCCACGCCTGGGTTTAGCTAAATAATAAAAAACCCCGCTTCATGAAAAAGCGGGGTTTTTGCTAATTACGCAGGCGAGGTGCCAGAAGCTGTTGCCGTATCGAAGCCGCCAATTCATCCATCGACGGTTGTTCGGGGTGATCGTCTTGTGACTCCCAACTTAACTGGGCTTCAGCAAGATAGGTGTGCATCGCCCGGCCATTATCATCTTCCATCACTACATGATACCAGGGTGCACTACGCAGAGCATCATTGTCGGCCAGATCATCTTCTGCGGGTTCATCCAGAGAATATACCGGGTCGATATCGACCACCACTCCCAGATAACCCAGCAAAGAATGTCGTACTTGCTGGCCAATGCCGAATTTGCTGGCAATCATAAGTTACCTCCTGAGAAACACTATCTGCAATGAATATGCGGGCAGGTTTCCATTTTTCAACTTACATGACGCGACAGGCAAACCCTTTCAGATACAGCCCTTCCGGGTAGGTAGCGATCACTGGGTGGTCGGCGGCCTGTCGGAACTGCTCTATAAATTGTACATCACGCCCGGCATCTACGGCGGCGTCAGCGATGATTTTCTGGAATAAATCTGTCGTCATAAGACCAGAGCATGAGAACGTCATCAGAATGCCACCCGGATTCAACAACTGGATTGCCAGCATGTTGATATCTTTGTAGCCGCGACAAGCGCCCATCAGCTGGTTCTTGTTTTCGACGAACTTTGGCGGGTCCATAACGATAACGTCGAATTTCTCACCCTGGTCGCGGTATTTGCGCAGCAGTTTGAAAACGTCATCACGCAGGAACTCAGCTTTGCTCAGATCGAGTTTATTCAGCTCGACGTTTTTCTTCGCAATATCTAAAGCATCCTGCGACGTATCAACACTCACAACCTGGCTACAGCCGCCCATCAGCGCGGAAATGGCAAAACCACCGGTGTAAGAGAAGCAGTTCAGGACACGTTTATCTTTCACATACTGGCGAGTCGCAAAGCGGCTGTCGCGCTGATCAAGGTAGTAACCTGTTTTATGACCACCTTTAATATCAACCAACAGCTTCATGCCGTGTTCTTCGATTGGCAGTAAATCAGGTGGCAGTTCGCCGCTGACCGGGCCTTGCGTCAACTCCATCCCTTCTTTCTTACGTACCGCCACATCGGAACGGTCGTAAATAGCGCATTCTGGGTAGAGATTTTGCAGCGCGGCGACAAGAGCAGGGCGTTGATATTCTGCGCCAGCGGAAAGCAATTGCATCACCAGGAAATTGCCAAAACGGTCAATCGTTATACCCGGCAGGCCATCAGACTCACCCGCAATCAGGCGATAACTATCCAGCCCATCGCGGTTTGCCAGCCATTGACGCCAAACCTGCGCCTGCTGCAAACGACGAGTGAAAAACTCGATGTCGATGCTTTCATTGACGTCAAAAGTCCAGACGCGAGCACGGATTTGCGACGACGGAGAAAAGGCAGCACGGGCTAACCATTTGCCATGGCTATCAACGACATCAATCGTTTCGCCAGGATTAGCTTTGCCTTCCATGCGCGCGACCGCACCAGAAAACACCCACGGATGACGGCGCAATAAAGATTTTTCGCGCCCTTTGGTTAACACTAAACGTACACTCATAATTTGCTATGCTTTCTTGCTAATAATTTGGCGTCATTTTCCGGTTAACACCGGCTAAATGCAACGCAAGAACCCGAAACGGAGGAAGTTATGGCCACAGTATGCACACTCGCCTGGGTCCACGGCCTGGTTCAGGGGGTAGGTTTTCGCTACAGCACCCAGCGTGAAGGGCTCAAACTGGGTTTAACCGGTTATGCCCGTAACATGGATGATGGCAGCGTTGAAGTATTGGCCTGCGGCGAAGCGCGGCAGGTTGAAAAATTAATCGCCTGGCTAAAAGCCGGGGGGCCACGCAGTGCTCGGGTTGATAAAGTGCTGACTGAGCCGCATCAACCCGACCGCCAATGGACAGATTTTAGTATTCGCTACTAAATACATTTCACCGGCTTGGGCAGCCCGGCAATTTTTGTTGCCTGCTTAGCCGGTCCTTTTGGAAATAATCGATACAGATAACGGCTGTTACCTTTCTCTTCACCAAATTTATTCGCCATGGCTTTCACCAGCATGCGAATCGCCGGGGAAGTATTAAATTCCAGGTAAAAATCGCGCACGAATCTCACCACTTCCCAGTGTTCTACAGCAAGCGTAATGCCTTCGCCTGCGGCAATAACTTCCGCAAGTGGCTCGCTCCACTCCTGGCTATTTTTCAGATAACCATCGGCATCGGTTTCTATTTCTCGGCCTTCAAACATCAACATAATTATTCTTTGCTCCAGACAAACTGGGCGCAGTGTAGCAAATTTTACTGTTTCAGAAAAAACAAAGCCCCGCAGTTGCGAGGCTTTGGTATAGAACTGGCTAGCGATTAATTGCGGTTTGCAAAACCCAGAATGCTCAACAGGCTGATGAAGATGTTGTACAGAGAAACATACAAGCTAACTGTTGCGCGAATGTAGTTGGTTTCGCCACCACGAATGATGTTGCTGGTCTCAAACAAAATAGCGCCGGATGAGATCAGGATAAACACCGCGCTGATAGCCAAATGCAAAGCAGGCAGTTGCAGGAAGATGTTCGCTACCATGCCAACCAGCACGACAACCACACCTGCCATCAGCATGCCGCCCAGGAAGGACATGTCCTTACGGGTGGTCAGCACATAAGCCGAGCAGCTAAAGAACACGAGCGCCGTGCCGCCTAACGCCATGCCAATCACATCGCCCATACCGGCAGAAATAAAGGAATTAAGCATTGGCCCGAGGATATAACCCAGGAAACCGGTGAACGCAAAAGCTGCAAGAATACCGGTAGGCTTATCCGCCAGACGGTGAGTCAAAAACATCAGGCCATACATACCAACCAGAGTCAGAATCAGACCCGGAGATGGCAGCATCAACACGGTGCTGGCGGTTGCGGTAATCGCAGAAAACGCCAGCGTCAGGCTGAGCAGGAAATAAGTATTACGCAGTACCTTGTGGGTACTCAGCAGTGACGAACGGTCACGCGAGGAAGTAATGATGCGATCCATTCAGAAACTCTCTCTTATTACAGGTGTATATGGTGACTGAGAATAATGGCGTCCTTTATTGCAAGGAAGTCATTTTACCCATCTTTACCTTGCTCACGTCTACATTACAGACCTGACACGCGTCATAAAAATGACTTATATGTAGCTGAAAAATATTGCTTTAATCATTCTGGATGCTAAGAGTGTTAACCGTACCGTCGTTAATAACTCAAATAAGGCGTGTGTAATGAAAGCAAACAACCCCATCACATTTATCAAATCATTTGTCGCAGTGAGTTTGGCCTGTGCCATTTCGGGTGCCTGGGCTGCTAACGTGCCAGCAGGGACTGAGCTGGCAGCGACTCAGGAATTAGTGCGCAATAACGGCAGTGAGCCTGCTTCGCTTGACCCTCATAAAGTCGAAAGTAGTGTTGAGTCGGCCATCATCAGTGACTTTTTTGAAGGGCTGGTGGCCGTGCGTAACGATGGCTCTATCGAGCCAAGGCTTGCTGAAAAATGGGAAGAGAAGGGCAACACGGTTTGGACGTTCCATCTTCGCCCCGGCATTAAATGGTCAAATGGGGAGCCTATCACCGCTCAGGATGTGGTCTGGAGCTGGCAACGCCTGGTTGACCCGAAAACTGTGTCGCCATACGGCACTTATCTGGGCAACATGCATCTTGAGAATGCGGCAGACATCGCAGAGGGTAAAAAAGCCCCTGATACATTAGGCATCAAAGCGCTGGATGACTCGACGCTACAAATTACACTCACTCAGCCAACTGCCGCGTTTCTTTCTATGCTTGCGCACACCTCTCTGGTGCCAGTCGATAAAACGGTTGTGGAGAAGTTCGGAGATAAATGGACACAGCCGGGTAATTTCGTCAGCAGCGGGGCGTACACGCTTTCGCAGTGGGTGGTGAACGAAAAAGTTGTTGGCGTGCGTAACAAGCAATACTGGGACGATAGCCACACGGTTATTAATAAGGTGACTTATCTGCCCATTGCTTCTGAAACAGCAGATATCAACCGCTACAAAGCCGGTGAAATTGATATCGTTTTGACCGTGCCACAAACCCTGTACGCCGCATTGAAAAAATCTATTCCGGACCAGGTTCACGTTACCCCGAACTTGGCGACTTATTATTACGAGTTCAATACTACCAAGCCACCGTTCAATGATGCCCGTGTACGCCGGGCACTGAATATGGGGCTGGATAAAGACATCATCGCTGAAAAAGTGTTAGGCCAGGGGCAACTTCCTGCCTGGGTCATCAGCCAGCGCAACATTGGTGGCGTAGAGCTTAAATCACCAGCTTATGCAAGCTGGAGCCACGAGAAGCGTATTGCAGAGGCCAAAAAATTGCTTGAAGAGGCGGGATATAACGCAGCCCACCCACTGAGCTTTAATCTTTTGTACAACACTTCGGAATCACACCAACGTATCGCAATTGCAGCAAGTTCAATGTGGAAGAAAAACCTGGGTGTTGAAGCGAAGCTGCAAAATCAGGAATGGAAAACCATGCTCGACACCATGCACAGCGGCAATTTTGACGTTGTTCGCTATGCGTGGATCGCGGATTACGACGATGCATCTACTTTCCTGAATAATTTCCGCACCGGCGATAGCGAGAATACATCGAAATACAGCAACGCAGATTTTGATCAGGCACTGAAAAATGCTGCGAAAGCAGATAACGTTGCAGAACGCGGCAAGTTCTACCAGCAAGCAGAGGACAAACTGGGGGAAGACGTGCCAGCCATTCCGGTCTATCACTACGTCTTAGCCCAACTGGTGAAGCCTTTTGTTGGTGGCTATGCGCCAAACAATCTCGCTTTCTACTACACCAAAGATATGTACATCAAAAAACATTGATACCCAGTCCGTTGCAGGCCGTAAAACCCGCAACGGATTTGTTGTTAAACTAATCAAATCGTTGGCGTTTTATTCAAATGACAGGCATTTGATGATTTATCAGGCGAACGAACAAATTCGTGCTTTACAGGAAGTATGAGGATGTTTATAGTTCGGCTCGTTGGAAGCGTGGCCGAGTGGTTGAAGGCACCGGTCTTGAAAACCGGCGATCCGAAAGGGTTCTAGAGTTCGAATCTCTACGCTTCCACCAACATTTGAAGCCCTAGCTTAGAAATAAGCTGGGGCTTTTTTGTTTTATATTGTTGATGTTTTACTCAAATAACAGTCGTTTGATGATTTATCAGGCGAACGAACAAATTCGTGCTTTACATGAAGTATGAGGATGTTTATAGTTCGGCTCGTTGGAAGCGTGGCCGAGTGGTTGAAGGCACCGGTCTTGAAAACCGGCGATCCGAAAGGGTTCTAGAGTTCGAATCTCTACGCTTCCACCAACATTCGAAGGGGTTGCCGAAAGGCGACCCCTTTTTCGTTTTGGAAATCAGAACCACACAGATATTCAGCAAGCCAGAATCGCCTCTTTCAGAAACTCATCGCCAGCCCTACACCGTACCCCGTCGTATTATTGCCAAACATATAACGCGCAACCAGACGTGTTCGGCTAATCACCACGTCATATTTGCTGCTGTCCAGTTCCAGCCCAAGCCCTAACGAGTTAAGACTATTGAAACCGAGTAGGCCGCGCTGTTCTCCCAGATATTCTGTGCGGGCACCTTCCATGACATAGCGAACGGGTTTTCCCAATAACGTCAAGTCAAAAATTGGTGCGCGGCGGCGCAGATAGAGGCCTAAATTGTCTGCTGTGGCATCGCCGCTAACGGCAAACGAACTATTGAAACTGCGTAGCTGCTGTTTGGAATAACGTAGCTCCGCATCAATGTCCTGGCTTTTGGAGAATAGCTCGTAGTCGAGCATCAGCGAGCCACCCAGTCCATAGGCGTTGAGACGGCCTCCATCAAGAAACTTAAAATCTGCGTCTTTATATTGTTCGAGCGCGTACGCCCCGATGCGTAAATCGCTGGCCATCGTACCCAGCGTAAAGTTTGCTATCGGGCGTAACACCAGGTTCCCGCCCCATCGATCCGTGTGCAGCTTTATGTCCCAGCCGATACCACCAGTTGCAGTAAGACTGTTCCATTTCACCGGGATCTTGCGGCTTTCGCTGCCATTGCTGAAGACAAATTGCGGATCGTAGCGGCTGTAACCCAAAGTGCCTTCCAGATAGATTGGCACTTCCTGGCTCAGTGTGGCACCGCCGCCAAATTGCGTAATGGAAAGCGAGTTCTTCTCATTGCTACCGCTGCCAATATTGAGATCGCTGGCGGTAATATCTGGCACTACCGTGTAGCTCATGAGTGACAGAACCGCATTAGCACGCTGCCTGATGAGGTTGCCATCAGCCGCATAACTAAGCGGGCTGACCAGCAGCAAGCCAGTCAGCACAAGAGTTTCAGCGTGAAATAAAGAGAAGGGAAGCGCCATGCTTTTCTCCACAAGAATCTTTGTCCAAACGGAGGGGTTTTTACCTTTTGTGTATCATTCTGGCACTTTTTGGGAAAATGTATGGCTTTTTGCCTGAGGAATTAATGCATATAGTCAAAAAGTTCGGCAACGGTGCGAACATTCATTTTACGGAACAGGCTTCTACGATGGCCGCTGGTGGTCTTAGGTGCGATATCGAGCAACGTTGCTATTTGACTATTGCCGGTTCCTTTCATTATCAGCTTCAGTACCAGAGATTCTCGTTCAGTCAGTGCCGGGAGAGTGCATTGGTATATTTTCGCTTTGTCTGAGTAATCGATATCGCAGTCTAACGCCGGTCTGGAGTATTTAATGCCCTGTATAACTCTGCTCATTGCGGATAGGCTGCTATATTTAAAGCTATTTTTTTTGACGATATATTTTCTGACCATTATGTTAAAGTCGAACTCTTTCCCAGTAGTTAATGAGAATATTTTAATTTCCGGGTTTGTCTTTTTAATTAAATAAAGTTTTCTTCTGCTTTCAATAATACCATCACACTCATCAAAAAAAATAAACCTTGCTGTCTTTGCTGCACGTAACGCCGCTAAGTAAGACTGAAAATGTTGTACAGTAGTACCGCGTGGTTGAATAAACACGCTACATAGTGCAGTCAAACCTGCACCAAGATAGGTGTTTTTGCTATAAATTACGACATCTATCATTTGATCTTTCCTGTGGTATTAGTGTTAAAACATTCTGGGTGTTTTTTTAATTGTTTTGTCGATTTTATATTTATATGCAACCGGTGGCACTTAAAAAGCTATTTTCACTTAATGGTGTTCAGCAGAGGGTGAGTGGTTTTTAATAAATAAAAAAGACTCCACAATGCTCAGTAAACAAGTGCTTTACATTGCCATTATTATTAATGTTTCGTATTCTTATTTTGGTTTTTATCTTATTGAAATAGCGATGGTTTTTTAATTGTTTAAATTTCAATTTTTAAAGTCTGGTATTTTAAATTAAATAGGTTTTGCAATGTTTAAAAAATTAATGGCAGAAATGCTGGGTACCTTTTGGTTGGTATTTGGCGGTTGTGGAAGTTCTGTTTTCTCTGCTGCTTATCCCGAGTTAGGTATTGGTTTTGTCGGTGTGTCTCTGGCCTTTGGTTTAACAGTGCTCACCATGGCGTACGCTGTCGGTCATATTTCTGGTGGTCACTTCAACCCGGCAGTGACCATTGGGCTATGGGCTGGCGGTCGTTTTGAAGCGATAAACGTGGCTCAGTACATCATTGTGCAGGTAGTCGGTGGGATTGCAGGGGCCTCGGTACTTTATCTAATTGCCAGCGGTAAGGCAGATTTCAATGCTGTCGAAGGGTTTGCATCTAACGGTTATGGCGAACACTCACCAGCAGGCTACTCGATGATGGCGGCGCTGATTGCAGAAGTGGTACTCACGGCCTTTTTCCTGATTGTTATTATGGGCGCGACGGATGGCCGTGCACCTGCGGGTTTTGCACCGCTAGCCATTGGCCTGGCATTAACTCTGATTCACTTGATCAGTATTCCGGTGACCAACACTTCGGTTAATCCGGCGCGCAGCACTGCCGTGGCGATTTTCCAGGGAACCTGGGCGTTACAGCAGCTTTGGCTTTTCTGGGTTGCACCGGTGCTTGGCGGAATCCTGGGTGGGGTTATTTACTCGACACTCTTATCGGCAAAAGCGACGGATATAATAGACTAAATAATTTTCTGTCATTACATGTACTTTGGTTGCCCTTGTTCATCCGAACTGCTTATTATAGTAAGTCGTTCGGATGTTATATCGATTTGTTATGTGTTTTGAAAATAATATGATATCGGAATAATTGGTTTGTAAAACAGGTCCAGGTAAAGTCAGTCCCCGAACCTGTTTCATTTATGATTTTATCGAAGCACTAAATGCCGATTACTGATAAGTAATATAAATATTAACTGACGAGGTAAACAATCCGGCAGATGGGGCAGTACCGTTTAATATAGTTGGGTAAGCCTTCAGTTGCAAAGGAGATGAGCTATGCCCGCTAGTATTAATATTGACTGAGCCCACTTTTGCTCCTGGGCTATATAGCGATCCATCCGCTGCTTGTATGATCACTGCAATGTTTTCATTATCAGTAGCATAGCCATTTTGACCATCACTTATGCCATCGAGTGAAATATCGGCTGTAAACCCTCTTTCATCTTCACATGTAAATGATAAGGAAAAATTAACCGGAGAATAATTTTTAGGTACCGCACCATAAGCGACACCAGAAAATTGGTTACTCGTCAGCACGCCCAGATCAACATTTTTAATGTTTCCATCTAATATACAAGTTGCCGTACCAATAGGGATCGGCGTAGGGGCGCTATAAACATCCATTATCGTCGTTGGCGGGCCGGTGTTGTATAGCGCGCTGACATAATTGGCACTTGGCGAAAAATCTAATCTTGCCAACCCATTAGTCGCTGTTACCGTTCCACTTTTGACGTATGACCCAATCCTCACGTTTTTTGAACCTGATACACAAATATTGCCACCATTGGTTCTTGGTCCAATAACACCGAGGTCTATACGATCATAAACACCGCCGACTTGTCCTCTTCCATCAGTCTGCAAAATCACACCGGCGGTAGTTGTTTTGTACTGTTTACTACCAGCCCCCAGTGAGGACGTTTCTGTGGCGATGCCGAGGATAAGATAACGGTCAGAACTTGAAGGAACATAACATACATAATCAAAGGACAGTGTAGAGTCACCAATAACCGTACCATCAGCGAGAGCGTTGGAAAGATTCTCGCGTGGCGTATATGTCGTAACCTGGTTTGACATTTTACAGTGGCTGACTGCGACACCTGTGCAACTTGCTGCATAAATAAGTGATGAAAAACCTGCCAGAAACAGCGCCAGAATAATAACGGGAAGTTTCATGTTTACTCCTTTTAAGTCTTCAATCCTGCATGAATGCCTTACAGCAGGTATCCCGGTTTATTGGATTTTTAGATTTGCCGTTTGGGTAGCACCATAATCATTCAGATAACTCACAGAAATCGCGGACGCGGAGCTGCTGATATTTTTCATCTCAATGGTACTAAATGGCGCAAATGTCCCTAAAGGCGTTTTAGTAAAAACTTTGTCACCGGCCTTAACATTCGTTATTGCGAAATAGTATGGTGTTGGGTTTTTAAACGTTAACCCTTGCCCGTTTCGTGTGACTTGTATTTTATCTTCAGCATCTTTACGTGTGGCCACCAATGCTGTTGGACGGATAATGACTTTGATTTTGGTTCGGACTGCCATCGATAGCTGGCTATGGCCGTTATCAGTTGGTTTTGGTGGGATTTCTTGCACATCCAGATAATACATTTGCTCTTGATTGCCTGGTGGTGTGAACGACAGCAAGCGTAATACGGCTTTTTGTTGGCCATCAATCGCCTGGAAATTGGGTGTGACTACCAGGGCTTTACCTGGGTCTTTGCCATTTGCATCTTCCACCCAAGCCTGCATACCGTAACGTGCTGACGCATGGTTGAATACAACAACCGATGATGATGACTGTTCATTAAGTATGACGCGAGTACCGTTAAGAGAAAATGCCGCGTGGCTTTGTGTCACACTCAACATAAGTCCCAGGCTCAATGTTAATTGAGTGATTATTTTAAACATTTTAATTCTCCTACATTTATAAAATCTTCTGACATGTGTTTTTTAATGGTGCTGGCGGGCACCACATAATTACAACCCGAAGCTGCATTAGTTAAACCAACATCCACAAGATCAGTACCTTGATCGATTGCCAGTCGTAATAAAAGACCGCCTTGATTACCCATGTAATATTCTTCACCTGTAGTTTTATTCGTTATAACAGCAGCGAAGCCCACGGGTTCATTATTCTTATCCATCAATGCTGCTTTGATGTACTTAACTTTTTTTACCGAGAAGTCTATTTTTACGACGGTTCCACGTTTTGGTCGCACTTGCAGCATTGAACGATCTAACAGCACATTGTTGCTGAGTGATGAAGTATCAACCGAGACGTCTTGCGAATCATAACTGTCGTTAAGCGGTATAAGTGCGTAACCGTTGCCTTGCGCTTTAACGCCGTTAATAGTCGCATCTTCAGCACCCTGCAATTTCACTACGGCCATTGTCGAAGTCTGGCTGCTTGACGCCAGTAGACGCCACTCGGCCACTGCTAACGTACCGCTAATTGAGCCTGATGCGGTCATCGAATTGCTGCCGACGCTACCATTAAGCTGTGCATTGTAACGATCGTTGTTTAGACCATAACTGCCCGATGCATAGTTTTGGTTGCCTGCGCTATCGTGCGACGCAGAAACATTATAATTGTTACGCCCGTCGTAACTATTTAGACCCACTTCAGTAGTATTACTGCCAGAGTTTTTATTATAGCGGGTATAAATACTCTTATTACTGGTGCCGAATGGAATTTCCACATACAAAGAGATGGAGGAATCGGATTCCATGTCTTGGGTATAAGCTTTAGATAGAGAAACGTTATAGTTAAAGTAACGGTTATAACCACCATAGTTAATGGAATAGGTTGTGCTCCCCGGTTGGTTACGCCAGTACTGATCATGCATGAAGTTGAACGATACCTGGTTACCCAGAAGAGGTTCCTGTCCCGATAAAGTCGCCGTAAAACGGTTCCGAATGCTACTACGATTATCCTCATTATCTTGACGTTTAACATTCATTGCATCATTGAACGAGTAGTAGTCGCGCGTAGAGTATCGGTAACCCGCAAGCTGAATGTTGACGCCATTGCTCATATATTTGGCGTAATTCACTCCGTAGCTTTGACCTTTGTCTTCCTTCCCATTATGTGTGAACGAAGAACCTGCAACTGAAAAACCTAGCGCTCCCAGCGCTTGCAGCGGAAAAGCAGAACCAACCGTTACGCCGCGGTAATTGTTGGACAATATGGAGCTCACTGTAGGTGTGAACCAACTTAGACCGTAGGAAAACTCCCCAGAAACGAAGTTGTCACCTAACTGATTATCGCCAAAACGATAGCGACCACCGTTGATTTCGTAGGTGTGCGTACCCGGGGTCAATAGCCCAGGTACAACTGTATTTTCATAATAAAAAGTACGTTCGGAGCCATTAGCTTCTTTCACCACCACGCGTAACGTCTGGTTTGAAAGCCCCTGTAATTCATCGATGACGAAGTCACCAGCAGCAACAGTCTTGCTATAGAGCAGTCGATTTTGCTGATATACCTCAACAGTGGCGTTTGTGTTGGCATGGCCACGAATACTAGGTGTGTAATAGCGCTCGCGGCGGCTCAGCAACTGATCGACACTATGCAACTGCGCGCCGGTGAAACTGAATCCTTCTGCGTAGCGACTGCTACTGTATGTCTGCCCTGCAGATACTTCGCTTCTAATTGCAGGAAGAAGGTGTGAAATACTAAGATTATCGGTACTCAAACCTTCTTTCAGCAAGTCAGGGCTGGAAACATCCAGGTTTATCGGGAAATCACCCCAGCCTAAGATAACGTGGCCATTAAAAGGCAACGACGATTGTGTTTCCCCGGTATCACGGTTTTTATAATAACTATTACTGAGGCTGTAATTTAGCAACGCTGCGTTGATAGATTCTGCCAGTGGCATATCATCATTTTTATCGCGTTTTATCACATCGTCATTAAACCAAATTTCAAGGGTTGACTGACTCGTGTTCTCTTCAAATTTATAGTCTTTATCATCATGACTCAGACGCATTTTAATTCGCATCTTACCCAGCATATCTTTGGTAAGTAATGGTGAGACAGACTTAATAAATTCATTGTTAATAACTAATTCATTATCCTGGTGACTGAAGTAGATATTACCAATAAATTCACCGTTAACTTGTACGGCATAGATTGCATTTTGGTTTATGCCTTTATCTAGCGCTTGCGCTATAGAAGAACGGTCATATTTGCCATTTATAAACTCCATGTTAAAAGCTTCGCCGTCATTGGCAAATGAGCTAAAGCTCGTGGATGCTAGTGAAATTCCAATGCAGGTTAAATAAAGGCTTTTCATGAAATATTTCCGGAGATAAATAATGGAATTGACTTGATAAAGGCGAGGGCTCACCCAATGTAATGACTTTATTAAATAATCGCGCAGCTTAAATTAAGTGCGCAAGCAGCTTATTTAATATTCAATAATATTAGATTGGGTGATTTACTTATTAAATATTACAGGTATGCAACGGTATATGACACTGAACCACCGATAATACCAGCAGCAACGGTGTCTGTAACAGCGAAAGGCTGAACTTTAAATTTGATAGAGCCAGTAGTCGCATCTAAATTAGAATCGGTGGTTTCCAGGGTAACCGTACCGACGTTAACAACAGCTGTATCGTCAGCCAGTGTAAATAAAACGCCTGCGTTAGTTGTTGTAGTATCAGCAGAAGTCACAACGCTGGTATTGGTTGCATCAGTTTGAGAAGCATCAATTTTCACTGCAGTGGTAGCACCCGTAGGGTCTCCAGCGCATGTTGCTGCGTCAGGAACCAGAGATACGGCTTTTGCAGTACCAAACGCACCCGGAGCGGAAGCGAGTCCAGTATTTACGGTATCAGCATCATAAACACCCAGATCTACAACACCTGTTGGGGAAACCACGCCGTCTACTACAACGTTCATTTCACAAGTAGCTGCTGAGATTGCACCACTGAATTTAATAATACCGGTGTTAGGTGCAGCATTTGCATTCATTGAAAAAACAGACAGCAGGGAAGTAGTGATAGCAGTAGCAATAATTAACTTTTTCATAAAACCTCATATAAATATTAAATGGATGATTTCAAATTTTCTAAATTGGCGATGTCTGGATAACACAGCCATTAATGTCGGCCACAAATGTGGAGGCACTATGTTTGAACGCCACCTCATCCACCGATGGAAATAACTATACTTACTTTTCTTATAAGTTTCTGCACTGTAATTAGAAAAGTACTTTTTATAAATCGAAAATCACTATTATTTTCTTATTTCCATAGTGCGGGTGAATTTTATTTCAAGAATGACTATTTTCTAACTTGCTGATTTAAAAAGATAAAGTGAGTATTTAAATTGGTTGTTTTTGTTTTATTTGTATGCTGATTAATTAGGGTGGCGTGTGATTGTATGGCAGTTATTTTATAGAAATTAACACTTTTTAATCGAGGGTCGCCACTGTGTGAGTGGTTTTTACTTACCAACAAGTTTATTAATCTCACTAAATATTTTATTAATATGAATGTTACCCAGTGACTGGTTGTGGAAATGTAAATAAAAATCGGAGTTGATGTTAACATCGAAAGGGATATCAAATATATTTACTGGCAAAACAGTTTTTAAAAATTCTGCAAAAAAACGCGGCACGATCATGATGTTGTTACTGTGTGCGCAGAGCATCATCATATTCAACGATGATGTCGTGCTCACAAGAACATTCCTATGCTCGCGTACTTCTTTTAGTGTAATAGCATCCCCAAGCATATTTGCCATGCCATATTCCTCCCGCATCCAGATAATATGGTCGTAGCTATGCCAGTCTTCTATCGTGAGGTGATTTTTTATTTTCGGATGTTGTTGGCTGACCATTGCCACCGTATTGGTGCTGACCAGACTGTAAACGGTGATAGCACTATCCCGAGGAAGTTCGGTGCCGATATCAATATCCACTTCCCGATTACGTAATTTACTGGTCCGTTCTTCCTGCGTGAGAGGGTGAGGGACAAATTTCAAAGCGATACCTTCATCCCTGAGTACCTCTTTGTTCAGCAAAGACATGGAAAGCCAAAACTCAAAAAAAGTATAAGTGCTGATAATAATTTCTTTGTTGAAATCGCTTTCAGAATTTTGTGCCCCTATGTCTAGCCCATCGTTAATGAGCGACATGGCTTTGACATAGCGCGAGTTTAAATCAAGTGCAAGCGTTGTGGGGACAACGCCTCCTTTTGCTCGAGTAAAGATAGGATTGGTGGTGATATCACGCAATTTGTTAATAGCATACGTGATTGAAGAGGGTGACATAGCCAGCATTTCTGCAGCAGCTGTAACGCTCTTGTTTTCTAGTACGGCATTAAGGATTTTGAGGGACTTTAGCTCAATCTTTTCATTGCTCATTGCTTTCGAACCCTGTCTTCCATACACCAATACATTTATATGACTATAAACAGGATATTGGAAATTTCCAGCTTGCCTTGACTAAAAAACTGAGTTCAATTCATTAGCAATTGTAGTGTCTGATGGCATCCAAAAAGCCGTTTACCACGGTATCTTTCAGAGAGGTGGTATGAGCATGCACATACAGGGAAGACTCCATGCTATTTGGGAACGGAATATTGAAAAACTTAACGGGCAATACTTCTCCAATACAGCAGCAGAAATATTCCGGAATCAACATCAGAGAGTCACTGTGCGCACACATCATCATCATATTGAGAGATGAATCTGAAGTAATATGCGTTTCTCGCTCCAGCATTTCCTCAATAATTTGCGCATCGCCCATCATGGAAGAGGTTTCGCTGTTGATTCTATTCCAGGTGATGTGCTTGTTATTTGTCCAGTCCTCGGTCGTGAGAGTATCGGTAATCGTTGAATGATTTTTGCTTACCATCACTTTAAATTCAGAACTGAACAAACGATAAGAGACGATGGACGGATCGTTAGGGAGCTGTGCGCCAATATCGATGTCGACTTCCCGATTGCGTAACTTCATCAAACGATCTTCGTTGGTCGAAGGATGGGTCAGGAAATTGAGTATGCCATTGTTAAGCACGCTCTCTTTATTCAGGGTCATCTGCGAAATCCACAACTCAATATAGGTGTAAGTGCTAATCGTTATGGTTTTGGAGACATTTGAATGATTATTTTCATTAGTGAACCCTAACCCTTCGTTGATCATGAGAACCGTTTTTTTGTAACGCGTGTTCAACTCATGAGCCAATGTTGTCGGTTTTACACCTGTTTTAGAGCGGGTGAAAATAGGATTATCTGTCATACGGCGCAGTTTATTAATCGCGTAGGTGACGGACGAGGGTGAAATGGAGAGCCTTTGTGCAGCCACGGAGACACTACCACTTTCCACAACTGCATTAAGTATAACTAATGAGTTAAAATCAATTTTCATATCTAGCCCGCAGTGAATTAATATTTTTTGTTTTAGCTGTTCAGGGAGGGGGTGATTCCGCGATATTAGCCGATAGAGTAAGACTGAAAAATTTCGGAGATAACACCGATGTTGTTTTTCAGTATTTTATTTTAAATATAGACGTGCGTGACTTGTTCATGGTGATACCGAAGAGAGTAAACCATCTAAAAATTGCACGAATACATCGATCCCCATTGCAAATAAGGAAATGTAAAATAGTATGATTTCCCTTTATTTTCCTGTCAGTACCATTCAATCTAATTTTCAAATAGAGAAAATGCAATGAAATACAGTATTCTAATTTTTAGAACGTAAAGTTAAATGAGGTTGTGATTATCTTCCCCTTTCGTTTTTATAAATTAATTTACACGTATATCATCATGTTAAGATTTTGTGTCGATTTTTTGGTTTCATATTCACACGGGTAATGGGGTTATTCGAAAAAATAGAAAGTTAGTTTTTATTGTTATATTTGGTTAGGGTATTACTATTCTCAATGAAAACTCAAGTGCCAATAACCCAAGAGCCAATAACCAGAGCGCGGTTCAATGATTTATCATCTGACTAAAATTATTTTCTTTGTGATGTTCCTTATTTCTCCCTTCTTTGCCCATTATCTTCATGTCTGGCCGGCTGAGAGCCGTTCATTGCTTTCTGAGTTTAACAGCACCAAATAAAAGCCCCGGTGCATAAATGGCACCAGGGCTTTTTTTGTTGGATTTCAGGCAAAAAACTCAGAAACGAATCTTCATACCAATCGATCCGCCAAAATCATTGCTGATGCTGGTATCGCTGCCGCCGTTGCTCCAGGTTTTACCCACTTCGGTATAAGCCTCGGCATTTTTGGCGATAGTCCAGGTGGCACCCACGGCGGCTTCCGTGCTGCTGTATTGCTGATCCGCCGTTAACACTGATTTTCCTGCGTTATTTGTGGTGTTCTCAAACGTCGCGTTATCCTGCCCGTCGGAAAGCTGTTGCCACAGGTTCACCCGCACATAAGGTTTTATCTTGCCGACGCCGGTTTCATATTCAGCACCCAGGCGCGCACCAATGCGGCCGATAATCGCATCGTCTGCATCAATGGACGCTTTGGTTTTCGCATCACCTTCCAGAATGACACTGTCAAAATCGCTGTGCTGCCAGATGAGCTGCGCCTGCGGTTCGATAAACCAGGTGGTATCGCCAAAGAGAATCGGGTAACCCGTTTCAACCGAGGCGACAAAACTGTTGCCGTCCGGGCTGTAGGTATTTTGATTTTGTGAGTTCTTCAAATCGATGCTGTGATTGCCGTACTGCAACACGTTATCGACGTAGAAACCGCTTTGTGCGGTGTAAGTCGCATAACCGCCGACATAGGTCGACAGGGTAGAGTTATAACCTGCCGTGCCATAGCCACCGGAGTTTGCCCCTTGAATACTGGTGTCGTTATCGACAATCGAGGTGTACATCCCGGCGCGCCAGTCTTCATCCACATACAAATCAAAACCAATCTGCATGCCGTTAATCTGTGAATCGGCCTGTGAGCCAGTGGCATCGTTAAAGGATTGATGGGTAGATTGCGTGATGTAACGCGCCCAGAAACGCTGGTCGTTGTCTTGCGCTACGGTGGTATTCCACGGCTGCTCGTCGCCCACGCGTTGGTGCAATGTACCCAAAACGGCTAAATCTGCCTGGCGAATGGTTGACGCGACGGTGACAAAAATAGGCACTTCCGGGCGATAGTTGGTGCGCAGGAACCAGTCTTCACCTTGTTCCTGGCTGTCTCCGGCGAACAAACGGTATTCCCAGGCACCCGCTTCAAGATGATCCGCGCCAATAGTAAATGCGTCTTTGGTGGTTTGCGCAGTGGTTGTCGCGCCGCTAATGGCTTCCACCACCGCGATACCGTTGCCTTCGGTTTGTTCTCCTAGCTGGCTGACGTCGATATCCAGCAATGTTCTACCGGTAGCAGCACCACCGTTTATCACTAACCGGTCGGCAACGCCTGGGCTGTGTTGTTGTGCGGCAATTTTCAGCACGCCGTTAAGCCCGACATAATCACCATTTACTGTGAGTGTCGATCCCACATCACCGCCACGCAGATTCACCGTGCCCTGGTTTGCCAGTGCGCCAACGGTCTGGTTATCACCACCGGTATCCAGCGTCGCACCGCTACTGACAATATGCGTTGAAACCGCGCTGAATTTATTTGCCCCCTGAGCTTTCAGGGTGCCACTTTCTACCAGCGTAACCCCCTGATAGTTATTGCTGCCCGCAAGAAAGGTGGTGCCAGAACCTTGCTGCCAGAGTTGGCCAGTGCCGGAAATGTTACCGCCCAGCGTTAAGCTATTGGAGCGGTTAATTTGCAGCACACCGTTATTAATAATATTGCCGATAACGCTGCCTTGTGTGCCGCTCGTACCGAGTTGCAGATTCCCGGTGCTGATGGTGGTATCGCCAGTGTAAGTGCTGTCCTGGCTGAGCGTTAGCGTGCCGAGTCCGGCTTTGGTCAGCGCACCGCTGCCGCCTACTGAACTGAGCAACGTCACGTTATTGCCGTTGGTATCGACGGTGCCGCCGTTTGCTGCAAGCGTCACCGCGCGGGCAGTATCGAACGCTGCACCATAGCGGAATGTCCCGCCGTTAAGCGTAATTCCCGTTCCGGCCTGGCCGAGGTTGTTATCGCTGGAAACCTGCAATGTGCCGCCGCTGACTGTTGTGCCGCCCGCGTAGGTATTGTTGCCGTTAAGCAGCAGTGTTCCGATGTCAGTTTTGTTTATGCCGCCGCTGCCCGCGATAACCGAGTTAATGGTGGCGATGTAGTTTGCCCCAGGTGCGGTGCCATCCCCCACGCGAATCTGCGTGTCTGCGGTGTTAGTGGTTATCGTGCCGTCGTTAATCACGTAACCGTCGGTGGCAAATTGCATCCCGCTGACCAGCACCTCGCCGAGAGCGTTATCCACCGTGACCGTGCCTTTTTCACCGCCGAATACTGCAAATGAACCGTCGCTAAATGGCGCGTTAAAACGTCCGTCCGGCGTGGTGACATCCGTAGACCAGTTATCGTTACCGTGGCTGTTTTGCCACACGCCATCGCCGCCGTTAATCTCGCTGTCGTTTTTGGATGTGGTGAGGTTGCCGTCCCAGAAGCGCAGGATCACGCCGGTACGGTTGACCAGGTTTACCTGGCCCGCAATAGAGGTCTGAACGTAGAGATCGTCTGCCGCATCCGGTGCGGCACCGATATCCATGAGGTTGTCAGTCAGGCTGCCGGTGTAGTTAAACACGCGATAAACCCCGACATCGAAAGTGCCGCCGGGGGTTTGCGTGATATTAAGTTTGCCGTTGAGATTCAGGTCGCCGTTGATATTCACCAGGTCGTTCAGCGTGCCGCCTGCGGTAAACGACTGGCCGAACTGGAAATCCACCTGGGAATTTTGATTCAGCGTTAATCCGCCTAAGGTCAACACGCCGACACTGGCTAAATCAGCTCCCGCAGCAAGATGCCCGTTATCGGCAACCGTCACTTTTCCGCCAGTGACACCCGCGCCGCCAAGAGTGGAAAGGGCGCTGACGTTCACATCTCCCGTCGCCGCCAACTGGTTACCATTCACCAGCAATGTGCCTTGCTGCACCGTGGTCTGGCCGGTGTACGTGTTGTCTCCGGTCAGCGTCAAAATACCGTTGCCAATTTTGCTCAATACGCCGACCGCGCCGCTGATCACCCCGCTAATCGAATCATTACGGTTCAGCGAACCTTTGCTCAACGTTTTGCCTTCAAGCTCAACGTTACCCGCACCCGATAGCGAGCCGATGGTGGTGCCGCTGGCGGAGTTTGCAAGATTCACCACGCCGCCTGCATTGTTGGCAATCACCGCGTTCTGCGCCTGTGCGTTATCTGCGAAAGTGACCAGCCCGTTGTTTGTCACCGTCGAGCTACCCGCGTTGGATTGTCCACTCAGATCCAACTGCGTTCCGGCTGCAAGGTTAATCAGTGCGGCACCGCCAGACGTTGTATCGCCAAGATTAATCAGCGCGCCATTGGCGGCGTTGAGAGTGCTATTTGCCGCCGATGCGCTGCCGGTAAAGTTAAGCGTTGCGTCATCAAGTGCCACGGTATGCGTCTGGGCTGTCGCGCTGTTATTGAAGTTTAATGTGGCCTGGTGATTAACTGTCAGAGCGCTGGCATCCGGGCCTAATGCACCAGTGACATTGGCATCCACCACCACTTGTGCGCTGCCATCTTTACCGGTGATGGTGGTTGCACCCTGATACGTGGTGGCGTTATTCAACACCAGATTACTGTTGTCGGTGCCGGTTGAGGTATCTTTCACCGTCAGGCCGCCAAGCCCGCCAATGACCCCGTCTGGTGTAAAGGTATGGCCATAAAGATCTAACTGCCCGCCGCCATTTTCACTGAGGAAGATAGGGCGCGTGGTGGTGTAATCCGCGCCAATTTGCAGCGCGGAGTTGTTGTTGATCAGAACTGATGTACCCGCCTTCCCAAGATTGGCATCCGTTGAAACGTTCAACGTACCGGCATAGATTTCGGTTCCACCTTCGTAATCATTATTGCCGGTTAAAATCAGGCGGCCAGGGTCGAGCTTGACCAGTTTCAGAATATCAAATGCGCTATTTTGGTGCAGATCGGTATTAATAGTGGTGGTGATATTCCCGCCGCTACTTCCTGCGCCAACACGTATGCCGAAATAAGCAGCCGCGAGAGTCTCACCCTGGCTGACATAATTGACTGAAGGAATTTGATTGATAGTGCGGGCGATATTCAGCGTACCGCCAACCAGCGAATAGCCATCGGCATCAAACTGCATGCCTTTGGTGATGACTTCGCCGTTACTATTGTCCACCAGTATGGTACCGCCGGTACCCTGGAAAATGGCGAACGCATGTTGTTGCCACGGTGCGTTACCGAACCCGGTGGAGAATGTCCATTTATTATTATTTACCCCAGAGCTAGAACTCCATACCCCATTGCCACCGTCGACCACGCCATTGCCTTCAAAGCCGGTAGCGCCATGCTTCGTAATATCATCGCCGTCCCAAAACTGCAGATTATTGGTTTCTTGAGCAAAACCCTGGACCAGGTTTACCTGATTTGGCACCGTGGTCTGTACGGAGTAAATCGCGGAGTTGCCTGGCGGAAGCGAAATAATATCCAGTCCATTATTGATGAGCGAACCGGCGTATTCGAACAGGCGGTATAGGCCTGGTGCGAAAATACCCCCTGCTGAGGTGGTGACGTTCAGGTCGCCGTCCAGCGTCAAATTACCGCCCACGGTCACCAGGTCGTTTAATGCCCCGCCTGGTGTAAATGCCTGGCCCAATTCAAACTGGTTGTTGGTGCTTTGCGCCAGCGTTAAATCGCCTTTGATAGCCAGCGTGCCAGTGCCGCCGTCACCCGGCGTTAAGGTGGTGTTGTCGGCCAAAGTGACGTCGCCGCCAATGGTGCCCGAACCGCCAAGCGTTGCGCCGCTGGCAACGGTAGTAGCACCTGTCGCGGTGGACTGATTGCCGTTCACCAGCAAAGTGCCACTGTTTACCAGGGTTACGCCCTGATAAGTATTGGCTCCACTTAACCGCGTCACTCCAGTGCCAATCTGATGAAACTCACCGCTGCCAGAGATAACCCCGCCAAGGTTAACGGTGTCTGACTGGTTGATGATAAAAATGCCGTTATCAATGATATTGGTGGCCGCCGAAAGTGCACCTGCCGTGCCGCCAGTACCAAGCTGCAACGTGCTCGTATTGTCGATTAACGTATTGCCGCTATAGGTGTTTTCGCCGGTCAGGATCGTGGTGCCGCCTGCCGCGCGTTGCAGCCCGCCAGTACCGCTGATGATCCCCGTATATAGTTGTGATGCCGATGTTCCGTCGAAAACAACCAGGCTTGCCGCACCGTCGGTTGCGATGTTGTAGTTATTGATGGTGGCGTTATTCGCGGTAACCAGGTTATCGCCGGTGCGCAATGTGCCGCCATCAGTCACCGCAATAGAAGACGTGCCGGATAACAACAAGTCGTTGATAACGCGGACATTGGCCTGCGATCCGCTAACCGTTAAGTTGCTCCAGCCGGTGCCGATATTGGTTGCCGTCGCCACGTTATCTGCTGGCAGTGAACCAATAAGCGTTGGGCCCGCACCGCCATTCCACAGGTGCGTATTGGTCAGCGTCAACTGACTATTACTGCCACCTTCGCTGAGAATGTGGCGAGTTGCACCAAGGTCAACGTTGCCAATCAGCGCTTTGTCATTGCCATCGGCCCCCGCGAAATCTACCGCGCCGTTGAAGGTGCCGCTGTTCCAGGTGAAGGTGTCAGCGCCGCTGCCCGCAGCAATTAGCCCCGTTGTTGCTCCGCCATTAAGCGTAATTAAATCGTTGCCGCTACCGGACAAAATCGCCGTCGACGTATTATTGGCGGCGCTCAATGTGCCCTGATTAGTAATGGTATTGTTAGCGCTGCCGCTGGCATCAATCACAATCGAGCCTGGGCTGCTATCGGTAATCGTTCCGCTATTAAGAACGGTACGCGCCGCAGCGCTGCCGTTAATGAGGATCAGCGGTTGTGCGTTAGTGGTGCTGGTGGAATTAATGGTTCCAGTGTTGGTGAAAGCTGCGGCATTGGTGGCCAGAATGCTGCTGTTTACGCCGCCGCTGGTCTGAATATTGCCGCTGTTGGTCACCGCATTGGCATCAATGGCCGAGATTGCAGCACCGCCGTTTGCACCAACGGTGATGTTGGCACCTGATGTCACCGCACCATCAGTTTTCGCCAGAATACCATTACCGTTAGAGCCGGTTGTGCCTGTCACATTGATGGTATAACCGGTGCCGATGGTGAGATCACCCGTGGTATTGCTGCCATCGGCTTGTTCAAAAGCAAAGCCCGCGCCGCTGCCGGAAACATTAAGGATATTTCCGCTCCCTTCGGCGTTAAAGGTGACTGCGGTGCGAATTGCCGGGCCGTCCGAAGCGTTGATGGTGACCGTGTTTAAATTGATATTTGAAGTGGACGCGTTGTTGTTAATCCCGGCTCCCGAGCCAGAAATATCAATCACCGTATTGTTGGCGGTGAGGGACGCCGCACCAGCGTCCATACGAATACCGTCTGCGCCTTTGCTGGCGGTAATTTGGTTTCCTGTGCCGTCAATGGTGAGTGTTGCACCGTTGTCTATCAGTTGAACTGCCGCCAGGCCGCCGTCGGCTGTGACGCTGCCCAATCGTTCAACCAGCGCCCCCGCGCCCTGAACTTTAACCCCCACGTTGCCACTGCCCGTGGCGCCGGAAACATTAATCGCTCCCGTATTATCCAGCGTGCCCTGGTTCTGAATGTGTACACCGATATTATTCGCGCCGGATACGGTAATAGGGGCGTTATTAGTACCGATCCCCCCGTCGTGCAAGAGCATACCTGTGCTGTTATTACCGTTAAGGTCGATGCCCGCACCGTTGAGCGTGACCTCGCCTTTATAAGAAACGTCATAACCGGTGATGCCACTTTGTAACACACCGGATGTTAACGTGACGTCTGACGTGACCAATGTTGGAAGCGCATCGCCCGCCGAACCAATGTTGCCATCGATAGTGTAAATCCGCCCATCCACCACCACGCCGGTAGTGTTGTCGTGGTTCAGGATAATCCCGCCGTTGTTAATCGTCCCTGTCGCACCACCTGCGACTTTCACACCCACGGCTTTTTCACCGTCAACCGTGATGGTTGCAGTACCTGTATCAAGTGTGGAAGGTACATCGTCGACAGTACCCATTTTTCCGTCAGGGCCCTCATCGCGCCCGTGGGCGAATACGCCAATGGAGCTATCGCCGGTGACGGTGAGCTGATATGCGCCGCCACTGCCTGAGTCGCCGTTAAATGTGGCGCCGTGGTCGATTAAAAACAGGGTGGAATGTGCCTGGCCGTTATCGTTAATCACCGCATTGGAAAGATTAATTTTGGCAGCCTGGCCGTAGGCGTAATAGCCAATTTGGTTGGTGTTATTAAAGGTTAATGAGGCGTCTGAACCGACATTAATCGTGGCGCTGCCTCGTGCGTGTGCACCAATGGCTCCGGCGGCAAACAAGTTAATGTCTGAGTTGACATCGGCGGTCGCCTGGGAACCCTGCACGCCTTCAGCAAACACCGCGTAGTTACGATAGGTGACCGGGTTGCTGTCACTGCCACCGGTATCTCCGGCTGCACCAACGGTAATCACACCCGTATTTGTGGACGTGACCGTTGCAGTTCTGGTCGAGGCAAGTACGTTGATGGCAGCATTGTTATCGCCAAAAACATTAATACGACCGCTATTCGTTACGTTGCTGGTATCGATAACCGATAGCCCGTAGTTAGCCGCCGCAGCGCCGCCCGCTAACTCACCAAATACGTTTATTACACCGGTCGCGCTATTTATTACCGGCCCTGTCGCACCCGCTACCAATATGCCTACGGCGTTGCGGGTTTGCGCACCAAGAGTAATTATCCCGTTGTTAGTGACGGCTCCACTACTGCTGGTATGAATCCCTGCCGACTGTTGTGCGCCGCCGACCATGAGCACAGGCGTAGCGATTTTTGTCGCGGTAATCGGCGTGCTGCCGATGTAAATATTCCCGGTGTTGGAGAAGGTTGCTGAATCGGCGATATCTACGGCGTAACCCGAGGCGCGCCCGTCAGCATTAAAGCTGTTGCCCACTACGGCAATGGAGCCGCTGTTCGCCGCAGTTGTGGTCCCCAAAGCCCGAAGGCCGTAGGCGTTAGCGGAGCTGCCATCGGTTAGCGCAACGTTAATAAAGCCTTCGTTGGTAAGCGTGCTGGCACCATCGCCCTGAATACCGGTGCTGCCCTGGTTATGCACATTTTGATTGGTGCCATCTTTTTCGATGAACAAACCAGCGTTGATTGTTCCAGTGTTTAGCGCTGTGGCATCGGTGGTACGCATCGCAACGCCGGAAGGGCTGGCACTGGAACTGCGCCAGATATTAATGGCACCGTTGTTGGTCAGTTTGGCACCGGCATCGCCGCGCATCACGGTAGATGCGCCGTCTACAGCCAGGCTGCCCTCAGCGGTTACCGTACCTGTCGCGTTAGGTCCCGTGGCATAAATAATATCGAGATTGCCGGTGCTCCGCGTGGCGTTGTTGCTGTGCGCCAGGCTGTCGTCCCAGACGTGGTAAGTCAGATCGACCCGGTTTTCCACTGCATCGCCCAGCAACTGTTGAATGATGCCGTTGTAGGTATTTTGCGCGATGGTGCTGGAATCAATCACCACGCTGCCATAAGCAGGAGGAAGCTGTACGCCGCCGGTCAACCAGAGTTGCACTTGGCTTTGGCGGCCTGCATAGGCACCTTGCCCCAGTAAGAAATCATTCACCGTTGCAATATCTTGTGCTGAACTAATGGGAAAGGTGATGGAGGGTTTTACTGGATCTAACAAGACCTGCTGACCAACCTGAATGTAGTTTGGCAGCGTAATACTATCGTTGTATTTCGAACTGACCGCCGTCTGGTTTTGCGAATCAGCAGAAATCACAGACGCTGGCATGAAGTGAATATAGTTATCTGACTGCCAGTTCACATTACTGGCAGCACCTTGCGCCCTGGCAAGCGTTGAGCTTTTCGCCAGCAGTTCAATGGTGTTTGCCGCTGCGTCTATCGGCGTGGTTCCGGTTGTGTCCGCGCCGATATTAATATTGGCCGTGCCGCCTCCTGGGGCAATATCAACAATGCCAAAATTGTTATAGATGCGAAAAGAGTTGGAGTCGTAAATGTTTAGCGGCAGGTCGCCCACCAGCGACGCACCAGGCGCTGAGAACGTGCTGGAATCATAAACTTTGATAACCGAAAAACTCCCCTCAAGCCCAGGGACTTCAACGTTGAGTTCCTGGTTTTGCTGCGGCGTTGAAGGGTTGGTGGAGTAGCTAAAGTTATCAATGTTGGCGGAGGTAATGGGCGTGGTACCACCCTGAGAATCGGTTGCCTGAATAAACGTAATTCTTGGCCCAGTACTGGCAGCAAGCCCGTTACGAACCAGCATCTGCGTGGCGCTGCCATTTACGCCAGGGGCAATCTGTGGAATGGGTCCAAGGATATTAAGCGTGGTGCCAGAGGCGTAGTGATTGTCGGCGGTGGTGCTATCAATAGTGAAAGCAAAACCGGTATCAATCTCCTGGTCGTAATCAACCAGGAGAGGAAATCCATAAGAGGGATGAGCGTCCGTCCAGTTGATATCGTCGGCTAAAGCGGGAGCCGCAGTGAGGAATAAAGATGCACTGAGCAATGCTGTTTGGGTTGCCCTGCCTTGGCATTTTTTACGCGTTTTTGTGGTCTCCGGGGCGACAACGAGAGCATTTTGGCTTGGGTTCCATACCAGACGATAGATACGATTCATATAAACGCTCCAGACGTAACGTAAAAATGACAATCTCCAGAAATAGTGCCGAATAAAACGGAAGATTCACTATTACTGAGCGGTCAATGCTTTATTTTCAGTATGAAGTGAAGATTTAAGGAGCAATAAGTTTTGCGGTTCAATACGAATTAACCCACCGCGTGGGCTGCCAATGTCTGCAACCAGTGACAGAGCAACCGCAATGATGGCCGGTAAAATAAAAAGATAGACTTTACGGCTCTTTTTACTGTGCGAACCATAACCAATAAGAATGTTACATATCACGGCAATCGCAATAAGTAATAACCATGCAGATGGCGGGAAGCGTTTTATCCAGGCCGCCTGGGTATAACCCTGGGTATTGATAACATCATTCATGCCTGCGGCAATTAATGCTGTTATCGGGGTTGTGGATATTTGGCTTTCATTTTTAATAACCTGCCACAGTTGTGTCTGCGAATTTGCCGTTTCCTTATCAAGGGTGGCAAGTTTATCGTCATCATTTAATTGATAAAACGCGATGCGAAGATCCAGGTACTTTAATAATTCATTGCGTGCGGTAGTCGCGTTTTTTGCAGAAAGCAAATCAATCCGCAAATATTCTGTACCAATTGCATTGGCTTCCTCAGACTCATTGTTCTTACGTTGATCGTAATGACCGACGGCATTAGAAAAACTGAAACCTATCAGCAAGCCAAGCAAAGTAAGGGTTGCAGCCTGAACTACACCAAAATCCTTCAGCGTTTCTTCATCCAGATTACCTTTTCGTTGCAGGCAATAAACCCCTATGGCCGAGGCAAGCGGCAATATGACCAGTAACGCAATGAACAGGAATAACGGATGACCCAATAACATGTTCATATATCATCTCTTTTATAATTATAAAGTTGCCGCGTCAGGTTTGAACGGTGATTAAATACTTGCACACTTCTTTAAAAAAGGTAGTCGGTAACGACATTTTTTACAGTGCAATGGAACTAAAGTGTGGGGCGTGAATGTTCATAAAAAAATTAATTACACATGGAAAACTATTGCACTACTATTGCTCTATAGTTTTAAAAAACAATTACTCACAAAGCGAGAAGGGGATTTTTGAATGCCTGCTGATTTTGATTTTTAAAAAATACTTTTCGATATAAGGCTTCGTTGTTTCGGGTATGTTTTATCTTCATTGCTAAAATTATTTAGGTTGGTCGGCGTTATCCCTTAATTAGGTGAGGAATATGAAAGTGAAAAGTTATACAAGATTAATTCTTGGTACAAGTTTGCTGCCAGTATCGTTTTGGATTGCATCGGCAATAGCAGCACCAGAAGAGACTGCAGCAGTAACTCCACCGGGTGATGCAACCGAAGCGACAAAACAAGCTAATAATGCAGTTCAGCAATTCCTTCCTTTTTCAAATACACAAGATTTTACTGACGCCAAACAAGGTTTCATAGCGGACTTACCGAGCCCAATCATTAAAGGTGCATCCGGTAACACTGTCATCGATCTGTCCCAGTATGATTTTTTGCATAAAGAAGGTCCTGCTCCTGATACGGTAAACCCTAGCCTGTGGCGTCAGTCGCAGCTGTTAGCAATTCATGGTCTATTTAAAGTTGTCGATGGTATTTACCAGGTTCGTAATATTGACCTGGCAAACATCACGTTTATCAGAGGTAAAACGGGTTGGATTGTTGTTGACCCGCTGACTTCTGCGGAAACGGCAAAAGCGGCACTGGATCTCATTAACGAAAAAGTAGAGAAGCTTCCGGTCACGGGCGTGCTCTTTACCCACTCGCATGTTGACCACTTTGCCGGTATTCGCGGCATCGTAAATGAAGAGGATGCGAGATCGGGCAAAGTGCCGGTTATCGCACCTGAAGGCTTTATGGAAGAAGCTGTCAGCGAAAACGTGTTTGCCGGTAACGTCATGAGCCGCCGCGCCTCGTATATGTATGGCAACCTGCTGCCGAAAGATCCGAAAGGCAACGTGGGTGGGGGTCTGGGGCTGACAACGGCTGCGGGCACCATCACATTGTTTGCGCCAACAAAACTCATCGACAAAACCGGTGAAAAGCTGACGGTTGACGGCATTGATGTTGTCTTCCAGATGGCACCGGGTACGGAAGCACCAGCAGAAATGCTGTTCTACTTCCCACAGTTTAAAGCTATTGATCTCGCCGAAGATGCCAACCATACCCTGCACAACATTCTGACACTACGCGGTGCCAAAGTGCGTAGCGCGCAGAAATGGGGCAGCACGCTCAATGAAACCATTAACATGTGGGGCAACGATGCGGTTGTGTCATTCGGTAGCCACCACTGGCCGCAATGGGGCAATGAAAACGTCGTCACCCATCTTGAAAGACAGCGCGATCTCTACAAATACATCAACGATCAAACTCTGCGTATGGCAAACCAGGGGATGACGATGAATGAAATTGCCGAGAAGTTCACTCTGCCGGACAGCCTGGCGAAACAGTTCTACAACCGTGGCTACTATGGCGTGCTCAAACATAACGTGCGTGCGACTTATCAGCTGTATCTGGGCTTCTGGGACGGCAACCCTGCCAACTTCGACCCGTATCCACCGGCTGAAGAAGCGAAGAAATACGTCGAGATGATTGGCGCGGATAAGATGATTCAGACGGCGAAATCATCGTTTGATAGCGGTGATTATCGTTGGGCGGCAACCGTTGCCAACAAAGTTGTCTTTGCACAGCCGGATAACAAAGAAGCGCGTGAAGTTGAAGCTAACGCCCTGGAGCAGTTGGGTTACCAGGCCGAGTCAGGCCCGGCGCGTAACTTCTACCTTTCTGGCGCGCAGGAACTGCGTGGCGGCGTGCATAAAGTGGCAACGCCTAATACCAGTTCGCCGGATATTATCCGTGGCATGACCACGCCAATGTTCCTCGACTTCCTGGCAATCCACCTCAACGGACCACGAGCGGGCGACCAGAAATACACCTGGAACCTCATCTTCCCGGACACCAAAGAGAAGTTTGTGCTGACCATGCAAAACGGCGTGCTGAACTACAACAAAGATGTTCAGCTCCCGGAAGACAAAGTGGATGGCACCGTGACGCTTAACCGCACCACGCTTGATGACATCGCTTTGGGTAAACTCAAACTGGGTAACCTGACCGAAAGTGGCGAAGTGACTATCGATAAGAACAAAGACAAATTTAAAGCGATGTTGGATAACTTCGACAAATTTGACTTCTGGTTCACTATCGCTGAGCCGTAACAGTCGTGATGAAGCCGGGCATCTTTGGGTGCCCGGTTTTTTTTGGCTCATTTTTCGGCCTCAAAACTGAAGGTCTACGATGAAAAAAATGCTAATTAAGACGACTTGCGGCCTTGTTTTAGTCTGCTCTGTTCAGGCTTCGGCAAGCGGATTGTATCTCTACGAAGTGGGCACTGAAGACGTCGGGCTTGCTGGGGCAGGGCAGGCGGCGCGAGCGCAGGACGCCGGAACAATAGTCAGCAACCCAGCAGGATTAACCCGCTTGCAAGGCGATAACCTGACGTTGGGCGGCCAGGCCTTATACGGCGATGCGCACTATAATCTGGACGGCAGCGGAAAAGGGCCGGGCAACGTGATTGGCTGGTTTCCGGGAGCCAGTAGTTTTATCAGCCACAGCATTAACGACGACGTAAAAGTCGGTCTGGGGATTTACGGCAACTATGGCCTTGGCCTGCATTTTGGTGATTGGGCGGGCAGCCAGCTGATTAAAGACAGCACATTAATTGCGCTGACCTTCCAGCCGGTTATTGCCTGGAAAATTGGCGATAAATGGTCGATAGGCGGCGGGCCAGGAATTAACTACGGGCTGTTTTCCCTGAAGCGCGATACGGCTGACGGAGAGCAAAAGTCGGATGACCACGACTGGGCGCTCAACGGTAAACTTGGGCTGATGTTTGAACTCAGCGATGCCACCCGTTTCGGGCTGACTTACACCAGCCAAACAAAGTATGACTTTAACGTCAAAACCGACGTGACCTTAACCCGCTTGCCGGGTAGCCCAACCTATTCACTGCCGCTCGGTGCCGCAGTACAAACTCCAGAACAACTGATGTTCAGCGCGTTCCACCAGATAGACAACCAATGGGCGGTGCTGGCCGATTTAGGCTGGCAGGACTGGAGCGCCTACAGTGGGAGTGAAACGTCGGTCGCCGGTAGAACGTTGCAGAGTAAAGATCGCCTGAAAGATACCTGGCATACGGCGCTCGGCGTGCAGTTTCAGGCAACGCCAGAGTTAAGGCTAAACAGCGGTGTGGCTTACGACAGCAGTTTTTATAAAGACCAGAACGACACGTCTATCACCATGCCATCCGGTGATGCCTGGCGGTGGGGCGTTGGCGCACAGTACCAGTTGACGAAACAGAGCAGTGTAGGCGGCGCGTTTGAATATATGAAAATGGCCAGCTCAACGGTTTCAGATTCAGCATTAGGCGGCACTTACGATCATCCTAACCTCTATTTCGTTACGGCTAATTACAGCTATGCATTTTAAAGATGGGGAGGGCGCTTTAGCTCCTCCACCTGGTAAGGGGGAGGCTGGGGGGGGGGGGCATTTAAGCCGGACCAAAACCCCTGCCTTCAACTCCTTACACGCCTTTACCCCTTCTCTTAAGGTTATTTTAATCTTTCTTAATACCTCATTCGGAAACAAGATTTTTATTTTAATAAAGACGTCATTCGCCCTATTTCTTGTTTATATTTAATTTTGATAACAGTTTTCATTATCATTTGCATTTCACTGTGATGTAATCCGCCTCGCTTCGTATTCTGCTGTTATGTACTCATTCTTATGAAGGATTAACCTATGAAATTTGGCGTATCGTCCCTGTGCTCACTCGCGATGGTGACTTCTTCTATTTTGCTCACACCACTGGCTGGTGCTGCGGATAACAACGAAGGGATCGTGGTCTATAACGCGCAGCATGAAAATCTGGTTCAGTCATGGGTTGACGGTTTCACCAAAGAAACCGGCATCAAAGTGACGCTTCGCAACGGCGGAGACAGTGAGCTGGGCAACCAACTGGTTCAGGAAGGTAGCGCATCGCCTGCGGATGTTTTTCTGACGGAAAACTCCCCGGCAATGGTACTGGTTGATAACGCCAAATTGTTTGCACCACTGGACAGCGCAACACTCGAACAAGTTGCTCCTGCTTATCGCCCTGAGCATGGCCGCTGGATTGGCATTGCTGCCCGCAGCACCGTGTTTGTCTACAACCCCGCTAAGCTCAGTGAATCTCAACTGCCAAAATCGCTGATGGATTTGGCTAAACCTGAGTGGAAAGGGCGTTGGGCCGCTTCCCCGTCAGGGGCTGATTTCCAGGCTATCGTCAGTGCAGTTCTGGCATTGAAAGGCGAAAAAGCGACGCTGGAATGGTTGAAAGCGATGAAAACTAACTTCGTGGCTTACAAAGGCAATAGCACCGTAATGAAAGCGGTGAATGCCGGTCAGATTGATGGCGGGGTTATTTATCATTACTACCGTTTTGTTGACCAGGCAAAAACGGGTGAAAACAGCAAAAACACCCAGCTCCACTATTTCAAACATCAGGACCCAGGCGCGTTTGTCAGCACCTCTGGTGGCGGCGTGTTGGCTTCAAGCAAGCATCAACAACAGGCCCAGGCCTTCATGAAATGGATTACCGGTAAATCTGGTCAGGATATTTTGCGGACTAACAATGCCTTCGAATACGCAGTAGGCGTTAACGCAGCTTCTAACCCGAAACTGGTTCCGCTGAAAGATCTCGATGCACCAAAAGTTGAGGCGTCATCGCTCAACAGCAAAAAAGTCATTGATTTGATGACTCAGGCTGGTCTGCTCTGATTGTTTAATATTGTGGTGAGTGCCTAATGTCAGTGGTCAATATTACAGAAAGTCCAAACGTTCAGCGTCGTGTTTTACAGCATCGTCCTGCGTTTGTCATGGTAGCGCTGGCGGTCATCTTTTCGATGCTGTCACTGATACCGCCCGCTTTTGTCATTTTTGTCGGTTTTGACACTGGCTGGGAAACCGTTAAGGCACTCATTTTTCGACCTCGTGTTGCTGAGCTTCTCAGCAACACGTTGTTGCTTGTGGCTTTCACCGTGCCAATTTGTGTGCTGGTGGGTACGCTGATTGCCTGGTTAACCGAGCGAACCACGCTTGCAGGCAGACGTGCGTGGGCGATGTTGGCTGTCGCGCCGCTTGCCATCCCGGCGTTTGTGCAAAGCTATGCCTGGGTCAGCGCGGTGCCGTCGATACACGGTTTACCCGCCGGTATTTTCCTTTCGACGCTCGCCTATTACCCGTTTATTTATCTCCCCGTTGCTGCCGTGCTGCGCCGCCTCGATCCCACACTGGAAGATGTCGCCGCTTCGTTAGGCACGCCGCCGTGGGCCATTTTTTTCCGCATCGTTCTGCCTCAGCTTAAGCTGCCGATTTGGGGCGGTGCGCTGTTAGTGTCATTGCATCTACTGGCTGAATACGGCCTGTATGCGATGATTCGTTTTGATACCTTCACCACCGCAATCTATGACCAGTTCCAGTCAACGTTCAGTGGGCCTGCGGCTAATATGCTGGCTGGCGTGTTGGCACTTTGCTGCCTGGTTATTCTGGCTATTGAAGGGGCGACTCGGGGTAAAGCTCGCTACGCCCGTGTTGGTGCCGGAGCCTCGCGCGAACAAAAACGCTGGCAACTTAATACACCGCTGCATATTGCCGGGCAGTTGTTTTCGCTTTCGGTGGTTTTACTGGCATTAGTCGTGCCGTTGGCGGTGCTGTGTCGCTGGTTGTGGTTGGGTGGAATCGAAAACTGGAACCATGCCGACTTGTGGCTTTCCCTGCAACAGACGTTGCTGCTTGCCTGCGGCGGTGCGCTATTAATTATCGCCGCCGGAATACCCATAGCATGGTTATCTGTACGCCATCCTCGCCCGCTGTTTCGCGTGCTCGAAGGTTGCAACTATTTTACCAGTTCACTCCCCGGAATTGTGGTTGCTCTGGCGCTGGTGACGGTCACCATTCATTACATGCGGCCAATCTATCAGACTGAAATCACGCTGTTTCTTGCCTATCTGCTGATGTTTACGCCAAGAGCGTTAATCAACCTGCGTGCCGGTATCGCACAAGCCCCTGTTGAGCTGGAAAACGTCGCCCGCAGTTTAGGCAAAACCCAGGCCAGCGCCATATGGAGCGTTACGCTAAGGCTCGCTGCACCAGGTGCTGCAGCAGGGGCGGCACTTGTGTTCCTCGGTATCACCAACGAACTGACCGCCACACTTTTGCTTTCACCGCTGGGTACGCGAACGCTCTCAACGGGTTTTTGGGCGCTCACCAGCGAAATTGATTATGTTGCCGCAGCCCCTTACGCACTGTTGATGGTGCTTATCTCGCTGCCGCTGACCGCCATTCTCTATGTCCAGTCACAAAAACTAGCAGGTCTGTAAAATGATTGAATTATCAAACATTTCTAAAAAATTCGGTCAGACACCGGTTCTGGAAAACCTGAATTTAACGGTGAAACCTGCCAGCCGAACGGTGATTGTTGGGCCATCCGGCTCGGGGAAAACCACTTTGCTGCGCATTCTCGCCGGGTTTGAAACACCGGACAGCGGGCAAATCATGCTCTCCGGCAAAACTCTTTTTGACGAGAACACTTTTGTTCCGGCGCATCAGCGCGGTATTGGTTTTGTCCCGCAGGAAGGGGCGCTTTTCCCGCACATGAAGGTGGGCGATAACATTGCGTACGGTTTGCATGGATCAAAACATGAAAACCGCCGACGCGTCGCGGAACTGATGGAATTGGTGTCGCTCGACAGCCAGCTTCAACACCACTGGCCGCATGAAATTTCAGGTGGACAGCAGCAGCGCGTGGCGCTGGCAAGAGCGCTGGCGCAAGAACCTGTGTTGATGTTGCTGGATGAACCTTTCTCGGCGCTCGATACCGGCCTGCGTGCCGCCACGCGTAAAGCAACCGCCGAACTGCTCGCTCACGCGGGAGTGGCCTCAATTCTGGTGACGCACGACCAACACGAAGCGCTCTCTTTTGCCAGCCAGATTGCGGTTATCCGTAACGGGCGCTTTGCTCAGGTGGGTTCGCCGGTTGAGGTTTATTCGCAGCCAGTGGATGAAGAAACCGCGCTGTTCCTCGGTGATGCACTGATTTTTTCTGCGCAGGTGAATAACGGATTTGCGAATTGTATTCTGGGGAATATTCCGGCGGATAACCCGCAGGCTACGGGGGAGAAACGCATTATGCTGCGCCCGGAACAGGTCATCATTTCTGCGCTTAATCCGGCTGCTGAAAACCCTAATGCAGTAACAATCAGTGATGTGGACTTTACCGGCTATCTTTCAACGCTGACGCTTTCTTCTCCAGTCTGGCCTGAGCCGCTGCAAGTTAAAACCATCAGCCAGCAAAACTGGCGTGTGGGTATGCCGGTGAAACTGGCGATAAACGGTCATGCCTGTGTGCTCGCGGCAACCGATAATCCCGTTGCCGCAACGCTTATCAACAGTGGGTTAGCTCCGGCATCCGCGGAATAAATCCTGGTCTGGGTTATACACGCTGGTGGTGATGTCCCAAATGCCAAGCACTGATGAGAACAGGTTGTCGTGCGAGTACGGGTTTTTAGCCGCATTGTTCTGCAGGCAAGTCATGTTGATGTGCTTTTCGGCGATAAAGCCCGGCGACATCCACACTTGCATAGGAATATGCGTTTGCTGATCCGGGGCCAGTTTGTACGGTGTGCCGTGCAGATACAGGCCACTTTCACCCAATGATTCGCCGTGATCGGAAACATACAGCAGCACGGTATTGTACTGGCCGCTGTATTTTTTCAGCTTTTCAATCATTTGCGCGACGACATAATCGGTATAACGAATGGTGTTGTCGTAGGTGTTGACCAACTGCTCTTGCGTACAGTTTTCGATATCGCTACGCGCACATTCAGGCATGAAGTGGCGATGTTCAGCAGGATAACGCTGGTAATAAGTCGGGCCGTGGCTACCAATAATATGGAAGGCCACCAGTTTATCACCGGCCATTTTGGCGATTTCATCATCCAGACCGTCGAGCATGACTTCGTCATAACAGGTTTTACCGTCACACAGCTTAGCATCGGCAGTCGGCTTGATTTCTACGGTCGGGATACGGTTACAGACGCCTTTACAGCCGCCATCATTATCTTTCCACAGCAGCGAAACGCCGGTTTTTTGCACCACATCGAGGAAGTTTTCGCTGTTGACCGCTTTCTTACCGTCGTATTCGGTGCGGTTCATATTCGAGAACATGCACGGTACAGAAACCGCTGTGGCGGTGCCGCATGAATGGACGTCTTTAAACGAGATCACGCCATCCGTCTTGCTGGTAAATGCGTTGGTGTCGCGTGCATAGCCGTTCATGGCGAAATTCTGGCTACGCGCCGTTTCACCAATAATCAGGAACATCAGCGTCGGTTTTTCTTTATTGGCGACACGTTTAGCGTCGTCACCCAAGGTCTGGAAGGGGACTTTGGTCGTAAAGTAGGTGTCCTGAACATAGCGCGTGGTGCTGTAGACATAGTTTGCCGGGATAATCTCTTTGTTTAGCGTCGAGTTATTGCGCCCGACAGAGGCATAATCCTGGTAGTAAAGTGCGGCAACGCCTGCGATTAAAACCAACGACGCCACCATCGACAGCAAACGGTATGCGATACCTTTGTACCATTTTACTGGGTATTCAATTTTAATTAAAAACAGCAAGATAGCGGGCAATATACCGGTGAACAGCACCCATAAAATGACTGAGCCATTCAGATAGGAATGGGCTTCCTGCGGATTGGTTTCAATGATGTTTTCGATCATCGTTTGATCAAACATCACTTTATATTTCAACGTCGCATAGCTGGCCATTGATCCGGTAACGAGCAGTAGGGCAAAAAACGGTTTCAGCAGATAACGAATAGAGAAGGGCATGAAGACGAAGTTGAGTGCCGCGACCAGCACGAACGGTATCGAGATAACGAAGCCAACCTTCACGTGCTCAAGATGCGACAAAATATCGTAAAAATGCAGTAACACAGGCCAATTGAGTAACAAGGCAAAGACGACAGCTAAGAGTAGAACCAGCGGGACAACCTTCATCCTGAAAAGTACAGGCATTCACATCTCCGGGACGCATTTCATTAAAGAATTTACTAGTGACAAGGTTTACCTACTAACCTTAATTTAACCTTAATATATTACTGCTCCGGAAACAAATAATTACCACTCAAGGTATGTGACTGAAAGATGAACAAATTCTTATGATTGTGTGATTTTATGACAAACTTGAGATGTTAATCACCTTTTTATCGATGCTGATTTTTTTAATCTGACTTCACCACTCTTAATATTTAACTAAGAAATCTCTGCTAAGTTTCCTGCTATTGAAAAACGGTTTAGATAAATGTGAATTAGTTGCGTTGCGAATTAGTTACGTTGTGCTTTTATTTAATAAACCTGCTTCATGATGAATACATTCCCACGCTTTTGATAAAGCGAAATACCAGGCGGATAAACATTATGCTGAGCTTGCTAATTAAAGGATTATTCCATGAGTGAATTTCTGCCCTTTTCGCGTCCCGCTATGGGGCAAGAAGAACTCGCCGCGGTTAGTGAGGTTTTGCAGTCTGGTTGGATAACCACAGGCCCAAAAAATCAGGAACTCGAACAGGCATTTTGCGAGTTAACCGGCAATAAACATGCAATCGCTGTTAGCTCCGCCACCGCCGGTATGCATGTCGCCTTAATGGCTCTGGGTTTACAGGCCGGTGACGAGGTGATTACCCCTTCACTGACCTGGGTGTCCACGCTGAACATGATTGTATTACTGGGTGCCGAACCGGTGATGATTGATGTTGACCGCGACACGCTGATGGTCACGCCAGAAAGCATTGAAGCGGCTATCACCCCGCGGACTCGCGCCATTATTCCGGTTCACTATGCGGGTGCGCCAGCCGATATCGACGCCATTCTTGCCATTGGTGAACGCCACGGTATTCCTGTTATAGAAGACGCCGCCCATGCGGCTGGCACGCACTATAAAGGCAAACATGTGGGCAGCCGTGGCACGGCAATTTTCTCGTTCCACGCCATCAAAAATATGACCTGCGCGGAAGGCGGGTTGATTGTCACTGACGACGAGCAGTTTGCTAACAAGATGCGCAGCCTGAAGTTTCACGGCCTGGGCGTTGATGCTTTCGACAGGCAGACACTGGGGCGTGCGCCGCAGGCAGAAGTCATCACGCCTGGGTATAAATATAATCTCGCTGATATCAATGCCGCCATTGCCCTGGTGCAGCTAAAAAAACTTGAACAAAATAATGCTCGCCGTACTGAAATAGCCGAGCGTTATTTGGCTGAGCTGGTAAATACCCCTTATTTACCGCTTATTCATCCGCAATGGCAGCATAAACATGCCTGGCATCTTTTTATTATTCGTGTTGATGAATCTCGCTGCGGAATTACCCGCAATGGGCTTATGGATGCGCTGAAAGCGAAAGGAATTGGCACTGGTTTACATTTCAGAGCGGCTCATACGCAGAAATATTACCGCGAACGCTACCCGACACTCTCTTTACCTGACACAGAATGGAACAGCGACCGCATTTGCTCCATTCCTTTATTCCCAACGATGTCTGATGACGATGTCACCCGCGTAATCACGGCTTTACGTGAAGTTGCAGGAAAATAATATGACCAAAATAGAACCTATCCGCAAAGTTTCCGTGGTGATCCCGGTTTATAACGAACAGGAAAGTTTGCCCGAGCTTATCAGGCGAACCACTGCCGCTTGCGAAACACTGGGCAAAGATTACGAAATCCTGCTGGTCGATGACGGCAGCAGCGACAACTCAGCCGACATGTTAAGCGACGCAGCAGAAGCACCTTGCAGCCACATTGTTGCCGTGTTGTTGAACCGAAATTACGGGCAGCACAACGCGATTATGGCCGGTTTTAGCCATGTCACCGGGGACTTAATCGTCACTCTGGATGCTGATTTGCAAAACCCACCGGAAGAAATCCCGCGTCTGGTGGCAAAAGCCGATGAAGGCTATGACGTAGTCGGCACCGTGCGCCAGAACCGCCAGGACACCTGGTTTCGTAAACGCGCTTCACGCCTGATCAACCGTCTGATTCAAAGCACCACCGGTAAAGCGATGGGCGATTACGGCTGCATGTTGCGTGCTTATCGCCGCCACATTATTGACGCGATGCTCAACTGCCACGAACGCAGCACCTTTATTCCGATTCTTGCTAATACCTTTGCCCGTAAAGCGACTGAAATTCCGGTTCATCACGCAGAGCGTGAATTTGGTGATTCCAAGTACAGCTTTATGCGCCTGATCAATCTGATGTACGACCTGGTCACCTGCCTGACCACCACGCCACTGCGCATGCTCAGCGTCTTCGGTAGCGTCATTGCGCTAGCCGGTTTTGCGCTCTCTGTTCTGCTGGTGGTGTTGCGCCTGGCCTTTGGCCCGCAATGGGCAGCGGAAGGGGTGTTCATGCTGTTTGCGGTGCTGTTTATGTTCATCGGCGCGCAGTTTGTCGGCATGGGGCTTTTGGGCGAATACATCGGGCGTATTTATACCGATGTGCGTGCCCGCCCTCGTTACTTTATTCAGCGCGTAGTTAGCCGCGACACCGTTTCAACTTCACAGGAAAATCACTAATGAAAGCTGTTGTATTTGCTTATCACGATATTGGGTGCGCGGGCGTTGAAGCGCTGGTCGCTGCGGGTTATGACATCACCGCTATTTATACTCATCCAGATTCGCCGTCAGAGAACCATTTCTTTGGCTCAGTTGCGCGTACCGCCGCAGAACACGGCATTCCTGTTTATGCACCCGAAGATGTGAATCACCCTCTGTGGGTTGATCGCATTAAATCGTCTCAGCCGGATGTGATTTTCTCTTTCTATTACCGTAACTTGCTGTGCGATGAAATCGTCAACAGCGCAACGGTTGGCGCGTTTAATCTGCATGGTTCATTGTTGCCAGAATACCGTGGCCGTGCGCCGCTGAACTGGGTGCTGGTGAAGGGCGAAACCGAAACTGGCGTTACGCTTCACCGCATGGTTAACCGTGCTGATGCAGGCGCAATTGTGGCGCAGCATCGCGTGGCGATTGCCCCAGAAGAAACGGCATTAACGCTGCATCATAAACTGCGTGAAGCCGCATCCCACCTGCTGGAAGATATTCTGCCTGTTATCAAAACAGGGCATTATCCGCAGTACGAGCAAGACAACAGCAAAGCCAGCTATTTTGGCCGCCGTACCCCGAAAGACGGCTGCATCAACTGGTGTTCATCCGCCAGTGAAATCAACAACCTGGTACGTGCAGTGACCGATCCGTGGCCGGGTGCATTTGGCTATGTGGGCGGCAGCAAATTTATCGTCTGGAAAGGCCGCGTGCTGGAAAACACGACGGGTGCGAAAGCAGGCACAGTATTGTCTGTTAGCCCATTGGTGATTGCTGCAGGCAACGGCGCGCTGGAAATTGTGACCGGGCAGACCGAAAACGGCGTCTACATGCAGGGTACTCAACTGGCGCAAAGCCTCGGTTTAGTCGCCGGTGCCATCATCAGCAGCCAGCCGGTTTCAGCGATTAAACGCCGCACTCGCGTGTTGATCCTCGGTGTGAACGGTTTTATCGGTAACCACCTGACAGAGCGCCTGTTGCAGGACGATAACTTCGAAGTTTACGGGCTGGATATTGGTTCCGACGCGATTTCTCGCTTTATCGGCAACTCCCGTTTCCACTTTGTGGAAGGCGACATCAGCATTCACTCCGAGTGGATTGAATACCACATTAAGAAATGTGACGTAGTGCTGCCGCTGGTGGCTATCGCCACACCAATTGAATACACCCGTAACCCACTGCGCGTATTCGAGCTGGATTTTGAAGAAAACCTGAAAATCATCCGTGACTGCGTGAAATACCAGAAACGTATTATTTTCCCTTCGACTTCAGAAGTTTATGGTATGTGTACCGACAAAGTGTTCGATGAAGATAACTCGAACCTGATTGTCGGGCCAATCAACAAACAGCGCTGGATTTACTCGGTTTCCAAGCAACTGCTTGACCGTGTTATCTGGGCATACCGCGAAAAAGAAGGGCTGCGTTTTACCCTGTTCCGTCCGTTCAACTGGATGGGACCACGCCTGGATAACCTGAATGCGGCGCGCATCGGCAGCTCAAGGGCTATCACGCAGCTGATTCTGAACCTGGTAGAAGGTTCGCCGATTAAGCTGATTGATGGCGGTAAACAAAAACGCTGCTTTACTGATATCAGCGACGGTATCGAAGCGCTGTTCCGCATCATTGAGAACAAAAACAGCAACTGCGACGGGCAAATTATCAACATTGGTAACCCGGATAACGAAGCGAGCATTAAAGAGTTGGCGCAAATGCTGCTGGAAAGTTTTGAGAAGCATCCGCTGCGCGGCCACTTCCCGCCGTTTGCCGGTTTCCGTGAAGTAGAAAGCAGCACTTATTACGGCAAGGGTTATCAGGACGTTGAGCACCGTAAGCCAAGCATTCGTAACGCGCACCGTTTACTGGGCTGGACGCCAACCGTTGAGATGGAAAAAACCATCGACGAAACCCTGGATTTCTTCCTGAAAACAGTTGAACTGACGGAACCTCAGGCATGAGAAAAGTTGGCCTGCGCATTGATGTAGATACATGGCGGGGCACTCAACAAGGTGTTCCGCAACTTCTTGAGATCTTAAGTTTGCACGGTATTCAGGCCACTTTTTTCTTTAGCGTAGGCCCGGATAACATGGGCCGCCATTTGTGGCGGCTGGTGAAACCGCAATTTTTGTGGAAGATGCTGCGGTCGAAAGCCGCATCGCTTTACGGTTGGGATATTTTGCTGGCGGGAACCGCGTGGCCGGGGCGCAAAATCGGCTCTGGCAACGCGGAGATAATCTCAGCCACGGCGGATCACCACGAAGTGGGTCTGCACGCCTGGGATCACTTTGCCTGGCAAACCTGGGCTGGCGTCTGGGACAACAGCCATCTGGAAAAGCAAATCCGCCTCGGGCTGGATGCATTAAGTGTCATCATCGAACAGCCTGTGACTTGCTCAGCAGTGGCGGGCTGGCGTGCCGACCAGCGCGTGGTGCTGGCGAAACAACCGTTCGGCTTTGCGTACAACAGCGATTGCCGTGGAACCACGCCATTTCTGCCGTTATTAGCCGATGGCAGCACGGGGACGGTACAAATTCCGGTGACATTGCCCACCTGGGATGAAGTTATCGGCGATGGCGTCAGCCGCGAAGACTACAACCGTTTTATCCTCGACCGCATCAAACAAGACACCGGCACGCCGGTGTATACCATCCACGCGGAAGTGGAAGGCATTGTGATGCGTAATGATTTTAATGAGCTCCTTACTATGGCCGCGCTTGAGGGCATCGAATTTTGCCCTTTAAGTGAATTACTCCCCGACGATCTCACCACGCTGCCCGTCGGCAAAGTGGTGCGCGGTACCATTCCTGGCCGTGAAGGCTGGCTAGGTTGCCAACAACTTATCGGGCAATAAACGGATGAAATCAGTTAAGTATTCGATTGTTCTGCTAATGGGTTTTGCGCTGCTTTACCTGCTCCCTTTAGAGTTCCGTGCTTTGTGGCAGCCAGATGAAACCCGCTATGCGGAGATAAGCCGCGAAATGTTGGCGGCAGGAAACTGGATAGTCCCGCATTTTCTGGATGTGCGTTATTTCGAAAAACCGGTGGCGGGATACTGGATTAACAATCTCAGCCAGCTGATTTTTGGTCATAACAACTTTGCGGTGCGTTTTGGCTCGGTCTTTTCTATTACGTTAAGCGCGCTGATGGTGGCGTGGCTGGCGCTGCGTTTGTGGCGTGATAAAACCGTGGCTGTCTTGTCAGGCGTGATTTTCATGACCTGCCTGCTGGTTTACGGCGTCGGCACTTATGCGGTGCTTGACCCGATGATCACGCTGTGGCTGGTCGCAGCCATGTGCAGCTTCTGGTTGGGCGCAAATGCACAAACTAACGCCGGGAAAGCGGGCGGCTATATTCTGCTGGGTTTGGTTTGCGGCATGGGCGTTATGACCAAAGGTTTTCTGGCGCTCGCCGTGCCGGTGCTGGGTGTTTTACCGTGGGTGATTGCGCAAAAACGCTGGAAAGAGGTGCTGCTGTTTGGGCCTCTTGCCATTCTGAGCGCAGTGGCGATTACCTTGCCCTGGGCGCTGGCAATCGCCAAAGCTGAACCTTCGTTCTGGCACTACTTCTTCTGGGTTGAGCATATTCAGCGTTTCGCTGAGAAAGATGCACAGCACAAAGCGCCATTCTGGTATTACATCCCGTTCCTGATTGCTGGCTGTTTGCCGTGGGTTGCTTTTCTGCCCGGCGCGCTTAAACGTGGCTGGCAAGAACGCAAAGTTGAAAGCGGATCGCTGTATTTGTTGGGTTGGGTGGTTATGCCGCTGCTGTTCTTTAGCATTGCGAAAGGCAAATTGCCGACCTACATTCTGCCGTGTTTCGCGCCGCTCGCTATTTTGCTGGCACGCCATGCCACGCAGTTGCTTGCGACATCCCGCACGCTAAAAATCAACGGCTGGATCAATATGGTCTTTGGCGGCATCTGCACCGTGGTTGTGCTGGTGGTGTTAGCTCCGTGGGGCGTGGCAAAGCATCCGGTTTATGCCAATCATGAAGCGCTGAAAGTCATTCAGGCGAGCGTTGCTTTCCTCGTGTGGGCGCTGGTGGGGTATCTCACCACGCGTGATAACGCCAGGTTCTGGCAGTGGGCGGCGTTATGTCCACTTGGTCTTGCGTTGTTAGTCGGCGGTGTGATCCCAGGAAAAGTGATTGATTCCAAACACCCGCAAGTGTTTATCGACATGGTTCGCCCGGAACTGTCGGGTAGCCGATATATTCTTGCTGATAGTGTGGGAGTAGGGGCGGGTCTTGCCTGGGAATTAAAGCGCGACGACATCACTATTTATGCCAAACCGGGTGAGCTGAATTATGGCCTGACGAATTTCGATGATGCGAAAGATAACTTTGTCTCGCGCGAATATTTTGCCGGTTGGCTGGCGGAACATCGCAAAGAAGGCAACGTGTCACTGGTGATGCTGTTATCGAAAGATAAAGTGCCGGAAGGCCAGGATGTGCCAACGCCTGACCACCTTTATCGCAAAGGGCGGTTTGTCCTCTTCTTCTACGAAAAAGCGCCATGAGTTATCTGCTGATTGTATTGGCAAGTTTACTCAGTTGCGGTGGCCAGCTTTGCCAGAAGCAAGCCACCTGGCGACCGGGTCGGCGGCACATGTTTGGCTGGCTGGCATTGGGCGTTTTGCTGCTCAGCTGCGCGATGTTGCTCTGGTTGCTGGTGCTACAGCGCGTGCCGGTCAGCGTGGCGTACCCGATGCTAAGCCTGAACTTTATCTTTATTACGCTTGCCGCGCGTTTCATCTGGCATGAGCCGGTTTCTGTTCGGCACTGGCTGGGCGTGGTGCTGATTATCGTCGGCATTATTATCATGGGGAATGTTGCCTGATGGGCTATTTTTGGGCATTGATGAGCGTGCTGCTGGTCAGCGGCGCTCAGCTCATTATGAAATGGGCAATGATCACGCTGCCGCCTGTCTCCCAACATCAAGAACTGATTGCGGCGTTTTTGAGTCGCAGCCCCGGCGCGTTGGCGCTGATCGCAGGGCTGTTCGCCTATGTTTTTTCGATGGGCTGCTGGTTTCTGGCGTTGCGGCGCATTGCACTGAGCAAAGCCTATCCGCTGCTGAGTTTAAGCTATGTGCTGGTGTGGGCGGCGGCTATCTGGCTGCCGTGGCTGAATGAGAGTTTTAGCGCCGGGAAACTTATCGGGGTCAGTATTATTTTTATCGGATTGTTGTTGGTTTGCCTGCCGCAGCGCAAGCGTTGAACTATCTTAATACTTAACGGGTATTGGCTGCGGCTTGAAAGATAACGGCATACCACGCGCAGTAGTTTTTAAACCTGGATTTTTCCGCCAGTAAAATGCGGTGCCGTGACAACACGTATGTTCCGGAGAGTACGGACAATGAAAATGAAAATCTGGCTTGTTGCTTTAGTCGTATTTGCAGTCTGTAGCCCTGCTAGTTATGCGACATGTACCGCAGCGAAAGCCGCCAGAAATACAGCCACGAAGGCGACTGTAGGCGTGGGCGGTGTCTGTAATCCTAAAAGAGCGGTCAAACAAAATACTGATATTGATGTGCGGGGAAAACGTTGATATTTAACGTAGCTTCGTAAGCTGAATAAGGGCCTGGATAATTGATTTCCGGTCCTTTTTTTGAGCGTAATACGTGAGCGTCACGCTTGATTTATGCCGAAAGGATAATCAATTTCTTGAGCATTTGATGATTGAACTTAGCACCAATAACAATCTCTTGGGTCGCCGTCTGTAGAGCCGGGGTGAAGCTGGTCACTAACGCTTCATAGCAAAACAGCGCATCATTGGCATCACCGTTTTGAGAGAGTTTAATTGCGTTGTTAAGCATGGCTCTTGCCACTGTTTCTCTGACTTCAAGATCCGCGGGTTCGATATTGTTATTTTTTACGTCATTGCTTTCGTCGCTTAAGCGACGGCACTTGACTAAATAACTGTGATTTTGAGCTAAATCACAGCCACTTTGCCGACAATGTTTGAATGCAGTTGGCATAACTATTCCCCTTCTTACTCAGTAAATGTTGGCTGAACCAGCGGTGACTAAGCAAACCAGGGTTCTCCAGACAGAGTGGTGATAGTAGTGATTTCCACAGCGATGGCACTGAAATAGTCTTTTTCGAAAAATGAAACCTTTTTTATCGACGATCTGAGCTGATTGACCCCACCCCAACCCTCCCCTTGCAAGGGGAGGGAGCAGACTGGCATCTTTTGCTCCTCCCCCTGACAAGGGGGAGGCTGGGTGGGGGTCGAACCAAAACCTCTTCGCATCAACTTTAATGTCTTTTAGCACCAGCCCCCACCAGCAGCGGTCAGGTCTTAGGGAAGATCCAGACATGATCCTCAGGCAATGCCAGGTGGCAATGCTGCGGATCGCGCACTTCCGTACCGTAGGCGCGGATAACAAAATCATCGCCTGATGTACGGAACAGATATTCCCAGCGGTCGCCCAGATACATGCTGGTCAGCAGCGGCAGTTCAAGTTGATTATCCCCTGGGCTGTCTACCAGCAAGACGCGTTCCACACGAATGACCGCCGTACCTTCCTGGCCACTTTGCACACCTTCGCCCGCCAGCCCCCACAGCGCCCAGCCTTTGCCCTCAATGCGCGCTTTTCCGTCGCGAATTTCCGTCACTTTGCCGTGTAGACGGTTGTTACTGCCCATAAATTCTGCGGTAAACAGAGTTTTTGGTGAGCCGTACATTTCTTGCGGCGTCCCTTGTTGTTCGATTTTGCCGTTGTTGAGCAGCAAAATACGGTCAGAAATCGCCATCGCTTCATTCTGGTCGTGCGTCACCATCAGTGCTGACAAACCAAGTTTGATAATCAGCTCGCGCAGGAACACGCGGGCTTCTTCGCGCAGCTTGGCGTCGAGGTTTGACAGCGGTTCATCAAGCAGAATAACCGGCGGGTTATAAACCAGCGCACGGCCAATCGCCACGCGCTGTTGCTGGCCGCCAGAAAGCTGATGCGGGTGGCGCTTGCCCAAATGCCCGAGGCCGAGTTGGTTCAGCACATCCTGAACTCGCTGGGTGATTTCTGCCGCCGCGACTTTTCGCAGTTTCAGCGGGTAGGCCACGTTCTCAAACACGGTTTTGTGCGGCCACAGCGCGTAAGACTGAAACACCAGCCCAAGATTACGTTCTTCAGCCGGGATCTCACTGCGTGGCGTACCGTCAAACACTTTGTTTTTGCCGATGATAATTGTGCCCTGCGTGGGCTTTTCCAGCCCGGCGACAGCGCGCAGTAACGTGGTTTTTCCACTACCGGAAGGCCCGAGTAAAGAGACAACTTCGCCACGTTTCAAATCCATAGAAACGCCCTTTAACACCGGATTGTCGCCGTAGGTTAAGTGCAGGTTTTCGACCGATAATTCAATCATGTAATTTGACTCCAAAACGAAGGGCGATACCCAGACCAACTACCACCAGCAGGATATTTATAAAGGAAAGTGCGGCGACAATATCAATGGCACCCGCAGCCCACAGAGAAACCAGCATCGAACCGATGGTTTCGGTGCCAGGCGAAAGCAGGTACACACCGGTTGAATATTCACGTTCGAAAATCAGGAACATCAGCAGCCAGGAGCCAATCAGCCCGTAGCGCGATAAGGGGATCGTGACGTGGCGGGTGATTTGCCCACGAGTCGCCCCGGTGCTGCGCGCGGCTTCTTCCAGCTCCGGCCCCACCTGCAACAACGTTGAGGAAATCAGCCGTAAGCCGTAGGCCATCCACACCACGGTGTACGCCAGCCAGACGCTGAAAATGGTACTGCGCAAAGAACGTAGCCAGACCACCAGGTTATCGCGCAACCACTGCGACCACGGCATGCCTGACAGCCAGCCGGATTTGAGCGCGTTATCGAGCCACATCGGCAGGAACAGGAAAACCCACAGGAACGCAAGTCCCGCCAGCAGGCCAGGAACTGCACGCGGCACCAGCACGCTGTAATCGAGAAAGCGCGTTACGCCGTCTGGTTTTCGGTGCATGGCGATGCCAATAAACAGATAACAGCCCACCGCCAGTGCGCCGCCAATCACGCCGATGGCCATGGAGTTCACAATGGCGCGCAGCAGGTTGGGTTGCTCCCAGATATTGCGGAAAGTATTGAGCGACAGTTCGTCCCAGAGGGAAACACCGACACCCCAGTTGGAAATAAACGCCCGCAGCATGACGCCAATCAACGGAACGCCAATGGTGACCGTCAGCCAGAATGCCACCACGGCTCCGGCTACCCAGCGCCATTTTCCTAGCGGCAATGCGCGTGCCTGGGATGCTTTACCTTTTACCGTCACAAAACGGTTGGCGGTGCGCATCAGTCGGCGTTGCAACGCCACCAGCGGGATAGTGATACAAATCAGCACCACCGCAACGGCTGCCATCAGATGATAAGACGGGGTGCCGAGCTTATTGGTGAGCTGGTACAGATAGGTCGCCAGCACCATGTTGCCTTCCGGGTCGCCCAATACCAGCATCAGGCCAAACACTTCCAGCCCGAGGAAGAACAGCAACACAGTGGCGTAAAGAATCGACGGGCGCACCATAGGCAGGCTGACCGCTGTCATCACCTGCAATGGTGATGCACCCGCAATACGCGCGGCTTCTTCAACATCAGAACCGACGCTGCGCAGCGCCGATGAAATATAGAGATAAGCATGAGGGACGTGGGTCAGACCGGCAATCACCACGATGCTCGACATGTCGTAGATGTTCCACGGGACAAAACCAATCAGGGACTGCGCCCACAGCGAGAAGAAACCGACCGGCCCGGCGGCAACCACATAGCCAAAGCCTAATACCATTGGCGAGACAAAGATCGGCACCAGGATCATCGGTTCAATTAAGCGGCGGCCCGGTAAATCGGTACGTACCATCAGGAACGCCAGAATACCGCCGAGTGGAATGGCGATGACGACTAAACCAATGGCCAGAATAAATCCGCTTTTTAGTGCCCGGTAGAAATCGGGATCGGTAAAAATAAATTCGAAAGATTCGAGGCTCCACTCTTTTGACGGGGAAAAGAATGGCGCGGAGAGAAAACTTTGTATCACGATGAACGACAGCGGAATGTAGATAACCAACGTCGTTATCAACACCACAATGCCGCGCGGCAGGCTCTGCCACTTTCTGAGTAATGCACTCATATGACTTCCCTTCAATCAATCAATGCCGGATGTCGCCGCGCTAATCCGGCCAACTCAAGTCGTTGTAGGGTGGGTAAGCCATCGCGCACCCACCCGAACGAAAGTCTTATTTTTGAGCAGCAGCACGCCACTCTTTGATGTAATCCAGACGTTTTTTCTGTTGCAGATATTCCAGCAAGGTTTCATCAACCGGGATAGGCTTCAGCGCTTTGTCCAACATTTTGGTCATGCCGTCGATGTCGTTTTTACCTTCGATATCGTTACGGATTGACGGGATGTCGGCCTGATTTGCCAGAATGCTTTGGCCTTTTTCAGACAATACGTAGTCCAGCCACAGTTTTGCTGCGTTGCTGTTTTGAGATTGCTGGCTGATGAACGAAACGCGGGACAGTACCAGGGTGTAATCCTTAGGATAAGAAATTCCCAGCGACGGGTCAGTTTTGGCGCGGGCTTCGGCATAAGAACCCAGAATGTTAAAGCCAATCAGGTTTTCGCCGGATGACACCCTTTCCATCATCGTGCCGGTAGAAGACTGTACTGACAGGCCGCCTTTAGCCACATCAGCCAGCGTTTTGAAGTAGTTCGGGTCGGCTTTGAAATCCTGCACTGAGAGCATGAAGCCAAGACCTGATTTTTCGATGTCATAGGTGGTGACTTTTTTGCTGAATTTTTCGGGCTGGCTGGCAATCAGTTTCGCCAGCGCCGCGTGTGAGTCTGGCACCTCACTGGCGGGGATCAGGCGTTTGTTATAGATAAACACCACCGGCTCGTAGGTTGTGCCATAAGCCTTGTTGTTCCAGACCGCCCATTTCGGCAGTTGGCCCTGCTCAGGTGATTTGTATTCCTGCGCGTAGTCGGTAGCAAGTTTCAGCGCGGTGTCCATGGAAGAACTCCACACCACGTCGCCGCTGGTGCCACCGGAGGCTTGTTCGCTGATAAAACGGTTGTACAGCTCGGTGCTGTTCATGTCGTTATATTCAACTTTAATGCCGGGATAGGTTGCCTCGAAGCCTTGAATCAGTGGCCCGGCAGCTTTGGTATCGGTGGTGGAGTAAATCACCACTTTGCCTTCTTTGGTCGCGGCATCGACGACTTTTTGATAGTCAGCCGGATAGCCCTGAGGCAGTGCAGACATGGCAGAAGACGAGATTAAAACAGCAGTAGCAAGCACAGAGAGGTGAAATTTATTCGACATTATCATTAACCTTCTAGTTACATTTGATGAACTAAAAAGAAACATAACGCATAACATCTGACAGGCAATAGCAGGAAGAGGGCTATCTTCCTGAATTGTGATTGTCGGCGTTTTTTAGGCAATTAACACCATAAACACCACGGAGCGTGGGGCGAATCAGACCACCGAAATGGATTTTTGGAGCGATCAATCGTCGGCTGTTTTGCGGTAAAGACGTCTTGGATGGCCGATATTTCCGTACAGCATCTCAACGCCGATAAAGCCAATCTCTACACAATATTCCAGGTAGCGGCGACCTGTCGTTTTGCTGATCCCGACTTCTTCTACAACCTGTTCTACCGACCAACTGACATCAGGATTAGTGCTAAAAACGCGCTGAACGCGTTCTAGTGTGTTGCTCTCAATTCCTTTTGTTGATGGCGCGGGTGGGGCTTCGCTGGCTGGCAGATTAAACAGCCGATCCAGTGCATTCTGATCGACCACTTTCACATTGCGCAAAGTCTGAACCAACTGCATAAAGCGTTCCAGTGAGGCCTGCAAACGGTGAAAAGACACCGGCTTAATGATGTAGTCGAACGCGCCACTGCGCATTGCGTGGCTACAGGTACGCATGTCGCTGGCGGCAGTGATGAAAATCACCGAGCAATCAAAGGATTTGAGCAGCGGGTCGTCTATCAAATTCACGCCCTGGCCATCGGGCAAATAATTATCGAGCAGAATCAGGCGTGGTTGGTGTAAGCGAATCAGGGCGTAGGCTTGTTCCAACGTCGCTGCTATTCCAACGACGTGCAGATGAAAGTTTTGCTCGATAAAATCACGATGCAAACTGGCAAGATGCGGCTCATCTTCCACAATGACGACATCAAACGCACTGGTGTTATTCATGGTGTTGCCCTGTTGAAACATGGGTCGTAAACGGGATGAAAACAGAAAATATCGTCCCCTGCGGAGTATTGTCAGCGATTTCGATGCTGCCGCCAGCCTGATGAACATATCCCGCCACCAGATAAAGGCCGATGCCGTGTTCCAGGCCGCCCATTCCATCGTCATTAGAAGGTTTGCTGGTGACGCCTTGCTCGAAGATATGCGGTTTCAGCTCGTCATCCACGCCGCAACCTCGATCGGCGATTTCAATCAGCAGTTCCTGATTCCTGTCTGAAATATACAACTCTACCTGTGATGAAGAATGGCGGGCTTTCAGCGTGGCATCGACGGCGTTATCCAGCAAATTGCCAATAATCGACATTAATTCGGTTTCGCCGATCGTTGCCGGAATACGGGTTAACTGGCAGGCGGGGTCGAACGCTAGCTCGATACCTTTTTCCCGCGCGCTGACGTATTTCCCCAGCAGCAGGCCGCACAGTGCAGGTGACGTGAAACGTGCAGAGACAAAATCAAGCACTTCCTGAGCGCCCGCAGATTGCGCCTGAATATAACGCATTGCATCGTCATAACGCTGCATATGCAGCAAACCGGCCAGCGTTGCCGTCCAGTTCAATTGTTCGTGCCGCATGATGCGCAGATTGTCGGCGTAGCGTTTCACCTGGCTTAACTGGCTGCTCAGCGTATTAATGTCGTTTTTATCGCGGAAGCTAAACACCCAGCCGCTTTCAGCGCCGGGTTCCAGTTCGATAGGCACGCGGTTAACGATCATCTGCCGCTGATTCAGCACGGTGACCTGATCGTGATGGCTGCTGTTTTGAGCGCCACTTTGTGCGAAAAACGTCGGTGGAGTCTGCAACACTTCTTCCAGCGGTTTACCAATGAGTTCGCTTTCGGTCTGGCGAATATCGAGCAACTCGCGTGCGGCGCGGTTAATTAATATCAGCTGCTTTTCAGCGTTAATGGCAAAGACACCTTCATACATCGCTTCGAGCAAGGCTTTTTGTTGCAACACCAGCAGCGCGATATCTTTTGGTTCAAGCCAGAGCATTTGTTTTTTGACGTTGCGGGTAAACATCCACGAAAAAATAAACAGTAAAGCCAGCAGCAATAAACCGTATAAACCTGCCTGCCAGAGAAGGCGGGCGCTAATATTGTCGATATAAGAGGTGAGATAACCGACCGAGACGATGCCGATCACCTGTTTGTTCGCGTTGAAGATGGGCGCTTTGCTGCGTAATGAAAACCCGATACCGCCCTGGCGTGCGGAAATAATGGTTTTCCCGCGCAGCACTTCGGCATTATCCCCGCCGATCATGGGCAAATTAAGGCGTTCCGGGGATTCCGAGTGATAAAGATGTTGCTCGTGCACGTCACCAATCACGATATAACTGGCGTCACTTTGGTCGCGCAGTGGCTGAATTAAACGGGCAATTGCTGCTACATCGCGGGCTGCCACATATTCCGCAAGCCCTGGCATCAGCGCTATTTCGCTAGCCTGAACGCGCGCGCGTTGCCCAAGATCGTGATGCAGTTGTTTGTCGATAACATGAAATAAAATAGCGCCCAGCAACGCCAGCAGCAGGCAGGAAAATCCCACCAGCGATAAAAAGAGTTTTACCTGAAAAGGTAGTCTACGTGTCATACGACCTGCAGCGGGGAAAACAAAAGAGGCACATTGAAAGAGCGTATCACGCGGAGTGGGGGAATGAACTCCGCGCAGTAAACAGGAATTACAATTTGAAGCCGCCGTCACCAATTTGGGCTATCGCATACCATTTCATTAGCTCAGCAGTGCCTGGCTGACCTTCGGCGGGAGCCCAGGAGGCAGAGTCTTGTTCTGTGACCGGTTGATAACCCCCGTGTTTCACCTCAAAAATAATGCCGCCCTTGTCCAGTGACAGCACTGCATGCCAGGTTCCGGCATCCATCTCAAGCGCCATACATTCTTCGCCTAAAATCACACGCTGGGTCACTGTGCCGTGGTCATCAAAATTTAACACCAGAAAGCGCCCGCGCAGTGGGATCAGCAGTTCAAAAGTGTGTGGATGGCGGTGCGGGCGGATATAGGTGCCAGGCTCCATAGCGATAGCCAGACGCTGTACAGGATCACTCAATTCGGGGTGAAAATTACGGTGGGCACGTAAGCGGGGCGCATGCGCTGCCGCTTCACTCTGTTGCTGCATGTCACTGACAGTAATTTGTTTCATATATGCCGCCTGAAGTTAGGTCTGATGAGAGCGATGACTCAGATTAACAGCAGCCTGGTAGTCAGGAAAGGTGGCAAGCTCGCAATCGATGTTATGGTAAGAGCGAGCTACTCACTTTTCAGGAGATCTGTACATGAACCCACATCCGATACGGCAGATTATTGAGTCATGCGATAAGGCTATATCCGCTAAAGATTTTGACTCTCTGATGGCGTACTACGCGGAAGACGCCGCGTTGGTTGTTAAGCCGGGCATGATTGCTAAGGGGAAAGAGAATATCCGCAAAGCGTTCATTGCCATTTCTGATTACTTCCAGGGTAAGCTCGTTGTAGAGCAGGGTGAAATGCAGGTCATCGAAGGAAGTGGAAATGCTCTGGTTATCATGGAAACGGTGCTTCGTTTTCCTGATGATAAGGGCGGGACGGTTGAGACAACGCGCCGGGCAACGTATGTCTTTCGACAAGAGAGCGACGGCCGTTGGCTATGCACTGTCGACAATTCTTACGGTACTTCCCTTCTGGACGGTGGTGCTGCCTAATTGGATTTCACCAGCCTTTCAAGCAAATGCAGGGTTTCAGACATATGGTGAAGAATATTGCCGGTATCAAATAGCAGCGCTGCCCAAAGGATAAGAAGCAGGGCTAGCGCCCCCAGAGCAGAATAATTAAGCATTTTCATACGTTATTGATAGAGGGTTCTTATTGATACTAATTATATCAATCTAACTACAACCACAATTCAACGAAGTATCTTTTACAAAATTATGCAAAAAAGCGGGACGAATCCCGCTATTTACGCTTATTGCTTCTGATAACGCGGTGCCGGAACGCCAGTGCCTGAAGATGCGCCGGTGATTACTGCAACAGAATGGGAAGGGGTCATGGTAGCCTCGTCGGTGAAAGATGTTGTGGTTTCATAATGAAACTAAATTAAAAATAGATTGAGTGGTTTTATAATGCAACCAATTTACGTCTGTTTTTTTATTTATGCTTTGGGGAAGGGCGTTAATGTCGGATGTCGCTAACGCTAATCCGACCTACGATTTTACCGTTTTGTAATTGAAGCTAACGGGTTTTGTAGGGGGGATTAGCGGAGCGACATCCACCAATTCGGAGAATTAAAATTATTCTATGGGAACAGTACTGCGCTCAAGAACAACTTCATCAGGCGTGATCGTGCGTCCATCCTGCGCCTGCAACGTTAGTTTGCGCAGTGGTTGGTGATTTTTGTCGTCAACCAACACACTGCATTTCTCATTACTATCAAAAAGATAGTCGCCACCCCATTGTGACATCGCAACCAATACTGTTTGCAGCGCGCGTCCTTTTTCAGTCAGCACATATTCATTCCACGCACTGCCATCGGTTGCCGGGCGCACGGTCAAAATCCCTTGCTCGACGAGCTGTTTTAACCGCTGAGTCAGCATGTTTTTGGCAATGCCGAGGCTTTTCTGAAACTCACCAAAACGGGTCAGGCCATTTAAAGCATCGCGCACGATGAGTAACGACCACCAGTCGCCGATGATATCCAGCGTTCGGGCGACCGAGCAGGTGCTGCCTTCCAGACTTTTGCGTTTCATTGATTCTCCTTCGCAAATCGGTATCTAGTTTTATTATAAAACCTATTTCCCGCATTGAGTAGTTTTCCTTCACCCTGCGCTTTTGCGATCCACTCAAAAGGCGGTATGGGTATTTTCTGCCACACTGTATCTGGCATTTTTGTGCAATAACCTCTTGAGGACTAAGGGATGAATAAAAAAACGATCGCGGCATTACTGGCTTTGGCTTTCTTCGCACCTGCATTGGCGCAAGCCGACACAACACCCCAGGGTTATCAGCTCGAACAAGTTCTATTGATGAGTCGCCATAACTTGCGCGCACCGCTCGCTAATAATGGCAGTGTGCTGGAACAGTCTACCGCGCAATCCTGGCCTGAATGGGACGTACCTGGCGGCCAGCTCACCACTAAAGGTGGCGTGCTGGAAGTGTATATGGGGCATTATCTGCGCGAGTGGCTTGCGGAGCAGGGCTTAGTGAAAAGCGGTGAGTGCCCAACCCCGCAAAGCGTCTACGCTTACGCCAACAGTTTGCAGCGCACCGTTGCAACGGCACAGTTCTTTATCACCGGCGCTTTCCCTGGTTGTGATGTGCCTGTCCATCACCAGGAAAAAATGGGCACCATGGACCCCACGTTTAATCCCGTCATCACTAACGACTCCCCTGAATTTAAGCAAGAAGCTGTGAAAGCGATGGAAGCCCAGCGCGAACACTACAAACTCGATGACAGCTACCAGCTTCTTGAGCAAATCGTCGGGTTTAACGACTCGCCAAGCTGCAAAGAAAAACAGAAGTGCGATCTCACCACTGAAAAAGATAAATTCAGCGCCAATGCTACAGAAGAACCCGGTGTGAGCGGCCCGCTTAAAGTGGGTAATTCGCTGGTGGATGCCTTTACCTTGCAATATTACGAGGGTATGCCGCTGGATAACGTCGCCTGGGGGAAAATCAAAACCGACGAGCAGTGGAAGGTGTTATCGCAGCTGAAAAATGGTTATCAGGATACGTTGTTCACTTCGCCACAAGTTGCACGAAACGTGGCCGCGCCGTTGATTAAATACATTCAAAAAGCGCTGGCGGGAAGTGATAATAAAGGGCCAAAAATTACGCTGCTGGTGGGGCATGATTCCAACATCGCATCACTGCTGACCGCACTGGATTTCAAACCTTACCAACTGCCGGAGCAGTATGAGCGCACGCCAATCGGTGGGAAAATCATGTTCCAACGCTGGCATGATGCGAATACCAATCGTGATTTGATGAAGGTGGAATATGTTTATCAAAGCACTGAGCAATTGCGTAAGGCGGATGTGTTAAGCCTGCAACAACCGCCACAGCGGGTCACGCTCCAGCTTAACGGCTGCCCGACAGATGCGAATGGTTTTTGTCCGTGGGATAAATTTACCGAGGTGTTAGCGCAGACGGTGAGTCAAGCGAAGTAAAATATAAGAGACTCCCCCGCGAATGGCGGGGGAGATCCTGCTAGACGTTCTTGCGCTCTATGGTTTGTTCGCCCCAGAACAGCGAATCTTTATCTGTCTTTTCAAATGCCAGCGTCAGCACCTCGTCGTTGCCATCTTCCCAAATTTTCTCCGCCATTTTTTCGTCGTATTTAGCCACTTCAAAAATAGCCTCTGCGATTTCAGGAGAGGTGTTACGTAAACTCGCCCATTCACCTACGTGATGAGTTTTTGATTGTTGATTCTGCATGTACTCCTCCAGAATTTAACCATGAAGTTTAACGGCAAGGCCTGCCACGTGTTCGCCTTGATAGCGAGCAATGGAAAGTTCTTCCTGGCTTGGCTGACGCGAACCATCGGCACCGGCAATCGTTGTGGCACCATAAGGCGTTCCGCCGCGAACCTGTGAGACATCAAACAATTCTTGCGCGGCATAGCCGATGGGGACAATCACCATTCCGTGGTGCGCAAGCGTGGTCCATGTCGATGAGATAGTGTGTTCCTGGCCGCCGCCGGTGCCGGTTGAGCTAAACACGCTGGCAAGTTTGCCGTGCAAACCGCCTGATGCCCACAGGCCGCCGGTCTGGTCAAGGAAGGTGCGCATCTGGCCGGCCATATTGCCAAAGCGAGTGGGCGTGCCAAAAATAATGGCGTCGTAATCGGCAAGTTCTTGCGGTGTGGCTTGCGGGGTATTTTGCGTCTTCCCCCCGGCTTTTAAGAACGCTTCGCCTGACATCGTTTCCGGGACTCGCTTCACCGTGACTTCTACGCCATCCACTTTCTGTGCACCTTCTGCCACAGCGCGTGCCATGGTTTCGATGTGTCCGTACATTGAGTAATAAAGCACCAGAACTTTAGCCATCTCGCTCACTCCTTACTATTGCCGCAGCGTATTGCTGCACTACTTTAAAGATATGTGCTGTGGCTCAATCTGCAACTTAGAAGGCGATTTCATTGATTAAGGTTAAATTTTCCCGCGAGCAAAATTTTGTCGCATTACGTCACATTTTTACAAGGTGACTATTTCACTAAAAATAAGAATATCTTATGGATTAAGCGGCAAAAAAATCACCCGTTCTGGCGATTACATGTTGCAAGATATTACGATTCAGTGGTCAATTACCCCGGCTGCACTAAGCTTAGTTCCACGCGGCAACGTTTGATGATGTCGGTTTATGCCGTGCGGTGAAAGAATTCTCTTTGACTGAATGCAATATGATGACTTAACTATTTCACCAATCTGGAGGTTAGAAATGGCAAACCATCGTGGTGGGTCAGGTAATTTCGCTGAAGACCGTGAAAGGGCATCAGAAGCAGGCCGTAAAGGTGGCCAACATAGCGGCGGGAACTTCAAAAATGACCCGCAACGCGCTTCAGAAGCGGGCCAAAAAGGGGGCAAAAATAGCCATGGCAGTAATCGTAATAAATAGTCGTGATAGCTAGCCCCGGCCGCCGGTTTTTACCGGCGGTTTTATTTTGTCCCTCCCATTGAAGTCACCGGCGCTTGGTCGCACTATATTCGGCTTGCTTATCTCGTCCTGGTACTTTCATGTCTGCCTTATTGCGCCGTTATCAGTTCTCCGTCAAACCTCAAGAAGCGCTCCTGATCCTCATCACCATGTTCTGGGGAGGAACTTTTCTTGCTGTGCAATATGCAATGACCATGAGCGATCCCTTCTTTTTTGTCGGCCTACGTTTTGCAACCGCCGCGCTGGCTGTCGGGCTGCTGTCGATAAAATCATTACGCGGCATGACCTGGCTTGAAGTAAAAGCAGGCGTATTTATCGGGGTTTCCATTGCCATCGGCTACAGCATGCAAACCTGGGGGCTGCAAAGCATACCCAGCAGTAAATCGGCGTTTATCACCGCGATGTATGTCCCGCTGGTGCCTGTTTTACAATGGATTTGCCTGGGGAGAATGCCGGGCCTCATGTCCTGGGTTGGCGTAGTTTTGGCCTTTATTGGCCTTATTTTCCTTGCGGGGCCGGACGGAACGTCGCTAACGCTTGGCGCAGGTGAAATCATTACGCTTATCAGTGCGCTGGCGATTGCCGCCGAAATTATTCTGATTAGCGCCTGGGCGGGCAAAGTTGATATTAAGCGCGTTACCGTTGTGCAACTCGCTACCGCCTCGATTGTCGCTTTCGCGACCATGATTCCAGCAGGGGAAAGCGTGCCCACGTTTACGCCAGGTTTGCTGGTCATCGCCCTCGGGCTCGGGATATTTAGTGCGATTATTCAGGTAACGATGAACTGGGCGCAACGCAGCGTATCGCCAACGCGAGCGACGGTGATTTATACCGGTGAACCGGTATGGGCCGGTATTTTTGGGCGTATGGCGGGGGAGCGATTACCCGTGCTGGCGCTGCTAGGTGGCGCATTGATCGTGCTGGGTGTGCTGGTTAGCGAGCTAAAACTTAAGCGTAAGAAAAAGGCACCGTTGCTGGTGCCTGAAGAAAAGGGTTTGTAGGACATTTGTTTGGTGTCGCTGCAAGCAACGACAATAAGTCGCAAGAAGCAGGTTCGGCCCCCAACCCTTCTCTGGCAAGTGGCTGTCTCTTATACACATCTCGCTCTGGCAATCTATCAGGGTGAGATCTGTAAGCCACGCAGGTTTTCCGTTCACCAGTAAGTACAGATTTTCCATGTGATCACCGATAACGGTGAACGTGCCATGGGAATTACGCCATTCCCCTGGCAACCCCGGCGCCCGGCCAATAAATCGCCGCAAGCGGTAAACCCCAGTTTATCCCCAACATTCAGGGTCGTTCGCGATTCGTTCCAGACGATCGCTCTCTTGCGTTGTTCCCGACAACGCAACCCTGACTGAAGGGGAAAAACTGGGGCGATTTAAGCCGGGAACAAGTGCGTGGCTGTAAATTCAGGAAACCATGCCGCGTTTGCGTTGCTGAAAAACCTAAAGCAATACCGTGAACAAATAGTAGTGCAGAGTGGAAGCGAGCGGTTTTGGTCCGGCTTAAATCGCCTCCATTTTTCCTCATTTTTTGGGTCCAGCCGTCTGGAACGGCTGGAGGGCGTGATCGTCGGGAACGAATCGCAACCGACCCTAAAAATGAGGAAAAATGGAGGTTTACCGCTTGCGGCGATTTATTGCCGGGAGTCGGGATCCCTAAGGGTGTGACGGAGAACACCCTTAGGACGTTCACCGGTTCGGTGGCTGCATAAACCAGATATCGCCTGGTGAACGGAACCTTCACGACACTGACAGAGTGAATGTCATACAGCGCTTGTGCTCAACGATGTGACTAAGATACAGGACAAGGGGATAGAGCTTAACGGTTTTAGCTCCTCCACCTGGCAAGGGGGAGGCTGGGAGGGGGTGAATTAAGCCGGGCCAGAACCGCTGGCTTCCCATTCTTGCCTGGCGCTGCCTCAGCCATTGTGGAAACCAGGTATTCGCCATATTTATCTCCAGCAGGTCACGTTTCGGCTAACAGGCAGGCCGCATCAGTTGATGGTAGCCACGGTCAAACCACACCAGGCCATGAGTATCGTCGTTACGTTCAAGGGCGACTAATTCACAAAATAAAATGTCATGGGTGCCGACGCTGACGACATGGCTAATTCGGCAGTCGAACGACACAATCGCGCCTTCCAACTGCGGGCAGCCCGTCATGCCATGTCGCCAACGGGCGGCAGAAAAGCGTTCGGTCATGGCGGTTTTGCCGCCAAATAAATTGGAAAGCGCTTCGTGTCCGGCGGCTAAGGTATTCACGCATAGCGCCTCGTTGCGGCTGAAAATCGGCCACACAGAAGCACTTCGGTTGAGACAAACCAGCAGAGTCGGCGGCTCGTCTGTCACGCTGCACACGGCTGATGCGGTAAATCCGGCGCGTCCGGCGGGGCCATCTGTAGTCACGATATTGACTGCGGCTCCCAGGCATGACATTGCATCGCGGAAGGTTTGTTTTTCAATCATGTTTGCTCCTCAGGCCAGGCCACAGGCTTCTTCAAACGCTAACCTTGGCAAGCGCGAATGGGTTTTTAGCGGATTGCCATAACCGATGTTTATCAGCAAATTACTTTTCCAGCCGCTGGCTGCGAAAAATTCCGCATCGACTTTTTCCCGATCAAAACCAGACATCGGGCCGGTATCTAAACCCAGCGCCCGACAGGCGGATATCAGGTACGCCGCTTGCATCGAGCTATTGCGAAAGGCCGTTTCTTCAGCCAGTTGCGGGCTTGAGGTAAACCAGGCGCGGGCGTCAGCGTAGGGGAACAATTTCGGTAATTGCTCAAAGAAAACCGGGTCCCACGCCACGATGGCGGTAACCGGGGCGCTCATGGTTTTCTCCTCGTTGCCCGCTGAAAGCGTGGGTTTCAGCCGCGCTTTTCCTTCGGCGCTGCGCACAAACATAAAGCGTGCGGGCGAACAGTTGGCGGATGTCGGGCCAAGGCGCAATAGGTTATAAATCTCGGTAAGTTGTGCGTCACTTACTGGTTTATCCAGCCACGCGCTGTGCGTATGTGCGCCGGTGAACAGGGTTTCCAGCGCTTCGGAAGAAATGGCATGGCTCATACAATTTCCTTATTAAAAGAGGGGGCGGTTTGTCGTATTTTTTTCAGTGTGCTGAGCAAGCATTGATTAAAATCGTCTGCCGCCGTGACGTTACAGGCGTGTCCACCCCACGGCATGACTTCAAGCAGGCTGTCGGGCAGCGCTTCGTGCAGTTCCGCAGAGCAAGTCCACGGCACCAGCAGATCGTCACGGGAACAAATCAGCAATACTGGCTGGTGGATGTGCGCGGCGGTTGCATGGAAATCAGCGGCTTTCAGCGCATTCAGGCGGCGAGTGAGGTTTTGTGCCCCCTGAAAGTGCGCGTTATGCATCGCTTCTTCCGCTTCCAGGCGCGGCTGGTTTGCCGCCATCCAGTCAGCCGGATAGAGAAACAGCGGCTGCGCCTGCAAATACGCCGCAGCGCCGCTGTCGCGCAGCAAAGTCTCACGGACTGCAAAACAGCGACGGGTATGGGCATTAAGCTGCAACCAGCCGTTGATGATCGCCAGCACGTCGATGGACGCGGGGTAATCCAGCGCCAGTTGCATGGCAACCAGCCCGCCCAGTGCATGCCCAAGAACGCTGTAATGTGTGATGCCATGTTGCAGCAGGGCTGAGTGGATTTCGTGCGCCATATCCGCAAGGCAATAATCGCCTGGCAGCTCTTGCCGATTCACACCCGTTCCGCGTTGGTCGTACACCACCACCTGATAATGTTCGGCCAGTGCCGCTCGCTGGGGCAGCCAGTAATTACCGGTTCCACCCAGCCCGGCAATCAACAGCAGAACGGGCGCGTCGGGGAAGGGCGCTGGAATAAGCTCAATCTGCATAAGCTAGGTTCCTGTATGCGCAATGCTGGCGATTTCTATCAACGCATCCGGTTTTACCAGACCGCACTGAATACAAAACCGTGCGGGTTTATCGCCGGGGAAAAACTCGGCATAGACTTCGTTGACGGCGGCGTAATTCGCCCAGTCGGTAATGAAAATGGAGTTAAAGGTCACGTCTTCCATGGTGCCGCCTGCGGTTTCAATTACCGACTTAATGGTTTCCAGCACATGGCGCGTCTGGGCTTTGGCATCGCCGATAAACACCACATTGTTTTGCTTATCAAACGGCAGCGTACCGGAGACATACACCACGCCATCGGCCAGCGTACCTGGCACAAAAGGGGCGATGGGAGTGGTTGTACCTGGCGGGATAATCACGGATTTCGGCATGGGCTTGGTTCCTTAATCAGGCAATGCGAGCCAATGATTGCGGCAGCAAGGCCTGGCAAAAAGTGCCGACATCGCTGACCCAACCAAAGAACGTTTCGATATTGAATAATGCGGCTTGCTGCACAAAGGCAGGCCCGGCCTGATGGGTGGCGTCACTGAGCACCACGCCAAAGTATTCAAGGAAAAATCCGTCGCGCAGCGTTGATTCCACGCAGACGTTGGTGGCGATACCGGTAAACACCAGGTGGCGAATCCCACGCGAACGTAAAATGCTGTCCAGTTGCGTGTTAAAGAAGCCGCTGTAACGTGGTTTTGGCAACACGATGTCGCCAGCTTGCGGCACCAGTTCGTCTACCAGTTGATAATCCCAGCCGCCTTTTGCCAGCAGCGTTCCCTGTAATTCTGGATTCTGGCGCATGGTTTTCAGCGCGTTAGATTTGTGGAAATTTGGTGAACCAGGCCCGCCTGCTTCAACGTAATCGCTGTCCCAACCGTTCTGGAACCAGACGATAAGCATTCCGGCCTCACGTGCCGCCGCAACGGCGGTTTTAATATTTTCAATCACTGGCGCGGTTGCTGAGACATCAAATCCGGCAAGGTCGAGATAACCGCCTTTGCTGGCGTAGGCGTTTTGCATATCCACTACGATAAGCGCCGTTTGTTCGACAGAAAAAGTGATGGCTTCGGGGCGAGCATCAAGGGTGATATTTTTCATCAAGCCACCTCGCGGGCAGTGGGTGAAAGATGCGCGCGCGATTGCATCAGCGGCTGGATTTTTTCACCAAACGCTTCAATGCCGACGAGGAAATCGTCGAATGTCAGCAGCACGCCCTCAGCGCCTGGCACGGTGGCGACTTCATCGAGCAGACGGGCGACGGTGGCGTAAGAGCCGACTAAAGTGCCCATATTGATATTGACCGCAGAAGTTGGGTCCGCCATTTGGCGCACGTTGGTGTCAGTGCCGGAACGTGTATCTTTCTGGCTTTGCTCTGTTAGCCACGCCAGCGCTTCGTCGTCGGCTCCGGCTTTGTAATGTTCCCATTTGGCGCGAGCGGCTTCGTCGGTTTCATCGGCGATAATCATAAACAGCACGTAGGAGCCGACGTCACGGCCGGTTTTTTCGGCGGCTTGTATCATTCGAGCCGCCGTCGGGGCGAAGGCGGTTGGGGTATTCACACCTTTGCCAAAACAGAAGTTGTAGTCGGCGTATTCGGCAGAGAACGCCATTCCGGCATCGCTTTGTCCGGCACAAATCATTTTGACCGGTTTGGCAGGGCGCGGGCTTAAACGGCAGTCGTTCATGGTGAAGAACTCACCTTTCAAATCACTTTGCCCGGTTCCCCATAAATCGCGCAGCACGGTGGCATATTCGGAAAGGTAGTCGTAGCGGCGAGCAAAATACTCGTCACCTGGCCAAATCCCCATTTGGTCATATTCAGGTTTTTGCCAGCCGGTCACCAGATTGATGCCAAAGCGCCCAGGGGCGATGGAATCAATGGTTGATGCCATGCGGGCGACAATCGCTGGCGGTAGTGTCAGCGTCGCAGCTGTTGCGTAGATCTGAATTTTGGAAGTAACCGCTGCAAGCCCTGCCATCAGGCTGAAAGACTCGAGATTGTGATCCCAAAATTCTGTTTTGCCGCCGAAACCACGCAGCTTGATCATCGAAAGAGCAAAGTCGAAATCGTAGTATTCCGCTTTCTGCACGATCGCCTTATTTAGCTCAAAAGTCGGCATGTATTGCGGCGCGTTAGTGGAAATTAACCAGCCGTTGTTACCGATAGGGACGAATACGCCAATTTTCATCACAAGCCTCTCATACGGGTTGGTAATAACTTTCATAAGCGTTATTGCAAGCCTGATGCCAGGTTGGAAAAATCGTTTGTTATCATTATGTTGATTATTGGTTTCTATTTTGATGGTGTTGAAACCAGACTGTATGGTCAAAATGAGTGCACAAAAAACAGGCATCTGTGCGCGTTCAGGGTGCAATTGGGGCGTAAATGAGGAGCAAACAGATCGTTGTCGCAGGGCGGTTTTGCTATGCTGGTCAGCAACACGTAATAAAGAGAGAGCGCATGGCACAAGGTGCGGCAGCAACGAAAGAAACCGGACGGCGTTCTAAAGCGGTAGCGGCGAAAAAGCAGGCTATTCTGGCGGCAGGACTGGAGTTTTTCTCCCAATACGGCATTCACGGCACCAGTATCGAAAAGGTGGCGGAGCGTGCGGAAGTGTCAAAAACTAATCTTCTTTATTATTACCCATCCAAAGAAGCGCTTTATGTCGCCGTGCTTAAACAGATCCTGGATATTTGGCTGGCACCATTGCGCGCGTTTCGTGAAGATTTACAGCCGCTGGTGGCCATCGGCGAATATATCCGCCTGAAACTTGAAGTGTCCCGCGATTATCCGCAGGCCTCACGGTTGTTTTGCCTTGAAATGCTGCAAGGTGCACCGCTGCTGAAAGAGGAATTGACCGGAGATTTGAAATCTCTTGTCGATGAAAAGTCGGCGATTATTGCCGGTTGGATTGATAGCGGCAAACTGGCGGCGGTCGATCCGCATCATCTGATCTTCATGCTGTGGGCCACCACGCAGCACTATGCCGACTTCGCAAGCCAGGTTGAAGCGGTAGCGGGCAGCAATTTAAACGATGAAGAATTTTTCCGCCGCACGGTAGAGAACGTGCAGCGGATGATTATTGAAGGGATTCGGGTTCGTTAGTGCGGGTGGAAAACACAACTGACATCGCCTTCTTCGCAATGCAGCGTGCTTTTCAGCAGTTCGGTGCGCTCGCGCGTTTTATCCGCCATGCACTGGGCGTGTACCATCGGGGCAACCGAAGCGCCGTCAGCGCCAGAGGTTAAGAAAGTGCAGTCGGCATCGCGATAAGCAATCCATGCATTTTGCGCCGCTTTTAGCTGCGTTTTCTGCGTGTCGGTGGCGAGCTTCATCGCCTGCCTGTAAGTCTGATTGAGCAAGTCATCCTGCTTTTTGTACTCGTTGCCGTAGCATTCATTCAGCCCGGCCTGCGAGGTGGCAGAGTCGCAGCTGTCGGCTAAGACGTTTGCAGATAACAGCAGGCCAGTAATCAGTAAACAAACGCGTTTCATGTCAGATCTCCCTTTGAATGGGTGGATGTCGCTGACGCTAATCCACCCTACAACGGCATTTTCGTAGGTCGGATTAGCGTCAGCGACATCCGACATGAGTTTAGCCGATTGTCATCAGACTAGCATTACCGCCTGCCGCTGCGGTGTTCACACTCAGCGAACGCTCAATGTACAAACGTTCCAGCAACAGATTGGTTTCGCCGCGGGCAAAGCCTTGCACCGAAACAATCGCCCCGTCACGCGCGGCCACTTTTTCGCACAGTGCGCGTAGCTGGTCGGAATCGCCGTGATAAATCACTGCATCAAACGACTGGCTCAGTAACGCCTCTTCTTTAGCAAAATCGATGTGCTGCAGAACCTGCGCCGGAAGCGCTTTTGCCAGCTCGCGGTGCAGTTTGTCATCAGCCCACAGCGCGCGGCTGCCAACGCTTGTCACCGCCGCCAGTTGCACCAGCGCATCTTGCTCGTTGTCCGCCAGGCACAACACGCGTTCACGCGGCATTAATGCGTAAGTGTTTCGCTCACCCGTTGGCCCCGGCAGTTGGCGCAGCGTACCGCTTTGCGCCAGTTGTGCGAAGCGTTCGCAGATTGCTGGCAGTTCACCTTTTTTCACCGACCACTGCGTTAATGCCTGGTGTGCTTCCTGCAAGCGGGCTTTCAGTGTGGTATCTACCGGCAATTCAGCATCCTGGCGATTTAACGTGGTTTGCAGCGCATTGTCCGGGCGGTTTGCCAGCAGGCGATACAGATACATTGGGCCACCGGCTTTCGGGCCCGTGCCGGATAAGCCTTCGCCGCCAAACGGCTGCACGCCAACAACCGCGCCAACCATATTGCGGTTCACGTACATATTGCCGACATGCGCAGAACCGGTAACCTGGGCGATGGTTTCATCAATACGCGTGTGTACGCCTAGCGTCAGGCCGTAACCTGCGGCATTGATTTGGTTAATCAGCGCGTCCAGGTTGTTGCGGTTGTAACGCACCACGTGCAGCACTGGGCCAAACACTTCTTTTTGCATCTCGTCGAAACTTTCCAGCTCGATAAGCGTTGGCGCAACGAAGGTGCCGCTTTGCCACTCTTTGGCATCCACGCTGTTATCGCGCGCGGCCTGGAATACTTTGCGGCCTTTGCTGCGCAGCGTCTGGATGTGTTGTTCGATATTCTCTTTGGCTTCGGCGTCGATAACCGGGCCAATGTCGGTAGTCAGGCGGCCAGGGTTACCCATCCGGCATTCCGCCATGGCACCGCGCAGCATTTGCAGCGTATGTTCCGCAACGTCTTCCTGAATACACAGCACGCGCAGCGCGGAGCAACGCTGCCCGGCGCTATCAAATGCGGAGGCCAGCACGTCAACCACCACTTGTTCGGTCAGCGCGGAGGAATCGACAATCATCGCGTTCAGACCGCCCGTTTCGGCAATCAGCGGCGTTGGGCGGCCTTGCGGGTCAAGTCGGTCAGCAATGTTACGTTGCAGCAGCGTGGCGACTTCGGTGGAACCGGTAAACATCACGCCGCGTACGCGTTTGTCGCCCGTTAGCTGTGCGCCAACGGTTTCACCACGGCCTGGCAGCAATTGCAGCACACCCGCAGGAACACCGGCTTCCAGCAGAATCGCAATGCCTTGTGCTGCAATAAGCGGAGTTTGTTCAGCAGGTTTTGCCAGCACGCTGTTACCTGCGGCAAGGGCGGCGGCAATTTGCCCGCTAAAGATAGCCAGCGGGAAGTTCCACGGGCTGATACAAACCACCGGGCCGAGCGGGCGGTGCGTTTCATTATCGAAATCATCGCGCACCTGGCCTGCGTAGTAGTGCAGGAAATCCACCGCTTCGCGCACTTCAGCAATGGCGTTGCTAAAGGTTTTACCGGCTTCACGCACCAGAATGCCAATCAGCTTTTGCATCTGGCCTTCCATAATGATCGCTGCGCGTTCAAGGATGGCTGCTCGTTCTTGCGGCGGCGTGGCGAACCAGATTGGCGCGTTGTTCACCGCACTTTCCAGCGCTTGCGAAACTTCATCGTGCGTGGCTTCGCGAGTAAAACCAACGATATCATTCGGTTCAGCCGGGTTTTTCACCGCAACCAGGTCGCCCTGAGAAACCGCGTGTTCAAGAATTGGCAGCGCCTGCCATTTTTGCGATGCGCTGTTAAGCAGGGCGGAGGAGAGCGAGGCCAGGCGATGTTCGTTCGCCAGATCCAGGCCGCTGGAGTTGGTGCGGCCGGTTCCGTACAACTCTTTCGGCAATGGGATTTTTGGATGTGGCAGACCAAGCTGGCCTTCTTTGCCCGCGATACCTTCAATGGCGGTAACCGGGTCAGCAACCAGCTCGTCGAGTGGCAGCGTGTTGTCGGCAATGCGGTTAACAAACGACGTGTTAGCGCCGTTTTCTAACAGGCGGCGCACTAAGTAAGCCAGCAGGGTTTCATGCGTGCCGACCGGTGCGTAAATGCGACAAGGGCGGTTTAGTTTGCCATCGGCAACTTTGCCCACGACCTGGTCGTAAAGTGGTTCACCCATGCCGTGCAGGCACTGAAATTCGTACTGACCAGGGTAATAGTTTTGCCCTGCCAGGCTGTAGATTGCCGCCAGCGTGTGGGCGTTGTGGGTAGCAAACTGCGGGTAAATTAGGCTCGGAACCGCCAGTAATTTCTTGGCGCATGCCAGATAAGAGATATCGGTGTAAACCTTGCGCGTGTAGACCGGATAACCTTCAAGGCCGTCCATCTGCGCACGTTTAATTTCGCTGTCCCAGTACGCGCCTTTCACCAGGCGAATCATCAGGCGGCGACGGCTGCGGGAAGCCAGGTCAACCAGGTAATCAATGACAAACGGGCAGCGTTTTTGATACGCCTGAATCACGAAACCAATGCCGTTCCAGCCCGCCAGTTCCGGTTCGAAGCAAAGTTTTTCCAGCAGATCGAGAGAGATCTCCAGGCGATCGGCTTCTTCTGCGTCAATGTTAATACCGACATCGTACTGGCGAGCCAGCAGCGTCAGGGATTTCAAGCGCGGGTACAACTCTTCCATTACGCGGTCGTACTGCGCACGGCTGTAGCGCGGGTGCAGTGCGGAAAGCTTGATGGAAATACCGGGGCCTTCATAAATGCCACGTCCGTTAGACGCCTTACCAATCGCGTGAATCGCTTGCTGATAAGACACCATGTACGCCTGCGCATCGGCGGCGGTCAGCGCGGCTTCACCCAACATATCGTAGGAGTAGCGGAAACCTTTTTCTTCCAGCTTGCGGGCGTTGGCTAACGCTTCGGCGATGGTTTCGCCTGTCACAAACTGTTCGCCCATCAGACGCATCGCCATGTCCACGCCTTTGCGGATTAATGGCTCGCCACTCTTGCTGATAATACGGTTCAGGGAATGCGACAGGCTGGCTTCGTTGTGTGTGGAAACCAGACGACCGGTAAACAACAAGCCCCAGGTCGCCGCGTTCACAAACAGCGATGGGCTACGGCCAATGTGGGAATGCCAGTTGCCGTTGCTGATTTTGTCGCGGATTAACGCATCGCGCGTTGCCTTATCAGGAATACGCAATAGCGCTTCGGCGAGGCACATCAGCGCCACACCTTCTTGTGAAGAAAGTGAAAATTCCTGCAATAAACCCTGTACCATGCCCGCCCGGCCTGTTGCGCTCTTTTGATTACGCAATTTGTCGGCGAGTTGGTAAGCCAGTTTGTGGGTTTGTTCGGCGATAACAGGTGAGAGGCGAGCCTGCTCGAGGATCATCGGCACCGCATCGGTTTCCGGGCGACGCCAGGCGGCGGTAATGGCTGCACGAGTCACGGACTGCGGAAGAATTTGTTCAGCAAATTCAAGGAACGGCTGGTGGATTTCTTCGACGTGCACTGGGGTTTCTTCGCTTTCGTTGGCAGCACCTGCCAGCAGAGCCGGGAGTTCTGGCAATTCGTCGTTATTTTCCAGGCGCTCAAGATAATTAAATATCGCCTGTTTGATAAGCCAGTGTGGTGTGCGGTCAATACGTGAAGCGGCCTCTTTAATACGCTCGCGTGTTGCGTCGTCGAGTTTTACGCCCATGGTGGTGGCCATTAATGCTCCCTTACCCGCTATCACTTGGGTAAATAGTAAAGGGTTGATAAAAGTTATGCGGCAATATCTATCATGTTGCAACTTTGTGCAACTTTGTTAAATGTGAGCCAGATAGCAAGCTGGAAAAAGAGTGAATTGTTAAATCACAAATCAGAAAATGAGCGGGTTAATCATTGGTGAGCAGGAAGATTTAGCGGGCATAGTTAACGTTTTTTGCAGGTGCAACCGCTTAAAAGCGTGAGCGAGTGCAACCTCCAGGAAAAAGCTATTTTTTGTACGGTGAATTTATTGTGAATGGTGTGTTAAAACGTTCGTGAATAAAAAAGCTTCCCGCAGGATACGGTCGCGAAGTGAAATTACTATAAATAAACCCTGCTACGTTCCGGCAGGGTAATACCGGGTAACACCGGAAATAATCTGGAGAACTTGCATGACCATGAGTACACCAATGCTGGTGACCTTCTTCATCTATATCTTTGGCATGATATTGATTGGGTTTATCGCCTGGCGTTCAACCAAAAACTTTGATGACTACATTCTGGGCGGTCGCAGCCTGGGAAGTCTGGTCACTGCATTATCAGCGGGCGCTTCCGACATGAGCGGTTGGCTGCTGATGGGCTTGCCTGGCGCCATCTTCCTTTCCGGTATATCGGAAAGCTGGATTGCCATCGGCCTGACGGTTGGGGCATACATCAACTGGAAACTGGTCGCCGGACGTTTGCGTGTTCACACCGAAGTGAACAACAACGCCCTGACGCTGCCAGATTATTTCACCGGACGTTTTGAAGATAAAAGCCGCGTTCTGCGCATTATCTCCGCATTAGTTATTCTGCTGTTTTTCACCATCTATTGCGCATCAGGCATTGTTGCTGGGGCTCGTCTGTTCGAAAGCACTTTCGGCATGAGCTATGAAACGGCGCTGTGGGCTGGTGCTGCGGCGACTATTTTATATACCTTCGTTGGCGGGTTCCTGGCGGTTAGCTGGACTGACACCGTGCAGGCGAGCCTGATGATTTTCGCTCTGATCCTCACGCCAATTATGGTGGTGATTGCGGTTGGCGGGTTCGACGACTCGATGGCGGTTATCAAACAAAAAAGCATTGAAAACGTGGATATGCTCAAAGGCCTGAACTTTGTGGCGATCATCTCGCTGATGGGCTGGGGCCTTGGTTACTTCGGTCAGCCGCATATTCTGGCGCGTTTCATGGCGGCAGACTCGCACCACACCATTATTAAAGCGCGTCGCATCAGTATGACGTGGATGATCCTGTGCCTGGCGGGCGCGTGTGCCGTGGGCTTCTTCGGTATTGCGTACTTCACTAATAACCCGTCGCTGGCGGGCGCGGTTAACCAGAACGGCGAACGTGTGTTCATCGAACTGGCGCAACTGCTGTTTAACCCGTGGATTGCCGGTATTTTGTTATCCGCGATTTTAGCGGCGGTCATGTCCACGCTGAGCTGCCAGTTGCTGGTGTGTTCGAGTGCGATTACCGAAGACTTGTACAAAGCGTTCTTCCGTAAAGACGCGGGGCAAAAAGAGCTGGTGTGGGTAGGGCGCTTCATGGTGTTGCTGGTGGCGCTTATCGCTATCGCACTGGCGGCAAACCCTGAAAACCGCGTGCTGGGTCTGGTGAGCTACGCCTGGGCAGGCTTCGGTGCTGCGTTTGGCCCGGTAGTGCTGTTGTCTGTGATGTGGTCACGCATGACGCGTAATGGCGCACTGGCTGGCATGATCATCGGCGCGGTGACCGTGATTGTCTGGAAACAGTTCGGCTGGTTAGGCCTGTATGAAATTATCCCAGGCTTTATCTTCGGCAGCATCGGTATTGTGGTAGTAAGCCTGCTTGGCAAAGCGCCAAGTACCTCAATGCAAAAACGTTTTGCTGAGGCGGATGAGATTTACCACACCGCACCTCCGAGCAAGTTACAACCTGAGTAATCCTTCAAGGGCCGCGTTCAGCGGCCCTTTTTACATCTGCACATAAATATCCTAACAATCCGCTTGTGTTTATTTTCCCCGTAATGATAATCACAATCGTTCTGGTTTTACTTTTCTTTACGTCTTTTGACCTGAGTTCACAGTTGGGGTGTCAGGAATGTTTGTGCCGTTTCTCATTATGTTACGCGAAGGCCTGGAAGCCGCGCTGATTGTTAGTTTGATTGCAAGCTACCTTAAGCGTACGCAACGCGGCCAATGGATTGGCGTCATGTGGATTGGAGTGGTGGCCGCTGCCGCACTCTGCTTAGGATTGGGCATCTTCATCAACGAAACCACCGGTGAATTTCCGCAAAAAGAACAAGAGCTGTTTGAAGGCATCGTAGCGGTCATCGCGGTATTCATCCTGACGTGGATGGTGTTCTGGATGCGCAAAGTGTCGCGCAACGTCAAAGTCCAGCTCGAACAAGCGGTTGATAACGCGCTGCACAGCAAAAGTAACCACGGCTGGGCGCTGATTATGATGGTGTTCTTTGCGGTCGCTCGCGAAGGGCTGGAGTCGGTGTTCTTTCTGCTGGCGGCATTTCAGCAGGATGTGGGCATTATGCCGCCGCTGGGCGCGATGCTCGGCCTTGGCACCGCCATTGTTCTTGGCTTCCTCCTTTACTGGGGCGGTATTCGCCTGAACCTGGCCATTTTCTTCAAATGGACCAGCCTGTTTATTCTGCTGGTGGCCGCAGGGCTTGCAGCAGGTGCCGTTCGTGCGTTCCACGAAGCGGGTCTCTGGAACCACTTCCAGGATATCGCCTTCGATCTCAGTAACGTGCTTTCGACGCATTCCCTGACCGGTACGCTGCTCGAAGGTATTTTTGGCTACCAGGAAGCGCCGACCGTTAGCGAAGTGGGCATGTACTTTATTTACCTGATCCCCGCGCTGGTGCTGTTTTTCATTCCCCCGCGCTTGACCCGTCAGGCGACAAATAACGTTCGTTAATCATCTTGCGGCGGGTTTCCGCCGCTTAGTTACAACATACTAATTTTTTAAAGGGATTGGCCATGACTACACATTTTCGTCGTAAGGCGTTGCACGCCGCGTTGTTTGCGCTTGCTTCCTCAGCCTTCGCTGCTCAAGCTGCTGATGTTCCACAGGTAAAAGTCACTGTTACGGATAAACAGTGTGAGCCTATGAATATTACGGTTAACGCGGGTAAAACCCAGTTCATTATTCAGAACAACAGCCAGAAAGCGCTGGAGTGGGAAATTCTCAAAGGCGTGATGGTGGTTGAAGAACGTGAAAACATCGCGCCAGGTTTCTCGCAGAAAATGACGGCTAACCTGCAAGCGGGCGTTTACGACATGACTTGTGGCCTGCTGAGCAATCCGAAAGGCAAGCTTATCGTTAAAGCGGCGGGCGACCAGGCAGCACCGAAGAACGACCTGATGGCGTTAGCCGGGCCAATCACCGAATACAAAGCCTACGTGACAGCAGAAGTGGCTGAACTGGTTAAAGGCACTAAAGCCTTCACCGATGCCGTGAAAGCGGGCGATATCGAAAAAGCCAAATCCCTGTATGCGTCAACGCGCCAGCATTACGAGCGTATCGAACCTATCGCTGAACTGTTCTCTGACCTGGACGGCAGCATTGATGCCCGTGAAGACGATTACGAGCAGAAAGCGAACGATCCGAAATTCACCGGTTTCCACCGTCTGGAAAAAGCGCTGTTTGGTGATAACTCCACCAAAGGCATGGAAAAATATGCCGACCAGCTCAATACCGATGTGTTGGATCTGCAAACTCGCATTTCTGAATTAGCCTTCCCACCGAGCAAAGTTGTCGGCGGCGCTGCGGGTCTGATTGAAGAAGTTGCGGCCAGCAAAATCAGCGGTGAAGAAGATCGTTACAGCCACACCGACCTGTGGGACTTCCAGGCAAACGTGGATGGCGCGCAGAAAATCGTTAACTTGCTGCGTCCTTTATTGACCAAAGACAACGCCCCGTTGCTGGCGAAAGTGGATGCCAACTTCAAGAAAGTGGACACCATTCTGGCGAAATACCGCACCAAAGACGGTTACGAGACTTACGACAAACTGACGGATGCTGACCGTAATGCTCTGAAAGGGCCAGTCACTGCGCTGGCGGAAGATTTGTCGCAACTGCGTGGCGTACTGGGTCTGGACTAAGTTCGATGGACGAAAAAACTAAACACGGCGCGCATCAACCGGCGCGCCGTCGGTTACTGAAAAGCCTGGGCGCGCTAGGTGGTGCTCTTGCTGTTACCGGCGGTTGCCCGGTAGCGCATGCCGCAAAACAAGAAACATCGCCGGGGACATTACCGCCCGATGCACGCATGGAAAAACAGCCGTTTTACGGCGTGCATCAAGCGGGTGTGCTCACGCCACAACAAGCGGCAATGATGTTGGTTGCCTTTGATGTGCTGGCGAGCGACAAAGCTGATCTCGAGCGTTTGTTTAAACTCCTGACGGCACGGTTTGATTTTCTCACCACGGGTGGGCCTGCACCGGATACGCCAAATCCGCGAATGCCGCCAATGGACTCCGGGATTCTGGGGGCGCAGATTTACCCTGATAACCTGACCATGACGTTATCTACGGGAACATCGCTGTTTGACGAACGCTATGGCCTGAAAGGGCAAATGCCGAAAAGCCTGCAAAAAATGGAGCGCTTTGCGAATGACTCGCTGGACGCTAGCTTGTGTCACGGGGATTTATTGCTGCAAATATGCGCCAATACCGCCGACACAGTTATCCATGCGCTGCGCGATATCATCAAGCACACGCCGGATTTGCTGAGTGTGCGCTGGAGGCGGGAAGGGTTTATCTCCAACCATGCGGCGCGCAGTCGCGGTAAAGAAACGCCTATCAACCTGTTAGGATTTAAAGACGGGACGGCGAATCCGAACAGCGACGACAAACCGCTGATGGACGACGTGGTGTGGGTGACGCCAAACCAGCAGGAGCCAGCGTGGGCGGTGGGTGGCAGCTATCAGGCAGTGCGAATTATTCAGTTCCATGTCGAGTCATGGGACCGAACGCCGCTTAAAGAGCAGCAGACTATTTTTGGCCGTGACAAGCACAGCGGTGCACCGCTAGGCATGAAAAACGAGCACGATGAGCCTGATTATGCCGCCGATCCCGACGGTAACGTGATTGCGCTGGATGCCCATATTCGCCTGGCAAACCCGCGCACCAAAGAAACACAGTCAAACCTGATGATGCGCCGTGGCTACAGTTATTCGCTGGGTGCTTCCAAATCTGGCCAACTGGATATGGGGCTACTGTTTGTCTGCTTCCAGCACGACCTGGAAAAAGGTTTTCTGGCAGTGCAGCAGCGTCTTAACGGCGAAGCGCTGGAGGAGTACGTGAAGCCGATTGGCGGTGGGTATTTCTTCGTAATGCCGGGCGTTAAAGACAATCAGCATTATTTAGGGCAGGGGCTGATCGAGGTTTAGTTCGCGTAGCCACCCTCTTCCTGGCAAGGGAGAGGGCATGGGCTGGGGCGCGGGCGATCTACAAATAATTCCCCTGCTAATTTTTCATTTGCTAACAATTTGCCTGCCTGGTAACTATCCAAATTCCCTATGACTATCCCGCTGATATAAAAGTGTAATATTTTTATGTCATAAATTTGATTAACGCGTGACGAAGCATGAATGTTTAATTAAAGTAAAATAAATGTTGCAATTAAGATAAAATTTGATGTACTTAAAGCACGAGCGGTAGTTCCCGGCTGTGAAGTTTAATCACATTGGAGATCGCGAATGGTAGGGTCCTGTACTGGACGATTGAACAAACATCTTACCCGCACAAATCAGCGCGGAGGCCTCTCCTCCGGCTTCGCTATCTTCACCGCTAAAAATCCTCAATCCATATCAACTCAAAGTGTTAACGATGCGCTAAGCGGCGTAGTTCGTCTAACTGGTGCATCCTCTCAACCGGCAGTTACTGGCTTAAAAGGAAGCCAAACCTCATCCGTTAGTAAGCATAATCGCGTACCTGAAAGTGACGCGGGAAATGAAACCAACTGTAAGGTGCCATCCATGGGAAGACAGAAAGCAGTGATCAAAGCTCGTCGTGAAGCAAAACGTGTGCTGAGACGAGATTCGCGTAGCCATAAGCAACGTGAAGAAGAATCGGTCACATCGCTTGTGCAGATGAGCGGCGTTGAATCTATCGGTATGGCAAGAGATTGCCGTGATAACTCACCAATAGCGGCGCGAAATGAGGCTCAGGAGCACTATCTTAACGCCATAGAGAAAAAGCAGCTGATATTCGCCACCGGTGAAGCGGGGTGCGGAAAAACGTATATCAGTGCGGCGAAAGCCGCAGAGGCCCTGATACATAAGGATGTCGACAGGATCATTGTTACCCGCCCGGTTCTGCAAGCTGACGAAGATCTCGGCTTCTTACCTGGGGATATTTCGGAAAAATTCGCCCCTTATTTCCGCCCGGTGTATGACATCCTGGTGCGACGTTTAGGGTCGTCTTTCATGCAGTACTGTCTGCGTCCCGAAATCGGCAAAGTAGAGATTGCGCCGTTCGCCTATATGCGCGGGCGTACCTTTGAAAATGCGGTGGTTATTCTTGACGAGGCGCAGAATGTCACCGCAGCGCAAATGAAAATGTTCTTAACGCGCCTTGGGGAAAACGTGACGGTCATCGTCAATGGCGATATCACGCAATGTGATTTGCCACGGGGTGTTCAGTCCGGCCTGAGCGATGCGCTGGCGCGTTTTGAAGATGATGAAATGGTAGGTATTATTCGTTTTGGCAAGCAAGATTGTGTGCGCTCAGCCCTTTGCCAGCGCACGTTGAATGCCTACGATTGATTTCTGGTGTAAATTATTTTGAAAGCCCAAACTCTGTTTGGGCTTTTTTCTTTGCGCGAATTATTTACCCAAAATGTGAAGGCTATCAGAACAGATGGTCAAGGAGAGACAATTTCTGGGTCGACAAAATTATCCCCTACTAAAACGATGCCGTATACTTCTTCCAACAAGAAACAATCAGAACTTTCCAGAGAGTCACTTTTGCTGGCGTGGGTTGAACTGATATCCGACATGCAGGCTGTTGCAACGTGAGGAACCTATTATGACTAAGAAACGTATCTACCTATTTTGTTCTGCCGGAATGTCCACCTCATTATTGGTATCAAAAATGAAGGCGCAGGCAGAGAAGTACGAAGTGCCGGTTGTTATTGAAGCGTGGCCTGAAACCCTGGCAGCTGAAAAGGGTAAAGACGCGGATCTGGTATTACTTGGGCCGCAAATTGCTTACATGCTTCCTGAGATTCAAAAAGTATTACCGGGCAAAACTGTAGAAGTTATTGATTCTTCAATGTACGGCAAAATTGATGGATTAGGCGTGTTGAAAGCAGCCGTCGCATCGATCAAGAAAGCAGCAGCAAACAGTTAATTTATTTTCTCTTGTTTTATTTTTCCGTCAAAGAACGACCTTACACAACCTGGCCGCAAGACACTTGCGGCAATAAAGGAAATAACAAATGAGTAAAGTCATTGATTCACTTGAAAAGGTATTGCTTCCGTTTGCAGTAAAAATAGGGAAGCAACCGCACGTCAACGCAATTAAAAATGGTTTCATCAAATTAATGCCATTGACCCTTGCCGGGGCCATGTTTGTTTTAATCAATAACGTCTTTCTGAGTTTTGGCGCCGGTTCCTTTTTCTATTCCTTAGGTATTCGCTTAGATCCCTCGACCATTGAAACCCTTAATGGGTTAAAAGCCATTGGCGGCAATGTGTATAACGGCACATTGGGTATTATGTCGCTAATGGCTCCTTTTTTCATTGGTATGGCGCTTGCTGAGGAACGCAAGGTTGATCCACTGGCTGCGGGCTTATTATCCGTTGCAGCATTCATGACCGTAACGCCATATAGCGTAGGCGAAGCTTATGCTGTCGGCGCTAACTGGTTGGGTGGTCAAAATATAATATCCGGTATTGTGATTGGTCTGGTTGTTGCGGAGCTATTTACTTTTGTTATCCGCCGCAATTGGGTTATTACATTGCCAGATAGCGTGCCGACATCGGTAGCGCGTTCGTTCTCTGCATTAATTCCAGGTTTCCTGATCCTGTCTATTTTCGGGATTATTTCCTGGGTGCTGGCGAATCACGGCAGCAACTTCCACCAGATCATTATGGATTCCATCTCAACGCCGCTGGCGTCGATGGGTGCGGTAGTGGGCTGGGCATACGTTATCTTCAACTCCCTGCTGTGGTTCTTCGGTGTGCACGGTTCACTGGCGCTTACCGCGCTGGACAACGGCATCATGACCCCATGGGCGCTGGAAAACATTGCTCTCTATAACCAGTATGGTTCAGTTCAGGCTGCGATTGACGCAGGCAAACAGTTCCACTTCTGGGCGAAACCAATGCTCGACTCCTACATCCTGTTGGGGGGTTCTGGGGCGACACTGGGCTTGATTATCGCCATCTTCATGGTGTCACGCCGTGCAGATCACCGTCAGGTTGCGAAACTGGCACTGCCATCAGGCATCTTCCAGATTAACGAACCTATCCTGTTCGGTCTGCCAATCATCATGAACCCAGTTATGTTCATCCCGTTTGTCCTGGTCCAGCCGATTCTGGCCGCCATCACACTCGCGGCTTACACACTGGGAATTATTCCACCGGTCACCAACCTGGCACCGTGGACCATGCCAACCGGTTTGGGCGCCTTCTTTAACAGTAACGGGAGTATCGCGGCTCTGTTAGTGGCGCTGTTTAACCTGGGTGTCGCAACCTGTGTGTACATGCCATTCGTTATCCTGTCTAACAAAGCACAGGCTGTAATTGAAGAAGAAGAGAGCGAAGAAGATATCGCTAACGCACTGAAATTCTAAATAACACCGGTTGGGGATAGCACAAGGTTGTCCCCAACCGTTACCAAAAGATTTTAGGGAGATTTTGATGTTTGACCTGGACTGCGTAGTAGAAGACGAAGTAGTAGCAGACGACCTTGAAGAAGTGGTGATGGGCTTAATTATTAACTCCGGGCAAGCTCGCAGCCTGGCTTATGCCGCACTGAAAATCGCTAAAACCGGTGATTTTGAACAAGCTAAAGAATTGATGGCGCAATCGCGTCTGGCACTGAATGAAGCACACCTGGTACAGACCAAACTGATTGAAGGTGACCAGGGCGAAGGCAAAACGAAGGTTAGCCTGGTGCTGGTTCACGCGCAGGATCACCTGATGACTTCCATGCTGGCGCGTGAGTTAGTCACAGAACTTATTGAGCTTCACGGAAAAATAAAATAAGTTGGGAGTCCTTATGCAGCCACCGGTAATCAGTATGGAAATCAGTACGGCACGTGAGAGTCAACTTTTTGATGGTCAACATTTCCACATGTTCATCCACAACAAAGTCGAAAGTGTCTCCGGGCTACACCAGCATGATTACTACGAATTCACGGTGGTGCTAACAGGACGTTATTATCAGGAAATAAACGGTAAACGCGTGCTGCTGGAAAGAGGAAGTTTTGTTTTCATTCCACTGGGTTCCTATCATCAAAGTTTTTATGATTTTGGCGCAACCCGGATTTTGAATGTCGGTATCAGCAAGGCTTTTTTTGAACAGCATTTTTTACCGTTATTTCCAGCCTATTTTATTGCTTCACAGGTTTATCAAATTAAGAATGAATTTCTGGCTTATATTGAATCTGTGACTGCCTCATTAAACTTCCGTCAGGGTGAGTTTAGTGAGTTTCTGGAAATGGTGACGTTTTATATTGTAAACCGTCTACGCCATCATAAAGAATCAGAGTCAGGCGGTGATATTCCAGTCTGGCTTAAAAACACTGTCGAGCAAATGCATGGCAAGACGATGTTTGGTGATAAAGCATTAGTGAATATGGTTGAGTTGTCCGGTAAGTCGCAGGAATATCTCACCCGCGCCACGCAACGCCATTACGGCAAAACGCCAATGCAAATCATCAATGAGATAAGAATTGATTTTGCCAAGAAACAACTGGAGATCACTAACTTTTCTGTCACCGATATTGCTTTCGAGTCCGGTTACAGTAGTGCCAGTATGTTTATTAAAAACTTTAAAAAGTTAACGACATTTACACCGCAGCATTATCGGAAGCAGTTATATAGCATCAAATAATCTGTATATGTATTACTGAGGGTTTGCAATTAATTACCAAGGGTAACAGCCTTCAATAATACATTTACGCCCCAAATGGATATGTCGCTGTCTTATTTGCAGTGCAATAAACTTGTACCGGAGTCCCTATGAGTAACAAATTGAAAGTCGTCACAATCGGTGGCGGTAGCAGCTATACACCTGAATTACTCGAAGGTTTTATTAAACGTTACGATGAATTGCCGATTAGTGAATTATGGCTGGTTGATGTTGAGGCGGGTAAAGAGAAACAAGATATTATCTTTGATCTTTGCTTGCGAATGATTGAACGCGCAGGTGTACCAATTGCACTGTACAAAACTCTCGATCGTCGTGAAGCCCTGGTTGATGCCGATTTTGTCACCACGCAATTGCGTGTTGGGCAACTTAAAGCCCGTGAACTTGATGAGCGTATCCCGCTAAGCTATGGCTATTTAGGCCAGGAAACCAACGGTGCTGGCGGCCTGTTTAAAGGTCTGCGTACCATTCCGGTGATTTTCGACATCATTAAAGATGTGCAAGAAATCTGCCCAGATGCGTGGGTTATCAACTTCACCAACCCAGCCGGTATGGTGACAGAAGCGGTTTACCGCCACACAGATTTCAAGAAGTTCATCGGCGTTTGTAACATCCCAGTGGGCATGAAAATGTTCATTAAAGATGTGCTGAAACTCGATGAAAAAGATGAATTGAATATCGACCTGTTCGGTCTGAACCACATGGTGTTCATCAGAGACGTGCTGGTAAATGGCACCTCCCGCTTTGACGAACTGCTGGACGGCGTGGCCTCTGGTACATTGACTGCGGGCTCGGTGAAAAACATCTTCGACCTGCCGTTTAGCGAAGGCCTGATCCGCTCTCTGCGTTTGCTGCCGTGCTCTTACCTGCTGTACTACTTCAAGCAAAAAGAGATGCTGGCCATCGAAATGGGCGAGTTTTACAAAGGTGGCGCGCGCGCAACCGTTGTACAGAAAGTTGAGAAGCAACTGTTCGAGCTGTACAAAGATCCTGCGTTGAACGTGAAGCCTAAAGAGCTGGAACTGCGCGGCGGGGCTTACTATTCTGACGCAGCGTGTGAAGTGATCAGCGACATCTACAATGACAAGCAAAGTGAGCATTACGTCAACGTGCCGCACCACGGCCATATTGATAACATTCCTGCTGACTGGGCAATCGAAGTGACCTGTACGATTGGCCGTGATGGCGCAACACCGACTCCGCGCATTACACATTTTGATGAGAAAGTGCTGGGCCTGATTTACACCATCAAAGGGTTTGAAGTGGCAGCAAGCGAAGCCGCTCTGAGCGGTAACTTTAACGATGTTCTGCTGGCGCTGAATTTAAGCCCGCTGATTCATTCTGATAAAGATGCTGAGAAAATTGCCCGCGACATGCTGCTGGCGCACGAAAAGCATCTGCCAAACTTTGCTCAGGCTATTGCTGCACTGAAATCTTAAATCACTGGAGGCCTTCCCGTAAAAGGGAAGGCAGCTTACCGAGGCGACAATGGATAAGTTATTAATTGTTAACGCGGACGATTTTGGGCTGTGTAAGGCGCAAAATTACGGAATCATCGACGCCTATAATAACGGTGTTGTGACCTCGACCACCGCAATGGTTAACGCTTCCGGTATCGAACACGCCGTTGCGCTAAGTGCCAAAAACCCAGGCCTTGCGGTAGGGATGCACTTTGTTCTGACGCTAGGTCGCCCTTTGTCTGCAATGCCAGGGCTGGTGGATGAAAAGGGCGAACTGGGGAAATGGATTTGGCAGCGTGCAGAAGAAGGCACGCTACCATTGGCTGAAATTGAGCAAGAGCTGGCATGCCAGTATGCGAGATTCATCGAATTGTTTGGTCGTGAACCCACGCATATCGACAGCCATCACCATGCGCATATGATCCCGCAAATTTACCCCATCGTTGAAGCCTTTGCCAAAGAGAAGGGCGTGGCGATCCGTTTTGATTACGATGCCGCCATTCCTGCCGAGTTAGAATGCCAGGGCGTGAAAACGCCACAGGGTTTTGACAGCGGTTTTTATGGTGATGCCATTTCAGAAACGTTGTTCCTCGAGACGCTCGATCGCTCAATGGCGCGCGGTGAGACATCGCTAGAAATAATGTGCCATCCTTCCTTTATTGATAACACGATTCTGGCGAGCAAGTACTGCTACCCGCGTCTTGCCGAACTCGATGTGCTGACTTCAGCCTCGCTTAAATACGCGATTGCAGAACACGGTTATCGTTTGGGAACATTTAAAGATTTGTAATAACGACTAAAGGGCAATGGCATAACGCCGTTGCCCTTTTTACTACGCCGATTTCGTTAGCATCAGGAAAAGATTGTCCACCACTTCAGGCGCTTGCTCATACAGATTGAGATTCTCCGGCTGCATCAGCCAGTTTTTGATAATTCCAGTGAGGTAACCGTGAATAATAGTGATAGTCAGTTCGATATTGGTATTAACAGGGATTTGACCTTTTGAAATACAACTGCGTAATAATTTCTTCATTCTTTCGCGATTAAACCAAAGCCGCTCTCTTATTTCTTGCTCAGAATACATCTCCCCATTAAATTCGCACGTATGGTAAAGAATCTGCAGTAACTCGCGCTGGCGGTGGTCTGTGGAAATGATTTTCAATGTTTCAATAATGATTTCACGTAAAAATTGCAGGTCGTTATCGTGAATTTTAGCTTTAAGTTTTCGTCTGATTTCCAACGCGATACAGGGTTGGATATTCCAGATTTCATTAAATAATGAAACCTTGCTGTCAAAGTGCCAGTAAATCGCGCCACGTGTCATGCCTGCTGCGTCGGCGATGTCGGCAAGCGTAGTGGTAGAGACGCCATTTTTAGCAAATAGTGTGATAGCGACATCAATCAGATGCTGACGCGTTTTTAGCGCTTCAATTTTTGTTTTACGTGCCATAGTGAATTAACTCTTTGTGGATATTAGTTACAAGAATTAACAGATCCAAATATTATTTTTCTATTAGTGGTTTAGCTAATTAAAGCGCGAATTATTGTGTGCTTTAAATTTTTCGATGTCCAGTATTGGAATATAAGATTAAACATACACACATGAATAATTAATCGATAAACCCTCTGTTAAGCTGCGATTCTCTATATCCATTTACAGAGCTAAACCGTTAACGGGGAAATTTTTGCATGGCGAAGTTTTTTATCGAGCGCCCCATATTTGCCTGGGTGCTGGCGATTATTTTGATGCTGGCGGGCGTGCTGTCCATCATCAAGTTACCGGTAGCACAGTACCCGACAATCGCGCCGCCTGCGGTTGCTATTAACGCAACCTACCCCGGTGCTGATGCCAGCACCGTTCAGGATACGGTAACGCAAGTTATCGAACAGAACATGAACGGCCTGGATAACCTGATGTACATGTCCTCTACCAGCGATGCTTCGGGTAGCGTGACGGTGACGCTGACCTTTAAATCCGGCACCGATCCGGATATCGCTCAGGTTCAGGTGCAAAATAAACTTCAGCTCGCCATGCCTTTGTTGCCGCAGGAAGTGCAGCAACAGGGGATCAGTGTGAAGAAATCCTCCAGCAGCTTCCTGATGGTGGCCGGTTTTATCTCTCAGGATGGCAGCATGAGTCAGGATGATATTGCTGACTATATTTCTTCCAATATCAAAGACCCTATCAGCCGTACCGCGGGGGTAGGGGATGTGCAGCTCTTCGGCGCACAATACGCGATGCGCATCTGGTTAGACCCAAATCAGCTCAATAAATACCAGTTAACGACGCTCGATGTGATTAACCAGATAAAAACCCAGAATGCGCAGGTGGCGGCTGGGCAACTCGGCGGCACGCCTGCTATTCCGGGCCAGCAGCTCAATGCTTCTATTATTGCTCAGACTCGTTTACGTGACCCCGAGCAGTTTGGGCATATCCTGCTCAAGGTGCAACCAGACGGTGCCAAAGTTGAATTGCGCGATGTCGGGCGCATTGAACTCGGTGGCGAAAACTACAACATAGTCGCCCGTTACAACGGTAAACCTGCTGCTGGACTGGGGATTAAATTAGCCACGGGTGCCAATGCGTTAGATACCGCGAAGGCGGTGCAAGAGCAAATGGCGCGGCTCGAACCCTATTTCCCTCACGGGTTGAGCGTGGTCTATACCTACGACACAACGCCATTCGTCAAAATTTCGATCCGCGAAGTGTTCAAAACATTGCTGGAAGCCATCGTGCTGGTGTTCCTGGTGATGTATCTGTTTTTACAGAATTTCCGCGCCACGCTCATTCCTACCATTGCCGTACCGGTCGTGCTGCTGGGTACCTTTTCAATCCTTGCCGCGTTTGGCTATTCCATTAATACGCTGACGATGTTCGGCATGGTCCTGGCGATAGGCTTGCTGGTGGACGATGCCATTGTGGTGGTGGAAAACGTCGAACGTGTGATGGTGGAAGAGGGGCTACCGCCGAAAGAAGCGACGCAAAAGTCGATGGGGCAAATACAAGGTGCGCTGGTTGGGATTGCGATGGTGCTGTCTGCGGTGTTTATTCCGATGGCCTTTTTCGGCGGCTCAACCGGCGTTATCTACCGCCAGTTCTCCATTACGATTGTTTCGGCAATGGCGCTTTCCGTGCTGGTTGCGCTGATCCTGACGCCTGCACTGTGTGCCACATTGCTCAAACCTGTCGCCAAAGGCAGCCACGGTAAAACCACCGGCTTGTTCGGCTGGTTTAACGCCCGCTTCGAGCAAAGCACACATCATTACACCGACAGCGTAAAACTGATTTTGCGCCGTACCGGTCGTTACATGCTGCTTTATGTCCTGATTGTGGCGGGCATGGCGGCGCTGTTCCTGCATCTGCCAACCTCATTCCTGCCAGAAGAAGATCAGGGCGTATTCCTTACCATGGTGACTCTGCCTGCCGGAGCTACTCAGGCCAGAACTGAGAAAATCATGGATCAGATAACCCATTATTATCTGACCAAAGAATCCGCCAACGTTGAATCAGTCTTTACGGTTAACGGGTTTAGCTTTAGCGGTAAAGGCCAGAACAACGGCCTGGCGTTTGTGCGTTTGAAAGACTGGGATAAGCGCCCAGGCAAAGAAAATGAAGTCACCGCCATTGTTGGCCGTGCCACGCGCGCATTTAGTCAAATTCACGATGGGATGGTTTTCGCCTTTAACCTACCGGCGATAACCGAACTGGGAACGGCGACGGGCTTTGACTTTGAATTGATCGACCAGGCAAGCCTTGGCCATAAAGGGCTGACACAGGCGCGAAACCAGCTGTTGGGGGCTATCGCAAAACGACCGGATATGCTGGTGCGCGTGCGCCCGAACGGGCTGGAAGATACGCCGCAGTTTAAGCTGGAAGTGGATCAGGAAAAGGCGCAGTCGCTGGGCGTTAGCATTTCCGATATCAACCAGACCATTGCGACAGGCCTGGGCAGCACCTACGTCAACGATTTCATCGACCACGGGCGCGTGAAGAAAGTTTACCTCCAGGGACGGGCATCCAGCCGTATGTTGCCGCAGGACGTCAATACCTGGTATGTGCGCGGAAGCAGCGGGCAAATGGTGCCATTCTCCGCCTTTGCCAGTGCGCACTGGATTTACGGCTCACCGCGTCTTGAGCGCTATAACGGCCTGCCGTCTATGGAAATTCTTGGCGAAGCAACGCCGGGCAAAAGTACCGGTGAAGCGATGCTGCTGATGGAAAATCTGGCGGCGAAATTACCTGCCGGAATCGGCTTTGACTGGACCGGTATGTCGTATCAGGAACGTTTGTCTGGCAACCAGGCTCCGGCGCTTTATGCCATCTCTTTACTGGTTGTTTTCCTCTGTCTGGCCGCGCTGTATGAGAGCTGGTCAATTCCTTTCTCCGTCATGCTGGTAGTGCCGCTGGGGGTCGTTGGGGCGCTGCTTGCTGCTTCATTGCGCGGCTTGAATAACGACGTGTATTTCCAGGTCGGGCTGCTGACCACCATAGGCCTGTCGGCGAAGAACGCGATTTTGATTGTCGAGTTCGCCAAAGACCTGATGGACAAAGAAGGCAAAGGGTTAATCGAGGCCACGTTAGACGCGGTGCGTATGCGCCTGCGCCCAATACTGATGACTTCGCTGGCATTTATTCTCGGCGTGATGCCGCTGGTTATCAGCACCGGTGCGGGGAGTGGTGCACAGAATGCGGTAGGTACAGGCGTTATGGGCGGGATGATTTCCGCCACGCTTCTGGCTGTGTTCTTTGTCCCGGTGTTTTTCGTCGTGATAAGCCGCCGCTTTGGTAAGGCGAAATAACAAGAATACGTTGCCGGAGGGCGATGTATTCCCCTCCGGCAGCAAGTTTTTACTTCAAGAGTGATGTTTTAAGGAATCGTAATGAAGAAATATGGTGAGTTCATTATCCTGCCCTCCGTAGTGTTGTTAGCGGCAGGAGTCTTAACGGGTTGTAATGATAAAGGTGACGAAAAGGCGCAAATGCCTGCACCGCAAGTCAATGTTTATACTGTTAAAGCCGCCCCGTTAGCTGTGACGACTGAACTTCCTGGGCGTACCGACTCCTTCCGTGTGGCAGAAGTTCGCCCGCAGGTAAGCGGTATCATCCTGAAACGTAATTTTGTGGAGGGCGGCGATATTGTTGCGGGAAGTTCCCTCTATCAGATTGATCCAGCACCTTATCAGGCCGCATGGAACAGTGCGCAAGGCTCGCTTGCTAAAGCACAAGCTGCTGCGAACATAGCGCATTTAACTGTAAAACGTTACCTGCCATTGCTCGGCACAAAATATATTAGCCAACAAGAATACGATCAGGCCGTGGCGAGTGCCCAACAGGCGGATGCAGAAGTGAAAGCGGCAAAAGCTGACGTTGAAAACGCGCGCATTAATTTGGCCTACACCAAAGTCACCTCGCCAATCGACGGGCGCATTGGTAAATCGAATGTCACCGAAGGGGCGCTGGTTACCAATGGCCAGGCCTCATCCATGGCAACCGTGCAGCAACTCGACCCGATTTATGTGGATGTGACTCAATCCAGCAATGATTTCATGCAGTTGAAGCAGGCGGTTGAGCAGGGAAGCCTGCAAAAAACGAGCGGTAAAACTGCGGTGCAACTGATGATGGAAGATGGCCAGCCTTATCCGCTAAACGGTCAACTCGAGTTCTCAGAGGTGACTGTGGATGAGACAACCGGCTCCATTACTTTGCGTGCTGTGTTCCCGAATCCGCAGCATCAATTACTGCCGGGCATGTACGTGCGCGCGAAAATTGACGAAGGTATCCAGCCAGCCGCGATGTTAGTTCCGCAGCAAGGCGTGACGCGTAATCCGCGCGGTGACGCAACGGTGTTGGTGGTCGATAAAGACAATAAGGCAGAAGTCCGTGAAGTCGTTGCGGCACAGGCGATTGGTGATCAATGGCTGGTCACGAAGGGCGTTAAGCCCGGAGATCAAGTCATTGTGAGCGGGCTTCAGCGTGTTCGTCCTGGCGTTGTGGTGAAGATAGTTCCAGATAGCGCTGCCGCTCAAACACGCTAAGGTATCGCGCAAAATGGCTAAGTTTTTTATTGATAGACCAATCTTTGCCTGGGTGCTGGCGATCATTTTGATGATTGCAGGTGCCCTTGCAATATTGAAGCTTCCTGTCGCCCAGTACCCAACGATTGCACCTCCGGCAGTTGCGGTAACAGCAACTTATCCGGGTGCGGATGCGCAGACGGTACAGGACACCGTAACGCAGGTTATCGAACAGAACATGAACGGCATCGATAACCTGATGTACATGTCTTCCACCAGTGATTCTGCGGGTGGCGCGACGATTACCCTGACGTTTAAATCAGGCACCAGCCCGGACATTGCCCAGGTTCAGGTGCAGAACAAACTGCAACTGGCGATGCCGTTACTGCCGCAAGAAGTGCAGCAGCAGGGCATTAGCGTAGAAAAATCCTCAAGCAGCTTCTTGCTGGTTGCCGGGTTTATCTCCGATAACCCAAATCTGACCCAGGATGATATTTCCGACTATGTAGCCTCGAATCTCAAAGATGCCATTAGCCGCACCAATGGGGTGGGGGATGTGCAGTTGTTTGGCGCGCAGTACGCGATGCGTATCTGGCTGAACGCGGATGCGCTGAACAAATACCAGCTCAATCCAGGGGATGTGGTCACTCAGCTGAAATTGCAGAACGACCAGGTTGCCGCAGGGCAATTGGGTGGCACGCCTGCGGTTAAAAATCAGCAGCTTAACGCATCAATCATTGCTCAAACGCGCTTACGTGACCCGATAGAGTTCGGCAAAGTGACGATGAAAGTGAACCCGGATGGCTCGGTCGTTCACTTAAGCGATGTGGCTCGCATTGAACTGGGTGGTGAAAACTACAATACAGTAGCGAAAATTAATGGTCAGGCCGCTGCTGGCTTGGGTATTAAGCTTGCGACAGGTGCGAATGCGCTGGATACCGCTGAGGGAATTAAGGCAAAACTGGCTTCGCTACAACCTTACTTCCCGCAAGGCATGAAGGTCGTTTACCCGTACGACACCACGCCATTTGTGAAGATTTCCATCCATGAAGTGGTGAAAACGCTGTTTGAGGCCATCATCCTGGTGTTCCTGGTGATGTACCTGTTCCTGCAAAATTTCCGCGCCACGCTAATCCCAACGATTGCCGTGCCGGTGGTGCTGTTGGGGACATTTGCCGTTCTTTCCGCGTTTGGCTATTCGATAAACACGCTCACTATGTTCGGTATGGTTCTGGCGATAGGCTTGCTGGTGGACGATGCGATTGTGGTGGTGGAAAACGTTGAGCGCGTCATGGTTGAAGACCACCTCTCGCCAAAAGAAGCCACCAAAAAATCGATGGAGCAGATTCAGGGCGCGCTGGTGGGGATTGCTATGGTGCTGTCGGCGGTGTTTATTCCGATGGCCTTCTTTGGGGGCTCGACGGGGGCTATTTACCGCCAGTTCTCCATTACCATTGTTTCGGCAATGGCATTGTCGGTGCTGGTTGCGTTGATTTTGACGCCTGCGCTGTGCGCCACTTTGCTGAAACCTATCGATCCGAATGCGCATCAGAAAACAGGTTTTTTCGGCTGGTTTAACAAGAAATTTGACCAAAGTACCCATCACTACACCAACAGCGTTAGCAATATCCTGCGCAACACCGGGCGCTATCTGCTGCTGTACCTGATTATCGTTGCCGGAATGGCGGTGCTATTCCTGCGTTTACCTACCTCATTCCTGCCCGAAGAAGATCAGGGCGTGTTTATGACGATGGTGCAACTTCCCGCGGGTGCAACGCAGGAAAGAACGCAGAAAGTGCTCGACCAGATAACGCATTACTATCTGGATACCGAAAAGGCCAACGTTGAATCCGTGTTTACCGTAAACGGCTTTAGCTATAGCGGGCAGGGGCAAAACTCCGGGATTGCCTTTATCAGCCTGAAACCGTGGGATGAGCGTTCCGGCAAGGAAAATGGCGTTGGCGCGATTGTTGAACGAGCCACCAAAGCCTTCAGCAAAATTCGTGATGGCCTGGTGTTCCCGTTTAACTTACCGGCGATTATGGAGCTGGGTACGGCAACCGGCTTTGACTTTGAGCTGATTGACCAGGCAAACCTGGGGCATCAACAACTCACTCTGGCGCGTAATCAGCTGATGGGAATGGTCGCCAAACATCCCGATATGCTGACGCGTGTTCGTCCGAATGGGCTTGAAGACACGCCGCAGTACAAACTGGAAATCGATCAGGAAAAAGCGGAGGCACTCGGCATTAGCCTTGCTGATATCAACCAGACCATTGCCAGCGCCTTGGGTGGCACTTACGTGAACGATTTTATCGATCATGGCCGCGTTAAGAAGGTTTATGTGCAGGCGGATGCCCGCTTCCGTATGCTCCCGCAAGACATAGACAATCTTTATGTTCGCGGCAGTAACGGGCAAATGGCACCGTTCTCGGCATTTTCTTCATCGCACTGGATGTATGGCTCACCGCGCCTTGAGCGTTACAACGGTTTGCCATCCATGGAAATGTTGGGCGAGGCCGCACCGGGTAAAAGTACCGGTGAGGCTATGGTGCTAATGGAACAACTGGCGTCAAAATTGCCTTCCGGTATTGGTTACGACTGGACGGGAATGTCCTATCAGGAAAGGCTTTCTGGAAACCAGGCACCTGCACTGTACGCCATCTCTTTGGTGGTGGTGTTCCTGTGCCTGGCCGCGCTTTATGAAAGCTGGTCGATACCGTTCTCGGTGATGTTGGTGGTGCCGCTCGGTGTGGTTGGGGCGCTGTTAGCCGCCGCAATGCGCGGGATGAACAACGACGTTTACTTCCAGGTGGGATTACTGACGACTATCGGCCTGTCGGCGAAGAACGCCATTCTGATTGTGGAGTTCGCTAAAGACCTGATGGATAAAGAAGGAAAAGGCTTACTGGAAGCCACGCTGGATGCGGTGCGCATGCGCTTACGTCCTATCCTGATGACATCGCTGGCATTTATTCTGGGGGTTATGCCTCTGGTATTAAGCAGCGGCGCAGGCAGTGGCGCGCAGAACGCAGTCGGCACCGGTGTGATGGGCGGGATGCTATCAGCAACCTTATTAGCCATCTTCTTTGTTCCAGTGTTCTTCGTGGTGATACGAGAGCGATTCAGTAAGCAAAAACCTGAATAGAATCTGAACCTGAATAATCAGAGCAAGCCCGAACTTAGGTTCGGGTTTTTTTGCGTATACGGCAGGGAACGGCAAACTACAGACGAAAAAAAGCCCGCATTTTCATGCGGGCTCTTCTCGGAATGTGGCGGTGAGAGAGGGGTTCGAACCCTCGATACGTTGCCGTATACACACTTTCCAGGCGTGCTCCTTCAGCCACTCGGACACCTCACCGTTTTGTATCTGTTGCCAACATCAGGGGGCAACGGGGCGGTACTATAGGGATTGAAGCGTATTCGGTCAAGTTTAATCTTCGGTTTGCGTACCGTTCGGTTAAGGTATGAACGATGCCGGGGTTTAGACGAAAAAAAGCCCGCATTTTCATGCGGGCTCTTCTCGGAATGTGGCGGTGAGAGAGGGGTTCGAACCCTCGATACGTTGCCGTATACACACTTTCCAGGCGTGCTCCTTCAGCCACTCGGACACCTCACCGTTTTGTTGTTCCTGAACCGCTGGAACGGGCGCTAATGTAGGGAAAAGTACGGGTTACGTCAATTCACTTTTGAGCAATTCTGGTGCGTTTAGCCAAACTTCAAACAACTTGCTTCTTAAAACAACAGCACGTGCCGGTTTTTTATTACATTCATCTTATGTATTGTTAATGACCGCGCGTAAGCCTAAGAATAAACGGAGAAAGTATGGATATTATTTTTCACCACCCGACATTTGATACGCAACTTTGGCTGGACGGTATGCGAAAGCAACTTCCAGAGGCAACGGTTCGCCAGTGGCATCCAGGTGACGATCAGCCAGCGGATTACGCGCTGGTATGGCATCCACCCGTGGAAATGCTCAGCGGGCGTCAGTCACTGAAAGGGGTGTTTGCATTGGGCGCGGGTGTGGATTCTATCCTGAGTAAACTTCAGGCTCATCCGGATATGCTGCCAAAAGGTGTTCCGCTGTTTCGTCTTGAAGATACCGGCATGGCGCTGCAAATGCAGGAATACGCGGTCAGCCAGGTATTGCACTGGTTCCGCCGGTTTGATGATTACCAGGCATTAAAACAACAGGCGAAATGGCAACCGCTGGAAGATTATCGTCGCGAAGACTTTACCATTGGTGTGCTCGGAGCCGGTGTATTAGGCGGGAAAGTGGCAGAAAGCCTGGCAGCCTGGGGCTTCCCGGTGCGCTGCTGGAGCCGAAGCAAGAAAGATTATCCAGGCATCACCAGCTTTGCCGGAACTGAACAATTGAGCGACTTCCTTAATGGCACCCGCGTGCTGATCAACCTGTTGCCAAACACCCCGCAAACCGTCGGCATTATTAATAGCCAACTGCTCAACCAACTGGCAGACGATGCGTATGTAATGAACCTGGCGCGTGGGGTTCACCTGGTAGAAAACGATCTGCTGGCAGCGCTTGAAAGCGGCAAAGTAAAAGGCGCGATGCTCGACGTGTTTGCCAAAGAGCCACTTCCACAGGACAGCCCGCTGTGGAAGCATCCTCGCATTGCTATCACGCCTCATCTGGCGGCGGTTACGCGTCCTCAGGAAGCGATGGTGTATATCGCGAAAACTATCCGTCAAATTGAAAACGGTGAGTCACCAAGCGGAGAAGTCTCTTTGCATCACGGCTATTAATGCTCTGCCCGGCTTTGGCCGGGCTAAAAAACAACGGCGATAACTGCTATCCTTGCGGGAAAGAGATAAAAGGAGAGAGCCATGTATCCCGTTGACCTGCACATGCACACCGTCGCCAGTACCCACGCTTACAGCACCCTTCATGACTACATCGCGATTGCTAAAAGCAAAGGCATCAAACTGTTTGCTATTACCGATCACGGCCCGGACATGGCCGATGCGCCGCATTACTGGCATTTTGTGAATATGCGTATCTGGCCGCGTGTGGTGAATGGCGTGGGTATTTTACGTGGCATTGAAGCCAATATTAAAAATACCGCGGGTGAAATCGACTGTACTGGCCCGATGCTGGATGCGTTGGACCTGATTATTGCCGGTTTCCACGAGCCTGTTTTCCCGCCTCAGGATAGCGCAACCCACACCGAAGCGATGATTGCTGCGATGGCGAGTGGCAACGTTCACATTATCAGCCACCCTGGCAACCCGAAATTCCCGGTCGATATTCCTGCCATTGCGCAGGCAGCAGCGAAATATAATGTCGCGCTGGAGCTGAATAACTCCTCGTTTACGCATTCACGTAAAGGCAGTGGCCCTAACTGCCGGGCTATTGCCGCCGCAGTGCGTGATGCCGGAGGCTGGTTATCGTTAGGCTCAGATTCCCACACCGCATTTACCCTCGGGAATTTTGATGAATGCCTGAAGGTTCTGGCTGAAGTTGAGTTCCCGGAGGAGCGTATTCTGAACGTTTCTGTTCGCCGCATGCTTGGTTTTCTTGAATCGCGCGGGATGACGCCAATCGACGAGTTTGCCGTACTTTAAATACCTATACTTTCAATACATACACTTTTAATTACCACTATATGGACAGCCAGCATGAATGAGTTTTCAATTATTTGCCGTATTTTAGGATCACTGTTTTACCGTCAACCCCAGGACCCGTTGTTAGTCCCGCTGTTGACGATGATCCGCGAAGGCAAACTGGCGGAACATTGGCCGCTGGAACAAGACGAGTTGCTGACTCGTCTGCAGCAAAGTTGCGATCCTCAGCAGCTAGCCGCTGATTACAACGCGCTGTTTGTCGGTGAAGAGTGCAGCGTGCCGCCGTACCGTTCAGCGTGGGAAGCGGGCAGCCATGAAGGTGATGTGCGCGAGTTCCTGAAGGAACGTGGTATGCCGCTTGCCGAAACCCCAGCCGATCATTTTGGTACGCTGCTGTTGGCGGCATCCTGGCTGGAAGACCAGTCGCAGGAAGATGAATTTGAAGCGCAGGTTCGCTTGTTTGACGACTACCTGATGCCGTGGGCGGGTACGTTCCTTGGCAAAGTTGAAGCGCACTCAACCACTGCGTTCTACCGCACGCTGGCGTTACTCAGCCGTGAAGCAATTCAGGCGATGCGTGATGAGTTAGAAGAGTCTGACGACGAATAAATAATACTCGTCATACTTCAAGCTGCAGGGTGTTGGCTGCAACTTGAATTATTTAGAGTATTACGTGATGGTTATCTCACTTTCACTGCAACGTTGATTTCAAATTTACAAAAAATGTGCGGCAGATCGTAGTCGAGCCATAAGGCTCTGCTATGATACGCCGCATGAACATACTTATTTCTCTGGCATTGACTACCGGTATTCTCTCTGGCCTTTGGGGCTGGGTTGCGGTGAGTCTCGGCCTTCTTAGTTGGGCAGGCTTCCTCGGTTGTACCGCGTACTTTGCGTGTCCGCAGGGCGGTATCAAGGGGCTTTTCATTTCTGCATGCACGCTATGTAGCGGTGTATTGTGGGCGCAGGTGATCATTCACGGTAGCGCACTGGCACCGCACCTGGAAATTATGGGTTACATGGTGACTGGCGTCGTGGCATTTCTGATGTGCGTGCAGGCCAAACACATGCTGTTATCGTTTGTACCGGGAACGTTTATCGGTGCTTGCGCCACGTTTGCAAACCAGGGGGAATGGCGGATTGTCGTGCCTTCTTTGCTGCTGGGACTGGTGTTTGGCTTCGCAATGAAAAACAGTGGGCTGTGGCTGGCGGCGCGAAAAGCGAAACCTGAATCGCAAGTCATCACTGAATAGTGTATCGAATAAATAAAAAAACCAGCCGAGGCTGGTTTTTTATTGCCTGATGATTATCAGGATTCAGGAGGAACGGACATCTCTCTGTATTTGGCGAGTATTGGGTTGTTAATATCTTTCGGATTTTGCAGATCCCACAAGCCGCGGTTAATACCATCATTAACCAGATAAATAACCCCTGTTTCAATCGCTGACATCAAACACATCATGACCGGTTCATTGGTGGTATAGCCAATTTCACCTTCAAGCAACCGTTGGTAATCAATGAAACGGAATACCCCGGCCTGCACTTCATAAGACAAAATGGTTTTGCTGGTATTCACTGATGACAATATTTCACCAGTACTAACGTTTACTACACGCAAGTTAACGGCAATTTGGTCCAGCTGGTATTGTGTTTCGCCACCGATACCAAAGTATCGTGCGCCAACACCACCAGATTTCACATTGCTTTCATAACCGATAATGGAACCTTCAACCATCACGTTTGCCGCCACTAAAGATTCAAGTGGTCTACGGTTGTTCTCGGCGACGGTGCCATTTTCCTGTGCTGCACGAATGATCTTACGTTCGTTCAACAGGTTTTGCAGGCCCTGACGTTCTAACGGAACAAACCAGCGTGAATCTTTTAATGCTGTTACCAGCATTGCGGTCGCACTTTGCGGTACGGCAGTTGAGAAGTTACTTGCCGGATAAGGTTTAAATTGCCCGGTTTCATCCTGAATATTATAAACCGAGACAAAGAGCTTACCTTTTGATTCCGGCAAATGGGTTAAATCACGATAACTTTGCGCCCGAGGCATAAGTGTAGGTTTAGCAGCTTCTTTAGGTGGCGCGGTTAAACAGCCACTCAATAAACACACCGCTACGATGAGAAGAAAACGCTGCATGATGTTTATCCTTAAATACTTTTTGATTATTTAAGATCCACTAGAAATCAGTAGATGAACTCTGTAATCCAGCAACTTGAATAGTCGATACTTTCCCAGTTTTACGGTCGGTCACATTTAACTGCAGCTGCCCGTCAGAGTTAGCGATATCAACGATAAAATCATTGGTTACCATGCGCCCAGGTTTGCCGGTATTAATGTTGGTCAGCAAACCACCTAATATTTGCGACTGAATAGCTTGAGTGAAGTTATCCAGGGCAGACGGGGTTTCAACGCCAAAGTCGTCATTAAAACTTGGGTCTTTATACGAGTTCTGAGCTTGTGCTTCGTTAAGTAAAAAAGCCCCATTTTGAGGATTTCCGCCAAAGTTGGGGTTAGTAAACTGGAACGTCATACTTCCACCCCATGAAAGGGGAGAAATAAGCAGTAATGACAAAACTGCATGAGTGATACGCATGACAGCCTCCTAGAATTCGTCGGTGGTTAAATCGCCAGTGCTTAACAATGTTTTGTCAATTTGCCGGCGACTAATCGCTTGTTCTGTTTGAGCCAGTGCGAAATTGACGTTGCGGTCAAAGTCACGTTTTGAGGGGAATAAAAAAGCCTGAAAAATGACATCCTGATCGACCGTAATGGTTATCCAGCTTCCCCAACGGGCACTGGGTCGCTCATTTATGGTTAAATTTCCGGTAAAGCTGCTTTCCCACCTGTCACTAAAGGCGCGATAGAAGTCATGCCCCACAGATGAAACGGTGTGATCCGTTAATAATCCGGGGACTTCCACTTCAACAGCTCGAACACCCCCGGAGGCGCAGACTAATACTGACGCCAGCAGTAAAGCAGCTTGTAATTTCATCGCTTTATCGCCTGAGGTTATCGTTAGCCCAGGAAACCGCCTGAGTGCGGTTTTTGACAGATATCTTCTTGAAAAGGTTGTAGAGATGCGTTTTGACCGTGTTTTCACTTATAAATAATAACTGGGCAATTTCAATATTCGATGCACCAATCCGCAATTTATTAAGTATTTCCTTTTCACGGTGAGTCAGAAGGGACGACTCAACATTATTGAAGCGATAGTTTCCTGAGTGATTAATAAGGTAGCTGGCTAACTTTTGTGAGAAGTAACATTCTCCTGCCATTACGCCACGAATACCTTCAACCACACGCGGTTCTTCGTCAGACATATAAAATACGCCATTAATATGTGGCCAATTTTCTATGTCACGAAATTGATACTCTTCAGGGGTATTTAACAGCAACAACTTAATGCTGTTATGTTTGCGACTTAAGTTATCCTGCCAATAGTTAATCAGCTTTTTATCGGCTTCAACCATATCGAAAAGCACTACAACATTACCGACGACATCTTCGAGAGATCGTTGAATATTATGGAGTTTCCCATTGATAGAGAGTGAAGACTTTAGGTGCTGTAATAACGCAGTCGCTTGTAGTGAGGGTTTCGTGATCAACAATAAAGTCTGAGCATTTAACACCTGACTATTTATTGTATGGACTTCATTAAACATGATGAAACTCCATCCGAGTTTGCGCATCAATCAGCAGGATTAACAGAAAGTTAACCCACCAGAGGTACTGAAAGGTGCTGCACTGCTGTGTTTGAAATTAATATAACACTGTCAAATAACGCTAAGTTGCGTCCTGACTTAATGTGTTAATCAAAATGTTACTGCTGATTTCAATCTAGCGGTTACTAATCTTAAAGCAAGTGTTAAAGCTGTTACAAAATGTAACCTGCAATATTTAAATGTTTCAGTCAAATATTTTTTCTATTTAGATTTAATGCTAAAGTTGTACACATATTATAAATTGCACAGTTTTAAAAATCATACAAATGTTTTTAGTTGATTGATTTTTATATGTTTTACGTTTTTAGATTTGAGTTTTTTCAAACTTAACATATGTAAATGATTAGGGTTACATTCCACATTGCTGCTTATCTTAAGAAAACTCATCTTCGTGACAAAGGTACGCTAAAAATTGCGAAATACTCATCTGTGAACCCAGCCAAACGGCAAAATCAAGCTTGATTAATGTGATGATTTTAAAAGTGTGAAAGCGAATCAAAACGATCGATTAAGAACTCCTTGTTGTATTTGGTTTTTTTTATTTAACTCATACTTTGTAATGAGTGGAAATATAAAAATACAACGTGCGGGTGAGATATTTAAAATGTTTCGACAGACATACTCATTTCCGTAACGCAGCAGTAACCTTTCATCGCTAGCGTTAACAACTAGCCAGCAGTCTACATTGAAATGATTATTTCAATGGCTGCATCCAGGTCCAGGGTGACAACATGAAGAACAGATCGTTATTTGTGATGTTTGCATTGCTGGGTGCCCCTGGTTATGTATTTGCGAATAATCCTGACCTCGCAAAATCAGAATATAACTTTGCTTTTAATGAATTAAGCAAAAGTTCATTCAATCAGGCAGCGATAGTCGGTCAATATGGCAATAATAATAGTGCTAATGTTGACCAAAATGGAACTCGGCAGTTAGCGGTTGTTAGTCAGACTGGGTCTGCAAACCGTGCGAATGTCGATCAATCAGGGAGTTATAATTTTGCTTATGTTTCGCAAACTGGCTACGGCAATGATGCAGATATTAAGCAAGACTCGTTTGGTAATGCTGCTGTTATTATTCAGCAAGGTTCTGCTAATAGAGCAAGCATTATTCAACAAGGCACACAAAAATCAGCAGTTGTTGTACAGAAACAGTCTCAAATGGCGGTTCGCGTTATTCAACGTTAATACATGACTATTTGGGCTAACATTCTCAATACAATGGGGGTTTCACCATGAATTTCTTCAAAATCGCAGCAATCGCAGTAGTGGTGGTTTCAAGCAGTGCAATGGCATCAGATCTTCAATTTGATTGGAACAGCGGCGGCCATGGCGGTAACACTGGCGGTAGCAATAGCGGCCCAGAATCAACAATGAAAGTGTATCAACACGGTGCAAATAACAACGTTACTGCATTGCAGGCGGATGCTCGTAAATCAACTGTTGATATTAAACAATACGGTTCTTCGAATGGTGCAGATGTCGGTCAGGGTGCGGATAACGCTTCTATTGACCTGCTGCAAAAAGGTTATGGTAACAATGCAACCATCGACCAATGGGAAGCCAAAGGCTCAACCATCGATGTTAGCCAATATGGTGCTAAAAACGGCGCGATTGTTAACCAAACAGCAGCCGCATCTGCAGTTGACTTGACGCAAGTGGGTTATAACAACCACGCGAATCTTCAACAGCATTAATTGAAGTTATGCACTATAAAAAAACAGGGTCTTTATTGCCCTGTTTTTCTTTTTTAATCGGGAGGGAAAAATATGCATACCTTATTATTACTTGCGGCTCTCGGTAACCAGCTCACCTTTGATACCCAGCAACAAGGCAACGTTTATACCATTGTGCCGGTGGCGACTTTAACTCAGGACTGCCAATGCATGGTCAAACTCACGGCCCAAAGTTCGGGTCATTCCGGGCAAAGCAACAGCAGCCAGAGCAACCCTGTTTTTATCAAGAGCAATGAACCGACTAAATTATCGCGTATGAGCCTGACACTTTCGCCTGGCGACCGCGTAACTATTATGGTCAGTGTTTCTGACGGGAAAGATATTCATCTGGAAAAACAATGGGCATCACCGGGAAGTGTTTAGCACAGGACACAAAATGTTAATTTAATGTATCAGAAATGTGGATTTTATTTATTCCATATACCAAGTTTAACTGTAGCTCCGTATGTTTTGTGCCGATAACCCTCACACCACTTAGTTGAGGAGTACATAGCGTGAAAACAGTAAACTTAAAATGTTCAATGCTTTTGCCTGCGTTAGCTCTCGTTTTCCCTTTACTTAGCGCACATGCCAGCAGCGGTGTGATTCATTTCCAGGGGATGATCGTTGAAGACGGATGCCATCTAACCCCTCAGCAACAAACAATGAATTTTTCCTGTACCAAAAACGGTAAACCGGTGGTGCAAACCGTCGCGTTCAATAAGTTGGATAATTTCACGCCTAAAAGCGATATGCCGTTTTCTACCAAACTCCATTACCTCAATGAAAAGCGTACGCTGGCCATTGTGGAAGTGACCTACCGTTAAAATCAAAGGCCTGCGAGTCGTGGGCCTTTGGAATATGACTCAATGATTTATTTAACCGCCTTTTTTGTTATTATTCCCCGCCGTTGGTGAATGCCAGGCGTACGAAATACAATCAGATCAAGAAAACCTCGCACAATTAAGACTTGTTTGATAGTCGACAGGTATTTCACGAGATATATCTGACGGGCGTTTTAAATGAATACTGGTACTCAGCATGAAGTTAGCGTTTAACATTGTCGACTGGCAGGCCAGTGCCCCTGGTTTATCTGAAAGCGATGCCTGGCAGGTGTGGGGTAAATCCCTGTCCGATATTGATATTACGGCCCCGCTTGCCAAAAGCCGTCACTTGCCGATGATGACCGCACGCCGTCTGGCGTCTGGTAGCCGTCTTGCGGTTGATTGCGCATTGGCGATGTTGTCGCGGCAAAAAGTAGATGCTCTGGTTTTCTCCAGCCGTCACGGTGAACTGGAACGCAATTTTCGTATTTTGACCGCGCTTGCCGAACGAGAAAGCCTCTCGCCAACGGATTTTGCGATGTCGGTACACAATTCAGCTGTGGGTAATACCACCATTGCGGCTCAACAGCCGCTAGTTTCATCTTCAGTTTCAGCGGGATATGACAGCTTTTCGCAGGCGTTAATAGAAGTGGCATCACTGCACCACGCAGGGTATCAACGCGTAGCGTTGGTGGATTTCGACGGCCTGATACCGGCGTTTTATCACACCCATCTTGCGGGGGAGACGGTCAACATGCCGTTTGCAGTCGGCCTGCTGTTGGACGCGGGATCGCAAATCCAGTGTGAAACAGCCCCATGCCGGATGAGCGAACCACAGGCATTACCGCAGGGACTGGCATTTTTGCACGGCTGGCTTAGTGAACAACAAACGTTCACCGTGGCCGGAGAACGCCTTGCCTGGCACTGGAGCCGTCATTAATGTGGCCGCGCATGAAATGGTGCTGGCGGGTGCTGATGACCGGCTGGCTATTTATTTTGTTTGGTAGCGGCGGTCTGCTGCTTTCACTCGTTTGGTTTAATTTACTGTTAGTCTTTGTGCGCAATAATAGTCATCGCCGCGAGATCGCACGCCGTAGCATTGCCGCCAGTTTCCGGTTATTTTTACGCATCGGACGCGGTCTTGGGGTATTCGATTACCGCTTTGAAAATTGCGAGCAATTAGCAAACGATCGTGGATGTTTGATTGTTGCCAATCACCCGACGCTGCTGGACTACGTGTTTATCGCTTCTCAGGCACCGCATATTGGTTGCCTGGTGAAAGCCAGTCTGGTGAACAATCCCTGTTTCCGTGGCGTGATACGCGCGGCGGATTACCTGGTAAACAGCCAGGGTGAAACATTGCTTCCTGAAAGCCAGAAACGACTGGCGGCAGGGGAGGCGATACTGATTTTCCCGGAAGGTACGCGTACGCGCCCGGGCGAGCCGTTGGTTATCCAACGCGGTGCGGCCAATATTGCTGTACGCAGCGGCTGCGAGCTACGACTGGTACATATTCACTGTGATCAGCGTTATCTGGATAAACACAGCCGCTGGTACCAAATTCCAGCGCGCAAGCCGATGATTACCGTCAGCGTAAAACAGCGGATCGACAGTCAACGTTTTATGGCTAATCATGACGATGGCTCCGCAATTGCGGCGCGCCGTCTAAGCCACTATTTATGTCAGGAACTGGTTCCTGACCCTCGTTAAGACTCGGATGGTTATATGGAATCCTTAGAGACTGATATTAAACAACTCATTATCGACACCCTGAATCTGGAAGAGATAAGCGTTGATGAGATTGAAAGTGAAGCCGCGTTATTTGGCAATGACGGGCTAGGACTCGATTCCATTGATGCACTGGAATTGGGGCTGGCGGTTAAAAAGAGTTACGGTGTGGTGCTATCCGCCGAAAACGAAGCGATGCGCGAACATTTTTACTCTGTCGCAAATCTGGCCAAATTTATTAAAAGTCAAAACCCTGCGCACAGCGCCTGATTGAAACCACGAGTACGCTATGAATAAAGAAAATATTTATCAGGAAGTCGCCGGGTTACTGGTCAAATTATTTGAACTCTCTCCTGAGCAAATTACCCCGCAATCCCGTCTTTACGAAGATTTGGATCTCGACAGCATTGATGCGGTAGATATGGTGGTGCATCTTCAAAAACGCACCGGCAAAAAAATCAAACCGGAAGATTTCAAAGCGGTTCGCACCGTACAGGATGTCGTAGACGCCGTTGAGCGTTTACAAAGCGGGTCATAAAAGCGTGCTGGCAAAACGAGCACTGAGTATCGCGGGAGGGCTAGCCGTAATAGGTTGGCCCTTTGCCGTCTGGCTAGCCATTCAATATCCAAAATTACACATTTTATTGCCGCTGCTGGCGCTATGCTTTTTACTGCGCCTGACCACATTACGTGGCAAAACGGGCGCGTTAAGCCGTGCTTTTAAAGGATTAGCGCTGGCGGGTGCAGTGCTGTGCATCGCCAGTATCTGGATGCGCGAAACCCAGCTATTGCTGTGGTATCCGGTGGTGGTCAACGTGGTGATGCTGGCATTATTTAGTGCGTCGCTGTTTAGCCGCATGTCGATTGTCGAACGCCTGGCTCGGCTACGCGAAGGGGATCTCCCGCCTGCGGGCGTGCGTTATACCCGCCGCGTGACTCAAGTCTGGTGCCTTTTCTTTATCTTCAACGGTGGCGTGTCACTGTTTACCTGCCTTGTGGGCAACGTGCATTGGTGGACGTTGTGGAACGGAATGATCAGCTACCTGTTGATGGGCTTATTATTTGCGGCCGAGTGGCTGGTACGTTTGCGAGTAAAACGTCGCTATGAATAAACCCTTACCTCTGGCGCAGTGGCTTAACGGCCGCCACCCACAGCATGCTGTGGCGTTTGAAGGGCAAAAGCTCTGGACGCAGGCCGACTTAATTAATGATGTTCAGCGTATTTATGGCTGGCTGAAAACCCAGCCGGGCGAGCGTTGGGCGCTGTGTTTTGATAATAGCTATGCTTTTATCACCGCGTTATTAGCAACGCTGCACGCAGGCAAAACGCCAGTTGTTCCTGGTCACAGTCGTGAAGCACAACTGCGTGAACAGCAAGAGCATTTTTATGGCGTGATAAGCGATGCGCCGCTGAATCTGAGCTGCCCGGTGCTGAATCCGCAAACTTTAGCGTATACCGCCATTCATCCCTTTGCCCCCATTCCCGCGCAGGCAGGCGTGGTGCTATTTACCTCGGGTTCGACGGGCGAGCCCGCACAAATATTTAAAACGCTGAATGCGCTGGATGAAGAAATCGCCTGGCTTGCCGAACTATGGGGCGAGCGGCTGCAAGATTGCCGCGTGGTTGGCTCGGTTTCGCATCAGCATCTTTACGGTTTCACCTTCCGCGTGATGTTGCCGCTGGCGCTTGGGCTACCGAGCGATGCAGCGATGATTCATTTCCCAGAGCAACTGGCCGCGCATTCGACTCATCTATTATTGTTTATCAGCAGCCCGGCATTCTTAAAGCGGCTTGATACCAACTTGAACGCACCGAAATTTGCGATGGTGATTTCTGCTGCCGGAAAACTCGACGACGATACTGCGCAAAATGCGCGGGCATGGCTAGAAACGCCGGTATCGGAAATCTACGGCACGACCGAAACCGGTGTGCTGGCGTGGCGGCAGCATTCGCAGCCTGCACCAGAATGGCAGCCATTTCCGGCGGTGCGTTTTATCCCGCAAAATGATGGCTGGAAGGTTGTGTCCCCTTTGGTTCATGAAGGATCTACGCAACTGGACGACATTCTTGAGTTTAATGAGCAAGGCAAATTTCGTTTATCAGGCCGCCGTGACCGCATCGTAAAAATAGAAGAAAAGCGTATCTCGCTGAGTGAAATTGAGCGCCGCTTGCTGGCATTGCCCGGAATTGAAGATGCCGCCGTGGTTCCGGTTATTCGCGGCAACCGCATTGCGTTGGGTGCCGTGATTGTGACTTCTGAGCAAAATTCTAATAAGCAACTTTGGCGGGAAGCACTCCGTGCCTGGCTTGAGCCGATAGCGATTCCTCGTTACTGGCGTGTCGTCGAGCGCATTCCGCTCAACAGCCAAAGCAAGCGTGCGTGGGCACAATTACAGGAGTTATTTGATGAAACCCATTGAGTTACAGCGCGTGCAACCCGAGGCGGGAAAATTGTGCTTACGCTTAGTCGTTCCGGCTACATTGGGCTGGTTTAAGGGGCATTTCCCCACCCAACCGCTTTTACCTGGCGTGGCGCAACTTGACTGGGTGATGGCCTACGGCGCGGAGCTCGCACCTGCAATGCGCTTTAGTTCTATTGATAGCGTCAAATTCCAGCGCCCAATTGTTCCTGAAAGCGAACTGGAATTGAATCTGCAATGGGATGCCACGCGCAGCGTGCTGAGCTTTACCTACATCTTGCTAAACGAGCAGGGCGGCGTTCCGGCCAGCAGCGGGAAAATAAAGTTATGTCCGTAGCCTCTGCGGCTTTTCGCCCGTGCGTGGTGATCCCTTGTTACAATCACGGCGCGACAATGGCGGCGGTGCTGGCACGTCTGCAACCGTTTGAACTGCCTTGCATTATTGTTGATGACGGCAGTTCGCCTGAAACAAAGCAGCAACTGGCGCAATTAACCGGCGTCACGGTTATCCGCCTTGAAATAAATAGCGGCAAAGGTGAAGCGGTTATTACTGGCCTTAAAGCCGCGCATCAGGCGGGTTTTACCCACGCCGTTCAGCTTGATGCCGACGGGCAGCACTGTATTGAAGATGTGTCGCGTTTTTTGGATGAAGCGCGAGCGCACCCGGAATGTCTTATTTCTGGCACGCCGGATTACGATGAATCCGTGCCAAAATCTCGCCTGTATGGGCGTTATGTCACGCATGTCTGGGTGTGGATTGAAACGTTATCGCTGTCGTTAAAAGACAGCATGTGCGGATTCCGTGTTTATCCGCTGGCGCAAACTCTTGCGGTGGTCGCCAAAAACCGTCCCGGCAAACGGATGGATTTCGACACCGAAATCATGGTGCGTTTGTACTGGGCAGGCACCAACAGCCGGTTTATCCGCACCCGTGTGATTTATCCGCCGGATGGCGTGTCGCACTTTGATGCGCTGCGCGATAACCTGCGCATTTCCTGGATGCACACGCGGCTGTTTTTCGGCATGTTGCCGCGTATTCCGGCGTTGCTTGCTCGCCGCCGCCAAAATGCACACTGGGCGCAAGTGCCAGAACGCAAAGGGCTGGCGGGAATGCGTTTAATGCTGAACATCTACCAGCGTTTAGGGCGTCGTGCATTTAACGCGTTGCTTTATCCGGTGGTAGCGTGGATGTGGCTAACGGGCAGTACGCAGCGCAAAGCCTCGCAGCAATGGCTTGCAAGGGTTCGCCAGGAGGCTGAACGTCAGCAAATCACGCTGCCGGAAGGTTTAAACAGCTATCGCCATTTTTTGCGTTTTGGTGATGCGATGCTCAATAAAATTGCCGCCTGGCGGGGCGATATTCTCTGGGGAAGGGATATTGAATTTGCCCCAGGTAGCCGCGAAGTTTTACAGCCGCAGGCCGGGCAGGGGAAGTTAATCCTTGCCGCACATCTTGGGGATATCGAAGCCAGCCGCGCACTGGCGCAGGTTGAGGCTGGGCTGATTATTAATGCGCTGGTCTTTACCGACCACGCCCAGCGGTTTCGCCAGATTATTGAAGAAATCGCTCCGCAGGCTGGCGTGAATTTGCTGCCGGTGAGTCATATTGGCCCGGAAACGGCCATGCTACTGCAAGAAAAGCTGGAAGCTGGGGAATGGGTGGCGATTGTCGGTGACAGAATAGCGGTGAATCCGCAGCGTGGCGGCGAACGGCGCGTGTGCTGGAGCCAGTTTATGGGCAGCCCGGCACCGTTTCCGCAAGGGCCGTTTATCCTCGCCGCTGCGTTACGATGCCCAGTCATCCTGATGATGGTCTTGCGTGAGCAGGGGAAATTGCGCATTCACGCGGAAGCCTTTGCCGATCCTTTGCTGTTACCGCGAGCAACGCGCGCGCAGGCGCTGCAAGAAACAATTGATAATTACGCGCGGCGTCTCGAAGTTTACGCACTGCGTTCGCCGCTCGATTGGTTTAATTTTTATGATTTCTGGCAATTACCACCAGAAAAGGAGTCCGGATGTTAAATGACCCACGTTTTTCGGTAGAGGTCAGCATCAAAGTCCCGTTCCATGATGTTGATGCGATGGGCGTTGTGTGGCACGGAAACTATTTTCGCTACTTTGAAGTGGCGCGCGAAGCGCTGCTTAACCAGTTTGATTATGGCTATCGCGCAATGAGTGAATCAGGCTATGTCTGGCCGATTGTCGATACCCGGGTCAAATACCGTGACGTGGTGAAGTTTGAACAACAGATTCTGGTGCGGGCAACCGTGCTGGAATATGAAAACCGCCTGAAAATTGGTTATGAAGTCGTTGATGCCGCCAGCGGCAAACGCACCACGGCGGGTTACACCATCCAGGTTGCCGTTGAGGCCACAAGCGGAGAACTTTGTTTTGTTTCCCCTCCAATACTTTTTGAACGCATGGGTTTGAGTCATGAATAAAATTATTTTAATGGCCTTGCTGTGTATCAGCTCTACGGCGAGCGCCATCACCCTTGATGACGTGCAGCGCAGCTTTGCGTCGCAGCCGGTGGTGCGGGCTAAATTCCAGCAAGAAAGGCAAATCAGTGGCATGGCGCAACCGCTGCATTCCAGTGGCGAAGTGTTAATCGCCAAAACCAAAGGTTTATGGTGGCAACAGCAGCATCCTTTCCCCATGACGCTGATACTTGATGACAGCCATATGGTGCAGGTGATGGGCAGCCAGGCCCCGCAAATCATCACCGCCGACAGCAATCCGCAAATGTTCCAGTTCAACCATTTGCTGCGCGCGTTATTCCAGGCGGACAGAAAAGTGCTGGATGAAAACTTTTCCAGCGCGTTTACCGACCAGGGCCACGGCAAATGGCAGCTGGTCTTAACGCCGACCACCACACCGCTCGATAAGCTGTTTAGCACTATTACGTTGCAGGGCGACAAATATCTTAATCGCATTGCGTTGAACGATTTGCAGGGCGATTTCACTGAAATCACCTTTAGCGATCACCGTCCGGAACCACGAAAACTCACTCATGAAGAGCAACAGCGCTTCGCTTTCTGACGTGCATCGTCGCCTGGCATGGGGCTGGCTTGCGATAGTCACTTTGCTGGTGGTGTTGCTGTGCGCCTTGCTGCCTAAGGCACGGCTCGACAGCAGCGTGCTGTCGCTGCTTCCTGCCAGCAGCCTCGGCAAGATCCCACCCCAGATCGAGAACGGTTTTCTGCAACGGCTCGATCGGCAAATGATGTGGATGGTCAGTTCGGGCAATAAACCCGATCCCGCCGCCGCACAGTGGTGGCAAACGCAGCTACAGCAGCAGCCTTTCCTGCAAAATGTGCAGGGGCCGATGGATGCGCAGGGTCAGCAGGAGTGGGGAAAATTCTACTTCGAACACCGCAATGGCCTGGTGGATAACCAGACGCGCAGTCGTTTACAAAACGGCGGTGAAGCGCAGGCGCAATGGGTGTTATCGCAACTTTACTCGGCGTTTTCTGGCGTCAGCGGTAAAGAGCTGACTAACGATCCGTTAATGCTGGTGCGCGGTTCGCAACTGGCATTGCAACAAACCGCCAGCCAGATGCGCTTGCAAAATGGCTGGCTGGTGGCGCGTGATAAACAAGGGCGTTACTGGTATTTGCTGCACGGCGAACTGAAAGGTGATTCGTTTGATATGCAGCAAGGGCGTGAAGCGGTTGCGCAGTTGCGCAGCTTGCAGCAAAACCTGAAACAGCACTTCCCGCAGGCGGAGGTGATGTCGCGCGGCACCTTGTTCTATAGCGACTACGCCAGCCAGCAGGCAAAGCATGATGTTTCAACGCTCGGGCTTGCGACGGTAATTGGCGTGCTGTTGCTGGTGCTGGTGGTGTTTCGTTCGGTGCGGCCTTTGCTGTTGTGCACCACTTCTGTCGCCATCGGTGCGCTGGCAGGCACCGCCATCACGCTATTGTGCTTTGGTGAATTACACCTGATGACGCTGGTGATGAGCATGAGCATCGTCGGGGTTTCAGCTGATTACACGCTGTACTACCTTACCGAACGCATGGTGCATGGCGGGCAAAATTCGCCGATTGCCAGCCTGCGCAAAGTGCTTCCTGCCTTACTGCTGGCGCTGGCGACAACCGCCATTGCCTATCTGATTATGATCCTCGCGCCGTTCCCCGGCATTCGTCAGCTTGCCGTTTTTGCCGCCAGTGGTTTAATCGCCTCCTGCCTGACGGTGGTTTGCTGGTATCCCTTTGCGGTGCGCGGTTTGCCCGTCCGGCCAGTGCCTTGCCGCCGTTTGCTCAACGGCTGGCTTGATGCGTGGCAGTCCAATAAAGCGGTGCGTTTTGGCTTGCCGCTGCTATTGCTGGTGATTAGCGTAGCCGGTTTATCCTCGTTAAAAATCAATGATGACATTGCCAGTTTCCAGGCATTGCCGCAGGATCTGGTGCGCGATGAACAAGCCATTACCGCGTTGACCGGGCAGGGAATGGACCAGAAATGGTTCGTGGTTTACGGCGATACAGCCGAGCAAACGCTACAACGCCTCGAAAAGCTGGCACCGGAACTGGTGGCGGCGAAAAATCAAAAGATCATCGACAGCTACCGTTTGATCCCGCTAGCTTCCCTCGAGCAGCAACAAGCCGATTTGCATTTGCTGCGCGAAGCCGCGCCAGTTTTACAAAAACGCCTGGCGGAAAGCGGCGTTACCGTGACTGCGCCCAATCTCCAGCAAATGGCGGTGACGCCGGATCTGTGGCAAAAAAGCGTGATCAGCAGCGGCTGGCGCTTGCTGTGGCTTTCGCTACCCGATGGCAAAAGCGGTGCATTAGTACCGGTGAGCGGCGTTCATAACAGCGCGGCATTAGCCAACATCGCGGCAAAAATGCCAGGTGTGAGCTGGGTTGACAGAAAAGTGATGTTTAACGATCTGTTCAGCCATTTCCGTAGTCTGTTGGCCGGATTACTGGCCGCAGCCGTAGTGGTGATTGCTCTGAGCTATGTGGTGCGTCTTGGCGTAAAACGTGGCTTGTTGAGCGTCGTTCCTTCGCTGTTATCACTTGGTGGCGGGCTTGCTGCGCTGGCCTTTAGCGGCCACGCGCTAAACTTGTTCTCGTTGCTGGCGTTGGTATTGGTGCTGGGTATCGGCATCAACTACACCTTATTCTTTAGCAACCCGCGCGGCACGCCGCTGACTTCACTGCTGGCCATCAGCGTGGCGCTGCTGACCACGCTCTTTACTTTAGGAATGCTGGTCTTTAGCCAGACACAAGCCATCGCAAGTTTTGGCATTGTGCTGAGTTTTGGGATCTTCTGCGCCTTCCTGACCGCACCTTTAGCGTTACCCACATCCACCCAAGGAAAGGGAAAGAGAGAACCATGAAAAAATTACCGACACTGGCCTTACTGTTTGGTGCGTTACTTCTTAGCGCATGCAGCACGCCGAAACAAGACGATTCAAGACCGCAAGCCTGGTTAAAACCGGGCACATTAGTGACGTTGCCTGCGCCGGGAATATCCCCCTCAATCACTGAACAGCAATTGTTGAGCGCGCACGTTAAAGGCAAAACCCAATCGCTGATGGTGTTGCTCAACGCGGATCAACAGAAAGTCATGCTGGCAGGTCTGTCACCGTTGGGCATCCGCTTATTCCGCCTGACTTACGATAAACAAGGCGTGAAAACCGAGCAGTCAATTACGTTGCCAGAATTGCCGCCAGCCAGCCAGGTGCTTGCCGACATCATGTTGAGCTACTGGCCAATAAGCGCCTGGCAGCCGCAACTCCCCGCCGGATGGACGTTAAAAGATATCGACTCCCGCCGCGAGCTGCGTGACGACCAGGGCGAACTGATTGAGACAATTCAGTACCTCACGCGTAATGGCAGCCGCCAGCCGGTGAGCGTTCGTCATCATCGTTTCGGTTATGTCATCAGTATTCAGCATCTGGACAGCTAATCATGATTACCTTAACGGCTGCCGGAATGGTCAACGCGTTGGGCAACAACCTTGACGAAATCGCAGCAAATTTGCAGGCCAACAGCGCACCAGGCATGGGGCCGGATACCGACGGCTGGTTGCAGCAGGGCGAATGCTGGGTGGGGCGCGTGACGGGCGAATTGCCAGAAATTGACGCCGACACACCGCAATACAACAGCCGCAACAATCGTTTATTGCTGGCAGCTCTCGCGCAAATTCGCCCGCAGGTTGATGAAGCGATTGTCCGTTACGGCAATTCACGCGTGGCGGTAGTGTTGGGAACCAGTACTTCCGGCCTTGATGAAGGCGACCGCATGGTTAGCGGCAGTTATGCAGGCACTCCGCCTGCTTCTTATCACTACGGTCAGCAGGAACTCGGCGATCCCTCGCGTTTTCTTAGCGATTATCTGCAACTGTTTGGCCCGGCATTAACGATCTCAACGGCCTGTTCTTCTAGCGCCAGGGCGATGATTACCGGCAAACGGTTGATTGAATCAGGCATGGTTGATGCCGCGATTGTTGGCGGTGCAGACACGTTAAGCCGTATGCCAATCAACGGTTTTAACAGCCTGGAATCGTTAAGCAATGTGCGCTGCAAACCGTTTAGCGCCGAGCGCAACGGCATTACTGTTGGCGAAGCCGGAGCGTTAATCCTGCTGACCCAAGAGGCCGGTAAAGTGCAGTTGCTTGGCGTGGGGGAATCGTCAGATGCCTGGCATATGTCGGCTCCGCATCCTGAAGGCGCGGGCGCAATCCGTGCGATAGAGATGGCGCTGCGCGAAGCAAAACTTAGCCCTTGCGACATTGGCTATATTAATATGCATGGCACGGCCACTCGGTTGAATGACGAAATTGAAGCCAAAGTGGTAAACCAACTTTTTGGCGAAAACGTGCCAACCAGCTCCACGAAGCATTTGACTGGCCATACGTTAGGTGCGGCAGGGGCTTGTGAAGCGGTGCTGTGTTATTTGCTGTTATCACGTGGATTAGCGCTGCCTGCACAAGATTTCACTGATGCGCATCAAGACCTGAGCCTTGCCGCTTGTGGTTTACTCTGCGCGCCGAAACCATTCACTAAACCAGTAATGCTATCGAACTCATTTGCTTTTGGCGGTAACAATGCCAGCCTGATTTTTGGAGTCTCCCATGACTGATTTTCTTGCCCCGCACCACTATTTACCGCATGAAGCACCGATGTGCCTGCTCGAATCGGTAGTGGCCGTGGAACAAGAAAGCGCGCATTGTCGGGTTGCGGTGAGCCATCACGGCGTGCTTGCGCCGTTTCTGAATGCTGAAGGCAACTTGCCGGGCTGGTTTGCCATCGAACTCATTGCCCAGACAGTGGGCGTGTGGTCAGGCTGGCATGCGATGAACAATGGCGAAGAGGCCAGCCGTGTCGGCATGCTGTTGGGTGGCCGAGGTTTACGCTGCCCGCAGGGATTTATGGCGCAGGGTTTAGTGCTGGATTGTCATGTCACGCTGCTGATGCGTGATGAAAAAATTGGTAGTTTTGAAGGACAAATTCTTGCCGACGGTAACGTCCTGGCGAGCGGGCGAGTGAATACCTATCAGCCTGATAATAAAGAATTAAAACAATTATTTTAATGGGATAGTAGCAAGATGACACAGACGGTATTAGTAACCGGTGCCAGCAAAGGGATTGGCAAGGCGATTGCCCTGGGGTTGGCCGCTGATGGGTTTGCCATAGTTGTGCATTACCATCGCGATGAAGCGGGCGCACAGCAAACGCTGGAGCAGATTATGGCTCATGGCGGGAGTGGGCGCGTGATGCAGTTTGATAGCTCTGACCGCAGCCAATGCCGCAGCGTTATCGAAGCCGACATCGAAACCCACGGCGCGTACTGGGGCGTGGTCAACAACGCCGGAATCACCCGTGACGGCGCATTCCCCGCACTTACCGATGACGACTGGGACGGCGTAATTCGTACCAATCTCGACAGCTTTTACAACGTGATTCAGCCGTGTGTGATGCCGATGATTGGCCTGCGCAAAGGCGGGCGAATTATCACGCTGTCGTCAGTTTCAGGTTTAATGGGCAACCGTGGCCAGGTCAACTACAGCGCCGCAAAAGCGGGCATTATTGGTGCGACGAAAGCACTGGCGATTGAACTGGCGAAACGCAAAATCACCGTTAACTGCATTGCACCGGGTTTGATTGATACCGGCATGATTGAAATGGAAGAGGCGGCGCTTAACGAAGCGATGCGCCTGATCCCACTTCAACGCATGGGCCAGCCCGAAGAAGTGGCAGGGCTTGCGCGTTATTTGATGTCCCCCGTTGCGGGTTATGTCACGCGCCAGGTTATCTCTATTAACGGAGGCATGCTGTGATTCGCCGTGTAGTAGTCACCGGAATGGGCGGCGTGACGGCGTTTGGCGATAACTGGCAGGATGTGGCTGCGGGTTTGAAATCCGGCAAAAACGCCGTTCGACACATGCCGGAATGGCAAATCTACGACGGCCTGAACACCTTGCTCGGTGCGCCAGTCGATAATTTTACCCTGCCTGAACATTACACGCGTAAACGCATTCGGGCGATGGGGCGCGTTTCTCTGCTCGCCACACGGGCAACGGAGCTGGCATTAACTCAGGCGGGCTTGCTTGATGATGCGATTTTGACCAGCGGCGAAACCGGCATTGCCTATGGTTCTTCCACCGGCAGCACCGGGCCGGTGAGCGAGTTTGCCACCATGCTGACGGAGAAACACACGCGTAATATCACCGGCACCACTTATGTGCAGATGATGCCGCACACTGCGGCGGTTAATGCAGGCCTGTTTTTTGGCCTGCGTGGGCGTGTGATCCCAACCTCCAGTGCCTGTACTTCAGGCAGCCAGGCGATTGGCTATGCCTGGGAAGCGATTCGTCACGGCTACCAAACCGTGATGGTTGCGGGTGGAGCGGAAGAGTTATGCCCATCGGAAGCCGCAGTGTTTGATACGCTGTTTGCCACCAGCCAGCGTAACGATCGGCCACATACCACGCCGTCGCCATTTGATAAGCAGCGTGACGGCCTGGTGATTGGTGAAGGTGCGGGAACGTTGATCCTTGAAGATCTCGATCATGCTCTGGCACGTGGTGCAAAGATCTATGCCGAGATCGTCGGCTTCCACACTAACTGCGATGCCGCACATATCACCCAGCCGCAGAAAGAAACCATGCAAATTTGTATCGAACGCGGCCTGCGCTCGGCGGGTCTTGAGGCCAGTGATATTGGCTATATTAACGCGCACGGCACCGCAACGGATCGTGGTGATATTGCTGAAAGCCACGCTACGGCGGCAGTTTTCGGTGCTAACACGCCAATCTCTTCGCTGAAAAGTTACTTCGGCCATACGCTCGGTGCCTGTGGCGCGCTGGAGGCGTGGATGAGTATCGAAATGATGCGCGAAGGCTGGTTTGCCGAAACGCTGAATTTGACTCAGCCAGACGAAGCCTGTGGCGAGCTGGATTACATCATGGGGACGGCGCGCAAAATCGATACCGAGTTTGTGCAGAGCAACAACTTCGCTTTTGGTGGCATCAACACTTCGCTAGTTATGCGGCGTTGGCAATAATGGGTTATCGGCTGGCGTTTGGCGATGTGGCGCGTTTATCTGATGACGCGCTGGTCAAATGCTGGCTGTCGCCTGAGTTAGTGGCGGTAGCACCGGCCGGAAACCGCCGCCCCGTTTGGTTTGCGGGAAGAGTTCTGCTGGCGATGTTGGCAGAAATAAAAGCGCTACCGCTGCTGGATTCAGGGCCGAACGGTAAACCGCAACACCCTGAGTTACCGCATTTTAATATCAGCAATAGTGCGACCAGTGTCGCGGTGCTGCTGGGTGACAACGCAGTGGGCTGTGATATAGAACTGCTGCGCCCGAGAAAGCGTTTCCTGGGCGTGGCGCAGCACAGTTTTGCCCCGGAACTTTACGACTGGCTGGTTAGTTTGCCTACAGACGACCAGCTTCCCGCCTTCTGGAAATTATGGACTGCTCATGAGGCCGTGGTGAAACAGCAGGGCGGAACGGTGTGGCAAATCGCAGCGCTGAAACTGCCGCCGGAAACTCTATGCCCACCGAACCGCCATCTGACTCATCTTTGTGTTCAAAACACCTTGATTGCCTGCTGTGGCGAAAATCCTTTTCCCGCCGATTTTTCCCCTGAGCTTTATTCCTTCAATGCCCAGATGTGATAAACCCCGTCAATAAGTTCGGCACCTTCCAGCTCTTTCTCAAAACCAGGGAATTTCTCGCCCCATTGCGCAATGCTGCGGATGTATTTCAACCACGGGTCATCGGCGGCACCAAAACTTTCGCCGGGCATCACAATTGGAATACCTGGCGGGTAAGGGATCACACCAACGGCAGAAATACGGTTTGGCAATTGGTCGATGGGTAAATGATCTGCCTTGCCTGCCATATGCTGCTGGAAGGCAATGCGCGGGCGCGTAACGGGAACAGGAATGTTGCCAAATGCCTCTGCCTGGAGTTTGTCCATCTGGCTGGTTTTCATGTAGTTAAACATTTCATCGCACAAATCTTTCAGCCCCATTCCCGCATAGCGTGCGGCATCAGCGCTGATTAGATCGGGCAAGCAGCGTTTGAGCGCCGTGTTGTTGTCGTAGTCATCTTTAAACTCCAGCAACACGTTAATCAGCGTGCCCCATTTCCCTTTTGTTACGCCGATGGAAAACAGGCACAGCACCATAAAATCGGTGGTGCGCGAGGGGACAATGCCGCGCTCGCCCAGATACGCCGTCACCATTGCCGCCGGAATGCCGGATTCCAGCAAGTTGCCGTCATCCCCCATGCCTGGGGCTAAAATCCCCGCTTTGATAGGGTCGAGCAAACACCAGTCATCTTCGAGTTGCTCAAAACCGTGCCATTTATCGCCCGGTTTCAGTGTCCAGCATGCGGGGTCGGTTGTGAGCTGTTCCCGCGAAGCCTTGGCAAACGGCACTTCTGCGCCAGATGCATCGGTAATGGTCGGCGCATTCCACGGCGAGAAAAACCAGTCGCCTTTTTTGGCAAACGCCGCATGCACTTTTGCCAGCGCGAGGCGGAAATCGACCGCTTCGACAATCACCTCTTGCGTCAACGCCTCACCCTGGCCGCCATCCATCATCGCCGCCCCAATTTCGTTGGAGGCAATAATGGCGTACAGCGGCGAGGTGGTGGCCTGCAACATGTACGACTCATTAAAGCGCGAGTGTTCGACCGGTTTTTTACCGTTACGGATGTGGATGTAAGAAGATTGCGAAAGTGCTGCCAGCAATTTGTGCGTGGAATGAGTAGCAAAAACCGTCGGCCCGCTGCTGTCGAAATCTTTCGGATCGCCGCGCATCGCAAAGCGGCCTTTGTACATTGGGTTGAAGCGGGCGTATGCATACCAGGCTTCGTCGAAATGTATCTGATCGACACTTTGCGCCAGCAAATCTTGCGCCGCTTCGGCGTGGTAACACATCCCGTCATAAGTGCAGTTGGTGACGACTGCATACACCGGTTTATCGCTGACAACCTCGTGTTTTAGCGGGTTAGCGTCAATAGCCGCACGAATACTTTCGGGAGTGAATTGCCGTTTAGGAATGGGGCCGATAATGCCGAAGCGGTTGCGCGTTGGCACAAAATAAACCGGTAGTGCGCCGGTCATCACTAAGCCTTGCTCAATGGATTTATGGCAGTTGCGGTCACACAATGCGATTTCAAGTTCGCCAACCACCGCCTGCATGATGGCGCGGTTCGAGCCAGACGTGCCGTTTAAGACTGAATAACTCCGGTGTGCGCCAAACACTTCGGCGGCATAAGTTTCTGACGCTTTAATCGGCCCGCTATGGTCAAGCAGTGAACCCATGGCGGCGCGTTCGATACCGGTATCGGTACGGAATAAATTCTCGCCGAAGAAATCGAGAAACTCGCGGCCAACCGCAGATTTGGTAAAGGCCACGCCGCCCTGGTGACCCGGTGCCGCCCATGAGTATTCCGGGTTTTCCAGCGTGTAATTAAACAAGGCGCGAGTGAACGGGGGAAGCAACTGTTCGAAATAGCGCTGGATAAGTGAACGCGCACGAGCAGCGATAAATTCGGCGGTGTCTTCGTGCATCCAGACAAACTCATTCACCAGGCGCATCGAATCGAGCGTCAGTGAATCCACGCAAGAATGTTCGGCCATTAACAGCACCGGCACGCTTTTATTACGGCGGCGAATGGTCTGCAATAGCGCGAACGCCTGGCTGTGCGATTCATCGTCATTGCCGCCGGAAGTCCAGTCGACAAAGATGCAGCATAGCGAAGCATCGGATGTCACCGTTGCGGTGCCGTCTTCAAACGTTGCCGCTGAAATCACCGCAAAGTTATTTTCTTCCAGCGCCTCGATTAGCTCTGCCACGGCGCGTCCATTTGCCGTGTTAACGTCCTGGATACTGCTGTCGACCACCAGAATTTTACGTTTTTGATGGGTGCCTAAATCAAGCATAACGAACTCCTGTTAATCGTTTTAATCATTAACAACGGGTTTATCCAGCGGGTAGGGGTTTTTATGGCGACGGTTGTAGTTAATGGTGTACATCGCAGTAATCACCATGATGGCAACGAACGACCACATCACTTCCGAAGCGCCTGACCCAATGACGGCCCAAATGCAGTAAACAAAGGCTATCAGCGTGATGAACAGGAACGGCAGGCGTTGGTTACCCATATGCCCCTGGCCGACCAGCATTAACGCCGCGCAAGTGTAGATATAAGGCACCAGCGTAAAGATAACCGACACCGATGAGACAACGGCAAACTGCGAGGTAGCATCGGGGGAAATACTGGCGAGCTGGAAAATAGTCATTAATACGCCGACTATCAGCAGGCCAGCGACGGGCGTTTGGTCTTTATTCACTTTGGCAAAAATGGGTGGGAACAGCCCGTCATCGGCGGCGGCTTTCGCTGTTTGGCCTGCCAGTAACGTCCAACCGCCAAGGCTGCCTAAACAACCTGCGGCGGCACAAAACGAAACAATCGCCCCGGCTGTTGGCCCCATCGCCATACGTGCTGCATCACCAAATGGCGATGCGGAAACTTTCAGCGCCGCATTGGGGATCATGCCCATGATCGCGGTGCTGGAAAGCACATAACAAACTGCGGCAATTAATACTCCGCCGATGGTCGCTATGGGGACGTTACGTTTAGGATTTTTGACTACGGCTGCGGCTACTGAGGCACTTTCAACGCCGATGAATGACCACAGCGTTACGCTCAGCGTGCTTTGGATAGCGCCAAACGTCCCTTTACCGCTGACGTTCCAGGCCTCCATATAAGTGTCGCTTTTAAACCAGAACCAGCCTAAAACTGCGACGGCGACAATCGGGATTAGCGCAAGAATAGTGGCGACCGCCTGCACGCGGGTAATCATTTTTGGACCGACGATATTCAGGCCAACGAATAGCCACAGAATGGCGATACAGGTGACGGTAAGCGGCCAGGGCTGGTTTAACATCGGGAAGAAATAACTCAAATAGCCGACGCCAATAACGACCATGGCGACGTTACCTATCCAGCAGGCCAGCCAGTAAAGCAGGTTGGTTTGATAACCGAGGAACGGGCCAAATGCCCGCCGTGCGTACGCGTAAGAACCGCCGGGGCTGTCATCGAGAGACGACATTTTGGCGTACACCATCGACAACGACACCGCGCCGATAATCGTCACCATCCAGCCAAAAATAGCAATCCCGCCGGTTGCTGCAAGGTTTGCCGGGAGCAGGAAAACCCCGGAACCCATTATATTGCCTGCCACCATTAACATCACCGGGACTAGCCCGACTTTTTGCGCTTCACTAGCCATAGAACCTCTCCTGAAAAATGCATCAGGTGTATTGGAAGTTTTTTGTAGTAAATGAGAAAAAATCAGAACTTAGGGGATGTCGAGAAATCCTTAGGAAGTGATATACGTCTGCTGTTCGCTAAGTTTAGACTACTATCAAAGACTAACTGGAGATTTCCCAATGAGTGAAAGAATGTCGGTGATACAAGGTGATATCACCCGCGTTGAGGTTGACGTGATAGTCAATGCAGCGAATTCATCCCTGATGGGAGGCGGCGGAGTTGATGGGGCTATTCATCGCGCAGCGGGACCTGCGTTGCTGGCAGCTTGCCAGGTGATTCGCCAGCATCATGGCGACTGTGCGCCAGGCCATGCCGTGATTACCGAAGCAGGAAATATTCCGGTTAAAGCTGTGATCCACGCTGTTGGCCCTGTGTGGCACGGTGGGGAAAAACAGGAAGCAGAATTGCTCGAACAAACCTACCGTAACAGCCTCGATTTGGCGGCGGCTAATGGCTATCGCACCATTGCGTTCCCGGCGATTAGCACTGGCGCGTACGGTTACCCTAAAGATCAGGCCGCAAAAATAGCCGTTGATACCGTTTACCGTTATATCGGCCTGCGACCGTTACCTGAACAAGTGGTATTTGTCTGTTTTGATGACGAAAACACCCGCATATATCAGCAATTACTTGCCCAGCTCTAATTTGACGAACCTTCACGCTACACGCCTTGGAAGGGCGATTTCTCCTGCGACAAACGAGCATCCTGGGCTGAGCGGCATTCATCCGCTTGCAGATAGCCTGGATGCGTTTGCGGCGCGCTATTTGCTGTGCGGCATGGCGGAGAAAACCCTCGATGTGCAGTATTACATCTGGCAGGACGATATGTCCGGGCGGCTGTTGTTTAGCGCGTTGCTGGCGGCGGCTGACCGTGGGGTGCGAGTCCGGCTGTTGCTAGACGATAACAATACTAACGGCATGGACTCGACTTTAGCGTTACTCAATGCCCACCCACAAATTGAAGTTCGCCTGTTTAATCCGTTTTCATTTCGCCTGTTTCGCGCCATTGGTTACCTGACGGACTTCGCACGCCTTAACCGCCGCATGCACAACAAAACGTTCACCGTTGATGGCGAAACCACGATTATCGGTGGGCGCAATGTCGGTGATGCCTACTTTGGCGTGGGTAAACAACCGCTGTTTTCAGATTTAGATGTGCTGGCGATTGGCCCCGTGGTCAGTGAGGTTAGCCAGGATTTTGAACGTTACTGGAACAGCCAGTGTGTATCGACGCTGGAGAAAGTGCTCGACGTCGACCCCGACCTTTTGCAGCAGCGCGTGCAACTGCCCGATGACTGGCGAAGTGACCCAATGGCACGCCGTTATCTGGACAGGTTAACGACCAGCCAGTTTGCGACCAACCTGGTGGCACGAACGCTCGATATGTACTGGGCGAAAACGCGCATGCTCAGCGACGACCCGCGAAAGGGGCAGGGGAGAGCGCGTAACCATACGCTGTTGCCACAACGCCTGATGAATGTGATCGGCATGCCTGAGCGCGAGATAGACATTATATCGGCCTATTTTGTACCGACGCGTGCAGGCATCGCACAAATTTTGGGGCTGGTGCGCAAAGGGGTAAAAATAGCCATTCTGACAAATTCGCTGGCTGCTAACGATGTGGCCGCAGTTCACGCCGGATATGCCCGTTGGCGTAAAAAATTACTGCGCCACGGCGTTGAGCTTTATGAATTAAAACCGGAACAGGATGGCCCGCGTAGGCCGCATGACCGAGGCTTAACGGGTAACTCGGGTTCCAGCTTGCATGCCAAAACCTTCAGCGTGGATAAGCAAAAAGTGTTTATCGGCTCATTCAACTTCGACCCACGCTCAGCCATGCTGAATACCGAAATGGGTTTTGTGATTGAAAGCGAAGCGCTGGCGCAAGACATTCACCAGCGTTTTACCCAAAGCCAGAAAGAAGCCGCGTGGGCGCTACGGTTAGACCGTTGGGGGCGTGTAAATTGGGTGGAAAACAGTGACGGTAAAGAGATTGTCTGGAAGAAAGAACCGCACACCCGTTTTTGGCAACGGGTGCTGGTGCGGTTAGTTTATCGACTGCCTATTGAGTGGTTACTTTAACTGCGACATTCTGCGGCTTGCCAGAGAACAGGAAGCGCAAAAGCGGGATGCGCAGATGGATTTCATAAAGAATCACCGCAATCCCCACCACAAAGATCAACCCGCAAATAAAACCTATCGCATTTGACGCAATATGCGGCGTGATATACGCGCCAAAAAATAGCGTCAACGGATGGTGTACCAGATAGATAAACAGTGATGCGTTCACGAAATAGGTGACACGCTTCGACTGGAAATTCAGCAGTTTATAGCCGAGAGAAAACACCACGTTGACCATCCACAGACCCATAACCATGGTGATGACGCTTTCGGTTTCATACATCCACGCGTCGCCGCTGCCGTAACGCTGGTTCAGTAGATAGGCACAGAACGCCAGTGCAGCACCCACCGCACACCATGGCGATGGTGTGGTAAACAGCGCTTTCAGTTGCGGACGCACGAACAGTAAAGCCCCGAGCATAAAGAACGGCAGATAGAACAGCGTTTGCATCACCACGAAGTTAAACAGGCCATCGCTTAATATCGGTGAGTAAACGATAAAAATCGTGCGGCGAATTACACCATATAAAATACCGAAACCGAGGAAGGCGATTGAGAGCTTTCCTAAAGTCAGTGATGACTGTTCATTTTGCGGTTTGTCAGCAATGCGAGTTTTCATTTTTTGAAACAAAAATAAACAAAGGGTTGTCAGTACTACCATCACCAACAAGAACCACAAATGGGAAACCAGTTCCCAAACCAGGGTGTTGTACTTTTCGTATGCGGTCAGACCCGGCCAGTTTTTTGCTTTATCATTAACCTGTTGCAGCATTAAAAATTGCGGCAGCGTCAGTAGTGGGATGGCAGTGAGCATCGGGATGCCAACGCGCTCCACACGTACTTTCCACCAGCGTTTAAGCGGGTAGCGCAAATAAAGCATGTAAGAGAAATAGCCCGAAATGACAAAAAACACCTGCATGCGGAAGGCGTGAATGAAGTCATTAAATAGGGTAAATCCCCATGAGGCTTCAGCGCTGTTGACATGCCATTGGTGGCTTGAATAGATGAGCGAGATATGGAAAGGGATGCCTAAAAGCATTAACCAGGCCCGAATAGAATCCAGGAAAAACTCGCGTTGTTGTGGTGCTTTACTCATAATACTCCAGACATTATCGGACGAATCGCCTTATCCTTAAGAACATATCCCAATAGGCTTGAAGTCCCGAACGGTATCAATTTCGTGGCAACCCTACACTAACCGTGACATCCTGTCTCCAGGATGCATTCTGAAAGCGTAAGCAGTTGTCTTTTTTTGCTTAAAGGCTGAGCCAGCGCGCTGAACAATGCGGGTATTTGGTTGTCGGAAAGCAGAAGTTTCCATTAAAATGGATTGGATTGATTTAAGCACACAAAGGGGGATGTGCTGGTTAATATGAAACATAAACTAAAAATGATGAAAATGTGTGGGCTTGGTGCTGCAGTCATGCTGTCACTTTATACCACCTCGGTTTGGGCTTTCACTATCGATGATGTCGCAAAACAAGCGAAAACATTAGCGGACAAAAGCTACGAAGCACCGAAAAGCAATCTGCCTTCGCAACTCCGCGACATGAAATATGCGGACTACCAGCAGATCCAGTTCAATCACGACAAAGCCTACTGGAGCAAGTTAAAGACCCCATTTAAGCTTGAGTTTTATCATCAGGGTATGTACTTCGACACCCCTGTTGCTATCAACGAAGTGACAGCAACTGCGGTTCATAAGATCAAGTACAACCCGGATTACTTTAATTTCGGTGATGTAAAACACGATAAAGACACCGTAAAAGATCTCGGCTTCGCCGGGTTCAAAGTGCTCTATCCGATCAACAGCAAAGATAAAAACGACGAAATTGTCAGCATGCTCGGGGCGAGTTACTTCCGTGTTATTGGCTCAGGCCAGGTTTATGGCCTGTCTGCTCGTGGTTTGGCTGTCGATACTGCTTTGCCTTCTGGCGAAGAATTCCCACGATTCCGTGAGTACTGGATTGAACGCCCGAAAGCCAACGAGAAAACGCTGACTATTTATGCGTTGCTCGATTCCCCGCGTGCAACGGGTGCGTACCGCTTTGTTATTACCCCTGGGCGTGACACCGTCGTTAACGTGCAGTCAAAAGTCTATCTGCGCGATAAAGTCGGTAAATTGGGTGTGGCACCGCTGACCAGTATGTTCCTGTTTGGGCCAAATCAGCCGTCACCAACCACCAATTTCCGTCCCGAATTGCATGACTCCAACGGTCTGTCTATCCATGCCGGTAACGGTGAGTGGATCTGGCGTCCGCTGAACAACCCGAAACATCTGGCAGTGAGCTCGTTCGCTACAGAAAATCCGATTGGTTTTGGTTTGCTGCAACGTGGCCGTCAGTTCTCTCGTTTTGAAGATCTTGACGATCGCTACGATCAGCGTCCAAGTGCCTGGATTGCGCCGCAAGGTGATTGGGGTAAAGGTCGCGTCGAGCTGGTTGAAATCCCAACTAACGACGAAACTAACGACAACATCGTTGCTTACTGGACGCCGGATCAGTTGCCGGAACCAGGCAAAGAGATGAACTTCAAGTACACCATTACCTTCAGCCGTGATGAAGACAAAATGCATGCGCCAGATAACGCGTATGTTGCGCAGACTCGCCGTTCAACCGGCGATGTGAAGCAGTCGAACCTGATTCGTCAACCGGATGGCACGATTGCATTTGTGTTGGACTTCGTCGGCACAGACATGAAAAAACTGCCGCAAGATACGCCGGTTACCGCTCAAACCAGTATTGGTGATAACGGTGAAATCGTTGACAGCCAGGTACGTTACAACCCGGTCACTAAAGGCTGGCGTTTGACGGTACGTCTGAAAGTCAAAGATGAGAAGAAACCGACTGAAATGCGTGCAGCGCTGGTCAATGGCGATCAAACGTTGAGTGAAACCTGGAGCTACCAGCTACCTGCCAATGAATAAGTTTACTGATACTGCGTCTGATTATATTGATGCACTACCGCTTTCTGCCCAGCAGAAGGCGGCTCTTCCTGCATCGGATCTGCAAGCGGTGCACGAGGCGCTTGGCGCGCAAGAGCAGCACTATGACAGAGCCGATGATTCCCCTTTAGCCTCGGTAAAGGCTCGGCTCGAAGCGAGCTGGCCTGGATCGTTGGGCGGTGAACAGTTAATTAAGGACGAAGAAGGGCGCACCCAGTTGCAGGCGATGCCAAAAGCAACGCGTGCCTCTATGTTCCCGGACCCATGGCGCACCAACCCAATTGGTCGTTTCTGGGACCGTCTGCGCGGGCGCGAGGTTAATCCTCGTTATATGTCGAAAGAAGAGGCTGAGGCTGAGCAGAAATGGCGTACCGTCGGGACTATCCGACGTTACATTCTGCTGCTGCTGACCATTTCTCAGACTGTGGTTGCGACCTGGTATATGAAGACCATTCTTCCTTACCAGGGTTGGGCACTGATCAATCCTTCCGACATGTTCGGCCAGGATCTTTGGGTGTCCTTCATGCAGTTGCTGCCGTATGTGCTGCAAACCGGCATTCTTATCCTGTTTGCGATTCTGTTCTGTTGGGTTTCGGCCGGTTTCTGGACCGCGCTGATGGGCTTCCTTCAGCTACTGATGGGCAAGGATAAATACAGTATCTCTGCTTCAACAGTCGGTGATGAGCCAATCGACCCGGCGAACCGCACCGCGCTTATCATGCCTATCTGTAACGAAGACGTAGACCGCGTATTTGCAGGTCTGCGTGCAACGTGGGAATCGGTAAAAGCGACCGGCCAACAGCAGCATTTCGACGTTTACATCCTGAGCGACAGCTACAACCCGGATATCTGTGTTGCCGAGCAAAAAGCGTGGATGGAACTGATTAACGAAGTGCAGGGCGAAGGGCAGATTTTCTACCGTCGTCGTCGTCGTCGTGTGAAGCGTAAAAGCGGCAACATCGATGACTTCTGCCGCCGTTGGGGTAATCAATACAGCTACATGGTGGTGTTGGATGCCGACTCAGTGATGAGCGGTGACTGCCTGACCAACCTGGTGCGCTTGATGAATGCCAACCCGAATGCGGGCATTATTCAGTCGTCGCCAAAAGCGTCTGGCATGGACACTCTGTATGCGCGTTGCCAGCAGTTTGCGACTCGTGTTTACGGGCCGCTGTTTACTGCGGGGCTGCACTTCTGGCAGTTGGGTGAATCCCACTATTGGGGTCATAACGCGATTATCCGCGTTAAGCCGTTCATCGAGCACTGTGCGTTAGCACCGCTGCCAGGTGAAGGGTCATTCGCCGGTTCAATCCTTTCTCACGACTTCGTGGAAGCGGCACTGATGCGCCGAGCGGGTTGGGGCGTGTGGATTGCCTATGACTTGCCGGGTTCTTATGAAGAACTGCCACCGAACTTGCTGGATGAACTCAAGCGTGACCGCCGTTGGTGTCACGGTAACTTGATGAACTTCCGTCTGTTCCTGGTAAAAGGTATGCACCCGGTTCACCGTGCTGTGTTCCTGACGGGCGTCATGTCTTATCTGTCAGCGCCGTTGTGGTTTATGTTCCTTGCGCTCTCCACGGCATTGCAGGTGGTGCACGCATTGACGGAACCGCAATACTTTCTGCAACCGCGCCAGCTCTTCCCGGTGTGGCCGCAGTGGCGTCCAGAGTTAGCGATTGCGTTGTTCGCCTCCACCATGGTGTTGCTGTTCCTGCCTAAGCTGCTGAGCATCATCCTGATTTGGTGCAAAGGCTCGAAAGAGTTCGGCGGCTTCTGCCGCGTAACGCTCTCGCTGCTGCTGGAAGTGCTGTTCTCCGTGCTGCTGGCACCGGTGCGCATGCTGTTCCACACCGTATTCGTGGTCAGCGCATTCCTCGGCTGGGAAGTGGTATGGAATTCACCGCAGCGTGATGACGACTCCACCCCCTGGGGCGAAGCGTTTATGCGCCACGGTTCACAGCTTCTGCTGGGCCTGGTTTGGGCTGTTGGCATGGCGTGGCTGGATTTACGCTTCCTGTTCTGGCTTGCGCCAATCGTGTTCTCGCTGATCCTGTCGCCGTTTGTTTCGGTGATTTCGAGCCGCTCGACCATGGGTTTGCGTACTAAGCGCTGGAAGTTGTTCCTGATCCCGGAAGAGTATTCTCCTCCGCAGGTTCTGGTCGATACCGACAATTACCTGAAGCTGAACCGCAGTCGTACGCTGGATGATGGCTTTATGCACGCGGTGTTTAACCCGTCGTTTAACGCCCTGGCAACGGCAATGGCTACTGCGCGTCACCGTGCAAGTCAGGTGCTGGAAATCGCGCGCGATCGCCATGTTGAGCAGGCTCTTAATGAGACGCCTGAGAAACTTAATCGCGACCGTCGTCTGGTGCTGTTAAGCGACCCGGTGACGATGTCTCGTTTGCACTACCGTGTGTGGTCTAACCCGGAGCGTTATTCCTCCTGGGTAGATAACTACAAAACGGTTAGTCTGAACCCTGAGGCATTACCGTCCAAATAAAGCGCAAACTGCGTAATACAATGCCAGCCTTCGGGCTGGCATTTTTTTGAGATCAAACGGCAGGAGAGTAAATTGCTAAGAATGATTGTCGTGGTAATGGTCGCGTGTGTGCTCAGTGGCTGTGGGAGTATTATCAGCCGTGCAGTGCCGGGGCAGGGGCATGGTAATCAGTATTACCCCGGCGTGCAGTGGGATGTACGTGACAGCGCCTGGCGCTATATCACAGTGCTCGACTTACCGTTCTCGCTCGTATTCGACACGCTGTTACTGCCAATTGACGCGAGTCACGGGCCTTACGAATAAGCGTTACCGTTCATCCCATTCATCAGCGGCAGTCTGCCCTTCCTCGGTATCGAGCGGCGGCTCAAGCTGAAACTCGCCTTCGTCCCATTCGTGCAGCGTATTTTCTTCAATCCATTCCTGGCGTAACTCGATTTCATCGTAGTCACCGTCGAACACGCTTTGCGCCGCTTCACCACTGACCATCGGCAAACACTCACCGTCTTCACTGTCGGTGGCGAAGAACTCGGCTTGCCACATAATGTCGCTATCCTGAAGAATGTACTTCTGAATGTTCAGTTGCTGAACACTGGCACTTTCTTCATCAAGCTCAGGGTTTTCTACAAGGAAAAGCTCGCGTGCAGCATCAATGGCTTCTTCCAGCGTCGCGTACAGACTCATAGTAATCTCCTTTTGATACAGGTCAGGGAGCGCGCGCTCCGGTGCAATTTCAAGTTAATTGTTGACGCTGTTCGCAAAGTTGCAAGTATGAGATTTAATCCTCTGTCATTCTTCTGAAACGGCGATGCGTTCTGTCGGGCGACGCAGGCTTATCCATGAGTAAAGCGCGTTGAAAAGTACCACGCAGGCGGTGACTAAAAAGACGGTACGGAAACCGTAGCTGGCAGAAACGGCAGCGCCCACTAATGGACCGGTGACATTACCGATATCGCGGAATGACTGGTTATAGCTGAAGATACGTCCGGCAATTTGGTTGCTGGAGTTATAGACGAGTAGTGTCTGAACCGCAGGCAGCAATGCGCCATCGGCGGCACCCAGCAGGAAACGTAATACACCCAACTGCCACGGTGTTTGTACCATCGACATTGGGATAAGCAGCAGTACGGAAACCACCAGCGCGCAGATTAAAATTCGCTCGGGGCCGATTCTGTCGCCAAGTTTACCCAGCCGTGGAGCGCTGAGCAGGGCGGCAACGCCTGGTACTGATGCAATCATCCCGCTGATAAATGCCAGGTTGCTGACATTGCCCGCCAGTTCCCGCACATAGAGCGTAAGAATAGGGGCAATCGAACCTGTCGCCACCTGAATGATCATGGTGGTGACAAACAGGCTCAGGACCAGGCGCGGATTTTTCAGCGAGGTTAATACCTGGCGCGCGTGCAGCATGTCTTTCTTGTGCACCGGGGTAAATTGTTCGCGAATGCAAAAAAACGTGAAGATAAAACAGATAAACAACACGGCCGCCGTGATGAAAAACACCGGACGAAGGCCGTAGGTATCTGCCAGAAAGCCGCCAATCATTGGGCCAAGTAACGCGCCGCTGACACCACCGGTAGAAAGCGTGCCGAGCGCCCAACCACTTTTATGACGCGGGACCTGCGTGGCAATCAGCGCGTTAGCATTGGGAACAAAGCCACCCAGTAAACCCAGCAGGGCGCGAAGGGCTAAAAACTGCCAGATGTTGTTCGCAAAACCCATCAGCACCATCACGATGGACATCCCAAGCGCGGAACGCAGCAGCATTATCTTGCGGCCTTTGCGGTCAGCAAGCCCTCCCCAAAAAGGTGACGCTATCGCTGAAAACAAGAAGGTGATGCTGAAAACAATCCCCGACCACATGTTTAATGCGCTGTGGCCTGTCACGCCGAGGTGTTCGACATATAGCGGCAGGAAAGGCATAACCAGGCTAAATGCAACGCCGGTCAGAAAACACCCAAGCCACGCAACGGTGAGATTTCGTTTCCAGTTAATGGTGCTCTCAGGGAGAGTCATAACGCTCCAGTTCAAATCGGGGGGATACAGGCAGGTGAAATTATTACCGTGCTAATTATGCGCCTGTTAAAGCAGAGGGGCAATCTTTGTGAAACACAATTTTAGAATGATGAAAGGTGGCTGAATGCCACCCCTTGCGGTGCAGAAGAAAAAATTAATAGCGCGGAGGAACGCCTTCTGGGCGAGTTTTAAAGCGGCGATGCAGCCACATGTATTGTTCCGGCGCCATCAAAATGCACTGCTCGATAATTTTGTTCATCCAGATTGCGGTGCCTTCCGGGGTTTCCAGCGGTGGCGAAAACTCTGCGGGCAAAATAATCAGCTCGTAGCCTTTGCCGTCGGGTTTTCTGCGCGGCACCATCGGGACAATCGCTGCACCTGACATACGCGCCAGAGTATAAGTCCCAGCGGTGGTGGCAGCCTGATCAACGCCAAAGAACGGCACGAAAACGCTGCCGCTCGGGCCGTAGTCATGGTCTGGTGCGTACCAGATTATTTCGCCTTTTTTGAGGGCGCGGATCATGCCTTTGAGATCTTTACGATCGATCATGCCTTTGTTTGAACGCATACGGCCCCGGGTTTGCAACCAGTCGAGCAGGGGATTGTCATTCGGGCGGTAAACGCCGATACCTGGCGTATTCATGCCAAACATGCGTGCGCCTAACTCAAGGGTCAGGAAGTGAATACCCACAAGCAGCACGCCACGTTTTGCTTCCTGTACAGCGTGGATTTGTTCAACACCTGTCACATCACACCAGCGCCTGATACGCCATTCCGGCCAGAACCAGGCAATACCGGTTTCCATCAGACCTAAGCCTACGGATTCAAAATTTTTGACCAGGTAATATTCACGTTCAGAAGCTGTTTTGTTCGGGAAGGCGAGTTCAAGATTGCGGCGTGTAATTCTGACGCGGCGTTTCATAAACCGCATAGCCAATTGGCCAAGACCGCGACCAAGCCGATAGATAACCGGGTAAGGTAATAGGGTAATTAAATAGAGTATGCCAATACCAAACCAGATTCCCCAATAGCGGGGATGAAGCAGTGCGCGCGAGAATTGCGGTAAGTTCGTCATGTAAAACCTATAGTGACGGCAAATGCCGGATCTTCTTGAGTCAGACTATTGTGACATTATTTATACGTGAGCCAAAGTTAACCGCGGCAGAGTGCCTGATAATCCACCGGTTGTTGTTCTCTGTGCGGATAGATTAGGGAAATGTAGCGCAAAATACAGGGATGTAAATTAACGTTAATTGCTTTATGATGCAGCCCACTTTTTTCCCTACGACATTCGGGCGAACACCATGCCAGTGTTACATAACCGTATATCGAATGATGAACTGCGTGAGCGCATGTTGGCTGAAACCGAGCCGCGCACCACCATCTCATTCTATAAATACTTCACCATCGAAGAACCTCAAACCACGCGTGATGCGCTGTATCAGGCTTTTATTGCGCTGGATGTATTTGGCCGCGTCTATCTTGCTCATGAGGGGATCAACGCGCAGGTAAGCGTTCCGCAAAGCCGTGTTGATGCGTTCCGCGAAACGCTTTACGGGTTCCATCCTGCATTGAACGGCGTGCGTTTGAATATTGCACTCGAAGACGACGGTAAATCGTTCTGGGTGTTACGCATGAAAGTTCGTGATCGCATCGTTGCAGATGGGATTGATGATACGACATTCGATGCCAGCAATGTCGGGTCTTATCTCAAGGCGGCCGATGTTAACGCGATGCTTGACGACCCTGAAGCCGTGTTCGTCGACATGCGTAATCATTACGAATACGAAGTGGGCCATTTCCAGAATGCCATGGAGATCCCGGCAGATACTTTCCGTGAACAGCTGCCAAAAGCGGTAGACATGTTGCAGGATGACAAAGACAAGAAGATTGTCATGTACTGCACCGGCGGCATTCGCTGTGAGAAAGCCAGTGCCTGGATGCTGCACAACGGTTTTAAGAACGTCTACCACATTGAAGGCGGAATCATCGAGTACGCCAGACGTGCGCGCGAACAGGGCATTCCGGTGCGTTTTGTCGGTAAAAACTTTGTTTTTGACGAACGTATGGGCGAGCGAATTTCCGATGAGGTGATTGCCCATTGCCACCAGTGCGGTACTTCTTGCGACAATCATACCAACTGTAAAAATGACGGCTGCCATCTGCTGTTTATTCAGTGCCCAGGCTGTGCTGAGAAGTTTGCGGGTTGTTGCAGTGAGATTTGCCGCGAGGAACTGGCATTGTCGCCGGAAGAGCAGCGTCGCCGCCGTGCAGGCCGAGAGAATGGTAATAAGATTTTCAACAAATCGCGCGGTGCGTTGAATACCACATTACGCATCCCCGACCCTGAGTAACACTTAACGGGTGGATAAAATCCTGTCCACCCGGTTTATTTCAGTGCCACCACAAGTAAATCACGTCAATCAAAATGAGCATCGCTGAGAGCAGCAGATACAGCATCAAGTGCTCGCGGACGTTATGAATCAAGTAGTTAAATATGCGGCGCATAACCGGTTCACTTAAAACGTGAAAGTGAGAATGGCGCAAGGTCAAAGCTCGACTCTTTCCCCAATGCGAACTGACAGGCAATTTCCCCAAGTACCGAAGCGAATTTAAATCCGTGTCCGCTCAGGCCAGTGATCACCAGCGTATTATCATGGCCCGGCAGGGTATCAATAATAAAATCCTCGTCCGGCGACATATCGTAGGTGCAGGCTGCACCGTGCATACAGACGCCAACGCCCGGCATTATCTGGCGCAGGAAGCTGAACACTTCACTACCGTCGCTGGCGATAGCACCGAACGGCTTACGTTGCTGTGGTTCGCTAATGACCTGCCCACCGTTATGCTTACCCAGTTTTAGCTCGTTATCGTCGCCTGCTGGGAAACCATAATATTGGCTGCCGTCGGGTAATTCAGCGGTGAAGGCCGGGAAATGGTTATTTTCGCTGTAACGTCCATCTGCCTGGTGCCAGCTAAAGATCTTGCGCACCGGGGTGACTGGCAGCTCGGGTAACAATTTGGTGACCCAGGTTCCGGCACTGACTAGCAGTTTATCGGCGGTAAATTCACCTTCCGGAGTATCAACACTTACGCCGTCTGCGGTATGGCGAATGTCGGTTACCGGGCAGTTAAACAGCTGTGCGCAACCGCCCTGATTAGCCAGACGAATGTAAGTAGCGACAGCTATTTCGCTGCGTAGTACGCCAGAATCTGGCTCAAACAGGCCAAGATAGTTTTCTGGAACGGTAAGTTGCGGCCAGCGCGTCATTACTTCGTCAGCCGTTAGCGTTTCAAGCGGTAATGACCAGGTTTGCGCACTGCTTTGCACTGTGGAGATAAAAGCTGAATCCTTCGGACCGAGGTTAATCACGCCGGTGCGATGAAACACTTTCTCGCCGCTGATTTCCTGCAACGCGTCCCACAGTTTCTGAGCGCGTAACACCAGCGGGACATATTTTTCCCCTTCACCATAAGCATGACGCATCAGGCGTGTATCACCGTGATGGCTACCTTGCTGGTGGGGAGGGTGGCAACTGTCGATCATTAGCACATTTAAGCCTGAATGAGTGGCATAGCACCCGGCTGCTGCACCGACAGAACCGCTACCGACGATGATAAGGTCATAATGCATGGCGCTTTTCTCTCTGACAAAAAATCATATAGCAGGGTAATTAATTCTCGGCTGGCTGGCAAATTAGCGAAACCTGAATAATAAAAAAGGCACCTTTATGGTGCCTTGCGTTATTCGGGCAGCATCGTTAATCAATGCTTACGATAATCGTTTACCTGGTAATCACTAGATTCAATCTTTGCAATGCCGGCTTCTAAAATAGAAATAAATTGCCGGGCGACATCCGTGGTCAGCCATAAAGTTTGACCAATTTCAGTTTCGTCGTGCTTTTGCGTATTTGAGGTCAGGTAGTGCAGGCGAAGCATCAGCGCATCGTAGCTATCAACGGTGCTGATGTCCCATCCAATAAGGGGATGGGTCTGGATAACATCACTATTTTTTTCCATCATAACCCCTTTTGTACGTGTATTTAAGACAACGGTTCGCGAGGTTTAATGCTTGTTTAATGTGAAGCCAGTTAAGTATATCAATGATTAAGCTATTTCGAGGAAGAAATAAATACCCTGCAACACTTTTTTTACAATAAAGCCCTTAATTGCACAATAAATCGGCACAATATTTTTCATTGAATCAGCGGATTCTGAGTAATTAAGAGGGAAATGGAATTATTTGCGGAGTGAATTTTAAACAATTAAAAAAACCGGATGGCGACACCCGGTATAAAAATAGCAACGAGGGAATTATTTTGGGTATACCAGGGATGAGCAGCGACTCAATGATAAGCCAACCACCTTCCATGATGTGTTTTAGTCCGCAGCAAACCAGTCGTCAGCGCTTTCCCAGGTCTCTTGCAATATTTCGCTAATGTGATCGCGAGCTTCTTTGCTGGCGCCTAACACCGAAAGGTTATTGGCAGCGGCATAACGCACCTGAACGTGATTGTCATTTTCAGGATAATGTTGAGTAATTCGGCGTGAGAGTTCATTGGCAAGCGCATCAATAGCGCCTGGTGGCAGAGATGTAGTTTTGGCAATAGTGACTTCAATACGCATAGCAGCCCCCTGTGTAATATACTGGATATTTATACAGTCATATTGTTGACTATGCAACAGGGGGCGTTAAAAATTATTTTGGGTTTACTTTACCGACCAGCTCACTTGCTCACCGGCCAGGAACGGCACGATGGTGTCATCGCTGGTTGTGATAGTTTCTGGCATTGTGACTGATGTGCGTACCAGCTCAATGGTTTCTTCGTTGACGGGCAAACCATAGAAACGTGGGCCGTTGAGGGAGGCGAATGCTTCAAAGTGCTGCATCGCATTCATCTCTTCAAACACCGTAGCGTAAGCACCTAAAGCTGAAGGGGCGTTAAAGCAACCCGCACAACCGCAGCTGGTTTCTTTACGGTTACGTGCGTGAGGTGCGGAGTCCGTCCCCAGGAATACGCGGTCACATCCGCTGGCAACCAGCTCACGCAAAGCGTCCTGGTGAATGCTGCGTTTTAAAATCGGCAGGCAATACAGGTGGGGGCGCACGCCGCCAACCAGCATGTGGTTGCGGTTAAACATCAGGTGCTGCGGGGTAATGGTTGCGCCTAACAGGGAGTTTCCTTCCTTCACATATTGTGCGGCGTCTTTGGTGGTGATGTGTTCAAACACCACTTTAAGCTCAGGTAACTGGCGGCGCAGTGGCTCCATTACGGTTTCGATAAAGCGTGCTTCACGGTCAAAAATATCAATGTCGGCGTGAGTCACTTCGCCGTGGATAAGCAGCGGCATGCCGATTTTTTGCATGCGCTCAAGCACCGGTAAGATTGCAGCAGTGCTGGTAACGCCATGGCTTGAGTTGGTTGTCGCATTAGCCGGATACAGTTTTGCCGCCGTAAATACGCCTTCGTTAAACCCGCGCTCAACTTCGTTCGGGTCTAAAGAGTCGGTCAGGTAACAGGTCATCAAAGGCTCAAAATTATGCCCTTGTGGTACGGCGTCGAGAATACGTTGGCGGTAAGCAATGGCAGCTTCAACGGTGGTTACCGGTGGCGCCAGGTTTGGCATCACAATCGCGCGACCATAAATTTCGCTGGTATAAGGCACCACCGTTTTTAACATCTCACCATCACGAAGGTGAACATGCCAGTCATCTGGGCGGCGAATTTTTAATACCTGAGGTAATACGGTCATGAAAGTGCTCCGGCGTAGGAAGGAAATAACGATGATTTATGCCGGACACAAAGGATAGGGGCAAACGTTTCGCATTGCACCATTTTCGTTGAAATTTTGTTGGGGAGCGCGATGCCCCCCCGCAAAAGTGGCTTACTCGGTGAAAGGAATAATGATTTCGCCGGGTTTGATTTCAATCCCTTTGGCGTATTTTTTAGCCAGTTTTTCACCCGCGCTGTTGTCTTCGCTCAACACATAAGCGGGCTGTTGGTTGAAGTAATTGCGCAGCGACTGATTCAGATAAGGAATCAGGGTCTGGACAATCGTCTGCATTTTTTCAGGCTCAACGGTGGCGTCCACCACTTCCATTTCTTGCAAATAGATAGCCCCTTGCTCTTTGTTGAAGCTCGGCAGGGCTTTGAGTTTCAACTTAATGTTGGCTTTCTGATTGCCAAACAAGGACGACATATCCAGATTTGCATCGCCGGTTAGCGTGATTTTATTCGGTTCTTCACGGCCAATTGCACTGGCTAAGTTAGTTAAAACGATATGGGCATCGGCAACGCCGGGCAGGCCAATGTCTTTAGAAAAATTATTACGTTTATGCAGCGCCTGGTTAATTTCCTGTTCGCTTACGGTGTACTGCGTTAGCTGGTTACAACCCACTACTAACCCGCTCAGCATCAACGCTGCGGCTAACACTATCTTCTTCATGGAGTTCCTTAACATGCTGCATAGGCCACAGATCCTGACATAAAGCATCATGATGTACCAGTGCAGGCAGTGCTACAGGAAAAAGATGAATCGATAAGTTCAACGATTGTTGCAGGTGGATAGCGGCGGGGGCGTTTGTCGCTTACCCGCCTGAGATCTTTAGATGGCGTGGGATGAGAGCAGATTAATTTGCGTCTGTTTGGCCATGTTATCGCGGTACGCCGACACACGGCTTGGCCATTCAACTCCGGCAACCAGCGTCAGATTACGCAGCAGAGGGAACAGATGAATATCATCTTCCGATAGCTCTCCGTTGACGGCATTAGGCTGCACGATAAGCTTGTCGAGTTTGCGTAAATCATCACTGATTTTTTTGATAAGGCCCGGCGAATGTGCGAGGTGCTCCGCAAAAGAGCCAATCATCGCTTCTTTTTTCTTCACGAAATAAGCACGCGCTTCCGGCGTGGCAAACTCATCAAAGTGCGCTTTCGCAAAGCGTGGGATCAGCAGATGTTGGACGTAGGTATTCACGTGGCGTAGCCAGTCGCCGATGGCGGCGTTGGTATTGCCCGTCAGCAGGGGGCTACCATCAAGTTTATCGACATAATGCACGATATCCATGCTTTCAGGCAGATAGCGGCTGTCGTCTTTTTGCAGGATTGGCGCCATTTTCTTGCCAATCATTTTCGTCGGGGTGGCTTCATCGTCGTTTAGCAAGACGTTCAGCTCAATGGGGATATTCTTTAAGCCAAAAATCATGCGTGCTTTAAGGCAGAAAGGACAGTGATCGTAGATATAAAGCTTCACGTTACTCCTCCATATTGATTAGCGGATAACATCCGTTAACTTCTGAGTATGGAGGAGAAGTGTGAGTGTCGCAAACTAGCTGCCCGGTTCCAGCATCGAGGGTTCCACAGGTTTCGGGCTGAATTGCCACCACAGTGCAAACAGCGTTATCACGCCAATAATCCCCAGCATGACCCAGGGAAGCTCCGGCTGATTGATACTTTTTCCGGCATCAAACAGCCAACCGCCACCGGCATAACCTAACGCGCCGCCAATCGCCAAACCCAGACGGCTGAAACCCATATAACTGCCGCGTGCGCGGGAATCGGCAAGCGAAGCCCCTAATGTTTCACGAGCCGGTTCGGCAATAATTGAACCAATGTAAAACACGCAAATTAGGGTAAACAGTTGTTGGAGGTTGTGAGTTAAGCCAATCGGTATCATTGCCAGCGTCATCAGGAATAAACCGGCCATTAAACGCTGTTCAAGGCGGAAGCGTTTTTCGCTCCAGCGAGCAATCGGGTACAACAGGGTTAACGAGAGCGCGGCTTCAATGGCATACATCCATTTCACGGCGGCAGGCGTACCGGCAATTTCGTTGACCATAATTGGCAGCATTAGCATGACTTGCACCGCCAGCATGTAATACCCGGCAAGTGTCAGCACATAGGTGACAAATCGCTTGTCGCGCAGAACACGCCCCATCCCTTCACGCATTGGCGTGCGAATGGTAGACAGTTTATAAGCAGGAAGCAGCCAGGCGTTGACGATGGCGCAAATCACAAACATCACCGCGCCTGCACCGCATACCAGACGAAAATCATATTGCAGCAGCCAACTGCCGAGCAGCGCCCCGATTACCGCGCCCGCGCTGTCCTGCATCATCAATATTGAGAAGAATCGACCACGTTGATGCGGGCGCACCAGTTTCACCACCAGGGCGGCGCGAGGTGGGTCAAATAGCGTACCGCCGATACCGGAGATAAAGCAGGAAAGCCACAGAACCCAAGGTTCATGAGCTATCCCCATGAGGGCGAAACCTACAGCGCGTAGCAGCATCCCGGTGACAATCATCGGTTTTGCGCCTAAGCGGTCGGCAATGGCTCCGCCAAAAATCCCCAGCCCTTGCTGCGTTAGCTGCCGTAGGCCGAGCGCAATACCGACCATTAACGCCGCCCAACCCATTTGGTCGACAAAGCGAATGGAAATAAGAGGGAAAACCACGAAGAAGCCTAATACAACGAGCATGTTATCGAGCAGTAAGAAGTATTTACCCAGGCTCCTGGCCTGCGCTACCCGTGACATCTCCCCTCCAGGGAACTTTAAAAGTGTGACAACGCTCTATTCTCCACTGCTCTCAGGGTTTTTGACAGGGAGGCTCGCGACAATATTTTTTTATCAATCTGACGCTTTGATTGAACTCATTAATCGAAAAAAGTATGACGTGATGAAAAATCTGCATGTTGTTGTTTTCCTTCCACAGCCAGCCGCAGGTATAGTAATTAAGTTGCCTAAGAAAAATGTGGGATGTGAGGAGTAGGGTGAACATGTTTGGCTACCGCAGTAACGTGCCGAAAATACGCTTAGTAACAGACCGCCTGGTTGTGCGTCTGGTTTATGAGCGCGATGCCTGGCGTCTGGCTGATTATTACGCCGAAAACCGTCAGTTCCTGAAACCCTGGGAACCGATTCGTGATGACAGCCATTGTTATCCTTCCGGCTGGCAGGCGCGGCTGGGCATGATCAGCGAAATGCATAAAACCGGCAGTGCTTATTACTTTGCGCTGCTTGATCCAGAAGAAAAAGAGATTTACGGCGTTGCCAATTTTTCAAACGTGGTGCGCGGCTCCTTCCATGCTTGCTATCTCGGCTACTCGCTTGGCGAAAAATGGCAGGGACAGGGTTTGATGTTTGAAGCGCTGACGACGGCTATTCGTTACATGCAACGCAGCCAGCGTATCCATCGCATCATGGCGAACTACATGCCGCATAATCAACGCAGCGGTGATTTACTGGCGCGTCTGGGTTTTGAAAAAGAAGGCTATGCCAAAGAGTATTTACTGATTGATGGTGTGTGGCGCGATCATGTGCTGACCGCGCTGACCAACAAAGAATGGACCCCTGGGCGTTAAGGACGAGAAATGAAATATCAGTTAACTGCGGTTGAAGCGCGAGTAGTGGGTAGCCTGATGGAAAAACAGGTGACTACGCCCGAGCAGTATCCAATGTCGGTCAACGGTGTGGTGACGGCATGTAATCAGAAAACTAACCGCGAACCGGTTATGGATCTGAAAGAGTCTGATGTTCAGGACACCCTCGATACTCTGGTCAAACGCCACTTTTTGCGCACCGTTAGCGGGTTTGGCAATCGCGTAACCAAGTACGAGCAGCGTTTCTGTAATTCTGAATTTGGCGATCTCAAGCTCTCGCCTGCCGAAGTGGCGGTAGTGACGGCTTTGTTGCTGCGCGGCGCGCAAACACCGGGTGAATTGCGTACCCGCGCGGGCAGAATGTATGAGTTCAGCGACATGGCGCAGGTAGAAAATACCCTCGAAAATCTCGCTAATCGCGAAGACGGCCCGTTCGTGGTGCGTTTACCGCGTGAGCCTGGTAAGCGCGAAAGCCGCTATATGCACCTTTTCAGTGGTGAAGTCGATGCTTCACAACTGGCTGTCCCACAAAGTGCAGCGCAGCCTGCGGATGATTTAACCGCGCGCGTTGAACTGCTTGAAAACGAAGTTGCCGATCTTAAGCAACGTCTTGATTCACTGCTTGCTCATCTCGGGGATTAATAGATGACTAAACTTCGCGTCGGCGTTGTCGGTTTAGGTGGTATTGCACAAAAAGCCTGGCTTCCGGTATTAACCGCAGCCAGCGACTGGACATTTCAGGGAGCCTTTTCCCCAACGCAGGCAAAAGCGCAAAAAGTTTGCGATGCTTATCGCATTCCCTATGTGTCTTCTATTTCTGAACTCGCGGCGCAGTGCGATGCCGTATTCGTTCACAGCGCAACCAGCAGCCATTACGCTGTCGTCAGCGAATTATTGCAGGCTGGCGTCAATGTCTGTGTCGATAAACCTCTGGCAGAAAATCTCGCTGATGCAGAACGTCTGGTAGAAATGGCGCAGCGCCAAAAGCGCACGTTGATGGTGGGTTTTAACCGTCGCTTTTCGCCGTTGTACCGCGATTTGAAAGATAAGCTGGCGAACGGTGCGTCGGTGCGAATGGATAAACATCGTGCCGACAGCGTTGGGCCAAACGATCTGCGTTTCACGTTGCTGGATGATTATCTGCACGTGGTGGATACCGCGCTGTGGCTGGGTGGCAGCGAAGCGCAATTGCAAAGCGGAACTTTGCTCACCAACGATCAAGGGCAAATGCTGTTTGCCGAGCATCACTTTGCCAATGGCAGTCTGCAAATCACCACCAGTATGCATCGCCGCGCGGGTAGCCAGCGTGAGTGGGTACAAGCGGTAACCGATGGCGGTTTGTACGACGTGACGGATATGCGCGAATGGCGTGAAGAGTGCGGCAATGGCGTGGTCAACCGCCCCATTCCTGGCTGGCAAACCACACTCGAACAGCGCGGTTTTGCCGGTTGTGCTCGTCATTTCCTTGATTGTGTGGCAAATCAGACGGTTCCTGAAACCTCGGGCGAACAGGCATTGCTCGCCCAGCGCGTGGTCGAAAAGCTGTGGCGCGATGCGATGAGCGAATAACCCCGTAACATCTGATAGTAGTAATTCGGCTGGGTATCGGTAGACTAAGCGCCTGAACGAAATGCCCCTTAACAACGCCTGCCCAGCAGGCGTTGATGTTTGTGGAACCACATAATAAATGAATCTATTAAAATCGCTGGCAGCAGTCAGCTCGATGACGATGTTTTCTCGCGTGCTGGGATTTGCACGTGACGCCATTGTGGCAAGGGTTTTTGGGGCTGGGATGGCGACGGATGCCTTTTTTGTGGCATTCAAATTACCGAACTTACTGCGCCGTATTTTCGCCGAGGGTGCATTCTCGCAAGCGTTTGTCCCGATTCTTGCCGAGTACAAAAGTAAGCAGGGCGAAGATGCGACCCGCGTGTTTGTCTCGTATGTTTCCGGATTACTGACGCTGGCGCTGGCGCTTGTTACCGTCATCGGGATGATTGCGGCACCGTGGGTGATTCTGGTCACCGCACCGGGTTTTGCCGATACCGCCGACAAATTCGCGCTGACCTCCAGCCTGCTACGGATAACGTTCCCGTATATCTTCCTGATTTCGCTGGCCTCGCTGTGTGGTGCGATTCTTAATACCTGGAACCGTTTCTCGGTTCCGGCATTTGCGCCGACCTTCCTGAACCTCAGCATGATTGGTTTTGCGCTGTTCGCCGCACCGCACTTTAACCCGCCGATTCTGGCGTTAGCCTGGGCTGTTACCGTGGGCGGCGTGCTGCAACTGGCGTATCAGTTACCGCACTTGAAAAAGATAGGCATGCTGGTTTTACCGCGCGTTAACCTGAAAGATGCAGGTGCTATGCGCGTGATTAAGCAGATGGGACCCGCGATTCTTGGTGTCTCTGTCAGCCAAATCTCACTGATCATCAACACCATTTTTGCCTCGTTCCTGGCTTCCGGTTCGGTTTCCTGGATGTACTACGCTGACCGTTTGATGGAGTTCCCATCCGGTGTGTTGGGCGTTGCATTAGGGACTATTTTGCTGCCGTCGCTGGCGAAAAGTTTTTCCAGCGGTAACCACGATGAATATTCGCGCCTGATGGACTGGGGCTTACGTTTATGTTTCCTGCTGGCGTTGCCGAGCGCGGTGGCGTTGGGCATTCTTGCTAAACCGTTGACGGTTTCCCTGTTCCAGTACGGTAAATTCACGGCTTTCGATGCACTCATGACACAACGAGCGCTGGTGGCTTATTCCGTTGGGTTGATGGGGCTGATAGTGGTGAAGGTTCTGGCTCCAGGGTTCTATTCGCGCCAGGACATCAAAACGCCGGTCAAAATCGCTATCGTGACTCTGATTTTGACTCAGGTAATGAACCTTATATTTATCGGCCCGCTCAAGCACGCAGGACTGTCGCTGTCGATTGGCCTGGGGGCGTGTCTGAATGCCAGCCTGCTATACTGGCAGTTGCGTAAACAGGACATTTTCCAGCCACAAGCGGGCTGGGGCGCGTTCCTCTGGCGTCTGTTTGCGGGTGTGATTGTGATGGCAGCGGTGCTGCTTGGTGTGATGCATATTATGCCAGCCTGGGATGTGGGCACGATGCCATACCGTATATTGCGTTTAATGGCGGTGGTCGTGGCAGGAATCGCGGCATATTTCGCCACGCTAATGGTGCTGGGATTCAGAGTGAAAGATTTCGCCCGCCGTACGCTGTAGTAAACGGGCAATCTGCATTAAACTATGCGTCCCAAAATTGGGGCGCTGCAAAATTTGACACATTGAAAGATTAATTAGGCGGTAATAGCGATGCACGGAACAATCACAACCTGGTTCGAAGATAAAGGTTTCGGTTTTATCAAAGATGAAAACGGTGACAATCGTTATTTTCATGTGATTAAGGTCGCCAATCCAGAACTGATTAAAAAAGATGCCTCGGTGACTTTCGAGCCAACGACGAACAATAAAGGCTTATCTGCCTTTGCTGTAAAAGTCGAACCCGATAGCAAATACATCTATATCGCAGGCGAGCGCATCAAAATCACGGCGATTAAATCCTTCCTGGTTTACAGCGAAGAAGTCCCTGCCGAGACGAAGATTGATAAAGAAAATGCGGTGCTGTCAGTGGGCGCACTGATGAACAGTATCCGTCCGAAAGCTGAGCCAAAACCTGGTGAAATGCGCACGCTGAAAAAGCTGGCGATCACCACGTTCCAGGGCTCGACGTTAATTTTCTCGGAAGATGAAATTGATGTGGAAGCGACAATGAAGATTCTGAAAAGTCTTTAATACGTGACCAGGGCGGTGTTTTGAAACCGCCCTTATTCTTTCTGGCTTTAAATCGTTATTTTCTTTCCGCCACGACTCACGGTCGTCGCTTGCCCATCGGCCCCATAAAGATTGGGTTCCTGATGCGGCTTGAGTACCGCTAACGCTTGTTCATTCCGCGCTAACTGATCCTCTAATAACCAACCGTTATGCTGGTTGATATCGCGTAAATGCTGCGTTTTTTGCGTAATCGTCTGCCAGCGCTGGCTAATATCCGTGCTGCCGGTATTTTCGGCATTCTGTGCGGCACGGCGAAGCTGCTCAAGATAATCTAGCGTGGCTAACAATGAGCTTTTATCTTCGGTAATGCGCTGCAACGCACTGCCATTCACATGGCCTGCGGACAATTGTTGCTGCTCGGCATCCATCACCTCTTTAAGAGAGTTGAGCACCACAGTCATTTGATCCATCACTTCTAACAGACGACTCATGCAATTATTTACTCGTTAAATAGCTTTGTGCTTCCTGGATTAATGCATCGGCGATTTTGCCGGTATCCATTTTAAGCTCACCGTTGCGGATTGCGGTTTTAAGCGCTTCAACGCGTTCCATATTAATATCACCGCTGCCTGGCTGAACTAATTTAGCCTGCGCATCACTGAGTTTGACATTGGTGCTGTTGGGTGTGGTGCTTTTTTCCAGACGGCTCTTTTGAATCGGCGCTTCTGGCGTTTCGCGCGGTTGTACGGTACTTACCGGTTTCAAAGGCGATGTGCGATCAATGCTCATTTTTTTATCCTCATCGAGGGAAATTCTATCATCTGTTAACACACTATCGGCAGTCGCCGCCGAACCTTTATAGTCTTCTTATTCGCCAGTTGAATATTATAAGCTAATCAGAATATTCCCATCCGCGTTGACGACTCCGCTCACAACCTGACCAGAATCCATCCTCACCCGCGCATTTTGTGCGACGGCGGCATTGTTCAGCGCCTTGCCTTCACTATTCACACTAAATCCTTCCCCCGCAGCCACCACTTGAACACGCTGCCCAGCTTTGACACGCCAGGACTGACGCACCATCGACAGCATAATGGGCTGATTCGGTGCGATGTCGCGCAGGGTCACAGCACTGTTTGCCTGGCTTAACTCTAACATTGCACGCGGAGGTAATTGATCCAGCCGCCCACGTTTGAGTTGTACCTGGTTTTCATTGATTACGCTGCCGCGTGGCAGCGCCTGAGTAGCAACCACGTAATTCCCCGTGGCACGCACTTCAGCCTGAATATATCGCTTGTCGTTACCGCATCGCGCCAGAATGCTTACGTTACCCCAAAGACGACCATTACCAGGCATTGAAAAGTCGGGAAGTGGGCAGGGCGGCAATTGTGCATCGGGTGTTTTTACCCTCACCGATACCTCATCGCTTATACCCGCCAGACGCTGCTGAAAAAACTGGCTCAATGGTGCATCCAGAATGCTGGCAAATGCCTGCGGGCAAGCCAGTAAAAGGGCAATTGTGCTCCAGGTTTTCAGACGGCTCATGACGCTTCTCCTTGTTCAGGTTGCAGTGATTTTAACCGCACACGGAATTGATCAAGGCGACAAATAGCGACGCATTTTGTGTCTATTCCAACGATAACGCACGCGTAAGGGGCTTTAAGCTGTCGGACAAATCCTAATTATGCGGAGGGAACATGCTAGACAAACTGGATGCCGCGCTGCGATTTCAGCAAGAAGCGATTAATTTGCGTGCCCAGCGTCAGGAAATTCTGGCAGCAAATATCGCCAATGCGGATACCCCAGGCTATCAGGCTCGCGATATTGATTTTGCCAGTGAAATGAAAAAAGTGATGGACAGAGGACGTGTTGAAGGCAGCGGCGTATCGCTTGCGATGACCTCTTCGCGCCATATCCCGGCACAAACTCAAACTGTCCCGCAGCTCAGTCTTCTCTACCGTATTCCAGACCAACCGTCGATGGATGGCAACACCGTCGACATGGATCGCGAACGTACACAATTTGCCGATAACAGCCTGAAATACCAGTCAGACCTCACGGTTCTCGGCGGCCAAATCAAGGGCATGATGTCTGTGCTGCAACAGGGTGGCTAATAGATGGCTTTACTGAATATTTTTGATATTGCCGGTTCAGCAATGACCGCGCAATCCAAGCGTATGAACGTGGCAGCGAGTAACCTGGCTAACGCCGATAGTGCAACCGGGCCCGATGGCCAACCGTATCGCGCTAAGCAGGTTATTTTCGAGGTTGACGCGGCACCTGGTGCGCAAACCGGTGGCGTAAAAGTAACCGGCGTTCAGGAAAGCCAGGAACCGGACAAATTGGTATTCCAGCCGGGTAATCCGCTGGCCGATGCCAAAGGTTATGTACGCATGCCGAACGTGGATGTGGTGGGTGAGATGGTCAACAGCATGTCGGCATCTCGCAGCTATCAGGCCAACGTGGAAGTCCTCAACACCGTGAAAAGCATGATGTTGAAAACCCTGACTCTGGGTCAATAAAGGAGAGACTGATGGGCATCGCCGTTAATATGAATGACACCACAACCAGTGGTGTTAACGCGACATCGGGTAATAGCAGCATGACCGGCAGCAGTTCTGCCGATCTTCAGAGTAGTTTCTTGACGCTACTGGTTGCGCAGTTGAAAAACCAGGACCCCACCAACCCTCTGCAAAACAATGAACTGACGACTCAGCTGGCGCAAATCAGCACCGTGAGCGGCATTGAAAAACTCAATACCACGCTGGGTTCGGTGTCAGGCCAGTTAAATAATAACCAGTCTGTCCAGTCCAGCGCCTTGATTGGGCATGGCGTTATGATCCCCGGCTCGAAAATTCTGGCAGGCAGTGAAGCCACCACACCGTTTGGTGTTGAGCTGCAACAAGCCGCCGATAAAACCACCGCAACGATCACTGATAACACCGGCAAAGTGGTACGTACGCTCGATATTGGTGGGCTAACCGCAGGTGTTCATACCTTCACCTGGGATGGAACTATGACGGATGGATCGAAGGCACCAGACGGGGCATACAACGTCGCTATCAGTGCCAGTAATGGCAGTACGCAGTTGGTCGCTCAGCCGCTTAATTTTGCCATGGTCAACGGTGTGACACTCAGTAATGGCAAGACTTTGCTCGACCTCGGTACTTACGGCACCTCCACCCTCGATGACATCAGGCAGATTATTTAAGCCATCAACCCTTTGCAGGAGTAAAACATGGGCTTTTCTCAAGCGGTCAGCGGCCTGAATGCTGCGGCGACCAACCTGGACGTGATTGGTAACAACATTGCCAACTCCGCCACCTACGGTTTTAAATCCGGTAGCGTTTCTTTCGCTGATATGTTCGCAGGCTCTAAAGTTGGCCTCGGCGTTAAAGTTGCCGGTATTACTCAGGACTTTAACGACGGTACCACCACCAACACAGGCCGTGGCCTGGATGTGGCTATCAGCCAGAACGGTTTTTTCCGTTTGGTGGACTCTAACGGTTCGGTTTATTACAGCCGTAACGGTCAGTTCAAGTTAGATGAAAACCGTAACCTGGTGAACATGCAGGGTATGCAGTTGACGGGCTACCCGGCAACAGGCACTCCGCCTACGATTCAACAAGGCGCAAACCCTACCGGGCTTTCTGTTCCTAATACCCTGATGGCAGCGAAACTGACTTCTCAGGCTTCAATGCAGATCAACCTGAACTCATCTGATGCGTTGCCAGAAGTAAAGCCTTTTGATGCGACTAACTCCGCAAGCTATAACAAAAAAGGTTCCATCACCGTTTATGACACATTGGGTAACACCCATGACATGAACGTGTTCTACGTAAAAACTGCTGATAACAAATGGGATGTTTATACCCAGGACAGCAGCGTTGCGGCTTCGAAAGCGGTACGTGCTGGTGCAGTTAATTTTAATGCGAATGGCACCATCGAAAATATCACAACGCCAGACCCTGCTGATCCAGATAAAACCATCACCAGTACTACGCCAACGTTTTCAATCAACACTGGCCCATTGAACGGCGCACCGGCGGTGAAATTCGACTTCAGCCTGTTGAATTCCATGCAGCAGAACACCGGCTCAAACAATATTGTTGCTGCGAATCAGAATGGCTACAAACCGGGCGACCTGGTCAGCTACCAGATCAACGATGACGGCACCGTTGTCGGTAATTACTCCAACGAGCAAACCCAACTGTTAGGGCAGATTGTTCTGTCTAACTTTGCCAACCCTGAAGGTCTTGCATCAGAAGGGAACAACGTGTGGTCTGCTTCCAACGCATCAGGTGTGGCTCTGCTGGGCACTGCCGGGAGCGGTAACTTCGGGACGCTGACTAATGGCGCGCTGGAGTCTTCGAACGTCGATCTGAGTAAAGAACTGGTCAACATGATTGTCGCGCAGCGTAACTATCAGTCTAACGCGCAGACCATCAAAACCCAGGACCAGATCCTCAACACCCTGGTTAACCTGCGCTAAGCACTAACGGGATAGCTTAATGGATCACGCAATTTATACCGCCATGGGTGCGGCAAGTCAGACGCTGAATCAACAAGCGGTGACGGCCAGCAACCTGGCAAATGCTTCAACACCTGGCTTTCGTGCGCAGCTGACTGCGTTGCGCTCAGTACCCGTGGAAGGGCTTTCCCTGCCAACGCGTACGCTGGTAACGGCATCAACGCCGGGTGCGGATATGTCACAAGGGCAGCTTGATTACACTCAACGTCCGCTGGATGTTGCCCTGCAACAAGATGGCTGGCTGGCGGTACAAAGTGCTGATGGCAGTGAGGCTTATACCCGTAACGGCAATATGCAGGTCAGCCCTGCCGGGCAGTTGACTATCGGCGGGCAACCGGTGATGGGCGACGGTGGCCCGATTGCAGTCCCGCAGGGCTCGCAGCTGACTATTGCGGCAGATGGCACTATCTCTTCGCTCAATCCAGGAGATCCACCGAATACAGTGGCACCGATTGGCCGCCTGAAACTGGTGAAAGCCAGCGGCCAGGAAGTAGTGCGCGGTGACGATGGATTATTCCGTTTGAGCGCTAATGCTCAGGCTACGCGTGGCGCAACTTTGCAGGCCGACCCCAGCATCAGAGTCATGTCTGGCGTGCTGGAAGGCAGCAACGTTAAGCCGGTAGAAGCGATGGCCGACATGATAACCAACGCCCGCCGTTTCGAGATGCAGATGAAAATTATCTCGAGCGTTGATGAGAACGAACAGCGTGCCAATCAGTTGCTGTCAATGACCTGATGTTAAGCCTTGTAACTAACAGGAATTCACTATGATCAGTTCTTTATGGATCGCCAAAACCGGTCTTGATGCTCAGCAAACCAACATGGATGTGATTGCCAACAACCTGGCAAACGTCTCCACCAATGGTTTTAAGCGTCAGCGTGCGGTGTTCGAAGACTTGCTTTACCAGACGATTCGCCAGCCAGGTGCGCAATCTTCTGAGCAAACAACGCTGCCGTCAGGTTTGCAGATTGGTACGGGTGTGCGTCCGGTGGCAACCGAGCGTCTGCACAGCCAGGGCAACCTGTCTCAGACCAATAACAGCAAAGATGTGGCAATCAAAGGCCAGGGCTTCTTCCAGGTACAGTTGCCGGATGGCTCAAGCGCTTATACCCGCGACGGCTCATTCCAGGTCGACCAAAACGGCCAACTGGTTACGGCGGGCGGTTTCCAGGTTCAGCCTGCGATCACTATTCCAGCTAACTCACTGACGATTACTGTCGGACGTGATGGCATTGTGAGTGTGACCCAGCAGGGTCAGGCGCAGCCCGTTCAGGTGGGTCAGCTTAACTTGACCACCTTTATGAATGACACCGGTCTGGAAAGCCTGGGTGAAAACCTGTACGCCGAAACGCAGTCTTCCGGTACGCCGAATGAGAGCACGCCGGGTCTCAACGGTGCAGGGCTGTTGTATCAGGGTTATGTCGAAACCTCGAACGTAAACGTAGCGGAAGAACTGGTGAATATGATCCAGGTTCAGCGCGCTTACGAAATCAACAGTAAAGCGGTCTCTACTACAGACCAGATGCTGCAAAAACTGACGCAATTGTAAGATGTTTGCCGGTGTGTTCACGCGCACCGGCTGTCGAGACCTGAAGATGAAAGCAATGCAAAACCCTATGGTTCTTCGTCCTGTCGTGATGTGTCTGGTGCTGGTAACCAGTGGCTGTGCCCTGATCCCCACCAAACCGCTGGTAGAAGGGGCAACCACCGCCCAACCGGTTCCCGGCCCTGCGCCTGTGATTAATGGATCTATTTTCCAGACGGCACAGCCTGTGAACTACGGTTATCAACCGCTGTTTGAAGACCGTCGCCCGCGTAATGTCGGTGATACGTTGACCATTCAGCTTCAGGAAAATGTCAGTGCCAGCAAGAGTTCGTCGGCGAATGCCAGCCGTGACGGCAAAACAAACTTTGGCATGGACGTAACACCTCGTTATCTCGAAGGGTTATTTGGTAACGACCGTGCGTCACTCGATGCTTCTGGTGGCAACAGCTTTAACGGTAAAGGTGGCGCAAACGCCAGTAACACCTTTAGCGGAACGTTAACCGTGACGGTGGATCAGGTGCTGGCAAACGGCAACCTGCATGTCGTGGGTGAAAAACAAATCGCCATTAATCAGGGCACCGAATTTATTCGTTTCTCCGGTGTGGTGAATCCTCGCACCATCAGTGGCTCCAACACCGTGCCATCCACACAAGTGGCTGATGCGCGTATCGAATATGTCGGTAACGGCTATATCAACGAAGCGCAGAACATGGGTTGGTTGCAACGCTTCTTCCTTAATTTATCGCCGATGTAAGCGGGGGATTCATGACCAAATATTTATTCGGATTGCTGATGCTGGTGGCCACTTTGGCTCAGGCAGACCGTATCCGTGACCTGACAAGTGTACAAGGCGTGCGCGAGAATGCCCTGATTGGTTATGGGCTGGTCGTTGGGCTGGATGGTACGGGCGACCAGACGACGCAAACGCCGTTTACCACTCAGACACTCAACAACATGCTTTCCCAGTTGGGGATCACCGTTCCTGCGGGCACCAACATGCAGCTCAAGAACGTGGCGGCAGTCATGGTGACGGCAAAATACCCGGCATTTGCGCGTTCCGGGCAAAACATTGACGTGGTGGTTTCCTCCCTGGGTAACGCCAAAAGCCTGCGTGGCGGCACACTGCTGATGACACCGATGAAAGGTGTTGATAATCAGGTTTACGCCCTGGCTCAGGGCAACATTTTAGTTGGCGGTGCGGGCGCTTCTGCTGGCGGCAGCAGCGTTCAGGTTAACCAGCTCAACGGTGGCCGTATAACCAACGGTGCTGTTATCGAGCGCGAGTTACCGGGTACGTTTGGCACCGGTAATGTCATCAGCCTGCAACTGAACAATGATGATTTCACGCTGGCTCAGCAAATCACCGACACCATTAACCGTTCACGTGGTTTTGGCAGTGCATCGGCATTGGATGCGCGCACTATCCAGATCCGTGTGCCAACCGGTAACAGTTCGCAAGTGCGTTTACTGGCCGACATTCAGAACCTGGAAGTGAGCATACCGGCACAAGACGCCAAAGTGATCATCAACTCTCGAACGGGTTCGGTCGTCATGAATCAGGAAGTGACGCTGAATACTTGTGCTGTAGCGCAAGGCAACTTGTCTGTGACGGTTAACCGCCAGGCACAGGTCAGCCAGCCGGATACACCATTTGGTGGTGGGCAAACCGTGGTGACGCCGCAAACGCAAATTGATTTGCGCCAAACTGGCGGTGCGTTGCAGCGAGTTAACGCCAGCGCCAACCTCAATAACGTGGTTCGCGCACTTAATACGCTGGGGGCAACGCCAATGGAGCTGATGTCGATTCTGCAATCGATGCAAACCGCGGGTTGCCTGCGCGCCAAAGTGGAAATCATCTGATGCTTAACGAAGCCCAGTCACTGGCTAATGCGGCGTGGGACGCTAATTCTCTCAATGAGCTGAAAGCGAAAACCGGGCAAGATCCCAAGGGCAATCTCAAAACGGTTGCCCGCCAGGTGGAAGGGATGTTTGTGCAGATGATGCTAAAAAGCATGCGTGAAGCGCTGCCAAAAGATGGCTTATTTAGCAGCGAGCAGACACGCATGTATACCAGCATCTACGATCAGCAAATCGCGCAGCAGCTCAGTGCCAAAGGGCTGGGGCTTGCCGATATGATGGTGGAGCAAATGGGGGGCAATGCGGACCCATCGGAAGAGGCAGGTAAAGTGCCGATGAAGTTTGATATGCAAACCGTGACCAGCTTCCAGAACCAGGCATTAACGCAAATGGTGCGCCAGGCCATTCCTAAAGCGCCTTCTAACGAAGAACCGCTGACCGGCGACAGCAAAGACTTTCTGGCGCAGCTTTCTTTACCTGCAAGGCTTGCCAGCGAGCAGAGCGGCATTCCTCATCACTTGATTCTGGCGCAGGCCGCGCTGGAATCTGGCTGGGGTCAGCGACAAATCCTCACTGAAAAAGGCGAGCCGAGTTTTAACTTGTTTGGCGTTAAGGCCTCAGCAAACTGGAAAGGGCAGGTTACCGAAATCACCACAACTGAATACGAAAATGGTGAAGCGAAAAAGGTGAAGGCTAAGTTCCGAGTTTATAGCTCTTATCTGGAAGCACTTTCTGATTACGTCGGCCTGCTAACCCGTAACCCACGCTATGCCGCCGTAACCAATGCTGATACCGCTGAACAGGGCGCTCAGGCCTTACAAAATGCGGGTTATGCCACCGATCCAAATTACGCCCGCAAGCTCACCGGCATGATTCAACAGATGAAAGCGATGGGCGATAAAGTCGCAAAAGCGTACAGCAACGACCTGTCAAATTTGTTCTGAACACACGTTATTAAAGCCTCAAGTCCTGGCGGCAGCTGCCGATAATAATCGACAGGACCCGTGATAAACGAGCAAAGGAAATTTCATGTCCAGTAGCCTGATTAACAGTGCCATGAGTGGCCTGGGTGCTGCTCAGGCGGCACTGAATACCGTCAGTAACAATATTTCAAATTACAACATTACCGGTTACACCCGCCAGACTACCGTGTTGTCACAGTCGCAAAGTACGCTGGGCGCCGGTGGCTGGGTGGGTAATGGGGTGTATGTCAGCGGTGTGCAACGTGAATATGATTCGTTCATTACCAACCAACTGCGCGCGGCACAGACCCAAAGCAGTGGCCTGAATACGCAGTATCAGCAGATGTCTAAAATTGACAACATTCTGTCTGGTACCACCAATACACTTGCAACAACCATGCAGAGCTTTTTCAGCGGCTTGCAAACCCTGGTCAGTAACTCTGAAGACCCGGCGGCACGCCAGGCATTACTCGGTAATGCCAGCGGCCTGGTAAACCAGTTTAAGGTGACGGATCAGTATCTGCGTGACCAGGATAAACAGGTTAATACCGCGGTTCAAAGCAGCGTTGAGCAAATCAATAATTACGCCAGCCAGATTGCCAATCTTAACACTCAGATTTCACGGCTGACCGGTGTGGGAGCAGGGGCTGTGCCTAATGATTTGCTGGACCAGCGCGACCAATTGGTTAGCGAGCTCAACCAGATTGTGGGCGTAGAAGTTAGCGTTCAGGATGGCGGCACCTATAACGTTTCCATCGCTAATGGTTTGTCTCTGGTTCAGGGCGATAAAGCCAACAAGCTGGCGGCAGTGGGGTCGAGTGCCGATCCTTCTCGTATCACCGTCGGCTATGTGGATTCCGTTTCCGGAACCACTGAAATTCCTGAGAGCCAGCTGAAAAGCGGTTCACTGGGCGGTATGTTAACTTTCCGTTCGCAGGATCTCGATGGTGCCCGTAACCGTCTGGGGCAATTAGCACTGACATTTGCTGATGCGATTAACAAGCAGCATGGTGCTGGGTTCGATGCCGATGGCGTTAAAGGGGAAGACTTCTTCAAATTCGGCGGCCCGTCGGTTCAGAGCAATAGCAACAATGCCTCTAAATCAACCGCGCTCACTGCCACTATGACAGACAGTTCTCAGGTGCAGGCCAGCGATTACAAAGTGGTTTATGACGGCACTAACTGGCAAGTCACTCGTTTGTCAGATAACAAGCAATTTCCGGCTACGGTTACTGATGATGGCAAGGGTAATAAGAGCATGAGCTTCGATGGCCTGAAACTAGACATCAGCGGCACGCCACCGACCAAAAATGACAGCTTTATTGTGAAACCTGTGTCAGACGCCGTAGTGAATATGAACGTGCTGATCACCGACGAAAGTAAACTGGCATTGGCAGGTGCGGCAAACAACGGCGAAAGCGACAACCGTAACGCTCAGGCCATGTTGGATTTACAAAGTGCCAAAACAGTCAATGGCAACAAATCGTTTAACGATGCGTATGCCAGCCTGGTCAGTGATGTCGGTAACAAAACCAGCACGCTGAAAGTCACCAGCACTACGCAAAATAATGTGGTCACGCAGTTAAGTAACCAACAGCAGTCTATCTCTGGCGTCAACCTTGACGAAGAGTACGGTAACTTGCAGCGCTTCCAACAATATTACCTGGCGAACGCTCAGGTACTCCAGACGGCATCAACTCTGTTTGATGCGTTACTGTCCATCCGTTAATTAAGGAATCTGGCGTATGCGTATCAGTACCGCAATGATGTACCAACAGAACATGCGTGGCGTCACTAACGCACAAAGTGAGTGGCTGCGTTACGGCGAGCAGATGTCGACAGGCCAGCGCGTTAACAAACCTTCTGATGACCCTATTGCTGCTTCACAAGCCGTGGTGCTTTCGCAGGCTCAGGCGCAAAACAGTCAATATGCACTGGCACGCACTTTTGCCACGCAAAAAGTGTCGCTGGAAGAAAACGTATTGGGGCAGGTGACAACGGCGATTCAGTCTGCGCAGGAAAAAATCGTCTACGCCAACAACGGCACGTTAAGCGATGATGACCGTGCGTCACTGGCGACCGACCTGGAAGGTATTCGTAATCAGATATTGAACCTGGCCAACAGTACTGATGGCAACGGGCGCTATATTTTTGCCGGTTACAAAACCGAAACAGCACCGTTTACCGGTGCTGCGAACGGTGTGATTTATGGCGGTGGAGATACACCGGTTTCCCAGTCTGTAGATGCGTCACGCACGATGACGATTGGCCATACGGGTAAGCAAATCTTTGACACGCTGACCAGTAATGCCGTGCCTGAACCTGGAAACGGCACGTCTGAAAGCAATCTGTTCGATATGCTCGACTCAGCCATTGAAACATTGAGAACGCCGACTGAAGGCAAGAGTGACGCGGAAAAAGAGAATTTAACCGCCGCCATCGATAAAACCAGCCGTGGCCTGAAAAACTCGCTCAATAACGTGCTGACCGTACGTGCCGAGCTGGGTACGCAACTGAGTGAACTGGATAAGCTTGATGAACTAGGCAGCGACCGTAGTCTGGGTCAGGCACAGCAAATGAGTGATTTGATTAACGTGGACTGGAACTCCGCCATTTCTTCTTACGTAATGCAGCAGGCTGCGCTGCAGGCCTCTTATAAAGCCTTTAGTGATATGCAAGGGATGTCTTTGTTCCAACTCAATAAGTAATTTCACCAGTTTGGGCGTGCTATGAAACTGAGCACGCTTTATATGTCCACTTCATCACCCCGAAGTGGGCTTTTTTTTGTCCGAAATATACGGTGCTGCGACAAATAAAAAAGCCGACCAGTTTCCTGGTCGGCTTTTCTCACAACACGCTTAGCGGTTAGTCAACGCTTTGCGGGCGTGTAGCAGGTGCGGTTGCTTGATGAGTTGCACTGCTTGCACCGGCAGAACCACGACCAGAGAAATCATACGTTGGGCGCACCCAATCACTATGATGTGGCGCTTCTGGCGTGTATTCCGGCGCTGGAGCGCGAGTCATTGGTGCAGTCGCATGTTTAGTGACGTGCGCAACAACTGGCTGCTCTGGCTCTACGGCTTTCACTTCTGGCGCTGCCTGAACCACAGTTTCTTGTGCAACAGTTTGTTCAACGGCTGCTTCTTCAACGTTGGTTTCTGCAACTTCAGTTTTCTCAGCGACAACTTCCTGCGCAACCATTGCTACCGGCTTAGTTTCTTCAACTTGTGCTACTGGCACAGTTTCAGTAACAACCACAGGTGCTACTTGGGCAAGTTCCGCCGCTTGTTGCTGTTGAGTTTCAGCTACAGCGTTATCTTGTGCAGGCACGACTTCGTCAATTACTTGTTCAGCAACAACGTCATCAACGGCTGCAATCAAATGCGGCTGCTCGGTGACCGGCGTAGCAATCACTTCCGGATGCGTAGTCTCAACGTGAGCCGTTTCAATGGCAGGTTGCGCTACTGCGGCTTCCCGAATCACTGGTTGCTCAACGTTCAATTGCACAGCTTGCTCTTCATGCGAAACGAAGACTGGCGTTTGATCACCATTATCGTACTGGGAATCATCATGAGCACGAGCTACCGGATAACTAATCCAGGCTTTACCCGATGCCAGCTCAGGAGATGCACAGGCAACGAACAACGGCATTGGAGACTGCGTTGGGTAACGCTCATCACGATAGCGACGGCGACGTTGACCACTGACACGCAGGTGACGTGGAGAACGACGAGAACGACGCGGCATACCGTTAGAATCATTACGTGAATCGTTGTTGTCTTCTTGCTGCTGCTCAACAACCGGTTTTTCAATCACTGCTGGTAACGGGATAGTTGCCAGTTCAGTGCGAGCAACGGGTGCAGCGGTTGCTTCGGAAACAACAGGCGTTGCCGCAACTTCAGCCGTAGAATCTGGTGCAGATTCAAAGCGAACTTTCTGGCTCAGCTGGCGTTGTTTACGACGTGGCATAACCTGGACGCGTTCTTCCTGCTCAGCTTCCGCCTCAACCTCTACAACTTCATCACGTTGCAGAACTTTGACGTCTTGCTGTGCCTGGCGTTTATCATCGCTGCGGCGACGGTTACGATCACGGCGTGGCTGCTGCTCGTCACGTGCTTTTGGCTTTTCAGCTTCTTCAACAGCAACGTTCGGGCTAACTTCACGGACTTCCGTGTTTGGCTGTTGAGTCTGGCGACGGTTACGACGGTTATCATCACGATCGCGGTTTTCACGTGGCTCACGGTTGTCACGGTTTTCGCTGCGATTATCGCGGTCACCACGATTATCACGGTTGTTGCGATCGCCACGGTCGTTACCATTACGGTCACGGCGGTTGTTCTGACGACGGTTATTGCGACGATCCTGACCTTGACGTTGGCTTTCAGTCTCGGCAGGTTTTGCTTCCTGAACTTCTTTGCTTTCAGTAGTGCTTTCGCCCGCAAAGAGGTTTTTCAGCGCGCCGAAGAAACGGCTAATCAGACCAGGCTGTTCTACGGTTGGCGCTTTCGCAACCGTTGGTTTAGCTGCTGGAGCAGGTGTTGCGACAGGTGCTGATTCTGTCGGAGCCGGTGGCTCGTCTGGCATGACAAAAGTAGCCAGCGCAGGTTGCTCAGGACGTTTACGCTCGGCGTACTCTTCTTCAGACGGCACAGCCATCTCTTCTTCGTAGCGCTTCGGCAGCATATAGCTGAGCGTTTTCGATTCTTCGCCTTTACGTACACGCAGAACTGAATAGTGTGGAGTTTCCATCTGATCGTTAGGAACGATGATGGCTTTCACGCCGCCCAGACGGGTTTCAATCGCGCTTACAGCGTCACGTTTTTCGTTCAGCAGATAAGAAGCAATTGGTACCGGAACAATCGCATGAACTTCCTGCGTATTCTCTTTCAGCGCTTCTTCTTCAATCAGACGCAGAATAGACAGCGACAGAGATTCGTTGTCACGCACGGTGCCTGTACCGCTACAACGCGGGCAGACATGGTGGCTGGACTCACCCAGAGAAGGGGAAAGACGCTGACGAGACATTTCCAGCAGGCCAAAGCGAGAGATATGGCTAATCTGGATACGCGCTCGGTCCTGACGCACGGCTTCACGCAGACGGTTTTCAACTGCACGCTGGTGGCGCACAGGGGTCATGTCGATGAAGTCGATAACAATCAAACCGCCGAGGTCACGCAAGCGCAGTTGGCGTGCGATTTCATCAGCCGCTTCAAGGTTGGTATTAAAGGCCGTTTCTTCGATATCACCACCGCGAGTTGCGCGCGCGGAGTTGATGTCGATAGCGGTTAATGCTTCGGTGGAGTCGATAACAATCGAGCCGCCGGATGGCAGACGAACTTCACGCTGGAAAGCGGATTCGATCTGCGATTCAATTTGATAGTGGCTAAACAGCGGGATTTCACCGGTGTAGAGCTTAATTTTGCTGCTGAAATCAGGGCGACCTAAAGCACCGATATGCTGGCGAGCCAGTTCGAGTACTTTCGGGTTATCGATAAGGATTTCACCGATGTCCTGACGCAGGTAATCACGGAAAGCACGCACGATAACGTTGCTTTCCTGATGGATAAGGAATGGTGCCGGGCGATTTTCCGCCGCTTTTTGTATCGCTTCCCAATGCTTCAGGCGGAAGCTTAAATCCCATTGCAGTGCTTCAGCGGATTTACCCACGCCAGCAGTACGTACAATCAGACCCATGCCATCTGGCAGTTCCAGAGAGGAAAGGGCTTCTTTCAATTCAGTACGATCGTCACCTTCGATACGGCGAGAAATACCACCGGCACGCGGGTTGTTCGGCATCAGTACTAAATAACTTCCTGCCAGACTAATAAAGGTGGTCAAGGCTGCGCCTTTATTACCACGTTCTTCTTTATCAATCTGAACAATCACTTCCTGGCCTTCACGTAGAACATCTTTGATGTTCGGACGACCATGTGATGAATAATTAGACGGGAAATATTCGCGGGCAATTTCTTTAAGCGGCAAGAAACCATGACGTTCCGCGCCGTAATCTACAAATGCCGCTTCCAGACTTGGTTCAATACGGGTGATTTTGCCTTTATAGATGTTGGCTTTTTTCTGTTCGTGTCCAGGACTTTCAATATCCAGATCGTACAGGCGCTGCCCATCTACAAGGGCGACACGCAACTCTTCTTGCTGAGTCGCGTTTATTAGCATTCTTTTCATTGTAACTTACTCATTATTCTTACATTGGTGACAAAGCTACGGGCATGGTGACGCTGACCGGGAGTGAACCGATGGCCTCGTGACTAAACGCTAAGTCGCCAACCTCACGGTTGTCGCTTGCTGAGAGGCGCAAAGTGTCGGTAGCCTGTATTTCATACGGAAATACAGCGCAATTATCGTGGGAATAACCTTAGAATATTTCTTAAGAGTTGATTCCATGTTGCCGGTCAGGCTGCAACCCGCAGCCCGCTAACTGCCTGAAAGTGCAATACGTCTTACGCCATTGCTGCGTGGATGAACATTCAGGCAAAACTGGTAATTCCGCAAAATTCCTTGTTCTAACAAGTATCAACACGGAAAACCGCAACATTATTCCATTGCTAACCTTATTATAGCAAGATGACTTTTGCCTTTGATGCCTCGTTTCTGACAGTTTTTTAACTCACTTTTTCACTGCATGCCGCAGAAAGCTGAAAAAGGGGAGTCAGGCGACTTAAAACCAGGCAGATTCTCAGTTAAGCACATAAAAATGAGTGGCGCTATGCGCGCACGCTATTTAGAATCGCCGACCATGAAAACACAGACTCCTTCAGTACAAATCGTTGCCATTTCCGCCGATGAAGCCGGGCAACGTATCGACAACTTTTTGCTTGCTCGCTTAAAAGGCGTGCCAAAAAGTATGATTTATCGCATTTTGCGTAAAGGCGAAGTGCGGGTGAATAAAAAACGCATTAAGCCTGAATATAAAATCCAGGATGGCGATGAAATTCGTATTCCACCGGTTCGTGTTGCGGAACGTGAAGAAGAGGCGGTTTCGCCGCATCTGCAAAAAGTTGCCGCTCTGACAGATGCGATTCTGTATGAAGATGACCATATTCTGGTGCTGAATAAGCCATCCGGCACTGCGGTTCACGGCGGTAGTGGCTTGAGTTTCGGTGTGATTGAAGGGCTACGAGCTCTGCGTCCTGAGGCGCGCTTCCTTGAGCTTGTGCATCGTCTGGATCGCGATACATCCGGTATTTTGCTGGTCGCCAAAAAGCGTTCTGCACTGCGCTCGTTGCATGAACAGCTGCGCGAGAAAGGAATGCAGAAAGAATACCTGGCGCTGGTGCGTGGTCAGTGGCAATCGCACGTCAAAGCTGTGCAGGCACCTTTGCTTAAGAATATTTTGCAAAGCGGAGAGCGCATCGTGCGGGTGAACAGTGAAGGCAAGCCGTCTGAAACGCGCTTTAAAGTGGAAGAGCGTTACGCTTTCGCAACACTAGTGCGTTGTAGCCCAATTACAGGGCGTACTCACCAGATTCGTGTGCATACGTTGCATGCCGGGCACCCGATTGCTTTCGACGATCGCTACGGTGACCGTGAATTTGATAAGCAACTTGCGGTTGCGGGAACGGGTCTGAATCGCTTGTTCTTGCACGCAGTGGCATTACGTTTTACCCATCCTAATACCGGCGAAATTGTGCGTATAGAAGCGCCTCTGGATGAGAAATTGAAACGTTGCCTTGTTATGTTACGCAACGCGCGTTCATAAAATCGGTTGTTGCACGCCATCTATCATAAATGGTGATAGATGGCGTTAATCTTGCTCTATCCTACGGCAGTAGCGGGTTAACGCCCTCGTTCCGCAGCATCTCACACAAGCTAATCAGCGGTAGCCCCACTAAAGCATTTGGATCTTTTCCTGAAAGCCGTTCAAACAATGTGATCCCCAAACCTTCACTTTTAAAACTCCCCGCACACTGCAACGGCTGTTCTTTACGGACGTAATTGCGTATTTCTTGCTCGCTAAGATGGCGAAAATGCACGTCGAATGGCTCACAAACCACCTGCAAATTACCCGATGCGGAATGATAAAGTGCCAGGCCTGTGTAAAACGTCACAATGCTATTGCGGGCAATCAGCAATTGTTCAACGGCTTTTTCCTCTGTATGCGGCTTACCGACGATTTTTCCTTCTAATACACAGACCTGATCTGAGCCAATAATCAGGTGATTCGGATATTCTTTGCTCAATGCTTGAGCTTTGGCTTGCGCCAGGCGTGTGACTAATCGGCGGGCATCTTCACTAGCTATGGGTGTTTCATCTACCTGGGGAGCCGCGCAGATAAAGGGGATTGCCAGTTTTTCAAGTAACTCCCGGCGCCAGGGGGAAGTCGAGGCCAGAACAATTTGAGTCATATTTTGTCATTAATGATAGCGATTCGAGTAAAGGCATTTTAAACTGTGCCACCGCAATGTGTGCGAATAAATGGCAAAGGCGCTGTTTCGAGGCCTTTTTCTTTGACTCTATGACGTTACAAAGTTAATATGCGCGCCCTATGCAAAAAGTAAAATTACCCCTGACTCTCGACCCGGTTCGTACGGCTCAAAAACGCCTTGATTACACGGGTGTTTACACCCCTATTCAGGTAGAGCGTGTCGCCGAGTTTGTCGTCAGTGTAGACACTGATGTGGAATGCGATATGCGATTTGCTATCGATGACCAACGCCTCGCGGTTATTACCGGTGATGCGAAGGTTTCGGTGACATTGGCATGTCAGCGTTGCGGAAAGCCGTTTGCTCATCATGTCTACACACAGTATTGTTTTAGCCCGATCGTCAAAGACGAGCAGGCTGAAGCACTCCCGGAAGGATATGAACCAGTTCAGGTCAACGAATTTGGTGAGATCGATCTTCTGGCGTTGGTTGAAGATGAAATTATCCTCTCCTTGCCAGTGGTTCCGGTGCATGATTCTGAACACTGTGAAGTGTCCGAGGCGGACATGGTCTTTGGCAAACTGCCTTCCGAGGCGGAGAAACCAAATCCATTTGCCGTATTAGCCAGTTTAAAGCGTAAGTAATTGAGGAGTAAGGTCCATGGCCGTACAACAGAATAAACCAACCCGTTCCAAACGTGGCATGCGTCGTTCCCATGACGCGCTGACCACAGCTGCAGTATCCGTAGACAAAGTTTCTGGCGAAACGCATCTGCGTCACCACATCACAGCCGACGGTTTCTACCGCGGCCGCAAGGTTATCTCTAAGTAATTGGCGATACCTTGACACGTCTAACCCTTGCGTTAGATGCCATGGGTGGGGACTTCGGTCCTTCCGTGACAGTGCCTGCAGCATTGCAGGCACTGGACTCTAACTCTCAGCTAAACCTTCTATTAGTCGGCGATCCCGACGCCATCACGCCATTACTTGCCAAAGCTGATTTTGAAAAACGCTCACGTGCGCAGATAGTTCCTGCAGAGTCGGTTATTGCCAGTGATGCAAGGCCTTCGCAAGCGATCCGAAATAGTCGCGGGTCATCAATGCGAGTGGCGCTTGAATTAGTGAAAGAAGGGCGAGCGCAAGCTTGTGTCAGTGCCGGCAATACCGGTGCACTGATGGGACTGGCTAAATTATTGCTCAAGCCCATTGATGGGATTGAGCGCCCGGCGTTGATGACGGTATTGCCTCATCAGCAAAAAGGCAAAACTGTCGTGCTGGATCTCGGCGCGAATGTTGATTGTGACAGTAATATGCTGGTGCAATTTGCGATAATGGGTTCGGTGATGGCAGAGGAAGTTCTCGGCATCAATGCCCCGCGAGTTGCACTGCTGAATATTGGCGAAGAAGAGACCAAAGGTCTCGACAGTATTCGCGATGCATCAGCTTTGTTAAAAACAATGCCTTCTATCAACTATATTGGTTATCTTGAAGCTAATGAGTTACTGACGGGAAAAACCGACGTGCTGGTGTGTGATGGATTTGTCGGTAACGTTACCCTGAAGACGATGGAAGGGGTTGCAAGAATGTTCCTTTCGCTTTTGAAATCACAAGGCGAAGGGAAAAAAAGGTCGTGGTGGCTAATTATTTTGAAACATTGGTTACAAAAGAGCCTGACAAGGCGATTCAGTCACCTCAACCCCGACCAGTATAATGGCGCCTGTCTGTTAGGATTGCGCGGCACAGTGATTAAGAGTCACGGAGCGGCCAATCAGCGAGCGTTTGTTGTCGCGATTGAACAGGCAGTGCAGGCGGTGGAGCGGCAAGTCCCTACGCGGATTGCTGCCCGCCTGAAATCTGTATTACCCAAGAGTGACTGACGTACATGTATACGAAGATTATTGGTACGGGCAGCTTCCTGCCTGAACAAGTGCGGACCAACGCCGACCTGGAAAAAATGGTGGATACTTCTGACGAGTGGATTGTCACACGTACAGGTATCCGTGAACGCCATATTGCAGCGCCAAACGAAACCGTGGCAACGATGGGTTTCGCAGCAGCGACTCGCGCGCTGGAAATGGCCGGCATTGATAAATCCGAAATTGGCTTAATCATTGTTGCAACCACGTCCTCAACACACGCTTTCCCAAGCGCAGCCTGCCAGGTGCAGGCTATGTTGGAGATCAAAGGTTGCCCGGCGTTTGATGTTGCAGCGGCTTGTGCAGGTTTCACCTATGCATTAAGCATTGCAGACTTGTACGTGAAGTCAGGTGCAGTAAAACACGCACTGGTGATTGGTTCTGACGTGCTGGCTCGCACTTGCGATCCAACCGATCGTGGAACGATTATTATTTTTGGTGATGGTGCCGGTGCCGTTGTACTTGGTGCTTCTGAAGAACAGGGTATCATCTCCACCCATCTGCACGCAGATGGTCGCTACGGCGAACTGTTGATGCTACCAAACGCCGATCGCGTGAATCCTGAAAACTCGATTCACCTGACCATGGCGGGTAACGAAGTCTTTAAAGTCGCGGTGACTGAGCTTGCTCACATCGTTGACGAAACCCTGGCAGCCAATAACCTCGACCGCTCGGCGCTCGACTGGTTAGTGCCGCATCAGGCGAACCTGCGCATTATCAGCGCGACGGCGAAAAAACTGGGTATGTCGATGGACAACGTGGTTGTTACGCTCGACAGACACGGGAATACTTCAGCGGCTTCCGTACCGGCAGCGCTGGACGAAGCGGTTCGTGATGGACGGATTCAACGTGGCCAACTGATATTGCTCGAAGCCTTCGGCGGCGGCTTTACCTGGGGTTCAGCACTGGTTCGTTTTTGATTATTAGGGATTTAACCATGACTCAATTTGCTTTTGTTTTCCCGGGACAAGGTTCGCAAGCAGTAGGTATGCTGGCAGAAATTGCAGCAACAAACCCTGTTGTTGAAGCCACCTTCCGCGAAGCTTCTGATGCGCTGGGCTATGATTTGTGGGCACTGACCCAACAAGGTCCTGCTGAAGAACTGAACAAAACCTGGCAGACCCAACCTGCATTGTTGACAGCTTCTGTCGCATTGTGGCGCGTTTGGCAGCAGCAGGGCGGCAAAACCCCTGTGATGATGGCAGGACACAGCCTGGGCGAGTATTCTGCACTGGTTTGTGCTGGCGTGATGGATTTCGCTGATGCAGTGCGTCTGGTTGAATTGCGCGGCAAATTGATGCAAGAAGCGGTGCCAGCTGGCACGGGCGCAATGTATGCCATCATCGGTCTTGATGATGCATCGATTGCCAAAGCCTGTGAAGAAGCAGCTCAAGGCGAAGTCGTTTCTCCGGTGAACTTTAACTCACCAGGCCAGGTTGTGATTGCGGGTAACAAAGACGCCGTTGAGCGTGCAGGTGCAGCGTGTAAAGCTGCTGGCGCAAAACGCGCTTTGCCATTGCCGGTTAGCGTGCCATCTCACTGCGCGCTGATGAAGCCTGCGGCTGATAAGCTCGCCGTAGCACTGGAAAACATTACGTTTAACGCGCCATCTGTTCCGGTTGTGAACAACGTAGATGTGAAATGTGAAACTGCACCAGATGCTATCCGTAGTGCGCTGGTACGTCAGCTTTACAGCCCAGTACAGTGGACCAAATCAGTAGAATTTATGGCAGCGCAGGGTGTGACCCAGCTGCTGGAAGTAGGGCCAGGTAAAGTATTGACCGGTCTGACAAAACGTATTGTTGACACACTGACTGCATCGGCCATTAACGAGCCGGTAGCGCTGTCAGCGGCGCTCGAGCAATAAGACGAGGGAAACCCATGAGTTTTGAAGGAAAAATTGCGCTGGTAACCGGCGCAAGCCGCGGTATCGGCCGCGCAATCGCGGAAACCTTAGTGGCCCGTGGTGCAAAAGTTATCGGTACTGCCACTAGCGAAAGCGGTGCGCAGGCGATCAGTGATTATCTGGGCGATAACGGTAAAGGTTTTGTACTGAATGTGACCGATCCGGCTTCTATTGAAGCAGTTTTAGGAAATATTCGTGCAGAATTTGGCGAAGTCGATATTCTGGTTAATAATGCCGGTATCACTCGTGATAACCTGTTAATGCGCATGAAAGATGACGAGTGGAACGATATCATCGAAACCAACCTGTCATCAGTATTCCGTCTGTCAAAAGCGGTAATGCGCGCTATGATGAAAAAGCGTCATGGTCGTATTATCACTATTGGTTCCGTGGTTGGTACCATGGGAAATGCTGGTCAGGCTAACTACGCTGCGGCGAAAGCGGGTCTGATTGGTTTCAGTAAATCACTGGCGCGTGAAGTTGCGTCACGTGGTATTACTGTAAACGTTGTTGCTCCGGGCTTTATTGAAACGGACATGACGCGTGCGCTTTCTGATGAACAGCGTGCGGGTATACTGGCGGAAGTTCCAGCGGGTCGTTTAGGCGACGCAAAAGAAATCGCCAGTGCTGTTGCATTTTTAGCCTCTGACGAGGCGGGTTACATCTCTGGTGAAACCCTGCACGTCAATGGCGGAATGTATATGGTTTAACCACGATACAAAACTATTTGCGTTATTTGGGCGAATGCCCGCAAAATAGCGTAAAATCGTGGTATGACCTGCCGGGATTTAGTTGCATCTTTTTCAACATTTTATACACTACGAAAACCATCGCGAAAGCGAGTTTTGATAGGAAATTTAAGAGTATGAGCACTATCGAAGAACGCGTTAAGAAAATTATCGGTGAACAACTGGGCGTTAAGCAGGAAGAAGTTATCAACTCCGCTTCCTTCGTAGAGGACCTGGGCGCTGATTCTCTTGACACCGTTGAGCTGGTAATGGCTCTGGAAGAAGAGTTTGATACTGAGATTCCGGACGAAGAAGCTGAGAAAATTACTACCGTTCAGGCTGCCATTGATTACATCAACGGTCACCAGGCGTAAGTGAACATCTCCAGGCGGTCATTCGACCGCCTGAGTTTTATCTAAGTGTCCCACTAGTATTATTTTTTCCCTCCCTGGAGGACAAACGTGTCTAAGCGTCGTGTAGTTGTGACCGGACTGGGCATGTTGTCTCCTGTCGGCAATACCGTAGAGTCTACCTGGAAAGCTCTCCTTGCCGGTCAGAGTGGCATCAGCCTAATCGACCATTTCGATACTACCGCCTATGCAACGAAATTTGCTGGCTTAGTAAAGGATTTTAACTGTGACGACATCATTTCGCGCAAAGAACAGCGCAAAATGGATGCCTTCATTCAATATGGAATTGTTGCTGGCCACCAGGCCATGCTGGATTCTGGTCTGGAAGTAACGGAAGAGAATGCAATCCGTATCGGTGCCGCTATTGGTTCTGGTATTGGTGGTCTGGGTCTTATCGAAGAGAACCACGCCGCGCTAGTGAAGGGTGGCCCACGTAAGATCAGCCCATTCTTCGTACCGTCTACTATCGTGAATATGGTGGCAGGTCACCTGACCATTATGTTCGGCCTACGTGGTCCAAGCATTTCCATTGCTACGGCTTGTACTTCTGGTGTGCATAACATCGGTCAGGCAGCGCGTATCATCGCATACGGTGATGCTGACGCTATGCTGGCAGGTGGTGCAGAGAAAGCCAGTACACCGTTGGGCGTGGGTGGCTTTGGTGCCGCGCGTGCGCTTTCCACCCGTAATGACAACCCGCAAGCGGCAAGCCGTCCGTGGGATAAAGACCGTGATGGTTTTGTGTTGGGTGATGGTGCGGGCATGATGGTACTCGAAGAGTACGAACATGCTAAAAAACGTGGTGCGAAAATCTACGCAGAAGTCGTTGGTTTTGGTATGAGCAGCGATGCTTATCACATGACTTCTCCGCCGGAAACAGGGGCAGGTGCTGCACTGGCCATGGAAAATGCACTGCGTGATGCAGGTATTACTCCAGGTATGGTGGGCTATGTCAATGCGCATGGCACCTCAACGCCAGCTGGCGATAAAGCTGAAACACAAGCGGTTAAGACTATTTTTGGTGATGATGCCTACCGTGTTCTGGTGAGCTCAACCAAGTCTATGACCGGTCACCTGTTGGGTGCTGCAGGGGCAGTAGAGTCAATCTACTCCATCCTTGCATTGCGCGACCAGGTGGTACCACCAACCATTAACCTCGATAATCCTGACGAAGGTTGCGATCTGGACTTTGTTCCTCATGAAGCGCGCCAGGTAACAGGAATGGAATACACTCTGTGTAACTCCTTCGGGTTTGGTGGTACAAACGGCTCGTTGATCTTTAAAAAGATCTAAGTCGTTATTATAAAGGGCTCGCTTGCGGGCCCTTTATACATCTCAAACTTCCCCCTCTTGCTGCATCCCATTCCCACTGGCACTCTTAACTCATGGAACGTTGAGGAGTTGTTATGTATTTAATCAATGGTGAGTTCACGGCCAATTTACCTGTAAGCGATCGAGCCGTGCAGTTTGGCGACGGTTGTTTTACCACTGCGCGGGTAAAAAACGGTAGCGTTCGTTTTTTAGGGCAGCACATTGTCCGTCTGCAACAAGCCTGCGAAAAACTCCTGATTCCGTTTCGTGAATGGTCATTGCTGGAAAGAGAAATGCAGCAACTGGCAGCGGCAGAATCACAAGCGGTGCTGAAAGTGGTGATTACCCGTGGTAGCGGCGGGCGCGGTTACAGTGCGGCGAATTGCCAGCAGCCTACACGCATATTATCCGTTTCTGCGTATCCTTCTTTTTATCCGCAATGGCGCGAGCAGGGGATAAACCTTGTACTCAGTCCTGTTCGGCTAGGCATCAATCCGCATCTTGCAGGAATTAAACATCTGAACCGTCTCGAACAAGTGCTGATTCGTACGCATCTTGAACAGACGCAAGCTCAGGAAGCCCTGGTTCTTGACAGTGATGGGTGGCTTACGGAATGCTGTGCCGCGAATTTATTCTGGCGTAAAGGGTTTCAGGTATTTACGCCGTATGTAGATAAATCTGGTGTGAACGGCACTATGCGCCAGCATATTATTGCTTGTCTTGCTGATTCATCCTGGCGGGTAGCCGAGGTGCGGGAAAGATTAGACAGTCTGGCGCAGGCCGACGAAGTGCTAATTTGCAATGCATTGATGCCGGTTATCCCCGTAAATCAGGCTGAATCCTGGCAATTTGAATCTCGAGAGCTTTATCAATTTTTAGCACCACTTTGCGAGTAACCGATTAACGATGAAAAAGATGCTACGTTTCTTTCTGCTGCTGTTAGTGGTGTTGGGTGTGGCGGCAGGCGTTGGCTTATATAAAGTCCGCCAGCTTGCTGACAGCCATCTGACCATTGCTCAAGAAACCATATTTACCCTTAAACCCGGCACCGGTCGCCTGGCGTTGGGTAAACAACTGTATGAAGAGAAGCTGCTCAACCGCCCACGCGTATTCCAGTGGTTGCTGAAAGTTGAGCCAGACCTCGCTAACTTCAAAGCGGGGACTTACCGTTTCACGCCGCAAATGACGGTTCGCGACATGCTGAAACTGTTAGCCAGCGGCAAAGAAGCTCAATTCCCTATCCGCTTTGTGGAAGGCACTCGCCTGAGCGACTGGTTGAAACAACTGCGCGAAGCGCCTTACATCGAACACACGCTCAAAGATGACAGCTATGCTACCGTCGCGGAGGTGTTGAAGTTCGAGCATCCTGAATGGGTGGAGGGCTGGTTCTTCCCGGATACCTGGCTTTACACCGCCAATACCACTGACGTTGCGCTGCTAAAGCGTGCACACCAGCGAATGATCAAAGCCGTACAGGCTGCATGGGATGGCAAAAAAGACGGGCTGCCGTACAAAACGCAGAACGATTTGGTCACCATGGCCTCGATCATTGAGAAAGAAACCGCAGTGGCGGATGAACGTGACCAGGTGGCTTCGGTGTTTATCAACCGCTTGCGTATCGGCATGCGTTTACAAACCGATCCGACGGTCATTTACGGGATGGGTGAAAGTTATAATGGTAAACTCACGCGCAAAGATCTTGAAACGCCGACGCCCTATAATACCTATGTGATAAGCGGTATGCCGCCAGGCCCAATTGCCATTCCGGGAGATGCGTCGTTACAGGCAGCGGCACATCCGGCGAAAACGCCGTATCTTTATTTCGTCGCAGATGGAAAGGGCGGCCACACATTTAATACCAATCTTGCAAGCCACAACCAGGCTGTGCAGGTCTATATCAAAGCGCTGAAGGACAAGAATGGTCAGTAAATTTATCGTTATCGAAGGGCTCGAAGGAGCAGGGAAAACTAACGCGCATAACGTGGTGGTTGCGACTTTAAAAGAGCTGGGCGTCACCGACCTGGTGTTCACACGTGAGCCCGGCGGCACGCCGCTTGCCGAAAGATTGCGCGAGTTGACGCTGAACAACAAAGGCATCGGTGATGAAATCGTTACGGATAAAGCTGAAGTGCTGATGTTTTACGCCGCGCGTGTGCAGTTAGTTGAAACGGTTATTAAACCGGCTCTTTCGCGTGGCGCGTGGGTCATTGGCGACAGGCATGACCTTTCGACTCAGGCTTACCAGGGCGGCGGTCGTTGCATCGATCAAAAATTACTGATGGCACTGCGTAATACTGTGCTCGGTGATTTTTACCCAGACTTAACGATTTATCTCGATGTCACGCCAGAAGTGGGTCTGACCCGTGCGCGTGCGCGTGGTGAACTGGACAGAATCGAACAGGAGTCTATCGACTTCTTTAATCGTACTCGCGCTCGCTACCTCGAGCTTGCAGCCTCAGATGACCGCATTCATACCATTGATGCAACACAGTCGCTGGATGCTGTTTCACAGGACGTGCGTAATGCCGTACTTGAATGGGCTAAGGGGTTGGCGTAATGAAATGGTATCCATGGTTACGCGCACCTTTTGAGCAAATCCTCAGCCAGTATCAGGCCGGGCGCGGGCACCATGCATTACTGCTTCATTCATTATCCGGCATGGGGGATGACGCATTAATTTACGCCCTCATTCGCTGGTTGATGTGCCAGAAACCACAGGGCAGTAAAAGCTGCGGCCAATGCCGCAGTTGCCAGTTGATGCAAGCCGGGACACACCCGGACAGCTACGTGGTCGCGCCGGAGAAGGGTAAATCAAGCCTTGGCATTGATGCCATTCGTGAGATTACTGAAAAGCTCTACAGCCACGCTCAGCAGGGCGGGGCAAAAGTGGTCTGGCTGGAAGATGCGGGATTGCTCACCGAAGCTGCCGCAAACGCGCTGTTGAAAACCCTCGAGGAACCGCCCGCCAACACGTGGTTCTTCCTCGGAAGTCGTGAACCAGCACGTTTGCCTGCCACACTGCGTAGCCGTTGTTTGTACTGGTATTTGACGCCACCGGATGAAACCTTTGCACTGGCATGGCTGGCGCGGGAAATACAGCTTGATAGCGCGCAGTTGCGAGCCGCGCTGCGTTTGAGTTCCGGCGCTCCGGCAGGTGCACTGGCACTGCTGCAACCTGAATCGTGGAAACACCGCCAGGCGCTGTGCGACAAACTTAACGAAGCATGCGCATCAAAAAACATGCTGGCGTTGCTGCCTGCTTTGAATAGCGACGATGCGACGGTTCGCGTTCACTGGTTATGCTCACTGCTGATTGATGCGCTAAAATGGCAGCAAGGGGCAACACCGTGGCTGACCAATGATGACCAGCAAGCCTTAGTGGCGAATCTTGCCAATAGCGCGACGCCTGCGATGCTACAAGCCGTACTGCATAATTGGTTTAACTGCCGCGAATCATTGCTAAGTGTGGTGGGTGTGAATCGCGAATTATTACTGACTGAACAATTGCTCACCTGGGAGCGCTTAATGCAACCGGGTGCGGTCCTTCCTACTTTCCATCTTTAAGAGTATCTGTATGTTCCTGGTTGACTCACATTGCCATCTTGATGGCCTCGATTATCAATCTCTGCATAAAAGCGTTGATGACGTTCTGGAAAAAGCCGCCGCGCGCGATGTGAAATTCTGCCTCGCCGTTGCCACCACGCTTGAGGGTTATCGCAATATGCGCCAGTTGGTTGGCGAGCGTGAAAATGTTGCTTATTCATGCGGTGTGCATCCGCTTAACCAAAGCGAAGAATACGACGTTGAAGAACTTCGCCGCCTGGCCGCTGATACTTGCGTTGTGGCGATGGGTGAAACCGGGCTGGATTACTTCTATACCCCTGAAACTAAGCCACGCCAGCAGGAGTCTTTCCGCCATCACATTCAGATTGGCCGTGAACTCAATAAGCCGGTGATTGTTCACACGCGAGATGCACGTGCCGATACTCTGTCCATTTTACTCGAAGAGAAAGTGACAGACTGCGGTGGGGTACTACACTGTTTTACGGAAGACAGAGAAACTGCTGGAAAATTGCTCGATATGGGTTTTTACATCTCTTTCTCCGGCATCGTGACGTTCCGTAATGCTGAACAACTCAGAGATGCGGCGCGTTATGTGCCACTGGATCGCATCCTGGTGGAAACGGATTCACCTTATCTTGCACCCGTGCCGCACCGTGGTAAGGAAAACCAACCGGCAATGACGCGCGATGTAGCGGAATACATGGCGGTACTGAAAGGTGTTTCACTTGAGGAGTTAGCCGTTGCGACGACTAAAAACTTCGCCACGTTGTTCCATATTCCTGACTCCCGCCTGCAATCCGCCTGATAAATCTAACTTATTTTAAAGCTCGTAATTAATAATCGAAGCGAGTAAAGTGCACCGCCACAAAACAGGCGGTGTACGCCATTTTTGTAACATACAGAAACGCATTTTGTAAATTTATGAAAGTTTTTCTAATGGCTATTAGAGAAACGTGATAGCCGTCAAACAAACTTTCGTCGATTTATTTTACTCTGCGTAATAAATCAAAAGGCACTTAGATGCCTGTTTATGGACCGGATCTCCCCCCAGTCCGATGCGCATAACGCGTAAAAAAAAGCACAAATACTCAGGAGCACTCTCAATTATGTTTAAGAATGCATTTGCTAACCTGCAAAAGGTGGGTAAATCGCTGATGTTGCCAGTATCCGTACTGCCTATCGCAGGTATCCTGCTGGGCGTCGGTTCTGCAAACTTCAGCTGGCTGCCAGCCGTGGTTTCTCATGTTATGGCGGAAGCGGGCGGTTCAGTTTTCGCCAACATGCCGCTGATTTTTGCTATCGGTGTTGCATTAGGCTTCACAAATAACGATGGCGTTTCTGCATTAGCCTCTGTGGTTGCCTACGGCATCATGGTTAAAACCATGGCGGTTGTCGCGCCACTGGTTCTGCATCTACCTGCTGAAGAAATCGCAGCAAAACACCTGGCTGATACCGGTGTTCTGGGCGGTATTATCTCGGGTGCCATTGCCGCTTACATGTTTAACCGTTTCTACCGCATCAAGCTGCCTGAGTATCTGGGCTTCTTCGCAGGTAAACGTTTCGTGCCGATCATCTCTGGTCTGGCTGCGATCTTCATGGGTATTGTGTTGTCCTTTATCTGGCCTCCAATCGGTACGGCTATTCAGGCCTTCTCTCAGTGGGCTGCTTACCAGAACCCGGTTGTGGCATTCGGTATCTACGGTTTCGTAGAGCGTTGCCTGGTACCATTCGGTCTGCACCACATCTGGAACGTTCCATTCCAGATGCAAATTGGTGAATACACCAACGCAGCAGGTCAGGTATTCCACGGCGATATCCCACGTTACATGGCAGGTGACCCAACTGCGGGCAAACTGTCTGGTGGCTTCCTGTTTAAAATGTACGGTCTGCCTGCTGCGGCTATCGCAATCTGGCACTCAGCTAAACCTGAGAACCGTGCAAAAGTCGGCGGTATCATGATCTCCGCTGCGTTGACCTCGTTCCTGACCGGTATTACCGAGCCAATCGAGTTCTCCTTCATGTTCGTTGCTCCAATCCTGTACATTATCCACGCGGTACTGGCAGGCCTGGCGTTCCCAATCTGTATCCTTCTGGGTATGCGTGACGGTACTTCCTTCTCTCACGGTCTGATTGACTTCATCGTGCTGAGCGGTAATAGCAGCAAACTGTGGCTGTTCCCAATTGTTGGCCTGTGCTACGCGGCGATTTACTACACCGTGTTCCGTGTGCTGATTAAAGCGCTGGACCTGAAAACTCCAGGTCGCGAAGATGCAACGACTGAGACTACGACCACTTCCACAAGCGAAATGGCTCCGGCTCTGGTTAGCGCCTTCGGCGGTAAAGAAAACATCACTAACCTGGATGCGTGTATTACCCGTCTGCGTGTTAGCGTGGCCGACATTTCTAAAGTCGACCAGGCTGGCCTGAAGAAATTGGGTGCAGCAGGTGTAGTAGTAGCTGGTTCAGGTGTTCAGGCAATCTTCGGGACTAAATCCGATAACCTGAAAACTGAAATGGATGAGTGGATCCGTAACAGCTAAGAAGAAGTTGGGGAGAACTGAGGGAGGCCATTAGCTAATGGCCTCCCTTTTTTACATCTGCCTTACTTCAAATTAGAATGCGTAGTTGGCACTGACCGAGAAGTTACGTGGCGCGCCGTAAACGATTGAACGGCTATCGGTATTGGTGTCGTAAGTTTTGTCGAACAGGTTATCGAGGTTTGCCTGCACGGAGAATGCGTTTGTCACCTGATAACGCGCAAACAGGTCAACCAACGCATAACTGCCTTGTTCGGAACGGAAGGTGCCGCCCGGTACCGGAACATCTGCCCACACATGGTTTTGCCAGTTTACGCCGCCCCCGACAGTCAGCTCGCGCAACATTGGGAGATGATAACTGGTGAACAGTTTGACGGAAGTGCGCGGCAGATTCGGGTTAACGGCATTACCTTCGCTGTCTTCAGCGATATAGCGAGTCGCACCAAACGTCATTTGCCAGTCATCGGTCAACGCACCGTTAATCTCAAACTCCACGCCTTTACTTACCGTACCATCGGCTTCACGGTAGGCCGTTTCACCATTACTGCCCGGAATAACCGTGCCGGTGGATTGCGCGAGGTTATCTTGTTCGATACGGAAGACGGCCAGGGAAGTCGTCAGACGGCTGTTCATCCAGTCAGATTTCACACCGGCTTCGTAGTTATTGCCCGTTATCGGCGCGAGGTAGTTTCCTTGCACATCACGCTGGGTTTGCGGATTGAAGACGGAGGTGTAGCTCGCATAAGTTGACCAGTCTTCATTGATATCAAACACCACTCCGGCATACGGGGACGTGTTGTTTTTCTCCATATTCTGAGTCAGCGTTTGTAAGTTGTATTTGGTGTAACGCGCACCAACGATAATGTGCAGAGGGTCCGCGAGGGTAATACGGGTCGCCATATAAGCCGATTTCTGATGAACGGTATCTTCCTGAGCCAGACTCAGTGGGCTCCAGTTAGTTTCCGGGAAGCCACCATTGTAGTCGTTGAAATTACCTAACTGCGTATCGCTGACGTTTTCCCAGGAACTGTAATAGGTGTTTTTTTGTTTGGTATAGCTCGTTCCCACCATCAATTCGTGTTGGAGGCCAAACAGTTCATAGGAGCCATTGGCAAAAGTATCCAGCGCGTCGACTTTACGTTTGCCAGTGTTATAGCCGGTGCCGCCGACATAAGGATAAGACGCACCGTAAGGGCTCACCATCAGGCCAGTCGATTTATCCACCAGCCCATCTAAGTACATCATCTTACTTTCGAGGTTCATTTCAGTGTGAGTGCCACTGACGGTAAGTTGCCAGTCATCGCCCAGTTTTTGCTTCAAAGTGGCGAAAGTCCGTTTCGACTCTTTATCGTTATAAGCCCAGTCAGGTGCGGTGCTATAGCTACGATCCGGATTGGTTTTGCTGCCATCGGTATACCAGCGCGGAATACCGCCCCAGGTAGGGTTGTTAACGTTGGTTTCCTGATAGTCATAGCCGACGGATAAATTTGTGGCCTCCGTCAGATCCGCATCCAGCACGCCATAAAAGAATTTTTTCTTCTGGTTGTATCGGTCAAGCCAGCTGTCATTGTCCTGATAGCCCGCGACCATGCGGCCACGAATATTACCGTTGTCCGTCAGCGGGGTTGAAAGGTCAGCCACATAGCGCTGTTTATTCCAGCTACCGTATTCGGCAGAAACGCTGGTCTGGAATTCACGGCTGTCGGCGTGTTTACGCACCATATTCACGGCGGCGGACGGGTTACCCGAGCCGGTCATCAGGCCATTGGCACCGCGAACGACTTCAATCTGCTGATACATCGCGGTATCGGTCAGCGCATCACCGAGGTTCCAGCGCGATTCAAACAGCGTAGGAATGCCGTCGACCATATAGTTATCGATTAAGAAACCACGCGAATAGAAGGTGCTACGGTCGGAGTCGGCGACGCTTTCTGTCACGCCGGTTGTGTTTTTCAGCACGTCACCCAGCGACTCCAGCTTCTGATCTTTCATGCGCTGTTCGCTGATAATGCTGACAGATTGAGGGATATCGCGCGGCACCAGCAGCATTTTTGTTCCGCTGGTGGTGGTTTTTACGCTGTAATCCTGGTCGTCAGTATCGCTCGCATTAGCCACTGAGCTTTCAACAACCATTGTTTCTTCTGAATTTTGCGCCGCTGAGAAAGCGGTGGCAGGCAGAAGTGCGAAAGCAATACAGGAAGCCAGCAGTGAAACTGAGCTGGCAGGTGCGCGCTGCCCATCCCTGGTATGAACGGTTAAAGACATCTTAAACCCTTAATGAATTGTTGGAAGTTGTGTCCCAGCGCCAAAGGAATCCGGTCACTGAGTACATTTACCGTTTGAATTTTTTACATATGCTCCACGAATGAAAATGCAAATGAGAAATATACGCATTCATTGTTTGAGTGTAAACATTTGTTACTTCGCAAATGAAATATCGTTTTAATCAGTCAAAGAGCAGGGCTTTGAGAAGGCTCAGGGTTATCTGTGCCCGGAAGTCATATAAAGAAATAATGGGTTAAGGTTGAAAGAGCAGGAGTAACTCGCTCATACTCTTACGTTATGTCTTTTCAACGCGCACACACGGCGGTTTGAGGGGGCAAAAATAGCCAGCAATTAATGAATAAAGGTAACGTCATGGCCGAAGAAACTATTTTCAGTAAAATCATTCGCCGCGAGATCCCGGCGGATATCGTTTATCAAGATGAGTTAGTTACTGCATTCCGTGACATATCGCCGCAGGCACCTACCCATATCCTTATTATTCCTAATATTTTGATCCCAACGGTAAACCACGTCACCGCAGAGCATGAACTGGCTCTGGGGCGCATGATGACGGTTGCGGCAAAAATTGCGGAACAAGAAGGGATTGCAGAAGACGGCTATCGCCTGATCATGAATTGCAATCGCCACGGTGGGCAAGAGGTTTACCATATCCACATGCACCTGCTGGGTGGCCGTGTGCTTGGGCCGATGCTGGCGCATAAAGGATAAGCTGATGAAAACTAACCCGCTGTTCATGCTAATGGCCATCATCTTGATGGCAGGATGCAGTGCTAAACCTGCGATTCCCGTCAACGATGGGCAGTCGCTGGTTATGGAAGCCTCGGTGCTGGCGGCGGGGATCAGTGCTGAAAAACCAGATATTTCGGCTAATAACGGCGCTACTGTGGCACGTAGTGAGTTGTATAATGAGCAATCTAAGCCGGTCGTTATCAGCTATCGTTTCTATTGGTATGACGCGAAAGGGCTGGAAGTTCATCCTCTCGAGAAACCGCACACCATTACGCTACCGGCAAAATCTAGCGTGACGGTGTCATCAATAGCCAGTTATCCAGACGCACGTAAAGTTCGTCTTTATCTCTCTTTATAAGGGGTGAGTTTTGATTAAGGGAATCCATAGATACCTGGTAATTATCGCTGCGGCGCTTATTTTAACCGGGTGTATTAATCGTGGCGAAGCGCCAGCACCTGTGGATGAGGCGAAACCTGTGCCACAGCAGCCGGTCGAGCCTCAACCAACGGTGCCAACTGTGCCTACCGTTCCGGCGCAACCTGGCCCAATTGAACAGCCTCAACCAACGATTCCTGCTACGCCAAAAGTCCGTACTTACGACTGGAGCAGCGCCATGCAACCGATGGTAGGCAAAATGCTGCAAGCCGACGGTGTGACTGCGGGGGGCGTTCTGCTGGTGGATAGCGTGAATAATCACACTAACGGCTCGCTGCAAACCAGTAAAGCGACAGACGCATTACGCGGTGCATTGGCGAACAACAGCAAATTTACCCTTGTGTCCGCACAACAGCTTTCGCTGGCAAAACAGCAACTGGGTTTATCCCCGCAGGACAGCCTGGGTTCGCGTAGCAAAGCGATTGGCATCGCCCGTAATGTTGGCGCGCAGTATGTGCTCTACAGCAATGCCAGCGGCAACGTGAATGCACCCACGCTGAAAATGCAGTTGATGCAGGTACAGACAGGCGAAATTATCTGGTCAGGAAACAGTGCCGTACAACAGACCCAATAATTCAACACTGCAAAGTGTGATTGCACAGTACCTACCGGCGGCTCAGGCCGCCGGTTGCTTTTCACCACTCCAGGGATTGAGCGGCGGTAGCCTGCATTTTAAAACAGGTGAACGGGAATATGTCGCAAGACATCAGCTTGAGTCGCCCATGCCGGGCATTTCGCTCTCAAGACAATATCGTGCATTAACACGTATCTCGCAGGGGATCGGGCCGCGGCCAGTCTGCCTGGCGAAGGGGTGGTTAATCGTCGAATGGTTGAGTGGAGAGGTAAAATCGGAACTCCCCTCACTGCAAACGCTCACATCCTTGCTGTATGATTTACACCGCCAACCTTGTTTTGGCTGGAGAATCAGTCTGTTGCCCTTGCTGGAATACTACTGGCAAAACGCGCTCACAGAGCGAAGAAGTGCGGCCTGGCTAAAACAACTTAAAAAGATGAGCAAACAAGGCGAGCCTAAACCGCTGCGACTTGCTCCGCTGCATATGGACGTTCATGCCGGTAATCTGGTGCATCAGCCAGAGGGTTTAAAACTCATCGACTGGGAATATGCCGGTGATGGGGACGTGGCGCTGGAGCTGGCAGCCATTGCCGCGGCTAATGATATAGATAGCGAGCCGTTGATATTCGCCTATGCGCAGTTAAGTCATATTAAAGTGGAAACACTGCGTCGGCAGGTGGAACGCTGGCGACCCTGGGTTTTCATGCTGATGGCATCCTGGTATGAATGCCGGTGGCAGCAGACGCAAGACAGAACATTTATAACCCTTGCAGACGAGGCGTGGAGCCGCTTGCAGGCGTTCGATTAATTAAGAGAGGTAGATGTGGGCCCGGTAATGTTGGATGTGGCAAGTTTTGAGCTGGATGCCGAAGAGCGTGAAATTCTAAAGCACCCGCTGGTGGGTGGGCTGATTCTGTTTACCCGCAACTATCACGATCCTGAGCAATTACGTGAGCTGGTGCGCCAAATTCGCGCAGCTTCCCGCAATCGTCTGGTAGTCGCTGTTGATCAGGAAGGCGGGCGCGTTCAGCGTTTCCGTGAAGGTTTTACCCCTTTGCCTGCCGCTCAATCCTTTGCCGCACTACGCGGCCTGGAGCAGGGCGGTAAGCTTGCCGAGGAAGCGGGTTGGTTAATGGCGAGCGAAATGATTGCTATGGATATCGACATCAGCTTCGCGCCAGTGTTGGATATCGGCCATATCAGCGCCGCCATTGGCGAGCGTTCGTATCATGAAGATCCGCATAAGGCGCTGGCAATGGCCACCCGTTTTATTGACGGCATGCATGCAGCAGGCATGAAAACGACCGGTAAGCACTTCCCAGGGCACGGCGCGGTAACAGCAGATTCCCATAAAGAAACACCGCGTGACCCACGTGATGAAGCGCAAATCCGTGAACACGATATGCAGATTTTCCGCACGCTGATTACGGATAACAAACTCGACGCGATTATGCCTGCGCACGTTATCTATACCGACGTTGATCCACGTCCAGCCAGCGGTTCCCCGCACTGGTTGAAAACTGTTTTACGTGGAGAACTGGGCTTTAACGGCGTGATTTTCTCGGACGATTTGTCTATGGAAGGGGCCGCGATCATGGGCAGTTATGCCGAACGTGGCCAGGCATCGCTGGATGCAGGTTGCGATATGATCCTGGTCTGCAATAATCGTAATGGTGCAGTTAGCGTGTTAGATAACCTGTCTCCGGTCAAAGCAGAGCGTGTTACAGGTTTGTATCATAAAGGTTCATTTACCCGTCAGGAGCTGATGTCATCAGCGCGCTGGAAGGAAGCAAACCAGCAACTTGAGGCGCTGCATGAGCAGTGGCAAGCCCACAAGGCGGGTCTTTAACTCCTCGGGCCAACCGGCCTGAATTCGTGTGGTGAGGATGCAATGATTATCTATTTACACGGTTTCGACTCGAACAGTCCTGGTAACCATGAAAAAGTGCTTCAGCTCCAGTTTATTGACCCGGATGTACGGCTCATCAGCTACAGCACGCGGCACCCGAAACACGACATGCAGCATCTGCTCAAAGAAGTCGACAAGATGCTGCAACTTAGCGACGATGAACGTCCGCTGATTTGTGGCGTTGGGCTAGGGGGCTTCTGGGCCGAACGTATCGGTTTTCTGTGCGATATTCGCCAGGTTATCTTTAATCCTAACTTGTTCCCGCAAGAGAACATGGAAGGGAAAATCGACCGCCCTGAGGAGTACGCCGATATTACGACCAAATGCGTGCAAAACTTCCGTGAGAAAAACCGCGATCGCTGCCTGGCCATCTTGTCGCGTAACGACGAAGCGCTGGATAACACGCGCGCCGCCGAATTGTTGCATCACTACTATGAAATTGTATGGGATCAGGAACAGACCCATAAATTCAAAAATATCTCGCCGCATCTGCAACGAATCAAAGCATTTAAAACCCTGGGCTAGTTAGCCTGTTGGACACGTTTTTTAGAAGGGTCAGCTATGTGCTGGCCCTTTTTGTTTATCTTTTCGGCATAAAAATTTGACGCACATCAATTTTGGTATGACCAATACACCATCCATGTTATTCTTTGGTCACATTACTGAGTTTGTTTGTGTAACTTGTTGTTAATTAAATGCTATTTGCATAACCTTTAATTAACAATTGGTTAATATTTTAAGGGGGTCACTTTGACTACGCCATTAAGAAAAATTGTCATTGTCGGTGGTGGTGCTGGTGGACTTGAACTGGCTACTCAGTTAGGTAAGAAACTGGGCCGTGGTAAAAAAGCGAAGGTTACACTTATCGACCGTAACCACAGCCATTTATGGAAGCCGCTGTTGCACGAAGTGGCAACCGGTTCACTGGACGAAGGTGTGGACGCGCTGAGCTATCTGGCTCATGCCCGCAACCATCACTTCCAGTTCCAGCTTGGTTCAGTCATGGACATTAACCGCGAAAGCAAAACCCTGACGCTCGCAGAACTGCGTGACGACAAAGGGGAATTGCTGGTTCCTGAACGCAAAATCCCTTATGACACGCTGGTGATGGCGCTGGGTAGTACGTCCAACGACTTCAACACGCCGGGCGTGAAAGACAACTGCATCTTCCTTGATAACCCGCATCAGGCTCGTCGATTCCATTCTGAAATGCTGAATCTGTTCCTCAAGTATTCTGCAAATCTGGGTGCTAGCGGCAAAGTTAATATTGCGATTGTTGGCGGCGGGGCGACCGGTGTTGAACTGTCAGCTGAGCTGCATAATGCGGTAAAACAGCTGCACAGTTACGGTTACAAAGGTCTGACTAACGAAGCGCTGAACGTCACGCTGGTGGAAGCGGGCGAACGTATTCTGCCTGCATTGCCACCGCGTATTTCTGCGGCGGCGCATAGCGAGCTGACTAAACTGGGTGTGCGCGTACTGACGCAAACCATGGTGACATCTGCTGATTCTGGCGGCCTGAACACCAAAGACGGTGAATACATCGCGGCTGACCTGATGGTATGGGCGGCAGGGATTAAAGCACCAGACTTTATGAAAGATATCGGCGGTTTAGAAACTAACCGTATCAACCAGTTAGTGACAGAGCCAACGCTGCAAACCACGCGCGATCCTGATATTTACGCGATTGGTGACTGTGCTTCATGCGCACGTCCTGAAGGCGGCTTTGTACCACCGCGTGCGCAAGCGGCACACCAGATGGCATCGCTGGTATTGACCAATATTCTGGCACAGATGAACAATAAGCCCTTGAAGGCTTACATCTATAAAGACCACGGTTCACTGGTGTCACTGTCTAAGTTCTCAACGGTAGGTAGCCTGATGGGCAACCTGATGCGCGGTTCGATGATGGTAGAAGGGCGCATGGCGCGTTTCGTCTATATCTCGCTGTACCGTATGCACCAGGTCGCACTGCACGGTTACTTCAAAACCGGCCTGATGATGTTGGTGGGCAGTATTAACCGCGTGATCCGTCCGCGTTTAAAACTGCACTAATACTGTTTCAGCATGATATTCAAACCCGGCCTCGCGCCGGGTTTTTGTGTCTGAAAGCAGCATAAAAACGCGCACAAGCCCTTTTCATGCTTAGGAATGCTCTCAAACACCTCTTTTACCTGTATGAATCCGCACTTTTCATCCGTTGTCTGAATTGTCAAAAACCGTTTCAGGTTGCAAAATTGTAACTAATTGCACAGTCAGGAGGATGTCCTGTGAATAAATCAATGTTAGCGGGTATAGGTATCGGTGTGGCCGCAGCACTGGGTGTGGCGGCGGTTGCCAGCATGAATGTTTTTGACCGTGGCCCTCAGTATGCACAGGTGGTGTCTGCGACACCGATAAAGGAAACAGTTAAAACACCTCGCCAGGAATGCCGCAACGTAGCGGTTACTCATCGGCGTCCGGTACAAGATGAAAACCGTATTGTCGGTTCCGCTCTGGGTGCTATAGCGGGTGGCGTCATTGGCCATCAGTTTGGCGGCGGGCGTGGTAAAGATGTTGCAACTGTGGCGGGTGCGCTGGGTGGCGGTTACGCTGGTAACCAGGTACAGGGTTCCATGCAGGAACGCGACACCTACACCACTACACAGCAGAAGTGTAAAACGATTTACGACAAATCAGAGAAGATGCTCGGTTACGACGTGACCTACCGCATCGGCGATCAGCAGGGTAAAATCCGTATGGATAAAGACCCTGGTACACAGATCCCACTCGATGATAAAGGCCAGTTAGTTTTGAATAAAATTTAACGGCTAAACGACGCCCCGTGATTTTTATCATCGGGGCGTTTTTCTATTCAGGATTTATTAACTCCACCCTTGTTTATTGCGGCGGGTATAAGGCAGCACAGAGAGTAATGCCAGGATCGCTAATACAAATCCAATCCACAATGCCGAACGTAAACCTAAGCCTGATGAAATTGCCATTCCACCTAAATAAGAACCGCCACCTAATCCAATATTAATCACAGAAGTATGAACCGCATTAACCATTGGACCAGGATGCGCCACGCTGACAATACGTGCCATCATTGCCGGATTCATTGGTACACCCGATAAACCGATAACGATGACGGCCAGAATAGCTATCGACTGATATTGCACAAACAGTGCCATTCCGAGCAGAGAAATGCTTAATATCGTTAAGCCAATAACCATAACGGCTAAACTGTGACGATATGCCAGACGTCCTGTCACCATATTTCCGACAATATTGGCTAGCCCGTAAAGCATCAGAATGAAGGGAACCGTTTGCATTGTAAATCCAGAGACATCCGTCAGTACCGGAACAAAATAGCTGAACGCAGCAAAGCTTGCACCTAAGATTAAACAACTGGTTGCGCAGGCTTTCCAGTAGGCTTTATTTTTAAATGCCTGAATCTCTTCGGCCATCTTAATAGAACAACCGCCGGTCATTTGTGGTAATAACCGGACTAATGCTAACAGGCATATCAAAACCAGGACTGCGACCAGTCCAAAACTTACTTGCCAGCCCCAGTGTTGGTCAATAATGGTCGCTATAGGGACACCAAAGACGTTGGACACCATAAAACCGGCTATCACTATTGACGCTGCTCGCGGGCGATTTTCTACAGTCACAAGGGCCATACTTGTCGCTAGGGAAAGACTTAAACACCCGGCGCACAAAATACCCGTCACGATTCGAATAGCGACTAACACATTATAATCACTGACAAAGACACTTAATCCCTGCACGGCAACATAGAGCCCTAATAGCCATAATAACGTAGTTCGATATTGGGCTTTAAATTTAAGGAAAGCGTAGGTTAATACTGGGCCGCCGAGCATTACACCGAATGCATAATACGAAATCAAATGCCCAACTTCACCGACAGTAACGCCAAATGCTTCAGATAGCGTGGTCATCATACCCGCTACCATTAACTCTGCTGTACCTAATGAAAAAATGGCCAACCCTAAAATATAGACGACTAATGGCATGACTTTTAATTTTCTCCCTGTATTGGAATGATCATTACAAAAATGGATGTGGGCAATTAATGAACTTTTACACTTGAATTTATAAGTTGATTAACAGACCAGCGACAACATCTTCTAGGATTTTTCTATCTGAAATGTTTTTATTGAGTACGCGTAAACCGTAATAGCCTGCCATAAAACCTCTTGCCATCTCGACGGCGGATGCTTTATTGCCTAGTTCACCGCTTTGTTGGCCTTCGATAAATACGGCGACCAGCGTTTGCTCTAAGCGCTGGCGATATTCATTATTCAGACTGGCAACGGCTTCATCTTTGCTGCCCATCTCAAGTGCTGAAAATAAGACCATTGCATCATGCTGTTCCGGCTGAGAAAGATCTTCGGCAATACCCCAGAGCAGAAGGGTATGTAACCGCTCTTTTACCAGACCAGATTGTGTGAGTATTGCTAACTGTGCTGACATTGTTTGCTCATGGCTGCGCAACAAAGCTTGCTCGTACAGAGCTTGCTTGCTACCAAAGGCATTATATAAGCTTCCCCGCCCTAATCCTGTGCCATCGCATAAATCTTGCGCAGAGGTACCCGCATAGCCATTGGCGCTAAAAACAGCGACGGCAGCATCAATAACATCCCTGTCTTCGAACTTACGTGGACGACCCGGAAAGGTTGGTTTTTCTGCACTCATAGGGATGGAGGACTTGAAATGAGTTGAGGCCGCATAGTATTGATTATGGAACGATCAGTCAAATAATTTTCGTGAAGAAAATGGACCGTGATGCGTGGACGGATTCCCCTGTGAATTGTCACGCACCGCGGCTTTAATTTTTACTCGTGACGGCCACGTAATTGCTGCTGTAATTCCAACAATGCAGTCACCTCTGCTATCCGTCGCTGGGTGTACGCAGGCACTTTCTCTGGTGCCCGCAAAAATAGCCTGGTTTCACCAAACACCACATCATGCAAGCATCGGTCATAGAGCGGCCCGGCAAGAGTATTGCGCACGGTACTCTTTTCCGATATCCGCTCAACCACTTCGTTTATGCCTTCACGATCGATATTGATGATTTGCCCATCGTGAAGATAAATACGCATACCCTTTTGCGCGCCCGCAGGCCCGGCATATTTGTTGAGATGTAGAGTAAACGGGATCTCGCTGAGGGTACCGGTTAGCAGGGCTTCGCCTTCGGCAGTGGTAAAATCTCCGGTTGAAATAGCGTTACCCAGCCGGTCACGTGCGTAGCTAAGTTCAATACTCAACTGGTCATTACCGCCGAGCTGGTGGAGAGTTTCACGCATCATGGCGAGTGTGTGGGTACCGATATCCACAATGACACCGTCAGGGTGGCGCAACTGGCGAGTATCCGCTTCTCCTGTGGCGAAGTTCAGGGCAATGGCTTCACCCGCCGCATTAAAGCCGCTTGGCTCAAGTAGAAAACCTTCAATACGACTTATTTCATTGATGCTTTGAATGTAATTGCAGGCCTGGGTGCGAACCATCCAGTGATCTAATGCCAGAACGCGAGCGGCAATTTGCGGATCTTTGAGTAATGCCTGGAGTCTCTTAAGTTGCTCAAGCGTAGCAGCGACCGGTTTTTCAACCACAATGGCGGGTACGTTACTTTGCAGTACGGCTTCAAGCACCGGAAGATGATGAAGTGAAGAGGTGGTGATCAAAACGATGTCGAGCGGCATTGCCAGCAACGCTGCAAGAGATTCGCAACGCGAGATACCCTCATTCTGACGTGCTGGATCGGCGTCATAACCGTAACATTCAAGAGCAGGAAAAGACATGCGGCGTAAAGCCGGAAGATATGCAGTTTCGATGACCGAACCTAAACCAATAAAACCTGCCAACATAATTAAGATCCTACGAAATATAAGTCGTATCTATCATTAGAGTCCTTATGTTTTAAATGACTATTGCGCCGTGGTCGAGTGAGAATATGTGTACGTGCGTAAAAAGCAGACTGATTTTTAATCAGTCTGCTGCAATATCAGATTTTTTTCAGTTCAGGTAACAATCGCATCGTCGTATTCACTATCTGCATCAGTTCCTCATAACTGGCGTTTTCACGCGCGCTGACCGACATTCCCTGAATAATACAACACAAGTATTTAGCCAGTTTGTGCACACAGCTGGTGGCTGGGATTTCGCCTTTTTCCCGGCGTTTTTCCAAAAAATGCACCAGGGTTTTTTCCTGTACCGCGTGGCGTGCTTTTATCACTGCGGAAATATCTTCCGACGAAGCTGCCAGCACTGACGAGGTACAGATGATGAAGCAACCCGATGGGGTGTCTTTATCCGTAAACAGCTTCGCCACAATAGAAAGATAATCTTCCAGCGCTTCTTCAAGCGTGCGTTCTTCGCAGAACAAACAGGCTTCGTGTTTTTGCGCAAAGCGAGCGATATAACGATCCAACACCGCTCGGAATAACCCCTCTTTATTGGTGAACTCCGCATACAGCGTCGGGGCTTTTGCACCCGTTGCTTCAACCAAATGCGCCATAGAGGTGGCTTCGTAACCGTGTTGCCAGAACAAAGCCATGGCCTTGTCGAGTGCTGCTTCCCTGTCAAACACCTTCGGTCGGCCACGGCTTTTTTTGATGCAACTGATATCAGATGACATATCTACCGTTTAACCTTTGTCTGTTTAGTGAACGATCATTATAAAAATAATAGCACGCACTAGCCAGAGGCTGCTGATTAAAAATAATTTAATCCTATGCTTATGAAAAATAGTATTTTTATAAAATAGTTAACGACCGTTATAAAAATAGTTTGACGTGTGACGCAGATCACATCTATCATTTAGTTATCGATCGTTAAGTAAATGACTTAGCGGCCTTCCAAATCATCTGCTCAAGGTAAATAACATGAAAAACGTAAAAACTCTTATCGCTGCTGTTGTTCTTAGCTCAATCTCTTTTGCAAGCTTCGCCGCTGTTGAAGTTCAGGCAACGCCAGCAGGCCAACAGAAAGTCGGTACCGTGAGCGCAACCGCCGGGACTAACCTGGGTTCTCTGGAAGCACAACTGGCTGAGAAAGCAGAACAAATGGGCGCAAGTTCATTCCGCATCACTTCAGTAACCGGCCCGAACACTCTGCATGGTACTGCTGTAATTTATAAATAAGCGTTACCCCCTCATTGCGCTGATTTATAAAACTTGCCACGAAAAAGGCCCCGTTGAAAAACGAGGCCTTTTGCATTTCTGAAGGGGTCAGAAAAATTAGATTTCGTTGATGGCTACGTTATGTGCGTTCACGTCAATTGGCATTCCAGAACGATGCTCCATGGCTTGTTCCATTACGGTCGCATCGGTTTCCGGTGCGGCCTGGAACTGTTTCATCTGCTCGGTGAGCACAATCGGCAACACTTTCGGGTCGTCGTTAATATCTTTAGACAGCGGCTGATGCACTTCAACTAAGCGCGTGCCGTCAGGCTCCACCGAGGTTTTAATGGCGGTGTTGATGATGCGGACAGGCGTACCCACCGGCATATCTTTATACAACGCTTTGATGTCGTCATCGCGCAGGCGAATACAACCAGAACTGACGCGCATACCAATACCAAAGTCCGCATTGGTGCCGTGAAGCAGGTAAACGCCGCCAAAGGCTGCAAGGCGAATCGCATGGTGACCCATAGGGTTATCTGGCCCAGCCGGAACCACAACAGGCAGTTTGATGCCGTTAGCCAGGTAACGGGCACGAATATTGGCTGTTGGCGTCCATGTCGGATTAGCGCGTTTATCCGACACAGTGGTCACCATGGTTGGCGTCACCGTATCGCCGCCGAGTTGGCCGATGCCAATCGGGTAAACCGTTACGCTGTTCTGGCCTTTTGGATAGTAATACACGCGCAGTTCGGCAAGATTCATTACCAGCCCTTCGCGTGGTGCATCGGGCAGCAACATTTGGCGCGGAATAGTCAGCACACTGCCTGAACGCGGAACATAAGGATCAACACCTGGGTTTGCCTGTAGCAAAGCGAGGAAGCCCACGTTGTACTTTTTGGCGATAGCTTCAAGCGAGCCCCCGTCATTTTGCACCACATGGAAGAAATTCTGGCCGATCAAACGGCTGCCTTCAGCAGGCAGAGGATAGGAATTGGCGTTTGCGGCAAAAGAGGTCAGCGTTGCGCTAACCAGCATAATCGACGCCAGCCAGCGTGCGGCGCGCGCCTTGTGAGATGATAAAACGCTCAAAGAGGTCATCACGGTAAACCCTATAATCATTAATGTTATAAAAAAGTTAATCGATGATTATGGCAGGTGAGGGTGTCGGGAAACCCTGGCGAAATGAAAGGATGTGTAAAGGTTTTAGTCGGGTGTCGCTTGCGCTAGCCCGACCTGGGAAAGATTAAGCTATGGCGTTCTGTGCTAACTGGTGCATAAAGTTGCGCACCCATTCCATGCGGGCTTTGCGGTCAGCGAGATCTTCAAAGAATTTGAGTCGCGTCGGCCCATCAAGACGGTAATGCTGCGGTTGTTTTTGCAATAACCCAATCAACCAAACCGGATTGACATGGTTCTTCTCGGCAAACTCAATCACCCCGCCTTTATCGTTCCCTTCAATTTTACGCACGCCGAGTTTCTGTGCTTGCTGGCGCAATGCGGCAATATCCAGCAGATTACGCGCGGCATCCGGCAGCATGCCGAAGCGGTCGATCAATTCCACTTTCAGTTCATCAAGCTCATGTTCAGTTTTTGCACTGGCGATGCGCTTATAGAACGACAGGCGCGTGTTCACATCTGGAATGAAATCATCCGGCAGCAGGGCAGGCATACGCAGTTCGACTTCGGTCTGGCTGCTGGTCAAATCTTCAAGCGACGGCTCACGGCCTTCTTTGAGTGCATCGACGGCGTTTTCCAGCATCTCCATGTAAAGCGAGAAGCCGATGCTTTCCATCGAACCGCTTTGGCCTTCACCGAGCAATTCACCGGCACCACGAATCTCCAGATCGTGTGTCGCCAGCGCAAAGCCTGCACCCAAATCTTCGAGCGAGGCGATAGCTTCCAGGCGTTTCTGTGCATCCGTAGTCATTGCTTTTGGATGCGGTGTTAACAGCCACGCGTAAGCCTGATGGTGCGAACGCCCGACGCGCCCACGCAACTGGTGTAACTGCGCGAGGCCAAAATGGTCTGCACGTTCGATGATAATGGTATTGGCGGTTGGAATATCGATACCGGTTTCGATGATCGTGGTGCACACCAGCACGTTAAAACGCTGGTGGTGGAAATCGTTCATCACTCGTTCCAGTTCACGCTCACGCATTTGACCATGACCAATGGCGATACGTGCTTCTGGCACCAGTTCGGCGAGTTTGTCTGCCGCTTTCTGAATATTTTCCACATCGTTGAAAAGATAATAAACCTGGCCGCCACGCAGCACTTCACGAAGAATCGCTTCGCGAACCACTAAGCTGTCGTATTCACGCACAAAGGTTTTTACTGCCAGACGGCGCGCCGGAGGTGTGGCGATAATCGACAAATCACGCATTCCGCTCATGGCCATATTCAGCGTACGCGGAATTGGCGTGGCAGTTAGCGTCAGGATATCAACATCGGCGCGCATTGCCTTGATGCGTTCTTTATGGCGCACGCCAAAGCGGTGTTCTTCATCGACAATCAGCAGGCCGAGATCTTTCATCTTCACATCATTTTGCAGCAGCTTATGCGTGCCGATAAGAATGTCGACTTTGCCTTCTCGCGCTTCTTCAAGAATTTGCGTTTGTTCTTTGGCTGTACGGAAACGGGACAGCATTTCGATGCGCATCGGCCAGTTAGCGAAGCGGTCACGGAAGTTATCCAGATGCTGCTGAGCAAGCAGGGTAGTTGGCACAAGAACCGCTACCTGCTTGTTGTTTTCCACCGCAAGGAATGCGGCACGCATCGCAACTTCGGTTTTACCAAAGCCCACATCGCCACAGACCAGGCGGTCCATTGCCAGCGGCTGGCACATATCGCTTAATACGGCGTTGATGGCCTGAGCCTGATCTGGCGTGGTTTCAAACGGGAAGGCGTCGCAGAACATTTGATATTGTTCGCGATCTTGTTTAAACGCGAAGCCCGTTTTAGCGGCGCGTTGCGCGTAAATATCCAGTAATTCTGCCGCTACATCGCGTACTTTCTCTGCTGCTTTCTGACGCGCGCGCGACCAGGCATCGCTGCCGAGTTTATGCAACGGCGCATTTTCTTCGGCACCGCCCGCATAACGGCTAATTAAATGCAGTGATGAAACAGGCACGTATAGTTTTGCGTCGCCAGCGTACGTCAGCATCAGGTATTCAGCGGTAATACCACCGGCTTCAAGCGTGGTTAAACCCGCATATCGACCAACGCCATGCTCGAGATGCACCACCGGTTGCCCGGTACGTAGCTCGGCCAGGTTGCGAATCAACGTGTCCGGGTTAATCGTGCGGCGGCTATCCTGGCGGCGACGGCTAACGCGCTCACCCAGTAAATCGCTTTCGCAGATTAGCGCCCGGTTGCGCAGGGTATCGATAAAGCCGTGTTCGCTGGAACCCAGCATCAGATAGCGGCCATTATCCACCGCGTCATCAAGACGGTAGATACGCTTTGGTGCAATTTTGATGCGTGCCAGCAGTTCGCCAAGCGCTTCACGGCGGCCTTCACTTTCTACGGAAAACACCACTGGCCCCGTGAAAGATTCGAGGAATTTGCGCAAGCTATCGAGCGGCGCTTTCTGTTGGGCCTGAACCGCAAGGTCTGGCAATGGGCGATAACCCAGATTGGTGAATGCGGCTTTGTCGGCCAGCGTTTCAGTTTTGAGCTGAATGCGCGGCCAGGTTTTCAGTTCGCTGAACAGTTCGTCTACGCGCAGCCACAGGCTTTCCGGCGGCAGCAGCGGACGCATTGGGTCAACGCCACGATTTTCGAAACGGGCAAACGTATCCTGCCAGAAGCGTTCAGCGCTGGTTTCGATGTCACCGGTATTCACCAGCAAGGTGTTTTTCGGGAAATAGCTAAACAGCGCAGGTAAAGGTTCGCTAAAGAACAGCGGCTGCCAGTATTCAATCCCGGCAGGGAGCATACCTTTACTGACTTGCTGGTAGATGTGTTCGGGTTCGCGCTTCACATCAAACTTGTCGCGCCACTGACTGCGGAACAGCTCGATAGCAGTTTTATCGGTCGGGAATTCATGCGCCGGTAACAAGTTGATGGCATCAACTTCTTCAAGCGTGCGCTGAGTGTCAACGTCAAACACGCGCAGGCTGTCGATTTCATCATCGAAAAAGTCGATACGATAAGGTTGGTCGCTGCCCATCGGATACAAATCGAGCAATGCGCCACGGGTCGCAAATTCACCGTGCTCCATTACCTGATCGACACTGCGATAACCGGCCTGTTCTAACTGGCTGCGCAGATTATCGCGCGACAAACGCTGGCCTTTTTTCATCACCAGCGCGTGGCCGTGTAAATAGCTGTGCGGGCAAACGCGCTGCATCAGGGTATTGACCGGCAGGATTAGCACGCCGCGCTGCATGGTTGGCAGCTGATACAGCGTCGACAAACGCGAAGAGATGATTTCCTGGTGCGGCGAGAAACTGTCGTAGGGCAGCGTTTCCCAGTCGGCAAGATTCACCACCAGGCTTTCCGTAAACTGGCTGATTTCGTCATGCAGACGCAGGGCATTCTGCATATCCGGGGCTATCAGCACCACCGGGCCATTATGGCGTTCGACGATTTCGGCAACCTCAGTTGCGCAGGCAGAACCGGTAAGTTCCCCAAGCTGGCGCTGATCGCCAGCTTTTACAGGTAAGGAATAGCGATAGTTTTCAGGCATAGCGGCTGTCAGAATCTCTCAGGTTGCGCCGTTTATACCCCTTATCTTTCAAGCTGTAGGGGTGTTGGCTACTTCACAAACGATGTTGTTTATTATCCGCGATCGTTTTGTATTAGCAACAGAATCGGCAACACCGTTTATCGCGCTTGCGTCGCCGTAACCATTCTGGCGGGCGGTGAGAAGAACATATCGCCGCACAACGCACGGGATAATTTTCTGAAGCCTAAACCGAATAGCGTACAAATTGCCAGACTGGCAAACGGATAAACCATCAACACCACCAGAAGTAACTTGTCAGAAAGCAGGCCGTGATTGATTTGCCCAATCATAAACAAGCTCAGCGCTTCAATGATGATGCGATGGGTGGTGTAAATCGCAATGGTGTTGGAGCCCACAATATTCAGGAAGGCGTCGCTACGGCTTTCACGCCAGCCGTCGAGAAGATAAAACAGTTTCATGATGACAAAAATCGACACCACGGAAATTAATACCGGGACGTTTACCAGATACAACGCGACAGAGAGCAGGGCGGCTACTGCACAGATTAGCGGGTGCTTACGGGCATCAAACGATTTCATGCTGCTCATTAGCTGTGGGCCAAACCACGCGCCAAGTCCGTAATAACACATATTACGCACCACGCTGTTCATGCCCCACCAAGGCAACGGCATAAAGCTGATGACGACGTTTATTGCCAGCAACATCACGATAACCGGCACTTTGTACTGGCGCAGGCTTTTGAACACCAGGAAATAAAGTACCAACGCGTAGAGATACCAAAGGCTGGTGCTGGCCTTTGCCATGCTGGTGGCAAATTGCAACAGGGTTTCCGAATACGCGGCATTAGATGCTGGGTTCCGCACCAGTTCTGGCGCCAGCCACTGGTTGATTAACGTAATCCCCAGCCACTGCAAAACGCCCCACAACAGCAGGACATAAAAGATATTCCAGAGGCGTTTATCTACGCAGTCGCGCCATTTTACCGCCTCAATGTAGCGGGTAATCAAAAAGCCCGAAATGAAGAAAAACACCGGCATCCGAAACGGTGCCAGATAGAGATTCAGGTAAATCCAGCTTTTAGCGATGTATTCCGGCAATCCGGCGGATAACTGGGTCAGATGCGGATAAAAAGTAATGACTGAGTGATAGATAACCACAAGGCAGATGCACAGCCCTTTGATATGATTTATCCATAATTGTTTGTTTTTCATGCGATGGCTTTATTTTCTGTTGGCGTGTATTTGCTTTCAGGGTGGAAGATTGACGGGCATTTTTTTACCTGATTTGTCTGTTTTTGTAATAATTCGGAAGTTTTCAGATATTCCGCAGGGTCAATTAATAACCGTTTTTGTGCAGCTTTACAGCGAAAACAAGATGTTATGATTTTGATTTTATTGGTATTTCACCTGTTCCGAAAAATCTAAAAAACGTTACGTTTCATTTACTTGATAGGGTATCGCTTATATACTTCTCGCCAACTTTGCATCCGCAACTGCCACAAGACGGAATACATGTATCAACCTGTCGCGTTATTTATAGGCCTGCGCTACATGCGTGGGCGAGCAGCTGACCGTTTCGGTCGCTTCGTCTCCTGGCTGTCGACTATCGGTATTACGCTTGGCGTAATGGCTCTGGTCACGGTGCTTTCCGTGATGAACGGCTTCGAGCGAGAGCTGCAAAACAACATTCTTGGGCTGATGCCGCAAGCGATAATCACCTCGCCTGGTGGCTCCATTAATCCCGAAACACTTCCAGCGAAAGATCTCAAACTCGAAGGCGTCACGCGCGTGGCTCCAATCACAACCGGTGATGTGGTGCTGCAAAGCGCGAAAAGTGTTGCTGTGGGCGTGATGCTGGGCGTGAAGCCAGAAGAAAAAGATCCGCTTTCACCATTCCTGGTAAACGTGAAGCAAACCGACTTAGTTGCCGGGCAATACAACATTATTCTGGGTGAACAGCTCGCCGGACAACTGGGCATTAAACGTGGCGACAGCATCCGTGTAATGGTGCCGTCTGCCAGCCAGTTTACGCCGATGGGTCGTTTGCCAAGCCAGCGCCTGTTTACGGTGATTGGCACGTTTGCCGCCAGCAGCGAAGTCGACGGTTATCAAATGCTGGTGAACCAGCAGGATGCGTCCCGCCTGATGCGTTATCCGCTGGGTAATATTACCGGCTGGCGTCTGTGGCTGGCTGAGCCGCTGAAAGTGGATGTGCTGAGCCAACAAACGTTGCCAAAGGGCACCGAATGGAAAGACTGGCGCGAACGCAAAGGTGAACTGTTCCAGGCCGTGCGCATGGAAAAAAATATGATGGGGCTGCTGTTAAGCCTGATTGTGGCGGTTGCCGCGTTTAACATCATTACTTCTCTTGGCCTGCTGGTCATGGAAAAACAAGGCGAAGTCGCCATTCTCCAGACCCAGGGGCTGACGCGTCGCCAAATCATGGCGGTGTTTATGGTGCAAGGGGCAAGTGCTGGCGTGATTGGCGCACTGCTTGGCGCGTTGTTAGGCGCGTTACTTGCCAGCCAGCTGAATAACCTGATGCCGATTATTGGCGCATTGCTGGATGGCGCGGCGCTGCCGGTTGCCATCGACCCTGTACAAGTTGTTGTCATTGCGATTATTGCGATGGCCGTCGCGTTGTTATCCACGCTTTACCCATCGTGGCGTGCTGCCGCGACTCTTCCCGCTGAGGCTTTACGTTATGAGTAATTCTGTCCTGTTGCAGTGTGACAAGCTGTGCAAACGCTATCAGGAAGGCAAAGTGCAAACCGACGTGTTGCACGATGTCAGCTTCAGCATTAATACCGGCGAGTTAATGGCGATTGTGGGTAGCTCCGGCTCCGGCAAAAGTACGCTGCTGCATCTGCTGGGCGGGCTGGATACGCCGACTTCCGGCGATGTGATTTTCAACGGCAAGCCGATGAGTTCAATGTCGTCTTCCGCGAAAGCCGAATTGCGTAACCGCGAACTGGGCTTTATTTACCAGTTCCACCATTTGCTGCCTGATTTCACCGCGATGGAAAACGTCGCGATGCCGCTGCTAATCGCTAAAAAGAATACCGATGAAACCAAACAGCGTGCGCTGGAAATGCTCAAAGCCGTAGGGCTTGATCACCGAAGCAATCACCGTCCTTCGGAGCTTTCCGGTGGCGAACGTCAACGTGTGGCGATTGCGCGTGCTCTGGTGAATAACCCGCGTCTGGTGCTGGCCGATGAACCTACCGGTAACCTGGATGCGCGTAACGCAGACAGCATTTTCGAGCTTCTCGGTGAGCTGAATGTGCGCCAGGGAACCGCATTCCTGGTGGTGACTCACGACCTGCAACTGGCGAGTCGCATGTCCCGCCAGCTGGAAATGCGTGATGGCCGCCTGACCAGCGATCTGACTTTGATGGGAGCCGATTAATGGCTTCGCCACTGTCACTGCTTATTGGTTTACGTTTTAGCCGCGGGCGTCGTCGCAGCGGCATGGTGTCACTGATTTCAATCATCTCTACTTTGGGTATCGCGTTAGGCGTGGCGGTATTGATTGTGGGGCTGAGCGCAATGAACGGTTTCGAACGCGAGCTTAATAACCGTGTCCTGGCGGTTGTACCGCACGGTGAAATTGAGCCCGTTAACCAACCGTTCCATGACTGGAGCGGCGTTTTACAGCGCGTTGAAAAAGTAAAAGGGATTGCAGCAGCGGCACCGTATATCAACTTTACTGGCCTGGTGGAAAGTGGGCCAAACCTGCGAGCTATTCAGGTAAAAGGTGTTGATCCTGCTCAGGAAGTTCACCTCAGCGCATTGCCGCAATTTGTGCAAAACAACGCCTGGCAAAACTTTAAGGCCGGCCAGCAGCAAATCATTATTGGTAAAGGTGTTGCCGATGCCCTGAAAGTGAAGCAGGGCGACTGGATTTCCATCATGATCCCGAACAGCGACGGTGGCACGAAACTGCTGCAACCGAAGCGTGTTCGCCTGCAAGTTGAAGGCATTCTGGCTCTCAGCGGCCAGCTTGATCATAGCTTTGCCATGGTGCCAATGGCGGATGCGCAAGGCTATCTGGACATGGGTGACAGTGTCACAGGCATCGCCATCAAAGTGAATGATGTCTTCAAAGCTAACCAACTGGTGCGCGATGCGGGCGAAGTGACCAACGCTTACGTCTACATCAAAAGCTGGATTGGCACCTACGGCTACATGTACCGCGATATCCAGATGATCCGCGCCATTATGTATCTGGCGATGGTGCTGGTTATCGGCGTGGCCTGTTTCAACATCGTTTCCACGCTGGTGATGGCGGTTAAAGATAAGAGCAGCGATATTGCCGTACTGCGTACTCTTGGGGCGAAAGACGGTTTGATTCGCGCCATTTTCGTCTGGTACGGGCTGTTAGCGGGGCTATTGGGCAGCGTGAGCGGTGTGATTGTCGGGGTTCTGGCCTCCTGGCAATTGACCAACATTATCCGCGTGATTGAAAAGCTCATCGGTCATCAATTCTTGTCCGGCGATATCTACTTTATTGACTTCCTGCCATCTGAACTTCATTGGCTGGACGTATTTTATGTCCTGATCACAGCGTTGTTACTGAGTTTGCTCGCCAGTTGGTATCCGGCACGGCGTGCAAGTAATATCGATCCCGCGCGAGTGCTTAGCGGACAATAAATTCAACAATTTGGGGGCTCAATGTATTACGGATTTGACATTGGTGGCACGAAAATGGCTCTTGGGGTCTATGACCAGGATCGTCGGTTGCAATGGGAAACGCGTGTTCCCACCCCGCACGACAGTTATGAGAACTTTTTAGCGGCTATCGGTTCTCTGGTTAAGGCTGCTGATAGTCGTTTTGGTATCAAGGGCTCAGTGGGTATCGGTATTCCTGGCATGCCGGTAACCGACGACGGCACACTTTATGCGGCTAACGTCCCCGCTGCGAACGGCAAACCGTTAAAAGCCGACCTGTGTGCGCTGTTAGAACGCGACGTGCGTCTGGATAACGACGCAAACTGCTTTGCGCTATCCGAAGCCTGGGATGATGAATTCCGTGATTATCCTGTCGTGATGGGGCTGATCCTCGGCACGGGTGTTGGCGGTGGGATCATCGTCAACGGTAAGTCTATTACTGGACGAAACTACATTACTGGCGAGTTTGGGCATACGCGTCTGCCGGTTGATGCGCTTGACGTTCTGGGTCGTGATATTCCCTTAACGCGCTGTGGTTGCGGCCAGCATGGCTGTATCGAAAACTATCTTTCCGGGCGTGGATTTGCATGGGTCTACCAACACTTCTACTCTGAACCACTGGATTCCAAAGAAATTGTCGCGCGTTTCCGTGCCGGTGATGATAAAGCGATTGCACACGCTGACCGCTTTGTTGAGCTATTAGCCTGCTGCCTGGGTAGCCTGCTCACGGCAATTGATGCACATCTGGTAGTGATTGGCGGTGGGTTATCTAACTTTACTGAGATGTACCAGCAACTGCCTGAGCGTCTGCCTAAGTATCTTCTGCCAGTGGCAAAAGTACCGCGCATTGAACCTGCGCGACATGGTGATGCCGGTGGTATGCGTGGTGCCGCATTCCTCCATCTCACGGAGTAAATTATGTTATCGCGTCGTCAACATCGGCTAAGCCGGTTCCGCAAAACTAAACGCTTGCTGAGGCAACGCCTGCGTCAGCGTGCTTTTTTCAGAGATATTCCTGGACCCGAAGCGATGGAAAAACCCAGAGTTGTGGTTCTGACCGGAGCGGGTATTTCCGCTGAGTCAGGCATTCGTACTTTCCGCGCCACTGATGGCTTATGGGAAGAACACCGGGTGGAAGATGTGGCAACGCCGGAAGGTTTTGCTCGTGACCCAGAACTGGTGCAGGCGTTTTACAACGCCCGCCGTCAGCAACTTCAACAGTCAGAAATTCAGCCCAATGCAGCACATCTGGCGCTGGCAAGGCTTGAAGAAGAGCTGGGCGATCACTTCCTGTTGGTGACGCAGAATATTGATAATCTTCATGAACGAGCGGGTAATAAAAACATTATCCACATGCATGGCGAACTGCTGAAAGTACGCTGTGCGCGCAGTGGACAAGTGTTGGAGTGGAAAGGGGATATTACCCGCGAAGACCGCTGCCATTGCTGCCAGCTTTCCGCACCGTTGCGTCCGCATGTGGTGTGGTTTGGCGAAATGCCGCTGGGTATGGATGAGATTTATCAGGCGATTGCGACGGCAGATTACTTTATTGCTATCGGCACATCAGGCCATGTTTATCCGGCAGCCGGATTTGTCCATGAAGCCCGCTTACAAGGCGCTCATACCGTTGAGTTAAATCTTGAACCAAGCCAGGTTGGCAGCGAGTTTGAAGAGAAATTCTACGGCTTAGCCAGTGAAGTGGTGCCGGAGTACGTGGAGCGTTTGCTCAAAGGGTTGTCGTAAAACCCTCCTCGGCCAGACCCCCACCCAACCTCCCCCTTGTCAGGGGGAGGAGCTAAAAGACATTAAATTGTCTGCTCCCTCTCCTGGCAGGGAGAGGGTTGGGGTGAGGGCGAACTGAGCAAAAATTAACGTCCAGCCTTCAATTTCTGAAAATAAGACTCATAAATTGCGCTGGCATCGCCAACATCGTTCTGCCATTCACCGTTTTTCAAAACGGCTTCATCGGGATACAGCGTTTTATCGCCGGACACTTCTTTTGGCAGCAGCTTACGCGCTTCAAGGTTGGGGGTCGGGTAGCCAATAGTTTCAGCAACTTGCATTGCAACGTCGGGGCGTAGCAGGAAGTTAATCAGCTTTAGCGCACCGTCTACGTTTTTGGCGTTTGCCGGAATAGACAGGTTATCCATCCAGAAAATACCGCCTTCTTTCGGCCAGACGATTTCCAGCGGAGTGCCTGCCTGGCGCGCCACGTACGCCGAACCATTCCACACCATACCGAGATTCACTTCCCCTTCCATATACGGGTTGGCCGGGTTATCGGAGTTGAAAGCCGCCACATTTGGCATCAGCTTTTGCAATTCGTGATACGCCGCTTCAATCTCTTTGGGATCGGTAGTGTTGCCGGAATAACCCAGTTTCAGCAACGCCATCTGGAACACTTCGCGGGCGTCGTCGGTAAGTAGCAGGCTTTGTTTATATTCAGGTTTCCACAAATCTGCCCAACTGGTAATGGTTTTCGGGTCGATGGCATCACTGTTTACACCAATCGCCGTAGCACCCCAGATATAAGGAATGGAGTAGTCGTTGTTGGGATCAAACGGCTTGTTGAGCACTTCGGGATCGAGGTTTTTGAAGTTGCTCAGTTGGCTTTTGTCGATCTTCTGGATCATGCCTTCTTTGCGCATTTTCGCCACAAAGTAGGTCGACGGTACGACTAAATCGTACGAGCCCTGTTTATAGGTTTTCAACTTGGCGTACATGGTTTCATTCGACTCGTAAGTCGAATAAATCACTTTGATGCCGGTTTCTTTGGTGAACTGCTCAAGCAGGCCTGGCGGCACATACTCGGTCCAGTTATAGAAATACAGCGTCTTGCTATCGTCAGCATGTGCAGCGCCCATACCCAGTGCCAGAGCGCCCGCAGCTAGCAGGTGGCGTGGCCATTTTTTCATTTTAACGTCCCCTGAATTTTAGTTTTATCACGAAGAATAAGCTGACTGGCAACCACCAGGACCAGCGAGAGAACCAACAGAATGGTGGCAAGTGCGTTCACCTCAGGCGAAACACCCACCTTCACCATTGAGTAAATCTTCAACGGTAAAATTTCATAACTTGGCCCGGTGACAAACGAGGAAACCACTACATCGTCCATCGACAGGGTAAAACTGAGCAACCAGCCCGCAGCAACCGCAGGCATGGCGAGTGGCAGCAGGATCTTGCGCAAAATGGTGAGTTCGCTGGCACCCAGGTCTTTCGCCGCTTCCAGCATACGCACATCAAACCCTTTCAGTCGGGAATAAACCGTGACAACCACAAACGGCAGGCAGAAAGTGATGTGCGAAAACAGCAGCGACCAGAAGCCGAGCGACACGCCCAGTAGCATAAACAGCACCAGCAGCGAAATTGCCATTACGATGTCGGGCGACATCATCACTACGAATAACATGCCGCTGACGAACGGTTTACCGCGAAAACGATAGCGATACAGCGCCACTGCCGTTAACGAGCCAATCAGCGTTGCCGCAGTGGCGGAAAACACTGCCATCGTCAGCGAGTGTTGCGCCGCTTGCAGCAGGCTGTCGTTGTTCATCAGCAGGCTGTACCACTTGCCGGTAAAGCCTTGCCAGTTAATGCCGAAACGCGAACTGTTAAACGAGTTGACGATCAAAATAATGATCGGGATGTACAGATACGCATAAATGGCGGTCATAAAGCCGCCGCGGAGCAGGCGACCCATCATTCTAATTCCACCTTCTTGTTCAGCAAACGGGAGGCGCGCCAGTAAACCAGCAGCATCAGCCCCATCACCAGCGTCAGCGTAATGCTGGTGGCAGCACCAAACGGCCAGTCGCGGATATTCAGGAACTGGCTCTTAATCACATTCCCAATCAGCAGGTTTTTCGCTCCGCCCATTAAGTCTGAAACGTAAAACAGCCCCATCGCAGGCAGCATGACCAACAGACAACCGGCGATAATTCCCGGCATGGTGAGCGGAATAATAATGCGTATAAAGGTCTGGAGCTTGCTGGCACCCAAATCACGCGCCGCTTCCAGCAGCGGCTTATCCAGCTTTTCAATGCTGGAATACAGCGGCATCACCATAAAGGGCAGCAGGATATAAACCAGGCCAAGAATAACGGCGCTTTCGGTGTACATGATGCGAATCGGGGTATCAATCACGCCAAGCCACAGCAAAAATGCATTCAGATAGCCTTTGGTGCTAAGGAAAATTTTCAGCCCATAAATACGAATGAGTGAGTTAGTCCAGAACGGGACAATCAGCAAAAATAGCAGCAATGGGCGCACACGTTCCGGCAGGCGAGCCAGGAACCAGGCAAACGGATAACCCAGCACCAGGCAGGCGAGGGTGGCTATCGCCGCCATATTCAGCGAGTGCAGCAGCACCTGCGCATATAAAGGATCGGCCAGCCGGGTGTAGTTATCCAGCGTGAAAACCATGCTGACAAAACTGGCATCATCACGCGTCAGGAAACTTGTCCCAATGATCATCAGGTTGGGCAAGAAGACAAACAGCACCAACCAGCCGACGATGGTGGCGATCACCAGGTTCTGAAATTTACGCGAGCTCTTCATCTGCCAGCACTACCTCCCAGCTTTCAACCCAGGTTACCGCCATTTTCTGGTCTAACGTATGGTCAAAATCAGGATCATCTTCATTGAAAAATTCGCTGACCATCACCATTTTGCCGTTTTCCAACTCGACGTTAGATTCCAGCGTCATGCCTTTGTAGTTTCGTTCACGGACGTAACCAATCAAGCCATCGGCAACGTGGGTATCATTAATTTCTTCGACGCGCAGATCTTCCGGGCGCAACAACACTTTCAACCGCTGCCCTACGGTGACGGGCATTGTCACGTAAATATGGCATTCACGGCCTTCAACATTAGCAAGCACACGCTGTTCATCGACGCGTTCAATCACGGTGGCATCAAAAATGTTGATCTCACCGATGAAGCTCGCCACAAACAGGTTCTTCGGTTCTTCGTAAATCTCACGCGGCGTACCGTCTTGCTCAATGCGACCATCGCGCATTACCACAATCCTGTCGGACATGGTCAACGCTTCTTCCTGATCGTGAGTCACAAACACGAAAGTGATGCCCAGTTTACGCTGGAGTGCTTTTAATTCGTTTTGCATCTGCTTGCGCAATTTGTAATCGAGCGCGGAAAGTGACTCATCGAGCAGTAACAGACGTGGTTTATTGACCACCGCGCGCGCAATTGCGACACGCTGTTGCTGGCCACCAGAAAGCTGGTGCGGTAAACGCTGGGCAAACTCCTCTAACTGCACCATTTTTAACGCTTCGTTCACGCGCGGAGTAATCTCGGCGGCAGGCGTTTTTTGCATTCTTAAGCCGAACGCAACGTTTTCAAAAACGGTCATGTGAGGGAACAGAGCGTAGCTCTGGAAGACGGTATTAACGTGGCGATGTTCGGCTGGAACGTGCGTGATGTCCTGGCTATCAAGGGAGATAGCGCCTGAATCAACGCTTTCCAGTCCGGCGATTAAGCGCAGCACAGTGGTTTTGCCGCAGCCGGAAGGGCCAAGGAGTGTCAGAAATTCACCATGATTAATGGTGAGAGATAAATCAGAGATAACGGTTTTGCCATCAAAGCTCTTACCTACTCCCGCTAGTTCTACCAGCGGTGAAAGCGAACGAAGCTGCTTATTCAATTTTTACGCTGTCCCATAAAAGACGCATCAAATTGCGGGCTGATGCGGGGTTTGTGATTAACCACCTTGCGGTTTCTGCACGTTTAGTAAGGGCACGCATTCTACGGCAAAGCATTGAAATCGCCAATCCTTGATGCTTTTGTGCTACCTGGTCTCGATTACGATTAAGGCAGCAAACACCAAATTCACTCGCAATGCATCCCATTCGTGACTATTTTCATCTCTACCGGGCTAAAAGTGACCTGACGCAATATTTGCATTTGTGGCTTACTGATAATGAAGTCACAAAAATTGAGGGTAGCGACATGGATAAAGTACTTGAGCGTTTCTTACAATATGTCTCTTTTGATACGCAGTCCAAGCCTGGCGTAAAACAAGTGCCCAGCACAGAAGGGCAGTGGAAATTGTTGCGCTTGCTCAAAGAGCAAATGGAAGAGATGGGTTTGGTGAACGTGACTCTGGGCGAGCATGGCACCGTCATGGGTACACTTCCGTCTACCGTCGATAAAAAAGTTCCGGCCATCGGTTTTATCTCGCATGTGGATACGGCACCTGATTTTACGGGCAAAAACGTTAATCCGCAGATTGTCGAAAACTATCGCGGTGGCGACATTGCACTGGGCATTGGCGACGAAGTGCTGTCTCCGGTGATGTTCCCGGTTCTGCACCAGCTGCTTGGACATACGCTGATTACCACAGACGGTAAAACGCTGCTCGGGGCAGATGACAAAGCCGGTATCGCCGAAATCATGACGGCGATGGCGGTTCTGAAAGAGAAAAAAATACCGCACGGCGACATTCGTGTCGCGTTTACGCCGGATGAAGAAGTCGGTAAAGGCGCGAAGTTTTTTGATGTTGAAGCCTTCGATGCACGCTGGGCCTATACCGTTGATGGCGGCGGCGTGGGCGAACTGGAATGTGAAAACTTCAACGCGGCGTCGGTCACGATCAAAATCGTCGGCAACAACGTTCACCCTGGTTCTGCCAAAGGGGTGATGGTGAATGCGCTTTCAATTGCTGCGCGCATTCATGCCGAAGTGCCAACCGACGAAAGCCCGGAATGCACCGAAGGCTACGAAGGTTTTTACCATCTGCACGGCATTAAAGGCTCGGTTGATAAAGCGGAAATGCACTACATCATCCGTGATTTTGACCGCGAACAGTTTGAAGCCCGTAAACGCAAAATGATGGATATCGCAAAAAAAGTCGGTAAAGGTCTGCACCCGGACTGCTATATCGAACTGGTAATCGACGACAGCTATTACAACATGCGCGAGAAAGTGGCGGAGCACCCATACATTGTGGAAGTGGCTCAGCAGGCGATGCGTGATTGCGACATTGAGCCAATAATGAAACCCATTCGTGGCGGCACAGACGGCGCACAGTTGTCGTTCAAAGGTTTACCTTGCCCGAACCTGTTCACTGGCGGCTATAACTACCACGGCAAACATGAGTTTGTGACGCTGGAAGGGATGGAAAAAGCGGTGGCGGTTATTGTGCGTATTGCGGAGTTAACGGCGAAGCAAGCAGGCTAAGTTTTAGTTTTATAGCGCCACTTTCCAGAAAAAACCTCTGAAAGTGGCGCTATTCCTCCCTAAGAAAGCGATTTCATCGCAGTTCTGTATTCCAGATATCCCCAAAAAATACTTAGCCTCATCACTCTGAAGAAGGGGCGGCCCTCCTTTTTCGGAGCAGTTTGCGCTGTCTGAAATTGATGTATTTTCCACCAATAGCTTTTTTTGTGATCTATATATGTTTTATCTAAAACTATATAGTTTTAAATGGATGGCATACGATTTCTGACATGGGGTAAAGGGAATGAGCATGATTGAAGAAATGAACTACGAAGAAATAGTCATGGGGTTAATTGTCAACGCTGGGCAATGCAAAAGTTTTGCTTTCCAGGCGTTACAACAGGCCAAAAAGGGCAATGTCGCCGAGTCGATTGCATTAATGGCGCAATCGGAAGTCGCCGCGAAAGAAGCGCACAGCGCGCAAACGCAGTTGATTGAATATGATGAAGGAGAGGGGAAAGTCCCGGTGCATCTGATTATGGTTCATGCACAGGATCATCTAATGACTGCAATGCTGGCCAAAGAACTTATTCAAGAGCTAATCGAATTGCATCTGGCTAAATAAAAATAGCGCGGCCCATCTCTCTATATTCTCATCGTAAAATAGGTGACTGTATGTCCGAATCAACATTGCTTGGGCGTATTACCGATATATCGCAAAAAATGGCCTCTGAAGTACATCTGCGAAGTTTGCGGGATAGCTTTGTTATTGCCGTACCTTTCCTGGTGCTGGCAGGGCTATTTATTATGCTTAATTTTGTTATTCTGGCACCGAAAGGAATGTTGTCAGGTTGGGTGTCACCCGACACACTAACCCTGGTAAGGAATATTGGCGATCGTGTGCTTAATGGCACGATGAATATTTTATCACTGATGTTAGTGGTACTGATTTCTTATAATATCGCCAGTAAAAAGAAGTTTGATACACCAATTATACCGGCGATGGTTGCACTGGCTTCTTTCTTTGTTTTGATGCCGATAAACACTCAATTATCCCCATTGGGTAGCGGTACTATTGTTGATGTGACGGGCGTTGTCTCTTACAGCCTGACCAATGCAGGGGGCGTGTTCCTGGCGATACTGACGGCGGTTATTGCGACAACTATTTTCCTCTGGGTATCAAAGAATAAACATCTGCAAATTAATCTTGGCGATGAGGTTCCACCCATGGTGGCACAGTCATTCCAGGCTATGTTTTCGATTATGTTAACCATTGGGCTCTTTGCTATTGCCGCTTTCGCGGTCAGCACAGTAACGCATATGGAGATTTATCAGGTTATCCAAAAAACGATACAAGCACCGTTAGTTCACTTAACGACTAATCTACCGGGCTTTATTACCTTAACTACTTTAACTAATTTATTGTTTTCATTAGGCATACATCCATCAGGCATTATCAACCCCATTCTTGAACCGCCATTATTGGTCGCGATGCAGGAAAATATGACGGCGTTTGCGAATGGCCAATTGCCGCCACATATTATTGTGCTGCCATTCCGTGACTTATACGGTTTCCTCGGCGGTACGGGTAGTACGCTGTCGTTACTACTGGCCATCATGTTACGCAGTCAAATGTCCAGCCACCGTAACTTTGCCCGCACTGTATTAGCTCCTGGGCTGTTTAATATTAATGAACCGGTTATCTTTGGCTTTCCGGTGCTTTATAACCCATTGATGATGATTCCATTTATCATCTTCCCGCAGATCAACTTTATTATTGCTTACTTTGCTACCGACCTGGGAATGGTATCGCGTATTGTGGCTTATGTTCCGTGGTCAGTACCGCCACTGTTATCGGGTTGGTTAGGTTCCGGTGGCGATTTCCGTAATGTGATTTTACAGGTGATATTACTGGCGTTTGGAGTAATAGCTTATCTGCCATTCTTGATGGCTTACGAGCGTTCACTTATCAAAAACAAAAACCAGAAAATTATTGAAGACGCAGCGACTGCACAATTACAGCCTGCCTTTGCTGGCATGGAGATCAACACGGCTGCACCCGTGGTGAATATTGATATGCCTGCTGCTGCACCATCACTTGCTGATGCCAATGGTAAAACAATTATTCTGATGTGCAATGAAGGGATGTCGACGTCAATCGTCGCCTCGAAAATGCGTAAATATGCGCAAAGCCAGGGGTGTGATTTAAATGTATACGCGATTAATCTGGGTAAATTGAGTCAGGAATACTCAAAGGCCGACCTTATTTTGCTTGGCCCACAACTTGCCTACATGGTCGAAACCATCAGTGGTGAAATTAATAATCATTGTTCGGTAGTCCCAATTAATACTCAACACTTTAGCAAACTTGATGGTAAGGCAGTGATTGAATCCGCATTACCGTATCTCGCTTAATTTAAGGAACAGTTTTCATGACCATTACAAGTGCATTTATTGGTTTTGGCAAAAGTGCCACCCGTTATCATTTACCTTACGTGCTGGCACGGAAAAATAAGTTTAATGTAAAACGTATTTTTGATATTAAACGTAAGCCGGAAGTAGAGTCTTTGGATATCTACAAAGGCATTCACTTTACCAGTGAGTTAAATGAAATACTTAACGATCCTGATATTTCGCTGGTAACGGTATGTACTCATCCCGATAGCCATTACCAATATGCAAGATTGTGTCTTGAGCATGGTAAAAATGTGCTGGTGGAAAAACCCTTTACTACCACTTTGCAGGAAGCCGAAGCGCTATTTGCCATTGCGCGGGATAAAGGGCTCACCGTTTCGCCATTCCAGAACCGTCGCTTTGATAGCTGTTTTCTGACGATGCAACAGGCCATCGACAGTGGCAAGTTGGGTGAAATCGTTGAGGTTGAGAGCCACTTTGATTATTTCCGTCCGGACGCAGAAACCAGTCCGGGTAGCCATTTTAACGGCGCATTTTATGGTCTTGGTGTACATACCCTTGACCAGATCATTTCGTTATTTGGTCGTCCTCAGCAAGTGGGTTATCACCTGCGTCAGTTACGCAACCAGGCAAATCCGGACGACACCTTTGAAGCACAGCTTTATTTTGATGATTTGAAAGCAATCGTTAAAACCAGCCATTTGGTCAAGCTCGACTATCCAAAATTCATTGTTCATGGCACTCGTGGATCGTTTATTCGCCACGGTATTGATCAACAAGAAACCAGCCTGAAAGCCGGTGTTATGCCGGGTGATCGTGGTTTTGCTCATGATCCCGAACTGGCGACGCTGGAATACATTAATGACGCAGGAGAAACAGTTCGTGAGCAATTGCCTGCGGTACAAGGCGATTACGGACGTGTTTACGATGCCTTATATGAAACGCTGGTCAATGGCGCGGATAACTATGTGAGCGAGCAGGAAGCGCTGACTAATCTGGAAATTCTTGAAACTGCCTTTAAACAGCCGTCTCCGGCTCTGGTCACTTTGCGCTAAGGAGTAGTCATGCAACGTATTTTGAATTGTCGAACCAGTGATTTTTCTGCGCCAGCCACGGGTGACGATCTGGCACAAGCAATTGCCAGTTCTGAAGGTCGCGTGATTATGGCTGAAGTGGCGGCTACCACCGCGCCGTTATATGCCGAAGTGACGAATGCAGAGTTGCTCTGCGCGTTTGGCGCGGATCTGATTTTGCTCAAAGGGCTTAACTGCCAACAGCAGCAAGTCGCAGGCAGTTCCACAGCATTTGGTGAAACGGCAGTAGCGCAGATCAAACGACTTACTGGCCGCCTGGTCGGGGTGAGTCTTGAAGTGCTGGCAGAGGATGCACCTGCTAATGAGGGGAAAGCATTTAGCCGCGATAACCTGGCAATAGTGCAGGATGCCGATTTCATTTGCCTAACTGGCTATGATAAACCGGGCGTCACAGCGCAGCGCATGACTCAGGTTATCCATCAGACCCGTGAACTCTGCTCGAAAATGATTCTGGTGGCAAAGTTTTATGGCGCGGGTGTTGCGCTGCCAGAAGAATATGCCAGCTATATTACTGCGGGTGCGCATGGTGTGATTATCCCTGCACCGGCCAGTTGCCGTGGTGCCAACGAGAGTAATGTGGGTGCGGCTATTGCTGCCGTACAGCAGGCGCAGGGTCTGGCTATAACGACGATCAGCAGTAGTCAGGAAGGAGCGGATTGTGCTACGGTGCGCGACATTGGTCTTGCCAGCAAACGTTGTGGCAGCGACATGCATAACTTCGGTGATGCTGGTGTCGCAGGGATTGCCGACCCGGAATCCGTCAAAGCCTTGTCGATAGCCATTCGTGGCCGCAGACATACTTATGTGCGCATGGCCGCCTCGTTACATCGTTAAATTGCTGTCCCTCTTACCCACAGGTGAGGGGGAATAAACGAAATGTTTTCGGAGTGTAATATGCCTAAATATATGGAAATTTACCGTGAAATTCGCTTGCGAATTGACTCGGGGATTTATGCTCCGGATAAAAAATTACCCGAAGGCTCGAAGCTCGCCGCTGAGTTTTCATGCAGTGAATTAACCATCACGAAAGCACTCGATTTATTGGTACGTGAAGGCCTGGTTTTGCGCAAGCGCGGTCTGGGATCGTTTGTAAAACGGATTGCGTCTTCTGCCAGTAATTCCCATTTATTAGGCACCGCAGAGCGTTGTGCGAATTCGGGGAAAACGCTGGAAACTCGCGTGATAAATTATTCGGCTGAACCCGCGGATGAACATATAGCCCAAAAATTAACCATCCCTTGTGGTCAGTTGGTTTATGTTATTCGCCGTGTACGAGTGATTGATGATGTGCCGTCTATTATCGAATATACCTGGATGCCGGTTTCATTAATTCCGCAATTGGCGCTAAGTGATGTGAATCAGTCTATTTATAAATATATTACCGATAAACTCGGTTTTGTTATTCATAGCGCCCACATGACAATTTCAGGGCAACAGGCGAATGAGTTTGAATGCCAGCAATTAGCGCTCAATGAGCCGGCACCTTTAATACAGGTTGAACAAACGGCCTTCCTCGATAATGGCAAGCTTTTTGAATATTCTCTTGCCCGCCATGTGTGGCATTCATTCAATTTTGAAACTGATTTTGTGCGCGTATAGAGACCGGGTATGACGTTCTCTATTCGCAGGTGATGTGTGATTTTGAGTGTGCCAGGAGCGGATGTTGCTAAGTCCGCGTGGCTAAGTAATCCATCAAAAAGGCCACCAATTCGGTGGCCTTAAACAATTTATTTTCAGGGTTATCTTATTTGTAGAATCAATGTCCTGCTCGATAGACCCTATCAGTGAAGTTCAAGCCTAACCAACTCCATCGGGCAGAACACACCTTCACAACCTTCTATTTCAACACATTCAGAACGACGAATTTGTTCGGCTGATTTACCTTCGCCGTGAATGGCTTTAATGACACCAGTCAGACCCTTATTGAACACCATAACACGGCTGCCAGTTGAGATAGCGTTACGGTAGCAATCATAGGTCAACATCATCATTCCTCCTTTTTCGTTGTATCGAGACGAGATGATTTAACGGCAAATAAATAGCTCTTAATCGGTAACAATGTTTTGAGCTATGTCAAAATTATATAAGTTTCAGATGCTCAGGAAAAGACCGAAGTAGATTGGCTAAACAAATTTTTTAACCACTACCTGTTCAATACATTTATATTCAAGGAGTATCAAGCCTCCCATCTGGTTGATCATCCGATTTCCTGAATAGTTACTGTACATCAAAGTGAACTACAGTAACTATTGAACCAGTAAAAAATGATAATGGACACGTTAATCAATAAGGGAAAGAGTGTATGCAAATACCCACGTTAAAAACAGAGCGTTTGCTTTTAAAACCGTTAGTTGCTGAGGATGCACCACAGATTCAGAAGCTCTACCCACGCTGGGAAATTGTTCGTTATATGGTGTCATCGGTGCCCTGGCCCTATCCTGATGATGGTGCAGAGCATTATGTTAATAACGTCGCACTGCCAGCTATGGCAAAAGGACTCGCCTGGTTTTGGACCATATGGTGCCAGGACAATCCTGACAATCTAATAGGGATTATATGCCTGGATGATGAGGAAGATAATAATCGTGGTTTCTGGCTGGTTCCTGAATATCAGGGGCGGGGATTAATGCGCGAAGCCAGTATTGCGGCGACAGATTACTGGTTTAATACTTTGAACAGGCCAGTATTACGCGCTCCAAAAGCGACTGAAAATATACGTTCTCAGCACATTTCAGTCAGTAGCGGCATGCGACTAATCAAAACGGAAAAGAAACAGTTTGTCAGCGGGCTTCTGGACTCACAATTGTGGGAGATTACGCGTGCTGAGTGGAACGCCCGTCACTCAAGCTAACAGGCTACAAAGTCCGCTTCACGCTCATTGCTGTCTCAAGGTGCCTTATGACTGACGCCTTTGTGCCAGGTATAGCCATTCGCACAGGGTTATTTCCTGCCTCAGATACACGGGCAGGAAATATACTCTTCGCCTGAACGACGCACGATTTCATCGGCATTTTCCGTAATATCTTTTCCTTCAAACGCGCCGTAGAGTTTTTTAAATTTCACCGTACTCAGGCGTTGGGTGATATCGCTGACCGTTGCGGCTGGCAACAGCAGCATATTGGGGTAGCTCCACATAAAGGATACGGCATGTGCACCAGGGGTGACCTGAACGATGTCGCCGGAAGCACCACTCCTTCATCCCGCGCCCAGTGCAGAACGCAGCCACCAGCAAAGTCCCACCGAGACGTATCACACTGACATCACGAGTCAGCTCAAGAGTGTCGCCTTCCCAAAAGGTAATCCAGGGGCTATCGCGCATTACCCACTTGTTGTCACTGGCATGAAGGTAAATCGGGGCGTTAAATTCTTCAGCCCAATCCTGCATGGTGGTGTAGTAATGAGGATGCGATATCGCGATGGCCTTAAGTCCGCCCAGTGAAGTTATGAGCATTTTCGTGGCGTCGTCGAGTGTGGCACATAGAATATTGCCCTCCGGGGTACGCAAAATAAACGCGCGCTGATCAATCGAAAAATCAGGAACGGTGCGGATGCTAAGGAGAGAGCTGTCGTGCTGCCGCTTTGCGAGGATTGTCAAAAAAGGCGAAGAGGGATGTGTTTTGTCTTCCTCCCTGGTTATGGTAGTTAAAGGTATTTTTATAATTCTTATTAGTGCACATAATCCTGTGGTGAAAATGAATTTATTCTCGCTGGAGATAAAAATATGAATGTTGGAATATGAAAAAATCTAATCCAGCAGCTCTTTTCTAATATAAAAATAAATCTCAGAAGGAACTACTGCAAATCCAAAACCCATTTTTCACAAACATTGTGACGCACGCCGAAGACTTTCAGTTTCCAATAATTAACCAAACCCATACTGTTGACTTAACCAGTACTCAAGCAGAGAGTGGCGGGGTATTAAAAGAATCGCCACCCGAATGGTGGTGGAACACCAAACGAGGGCTAACCACAAACGTTAACTAACCAGGAGTAACGCTATGGCTAGCGCCGATAGTAACACATTTGTTCACACTGAAATTACTGATAATCAATCCGTTATTGTTAAGGGCGTTGCAGCCTTGTTAAGAATACCCCTGAATGCCACGCATGACTTATTTCAGGTGCTGGATATTTGCCAGTGTTATACGGATGAATTAATCGAAAATAATAATTACGCTGAATATGTAGCGCTGTGTGGGCGTTTACTGGCAGGGTTAGATATTTTGAAGACGGTTTTAAAATCTCCGCTGCCAAAACATCTTATTGAGCAATTAACGGTGAATGAAAGTAATGCCCATGAATATCGCATTGCGCTTTCAACCGATTCAGAAACGATCTGTGAATATTGTTCCGCATTAACCTTGGTGTTGCTGAACCAACAGGTTTTGCCGGATCAGCAGGAACACATCACCGAATTGTTGTGTGAAATGTTGGCTATGTTGGCTGAGGATTTGAAAGCGCCGCGCTTTATCCGCACCACTGCTGGGCTGGCAATGATAAATGGCGAGGCGGTTCCTGGTATTCACTAAAATCCATTTTCCTGCCTTCTCAGCAGCAGGTGTTTTTTGCTGAGAAGGCGATTCTGGCGGCGCAGTGTAAAGTTCCTGGTGCGACAGTGAAAACAAACTCAAAAGCTCTGAAAGCGCCAAAAACCGCATCAATCATGCATAAGTAATTGTTTAATATGGTTAATGTTTTGTATTGCCACCAACCATTCAATGTCAATAACCACTAGCCAATACCCGACATAAAATCTGAAAAAGTAGACAATCGTCGACTTTTCATCTTAAAGTCCCGCATCTGGCACTAGACAAAACCAGTAACCAGTTATCAAATGGTTAAATAATAATTGCTAGATGTTAAAAAAGCGGCAGTCAGTCAAATAGCCGCCATGCATTCTGGTGCTTACAGGCACGTCGACACACTTCATGGAGATTTTATGCATTCCTCTGTTAACAAAAACGAAAGCCGGACCTTCCTCGGCCATCCTTACCCGCTAGGCTCGCTGTTCTTCACTGAAATGTGGGAGCGGTTCTCGTTTTACGGCATTCGTCCGTTATTGATCCTGTTTATGGCGGCGACGGTTTACGACGGCGGCATGGGCATGGCGCGTGAAAATGCCTCGGCTATCGTCGGGATTTTTGCCGGTAGTATGTACTTGGCCGCGCTGCCGGGCGGCTGGCTGGCGGATAACTGGCTCGGCCAGCAGAAGGCGGTCTGGTACGGTTCGATTCTTATCGCCCTCGGCCACCTGTCCATCGCGCTCTCCGCATTTATGGGCGACAGCCTGTTCTTCATCGGTCTGATGTTTATCGTGCTCGGCTCCGGTCTGTTCAAAACCTGCATCTCGGTGATGGTCGGGACGTTGTATAAAAAAGGCGATGCGCGCCGCGACGGCGGCTTCTCGCTGTTCTATATGGGCATCAATATGGGGTCGTTTATCGCGCCGTTGATCTCCGGCTGGCTGATAAAAACTCATGGCTGGCACTGGGGCTTTGGCATCGGCGGTATCGGGATGCTGGTGGCGCTGGTGATCTTCCGCGTGTTTGCCGTTCCTTCGATGAAGCGTTACGACAGCGAAGTGGGCCTGGACTCTACCTGGAACAGCCCGGTAGCGAAGAAAAATGGCGTAGGTGCCTGGCTGCTGGCGCTTGCGGTTGGCGTGGCCGTGGTGGTTGTGCTGATAGCGCAGGGTGTGATTGTTATTAACCCTGTCGCGGTTGCCAGCGTGCTGGTTTACGTGATCGCAGCTTCCGTTGCTTTGTACTTCATTTATTTGTTTATGTTTGCTGGCCTGAACCGCAAAGAGCGCGCAAGACTGCTGGTCTGCTTTATCCTGCTGGTGTCCGCGGCCTTCTTCTGGTCTGCGTTTGAGCAGAAACCGACTTCATTCAACCTGTTTGCTAACGACTACACCAACCGCATGATCGGCGATTTTGAAATCCCTGCCGTGTGGTTCCAGTCTATCAATGCATTGTTCATCATTCTGTTGGCCCCGGTGTTTAGCTGGGCATGGCCGATGCTTGCGCGTAAGGGTGTGCGTCCGAGCAGCATCACCAAGTTCGTTATCGGTATTCTGTGTGCGGCTGCGGGCTTTGGGTTGATGATGCTGGCGGCAGAAAACGTGCTGAGCAACGGCGGGGCTGGCGTATCGCCATTCTGGCTGGTGGGCAGCATCCTGATGCTGACGCTTGGGGAGCTGTGTCTGAGTCCGATAGGGCTTGCAACCATGACGCTGCTGGCGCCGGAAAGAATGCGCGGCCAGATGATGGGCCTGTGGTTCTGCGCGAGCGCGTTGGGTAACCTGGCGGCTGGTTTGATTGGCGGCCACGTGAAAGCCGATCAGTTAGATATGCTGCCGGATCTCTTTGCTCGTTGCTCCATCGCGCTGCTGATCTGTGCCGCCGTGCTGCTGGTGCTGATTGTCCCGGTGCGTCGTATGCTGGAAAACGCTCAGGCTAAGCCGGAAAAAAAACCGGTAACCAATGCGTGATGTGAAAGCGTAAATAATCGCTGAGTAATAACAAGGCCGATCGAACGATCGGCCTTTTTGTGCTCTGGAACAGATTGAAAAATTACAGTTATAACCTCGAAAACTCTTCAACGGAATTCGTTTAGCCAAGGCAGGCAATATATTTCTTACCCGAACGATGCACGATTTCATCGGCATTTTCCGTGATGTTTTTTCCTTTAAACGCCCCGTAGAGCCTTTTAAATTTCACCGTACTCAGGCGGCGCGTAATATCGCTGACCGTCGCAGCCGACAGGGGCAGCATATTCGGATAGCTCCACATAAAAGAGACGGCGTCCGCTCCTGGCGTGACCTGAATGATGTCTCCCGCAAGCAGGACGCCTTCGCCCTTTGCCCAATGAAGAACGCTGCCGCCAGCGAAATGCCCGCCAAGACGTATCAGGCTGACGCCTGCAGCCAACTTAAGGGTGTCACCTTCCCAAAAGTTAATGTAAGGGCTCTCGCGCATGACCCACTGGCGATCGCTGGCATGCAGGTAAATCGGAGCGTCAAATTCGGCGGCCCAGTCCTGCATGGTGGTGTAGTAATGAGGATGTGAAATAGCGATCGCTTTAAGCCCGCCCAGCGAGGAAATCAGTGTTTTTGTGGCGTCGTCGAGATTGGCTATGCAGTCCCACAAAATATTTCCTTCTGGTGTTCTCAGAATAAAAGCTCGCTGACCAATCGCAAAATCAGGAACCGTCTGGATGCTGAACAGATCGGAATTATGCTGCTGCCACTTATTGGTGTGTGAAGTGACAAGCGTGTCCAGCTCGACCCATTCCTGTCCCGTTACGGGCACGTACTGGCGCTCATCTTCGCAGATCTTGCAGTGTTCCGGATGGGGACCGGCGGTTTCAAAAGATGTGCCGCAGGCTTTGCATAATGCGATCATTTAGTCATCCTCATTGCTCCTGTTAGGTTGCTATAAAGGTAGCAGCGAGGGGCGGGCCAGTTTGTCCTTAACTGCTGTCATAACAAATGGGCGCAGAAGGCTTAATGATAAGTACAGTGGGAAAATATTGGGGGCAGGGGAGTTTCCTGCCTTCTCATCCATCGAGTGGATGAGAAGGCGAGAGAGGTTTTAATCCTCGAAATACCAGTACCCGCTGTTTACCAGTGCAGCAAGCATTGCCAGGAACGACGGGTCTTCTAACGCATCACCAAACATTTCGGCTTTCAGTGTGATGTTGCTGGCGAGCGCTTCAAGCGCCGGACGGTGTGGGCTGTCAATTTTCTCGCCGTTGACGTACACCTCATCGGCAATACGCAGCACGCGTAAACCACCCAAACGAGTAATGCCGTCACCTTGTTTCAGGGCGTCATAAATCTCATCAGGCTGATATGGCGGTTCTGGTGGTGCCACATCCAGTTCATGACGCGACTGGGAAACAAACTCACCGAACCAGGTTTTAAAGTGCTCAGGCTGGTTGATAAGATCCAGCATCATTTCACGTAACTTATCCATCTCCTGTGGCAGAACATCCGCAGGATGCTGACGCGCAGGCACATCAGGGTCGGTATAACGCTGGCTTCCCAGTTCACGTTGCAGCACGTAATCAGCAAATCCGCTGATTAACTCACGGCCACTTGGTGCACGGAAACCGACAGAGTAGTTCATCGAGTTTTCCAGCGAGTAACCCTCGTGCGGGAAACCAGGCGGAATATAAACAATGTCGCCAGGTTCCAGCTCTTCGTCGATGATGGCGTCGAACGGTTCAACTTGCAGCAAATCAGGATGCGGGCAGTGTTGTTTCAGGGCGACTTTTTCCCCTACGCGCCAGCGACGGCGGCCAACCCCCTGAATGATAAACACATCGTACTGGTCATAATGCGGGCCAACGCCGCCGCCAGGTACCGAGAAAGAGATCATCAGATCGTCAATTCTCCAGTCCGGCAGGGCGCGGAACGGGCGCATTAATCGCGCACTTTGCTCATGCCAGTGGTTAACGGCCTGAACCAGTAAAGACCAGTTGTTTTCGCCTAGGTGATCGTAGCTCTGGAACGGGCCATGGCTAACCTGCCATTTGCCGTTGTTGTGGCTGACCAGGCGGCTGTCCACCTCGTTTTCCATAGCAAGGCCGGCCAGTTCGTCTGGGGAGATAGGATCGATGAAGTTTTTGAAGCCGCGTTTTAATACTACCGGGCGCTTTTGCCAGTAGTTAGCGATAAAATCGGGCCAGTTTAGGTCGAGTTGATAGTCCATATTATTATCCGGCAGGTGAAGGAGCCTGCCCGGATTATAACGGACTTACGGGAGTATTTTTAATCTTCTTCGCGGTCTGGACGCTGGCGCGCAAAAATCACTTCCATGCGTGCGCCGCCCAGCTCAGAGGTCGATGTCTGAATTTCACCTTCGTACTGCTCGATGATTTCGCGGGCGACGGACAATCCCACGCCTTGCCCTGGGCGCAAGGTATCTGCGCGCTGCCCTCGGTCGAACACCATGCTGCGTTTGCTTTCAGAGATGCCCGGCCCATCGTCATCAACGATTAAATGCAGCGTGTCGTCGAGCTGCCTGCCGGATATTTCAACGAACTCAAGGCAGTATTTGCAGGCGTTATCCAGCACGTTACCCATCACTTCCATGAAGTCATTTTTCTCACCCACAAAGGTAATTTCCGGTGAGATATCCAGCGTGATATTCACGCCTTTGCGCTGGTAAACTTTGTTCAACGCGGAACAGAGGCTGTCGAGTAACGGAGCCACAGGATGAAGCTCGCGGCTGATCAATACGCTGTCACCGCGAATGCTGGCACGGTGCAGATAGTAACCAATTTGCTGGGAGATACGGCTGATTTGCTCCAGCATCACCGGTTCTGCGGATTCGATATTCAGCTTATCGGTACGCAATGAGCGCAACGTGGTTTGCAAGACGGCCAGCGGTGTTTTCAGGCTGTGTGTTAAGTCGGTTAGCGTGGTGCGGTATTTATCGTAACGATCACGCTCGGTGCGCAGCAGGCGGTTAAGGTTGCGCACAAGGCTTGTCAGCTCGCGTGTGGTTTCGGGGTTCAGGCTGTCTCTGTCGTGCTTTTCCAGCTCGCGGACTTCTTTTGCCAGCTCTTCGATTGGGCGCAAACTCCAGCGGGCTGCGAGCCAAAGCAGCGGTATAACTAACAACAGGTTTGCCAGTACGACATAAATAAACCAGCTCCACACCATGTATGAGCGTTTTAATTCGATAGGAATGGTATCGACGACAACAACCGTCAAGGCAGGCATTTTACCCATGGCCGGGTATTGGTTTACCGCAACCGAGTGGGTCATTTCATAGCTGTCGTCATCGTTATGAATGTCTTTTAGCTGAGTCTGGAGTTTTTGGTCATTCGCGAGTAGGGCGCGGCTGGTATCAAAATTTGCTTCCAGTTCGTGAAAGCCGTTGGTGGTGAGCCATTCTTTTTTGATTTGTTGCACTACGTGCGGCACATCGCGCTGCGTCCACAACAGGTTGCCATGCGTATCGTAGATTAATGCCATGGTCGGGCTTTGTAGATTCAGGTTTTCCGGGAGATCGACCTGAATGTGCCCGTTGTCGAAATTGGCGAGGGTATAAAACAGGTTACTTTCACCGCGCAGCAAACGGAAAGTCGTTTTATCAAAACTGACGCTGTAACCCACCAGTGCCACCATCCCGTAGGCCAGCGACAGCACCATAACCACGGCGGCGGTCGCCAGTAAAAAGCGAACCCGTAGCGATAACGGCAAAAAGTGTTGGATGAATTTCATGGTTAACGCAGATCGAAACGGTAGCCCTGACCACGCACCGTGGTGATAGCTTCATGCGGATATTCAGCCTGAATTTTTTTACGCAGACGCCCCATTAAGACATCAATGGTATGGCTTTCGCGCAGTTCGGCATCCGGGTAAAGCTGGAGCATTAATGAATCTTTGCTCACCACTTTGCCATTGTTGCGGATCAGCGTTTCCATAATCGTGTATTCAAAGGCCGTCAGTTTGATCAGGTTGTCATTTATCAGCAATTCACGGCGTGATAAATCGACCTGGAAAGGAGGAAGCGAAATTACCTGTGAAGCCAGGCCGCTATTCCGGCGCATCAAAACCTGCATGCGTGCGACAACTTCTTCAAGATGAAACGGCTTGGTCACGTAGTCATCGGCTCCTGCGCCCAGCACTTCGACTTTGTTCTGCCAGCCTTCACGCGCGGTGAGCACCAGAATAGGAATGGTGACATCGTGACTGCGCCAGCGGCGAATCAGACTCATGCCGTCTTCGTCAGGCAACCCTAAATCTACGATGGCAATATCAGGGGTGTGTTCACTCAGAAAATAGTCTGCTTCTTTGGCATCTTCAGCAGCATCAACCTGATGGCCCGCTTCACGCAACTGCACCTGAAGATGGTGGCGTAACAGTGCATTATCTTCCACAACCAGAACACGCATCGCATTTCCCCAATAGATAAATAGCTTTGATAGTTTAACGCTAATTATGGTGCAGGAGGGGTAAACCTTGAATAAACAATCATGAGGGTAACGCGGGGATAAAAAAACGCCACCGCAGAGGGTGGCGTTAGAGGCTTTATTTTAACTCATCAACCATCGTGATGGCGCGGCCAATATAGTTAGCCGGGGTCATCTCTTTCAGACGTGTTTTTTCGTCTTCTGGTAGTTCAAGGCTGTCGATAAACTGTTTCATGCCTTCGGCATCCACGCGTTTGCCGCGCGTCAGTTCTTTCAGCTTCTCATATGGCTTTTCGATACCGTAGCGACGCATTACGGTTTGAATTGGCTCAGCCAGCACTTCCCAGTTGAGATCCAGTTCAGCCAGCAGGCGGTCACGGTTTACTTCCAGTTTGCTCACACCTTTCAGGGTGGACTGGTAAGCAATCAGCGCATAGCCGATACCCACGCCCAGGTTACGCAGCACGGTGGAGTCAGTCAGGTCGCGCTGCCAGCGGGAAACCGGCAGTTTGCTCGCCAGGTGTTGCAGCATCGCGTTAGACAAGCCCAGGTTGCCTTCAGAGTTTTCGAAGTCGATTGGGTTGACTTTGTGCGGCATAGTTGAAGAACCGATTTCGCCAGCGATTGTTCGCTGCTTGAAGTGGTTCAGCGCAATGTAACCCCAAACGTCACGATCGAAGTCGATCAGAATGGTATTAAAGCGAGCGATGCAATCGAACAGTTCAGCGATGTAATCGTGTGGTTCGATTTGCGTGGTGTACGGGTTCCACTGAATACCCAGCGAAGTCACAAACTCTTCGCTGAACTTGTGCCAGTCAACTTCCGGGTACGCCACAATGTGTGCGTTGTAGTTGCCTACCGCGCCATTGATTTTGCCCAGGATATCGACTTTCTCTAACTGACGGAACTGGCGCTCCATACGGTATGCCACGTTCGCCATTTCTTTACCCATAGTAGATGGGGTAGCAGGCTGGCCGTGGGTACGGGAAAGCAGGGGAATATCACGATACTGAACCGACAGGTCTTTCACCGCATCGATAACTTGACGCCAGTACGGCAGAACCACGTCTTCACGCGCGGTTTGCAGCATCAGCGCGTGAGACAAGTTGTTGATATCTTCAGAAGTACAGGCGAAGTGAATAAATTCCGACACCGCGTGCAGGGCAGGGACGGCTGCCACTTTTTCTTTCAGGAAGTACTCAACTGCTTTTACGTCATGGTTGGTGGTGCGTTCAATGGTTTTGATGCGCGCGGCATCTTCTTCACTAAACTGGGCAACAATTTCATCCAGGTAACCGTTTGCGTCTGCGTCAAAAGCAGGAACTTCCTTGATCGCTGTGTGCGTGGCCAGTTTTTGTAGCCAACGTACTTCGACTTGTACGCGAAATTTCAGCAGACCAAATTCGCTGAAAATAGCGCGCAGAGCGCTGACTTTGTCGCCGTAACGTCCATCAACGGGGGAAACGGCGGTCAGTGAGGATAATTCCATAAGTTACAACTCCGGGAGAGGTTAACAATGAGCAAGAATTTGTTTGGCCTGAGCACACAGGCGACTACGAGACAACATTAACTGCAAGCGGCCACCGCCAACTTGGTGCCACAATACGGCGGCACGAATACCGGCCAGTAATGAGGCGCGAACTTTGCTTTGCACCTGCGGGCTTTGCAGAACAGCAGGGGAGCCGGTGACCTGAATACGTGGGCCAAGCGGGCTAATAATATCAACATAAATCCCCGCCATGGCGCTTAGCAGGGTGTCCGATTCGAGGTCAAAATGGTCTAGCTGGCGCTGTAACCCGGCAATGCTTGAACCGAGTTTATCCATCGCGCCTTTGCTGCCGTAAAGTTTACGCTCCAGCACCATCAGGCTTAGGGTGTAACGCGTTAACTCAGCGTTCAAACCCTGACGGTTACTGGCGTTTAACACGCCGAGTAACGTTTCCAGGCCAAGTTTCAGGTTTGCTTCACTGCCACCAAAAACGTCCAGCGTGGAACCTGGATTTTGATCGATGACGCTGTTTAAAGAAACATGCAGCGCATCGTTATCGCAATGTCCCTGGTGAGCCAATTGCTGAACCAGACGAGCAGACTGGCAGATCCCCGCCAGTGCGATAGTGATGTCATAGTAATTTTTGGCCACGAGGGTATTCGTCCTTGTTTGCGATTAAACGTTATTTTATTCAGTTACGAGCGGCAAACGCTGCTCAATAACACCACCGCCGAGACACACTTCACCGAGATAGAACACGGCAGACTGGCCAGGCGTGACGGCGGCGACAGGTTCATCAAAACGCACTTCAATCCTGTCCGCATCCAACGGCGTGATGACACAAGGAAGATCGGCCTGGCGATAACGGGTTTTCACGGTGCATTTCAGCGGTTGGGTCAGCGTTTCGCGGTCAACCCAATGCAGCTGCTGCGCAATCAAACCAACGGACATCAGGCGCGGGTGGTCATGGCCTTGTGCAACCACCAGAATGTTATTCTCAACATCTTTATCGACCACGTACCACGGATCTTCGCTACCTTCTTTGGTGCCGCCGATGCCAAGGCCTTTACGTTGACCCAGCGTGTGGTACATCAAACCCTGATGCTCGCCGATGTGTTCACCGTCAACGGTAAGAATTTTACCCGGCTGTGCAGGCAGGTAACGGCCAAGAAATTCGCGGAATTTGCGCTCGCCGATAAAACAAATACCGGTGGAGTCTTTTTTCTTCGCGGTGATCAAATCTAATTCTTCGGCAATGCGGCGCACTTCCGGTTTTTCGAGTTCGCCAACCGGGAACAGACTTTGTGCGATTTGCTCATGGCCCAGCGTGTAGAGGAAGTAGCTTTGATCTTTGTTGCTGTCTAAACCGCGTAACAAGCGGCTTTTACCGTCCCGGTCTTCGCGGCGCACGTAGTGACCGGTGGCGATGTAATCGGCACCTAAATCTTCGGCGGCAAACTCGAGGAAGGCTTTAAATTTGATTTCTTTGTTGCACAGAATATCCGGGTTTGGTGTGCGTCCGGCTTTGTACTCTTCCAGGAAGTGTTCAAACACGTTATCCCAGTATTCTGCGGCAAAGTTTACGGTATGCAGTTCAATGCCGAGCTTATCGCAAACGGCTTGTGCGTCTGCTAAATCAGCGGCTGCGGTGCAGTACTCCTCGCCATCGTCTTCTTCCCAGTTCTTCATGAACAGGCCTTCCACCTTGTAACCTTGTTGTTGCAACAGGTAAGCGGAAACGGAGGAATCGACACCGCCGGACATCCCGACGATCACTTTTTTCTGGCTGTTATCAGACATGGAGTTACTCACGACATTGAACTTAAAGGCGGCGTATTCTATCACGCATCCCCACAGCTATCACCCCTAACTAAACGGCCAATTGAATGCGCCCAGCATGCTGAGCGGATAACGTTCAGCGCGTTGATAACAGCGAATGCTTTCTGCCACCAGAGGCGAACGCAAATTCCCTGCGTTAACAATTTGTTGTGCATCCAGCCATAAACACCGATCGATGTCGCTATCGTGAGGCGTTGTCGGGAGTTGTTCGTCAAGATCGATGGCAAAAAGGAAACGCAGGAAAGGGGTTTTATCCGGGGCAATCCATTGGTGCATACGGACAAAGGTTTGCGGCTGCGCGCAAATACCGGTTTCTTCATACAATTCACGTTGAGCGGCTTCAACCAGCGTTTCATCGGCTTCCAGATGCCCAGCAGGCTGGTTCCACAAGGCTTTGCCATTGATCGTTTCTTCAACGACTAAAAATTTTCCTTGTGCCTGAACCACGCAGGCGACAGTAACGTGCGGTTTAAACATGGGTTTCTCTCGGTTAGTTGAATGACACATATCATTATCAATAAATGATCTGGATCACACTTTTTTGTTGTGACCTATACTAAGTGAGATTTTTCAAATCACCACGAGGGTACCATCATGCAGCTTACCACGCGTATTATGCCGCAACAGAAACGTATCGCTTTAGTGGCTCACGATCCTTGTAAACCCGACCTGCTGAACTGGGCGGTTGATAACCAGACAACACTCAGCAACCATATTATTTACGCAACCGGCACCACCGGAAACCTCCTGCAAGCCCACACCCGTTTATCCGTACTGGCTTTAATGAGTGGCTCGATAGGGGGTGACCAACAGTTAGGATATTTGATTGCATCAGGCCAGATAGATGTACTGGTTTTCTTCTGGGACCCGCTCAGCGCGGTGCCACATCACTCTGATGTAAAAGCCCTGATGCGGCTGGCAACGGCATGGAACATCCCGATTGCCAGCAACGCCTGTAGCGCCAATTTCTTGATTAACTCGTCACTATTTGAACAAGCACTGGAAATCACCGTTCCCGATAGCGACGCGTTCCTCAGCAGCCGCGTTTCCCACGTGACACAACACGGTGTTAATACTCAGAACCTTTTATAAGCTGCCAATCGGGATTTCGCGCCATTCGCCCGGTGCCAAATCAGCCAGTTCCAGTGTTCCCATGGCATAGCGAATCAGGCGTAGAGTTGGGTAACCAACATGCGCCGTCATACGTCGCACCTGGCGGTTACGCCCTTCATACAACGTGATTTTCAGCCAGCTTGTTGGGATGGCTTTACGTTCACGAATCGGCGGATTACGCGCCCATAGCCATTCTGGTTCATCAACCAATTCAATGCCTGCGGGCAGAGTAGGGCCGTCATTCAGCGTGACGCCATTACGCAGAGCTTCCAGTGCTTCTTCCGTTGGCGCGCCTTCTATTTGCACGAAGTAAATCTTACCGGTTAGTTTACCGGGCTGCGTCAATCTGGCTTGTAACTCGCCGTCGTTGGTTAACACCAACAAGCCTTCGCTATCTCTGTCCAGACGACCTGCCGCATAAATTCCCAGTATGGGTATGAAATCTTTCAACGTGCTGCGTCCCGATTCGTCGGTGAATTGCGGTAGCACATCATAGGGTTTATTAAAGATAACCAGCCGCTTCGGTCCGTCTATGCGCTTTTTATTGGCAGGGCGTCGCGTGCTGAATCGTTCAACTTGGTGATTTCTAAAAGAAGTTTTATTCATAGTGTTTTCAGACGTTAGGTATTAACGCATTATAACGGAAATCACCAGTGATTGGCGCGAGCCTGATATTCAAGTAGTATCGACACGCACATTACAAATCATTAACAAAAAGAAGCGCCCGAAGGAGAGGTTAATGGAAAGCAAAGTAGTTGTTCCGGCGGAAGGTAAAAAGATCACCCTGCAAGATGGCAAACTGAATGTTCCTCACAACCCAATCATTCCTTTCATTGAAGGTGATGGTATCGGTGTGGACGTGACGCCAGCCATGATCAAAGTGGTGGATGCCGCCGTGCAGAAAGCCTACAAAGGCGAGCGGAAGATTTCCTGGATGGAAATCTATACCGGCGAAAAATCTACCCAACTTTATGGCCAGGATGTCTGGCTGCCAGAAGAAACTCTGGACCTGATTCGTGACTACCGTGTGGCAATTAAAGGCCCACTGACCACGCCAGTTGGCGGCGGTATTCGTTCCCTGAACGTTGCTCTGCGTCAGCAACTTGACCTGTACGTTTGCCTGCGTCCGGTGCGTTACTACCAGGGCACACCAAGCCCGGTTAAACACCCAGAGCTGACCAACATGGTTATCTTCCGTGAAAACTCAGAAGATATTTATGCGGGCATCGAGTGGAAGGCTGACAGCGCTGAAGCTGAAAAAGTCATCAAATTCCTGCGTGATGAAATGGGCGTAACGAAAATTCGTTTCCCAGAACATTGCGGTATCGGCATCAAGCCGTGCTCTGAAGAAGGCACCAAACGCCTGGTTCGTGCAGCTATCGAATACGCAATCACCAACGATCGTGATTCCGTAACGCTGGTTCACAAAGGCAACATCATGAAATTCACCGAAGGTGCTTTCAAAGACTGGGGCTACCAACTGGCGCGTGAAGAGTTCGGCGGCGAACTGATTGATGGTGGCCCATGGGTGAAACTGAAAAACCCTAACACCGGCAAAGAAATCGTTGTTAAAGACGTGATTGCTGATGCCTTCCTGCAACAGATCCTGCTGCGTCCTGCTGAATATGACGTTATCGCGTGTATGAACCTTAACGGTGACTACATTTCCGATGCGCTGGCAGCTCAGGTTGGCGGTATCGGTATCGCACCAGGCGCTAACATCGGTGACGAATGCGCACTGTTTGAAGCCACCCACGGCACTGCACCAAAATATGCCGGTCAGGATAAAGTGAACCCAGGTTCCATCATCTTGTCCGCAGAAATGATGCTCCGTCACATGGAATGGTTCGAAGCGGCTGACTTAATTGTTAAAGGTATGGAAGGCGCGATTAACGCCAAAACCGTAACTTACGATTTCGAACGCCTGATGCCAGAAGCTAAACTGCTGAAATGTTCAGAGTTTGGCGACGCGATGATCGAACATATGTAATTAGCGATTTTGCTGATTTCAAAGCGGGAGCCTTCGGGTTCCCGTTTTTTATTGGATCTTATAGCTGAGGGTTAAGAAAAATGACGATATCCACTAATAACTCCACTAGCAAAATAACGGGACGGGACCACTTACGCTTCCACCGCCTTCACCAGCATTTATCACCGACTTTCGGCGAGAGCTGGTTTGCATTAAAAGCTGAAGCGTTTGCCCGGTTTTTTGGCACACCTTTTTTTCTCGGCGCTCAAACGCTGATTGTGCTGGTTTGGGTCGTCGTCAACATTACGGGAGTGAGTCATTTCGACCTTTATCCGTTCATTTTATTAAACCTGGCCTTTAGCCTCCAGGCCGCCTACGCAGCACCGCTCATTCTACTGGCGCAGACACGTCAGGCGGAAAGGGACAAAGCGCATGCGGAAGCTGATGCGATGCACAGAGAAGATTTAGCTCAGGCCAATGAGAAGCGTTTAAAATTTGCCGCCGAACAAACCGAGCAGATGATCAAATTAATTGAAATGAACACGGAACTGACAAACGTGACGAAGCAGTTGACCGAGCGCATCGAAACAATCACGGAACAGTTGCACCAACATTTGGTTAAGTAAGAAATCTAAGATGTGTGACAGCGCAAAGTGTGGGCCAAATTTTAACCATAATAGTGATGATTTGTTTATGACTGGTTGATTTAATATCAATAAGTTGAATTTTTGAGCGAACGATTCACAGGTGTTTGCATCGCACATCACCTTTGTGTAGGATGCATCTCACGCCGACTTAGCTCAGTAGGTAGAGCAACTGACTTGTAATCAGTAGGTCACCAGTTCGATTCCGGTAGTCGGCACCATCTTTAAAAATCAAGCCACCCATTGGGTGGCTTTTTTTTGCCTGTAACTCACCGACCTAGCTTATCACTGTCTTATTTCACTGGCATTGCTAGCACATCGTTCGTCGTTGTAATCTCAGCGAAAACATCTGCTACTCCAGCCAGTGCTGCGCGTTGCAGTGTGGCATGGTCCACGACTTTATTATCCCAGGTTGCCAGATCGCGTGTCGCGGTCGCATCTTCAGGGATAATCACGTCATAACCTAATGGCACGGCATCGCGTGCGGTGGACGATACACACATATGTGTCATCAGGCCGCTGACGATGAGTTTTTTGATTCCTAGCTGTTTAAGCTGCTTATCCAGGTCGGTGCCCACAAACGAGCTTGGAGTCGCTTTACTCACTACGCGATCGTCCTTCCCAGGCTGTAAATCTTTATGGAACTCTGCAAATTTACTGCCTTCAGCAAACAATGGACCGTCAGCCGGGCCAAGATGGCGAACGAAGAACACCGGGATCTTATTTTGATGGGCAAAATTGACTAAGCTTTGATTGTTTCTCAGCGCCTTTAACCCATCAGGGATGGGCATTTTACCCTCGAAATATTCGTTTTGAATGTCGATAACGAGAAGCGCGGTTTCGTTTGCTTCAAGGTGTGTCGTCGGCTGTGCGCCACTCATGGTGCGGATCGTCGGTGCATCGACCGCAGTCGTGTTTTTTGCAGCGTTAGTCATGCTGGAAGCCGTCATTGATAATGCCAGTACGCTATGTGCCGTTGTCGTTTTCATACGTTTTATTCCTGTCAGTAAGGTTCGCCGGGATGTTTTTTGTTCCTTGCGGTACGTGATGAATTGTGTAGATTTACCCCACAACGCAACAGCTACGCAGATGACAAAAAGCAGTCGTTTTAGGCCAAAACCCAGGTTCAGGAGAGATCATGTCGGTTATTAAGGTGGGTATTGTGGTTTTTGACCAGATAGTACCCTTCCATCTTTCCGTACCTTGCGCGGTATTTGAAAAAGCGCTGAATGCGCAAGGCAAACCGCTATATCAGTTGCTGGTTTGTGCAACAGAACCCGGTTTATTGCGAACCAATGCGGGTTTCTCAATTGTAGCTGAGCATGCGTTAGATTCACTTGAACAGGCCGATATCGTCATCGTGCCGAGCTGGAACCAGCCCGAATTATTGCCGCCAGCGGTGCTTATCGACGCTTTAATCCGTGCGCATAAGCGTGGGGCGAAAATAGTGGGGTTATGTATGGGTGCCTTTGTGCTGGCAGCGGCAGGTTTATTAGATGGGCGGCCAGCGACGACTCACTGGAACTGGATGGCGGATTTTTTGCGGCGCTATCCGTCGGTATCGGTCGACCCCAACGTGCTTTACGTTGATGACGGCGATATCGTCACGTCGGCAGGCACGGCCGCCAGCATCGACTGCTGCCTGCATTTGGTTCGCCAGCAATGTGGCGCTGAGACAGCGAATGCAGTTGCCAGGCAATTGGTCGTCCCTCCACACAGGCAGGGCGGGCAGGCTCAGTTTATCGAGCAGCCGGTCTACAATACCGCCAGTGGCGACCGTTTTATGCAGACACTTAACTGGGCTTCAGCGCATTTGCAGCAAGATTTGACGGTTGATGTGATGGCTGAGAAAGCCTGCATGAGCCGTCGGAGTTTTACCCGACGCTTTCAGCAAACCACGGGTACAACGGTAACGCAGTGGTTATTAAATCAGCGGCTTGCGATGGCGCAACGATTCCTCGAGAAAACCGATCAGCCGGTGGAGCGCATCGCACAAGAATCAGGTTTCACTTCTGCACTATCGATGCGGCGATATTTTCAGCAGCAATTTAAAACTTCACCGTCGCTCTATCGTCGGGAATTTAAAGTGAGATCAGAATAACCTTCAAACAAGCGATTTGAGGAAAAGGAAGGCTAATGGCTGACAGCGCTTCCTTTATTACTCGTCAGATCCAGCCCTGTTGGCTGGCAAGCCAAACCAGAATGGCAACCACAATGAGTACAATGGTTGTTTTTCTCATTGTTATTCCTCGGTAACCAGCCAGAAATCTGCTTCGTCAAACATCTCTTCTACCAGACGGTTGATTTTTTCTTTTTCATTCTTTGTGCAGTCACTGTGTACTGCATTGGTTTGCATCGGTTTTACCCTGACATCGGCGTCCGGGAAAATACCCTGTACCCGACGAGTTAGCTCCGCAAGAATCTTTTCATTGGCACCGGGGAGACCCGCTACATTTCGTTTGTCGTAAACCAGTTCAACGAACATTAATACGTCCTATTTAAGGCTGTGTTTATATACAGTAATAAATCTCAACATTCAAGGCAAGTGAAGTTACTGAAAAATGAAGTCAGAACCGGAAAATCAATGGCGATCTCTACTCAGATTTACTGGCCACAAGCGGTGACTCTTCTTTGCGGGCTTTCCTCTGTTCCGTGATTAACTGGTAGGCAACGTAATACATGAAAATATTGCTCACGTACTGCACGGTTTCGTTACCAATACGCATTTGTGCGATACGTTCAACATTGTTAAACCAGATGTTGGGGTCCAGGCCGTTGGCCGTTGCTTCTTTGCGCAATCGGGCGATTTTCGCTGGCCCTGCGTTATAGGACGCGAAGGTGAAGAGCATTTTGTTCATTTCATTCATCGGTTCGTCAGCATAGTAGCGGTCGCGCATGAAACGGATGTACTTCACACCGGCATTAATATTAGGGTCAACTTGCGTGATGTCGCCGACTTTTAACTCTTTGCCCGTTGTGGGTAGCACCTGCATCACGCCAATAGCACCACTGTTGCTGCGCACTGTCTGGTCAAGCCGCGATTCCTGATACCCCTGTGCCGCCATTAGCAACCAGTCGACATTATATTGCGTGCCGTATTTACGGAATATTTCTGTAACTTGATTAAATTTCTTCAATTCTTCTTCTGAACGCGAGTCTTTCACCCACTTCGTGTTACGCAAATATTTGTAAACTTGCTGATTACCAAATGACGTGCCGATTTTATGCGCAGCCGTGAATTTATCGAGTTGTGCGCGCAGAAGAGGGGAGTTTTTGCGCATCGCCAAAGCGATAGAACCGTCATCACGCAGGGAGATGTTTTCATAAACCACTAAGTTGGGGTAAATCTGTTTCCATAACAGCGCGAGGTATTTGTCGACGACGGTGTAATCCGCGAGGTTAGCATTCACCATTTCCAGAATATCTTCCGGTTCAAAATTTCCAGGTGCCTTGATGACTAACGCTGGAGGGAGGTTTTTCTCCGCCAGTTTTTTATTCAATTCATTAATACTGGAAATGTAGCTGGTGGAAGGGTTAACAAACAGGGACTTTCCTGACAGGGATTCGGCTGTTGTCAGTTCAGGCGCCTTGCCGCTGGCAATCACAACTTCATGGACGTTTTTTGCCAGCGGCGTGCTGAAATCAACCAGCTTTTCTCGTTCTGCGGTTATCGTTAAATTTGCCGCGATGATGTCGCCACGCCCGGCAATAAGCTGCGGAATCAGTTGATCACGAGCAGTCGGAATGAACAGAAGATGTGTTTTTTGCGACGGTTTAAGACCTTTATTGATTTGTTTATCAAACTGTTGCATCAGTTCGACCATGATTCCGCGTTGCGTACCACTGTTATCAATAAAGTAGAAAGTGTTGCTGTAGGGGATTAACACGCGCACCACGCGTCGATTCTGCATCACGTCAAAATCACCAAAAACAGTATTAACTTTGGTCTCGAATTTCAAAGGGGGTTCATCGGTGGCTGCGCGCGTCATCGGCAAAAACGTAGAGATCAACAGCAGGACTAACAGCAAGCGGACCATCGTTACACCATCTAAACATTCCAGCCGGGGTACTGTTTAACTATAGTTCGTGAGAATACGTTTTGGTTAAAAAATGAACTGGTGAGTGTGGGCGAAAGAACGGGGAGGGAGATTTACCGTCTGGATGAGAAAATTATTATTTGAAAATAATTCTTGCTTCCAAAGTGCAGCTATGAGTAAATGCGTCATCGGTTTGGAAGACAGACCTTATGAAAGCAGTTTTAGTAAAGCAGTCCTCAGTTCAAGCGCTATCAAGTCATCAGATACCCTTCTTCGTGAGTCTCCTCCTAAGTGCCTAAATAAGAAACGTTCTGCAATACAGACCACGTTTGCCATATTAAATGGCTATAAAATAATGAGGAAGTATCTATGTCTAATAAAATGACTGGTTTAGTAAAATGGTTCAACCCAGAAAAAGGTTTTGGTTTCATCACTCCTGACAATGGTAGCAAAGACGTGTTCGTTCACTTCTCTGCCATTCAGAGCAGCGATTTCAAAACTCTGGACGAAGGCCAGAAAGTTGAGTTCTCTGTTGAGAACGGCGCTAAAGGTCCTTCAGCAACTAACGTTGTTGCTCTGTAAGACTGCTAACGCATACTAAGACTGACGCATGCGAAGACGGTGAATAACCTGAGCCGTAAGTCAAAGTGAAGAAACCCGCCATGTGCGGGTTTTTTGTTATCTAAAATCCACTCAATTTTGTCTTTTCCCTTCTGATTTCAATCACATGCAGTCTTTGTGGTTATCTCTGTTCTTTACATTAAATAACGATGCACCCTAACCTGGTTTACGCTGGGTAGACTATGCTTGCAGTGAAATATGCTTATTTCAGCGTAGATAGCATTAATAACTGGAGTTTTTTTATGGGTTTTTGGCGTATCGTTTTTACAATTATTTTACCCCCGCTGGGCGTCTTACTGGGTAAGGGCTTCGGCTGGGCATTTATTCTGAATATTGTACTGACGTTGTTGGGTTATATTCCTGGATTAATTCATGCGTTCTGGGTGCAAACCCGCGATTAATAAAATAAAACTGACTGGCTGGTTTAAGGCGCGTTACGTAATTAACAATTTTACGGCGCGCGTAACTGGAACGGTTTCTTAACGCGGGTAATAACACGCCAGATAATCCCCCTCTGTTTACATTTACACCTAAGAATGTTCTGATATATGCATTGTTTTTGATGAGCAACAGAGTCGTTTTATGTTTCAATTAAAACCGGGAATGCTGGCAATGATTATTGGTTCCCGTACCGCCGCAGGGCGTGTGAATGTCGGGAAATCGGTTGAGCTTTTTGGGTTGTGCGAGCCGGGCGAAAGCTTTGTAAATCCTGTCACTGGGGTAGTAACACAACTTCCGCACGATGCGAATCATCCGCTGTGGTTAGTGACTGGCAATGTCGTGGCGTTCGATGGCCGCGAAGGTTATACGTTTGTCCGCGCGGAATATCTGATGCCGCTCGATAAGACATTATTGCCAGAGATTGAAGACGTACAAGCAGTTACCTGATGGCAACAGGTGTTTAAGCCTCTAACTCCTCGATACGAGCAATCAACGCGGGGAGTTCATCTTCCGCATAGACTTCAATACCATGCTGTCGCAGCAGTGCCGCGGCAACGCCCATTCCTGACTGCGTGATACCCTGAAAAGTGCCGTTATAAATCTTTTTGCTGCCGCAAGTTGGGCTGCCATCGGTCATCAGTGCCAGACGACATCCGGAGCCTTGCGCTGTTTTTAACGCAAGCCATGCGGCTAACAGATAAGTTTGACTCACATCCGTACCATCACTTTCCAGAACCCTGGCTTCACCCTGTAGCGCAGCGATTCCACCACCACCGACGAGTTCTGCGGGCAGGCGAGGGGTAGCAAGCCCTGCCGCCAGTTCCGGACAATGAATAACCAGCCGCTGTTCCTGCTGCCAACGTTCCAGAATCTCTGCAATCAAAGGCTTATCTTTCCCGTTATAGCGCACTTTAAAGCCCATCAGACAAGCACTGACCAATATTTTCGTTTTCATTACATCACTCAGAAGTGAGGGGTTAAGTACGTTACTACAGTCTGTCTCTTTTGTGCCACCCCTGCTAATTTTGGGCGTTGCGCGGCAGAAGTTAACGGCATACTCTATCATTCCTTATGTATCAAAAAATTGTTAAACATAAGGATAATCAATTAAATGCCTCCGTTACCTCTGAAACAAACTCTTCGCATTGCGCTGGTCGGTGACTATAACCCGGCTGTGATTGCGCATCAGGCTATACCTCTCGCTTTAGATAATGCCGCTGAAAATGTTGGTGTCACCGCAGATTACGACTGGTTAGCCACGCCGGAGGTAACAAGCCCGGAAGATTTGGTGGGGTATGACGCTATCTGGTGTGTTCCGGCAAGTCCCTATAAAAACGAAGACGGTGCTTTTCTGGCGATTCGTTTTGCTCGCGAAAATCATATTCCGTTTCTTGGTACCTGTGGTGGGTTCCAGCATGCGATTATTGAGTACGCACGCAATGTGTTGGGCTGGGATGATGCAGGGCATGCCGAAACTGACCATAAAGGCAGGTTGGTTATCGGGCCGCTGAGCTGTTCGCTTGTGGAGAAATCTGACGCGATAGAACTAAAACCGGGTTCATTAATTGCGAACGCTTATGGGCAGTTGCGGATTGAAGAGGGTTACCACTGTAATTACGGTATTGCCGAAAATTTTGCTGAGCAATTAAGCCAGTCGCAACTACAGGCAACGGGTTGGGATGTTCAGGGGGAAATCCGTGCCATTGAACTGACCGATCATCCTTTCTTTGTCGGCACGCTATTCCAACATGAGCGTAATGCGCTAAAAGACCAGCCCGCGCCGTTGGTTGAAGCTTTACTTCGCGCGGCACAGTAGTAAATTTTACCCTCTTGCCAACAGGCGAGAGGGTAACTTCAGTTACTTTTTCACTGGTGCGCCAATTTCAATGTTGCGTCCAGCTCGAGTCCCAAATACCGCCATGATGACAGAAAGCAACGCGCATCCCAGCAGCGGTAAACTCCAGTTTCCTGAGACATCATGGATTTTGCCCATCACCGGCGGGCCGAAGGCGGCAAGAAGGTAACCCACGCATTGCGCCATGCCGGAAAGCGCCGCCGCCTGGTGTGCGGAACCCGTCCGCAGGCCGATGAATGACAAGCCAAGGATCATCGCGGCACCGGAACCGAATCCTCCGATACACACCCACACGCTGGCGTAGTCAGGCAGCAGCCACAATCCAATTGCGCTCAGACCCCACAGCATCGCCATCAGAACCGCAATGCCACGCTGGTCTTTCAAACGGCTTAGCATCAAACCAATAAACAAACCGGGGATGGCGGTAGCCAGTTGTAACAGGCCGTGCAGCGAACCTGCCTGCGCTTCGCTGTATCCATGGCTGATGAGAATGGAAGGAAGCCAGCCGATAATCACGTAGTAAATGAACGAGTTAATCCCCAGATACATCGTCACCTGCCAGGCAAGCGGGGATGACCAAATACCCCGGTTGTGCAGGGCACCACTGGTGCTCAGATTCGCCGGAGTGTGGTTTGCCAGCTGTGGTAGCCACAGCAGAAGTGCCACAACAGGGAAGATCATCAACGCCAGAAACGCGCCCTGCCAGCCGTAACCGTGCAGAGCAATAGGAACAACCATGACCGAACCGATGGCGGCGGCAACGCCCATGGTCAGCGAATAGGCACCTGTCAGGCGAGCTACCTGGCCTGGAAAATCCCGTTTAATCAAACCTGGTAGCAGCACGTTACCCATCGCAATACCGCAACCGATTATCGCGGTGCCAACATACAGCAGCGCGGCGCTACCGGATGAACGCAGCGCAATCCCCGCACAGATGATGATCATCGCGCCAAATAAACTGCGTTCCATACCGAAGCGACGTGCGATACCTGCAGCCATCGGTGAGACAACGGCAAAAGCCAGCAGGGGCAGTGTGGTCATCACACCGGTTTGTGCCGTGGTTAAGCCGAAGGTTTCGCGCACCATGTCCAGCAGTGGGGCTGCACCTGTGAAGGTGACTCGCAGCGTGGTGGCAAGCATCAGAATACCGAGCAGTAACAGGGCCTGTTTTTTTACGCTCGCTGAAGGGGAAGTCGTCATTTTTCTTATCCATTAAAATCGAGGCCTAAAGATACACGCTTCTGCCCGTGATGAAATCAACGTAAAATGCCAGTTTATCCCTAAATTCGGACAGAATAATGGAACGCGGTTTAGCCTTAGAGGGATTTGACCCGGACAGCAGCACGCAACCTGCGCAGGCATTTCGGATACGTGTGGCGGAAAGCGTCAAAGAAATTCCTTTTCACCAGCATCGCAAAGGCCAGTTGATTGTCGCTTTGCACGGTGGGATTACCTGTGAAGTGGAGCAGGCGATGTGGATGGTGCCGACGCAGTACGCGGTATGGATCCCTGGCACAATGCCCCATAGCAACCGCGCTACGACCAATGCGCGCATCTGCTTTTTGTTTATCGAACCCGGTGCCGTTGGAATGCCGGATCAGTGTTGTACGCTAAAGATCTCCCCACTGGTACGCGAGTTGATTTTGCATCTGGCTCAACATCCACATGACGATGGCGTTAACCCTGCGCGACAACGGTTAGTGCAGGTGTTGTTTGATGAATTGCCACATCAGCCCGTTGAACAGTTGCGTTTGCCCATGTCCCGCCATCCGAAGATCCGCCAGATTGCCGAGCAGCTGGCGCAAGACCCGCAGGAGCGGCGAACGCTGGCCCAGTGGGCATCACAACTTGCGATGAGCGAGCGAAATTTGGCTCGGTTGGTGGTGAAAGAGACTGGGCTTAATTTCCGCCGTTGGCGGCAGCAGCTACAGCTGATCATTGCCCTGCAATTACTGATTGATGGCTCGCCGGTACAGCAGGTGGCAGATGCGTTGGGATACGAGTCCACCAACGCGTTTATTACCATGTTCAAGAAATCTTTGGGGACGACGCCAGGGCGTTATCTGGCATCGCTTACACTTTAGGCTGTGGCGCTATCGCTTACCAATAACCAGCGATACCAACCCCGCAGCAATCAATGCCCTCTGCTGACTTTTGTGCCAGCGCATAATGTTGGATGAAAAACAGCCTGCGCGTTCCTCTGCTAAGCTTTAGTGTCGTTAATATTCATTACTCTGTGATTTATCATCAGCAGGAGGACCTATGGGGTTAATCAGTTTCGTGAAAGAAGCAGGCGAGAAAATACTTCACGCGGTGACCGGAACGGCACATGCAGCAGATCAGAACGAACTCCTTAAAGAACACCTGAAGAAAAGCGGTATTCCGGATGCCGATAAAGTCGATGTTAAAGTTGAAGACGGTAAAGCAGTCGTGACGGGCGAAGGGTTAAGTCAGGAAGCGAAAGAAAAAATCCTGATCGCCGTCGGTAACGTTGCGGGTATTGCTGGCGTGGAAGATAACGTGACGGTGACAGACGCGGGGGCAGAAAGCCAGTATTACACCGTGAAGTCCGGCGACACACTGAGCGCGATTTCTAAACAGGTCTACGGCGATGCAAATCAGTACAACAAGATTTTCGAGGCCAACAAACCAATGCTAAAAAGCCCGGATAAGATTTATCCCGGCCAGGTGTTGAGGGTGCCGAAGTAGCCAATCAACCCATCGCAAGGTGGGTTTTTTTATGAGCTGCTGAGGTTCTTGAAACAAGATGGAACAGGTAATAAATCAGCCAGTATTGATAATAACTGGCTGATTTAAAATCACTAACTATAAGATTTACTGGCCTGCTTCTGGAAAAGCTCCCGGAATACAGGGTAGATGTCATCCTGGTCGCGAATATGCTGCATCGCGAAGTTATCAAACGTCGACTGCAAATCCTCGTATTCGCGCCACAGGGTCTGGTGGGCACGGCGCGTAATTTCGATATAACTGTAATAACGCACCATCGGCAGCAGTTTCTTCGCCAACAATTCATGACACAACGGCGAATCGTCTGCCCAGTTATCGCCATCTGAAGCCTGCGCGGCGTAAATGTTCCACAACCCTGGGTCGTAGCGCTCTTTCACCACTTCATCCATTAGCTTCAGGGCACTGGAAACAATCGTGCCGCCGGTTTCCTGCGAGTAAAAGAACTCATGTTCGTCCACTTCTTTGGCTTGGGTGTGGTGGCGGATGTACACCACTTCCACGTTTTTATACGTCCGGCTCAGGAACAGATAGAGCAGGATATAAAACCGTTTAGCCATGTCTTTGGTGGCCTGGTCCATGGAACCTGACACGTCCATCAGGCAGAACATCACCGCCTGACTTGAAGGCTCAGGGCGTTTTTCATAATTTTTGTAGCGTAAATCGAAGGTGTCGATAAACGGTACGCGGGCGATTTTCTCACGCAGTTCGGCAATTTCTTTGCGCAAGCGTTCTTCTTCAAGCAACTGCGCAGGTTCGCTGTTGCTCACTGTTTCAAGGCTATCTTCCAGTTCATGTAACTGACGGCGTTTGCCCGCAGTCATTGCTGTTCGCCGTGCCAGCGAGTTTTGCAATGAACGAACAACGCTGATATTCGCCGGTACACCATTTGAGGTGTAACCCGCACGATGCGATTTAAACTCGGTAATCTGGCGATGCTGATTCTTCTTCAGATTCGGCAATGCCAGGTCTTCAAACAGTAAGTCGAGATATTCATCTTTGGAGATTTGAAAGACGAATTCGTCCTGTCCTTCACCGTCCTGGCTCGCCTGGCCTTGTCCACCACCAGAACCGCCACCGCCGCCCTGTGGGCGTTCGATACGGTCATTCTGCACGAAGTGATCGTTACCCGGATGAACACGATGACGCAAACCGCCACGCCCCTGATGAAACATTGGTTCGCTGATATCTTCACTTGGGATAGAGACGGATTCGCCGCTGTCCACGTCGGTTACCGAACGCTTGTTGATGGCCTCGGAAATCGACTGTTTAATCTGTGCTTTGTAACGGCGCAAAAAGCGCTGGCGATTCACCGCGCTTTTATTTTTGCCGTTCAGTCGCCTGTCAATAAAATAGGCCATATTTCCCCCAAACTTCTTTGCCAACTACGCAGAGGGGGTGCCACCGCAATGGCACCCGTCTTTGACTCAGACGTTATGAAGATTTGCGCACTCGCAGATACCATTCGCACAGCAGGCGAACTTGCTTACGGGTGTAGCCTTTCTCCATCATACGATCGACAAAGTCATCGTGTTTCTTCTGCTCGTCGGTCGAGGTTTTGGCATTGAACGAGATAACGGGCAGCAGCTCCTCGGTATTCGAGAACATTTTCTTCTCAATAACCGTGCGCAGCTTCTCGTAACTGGTCCAGTTAGGGTTACGACCATTGTTGTGGGCGCGAGCACGCAGCACGAAGTTGACGATTTCATTACGGAAATCTTTCGGGTTGCTGATGCCTGCTGGTTTTTCAATTTTTTCCAGTTCCGCATTCAGAGATTCGCGGTCAAACAGCTGGCCGGTATCCGGGTCGCGGTATTCCTGATCCTGAATCCAGAAGTCAGCGTAGGTAACATAACGGTCGAAAATGTTCTGCCCATACTCTGAGTAGGATTCGAGGTACGCCGTCTGAATCTCTTTACCGATAAATTCAGCGTATTTCGGGATCAGGTAGCCTTTCAGGTGTTCGAGATATTTCTCCGCTACATCTTGAGGGAATTGCTCACGTTCAATTTGCTGTTCCAGAACGTAGAACAGATGCACCGGGTTTGCAGCCACTTCTGCATGGTCAAAGTTGAACACGCGGGAGAGGATTTTGAACGCAAAGCGTGTCGACAGCCCGTTCATGCCTTCGTCCACACCGGCGTAATCACGATACTCCTGGTAGGATTTCGCTTTCGGATCGGTGTCTTTCAGACTTTCGCCATCGTATACCCGCATTTTGGAGTAAATACTGGAGTTTTCTGGTTCTTTCAAACGCGACAGAATCGAGAAGCGAGACAGCGTTTCCAGTGTGCCAGGGGCGCAAGGCGCGTGCAGCAATTCACTGTGCGTGAGCAATTTCTCGTAGATTTTGATCTCTTCGGAAATTCGCAGGCAATAAGGCACTTTGACGATGTAAACACGGTCAAGGAACGCCTCATTGTTTTTGTTGTTACGGAACGTCACCCACTCAGATTCGTTGGAGTGCGCCAGAATAATACCGTTAAACGGCAGGGCAGAGATGCCTTCAGTCCCGTTATAGTTCCCCTCCTGGGTTGCTGTCAGCAACGGGTGGAGCACTTTGATTGGCGCTTTGAACATCTCAACGAATTCCATGATGCCCTGGTTTGCGCGGCACAATGCGCCGGAATAGCCATAAGCATCAGGATCGTTTTGCGCGTGGTTTTCCAGTTTGCGAATATCCACTTTACCGACCAACGCCGAGATATCCTGGTTGTTCTCGTCACCCGGTTCAGTTTTGGCAATCGCAATTTGCGCCAGAATTGACGGCCACACTTTGACGACGCGGAATTTAGTGATGTCGCCACCAAATTCATGCAGGCGTTTTGCCGCCCACGGCGACATGATTGTGCCAAGGTAGCGGGTTGGAACGCCGTACTCTTTTTCCAGAATCGAGGCATCTTCTTGCGGGTTGAATAAACACAGCGGGTGGTCATTCACCGGGCTGCGTTCGCCATTGGCGCTAAGCGTGTAAATAGGCACGCGCTGCATCAACGCTTTCAGGCGTTCAGCGAGTGAAGATTTACCGCCACCCACCGGCCCAAGTAAATAGAGGATCTGTTTCTTCTCTTCCAGTCCCTGGGCCGCGTGTTTGAGATATGCAACAATCTGCTCGATGGCTTCTTCCATGCCATAGAACTCTTCAAACGCCGGATAACGGGCAATCACCCGGTTCGAAAAGAGACGGGACAGCCGTGGCTCCGTGGCAGTATCCACCATCACTGGCTCACCAATGGCCGTCAATAGCCTTTCTGCCGCATTAGCATAGGCACTGCGATCTTGCTTACAGATGGCAAGAAATTCCTGCAGTGTGAACTCTTCGTCCTTGGCAGCTTCATAACGCTGGCGATAGTGATCGAATATATTCATGGCATGCCGTCCTTTCGTTTTAGCACAGGTTAGAGAGCCGTTCGTATGAGTAATGGAGGCTCCCGGAAGACGTCTCCTGAATCTTGAGCAACCCTTATGCCAACTTGTATCGTGGCACTTTAATTACCGCGTTCAGCGTTTTTCATCTTCCTAAAATAAAGCGTAGATGGCATTTGCAAAACTTGCATACGGCCACAAGTCAATTTCAATGACATATCAATAACTCATCCATTTATTTCTCCTTTTGTTGCAAAGGGAAGGGGCTCTCATCACATGACGTTCATAAAAGTGAAAAGAAGGTGAAACCTGTTCGAGGGATGTTAGTCAATTGGTTTGAGATTTCGAATAAGTAAAAAACTTGGGGTGCTAAGCGAGAGAGGTTACACTCTTGTCGCTGATTATTTGATTAAAGGACTGAATGGATTGTGAGCAAATTCAAAATTCTTGCATTAGGGGCGTTGATTGCCTCATCTTTTTCTGCTGCACAGGCAGCAGATGGCCCATGGTCTTTAGGGGCTGCCGCGTTAGTCACTCCTAATCCTTACAAAGGCGACCAGGACCGGGTGTATCCGGTTCCAATGGTGGGTTATGAAGGGGACAGTTTCTACCTGCGTGGTATAAACGCGGGTTACTACCTGTGGAACGATAAGACCGATAAACTCTCCGTCACTGCGTACTATTCGCCGTTATTCTTCCGGGCGAAAGACAGCGACTCTGACAGTATGCGTAAGCTTGATAACCGCAAAGCGACGCTAATGGCAGGGCTTTCTTATGTGCATTACACCGATTATGGTTTCTTGCGCACCGTGCTTGCGGGCGACACTCTAGGTAACAGCAATGGTGTAACCTGGGATACCGCATGGCTGTATCGCTACAACAGCGATAAGTTGACGCTAACGCCAGGGATTGGGGTGCAGTGGAGCAGCGATAATCAAAATGATTACTACTATGGCGTGAGTAAGAAAGAATCCAACCGTAGTGGCCTGAGTTCTTATCAAGCCGATAGCAGTTGGTCGCCGTATGTTGAGCTGTCAGTTAACTATAAATTGACTCAGGACTGGAGCGTATTCGGTCTGGGTCGTTATGTTCGCCTGGCAAACGAAGTCACCGATAGCCCGATGGTCGATAAAGAGTGGACCGGGGTATTGATGACAGGCGTTACCTATAGTTTCTGATGGTGCAAATACAGTGCAATTTATGCACTACCGAGGGGCGCTTGCGCCCCTTTCATTCATTTATACCTGCCATGATTCAAATTACAGTTGTGTTAACGAATCTGCGCTCCCGTAATGTGAGCAAACATCTCAAACTGTTGGCGGTGTACCTTCCGCATTTGACACAATGACCTCAATTTGGACTAAAGCATTCTGAGGTAAATCTGACACTCCGATTACCCGTCGAGCAGGCCCCTCATTTGAGAAAAATGCTGTGCAAACGTTGTCTACAGCATCAATATCTTTTATGTGTTTAAGGGAGATATTTACTTTAACCACATCATCCATAGAATGATTAATACTGTCTAAAATTGCTTTTATATTCTTTAGGCACCGTTCAGTTTGCTTATTTATATCACCGACCAGAATTTGTCCTGTTTGCGGATCAAACGGTAATTGAGCTGAAAGATGATTGTAATGAGAAAAAGCAACCGTTTGTGTCGACAGCGCATTTATTGGCGAGTCTGGAGTGTTATTAAACTTTATGACAAGGCCATGTCTGTCTTCAACCGCCTGTGGTGGAGTACCATCGCCATGTGATACAACGGCTTCGATTTGCACCAGCGCATCCATAGGTAGAGCTACTGCCGCAATAACTGTCCTTGCAGGAACATAGGCTACAGTTCTGGCGATAGCTGAGTCTGGGAAGAATGTGGTATAAACTTCATCAACAACTTTTATATCTGATAGATTTTTAAGGAAGATGTTTATTTTAACAATATCATCAAAAGGAACATCGATACTTTCTAAAATTGCTTTGATATTTTTTAAACATTGCTCAGTTTGTTTTTCTACACCACCGGTTATCAGTTTTCCCGTATGGGGAACAATAGGTAATTGCGCAGAAAGATTATTATAATGAGAAAAAGCGACGGTTTGTGTAGCAAATGGGTTTAGCGGGGCATTCTCTGTATTTCTGGCAATTTTGATGAGGTCGCCAGCCTGCGGTGCTCCCGGAATAGTCCCTTCTCCGTTTGAAACAATAGCTTCAATTTGTATCAATGCATCCATAGGCAACGCTGAGACGGCGGCAATGGTTAATGTTGGGACATAGTCAGAGAAAAATGTAGCATAAACGTCATGTACGATATCAAGATCAGAAATGTTTTTTAGAAATATCGTGATCTTAACAATATCGCTCATCACATGATCGATGCTCTCTAAAATCCCCTGAATATTTTCCAGACACTGTTTAGTCTGCTCTTTTACGCCACCAGACACCATTTCACCACTTTTGGGGTCGACAGGTAACTGTGCTGAAATATTATTATAATGCGAGAATGCTACGGTTTGCGAATAGTGACCCATACTCTTTGGTGCATTTTTAGTATTCCTTGCCAGTACAGCATTATATGTACTCATAACAAAATTCACCTTTAAATGATAATTGATTGCGTAAAATAAAGATTAAGGGATGTATCAACCTTGTCTGTATCGTTAATGATAAGCAAGCAATATGCCATAAAAGGTAGCGACTCACTTTTTTGAGTATATTTGCGAGGTTTGTCGCGTGAATGTTGTTCGGTTTTTATTGATGGGGGAATGCTGTTTCTTCAAAAGAAAGGCATGAGGACATACGATTAAAGAATCAATTTGATAGTCGAAACTTAGTTCTCTCATAATGAGAGGATAATCCTTCACTGAATAATACCTTCAGTTTGAGTACATTGCGGTGGTCAGAATCACAATATGCACGGTTTAACATAGCATAGTGATTCCTGTGAAATACTTCTAATTTAACTATTTGGTGGTGTTATTATTTGACGCAAATTCATTTGTTGTTTGCATAATATTATTTTTTATTATTGCAATTTCATTTGTATACAAAAATGGCATTGTTAAATATTGTTTGTAATTTCATGTGTTTTTTATATTATCCATGCGGAGATCAATTGTGACCTCAATGCAATCTTGTGATAATAAGACCGATACGGTCGCCTTCGAAGGTGCTAATGCTGACTTACTTTGGAGTATGAGACAATTAGGTATGAAAATGATGTCTACATCTGAGTTGGTAGCAGGGTTTTTGTGACGCAAACACATTGTTTTAACAATGCAAGGATTATTAAATGAGTATATATGTGATAATGGCTGTGTATATTATCTGCACTGTAATCTCATTATTTCCGTTTTATTATGTAGTTAGTCATTTGTTATATTCATCCAGTGTTTATTTGAATTTCTTAGGCGTGGTAGTATCGTGTCTTGCGGCTCTATACCATTTTGTAACTTTCCGTACCGGAGATATTCTTCTTTTTAATGTCAATGTCTATACTCGTGGAGAGGGTGGTTTTATAATGGTATTAATACCCCTTGCTTGCGCCTATTCATATTGCATACCATTTTGCATTGCGCATCGTAAATATTATAGAAATGGTCACTAAGTGTATGTTGATATTTTTTATGTGTAGACTAATAAACCCAATCATTCCATAGGCTATATAGTTTTGTTCCTGTGCTTGTGTTTTTTCAGATTATCGTGTCATATGCAATTGACGATTTTTTCTGTGGTTGCCATCTATTATTATGAAGCGTGCACGGGAACATTAAGTGAAGCTCAACGAGCCTGAATAGTATGACTAATCTCATAAAATATAATCTGATCCAGATGTGCAATTTGCGATTGATTACCAATCGAATCCAGTGAGCAATAACCCGAAAACATCAGTCCCTGGTTCTGTCTATTTAATGTCATATGAATTTAATTCACCATGATGGTTCTCCGTTACTGATTTTTGTTCTCAATAAAAGTGAAGCGTTGTCAGCGCCAGTGATATTAGACTATAAAACGCCATTTAGATTGTCCGCTCCATCCACATGTAGTTTCCTGATGGTTACCACACCAGAAAAGGAAACCAACATGCTGAGCAAATTGGCTGCTCCGAAAGGACCGTCAGGCGGTACCTCAAATATCCTGAGCCTCCGGCCAGAAAAACGTGCTTTAAGATGGCTAAACTGCGCCCGCTCATGGATTACATCGATATCCGGCAGATTTGCTGTCGGTGGTGGCGATTGAGTGTTGTCGCGCAGGGTTGTGAGTTTTTATAATTAATATTATCAATGATATAACTAGTTGAGTCCCAAAGGTAAGGACTCATATGTAGGGAAGGTATCCGGATCTCTTTAGATTGATTGTTAATTTGTATCAATGCCATTCATCATGTGTTTTTTTATTGATTTTGAGGTGAGATAACAAAAAATAATCGGGAATACAATAAATGTAAAACCTATTAAATCTGCAAAGAAGGGGTCGAAATCATATAACTCACTTGTGTACCAACCTAAGTTGTCGTGGGTGTATTTATAACCATAATGAGCAATCTCTTCTAAAGAGAATAAATCATCAATGACTTTAAATATAAAAAAACAACACTTAAGCTTATATAATAAATTAGCATCCAGTGACTAGTTGTGGTAAGAAATCGAACTTTTTTTAATGCTGAAGTGCGATTTATGTTGTCTATTATGTATATTATTTTTCTTAAAACAAAAAACGTTGGAGGAGTGAGTATTATCCCATAGCCATAATACACAAACCATTTGATGTCAGAAAGTTTATAACCCTTGTTTAATATGTTTATTTTTTCATTCAGGTGGTCACAGAGCCATACTGTGAGAGTGTAAAAAAACCGTTGTTCAGTGCAACGTTAAAAAACGATATCGTTAATCCAAAAAATATCAATGAAAGTTGGATTGTTTTTTTCATTAATATTTAAACCGGTTGTGTAATATTACTGACATAGAATTGGTTCTCATATCTGAAACTAGTTGTTTTTTGATTCTTCGTCTTTCCGCAATAGAAATCATAGCACTTTCAGCCTGCCGATAGCAGACGTTTTCCCTTAGCATTGGATTTTTAACCCTTTCTTCCTGTAATAGCTGATTGTATGAATTTGGTATCATGTTATTACCTAAATATTCCTGGATAGTCGGTGAGTGGCCATTATGATAGTAATCATGTATTGTCGGGCTATTTATTACATCAATATAACCATAAACTTCCAATGTACGACCTGCAGCGGATACTTTAGTTTTCCTCTGGCGTAGCAATGCATTTCTGACAATTTTAAAGTCATTTACCTCATAAAAGGTAATGCACCCCTCTGAAACGCCACTGCCGTCGCCATTCAATGGATGCAAACAAAACGAACCTCTTGATATATTATAAATAGAGATATCATTGGCCATCGTTTTGCTATTAAATAAACCAAACCAGTCTTTATGTGGTGGGGTGTATTCATTTATGGCTATTTTTTTATAATTATCAATAAACATGGCTCTTCCTTTGTTTTTGATGCTTCCCTCTGGACGATCAACTATCCAGTATTTGCCTGGTGGAATAGCTGCACCGCTTTTGAATGAGCACTCAGGGATATTGATGTAGGGATCTTCACCGCTGAGCACATCAAACATACCTAATAAGCCGCAATGCAGTTTTAGTTTTTTACTTTCCTCATCTCTTTTTGCATAATCCAGCACAAAATGTAACATAATCAGCTTCCTTTGTTATCTCGTTCATTATTCCTGAGATTGCACTGGTGCTGGCTACCATTCTGGTATCAATGCAACCTCAGTTTTATATATCAAAAAACTCGTTCATTCCACAAACTATACGCGCTGGTTCCTGCAGTACAATGTTCCCATGTTATTGTCTCGTAAGAAAGTGAGATTTCTTCCTGAGGTTGACCATTGTTGTCTAGTAAGGTGTGCGGAAGAGTTAAGTGTATATCTAAC
>CBCPKK010000008.1:0-150496 GCA_965119215.1 uncultured Buttiauxella sp.
TGTTCATGCTCCCTTGCATTTCTGCGGGTATGAAGCTACTGTGTAAGTGTCTAGTTTTCACAGGTGGCCTCGTTAAGTTAATTAAAATTAGCTTTTCGGGGCTTTCTGCTTTCTGCCACAGACAATCAGTGAAACAACTGGCTGGGGCAAAAGCCTCCAGCGCCGAGTTCATTATACCCCACCCTGCGATTTTCCTGACAACTAATCTGTACGAAACAACCGATTAACGACTGTTGCGGTAAGCATTGCTTCATCAAAAATTCAGGATGAGACTGCCGTTTGACTGCACCGGCAATCCGGCTGTAACGCCGGAATCCGGGCAGTTAAGCTTTATCATCGCCCTTGATCTGAGCGAGAGCTGCGGCATACACATCCTCTGCCTTAGGGATGTATTTTGCCAAAACTGCATACTCTGAAGGCGTAAGCGCATGGACTGCATGGAGACAACAACTGTCATTCTCTTCTGTGCTGGTCACGATAAGACCGTCATAATCCACACCATCCTCAGAAAAGGTCATGAGAATGTCCATAACCTTCCCCGAGGCTGATTCAGTCGCTTTGGAGGTCATCAGGAACTGTTGTTTACTGGAGCTTTCCCCGCTGTAATGCATCACTTCACACAGACTGTACTGAACCTGAGCTTCATGTGCCTCACGTTCAAGTCGGGCAAACTCCTCCCAATTGAGATAACGGATTCGGTCTTTTGAAACCATGATCAGTGTACCCGCGAATTCGTTAATTCTTGCGCTAGAGCAGGTATGAGCAGCACTGATTTCCACCAGATGAGGCAGATCCATCAGCTTGAGGAAGGTTTCTGTGAAGATAACCGCATGATTCAGGTCAATGTCTACTTCTGAGAAAATATTCAGCCCATCGCAATCAATTTCAGTGCCTAACTGAAGATATAACTCCTGTTCAACCCATGAATTATTTTCGTTGCCAGGGTATGAGCAGGTTTGCTCCATACAATATTCAACCAGTGCCATTACCAGTTTTTCCAGCAACGTTCTTTCAGCTTCTGGCTTATTCAAAAGAATATGTTTTTCTTCTTCGGTCGCACTGGAAACAAAATTAATTGCTTCAATTCCTAACATAGCCTGCTCTTTACTGCACGGGATTAAAAACGATGCTTCAGTATGATTATCAGCCATGATGAATTCCTTTAAAATATTTACCGGATTTGTACGAATATATTAACCTGCATCCCGGAATACCTAATAGGGTCTATGGAAATTTATACTAATTATTTTATGCCTAAGCTGAGTTGTAATTATTAACTCACTCAGGCATTCAGATTAATAAGGACAGATATTTTACTTTGCGTGACACCTGGAAAAATCAGTTTCCCCAAAAAGTTACTTTTCCTGCATTGCCAAACTGAAGGCTAACGGGAATGGTCAGCTCTGACGCAAAGGATTACTTCCCGTTTGTTTGTTTTTTAGCTGGTGGAAGGTTTGAGGGGCATCTAAATCAGTTTATGAAACGCTAAAATTTTACTTAATCGAATGCATTCCACTCCGGATAAATATAAAAAACTGTTCCCGCTTTAACAGGGAGTGTGAGAGCTTTGTTTTCGGGAACAATTTGCATATTCACATCCTGGTAAATTCCGGTACAGCTTTTCTGATCTACAACCATAGTCCACGCTTGTTGTCTGGGTATGGTGACGCCAAACCAGGTCTTAACATCAACAAACTTAGTTGTAACGCTGACGTTATATCTACAATCCGACTTCACATCCTGTACAATTAATGAACTATCACCTTCCATAAAAGTGCGTATGTTCACCGTCTTAATAGGCTCGGCATGGATACCAATAGAAGTCAGGAGCATCACTAATGGAGCAATTATATTTAATCTCATCGTTGATTTTTCGCTTTTAAAGATGTGCTTCAGCACACGAGAACTAGAATCTTTTTATTGGGGGCGTACCGGTTACCCAAAGTTCAATACGATCTTGCATGTTGATAACTGCGGCCGCATCCTGCTTTAATTGCTCTACTCGGTCAGGTGAAGATGCGAAAATAGTCTGGCAATATTCAAATTCACTATGTACGGCACCTAAACGTTCAAACAGGATTGAAAGATATTTAATATCATCGTCAGAGAGTTCAGTGTTCAATATTTGCCTCATTAAGTGGCAATCGAAGTGACGAGATTTACCACGTCTAACCCCTGTCGCGACCATGCTAATTAATGGTAACTCATTCTCCAGGGACGCCTGAGTGAATGTCTTCAGGAATTGTAAAAGTAACTTTTCTCGATCTAAACCGAAAGTGTAAACATTTCAGGTTTAAATTAACGACATGCCCATGAAGGACGTAGTATTTTCTCATTGTTCCAGGGCTGCTGTTCACCTAGTTCCCAGGTGTCAGTATCGTACAAGCCTGTGCCGCCGAAATCAAAGTCCGGGCATAACTGACAAACATAACAGTACGCGAGAAATCCATTATCTCGGCTTTTTACGCCATATAACCAACCTACTGCATAAATGTCCTGAGAATATGATCCAAAAGCAAAATATACACCTGCATTGCTCCAGTGTGACAACTCGGGGTAATCCCCTCTCATACCCTTTATGTATTCAATATCCTCATCGTTTAACTCCTCATCGGATACTTCTCCGGTTAAAAATGTTCTTTCTTCAAAGATAAACATCATGCTCTCCTTACAAAATTTGGGTTTAAGTTTTTATTATACCAACTCTGTTTCTGAGCAGCCCCCACGGTTCAAGTGTTCAAGGTTTTGATTGTATTATAAAATCACTCTTTATCAGAGTGCATTTGATGGCTAAAGTTGACGTAAAATGCCCTTTTTGTGAGCTGTCCGAATCCGTTTAAAAACATGGTCAGGGTAAAACCGGGCATCAGCACTACCGCTGACAGTTTTACCGCCGTACTTTCCAGCTCGACGATGCCTATCGTGCCTGTCAGCCCGGAATGAAAAAACAGTTTGTCGATCTTGCAATGAACAATCCGGGCATACGTGACACCGCTCGAGCGCTACCTATCAGTATCAATTTATCATTTCTGATATGAGTCAATAAGGCTGTCGATGAGCGGGGTCTGTTCAAATCCAGGATGCCCCCGGAACATGTGACTCGCGACCGCTATCCACTCCAGCACTTTATCGGTGCCAATCCACCGTCTGCCAAGTCGCTCTGCCGCAATTGCCGTTTTGAAATAGCCAGAGAAGTGATCAACAACCAGCTCGCCAGGCTTTGTCAGAAACTCGATGAAAAATGAGGCAAGCCAGGTCGGTGATGTCGCCCCATGGCGGGGTATTCCCAGCTCCGAAGCCACTTTGTGACAAAAGAGAGTGTCAGGGCATAGATTCCCCCTGATCAGGGTGTTTTTTGCAATGGCTCCCTCGGTCTGTGCCGAAAACGAACCGGATCTGAGCCGATAAGCACCATCACCATAGGATGTCGTGCGCAGTTCGCCACCGGCATCAATCAGTTTCTGATGTGCTTCAGTATGCGGGACAAGGACGCGGCGATTGTCAGATCTGACATGCATGGCATCGGAGGTCAGCCATATAACGGGTTCGTATGAAACTGCAAGCTGTACCCGTTTTTTACAAGCCCATTGTGTGGGACCTGGAGCCTTAGCCCGGTTGACCCAAACCAGTCTGTCCATCAGTTCCAGTCCAAGATCATCCGCCAGCGCGAGTATCAGCCGTTCAAGATAAAGTGAGCGGGACGGACGGCCAGGCACGAAGGCATCCTGTGTCAGGTTGAGCACTATACTTCCGCCCCTGACCAGATTTTTGACTATTGGCTCAAGCGTCCTGACGATAAATTCCACGTAAGCGGCTTCGCTTTCAGCGCCAGCTCCGTAAGCACGGGCATTCCGCAGCAGGTACGGCGGTGAGGAGAAGCACAGCGTGATAGGTTCATCCCGAACGCTGCCAAACACTTGCCTCGCATCCCCAAAAATCCCTACACCCAGTTCAGTTGAAAACCCGACGACACAAACATTAGCGCGTGGCTCACGTAATCCTTTGTCGGTCAGGCGAGCAAGTTGCCAGACACCGCGCACCCCGGACACCTTTTCGATGATCCCCGCATGCTTGAGCGTTTGCTGAAACCAGCGGATTTTGTGCTTAATCTCACTGGTTTTCACTTTTTTATCGCCAAATTCTCGCTGAAGCTGCATATCCTCAGCAGACAGGCCAGCGAGTTTCCGGGCTTTCTCATAGATTTCCGCATTGGACAGCTCACCCTCTGCGTCTTCGTAAATCTGAGCGATTAATTCAGCCGTTAATGTGGTCATGGAATTCCCTGAAATTCTGGCGCCTGTCCGGAGTTACCCGAACAGGGGTAATGACGATGGTTAGTCAGTCAATATAGGCATGTAAAATATCGAGATGCTCGGGAAGAACACGCTTTACGCGCTTCATGCTGTAATGAAACTCTCCGCCGAGATCATAAGCGCCGTTGTCGTCCCAGTCCAGGTCGCCATGAGCTTCACCTTCAATGGCGATGCGCACTGCCGATGCTTCATCATCCGCAGCAATCAACGACTGAGTTGATTTGATGTATTCCCCAGCCTGGATCTTCAGAACAACCATAAAATGATGCATAGATATCTCCCGTCTTAGTTTTCAGAGTAAATTTATTGAAGCCCTGACACAGGCCAGGGCAGGAATAAATCAACTCACAAAGTCGTAACCAAACACCCCACCAACACGCATGCGTTGTGACGCCATGTCCTTTAACCGTTTGTTGACCATTTTCATCTCAGCAGTGGTGGCCTTCGATACCGGGATGAATTCACGCTGAATGTGTGTTTCATGAAACAGCGTACGATTATCTTTAGAGGCCGTGACCTGCCCCCACGATTAGATACAACACTCAGTTAGTAACGTCGGAATCTTCATTCTCAGAATGACCCTTTCTCCAGCCCGCTGCAAATTCAGACGGTGTCTGATAATTCAGCGTGGAGTGCGGGCGGCATTCGTTATAATCCTGCCGCCAGTCATTAATAATTTTCCTAGCATGAACGATATCGCTGAACCAGTGCTCATTCAAACATTCATCGCGAAATCGTCCGTTAAAGCTCTCAATAAATCCGTTCTGCGTTGGCTTGCCCGGCTGGATTAAGCGCAACTCAACACCATGCTCAAAGGCCCATTGATCCAGTGCACGGCAAGTGAACTCCGGCCCCTGGTCAGTTCTTATCGTCGCCGGATAGCCTCGAAACAGTGCAATGCTGTCCAGAATACGCGTGACCTGAACGCCTGAAATCCCAAAGGCAACAGTGACCGTCAGGCATTCCTTTGTGAAATCATCGACGCAGGTAAGACACTTGATCCTGCGACCGGTGGAAAGTGCGTCCATGACGAAATCCATCGACCAGGTCAGATTGGGCGCCGCCGGACGGAGCAGCGGCAGACGTTCTGTTGCCAGCCCTTTACGACGTCTTCTGCGTTTTACGCCCAGGCCACTGAGGTGATAAAGCCGGTACACGCGCTTATGATTAACATGAAGCCCTTCACGGCGCAGCAACTGCCAAATACGACGGTAGCCAAAACGCCTGCGCTCCAGTGCCAGCTCAGTGATGCGCCCTGATAAATGCGCATCAGCAGCCGGACGGTGAGCCTCATAGCGGCAGGTCGACAGGGATAAACCTGTAAGCCTGCAGGCACGACGTTGCGACAGACCGGTCGCATCACACATCAACATCACGGCTTCCCGCTTCTGGTCTGTCGTCAGTACTTTCGCCCAAGAGCCACCTGAAGCGCCTCTTTATCCAGCATGGCTTCGGCAAGCAGCTTCTTGAGTCTGGTGTTCTCTTCCTCAATCGACTTCAGGCGCTTAACTTCAGGCACCTCCATACCGCCATACTTCTTACGCCAGGTGTAAAACGTGGCATCGGAAATGGCATGCTTGCGGCAGAGTTCACGGGCGGGTACCCCAGCTTCGGCTTCGCGGAGAATACTGATGATCTGTTCGTCGGAAAAACGCTTCTTCATGGGGATGTCCTCATGTGGCTTATGAAGACATTACTAACATCGGGGTGTACTAATCAACGGGGAGCAGGTCAGCCGCTTTATTACGGATCAGCCCTTCCTGGCGCTGAACAACAATCACATAGCGGTCTTCGTTAAGTGACGGTACATTCATCAGGGATAATGCAATAACCACTTCACGCGTCTTCTGAGAGGCCAGAATTTCAATATCAGTCCGCTTATTTTTTCCCGTTCTCAGAAGCTTTACACCACAAATATCAGACTCGGTGTAATTCATTTGCGCGAGGACATTAAATAAGTCACACCCTGCAACCTGAAGTTTTTTGTATTCCATGAAATCCTCTCACCGGAGCAGCTCTCCGGATAAATACGGTCGCCATTGAAAGTTTGGCGCGTGGTTATTCTTTACTGAGCCTGGTTACTGATTTCAGCAATACCGGTCAGGAATGACTGATAAATGTCCCCTTCTAATTTAAACTCTTCAAGATACGTGAATTTGGTCAAACAAACGGGTACATCATTTACCTGACCCCGTGACAAATAATCATCAACAGGATTTTCAAATTGCAGTATGAAAATATTCAACACATTTTCATCACCTGCGGTCTCATGCGTAAACTGGAATTCACAATAGCGACCGGGCTGTGTTACACGGAAAAACCAACGTACAGGCACTTTATCCTGATTAACGCCTTGCCAGTAGGACTCGACATCTTTAAGAGAATAGCCAAGCGCATTAATCATATTAACTGCATTGACCTCTGAGGTTTGAAAACTAAGTTTATTCATAATGCCCTCTCTGTAATTAACAATATGATAAACCGCCTCCTAAAAAAGCTAATAGGCTCCTGAGAATTATTTGTTGTTTTTTAAAAACGGAGAGTGGCGATTAAGGGATTAATTATTTTATCGCCAGTCACTCCTGCAAAGTTACTTTTCTGACGCCACAGACAAGTCTTTTATTTCCGATTGCAAACCCAATTAAGACCAGCGATACAGTGAAAAGTAACTTTCATTAACCCGGATAAACTCCCGTAAGCAGTGCATCCAGTTTTCGTGGTAAAAGGTGATAATAAAACGGTAACCATCAATAGTTTCGATGTAACTAATGCCGTTGAAGGTTGAACCCCAGGCCACCACTTCGCCCGTGCTCACAAACTGGCCTTGCGGAAAGTCAGGTTCAGAATAGAAAATAAAACCTGTAGTGGAGCCTGAGGGAGACGCATCGACCAGAATTCCGTTAAATTGTCGTCCATGCCGTGCAGGTGTCAGTTCTGCGGCCAGTTGTACCTGTGTCATCAGTCGGTCAATCAGTTCTTTTTCTTTTTCGTCAGCAAAGGAGCGTACATCATCAGGTGAACCACAGCGGGTATATACCGAGACTTCTTTCAAGATCATAAGTTCGCGGCGAATAAAGGGTACGGAATTAGTGTCAAAGTTGAAAGCCGGTTGCACACCAAAGTTCTCACATAACATCAGGACGTTGCGGAAATTATATGCGCCCACGGGGGACGTTAACGAAATGCCTTTAAAGATAAATACCAGCTCATAAACATAGTCATCTGCATCGGTTTTGTTGCGCATGATATTGATCACCGGCAGTGACATATGGCAAAGAGCCTTTTCGTCCACACGGTAATCAGATGGGCGACGAAAAACACGGCTAAACAAGGATGCAGCCAGCGTTCGCATGTCAGTTACCCTGGCCTCGATAAACAACTGATATTCATCTTCACCCTCAACTGGCGTAAACCACACAGAATAAAAATGAATGCCATCAACTTGTTTTAATTTCACCAACTGACTCACACTCTCGCTCTGCTGGCTTGCAGATTCTGGAATGTTAAGCCCGACATTAAAGTTTCGGCAAAAATCCGCGACATCCTGTGTCTGGTTATCGCTGACCGCCGTCACCAGTTGCAGACCGTTTACGTCCATTCTGAATGACTGCGTACCGCTGTTATCATTTCCATGCCACGGTGCCAGGCTAACGAGGGCTTGGCTCAGCGTAGGGATCACAACACTTTCACCGACCGCCAGAGGCTGGATATCATCACGCAAAAATGGGGCCAGGTGCTGTCGAATTCGCTCTGCCTGAATTTTGTCGTTCGCCTGGACAAAAAAGGCAGGGATGCCGGATACCTCGTTAGAAAATAATCGAAACAGTTTCATTTAAGCCTCGTTAATTAAGCAGTGATTTATAGTTATGGGCTGAAAGATGCACGTCATGTGCGCCATCGTTCCAGGTAAAGAAAAGGCGGTATTTGGAATTTACCCGAACAGAGGAATACTTATTTCTGGTCATGGGTAACTTTTCGTAGCGAAGGCTGTTGGAGGTTAAATCCTTTACCGTGGTAGCCGAATGAATAACAGCCAGACGACTGATAATGGATTCAGTGATTTCCGTTGGTAATCCGGCCTGATGTTTTCCCTGACGGAACAGATTTTCGAGTCGGGCATCTTTGAATGAATGGATCATAACAGTCTCCTTTACAGCCTTCTGTTGGGTTAACGAACCGAATTTCCGCCAGCGTTAACACCAAGGATTTTTGCTGCTGCTAAAATTTGTTTCTCACTAAGCGTGAACTTTTTTTCCAGAATTGATTTAAGACTCATCAGAAAGTTATTCTCACGAGTACTGCTGTTAATGGCATCCACCACATTTTGATGTGACATGTACCAGATATTGTATTTGTCGGCCTGGGCGTTCCCTGCGGCCATACGGGTCTTAAATTCAATGTCACGGCCAATAACAGGTTTAATTCTTTTCAACGCAAACAGCTGATATGCAGTGCGCTTAGTAATCAGGCTATAACCAGTTCCATGGCAGTTATGGCAATTACTGCGGTAGAAATGATTACGTACTCCTTTACCACAACAAACCTTGCAGGTAACACGATGATCGTAATCAGCAATGCCAAGGGTAAAATCAACATTTTCAATACGAGATGCTGAAATTTCCTGTCCATTACAGTCGTACCATTTTTGATTGCTCATATGTCACCTCAAGTTTGTTTATATGAGGATCATGTCATGACATTAAAAAAAGCTAATAGGGTTACGGAATATTTCTTCATTTATTTTTAATGGCACCCTGCAAATAAATTAATTAAGCATGAGGCCAGAGTTTTAATATCCTGAAATTTTAATATTGCGCTGAACTTTAATTTAGCGTGACCCATAAAGTGATTGCAGTGAAATTAGCAGGAGTTATTGAGCCTTTCATATTTTCTTTACGAATGCAGGCTTTGTCGTAAGAGCCGGTTGTCGCTGGTTTGCCCAGGCAGAATGGATGTGTTTTTTAAATTGCAGATGGTCGCGGATGTCGGCGCCCATTCGGTGAGTAAGCAATGCGTCAGTCTGGGGTTAGTCCGCCTATGGCAAGGGTGCCGCATCGCGGCACCTGCCAGACCTAGAGTTGTGGGAATTCCAATGCAAACTGAGACGAACCAGTTACACCTGGAATGGCTGGCGTGACCGGATAGATACGCTCTTCTCCCTGCCCCATGTCAAAAACAATAACACGCGTCTGGCCGGGAGCGACCGTCACGCCAGCCAGCGTCAGCGGGAATTTAGCATCCTTACGAACCGTCAGTGTGCCGCTCAGTTCCCCGGTGATGACAGATCCATCCTGACGACGAAGAATACTGGTACGGATGTATGCCAGCGGCTGATTGTCGGATGTTTTCAGCGCCACCGCAGTCGCCAGGGTACGCATACGATCCAGGGTAATCATGTTCGCGGGTTGATAGAGGAAGTTAAGTTTTTTGGATGAGCGATTACCTGAAGCATCCACCGCAGACGCTTCAATCGTGTAAAGCCCATCTTCGGAGCTGAGGACGGGTATGATTCTTGGATATTCAGGCGTATATGACCCATTCCCCTGACTGGTAAACGCAAGCGTAACCAGTTCACCGTTTGGTCCTCCACTTAACACCAGGGATTCAAGCGTTGCATCTCCTGAGGGGTCAGAAATGTTAATCCTGAGGTTTTCCAGCCCTTTCACCAGCTTTCCCTCCGGCTCTTCATTCTCATAACGGTAGGCGATTGAAGGAGCGGTGGAGTCGATAAGCAAATCCTCGTTTATGGACAGAGTGCCGGTATTGCCCACCAAATCCTTTGCATAAACTGATTGCACGTTATATCTGCCGTCCGGGAGGCCAGCATAAGAGATGACGGCGTTTTTAGTTTTATAGTCACTTTCCGTCCAGCTCTGGGCGGGTTGCTGGATAATGTTTCCTGCGGCATTCTTTAATGTCACACCAAATTCCCGTGTATCCCATGCCCCTATCTGCCAGCCGTTGACGCGGTCATTATCAGTGACCGTCATTGTCACGTTCTTGCTACTACGATTAATTTTTGCCGTGTTAACGACCGGAGGATTGGTGTCCCAGATTACGGAGAATGCCCCGGCCAGATTGTCGTAAACAGCGTTCCCGTTTTTCCCGGAGATGAGATGGATGAATTCCAGACCTTTGTCCACGGTGTAGGCGTAATTCACATTCATTGTGCAGCTGGTGCCACCCACCGGGATCAGGCAATACCATGCCCGGTTTGAGTTTGCCGATATGCGCTGCTCATAGGTGCGGGGTTCGGCATTCACACGGATCTGGGTAAATTGCGCAGTTCTGAAATTCTCTATAGCCGTGAGCCACTGTCCGGTATCACTGCGATAAATTTCTTTGCTGAGGATTTTCGGGGCTTGCTCCATGGTCGGAGCCGGTGTGAACGATAAATCATTGTGATGGACACGACGAACTCCGCCAGCTTTAGTCTGGAACTCATGGTACGTGTCGCCAGCGTTTGGATAGATGTAATTGAAACTGTAGATGTTATAGGTGCTGTCTGAACTCTGGTAGTTGCTGTCCGCCCACCCAAAAGAGGTGCCATTGATGGCTGTAAAGTTACTTTTGTTGCGGAGCACCCGGACAGAAATAGGGTTGGTATACACCGTCATTCCCGGAGCGTAGGTTTCCCAGGTGTTATTTGTGGTGTTGAGCACCTGAATAATGGACGGCGGATTCACGCGGTCAATAGTGCTTTGCCTGCTGAGCACCCCTCGGTTTCCTGCTTTGTCGTAAAGATACACGCCCATCCGGTACTCGGCCTGGGATACGGGAGCCAGAGCCGGATCACTGGCCGTATTAATCTGGACGGTGACCGAATTTTCGATGAGGTTAATTTCAGCCGCCCTCTTACGTTCCGTGCCACCTGAATCGACAAGGAAATACTCAGCCCGATCCAGTCCGGAGGCGCTGTCGGTTAGCCCGGTAAACACAATGGCCTGAACGGAGATGTATTGCATACCCGGAGGAAGGCTCGTAAAGATGGCTTCACTGCCAAACTGCCAGCCGTTACGGGAATAGCTGATTGCTCCACCTTTCGGGGGCGTTCTGTCGATGGAGAGTCCGTAATCGCGGCGGGAGACTTCCTTGTTCTGGAGATCAGTGATCACTTCCCGCAAGGTGTAGCTGTCCTCTCCGAATGCCGGAACAGATAACCGCTTACCGTAGTAGTCATTTCCGCTACTGGATGTCATGCGGTCATCGACCGTGACTTTGCTGCTTTTAAGGCTCCACAGGATCGCACCACTGCTGTTAAGGAGTGACAACTGTACATAGCGGTCAAGACCAGAAATAACGTCCACGTCGAAACCTGTCGTCGGGTTAATCCATCGGACTGAAGGCGGAACTATTTTGGGTTGATTCTGTGTGTCGGTAAATCGTAACTCTGCGATCTCTGCGTGAGCAGCTAAGGAACAGGCCAGTAACGATGCAAAAAACGTAGCCCTGCGTTTCATATTATTTCTCCCCCGGATGAAGGTATCTATAATACCAGGCGGGAGTGTGTGAAAATGTCAGTTAAGGGTGTAAAAAAACACCGAATTTCGATTCGCTTGAATCCAGTGTGGGTATTTACGTTCACAGGAAAAATGCATATTTGTATGGGACTTAACAACCCATCTGCACTTTACCTGTCGACCGTATGCGAACCACTAGAACATCACCAACAAAAATTGCACTTAACTATGTTCTCATCACCGTGTTCTGTCAGAACGACATCCGTGTCCCAAAAGCTAACGCTGCTTACATTAGGGGGACTAGATCTTTTGCAACGAAACAATCTTGTTAACAACTTTGATTTCAATAGTATTACAAATATAATGGATTTTTAATCTGTTAGAAATTGGCTTCCGAGCTAGATAAGACTGAAAAAAACTAAAGCTGAGAAGAAAATGGAAAAAATCAACTATGAAGCCCTTATGAGTGATGGGGCACAAAAAAATATTAAGGATGGTCTCTGGAAGGTTATTGGTATGACTGTTCAGGACACTAGCAATGGACGGATTGTGGCTAACTTTAAAACGGTTCTCAGTAATTCTGATTCTGGCTATACACCGGCTATGTTTATGTCCATGAAAGACGAGATTATTTTTGCTCAAAGAATTATCTCAGAGCAGGCCCGACTGGAGTTTATAAAATTATCAGCTGGTCAGACACGTATTGAGGAAAAAATAGAACATCTCACTGAACTGCAATACGGCCAGTTACAAGGTGAATTTTTGCATTTTTTCAGCCAGTTTGAACACCTGCGAGTTGGGCAAACAGCTGTAGCAGATAGACTGCTTGAATCAGGGGGGAATCTGGCAAGTCGCGTGTCTGGGATAGTTGATGCGATGATAAGTAATTATCTTGGACAGGTTGAGCTTTCCTACGATAATAATCGAATTACTTATTCTGTTTTTTGCGGACTGGATAAAAAACGCAGCCAATATTTTAAAGTATACGACCTCACATATCCTGACTTCCAAAACTCCTGGTGCAGAGTCTTCGTCGGTGGGTTAATTGAAATGTTCAACCAGCTTAACATTGTGTCGGTTTGTTTTAACCAAGAACTTTTTATGGATTACAAACAGTCCCTTACTGCGCTTAAAATTAAGCTAACCAAACTTCTCAATCATTTAGTATGGGGAGTTGATATGCCTCAAGGAATATGGGAGAGTTCTAAGCATTCATTTGATAACTACCGAACCCAGGTATTCAGCACGGACTTTAATGGAAATTGGATTCGTGGCAACGAAGCAGCTCGTCTTGAAAAGTTCTGGGATAGCTTTGGTCATGAAAGTCTTGCTACTGCTCATTTCCCAAAAGCACAGAGTTATGGTGACAAGCCTAAACGTGACCCGGCACTGTATCAAGCAGTTACCATAGTTCTTGATTTCATTGAACATATCGACGATCTGATTTGCAGAGGTACGCAATTAGAAGACGGCGGAATTAATGATAATGAAGCACTTAACATGTTGACGAATAAAGTTTTTCGGGCATCGAAAACTTAGCAACGTCCTAATTTTACTCACACTAAAACCACAGATTACGTAGCCATTATAACAACATAACAAAGGCGGCGATTTATATGGTTTACCCAACATATAAAACTAGCGCCGTACTTTTGTTTTATTCTTCCATCCTCCACTACGTTATAACAGCCTCCCTGCCGATAAAATTAATTCCAGATATTTCCCCAGACCCTATTAGCATTTTTAATGATGGTGGTAACGTTTAATTATCTGAACAACACCAGGAATCAAATAAAATGCCTAAGCAAATTACCCCGGCAGAATTGGCAGAAATGGTTACTTGCCTGCTCGTAAAACCTGAACTGATCGGTGAATTAGACAGCGCCGCTAAACACCAGTCATTCATGGATGATATCGCCGTGGTTGTCGCAAATTACTGCGGCGGTCGAATTAACGGTGTAGGCCAAACAGAAACGACTGAAAACTATCTCAAGCACGAAGCAAACACCCCGCTGTTAAGTGTGTCACCTGATGACTCGCTTCCTTCTCTTACCCGGAACGTGTGGGCATGGTTTGATCCTGAAGGGTGGATTGATGACGTTGAAGAGCTGGAGCCTGAAGCCGTGTCCAGTCTTCCTGATAATGACGCCTGTATCGCAATGCGCCGCCAGTTTCAGTCTCTGCTGGTGGCTGAACCCTTCATTTTGCTGTTGCATGACTGGCTGTACACGCAAGAAGAATGTGCCGGATACACGTTCACATTCACATCAGGCAACCAGCCAGCTATCGAACTGAGCCGGGACGGTGAAACCGCTCTGGGTCTTCTCATCGAGATCAACAACGGTGTCCCGGCTCTACACATTGATACCGGTGGCGATACGCTTTTGCATATCCACGCCGCCCACAATGGCCTCGTCTTATCGCCAGACTCACGGCATATGCAGTACAGCAAATCCCCTGTGGATCTTTTTAGTTACGGTCATGAAGCCTTATTGCTGACCGCATGTGAACGCTAAACGCCAGCCGAACGAAGAGAAGACATATGACACGTTTCAATCATGCTTTTGATATTACCTTTTCGCTTGAATCCGCAGACCCGACCGGGATTGGCTTAACCGGAATGGAGTTACTTGCCGCTCTGGAAGCGAAAGTCGCTGAATTTCGTAACGATCCGGTGATGCTCATTGAAGCTGCCGGAATGCCCTTTGACTCATATGTGGTGGCCGATGTGTCACATCAACCCGCCTGAACAACTGGCGAAATTTACGTAATTTCTGGCGGACGCTTAAGTCTGGAGAAGATGTAGATTCAGGAGATAATCGTTGCAACACAGCTTCCCCTCCAAAGCATAAAACCGGCAACCGGAAAAAGGGATGGTGGGGCAATGTTGGTAACTTAGGCGCATAAAAAATGTCCGCAGTCAAGCGATTGTTGAAATCAGCCTGATGGCCGGAAGTCTATATGGGGTGCGGGTTTGGCTCTACTTCGGGCCGCCTTGCGGGGCTGTGGCGTTGTGGGCTGGGAGCCACATAGGAGCTTCGCGGTAGAAAGCCCGAGCGTGCTGCATCGGGGGCGGTTGCCTGCAGGCGGTAGCCGCGTTTGGTCTTCATAGCCCAATCGGTCGCCGTCCTCCAGAATGAAGAACGCGCAGCCTTGGGCTGCGCGTTTGAGGGATGGCCGCCAGCGGAAACCGGCATCATCAGCTTGGCTTCGGCGGCGCGGCCTTGCCCGCGCCTCCCTTCCTGAATCCCCGATCTCCGACCATGAAGGCTTCTAGCATGTGCGGAATTAGCACCGTGGCATCGACCGCCTCGCCGTAGGTCTGCGCGTGCAGCGTAGCGTAGCGGTCGAGGTCGGCTTTCAGGCTGGCCGGGCAAGCAAAAGTCAGCTTCGTGGATTCCGTTTTCGGCAGCGGCCCGAGCCGTAGCTTGCGCGTCGTCATCGCGAAGTCCCCCTGTTGAAGAAAAGTGGCTGGTACGGCCGCAGCACCAGATCGCGGTTGACGATGATGCGAACCGGCAAGCCGGGGCGCTCCGTCAAGGTGGGCTGGATGTTGAGGTTGCGCCGGGTCATCTCCTGACCGACCTGATTGATGCTGTCCTGGGCGCTATCGCGGCCGGCGATGATGACGCGATCACCGTCCTGCCGGTTCTCCGGCGCAGCCAGTTCGGCACCGATGCCCAGTAGCGTCGTCAGTGCCGCACCGGCAAAGACGCGATCCCAATGCCAATCCACATCATCTTCCAAGCCGGCGTAGCCGGCCGGATCGGTGCCGGCCAAGTTGTCGAGCTTGAGCGAAGACGTGTCGGGCAGGATGATCCGGTTCCACACCACTTGCACGCGGCTCTGCCCGTAGCTGACCTGGCTGTTGTATTTGCCCAGGATGCGTGACCCCTGCGGGATCAGCAGGAACTTGCCGGTAGCCGTGTCATAGACCGGCTCCGTCACTGTGGCGATCACATCGCCCGGCAAGTCCGACTTGATGCCCGTCACCAGCGCCCCGGCGACCACCGTTCCGGCCATGACCTGATACGGCGACGCCGGCAGCGTCAGGTTGCCGGAATCACGGGCTTCCGTGGTTCCGGCTTTCTGGAATGCCTCTTTCTGGTCTTGCCGGTTCTGCACGGCGGTCGGGTCGGCGGGCTGGGCCGCCGTCGACGCAGGCCCGGCCGCCAGCGGGTCGAAGGCCGCATTGGCGGTGAAGCCCGGCGCAGCGGCTACCTGTGTCTGCGCCACCGGCGCGGCCTTCTGCGAACCAGAGCGGAAGAACACCGCCGATGCCGCTGCTGCTTCGGCTTCCTTGCGCAACGCGTCGTTGGGGTCGTTGCCGGGGGCCGCGTAGGCGGCCGTCACCGGCTGCTGCGACTTCACAATGGCCGGGCCAAGATCGCCTGGCAGCGGCGGCCCCAACTCCGGCACGGATGCCGCCAAGGGGGGCGGCAGCTTCGAGTAGTCCGCCGGCAGCGCGTCCAACCCTTCGGACTTCGAGACGCGATCGACGTTGTAAAGCTCGGTCTGCTCGCCTGCACCGCGCCGCTGCGGTTGCAGCGACCACATCAGCGCGCCGAGCACAGCGACCGAGAGACCGCCGACGAGGATGGCCAGCGTGCGCCGGTTCAGGCGCGTGACCGGGCGCGGTTGGGCGCGCAGCGCAACTGCCTCGGGTGCCACCTTGCCCGCATGCGGCGTGGCGAGGTCGGGAGTGTCGTCCTGGCTCATGGTCAGTTCCTCCGCGCCAAGCCATCCGTGCGTTCGATACGCACCACGTCACCCTTGTCGCCGCCCAGGCGCAGTTCGGCCGCGCCGAACAGCCGATCCACGATGTAGTAAGGCGAGCGAAAACGGTAATTCACCAGTTGTCCGTCGCCCTGCGCGCCGATGACGAACAGCGGTGGCAGCTCGCCTTGGGCGATTCCCGGCGGGAACTGGATATAGACCTTCTCGCCATCGTCGAAGGCGCGCAGCGGCTTCCACGGCGGATTGCTGCCTGAGACGGAATATCGGAAGCGGATCTTCTCCAGCGACAGTCCGGTATCGACCGGTGCGGCGGCGCTAGCCGCCTGCGACTGGCGCTGCAAGGCCAACATCCGGTCTTTTGGGTAGTCCCAGGACACCGACGCCATCCATGCCTTTTCCGTCGAGGTCAGTTCCAGCAGGTATGTTCTGCGACTGGTGGTGATGACCAAATTCGTCTTGAGGCCTGAGCGGATGGGCTTGACCAGCACATTGATGCGCATCGCGTCGCCGCTGCCGCTGGACGTGTCACCGACGATCCAGCGCACGGTATCGCCGGCTGCGACCGTCACTAGTTCCTCGCCCGGCTGCAAGGAAACCACGGTCACGCGTCCCGGCGCGGCATAGACTTGGTAGAGCGCACCATCGGTGAAGGGCCACACCTGAATCGCATTGACGTAGCCCTCGCGCGTGGGCGCGATGCGCGCCTCGGCATTGGCACGGGAAACGCGCACCTTCTCATCGGCCGGCTCCGGCTTAGCCGGGGCCGCGTCCAACTCGTGCAGCGGCTTCAACTGCGCTGGCAGCGCCAGCGGCTCGGGCATGGCGACGACTTCCACTGGAGCAGGCGGCTCCGGCAGCGGCTGTGCCTGCACCGGCTCATCGAGCGAAATGGACGGAGGCGGCTTGCCCTGCGAAGCGCAGCCCGACAGGGCCACCACGGTCAGCGCGAAAGCGTATAAGCGGAAAGACAGGTTCATGGCTTGGCTCCTTCAGAAGAATCCAGTTCGCGGCTCCACGACAGGCCGTTGACGTAGATACCCAGCGGGTTCTTGCGCAGGCGCTGTTCGGTGCGCGGGGTTTGCAGGACGGTGGAAAGCACCGCGTTCCATCGCTCGGTCCCGGCGGGGGCACCGTTGATGAACCGTTGCTCCGTCCAACGGACGTTGAACGAGGCATCGCTGGCGCGTACCACGCTGGTGATCTGCACCGTCACCGACTCGCGGCCAACACGGGCGAAAGGATCGTTCTTGCTGGCGTAGTCGTTGAGCACCGCCGCGCCTTTGTCGGTGGTGTAGTCGTAGGCGTCCAGCCAGTTTTGCCGCACCACGATGGGATCGATAGACAGCGAGCGCACCAGCGTCACGAAGCGCGCCAGGTGGTGCGCGATCTGCGCATCGGCGGGCCGGTACGGCGTGGCGGCTTCGCCGACGGCGCGCACCTGCCCCGACTGATCGACCTCGATGACGTAAGGGGTGACGATGGACTGCGCCGAGCGCCACACCAGGCCACCGGCCATCAGCAGCGCAAGCGTGAGGCAGCCGAAGGCCATAAAACGCCAGTTCTTGGCCTGGACGCGGGCCGAGCCGATGCGCTCGTCCCACACCTGCGCGGCGGATTGGTACGGGGTGGCAGGCTGCGGCGTGTCGGCATAGCGCACCTGCGGGCGTTTGAATCGCATAGGGTTCTCCTTGGTGGTCAGGTATCGGGTCACGCATCGGGGCGCAGGCTTGGGCCTTGCCCTGAGCCGCCGCCGTCGCCACTGCGCAGCGTGTGGGCTGCGGTGGTTGCGGCATGGGTGATCTGCTGGCGGCGGTGCATCCGCTTTGCCCAGGCGGGTTGCTCTTGCTTCGGCGCGCTGGCTGCGCCTTCGCCTGCGGCGGCCTGGCCGGAACCGGCAGCGCCGACATCCGCACCGTTCCATCCTGCCCGGAAGGAGTCGGCCACCTTCTGACCGGCAGCGGAAGCGCCCGATGCAGCTCGGCGGCCTGCCGCTTGCGCGCCGGTCTTGGCGACATTGCCGAGGCCCGCAGCCGCGCCTTTAGCCCCGCCGCCCGCAGCGGCGGAACCGGCCTGGAATGCGGACTTGGCGCTGCTGGCCGCCGACGTGGCGGCGCGTGCGCCGCTCCCGGCCAGCTTTGCGGCGGCCGGGGCCATGCGTGCGCCCGCCATGACGGCACCGCCCACGCCGGTCGCGGCGGCACCGATGGCAACACCCGTGCCTACCGCGCCGACGGCAGCGCCCGCCATCGCACCCGCGCCGAGCTGCGGCGCACCGGACACAAGGCCCGTGGCGATGCCGGGGCCGAAGATGCCCAGCGCCAGCAAGGCAAGCGAAGCCAGCATCACGACAAGCGCATGGTCGATGGAAGGCTCGTCGGGATGAACCTGGAACTCCGCGAACAGGCCCGAGCCGATGCCGACGATTACCGCCAGCACCAAGACCTTGATGCCTGACGAAACCACATTGCCGAGCACCTTTTCCGCGAGGAACGAGGTTTTGTTCCAGAGCGCAAACGGGATCAAGACGAAGCCGGCAAGCGTGGTCAGCTTGAACTCGATCAACGTGATGAAAAGCTGAACCGCGAGCACGAAGAAACAGAGGATCACCACCAGCCAAGCGATGAACAGCACCACGATGGGGTCGAGGTTCACGAACACTTCGGGGAAGCCGGCCATGTCACCGATCTGGTCGAGGATCGGCGCAGCGGCGTCGATGCCGGTCTTGGCAAGCCGACCCGGCTGCAAGAAGTTCTCCATCGTTATGGCCGAGCCAGTGGCGGTGATGCCTAGCCCGGCGAACGAGCGGAACACGATGCTCGACAGCCAATTGAAGTTACCGATGATGTAGGCGAAGGCACCGACGTAAAGCACCTTGCGCAGCAGCTTGGCGATCACGTCCTCGCCCTGGCCGGTCGCATGGCTCATGGCCCAATACAGACCGGCAATGGTCATGTCGATGACAATGAGAGTGGCCGTCAGGAACGCGACTTCGCCTTGCAGCAGACCGAAACCGGAGTCGATGTAGCGCGAGAAGGTATCGAGGAATCTGTCGATGATCGTTACGTCGTTCATGGCGTGTCCTCCGCAGCGGCGAGCGACGCATCACCTTCCGGCGCGTCGTCGGTTGGCGTGTCGAAACTCGCCGGAATCGGCGGCAGTTCTGCCAGCGTCCGGTATTCGTCCGGCCCAGTCTGGCCGGTGAAGAAGCGCCGCCGGAAGGCTTCGGCAGCGGCGCGACAGGTGTCTTCGCCTGCGGTTTGCCGGTCGGCTGCGCATTGGGCGCGCAGCGCCTTGAGCCGCACGGGATCGGCGGCCAAGGTGGCGGTCAGGTCTTCAGCCGGCTGCTGGCCGCATGCGGTCAGCAGCACGGCCAGCAGGACAGGAACGCATCGCATGGCCGCCTCCCGTCAGTTGTTGTAGAAGTTGACGGACTGCGGTGTGTACGGCGTGCCGGTGCCCAGGAAGCGCCGCCGCACTTCGCGGGCGCGCTCGGTGGCCGCTGCCTGCCGCGCCAGCTCCAGCGAGGCCGCCCTGTCTTGTGTGATCTGGAGCTGCTGGGCCTGGATGGACTGCTTGGCCTGCAAGGCGAGAAGCTGGTTCGTTGCCTGCATCGCTTGCAGCGCACCCGTGGCCGATTGGCTTTGGCTCACGAGGTCGGCCAGCGCGCTTTCGTCTTGCGTCAGGTTCTGCGACACCTGCGCCTGCATCCGCATCGCGGTGTGCAGGCCGTCGAGCGTGTTCTTCCAGCGTTCGCGTGCGTCCTGTGCCATGCGGTCGCCGCTGATGGTGGCGGCGTACTGCTCCGGGTACAGGCGCGAGAACGTGGCATCCATGCTCTGCACGTCGTAGGCCAGCCCTTGCGCCTCGGCAATCAGGCGTTCAGTCGTGGCGAGCGTCGAGCGCAGCCGGTTGACGATGTTGAAGTCGAGATTCGCCAGGTTGCGCGCCTGGTTCATCAACATCTGCGCTTCGTTCTGGAGCTGGTTGATCTGGTTGTTGATCTGCTCCAGCGTGCGGATGGCAGTCAGCGTGTTCTGCACCAAGTTGACGGGATCAACGAAAGTGAGCGCCGCCGCTGGCTGAGCGAGCATCAGCGAGCCGGCCAGCGCGGCGGCGAGCGAAACGGAAAGTACACGGGTCTTCATGGCGAAATCTCCAGGGGTTGAGTAGCGAGGAAAGAAGCCGCCGACGGCGAGGACGGCAGCAGGTCGGCGGCCCAATCGAGGCCGCGATGGCGTAGCCACGCACCGGCGAAGCCGGGAGCGCCGGCCTGCGTCAGCACTCGGTCAATGTCGCGTTGGTCTTGCGGTGTGGATGCGCCCGAGAAGGCGAGCGCGGCTGGCCCCAGGTCGAGGTCGAACAGACGATTGCCCAGGCGCGATTGGTAGTAGTAGTCGCGCTTGGGCTGCGCGGTGGCGACGATTTCGATTTGCCGACTGTTGAGGCCAAAGCCCTCGTAGACCGTGCGAATCTGCGGCTCGGTCGCCTGCGGGTTGGGCAAGAAAATCCGGCTCGCGCAGCTTTCGATGATCGCGGGCGCGATGGTCGAATCCTTGATGTCGGCAAGCGACTGCGTGGCGAAGATCACCGACACGTTTTTCTTGCGCAGAGTTTTCAACCATTGCCGGATGCGTGCCGCGAAGGACGGTTCATCAAGGAATAGCCAGGCTTCATCGAGAATCAGCAGCGTGGGAGCACCGTCGAAACGTGCATCGAAGCGGGCGAACAAGTAGCGCAGCACCGCTTGCACGGCGGCGGGGCTGTGCATTAGCTCTTCCATCTCAAAGCCCTGCACGTCGCCGCTGCCGAGCCGGTCGCGGTCGGCATCCAGTAGCTTGCCGTGCGCGCCGCCCAGCACATACGGCGACAATGCCTGCCGCAGCGCGTTCGATTGCAGCAGCACCGAAAGCCCGGTCATCGTGCGCTGCTCCACCGGCGCACCAGCGAGGCTGCCGAGCGCCGACCAAATGGCGGCTTTCTCGTCGGGGCCGACGGTCACGCCTTCATGCAGCAGGCGGCCTTCGATCCACTCGGCGGCCCAGGTGCGATAGCCTTCGCTGTCGATACGGGCCAAGGGCTGAAAGGCAATGGCGCCGTCCGCGCCGAGGTCGTAGTGTTCGCCGCCCAGGCCCAGCACCGTCGCCCGCATGGATCGCCCCATGTCGAAGGCGAAGATGCGCGAGCCGCCATAGCGGCGGAACTGCAAGGCGAGCATCGCCAGCAGGACAGATTTTCCCATGCCCGTCGGCCCCGCGACCAGCGTATGCCCCACGTCGCCGATGTGCGTCACCAGCCGGAACGGCGTCGCGCCATCCGTGCGCGTGACGATCAGCGGCGGGCCGTCGAGATGGGCGTTTTTCTCCGGCCCAGCCCACACGGCGGACACCGGCATCATGTGCGCCAGATTCAGCGTCGAGACGATGGGCTGGCGCACGTTGGCATAGGCATTGCCTGGTATGGACGACAGCCACGCATCGACTGCATTTAAGGTTTCGGGGATGGTGACGAAGCCACGTCCTTGGATGACACGTTCCACCATGCGCAGCTTTTCGTCGGCTACGGCAGGGTCGTCATCGAACACCGTCACCGTGGCGGTGAGGTAGCCGAAGGCGACTTGATCGCTGCCAAGCTCTTGCAAGGCGGCATCCGCGTCGGCCGCCTTGTTGCTGGCATCCGTGTCCACCAGCGGCGATTCCTGCTGGAAGATGGTTTCGCGCAGTAGCGCAATGACATTCTTCCGTTTCGCAAACCACTGGCGACGCAGGCGGCCCAGCTCCTTTTCCGCCTCGGCTTTATCGAGGCAGAGAAACCGGGTACTCCAGCGATAGGCAAAGCCCAGGCGATTGAGGTCGTCCAGCAGGCCCGGCCAGGTCGAGGTCGGAAAGCCCCGCACCGACACCACGCGCAGATGCTGGTCACCCAGCATGGGCGCAAGGCCGCCGACTAGGGCGGAATCGGCCAGCAGTGCGTCGAGGTGGAAAGGCACCTCGGGCACGGCCAGCCGGTAGCGCCGCGTGGACACCGTGGCGTGAAGATAAGTCAGCGTCGCGGCATCGTCCAACCAGACGATTTCTGGCATCACGCCATCGAGCAGGTCGAAAACCCGATCCGTTTCTGCCAGGAAGGCGTCAAGCCGACCGCGCCAGTCCACACCATCGCCCGGCGCGTGCTCGTAGAGCAGCTTGGCTGCACGAGCGCGGGATTCCTCCGGCGGCAGATAGGCTAGCGTCAGGTGATAGCTGCTTTCGTAGTGGTTCCCCGATTCCTCAAAGGCAGCGCGGCGTTCTTCGTCCACCAGCCAGGACAGCGGTTCGGGAAAGTCGGAATGCGGATAGTCCGCGGCCGACTGGCGCTCGGCTTCCACGAACAGCGCCCAGCCCGAACCCAGCCGGCGCAACGCGTTGTTTAGCCGTGCCGTCGTGGCGATCAATTCGCCCTGCGTGGCGCTGTCCAGATCAGGCCCGCGAAAGCGCGCCGTGCGCTGAAACGAGCCATCCTTGTTCAGCACCACGCCCGGCGCGATCAGCCCAGCCCAGGGAAGCCAGTCGGCCAGCAAGGCGGGCCGCTGGCGGTATTCGGCAAGGTTAAGCATGGCGGCGTCTCCTACACGTCCAGCAGCGGCTTGTGCTTGATGTGCCGGGCGAAGACCTGCATGAACTGCGGATCGACCCTCGCGCCCCACACGGCCAGCGAGTGACCGACGATCCAGAGCACTACGCCAGGAATCCAGAGTTGCAGGCCCAGCCCGACGGCAGCGGCTAGCGTGCCGTTGGCAATCGCCACCGTGCGCGGTGCGCCGCCCATCAAGAGCGGCTCGGTCAGCGAGCGATGTAGCGGCACCTCGAAGCCGGCCGCGAAGCTATCCGGGCCACTCATACGACAGCCCCGCCGGAGAAGCTGAAGAACGACAGGAAGAACGAGGACGCGGCGAACGCGATGCTCAAACCGAACACGATCTGGATCAGCTTGCGAAAGCCGCCCGACGTGTCGCCGAAGGCGAGCGCGAGGCCCGTGGCGATGATGATGATGACCGCGACGATGCGTGCCACCGGCCCCTGAATCGACTCCAGAATGGATTGCAGCGGGCCTTCCCATGGCATCGAGGAGCCGGATGCCTTCGCCGTGCCCGCCGTCATCAGCATGACTGCGGCCAGCAGCAGGCCGTGGTGCGCGGGGCCGGCCAGCCGCCGCAGGCGTGCGATGGTTGAAACCGGATTTACGGAATTACGGAAAGCGTGAACGTGCATCTGCGTCATGGCAGTTCTCCAGGTAGGTCAAGGGACGAGGAAGGCGCAGCGGCATCGGCTGCGAGAGGAACCGGCATCAGCTCGGGAAACGGTGTTTCCAGCGCGTCCGCCAGGCGATAGCCGGTGCCGTCGAAACCGACGACACGGGCGATGCTTTCGACGCGGCGCTTGCGGCCACGCCCGGCGATGTGGATCACGACGTTGACCGCCTCGGCGATCAGCGCACGCGGTGGGTTCACCGCCACTTCAAGAATCAACTGTTCGAGGCGCAGCAGCGCGCCCAGCGCGGAACCGGCGTGGATGGTGGCGATGCCGCCGGGGTGGCCGGTGCCCCACACCTTAACCAAGTCCAGGGCTTCGCCGCCGCGTACCTCGCCGACGATCACGCGGTCGGGGCGCAGGCGCATCGTGGCCCGCACCAGCTCGGTCATAGACACGACGCCAGCGCGGGTGCGCAGCGGCACATGGTCGCGGGCTGCGCATTGCAGCTCGATGGTGTCTTCGAGCACAAGCACGCGGTCGCCCGTGGCGGCGATCTCCGCAAGCAAGGCATTGGCGAGTGTGGTTTTGCCGCTGCTCGTCGCCCCGGCGATCAGGATGTTCTGGCGCTCACGCACGGCGCGGCGCAGGAACTCGGCCTGGCCTGTGGTCAAGATGCCGTCGGCCACATAGCGATCCAGCCCGATGATGCTCACGGCGCGCTTGCGCAGCGCGAAGGCTGGGCCGGGCGCTGCGGGCGGCAAGATGCCCTCGAACCGCTCGCCGGTTTCGGGCAGCTCGGCGGTCAGCAGCGGCCGCCCGCGATGCACCTCTGCGCCGACGTGCGCAGCCACCAGCCGGATGATGCGTTCGCCATCGTCTTGGGACAGCTCCACGCCCAGCGGCATGCGGCCCGATGACAACCGATCCACCCATAGGGTGCGGTCGGGGTTGAGCATGATTTCCACCACGTCGGGGTCGGCCAGCGCAGCGGCGATGACTGGCCCCATTGCCGTGCGCAGCATCTGGATACGGCGATCCAGAGAGGTTGCGGCGGATGAGAGTTCGGGCGGGGTTTGCGGAATGGCGCTCATGAGGCACGCTCCTGCGCTTCAGCCAGTGCCTCCGCGTCATCCATTCGCGCCGGGTCTGGGTGCAGTTCTTCCACAACGTCGCGCACCAGGCTGCGGCCACGCAGCAGGTGGCGGCCGAGCCGCTCCACGAATTGCTCGAAACGCGCTTTGCCTTGGGCGCGAGCTGCGTCCTGATGGGCTTCGGGAATCGGGGTGCTGACGGTCAGGAAGTAGCGGATGAACAGCGCCAGTGTTTCGATCTGGATGTTCTGGTCGCGCTCCATGCGCTCGGCCTGCCGCGACAGGCGATCGAGCCGCTTGGCGATGGCCGCCTCGCGCTGGTCGCCAGCATCGGGCGATAGCCACGACGCGAGCGCCGCCGCGACAATGGACGACTTGGACACGCCTTTCTTGGCGGCCAGTTCTTCGAGACGCTTGGCGTGCTCGGGCTGAATGAACAGATTGAGGCGGTATTGGCTCATAAGTCGATTCCGTCGTTGGGGTCGAGGGAAGCCAGCCGGGCCGTGCGCTGCATGGCCGGGTCGAGCTGGCCGGGAAGCGGCAGCGGCAGGTCGTCGTCGTCATCGAGCAGAGTCAGGTCATGGCCGGCGAGCAGCGGTTCGGGGCTGTATTCGCTGACTTCGGATAGCTCCGGCTGTCGGCGTGGGCCGCCGTCATCGGCGGTGCCTGTGCCATCGCCGGACAGGCCCGCAGCCCGGACCGTTGACACGGCTGGGATCGATAGGCCGCTCCAGTCGTCGGGCCGGGCCGGTGGCGCGTCCGCGTATTGCCCGGCCGCGAGCACAGGCGGCGGTAAAACGCGGTTCTTGAAATTCGCGTCGGCGTAGTAGCGCAGCTTCTTGGCCTTGATCGGTGCCACGCTGGACACCATCACCACAGCTTCCTCAGTCGGAAGCTGCATCACTTCACCGGGCGTCAGTAGCGGGCGGGCCGTCTCCTGCCGCGACACCATGAGGTGCCCCAGCCACGGTGCCAATCTGTGCCCGGCATAGTTGCGCTGCGCGCGCAGTTCGGTAGCGGTGCCAAGCGTTTCGGAGATCCGTTTCGCAGTGCGTTCATCGTTGGTGGCGAACGTCACGCGGACATGGCAGTTATCCAGAATCGAATGGTTCTGGCCGTAGGCTTTGTCGATCTGGTTGAGCGATTGGGCGATAAGAAAACTGCGGATTCCGTAGCCCGCCATGAAGGCAAGCGCCGTCTCGAAGAAGTCCAGGCGGCCCAGCGCCGGGAACTCATCGAGCATCAGCAGCAGCTTGTGGCGGCGTTCGATGCCGTCGCTGCCGTCGAGCGATTCGGTGAGCCGTCGGCCGATCTGGTTGAGGATCAGGCGAATGAGCGGTTTCGTCCGCGAAATATCCGAAGGTGGCACTACCAGATAAAGCGACACCGGATGCTCGGACGCGATCAGGTCGGCGATACGCCAGTCGCAGCGCGAGGTGACTTCGGCCACCGTGGGGTCGCGGTAGAGGCCCAGGAACGACATGGCGGTGCTCAACACGCCGGAACGCTCGTTGTCCGACTTGTTGAGCACTTCGCGCGCCGCCGAAGCGACGACTGGATGCGGGCCACCACCTTCCACGTTCACGAGGTGCTGTGTGGTCATCATCCGGTGCAAGGTCAGCTCGAAGGGGCTGGCCGGATCGGAGAGGAAATTGGCGACGCCGCGCAGCGTCTTGTCCTCGCCCGCGTAGAGCACATGCAGGATGGCCCCGACCAGCAGCGCGTGCGAAGTCTTCTCCCAATGGTTGCGCTTCTCAAGCGCGCCTTCTGGATCGACCAGAATGTCGGCTATGTTCTGTACGTCACGCACTTCATGTGCGCCGCGCCGAACTTCTAGCAGCGGGTTGTAGGCCGCCGACTTCGCATCGGTCGGATTGAACAGCAGGCAGTGTGAGTAGCGTGAGCGCCAACCTGCGGTGATCTGCCAATTCTCGCCCTTGATGTCGTGGACTACGGCGGATGCAGGCCAAGAAAGCAGCGTCGGCACCACAAGGCCGACGCCTTTGCCTGAGCGCGTGGGCGCGAAAGTGAGGATGTGTTCCGGGCCTTCATGCCGAAGGTACTTGCCATCGTGCTGACCGAGGAACACGCCGATCGGCTGCGTAAGGCCGGCTTTGCGAATGTCCTCCGTACTTGCCCAGCGTGCCGAGCCATAGGTCGTGACTAGGCGTGATTGACGAGAGCGCCAGATCGACATGCAGACTGCGACCACCACCGCCAGCAAGCCACTGCCACCCGCTATGGCACCGCCCGTGTCGAAAACGCGTGGCGCGTAGGCATCGAAGAAGAACCACCACTCAAACAGCTTCCACGGGAGGTAGATCGGTGTGCCGAGGAAATCAAACCAGGGGGAGCCAAGGCGTACCTGATAGCCAAGGGCTGCTGCCGTCCATTGTGTGGCGCCCCACACACCCGCGATCACGATGCCGAATACCACGGCTATCTGACCGAACAGCACATTCGTACCTTGCATAGCCCCGCCTCCAATCTCTCCTACGCTGATTCCCTTGGGAAACGCGGCTTAGAAATGTGCCGCAGGCGTCAGGATCGGTGCTGGCTTAGTGCCGGTCAAAGACCGTTTGGGGCAGAAAGGTCGATAAGAAAGAATGAATTCGCGCTGTGTCTAGCCAGGGAGTGACTCCGTAAGCGCCGGCGAATATCAGCGTGCCGAACAGAAGATTCAGGCAGACTAGCGAATTGCTGAATTGCTGAATTGCTGAATTGCTGAATTGCTGAATTGCTGAATTTCAGAATTTGGGGGATTCTTTGGGCGGTGTGTATGGCGTTTTTCCGTCACCGTAGAACCGCTTACGTGTTGCCTCCGCTACCCGGTTGCAAAGCAGTTCGCCCAAAGTAGGCCGATCCGTCTTGCATTGCTGGCGCAACTTCTTGAGCTGTTCCGGGTCTGCCACCAGCTCTTCTACTGTCGGGGTTTTCTTTTCTGCACTAGTGGCTTTGTGCGGTTTATCAGATTGACCGCATGCGACTAGCATTGCAGCGACGAGCGTGATGGCGAGTCTCATGGCATCAATTCCTCCGGAAGATCGGGATTTCGGCTTTTTGTTGACCTGAGAAACTCTGGCAATTCGATGGCCTGTACTCGCTGAATGAAGCGCGCAAGCTCGTCAAACGGATCGCCTTCAAGTCTGAGTAGATAGGTCGTCAAAGGTGGTACGCGTGTCGAAAGCGGCCTCGCCACGACTCCTGGCTCTCGGGAGGCTGCAATGTGTGCAGCCCCTGTAAGTCCGAGTGCAAAACCGGCAGATACCAACGCCATCATCAGGTCGAAAGTGGTAACCCGCTCGGCAACTAGAGGCTGCATTTCAGCCCGGCTAAGTACTCGCTCAATGTGCTTGGCGTGGCCCTCGCACACTTGAGGATCAGATAGCACTAGCGGGTAGCGCAGCAGTTCATCCAATGGAATTCGCTTAAGAGCCAGCAACGGATGCCGAGCTGGCAGCGCCACCATAAGCGTGTCAGTCCACGCGGGAAGTGCGACGATTCCATCACCTACGTCGTCGGACTGTGCAAAGCCGACGTCATACAGGTCGTCGTGCAATCCTTTGATTTGTTGGGATAGTGGCACCTCAAAAAAGCGAATCTCAACCTCGGGCTCCTCCTCGCGACACAACGCCAATAGGGCTGGTAAGCACAGTAGTGTTGCGCCGTCTGACAAGGCGACGCGGAGTTGTCCATGAAAGCCATTTTTTGCTGCCTTCACGCAGTCCCGCGCCTGTTGCAAGGATGCGAACACCCGAGGTGCGTGCTCCATGAGCATCAACCCAGCTCGTGTCAAACGCGTGCTTCTCGTGTTCCGAATAAAGAGCTGTGCTCCTAACTCCTCTTCGAGTTCTTTGATCGTGCGAGACAGTGGGGACTGCTCAATATGCAGTTTCGCAGCGGCGCGAGCGAAGTGAAGTTCCTCGGCGAGCGCCATAAAACAACGTAGATGTCGAATTTCCATGCGTCCCCTACTAATCGTCGATCTATTCAGTATTTAAAACTCGCTGCCATGCTGCGTTCTTCCAACTCAAGGACTCAGGGTGAAGATTGCAGATTCACATGCTCTGGCGAACCAGAAAGCGCTTTAGCGAGAACACCCCATTGCACGGCTGCGTCGGCGCGAGCACGGACCAGAGCCGCTCGCTGGGACAAGGTGCCACGCTCCGCTTCTGCAACAACGGTCGCATCCACCTGTCCCGCCTCAAAGAGGCGTCGACTGCGGTCAAGGAGTCGATCAGCGACGACAAGACCATCGACCTGATGCTGCAGAGAAGTCCGCTGGGTCTGCCAGCCCAGATAAGCGTTCTCCACATCCTGAAGCGCAAGCAAAACCGTGCGTTCCAGGTCAGCCTGTGCGCCGCGACTGCGTGCTGAGCCCTCGTCGATTCCCGCTTGTATTGCTCCACCGTCAAAGATCGGAAGCGTCACACCCAAGCCCAGAGAGAAAATGTTCCCTGCCACACGTGTTCCGTTGTTCTCGAAGCGTTGGCGCCCACCACTCAAATCGAGCACAAGTTTGGGGAACCGCTCGCCTTCTGCTGCGTTCCATCGCGCCGTCGCCGCTGCAAGACGCGCCTGCGCGGCTCTGACGTCGGGGCGCTGCTGCAGCAATTCGCCTGGCACGCTTCTGGGAGTCCAATCGGGCATGGTGAGAGAGGCAAGCGCAGGACCGCTGCCAAGCGCCCCCGGAATCCGGCCAACGAGCACATCCAAGGCATGCGTTGCTTCGCCGCGTACGCGTCGCAACTGCTCTTGCTCCACCCGGAGGGCGATGACCTCGGAACGCGTGCGTTCAATGTCAAAGCCCGTAGCTTGACCTGCCTTGAACTTCTGCTCTGTCAGACGCTCAAGGCGCTCGGCGACTTGAAGTCGCTCTTTTGCCAGATCTTCCAGCTCTGCCGCCTGCCGCTGCTGCAGTGCAGCGGACACTGTCTCAAAGGCGATCTGCCAACGTGTCGCGAACCAGTTCTGTTCGACAGCAACTGCGTCCATCCGTGCGCCATCAGCGGCATGCGAGAGGCGGCCCGCTAGATCAACTTCCCATGAAGCCGACAGCGGAAGCCTGGCATCGCTGCTGATGGTCGGTGCCAAAGAAAAGTCGCGCGCGCGCGTTGCTTGGGGCGTGAGCGCCAAGCTAGGGAACATTGAAGCGCGTGTACGTCGGGTGATCGCCACAGCTTCATCAATCCGCGCTCTTGCAATAGCGAGATCGGTGTTGTGCTCCAGCGCGTTGCGCACCAGCGCGTCAATCAGCGGATCACCGTACGCCGTCCACCACTCGGCCGGGAGTGCTTGTGCTGGCACCTGCTGCACAGCCAGACCCGCTTCGTTCATGAATTTGGCCGGAACCTCAACGCGTGATGTCTCCACCCTGTGAGGCGAGTGGCTGCACGCGGCGAGAAGCGTGATCGATAGGAATGCAACAGCAGTAAGGCCGCGGCGGGCGTAGGGATCGGACATGTTGAGCCACTAGGTTGTGAATTGAGGAGGCCGTCTTGACGGGCATAGTTCATGGCGTGTACTATACCGTTCAGACGGTTCAAAAATCAAGCATCTTTGGAGTTTCACCATGGCAACTCGTATGAAATCAAGCCCAGAGGAGTCGCATTCGGCGGACAACGGCGCTGAAGCCCCCTCCATCTCTAAGAAAGCGCAACAAACACGGGAGCGCATCCTTCAAGCTGCGCGTGACGTAGTCATGGAGGGAGGTGCCGGGCACCTAACGCTTGACGCGGTCGTTGCACGGGCAGGAATGAGCAAAGGTGCGTTCCTGTACCACTTCAAGACCAAGCGCGATCTGCTCCTCACGATGATTGATGACCAGGTCTCGGCGTTTGATGGCGGGCAGGAAGAGCGAGAGCTGCCATTCGTCGGCGATCCAGACCCTTGGCTATCCAGCCAGGTCTCGGCTATGCCTGACGGCGGGATGCAAAAGATGAGCGCTGCATTGCTGGCGGCCGTGGCTGAAGACCCCACGCTGCTTGAGCCTGTGCGCGGCTGGTACCGCAGGCAGTACGAGAACGCGAGCAAATCTCCACGCGGCACCGATATCGCCGGAATCGTTCTATTTGCCTTGGACGGAGTCTTCCTCGCCGAAATGATGGGTTTTCCGACGTTTGCTGCCGAAGACCTTTCTCGACTCATGCACACCCTCCAGGCGCTCGCCCGCGGCGAACTGGAACTCACCCCTATTGATAAACGCTGATGAAAGGCCTTCCCGTGTCTTGCACTCCCTTTAAATCCCAGTCCTGGCAAATGCAGAAAGTCGGCCTCGCGTTTGTTCTGCTCGCATCGCTTGCCGGCTGTGATAGTCAGAAGGAGCCTGCTTCCGATCCACCGCGAGCGGTCAAGCTGCTCACGGTGGGGGATGTAGGTTCTGTGGCCAATCGCATTGAATTGAGTGGTCTAGCTCGCTCCAGTGAGCGGAGTACCTTGGGGTTCGAGACTGGCGGGCGTATCAGCAAGCTTCATGTGGACGTGGGAGATCGCTTCTCTCGCGGACAGCTTCTGGCTGAGTTGGATGTTCAGCCCGAGCAACTCCGCCTAGAACAGGCTCGGGCGACACTCGCTGCTGCGGAAGCCGCATTGGCAGACAGAATCGTGCAGACAACGCAGCAAAGGGGGCTGCTTGAGGGCAACGTAATCTCCCCGGCTGCATTCGAGAGTGTGAAAGCACAGTTGGTTGCAGCTGAAGGCCAGGTGCGCAATGCAAAGGCCGCATTCGGCCTTGCCGAGCGTGCGCGAAGGGGGGCCGCCATTCATGCGCCATTCGACGGCGTCGTCGCGGAGAAACTCGCTCTGCCGTTCACAGATATTGCAGCCGGAGCGCCGGTGCTTCAAGTGGATGGACTACGCAGCGGCGTAGAAGTCCTTGCGACTGCATCGACGACCCAGGCGGCAAATATCAAAATTGGGCAGGTCGCCGAACTGCGCCTGAGCGAGTCAGCAAGTCCCGTTCGTGCTTCGGTACAACGCATCGGCTTGCGTGCTGAAAATGGCTCACTTTTACCTGTCGTGCTCGTTCCTCAAGATGCTACTCTTGCGCGCAGTCTTCGACCCGGGTCTGCCGTTCAAGTATTGCTGAAGGCACCGGAAGCGAAGGATGCCTCACCAGATCGTCTGATGCTTCCCTATTCGGCACTGGTGCTCAGTGAGAAAGCAGGACAAGCCGCAGTGTTTGTATATGACGTGACCGGAAAGAAGGTGCACCGCCGGGAAGTGCAATTCCAGAGCGAGCCAGGCGGCGACAACGTTCGCGTTGTGGGCGGCCTGAAGCGCGGCGAGATGGTAGTCGCGGCTGGCGCGAGTTGGCTGACGAACGAGCAACAAGTCACCCCACTCAAGGCCACGACCCAATTGGCCGGACGCTGACCCGCTACAGGAAGACTTCGCTATGAAGATCACAGAAATGGCGCTGCGCGCCAGCAGACTCACCTACCTTGCCGCGGTCATCATTCTTGTTGCCGGCATTGCCACGTTTCTCAATTTCCCTTCGCAGGAAGAGCCATCGGTCACGATTCGAGATGCGGTTGTTGCCGTTCTGAACCCTGGCATGCCAGCCGAACGTGTTGAGCAGTTGATCGCGCGTCCGATCGAGGAGCGTTTGCGGGAGCTGGCCGAGGTCAAGCGTGTAACCACAACCGTTCGCGCGGGCGGGGCCGTCATACAGGTCACGATCTGGGAGCGGTACACCGACCTAGCCCCCATATGGCAGCGCGTTCGCGCGAAGGTTGCCGATGCTCAGCCTCTGCTTCCACAGGGTACGTTGGGGCCATTTGTCAACGACGACTTCGGCCGTGTTGCCGTGGCCTCCATTGCGGTGACCGCGCCGGGCTACTCCATGGGCGAAATGCGTGTGTCGTTGAAAGAGATGCGCGATCGCCTATACGCGCTTCCCGGCGTTGATCGCATCAGCTTCTACGGCTTGCAGGAAGAGCGCGTCTATCTCGAATTTGATCGACCAAAACTAGCCCAGCTTGGATTGACCCCACAAGGGGTGATCGATCAACTCGTTAAACAAAACGTCGTGCTTTCAGGCGGGCAAATCGCCATCGGTGGCATCAACGCTTCGCTGGCTGTTAGTGGAGAGGTTCGCGACGCCGCCTCGCTGCGCGCGTTGCCGATCATGATGGCGCAAGCTCAGGGTGCGCGCGGTGCTTCGCCTGCTCCTTCAATCTCACTGGGAGAGCTTGCGCGCGTGCAGGTACAACCTGCAGATCCTCCCGAGTCTGCTGCAGTCTATAAGGGCCAGCCTGCCGTAGTGATGGCAGTGTCCATGACCTCGGGCCAGAACGTGGAGCAATTCGGCGTAGCCCTCAAATCCCGTGTGGCCGAGCTTGAGAAACTTCTGCCCGCAGGTTTCGAGCTCTCCTATGTGACATTCCAGGCAGACGTCGTCAAACGTGAAATGGGCAAGATGAACCAGGTGATGATCGAAACGATTGTCATCGTGCTCGGCGTCGTCGTCCTTTTCCTGGGATGGCGCACAGGATTCATCGTCGGGATGATCGTGCCGCTTACCATTCTGGGGGCACTGATCGTGATGCGCGCGCTGAACATCGAGCTGCAAAGTGTTTCGATGGCAGCCATCATCATCGCTTTGGGGCTCTTGGTAGACAACGGCATCGTGATTGCCGAAGACATTGAACGGCGCTTGGCAGCCGGTGAAGACCGCAAACAGGCTTGTCTCGAAGCGGGTCGTACCCTCGCACTGCCGCTGCTGACGTCCTCATTGGTTATCGTCATCGCCTTCTCCCCGTTCTTCTTCGGCCAGAGTGCGACGAGTGAGTATCTGCGCTCTCTCGTCATTGTCCTCGCGCTCACGTTACTCGGATCTTGGCTGTTGTGTCTGACCGTCACTCCACTGCTGTGCTACCACTTCACCAAAGTGCATCATCAACCGGCGAATGACGCGCAAACCTACAACACACGCTTCTATCGCGGCTATCGCAAGTTGCTTGAGTGGGTGCTTGACCACAAGGCGATCTACGTTGGTGTGATGACGGGTGCATTGGCCGTAGCTCTGTACGGATTCACGACACTGCCATACGACTTCTTGCCGAAGTCCGACCGAGTTCAATTCCAAATACCGGTGCAGCTCGCCCCTGGAACGGATTCACGGCTCACTCTTGCCAAAGTGAAGGAAGTGAGCGGCTGGCTCGGTGATCAAGAAATCAACCCCGAAATCACGGATCACATTGGCTACGTCGCTGACGGTGGGCCGCGCTTCATCCTTGGGCTCAATCCCCCATTGCCAGCATCGAACATCGCGTACTTTGTCGTGACGGTCAAGGCAGGCACCAACATTGACGTCGTGATTGCCCGAACTCGGGCTTACTTCGCGCAGCATCATGGAGATGTACGCGCAGAGCCTCAGCGGTTCTCGCTAGGCACTACCGAAGCCGGCACAGCCGTCTACCGGGTCAGTGGGCCGGATCATGAGGTGCTGATGAATGCGGCGGCGAAAATTGAGTCCGCGCTACGGGAGCTGCCAGGTACGGCCAACATCAAGAACAACTGGGATACCCGTGTCGGCCGTCTCGATGTTCGGGTCGATCAAGATCGTGCGCGACGTGCTGGCGTCACCACCGACGACATAGCTGCCTGGCTTGGCACCCGCTACATCGGCCAGTCGATCTCTGTGATCCGAGATGGCGATACCAGCGTGCCAATCGTGATGCGCGGGACGTCCAATGATCGGCGCAGCACTGCGGACGTTGGTTCGACGACCATCTATCCAGCGTCGGGTGGCCAGCCGGTTTCCCTGGCGCAAGTGGCCGATGTCACGCTCGCTAGCGAGCCGTCTGTGATCCAGCGCCGCAATCTCATTCGTACAGTCACAGTTCAGGGGCAGAACACCGCATACACCGCGCAAGAGATCGTGGATCACCTCGCACCTCGGATCGCCGCAATTGAACTACCTGCAGGCTATGCCATAGAGCTTGGTGGAGAAATTGAGGAATCGGCTGAATCGAATGCATCGCTCACGCACTACATGCCGTTCGCTCTTCTGGCGATGTTGCTGCTATTCATCTGGCAGTTCAACTCCTTCCGCAAGCTGATCGTGATTCTCGCAACGATTCCCTTCACGTTGATTGGGGTCGTGATTGCACTGAAGGCAACAGGCACTCCTTTCAGCTTCATGGCGACATTCGGGGTGCTTGCGCTGTTCGGAATCATCGTCAACAACGCCGTTCTTCTGCTCGAACAAATTGAACACGGCCTCTCGGAAGGTCTCGCCCGACATGAAGCCCTGGTGGGAGCTGCGATGCAGCGGCTGCGTCCAATCGTGATGACCAAGGTGACCTGTATCGCGGGTCTCGTGCCCCTGATGTTGTTTGCGGGGCCGCTGTGGAAGGGCATGGCCATCGGCATGATCGGTGGTCTCGCACTTGGCACGCTCGTGACGCTTGGCCTGATTCCGTTGCTCTACGAGGTGCTGTTCGGAATGAAGTGGCCGGGCAGCAAACGGAGTCACGAGGCGGTACAACAACCAGTGCAACCGGTCTGATCCCTCAGCGTAACTGTCCACACGCTTCCCCCGATCTCTCTCGTGGCCGGAGAGATCGGGGAGACAGATTCTCGCCATCAGAGAGTTTAAGAAGAAATCAGAAGCAGAGCGAATTGACCGCCTACTGCCTATTCTTTGATGCTTTGATGCTTTGATAATCAATTTTCACTGAATAGATTTGGAGAAATATATGAACCCGTTGTCATGGAATCCATGGTTGGTTCTACTGATTGCCGGCCTGTTCGAAATCGGTTGGCCACTAGGCCTCAAGATGGGTGCGGCCAATGCAGCGATGCGCTACGTGGGGCCGGCGATTGCAGTTGCCTGTATGGCAGCCAGCGGCTTTTTCCTATGGTTATCTCTTAAACAGATCCCCATAGGAACAGCTTATGCGGTCTGGACCGGCATCGGTTCGCTGGGCGCGTTTTTCGTGGGCGTGTATGTGTTCGGCGATACCGCCTCCTTGATACGTTGGGTTGGAATTGCGCTGGTTGTTGCTGGCATCGTCTGTCTGAAAATGGGATAAATGAAAATATATATGAAACGCCCTATTTCATTAATCCATTTTGTGCTGCTGGCAGGCCTCACGGCAACCTTATCTGGCTGTGCTTCAAACGGAATGACTCGATCAGGGTTTCTTGGTGATTACGATGTATTGGGAAAAACGAAGTACGAAAATGTTCTGCTCTTCAAGGCGCCAGGCTTTGAACCCAGTCGTTACCGGGAAATATTAGTCGAGGATGCTCAGGTAGTGACGGCAACTGGACGCATAGGTGGGCTTGAAGCTGAGCAAGTGCGAGAGCTTCTCGATCACGTCAACAGTGAACTGCGACATCTCCAAACTAAGTCCGAAGCTCCCGCATCGTCAGGCCGCATACGTGTGCGTGTGGCAATTACGACCATTGAGACGCCCAATAGAGCAGTCAACACCCTAACGACGTTGCTTGTTGGACCAGTGACAACTGGGGGAGCTAGTTTGGAGTTTGAGGCAGTAGATGAACAAACAGATCGTCGGGTGGCTGCTGCTAGCTGCTTCGAGCACGGCAACGCTCTCGCGGATTTCAAAGGCTCCTACACACTGCTCGGGCATGCAAAGTCTGCAATCACCACCTGCCTTGAACGGATCAATAGCGCTTGGAGAAGTGCTGGCTCGTGAATAGCTGCTATTCCATAACTTCGCGCGGATCGCGAGGAGCCTCATCAAGGGGATTCGTAGGGTGCCGTTCTTGTAACGTCTGCAGCATTCTGGAGTGGCTCTGCTTCGTCGCAAAATTGCCGGCGTTTCTCGTTCTTGTCTATTCGAAACGCTGCGTGGTGCTGCTTGCAGAGGTAAAGCGCCTGGAGGTGTGTAAATTCACACGATGGAGTTTGGCCGGTGTGCTGGCAACGGTAGTTCTGACAGGGTGTTCCACTTACCGTCCTTGGATCAACCCGACACTTTCCGACGCCGCCTTAATGTCTCTCGCCGAGAACGACCAACGCATCAGGCCGTCGGAGGTCAACCAACCGGTGGTTGTAGCGGTGACACTGTCAGGCGGGGGCGCTCGGGCGGCGGCCTTCGGCCTGGGCGTGCTGCGCGAACTCAAGGCCACACGCTTCGCGCTAGAGGGCCAGGAGACCACTCTGTTGGATCAGGTGTTCCTGGTCAGCGGAGTGTCGGGGGGCAGCATCCTTGCCGCGCACTTCGCGGCCTTCGGCGATGCCACGCTGACTCGTTTCGAGCCGGATTTTCTGCTTGTGCCTTTTGAGGGGCGACTCATACGTGAAGCTCTGTGGCCTGAGCGTCTTTATAGACTAACTTCACCTTGGTTTGGGCGCAGCCAGATCCTGGCTCAACGCTTGGACGAACTTTTTGAAGGCCGCACCTTTGGTGACGTGCGCCGACGACCGGGCGCGCCCGAACTGATGATCACGGCAACCGACCTCACGACCGGTGCCCCTTTCGATTTCACCACCGAGCAATTCCGGCTAATCTGTTCCGACCTCGATGCAACGCCGCTGTCTTTCGCGGTGGCGGCCTCGTCGGCAGTACCGCTGGTGCTGTCGCCCGTAACGGTGCGAAACAACGCCAATACCTGTCCGCCGCCTCTCCGATCTTTGCCTGTCAGAGGGCAAAATTACAGATCACGCATCCTGCAAAGCGGCATAGACAGCTACCTCAATGCGCACGATCGGCCCTATATCCACCTCGTGGACGGTGGTGTCTCCGACAACCTCGGCGTACGTCTGATGCTAGACCGGCTAGTAGCTTCGGGCTCAATGAGCGCCAATTTCTCGGAGGTCAAGCCCGGAAGCTTGCGCCGACTCGTGTTGGTGACGGTGAACTCCGAACGAGGACTGAGCGAGAGAGTGGACAGTAGCGACCGAGTTCCCAGCACGACGCAAGTACTTGAGTCGCTGATCTTCGGTGCCGGCGCTCGCGAGACCCAGGTGACGCTGGCCATGCTTAACGACGACCTGCAACACTGGCGTTCCGAGATTGTCCGCACCCGTGGCCAAGCGGACAGCCCCTTTGCGGCCGACGCAGAAATCTACGTAGTAAGCGTAAGTCTGAACGACGTGCCGGACGACAAGATCCGGCATTCGCTGCTGCGCGTGCCCACAGCCTTCACGATCGAGGCTACGGATGTCTTGGACCTGCAAACTGCGGGAGGCGAAGCACTGAGGCAATCCAAGGAGTTTATGGCATTGATTGAATCTCTAAGAAGAATCACAGCAGCCAAGCAGACTGCGCCTGGTACTCAGCTTCCCTTGATATCTAACTGATACCGATACTGGGCTTTCGTCCAAGTTCCCAAGAGGCACTTCCGCCGATAACCTTTGCGGCAAGCTGTTGTCCCAGTCGCGGCTCAATTACCGGCCGCCACGGCACAAGGCTGAACCCCATGCCGTCATCGAGCATCGCGTAGCGCCCGCTGGCGAGCATAATGGAACGCCGGTAGATACCGGCTACGCGCTGCCCGTCGGCCACCGGGCGATGCTCTAGGCCGGTTTCCGCCGCAATGTCTTTCGCGGCCTGCACTAGTTCCCGATTGCGTAGCGTGCCCAGCAGGTTGCGCGCGAGGATGACGCGCTGCCCGCGGCGCTGTGCCAGCCCCTGTTCTTCGAGGAAATCGGCTCGCTGCTGTATGGCCTGCTTGGTATCACCGCCAAAGCCCAAGTTGCCCAGCCCACGGCCACCGCCGATCAGTTGCTGGTCAAGCCAAGTCGCGCCGATGACGCGGGCCTGCCGTTCAATAGGAAGGTGTGATTTCAGCTCTACGGCTACATCGCCCAGCCGTTGCGCGTCGTATTGGCGGCCACGCTCGGCCAGGTCGTCCGGTACCTTCCATAGCCCTTCGGCCACGCGCTCCACGATGCAAGCCCGGCGCAGGGCTTCCAGCCGCCGGACATGAGCGGCGACGACTTCCTGCGGGTCGCGTCCGGGCGTAGCCCGGCCCTGCTCGATTACCAGGTGATGATCGGTGCGGTACAGGCCATCGCTCGCCAGCGAGGCGATGTTCTTGTCGGCCGTGCGCACCTCAGTCGAACCCTTCACCTCTACCACAGCGCCCGTGGGATAGTTCGCCAGTTCGTCGCGGGCGTTCAGTGCAACGTAGTGGGCCTTACCGTCCGTGCCGTCGATGATCAGATAGCCTCGGTCGTGCAACTCATCGGCAAGCCCCTTCGCGGCCACGCGGCCGATGAGGCTGCGACCATCGTCGCCCGGCTCGAACACCGCCAGCTCACGCGGCTGGCCGCTCATGGCCCGCTGCATCGTTCGGATGATGTCGCCACGCTCACCCAGGGCACGCAAGGTCTTCTCGGCATCGGCATGAATGGCCCAGGTGCCGGGCTGCACCTCGTCGGCTAGGCCCAGGCGCTGCAAGCGTTGCAGGCGGCCGATCAGCAGCAGGCGCTGGCGTTGCAACCTCGGCTCGTTGAGCCGTTCGACATGCACCCGGCCATCCTCGCCGGTCTCGCGCTGCAAGGTGCGATCCAGGCTCGTCCACCGCTCCTGTTCCACCTCGCGCCTCAAGGTCTGCTGAATCTCCAGTTCGGTGCGCGGCCCCAGCCACTCGGTCGCCAGCTCGGCGGCGCGATGGCGGAAGCCGTGGGCGATGTAGTCACCCGCGATGATGAGGTCTTTGCCGGTGTCGTCGCGCCCGCGCACGATCAGGTGGGTGTGCGGGTTGTCGGTGTTCCAGTGATCCACCGCCACCCAATCCAGCCGCGTGCCCAGGTCGGCTTCCATGCGGCTCACCAGATGCCGGGTGTAGGTGCGCAGGTCGTCCAGCTCGGCCCCGTCCTCGGGCGAGACGATGAAGCGGAAATGGTGCCGGTCGTCGGCGCAGCGTTCCTTGAAGGCGTCCAGATCGGCTTCGTCGGCCTGTGGCCCGTAGCCCCGGCCCGGTTCGCCATCGCGACCCGCGCCGTCGCGCTCGATGTAGCGCAGGTGCTTGGCGAGCGATTGCGGGCTGGCCCGCTGGTGATTGACCAGCAAGGTCTTGATGGTCACGCGCCGCGACATGGGCATTAGCTTCGCCCCGGCGAAGCGCGCCGCCGTGTGGCCACGTCCGAGCCGAGAGCCGGGCCGCTGGCCGGTGCCAGCCGCGCCAGGACGGCGTACTGCCGACTTGCCGCTGCTGGCTTTGCCGGCCTGCTTGAGCACCTTGGAAACGAAGCTCTGCCCCTGGCCCTTGCCCCGGTTCTTCGGGGCGCTGGGGCGCACGCGAAAGTCGTCGTCGCGGCTGTCGGTCATGGCTGCGCTCCCCGCAAGCTTGGGCGTGTCCTGTCGTGCGAAGCACGCGGACATGCCAGCATTGGCGCGACCCTCGCGCCAAACGCGGCACGGTGGCGAAGCCGCTCCGTGCCGCGTTCCCCCCATGTGCTGACTGGCTTTCGACGCGGCCAGGTGCCGCGTCCTTTTGTCTTGCCTTCCGCCTTTGCCCTTCGCTGTCGCTCCAGGCAACGGCGGCCCGGCGGCGCTGCTGCGTGAACAGACAGCGCGCCGGCGAAAGCGCCAATGGCCGCAGGCCGGGCGCGTTCGAGGCAAGACGCCTGAACGTTGGACGGCTGCGCCGGATGCTGCGCGACGTGCGGTGCGAATGCACCGGCACGACAGGCGCAGCGACACTGAAGCAGCCAGCAGAACGACATGCCCGATGGCACGTCAGAGCGCAGCGAATCGGCGGCCATCATGGGCGTATCTCCGGCCACACCGGATGCGCAACGCCGATCACGGCGGATGCGCTGACCGGGCCGAAATAGCGGCTGTCGAACGATGCTGGATTCGTCACGCTCAACAGGAGCAGTTCGCCCGGTTCAAGGCGGCGGCAAAGCTGCAAGGACGGCAGCGCCCGGCCCAGCCGGTCGGCGGGCAGTACGGCGGCCGAAGGCACGCCGTCGATGCGTACCTGACCGGCGACGATGCAGACGTGTTGCGGCGCGACCGCGCCCACACGTTTGAGCAGCGGAACGCGCGTCGGCAGGTAGCCGCGCTGCGCAGCGAGCGCGGCAGCCGTGGCCGGAAGCGGCACCAGCACGATGCTGTCCACGGACAACGGACGTGGCAGCGAGGCGGTGCGCGGGTCGAACGGGTCAATGCGATACCAGCCGACCGCCACGCTGTCGGACGGGTTGTAGGTCAGACGCGGCAGCGGCGACACGAAAGCCGCCCAGGCCAGCGCAGCGAAGCCGATGGCGGCCAGTGTCGCCAGCACGATGCGAGCGCGCAGGCGTGAGCGAGGACGCGGCGCCACGTCGGGCGCGTTGGGTGTGGTGGTCGGGGCGGTCATGGCAGCACCTTCCCGGCCAGCCAGGCGGTATGCCGCTCGGTGGTGTATTCGGGCAGCGCAAGGCGAGCCGCAAGACGGTTGCCCAGCGTGCGCCAGTACGCCGGCGACACGTCGATGGCAGCGATGCCCAGCGCCTCGATGCCGTCGATGCGCTCCAGCACGGCGCGCACGTTGGCATCGCCTTCGGTGTGTAGGAGCAAGCGCGCGCCCGGCTGAACACCGGGGATGCGCTGCGCCGCGTCCAGCGGTGTGCAAGCCTGCATCACCATGAGTTGCCAGCGGATCGTGCCGTAGTCGTTGGCCTGCCAGCGGATGCGGCAGAGCATCGCGCCCGGCAGGAACACCGCGCAGCGCCGCCAGCGGTCGAGCTGAAGCGTGCGCGCCGGTTCGCCGAAGCGCAGGTAGAGCTTGAAGCGATGTTCGAGGTAGGCCAGCGAAACGCGCGTCAGCGGCACATTGCCGGCCTGTCCGGCGAGTGCCGAAAGCGCAGGCAGCGGCGCAGCCGGTGCCGCGTTCGCGGCAGGCCAAGCGAATGCGTTCATGGTGTGTTCTCCGGCGGAAACTCCCGCTCCAGCAGGCCGCGCAGCAGGTCGGCCACGGTCACGCCTTGCGTGAAGGCCGACACCTTGATGCGCGCCCGCATGGCGGGCGTGATGTCGAGCGTGAGGCGGGCCGTGTAGAGGTCGCCTTTGCCCAGCGCGTCGGCATCGCCCTGACGAATCCACGCCTCGGCGTGCGGATTGGCGGGCGGACGTGCGCCGATGCCGACGCGCTTGCCCGTGCGTTTGCTGTTGGGTGGCTGCTGCGCTGTCATGTCGGCCACCGCAGCAGTTCGTCCACCAGGGCGGTGATTTCGCGGGCGGCGGCACTGTCGGGCGCTGTCTCGCGTGCGAGCCGGCCAGCGGCCACGCTGTCGGCGAAGACGATGCGCTGATGCACCTCCGAGCGCAGCGCGGGCAGCGGCTGTTCGGCGAGCGATTGCCGCGCCTCGCGCCCGATGATGGTGGTGCTGACGCGCCGGTTGATGACGAAGGCCGCGCGGAGCAGCGGCCGGAACACCTGCGCCTCGCGGATCAGCGAAACCATTTCCGAGCTGGCCCAGAGGTCGTAGGGGCTGGGCTGCACCGGGATCAGCACGCGCTCGGCCGCCAGCAGCGCGGAGCGCGCCAAGGCGGCGATGCGCGGCGGCCCGTCGATGATGACGTGATCGGCCCGCCTGGCGAGTTCTGGCGCTTCCTGATGCAGCGTTTCGCGTGCGAGGCCCACGGCGCTGAACAGCCGTGGCAAGCCTTGCTGGCTTCTGCGCTGCGTCCAGTCCAGGGATGAACCCTGCGGGTCGGCATCGAGCAGGACGACATGCTGGCCGCGCATCGCCAGTTCGCCCGCGATGTGCGTGGCGAGCGTGGTCTTGCCGACACCGCCTTTCTGGTTGAGCAGAGCGAGGATCATGGCGCGGCCCTCCCTGCTGGAAAGCCGGGCTTTACCTGCCGTGCAAAACGCTGTTCGCCGTGCCGTTTCTCGGTTGTCCACCGAAACGGCGCGCTTCTACTAAAAGTTATGTATTTCTTGTTAGGGAAGTTAGAGGGGCCGCAAACCCGCGCCGTTATTGGCTTTCCGGCGTTTTCGTACTCCTGATAGCACGATAGGCGTACTCCCGATAGCACGATACCCGGTACTCCTGATAGCACGAGGCCGTCCACACCTTTTCCACGAGTTATCCCCGTGCCGTGTGCAGCACGGGCCGGAAGGTCAGCAGTTCTTGTCCGTCGTCCGGCATTCGCTCGATGCCCAGGACGTAGCCGGGCAGCGACTGCCGCGCCACCAGGACGCGCAGGTCGTAAGCGAAGTCGGAGAAGCGCGCAGCGCTGCCCGACTTGCGGTGCAGGTGCCGGAAGTCGAATTGCCAGCCGCCCGGCTGCTTGCCGCCGTGCTTGCGCACCAGGCGGTACAGCCAGCGCTCGATCCCGCCCTTCAAGCGGAAATAGGCTGGGTCGATGGTCAGCACCAAGGCGGCATCGAGCACGCCCGCATAGAACCAGTCCGGCAGGATCAGTTCGATGCCCAGCGGCACGCCGCTGGCATCGGCCAGTTCCTTCCACTCGTTGATCCACGAGAAGCGATGCAATCGCCTTCCCGTGGTTTCGCGGATGGACGTGGCCACCGTGGTCGATTGCAGCCGGTCGAGCGCGGCTTTCAGGCGCAGGTAGTCGTTGAGAGACGTGCCGCGCCCGATGAAGCGCAGGATCTCGTAGGGAGTGGCGCGTATCCAGCGCGACGGGCGCAAGCCCGCGTCGCGCGCCTCCACGATCTGCGAGGCGGCCCAAATCAGCAGGTCGGCATCCCATATCGTTGCGATGCCGTGCTCCTGCGTACCCTCCACGCGGATGGTGATGCCGCCGGCGCGGAAGTCGATCGGCGCGGTACGCCGCGACTTCGCCAGCGAGAAGAACGGAAAGGCCATCAAGTCCTGGCTGTCGCGGGGTGCCATGTCGCCCGGCAGCGCGCGGAACAGGTCGAGCTGTTCGCGCTGCAAGGCTTGCCCTGGCGGGCTGGACATGGCGACGGCCACCCACGCGCCAGCGATCAGCGGCCATCACGGTAATCGCCCGCGTGGCGTTCGGCATATTCCGGGTCGGAAGTCGCCTCGTAGCTGCGCTGGTCGGCCCAGGCATCGAGGTCGGACACCGCGTACATGACGCGGCGGCCGAACTTGCGGAACTTCGGGCCGCCGCCGATCACGCGCTGTTTCTCCAGCGTGCGTGGCGACAGGCGCAGGTACTCGGCGGCTTCGTCGTTGGTCAGGTAGCGTTGGGGCTGCGCAGGCGCAGCGACAGCAGCGGCGGCAGGCCGCAAGGGAGCGGGTCGCATGGGATGTACCTCCATCAAGCCCGGCCACACCACGCGGCCGGTTAGAGGCACTTTCAAGAAAGCGAGGCTGCTTGCTAAGGGACGATCTACGGGGGACGCGAAACGTCCCCCCCTACTGCAACGGCGGCGGAAGCTGTGCCAGGCGGCGATAGCCGCCACGCATCAGCGCATCGCCACGACGTACCAGCCGCCGCACGCGGGCACGTAAGGCGCTGTCCTTGTGCCAGTCGGCGGCGACGGCATCGGCGCCGAACAGCCCTTCGGCCACTTCGCGCAATGACGCGCCCGCCAGGGTCGCGTCGAGCGTCTGCAAGGTGTGCAGTTCCAGCACCGCGGCCGTCGTGGGCCTGGAACGGGCCGCCGCCGCAGGCGTGGCAACCGTGGCCACGGCCAATGCGTCCAGCTCGGACGCGAGCGTGCGATAGCGCGCGCAGGGCGTGGCGCAGGCGCGGGTGGCGTAGAGGTAGGCCATGCCGTCTTCCAGGCCCGGCGCGAGCGCGAGCCGCAGGCAGCAGCCGGGCCAATGCGACACCAGCACCAGGCGCTTGCCGTCGTGGATCAGTTGCTTGCGGCCAGGGACGCGCCAGAACTCGAAGGCATGGGCTTCGGGTGGCGGGTCATCGTCCGGGTAAACCTGCACGACGGCATCGTGATCGGGAAACCAGGCCGGATGCGCGTCGCGCGCATCCAGGGCTGGGTCTTCCAGCAGGCGCAGGCCCCACGCCTGCGCCGTGTCCGGCCGGCGGCGGCGGCGCAGCCAGTCGCGGCGGTAGTCGGGATTTCGGCGCAGGTATTCCCACGCCAGCGCAGGGCCGTCAAGGTGCAGAACGTAGAGATAGGCCGCTGTCGGATACCAGTGTTCGGCGCTGCGATCAGTCATGGCGAAACCTCCCTCTGTTTGGGATGCGTCGCCACGATTTCCGCGATGCGGGAACTATCGAAATGCCATCAGGTCGTCATCAAAATTGGTTAGGCTGTAACTGTCGGTGTCAAGACCATTTGGCTCTGCGTGTTGCGGAAATCGTCTGAATGCGACGGCTACGCCTTCAGGAAAATGACGCGCAGCACCGAACACCGTGCCGCAGCCCGCGCCCAAGATCAGGACTGTTTTCAACAGGATCGCACCACTTCGGTGCAAGAATGCGGATTCAGACCTGCACGGTCTTGATCAAGATTGAAATAGTCACGATGCGCCCCGGCTGGCTAGGCCGCGCTGGTTTTCATCAGTCCGTGATCGCGCCGTTCTCCTGCGCCAGCCGGACGTACTCCGATAACGGGCGCACCGCCTGGAAATACCGATCCCGCCGCACCGGCAGCTTGCGCGGCCCGACGATGCCCGCCAGGTCGGACAGCTTGACCATCCCGAGCTCAGGCATACCGATACCGAGGTCGATCAGGCCGTAGGCCGTGTCGCCATCCGCCGGGTCGAGCGACACCAGCAGCCAGGTCACATGCGCGTCCGGGGTGAACAAGCGCACCACGGGCAGCGGGTCGAGCCGCTGACCAGCGGCGAGCGCCGCGCCGTGGGCCAGCAGCCGGGCGCGTTCATCAGCGGTGACAAGCGGCAGGGTCATGGGCAGCTTCTCCACGAAACCGACGATGCGCGAATGCGCTTTGGTGCCGAAGCGCAGAACTGCCGAAACGCATCCGTGCATTCGTGTGGAAGCACCGATGTGCAAGCCATCGCATCCGTAGAAGAACAGAAGCGCCGAAGCGGAATTGTCGGAAGCCGGAAAGACACGGATGCGATTCCCCGGTTCTGTCGGAATCCGCATCTGCGGATTTCCGTAAAAGCACGAAAGCGGGCCTTTCAGCCATGAATGAACACTATAGATTGTAGCCCTATAGGGCGCAATGGGCTGTCATCTTGGTTTTTATGGGGAAACCAAGTTAGTGACAGCGAAACACTCATTGGCAACGGCAATACGGACAGTCAGGAAGGCGCGAGGCTTGAGCCAGGAAGCGTTCTCCGACGTGTCCAGCCGCACCTATATGAGTACGCTGGAGCGCGACTTGAAAAGTCCGACCCTGCACAAGCTGACCGAGCTGTGCGAGGTCATGGAAGTGCATCCGCTGACGCTGTTGACGCTGGCCTACGCCGGCGACGACACGCACAAGGCCGACGAACTGCTGGCGCGGGTGCGCCAGGAGTTCGAGGCCGTGCTGAAAGAGCGCGACGCGCCCTAGCGCGTCTGAATGCCCGCAAGCGGAGCGCGCAGCGCCGCCAGGCGCGAAGGCGTGAGGGATTGAAGCCGAATGGACATGACGCCATTGGCGGCATGGGGCGCAGCCCGAAAGCCCGGCGGCGCAATGCGCCGACACGCCATGCTGTTCCTACTGCCACGGGCTTCGAGCCATTCGACCATCACCAATGCAATGCTGGCCTTGGACATGCGGGACATGGGGCAACTGCCGAAACCCTGTGCGTGCGATGCTGCGATCAGCAGCACCGCGCCCCGCCGCAATGGGCGGGGCGCGGTGGGCGGCCGTCAGGCCGCCTTGGGCTTGCTGCGCGACCAGATGAGGTCGTGCGTGTCATTCTCGCCTTCGATCAGGCGGGCATAGACCGTCGCCGGGAATGAAGGATCGTCGATGGCCACCGACAGGTAATCCCGCCCGGCCTCGCTGGTTTTCTTCCACGCCGCGCCGAAGTCGTGGCCGGCCGCTTGCAGGCGGAAGTCCGGGGCGCTTTCGTTCTCGCCCTTGTCGTTGGGAACCAGCTTGACCTTGAAGTTGAGGGTCAGGGTGCGGAGCTGGCCGGTGAAGCCGTCTTTCTCTGCGGTGAAGGTGCCGATGTTAGCCATGATGATTTCTCCTTTCGGGTTGAACAAGGTCGCGCCAGTGCGTCCTTGTTGTGATCCGTCCGGCGGGGGATGGGCTGGCCGCACCGCGCAGCGGTCGCAACACCGTGGAGAACCTGGAAGCGAAAAGAATTTGTCCCGCGAGGAATGCGCGCAGCGCAGGGGGAATTGTTTTCGCTGGAAGGTTGCGGCCATGAAGCCCAGCCACCGCCAGGATTCACAACAACACAAGGACGTACTGGCCGCCCGCTCCCGAATGGAGGCATGGCCGACTCGGCATCCCCGCGCGACGGCTTCACCGGCCTGCGCCCTGACACGGGCAAGGACAATGCCCAGCGACAAGGTGAAAGCGTTCCTACCGCTGCTTGCGGCCCTTTGCGTGAGGCGTGGCGTGGAAGCTCCATTGCAAGGCCGGGCGGCGTGTCGGTGAACCGTCCTTCGTGACGTACAGGCGACGAACCGCCAGCGTCGAGGACGGCACGCTTTCGTGCAACCTGCGGCAGCAAGCCGGGGCGTAGCCCCACACGCCCGTCCATTGCGGTGGGGCGCGTTCGGAATGTCGTCGGCGCTGTGCGCCGACGCACTTATGGGCTTCGAGGGTTTCCCGCGCACAAGGTCACTTGTGCGCCGCCCCTTCGCCGTCCGCCCGAAGGCGGCGAAGGGGCGTTCTGGCTTTGGGCTTGGAAACCGGGCGCGGCCACCGCCGCGCCCGGATTTTTGACCATCGGCACCAGGGCGGAACGGCCTGGGGCCGATGCTGATGGAACAGCGAAGCGCCCCGGCCGAAACCGGGGCGCTCGGTGGTGGTGAAGGTCAGGCGGCGAGTGCGTGGGCCTGCTGCTCGTCGTCGTTGTCGATGGCTTCCGGCTCGTCGTTCGTCACCGCCTGCGGCGCATCCTGCGCCGTGGTGTCGTCGGTGCCTTCGGCCTTGAAGATGGCAGGCATCCAGCCGGTGCCATCGGCCAGCCGCTCGGCTTCGCTGGCAATGTCGGCCTTCTTCAACTTCGCCAGCCGGGTGACGTGCGCCGGGGCGTACTGCTCCACGGCTTCCAGAATCGCGGCCTTCGGCACATGCCGGAAATAACCCTCATTGGTGGGCTTCCACCATGCGGCCATGTCCAAGCCGACAGCCTGCGCCAGTTCCGCGCCCGGTTGCTGCGGCGTGGCGCGGGGTGTCACCACGTCCACCGTGACGGCCACGGATATCGCCAGCAGCCGCACCAGTTCATCTTGCGACTTCGCTAGCAGCACGGCGAACAGTTCGGCGCTGTCCTCCGGCAAGCCTTCGCCTGCTACCTGCTGCAACTCGCGCAGCGCCACGGCGGCGGGCGAATCCGGTATATCCGGGGCGATGCCTTCCAGCCGGTCTTGCGCTTTCAGGCTCACGCCCAGCGGCAAGTCGTGGCCGTAGTGGCTGCCCTGCAAGACGGTCTGCACCATGCCATGCACCAGCGCGGCCAGCGCCACTTGCGGATGCCGGGCGACTTCGATTTGCAGCGCGGCGGTGCGGTGGGCGCTCAACCGCTGCGCCAGCTTGTCGGACATGGCGGCGGTCTTGGGCTGCTCGTCGTCCTCGCCTTCGTCGTCGTTCCCGGCTTCGCTTTCGCTGCCGAAACCTTGGCGCAGGCGTTCCAGTGTGCGCAGCGCCTTGGCCTCGGCCTCGCGCATCAACCCGCGATGAATCACTGCCTGCCCGTTGCGGTCGATGGTGACGATGGCACCGGCTGCGGCCTTCACGGTCGTGCCGTAGTCCTGCAAGCCATCTTCCAGCGCCTGCAACTGCTCGCCCACGGCTTCGCCTTCTTCCTGCAAGGCATCGGCCTTTTCCTCGTCCTCGGTATCAAGCGCGTCATCCACGGCGGCGGCCAGTTCGTGCATCTTGGTTTGCAGCTTCTCGATGCGCTGCGCTTCGCGCTTGTTCGGTTCGCGGCGCTCCCTCGGCGCACGCTGGAAGGCGTGCAGGTCGGCATGGGTCACGGCGGGGGTGGCATCCACCCACGCCCAGCCTTCGTCCTTCACCTCGGCGGCGATACCTGCCAGCTTGTCTTGCGCCAGCCGTTCCAGCAGCGCGGCATCGGTCAGATACACGCCCGCGTCACCTTCCGCGAACAGGTCACGGCGCACACCACCGCCTGCGGCTCCGTAGGTATCCAGCCCCACGAAACGCACCAGCGGATGCCGGTATGCGTCAATCTCGCGCTCGGTGAGGCGGTCGCGCAATTGGGAAGGGTTGCGCTGCCACGTCGGCGCGTCGTAGAACGCGGTTTCCTGCGCGGCGTGGTCGTCGGTGATGGCAAGGGCCATCAACTGATCGAGCGTCACGGCTTCGGCGCGGTAGTCGGCCAGCAGCCGGGGCGAGACGTTCGCCAGCTTCAAGCGGCGCTGCACCACCAGCGGCGTGACGCTGAAATCGGCGGCTATGTCCTCGATGGGTCGGCCTTCGGCCACCAGCGCGGCGAATGCCTCGAACTGGTCGGCGGGGTGCATGGCTTCGCGCTGCACGTTCTCGGTGAGGCTGGCCGTGCGGGCGGTGCCATCGGCCACCAACAGGCAAGGCACTTCCCATTCCTTGCTGATGCGGCGCTTCTTCGCCAGCAGCTTCAACGCGGCCAGCCTGCGGCCACCGGCCACGACTTCGTAATGCTCGCCATCGGCGGCGGCAATGACGATGAGGTTTTGCAGCAGGCCGACACGCTGAATGCTCGCGGCGAGTTCGGGAATGGACATGCGCGGGGTCTTGCGCACGTTGCGGCCAGCAGGACGCGACACCAGCCGCGACAGCGGAACCAAAATCAGGTTCTTGGTCGGGTCGGCGGCTTCCAGCGGGATAGCGGCGGCGGTGTTGAGGGCGCGGGCTTCGGTTTGGGTAATGGCGTTCATGGTGATAACTCCTATCGGTTCAGGGATGCAGCAGCGAAGAAAGCGGCAAGGGCTGCTGCCTGCCCCTGCCGCGTGGGGAATCAGGCCTTCAACTGGCGCAGGCCATCGGCCAACATCCAGAGGGCGCGATTGAGGCGCACATCGGAATCAATGCCCTGCACGGGGCGGGTCTGCTGGCGGCGTCCGTTGGCGCTGCGGCCATGCAATCCGCCTTTGGTCAGGTTTTCTTGGGTGCGGTTGAACACGCTCCACAAGTCCGGGCGGCGGTCGTCGAACCGGCGCGGCATCAGGATTTGGCTTTCCGTGATGGGCGCGGGCTTGTTATCGGTGGGGTCGTACTTGAGGGCCAGCGCGGAACGGGCGAACACTTCGGCTTCGCCTTCGTCCAGCGTGATAGCGCGCATCAGGTCGCGGGATTCCTTCACGCGTTCGAAGCCGCTCAACACCTCGAAAGCGCCTTCGATGACAGAACCGGCCACGTCGCCCTTGTGCGGCACGCGCACATCGGCCACGGTATCGCCGCACACAAGGCCATTGCTGCAAACGAACCGGAACATTCCGGCCAGCATCTGATAGCTGCTGGTGCCGTCGTGCGAGTTCAGCAGCACGATTTCATTGGCTTCCGCGCCGTTGATCTGACTGGCATGGCGCAGGCGAATCATGTGTTTGGTGTAGTCGCGGCGGTCGTCGTGCCGCACGCGGGTTTGCGCTGCCATGAAGGGTTCAAACCCTTCCTTGCGCAGTTCCGCCAGCACGGCGGCGGTGGGAATGTAGGCGTACCGTTCGGAGCGGCTATCGTGCGGGGCCTCCGCGAAGATGGACGGGGCTACGCGGCGGATTTGGTCGTCGGACAGCGGGTAGTCACTGCGCAGCGTCGGGGAATGGGAAGCGAATCGAGATGCGAGTTGCATGGTTTTCTCCAATGAGTTGCTGTGGTTTCAAAGCTGACCGGATTCCAAGATTCGGAGCCCGTTGTGGCTTCGGTTGGTTCGGCGCAGAGACCTGGGCCGGTCCTGTTTGCCGCCGTCTTTCCTGAGTTCATCGCCCGCGAAAAACCGGGCCAGCGAGGGACTGGCCGTCAAGGGAGAAGCGCAGGGTTGGTGCGGCCCGCAGCGCAGCGAGGACTCGGCCCTGCGCGCCTTGACGGCCAGGCACCGCGGGCTACGGTCGCGGGAAAAAGCGATGAACTTGGGGAAAGACGAACAGCGGCCAATGGGCCAGGGGGTGCGCTGAAACCAACGCCGCGCGGCGAGCGCCCCTGCGTGCCAGCGGCACGCCTAGCTGGATGGCTGTTGGTCGATCAGGTGCAACCTGTTCGGTGCATGCGAGGGGCGCCAAGCAAGGCGCGGCGGGGATGGGCTGTCCAGCCGATCCCCTGGAGGGCAAGCGCCGCGCGCAGGCCAGGAGCGAAGAGACGGCCGGAGGCATCAGGGATCAAAGCCGCATGGCCGCGACTCGGCACGAGGCGCGGGGCAACGCCCGCGAGCCCGACGGCGGCACGCCGGGATGCTCTACTGTTCACAACAAAATGTAAGTGACGCAATAGTACTTATGAGCCACAATGTAGCTACATCTATTGTGAGCGCAACAATGGCAAGTAACGACGTCGTTCGTGCCCGGATTGACGGGCAGATTAAAGAAGCCGCAACTGTTGTTCTGGCTGAAATGGGGTTATCAATTTCGGATGCGATTCGGATGCTGCTGACCCGAATCGCGGCAGATAAGGCACTCCCCTTTGACATCAATCGTGTGTCGTCCGATTCTGATCGGAAGGCACCATAAGGTTGCGCTGAGGCAAGGCCCGCAAATCGTTTCTCTGAACAGTAGGGATCAAGAATAGTTCATGGCATCTATCAGACCTTCAGCATTCAATCAACGTGAGCGTTTGGACGGCGGCCCCTTCCTTGTCATTGAAGCAGCCGAACCGGAAGAGGAAGGCATTAACGTTTTCTTCACTGATATTCCCGCAGCGGAGCGCAAGCCGGATTCGCCAATAGCGAGACTGCTCAATGTGTGTCCAGACAGATTGACCATTTGGCCTCTTAATATTCGAGAAGATCGCGACGATTACCTGCAACCTAAATACGGCACCCTTGAACGCATCGTCGTCGCTCGGCCTGTTATCGAGCCCTACATACTGCCAGAGACTACTGACGATGTCGTTGGGCTTCTTGAGCAGTTGCCGGATGGGTTTGCCAAAGATTTTCGATTCGGTTTGGGGCTTCTGTGGGAATATCGGCAAATTTGCGAAACAGCCGCCAGCTTAGAAAACGTAAGCATACTCATTGTCCACAAAGGAAATGACGCGAAAATTGATTCGCCATTCTTTATTCTCGGAATAAGAAGATTTCATGAATTAAGAAAAGAATTAAATCGCATAGCCTCTCGCCACCAGAGAGACGCGCGCAAGGACAAGCAATTTCATGTCTACCAGACCTTATTACATGCTGCCGATTCAGCACAATTTCCCGCTCTAAAGAAGAGCGTAAGACCTGATGCACTAACGGAAATGACCGATGGTGGGCGGCAGCATGTGACGCTTTCCAAGCGTGATCGGCGCGCCGCTGTTCGCATGGTTCAAGACAATATAGAAGCACTGGCGGAATCTGAGCCGCGCTCGCTGCTGGCATTAAAGAATGATATTGAGCTCATCACACTGAATCAACTGATTGAGCGATACCAGGAAATGCTTGGAAAAGGACTGACGGAAAGCAAGTGGCAAAGCTTCTTTCTGGAAAATCCTTTCATACTTAGTCTTGCATTTGCCGTTCCAGCCATGCTGGTTCAGGGGCAAGCTTATGCAGGTGGCAAGCGACTTAACGGGTCCGGCGGAAAATTTTCAGATTTTCTATACGCATCCGCTTCCACGGGCAATCTTGGCCTCATTGAGATAAAAAAGCCGCAAACCGAACTGCTAGGAAAATCTCCCTATCGTGGAGATGATGTTTTTGGCCCATCGACAGAATTGGGTGGAGCGATTGCTCAAATTCTAGATCAGCGTTTCAAATTGCAGAGTGAACTACCCGTCATAAAAAATAACATGAACCGATACGACCTCCACAGCTATGCGGTTCGCTGCATAGTTGTCGCTGGCATGACGCCACAAGAGCATCAGCAAAGAAAGTCATTCGAGCTCGTTCGAAATGCGTTCGCAGAGATCGTGATCGTGACTTTCGATGAACTACTTGCAAGGCTAACCGAGATTAAAAATGCGCTCCAACCGATTCCTACCTTAGACACGGTGCCGTTCTAAAACCAACTGACAGTTGGCCATTCCGTAGTTGGGATCAATGGCTGCAGTGTTCAACCAATCCATCGGCCGATCGGCATGTGGATTTCAACAACAAGATTGAATCAAATGCATATATCCAAGCTCAGCCTGGTCAACTACCGGAACTTTCCCAACACGAAGCTGCTGTTCCAGAAGGGTATCAACACTGTCATCGGCGAAAATGGATCTGGCAAAACCAATCTCTTTCGCGCAATCAGATTGCTGCTTGATGACAACATGATTCGCTCTGCCTACCGGCTGGAGCATACCGACTTTCATCGCGGCCTAGGGCGCTGGCAGGGACATTGGATCATCATCAGTCTTGAGTTTGAGGAAATCTCTGCGGATGAATCAGTGCAGGCGCTCTTCCGACATGGGACGGGCGTAATTGAGGAAGAGGCGAACGGCAAGGCCACTTACAACCTGATCTTTCGTCCGAAGAAGGAAATCAGGCTGCGACTTTCTCAATTGAACGATGGTGATCAGGCAGGCCTCGACGCTATCCTGAACCCGGTCACCATCGACGACTATGAAACGATTTTCACAGGTCGGAGTGAAGCCGACTTCAACGACGAGGCCTTCTATAAGGATGTGGTCGGCGACTTCGCGAATGTTCGATTCAATGAAGAGGTTGAATTTCGTGTTATCGGCGCGAAGATTCCGAACGTGCTGTCCGTCTCCAAAGAAATTTCGTTCACTTTCGTCCAGGCGCTACGGGACGTCGTCTCCGAATTTCACAACAACCGGACAAATCCGCTCTTTTCGCTTCTGAAGGGCAAGAGCGGCGATATCGACCCCGTGGCGTTCCAGGCTATCACCGACGGGGTAAAGGCATTGAATGACTCCATCGAAGCGTTGCCAGACGTGCAGGTCGTCCGGACGGATATCAGAGACACCATCAAGGATGCGGCGGGTGAGGCGTATTCGCCGTCTTCTCTTTCTATCAAGTCGGATCTGCCAGACGAAGCTGACAAGTTGTTCCAGTCGCTCAAGCTGTTCGTTGGCGAATCGGGGGAGAGCCACGAAGGACCGATCCACGAGCTGAGCCTTGGTGGAGCAAACCTGATATTCCTCACGTTGAAACTGCTTGAATTCAAGTATCAAAAGGCTAAACAGTCGATCGCCAACTTTCTGCTTATCGAAGAGCCGGAAGCTCACATTCACACACATATCCAGAAAACACTGTTCGACAAGCTCAAATACGACGACACACAGATCATTTATTCGACCCATTCGACGCACATCTCTGAGGTCAGCAATGTTCAGAACGTGAACATCCTCGGCAGAGAAGGTGATCGTTGCGAGGCATACCAGCCTGCAATTGGCCTAAACCCAGAAGAGATCGGCAACATTCAACGCTACCTGGATGCTGTCCGTAGCAACTTGTTGTTTGCCAAGAGCGTCCTCTTAGTGGAGGGCGATGCAGAAGAAATTCTCGTTCCGATCCTGATCAAGAACGTGCTAGGCGTCAGCCTTGATGAACTCGGCATCAGTTTAATTAATATCCGCAGCACTGGATTTCAGAACGTCGCGGTTCTTTTCGATGATGCCCGAATCCGGAAGCGGTGCAGCATCGTCACCGACCTTGACAAGTCCATCATTGACACAACGCCGGCGGCGGGAGACTCCGAAGGGCTGCTCCGGCGCAAGGGCAAGTATCAGGCATCCCAGGAAAAAGGGGTCGCCAGGAAAGCGTTATTGGAAGACACCTTCAAAGATAACGGGTGGGTTTCTCCATTCTTTGCCCCCCATACCTTCGAGGTCGACTTCATTGCCGCCGGCAATGCGCGTAAGGTGGTCGGCATCCTTCCTGATGTCTACAAGGATGCACCAACCATCGCGACGGCCAAGGCGGAGCTCGAATCAGCGGACATCGCGTTGTTCGGTCAGCGCGCATTGACCATGGCGGACAACTACGGCAAGGGATGGTTTGCCATCTTGCTGGGAAAGAAGATCGATCCGCAGACCGCCATTCCGAAGTACATCTTGGACGCCATCGCTTTTGCGCATCCGGTGGTCACTAAGGAAGTCTGGTTTAACGTGCTGAGCTACCGCGTGAACTACATCGATGCAGAAGATATCTTCACTGCGTCTGCCGTATTCGACGACTTTAGGGCCAAGCTGCTGGCCTTCCGAAATGGAGACATCGACTTCGTCGGCATCCGAAACGAGATGCTTGCCACGTTCCCAGATGATCGCATCAACGATGTACTCGCGGTGTTCTGATCATGTTCATGTGGAACAAAGATGATCTGAATCCCGAGCAGGAAGCAGCCATTCTGAAGCCAGGGAGCGTCTTTCTCATCGCTTGCCCGGGCAGCGGGAAAACGCGCACGCTCACCTACAAAATCGCCTATGAGTTGTCCAGGCTGAAATCGAACAAGCAGTTTGTCGTTGCCATCACTTATACGCACCGTGCCGCCGACGAAATCCACGAGCGCATTGAGAGCCTTGGGGTGGATACATCCCGATTATGGATAGGAACGATACATTCGTTCTGTCTTGAATGGATATTGAAACCGTACGGCATCTATCACGAAGCGTTGGATCGAGGCTTCCGTGTGATCGATCAGCATGAGCGCGAGAAAATCCTGGAGGCATTGTGCAAGCCTTACCAGAAGCCAAAAATAACATTCTGGGATTGTGAGTTTTATTACACCGAAACTGGATATGTGCTCTCCTGCCCACAAGATTGGAAGCATTCGGGTCTTCACGTCATATTGGGCAAGTATTTTGAGATTCTGCACGAAAGTCGGCAGCTAGACTTTGAGCTCATTCTTTACTATGCGTACCAACTGATCGCACGTCATCCTGCGATCAGCACTCTTCTGGCACAGTTGTTCTCTTTCGTGCTGATCGACGAGTATCAGGACACCAAACGAATTCAGTATTCGATCATCACCGCCATTCTGAAAGCTGGTCAAGGTGCGACCAAGGCCTTTATTGTCGGAGATCCTAACCAGGCGATTTATCAATCGCTTGGCGGATATCCGATTGCCTTCGAGGATTTCAAGGCGATGGCCAATATCGATTTGGACGAACTCGAACTGTCGCGGAACTACCGTTCTTCTGAGCGCATCATTGAGTACTTCGGAAACTACAACGTTCACAACACACGCATCGAAGCCGCATCCGAGGACAAGGCGTACCCAAGCCTTATTTCATTCGACGACACAGTGAGCAAAAATGATCTGGACGCTGAGCTCATCCGGCTCATCCGTTTCAACATTGAGACTATGGGCATCTCACCTCACGAGGTGTGCATTCTCGCGCCACAGTGGACGCATCTTGCAAGCATGACACGTCGTTTGGTCGCCAGCATGCCGGAGTACTCATTCGATGGCCCCGGTATGGTTCCCTTTGCACGGGACACAGAGAATTTCTGGTACAGGCTTTCTAAGATTGCACTTACTCAGGCATCGCCGGGAATGTATGTGCGCAGACTGCGGTGGGCCGGGGAGATTCTGAATGACCTAGAGGCGGCCGGGGCTAGCGTGTCGAAGCTCACGCGGAGGTCCTTGTTGAGGGAGTGCAATGCAATTAAGATCGATGAAACAGATGGTCTTACCTACTTGAGCGCATTTTTCGAGCGTCTGTTTGCAAACTTAGCAATCGACTTTCGCCTTTTCACGCTGCTTCAAGAGCATCACGTTGCCTTCTTCGATAGTTCGCAAGCCCGGGTAAATCGATTGAAGAGTGAAGGTAGCGAATTTATAGGCGATATTGAGACATTCAGGAAGGTATTTCAGCATAGGACTGGAATCACCATCTCGACGATACACGGCGTCAAGGGAGCCGAGTTCGATGCAGTGATCGCTTATGCATTATTAGAAGATATGGTGCCGCATTTCAATGATCCGAACGGTCAAGAAAGCGCGATGAAATTGCTGTATGTCATTGGTTCGCGGGCAAGGAAGAACCTGCACCTTGTTTCGGAACGAGGTCGAGTTCGCCAGTATTCTGGCGAAGAGTATCAAGTAACTCGCAAGCTTGCCTCATGCAGTTTTGGATACGATCAAATTCCATAGAAATCACGAGTAGCGCAACCGCGCTCTCTATGGGATGCCCTACAGCTTTGTTTAGCGTTTGGCTGAATCATCTGCGCGCGGCTCGCTCTGCATGCCCTGCTGTCGCCAGCTCAACATGCAAGCGGAGCGCGCAGGCCCGGATCACAGTGTCGGGCCGTGGAGGGCTGGCGAATGCCAGTCCCGTCAGGGATGAGCGAATAGCGAACGTGGAGCAGCGCGATCCACAAAGTGGAGACGCTCAAGGTTCCGTCGCTTACTATTTGGACTACGGCGAGTTGAGTAAAAAATATGAAAAATATCTTTGAAGAAATCAATGAATTTTCTTCGGAAAAAATCGCGTTATTCAGCTTTGGGAAATTTTGCTACGTCTTTCTTAATAAAGACCCGATCTTTGTCAAGAAATTGCTTCCCCTCATCCAAACCTCTCTGGCAAATGAGAGCTTTCAGGCAGACGTAATGCGTGCTTATACGGAGGGCTGCATGAATGAAAAGGCGGCCATTCTGAAAGAATTTGAAGCCAAACGCGACCATCCAAACGCAGCCAAGTTTTATGGGCCACAGCTTGATCTAGTGGACAAGCGATTGGCTATAAAGACAATCCAGCATTTAATGGACTACTTAAATAATTATCTCAACGAGTATCCGGGATCGCTAGAAATTCTCAACAATTCCTACAAGCATATCCATGACGAAGATGGTGTTTCGTACATAAAAGAAAATTACGCAAATTATCGCATTGGCTGCATTTTTTATTCCAAGCACCAATCAATCATGGGGAGGGCTGAGATGCTGGAGCTAAAATATTCCAAGGTAGTTGAACGTGAGTACGAGAAAATTGGAATTGACATAAGAAAGGAAGATGCTCAGTTCTCTAAATATAGTCTTGTCAGCCTGAACGAGAATATTCAGATATTCAACGACAAGGATAGTCAGACAATACGCGATGAACGCATAGGGCGACACTTCTGGATAAAAGTTCCGAGGAAGCTGCTTACCTCTATCGAGGAACTCATTGAAAAAGGAATGCTGTCCGAAATAGCATTCAGGATTGATTACGTCTCCGATTATGTCCCTGCAATGGAGGAGATGGAGTTTGGCGCTCCGTTGCGATTGAAAATATCTTCCCTTCCTAGATTGTCAAAGTTCTACTCCACCGATAAATATGAGAACAATCTATGGATTCACCATGACGCAGAGAAGCTAAGTTTGACTTTTGAAGAATTGATGGAGGACTTTGAGGTGGCAGGCGACGACGTCGTAACGCAAGTCATCCATCTTGAATACAGTTCAAAAGGCGATGATTTTTTTATAACTCACTTGGATCACGAATTTATCGTATATACGTTGGATAGCTATCAAGAAAGATTGAGCAATGCCAACATCAAGGGGCATAGAAAAATAAAGACATTCAAAATAGATAACTCAATGATCCCGTTTGATATAAATATTAGCGGGGATCTTTTTCTGTTTCAGGTTCTCGATTCGTATTTAAAAAATGATGACTTGATTCGTGAATATTTTGAAAAAATTAACTGACTTTATAGTTTGAGATATTTAATTAAAACAGCGATCGGCATAGAACATGGCGCTGCTGCCCGCGATAATCATGTGATTGGGCGCTCGCGCCCACTAGCCCCAGCGCATCCTTGAGCCGCAGGCCAGTTCCTTATCGGCCTATGGCGATTCCACACTAGCATGGAGCCTCGATAGAGCAAGAGATCCGTTGCCACATGCTCGTGCTGTGGTTTGGGTGTACGGTTGGACAGATGCTGCTGTCAGGACTTCTCGCCAGGCTGCCGCTGCTCGATCTGCAACCGCGCCCGTTCGGTCGCCTGCTGCAACCGCTCCCCCAGCACCGCACGCGGCGGCAGGGTCGTCAGGTATTCGGCTACGTGGATGCCCGACTTGTCCAGCTCCAGCAACTCGATCTGCTCTGACTTCTTGCCGGTACAAAGAATGATGCCCAGCGGCGAGGCTTCCTCCGGTTCGCGTTCGTGCTTGTCGAGCCAACGCAAATAAAGCTCCATCTGCCCCTTGTATGCTGCCTTGAACTCGCCGATCTTCAACTCCACCGCCACCAGCCGCCGCAGCTTGCGGTTATAGAACAGCAGGTCCAGGTGGAAATCCTCGTCGTCGATCTGGATGCGTTTCTGCCGGGCTAGGAAAGAGAAGCCCGCGCCCAACTCCAGCAAAAAAGACTCCATTTCGCGGATGATCGCGGCTTCCAGGTCGCCTTCCTGCCAGGTATCGCGCAGGCCCAGGAAGTCGAGGATGTACGGGTCGCGCATGACCAGCGCCGGCGACATGCGCTGCGCATCGCGCATCGCCGCCAGCTCTTGCGTGATCGTCTCGTCCGGCTTCTTGGACAGCGCCGTGCGCTCGTATAGCATCGAGTCGATGCGCTCGCGTAGCGTCCGCACGCTCCAGCGTTCGGCGCTGGCCATTTGCACGTAGTAGTCCCGCTGGAGCGGGTCTTTTAGCGGCAGCAGCGCCACGAAATGCGACCAGCTCAATTGTCGTGACAGCGTCACGACAATTGGCTCGTCCGAGAAGGTGGCGGCGAACTGCACCATCCGGCGCAGGTTCTTGTCCGCGAAGCTACGTCCGTAGTCGCGGACAAGCTGCGCCGCCAGGGTCGGCAGGATTTCGTCGCCGTACCCGGCCCGCTGCCCGGCAAGCACTTCCGTATGGATGCGCTGGCCAATGCGCCAGAACAGCAATGTCAGCTCGGCATTGACCGCCGAGGCGACGCGCTGGCGCGACGCTTCGATCAGTGCCCGGATGTCGCCCAGCAGCGCGGGCGGCGCTGCTGGCGCTGAGACGGATGCCTTGCGCCGGGTCATGCGGCCACCTCCTTGGCTCCCTGCATCCCGGTGATCGTCTTACGCCGATTCGCCACCAGTTCGGCCGCCTCTCGCACCGGCTTATCCTCGGTGTGGACGTAGCGCATGAACATGACGACGGTCTTGTGCGCCGTTAGCGCCATGCCGACCTTGACCGGGATGCCCGAATTGGCAATGTCGGTCGCCGAACGGTGGCGGATGCCGTGCGTGCCCACGTGCGTAGCGCCAGCCGCCTTGAGCGCACGGCTCCAGCCACCGTAATACTCGCCCGTGGTTAGATGCTTGCCAGCGTGGCTAGGAGAAGGCAGCACATAGCGGCTACCCTCCTGCCGGGGTGCCGTCGAGAGTAGCCGATAGGCTTCCTCGCTCATGGGCTTAGACATGCCGCCTGTCTTGCTGTCAGGCCAGACGACGCGCCGGTTCTGCAAGTCAACCCAGTTCCATTCCAGCGCGATGATTTCCGAGCGGCGGCCGGCGAACTCGAACTGCAGGCGGATTCCCAAAGGGATGACGTAGTTCTCCAGCCCCTCCGACTCGATCTTGTCGAGCTGTCGGAACAGGTTGCCCATTTCTTCGTCGCTGATGAGGTGAGTCGATTTGCCGGCAGGGAACATCGGGACGTGACGGCAAGGGTTGGTACCGTCGGGCCGATAGCCCCATACCTCGGCCATGTTGAACATCTTGCGCAAGACGCTGAATACCTTGTTCGCCTCGGTCTGCTTGTACGAAAGCTTTTCCATCAGTCCGGCGATTTCAGGACGCTTCACGTCCTGAACTTTCTTGCGTCCCAGCAGCGGAATAATGTTGCGATTGATGACAGCCTGATAGCCGGCTTGGGTGCTGAGCTTGTTGCGCTTCTTGGAGTAGTCCTCCATGAACTTCGTGCATAGCTCCTTGACCGTAGGTGCCTGGCGCGCCTCCGCCTTCTCTGCGGCGGGATCTCCGCCTCGGCGGACTTGGGCCAGCCATTCCTGCGCCAGCGACCGCGCCTGTTCGACGGTCAGCTCCCCGTACAGTCCTAGCGAGGGCTTGCGGCGCTCGCCAGCGTTCGTCCGGTACTGGAGCATGAACACCTTGCGACCCGCCGGGGTAATCTTGCACAGGAAGCCGGGGACCAGCGTGTCCCGGAGTTCGACGGCCTCTGCCTGGGGTTGCGCCGCATCGACAGCGGACTTAGTGAGTTTGATCTTAGCCATGATGACTCCTTGGAAAGACCTGGATTCCAAGGGCCGGATAGGAGTCAGGCGGTCGGAAGTCAGGTCAGGTTTCGGAAAGCACCGGCATATGTTGAACTCGCTTAAGTCATTGATAAACCTGCTGTATCGGGCTGTAGCGTAGTCCAGCGAATTTCGGTGCTGGAGTCATGGTGAAATAAAAAAACCCCGAATCATCGGGGTCTTTTTTTTTCCGCTTCAGCCAGTTGGTGGTTGACTGAGTTGGTGGGATGGAAACCTTTCAAAACAAATATAACGGCCAAATTCGGATTGATCAACCCATTTGATAAAAATTGCCCTTATATACACCAGCGTACCCTGATGCCGATTGATAAGGAAACTTTAGTATTATCCCGAGGTTTCAGGAACCGGCTGTGAGCGGTCAAAAGTAACTTTTCTCTCCCTCCCGCAATGGAGCGGAAATATATAACTTAAAACAATAACCCTTGATAATATAGTGCAGCTATTAATATAAATTAAGCCTGACGCTTAGGTTATATCTTTTTTAATATTATTCCTGCCAACCCTATTACATATTCAACTCTCTGTTATATAATAAACTTGTTCCTGAGAGTCCTCCCTCACTAATTTAATAGTTTTAAGTCCTGGCTGTTCAGGTGGTGCTGGCAGTGCCTTAATCCAAAAGGGGATGGAAACCTTTCAGAAACACCGAATAAGAGACAGGCAACGTAAAGGTAATTTTATTCGGCATCTCCTTGTTATTAAGGAGAGCGTATGAGCTTAATTGACCTTCTTATAAAGGTTGCACAGCTTATAGTTGTCTTGCTGCAACTGCTTGATGCCATTATGAAGTATTTCCAGTAATAGCAGAGAGTCGCTAAAGTGGGAGGGGGTTTTCCCCCTCCCCTTTTAAAAAAGCACACTAAAGCTAAATTAAGTCGAAGTGATTTATTTACCGAGTGTGGAAATGAGTAATTTTGTCAGCCCTTAGCAAAAATTTAACTCCTTTCGCCACGGTATAATGCTCACCTGATAACTGATTGCGTGGATCTTATATGGAAATGCCGACCAACCAACGTGAACACTTTGAAATGTTGAACCTGCTGGAAGCATTGTTAATTGCCAACCCAGAAACAGGAACTGAGGAAAACGCTAAACTGGAGCACCTGGTCGAAATTCTGAATGAATATGAAAATATTCATTACCCTATTCCACCCATTGATACCGGTACTTCTACCGTTTAAGTGAGGACTATGTTTACCATTTCCAGCTTATTGTCCTTTGCTGCGTCTGCATGTTCTGTGCGTACCGCCAGGGTGATGGCTGATGGCTCATCTGGTAGCCGAAAAGTATTTATCTTGGCGTTGCTGTCTGCGGGATTGTTTGTCATGTCCAGCGTCTCATCGTGGTATGCCGAGGTTTACTGGCTGTTCGGCCACAAATAGCACAGAGCAGAAAGTATTTATCTAAAGGGCATATATGGCAGTTTTAATCAGGAAAGTTCCGGAGTCCACTTCGGTTCCCGAAACAATCAAACAGAACAACGAGCAGCACAGCTCGCTGTGTTTACTGGCGACCCGCTATCTGCGTGGAAAAGGGTTCAAAGTAACTTTTGACGACAGGTTACGGGCCTGGTCAGTTTCAGGAGAATTGCCTGACGCTCTTGGGTTCAGAAATGGCGTCTCGTGTCTGATTGAAGTGAAGTGCTCACGAGCCGACTTTCTGGCTGACCGCAAAAAGAACTTTCGCATTCATCCTGAAATGGGAATGGGAGACTGGCGCTTTTATTTGTGCGAGCCGGATATTATTACACCGAACGACCTCCCGCCCGGATGGGGGCTACTGTACGCCGATGGAAATAAAGTACGCCCGGTGACGGGCTGGCCCGGGAACGGAGAATGGATAAGCCGGAAGCCCTTTAGTGCGAATATAAGAGCGGAGCGTGACTATCTTTACAGCGCACTCAGACGACTAGCAGAACTGGGATATATCGACCAGATCTATAAAACAGGAGAGAAATGATGACGACATTACCCCCTACAACAACCGCAGTAACGTTTGAACAGCTCTACCGTTTTTTGAAAAATAATTATAAGGCATCGCGATTCGAAGATCGCAACGATTCTGTATGGGGTGAGAACTACTCTACCCGAATCGCACAGCATCATTTTGACTGCCTTCATAAAGATGGCATCTCGCATGTCTCTCGTCACGAAGACGCAGCCGGTGTTGGCTTTAAATTTTCCCATGACCTGATCGCCATTCGTTAAACGTCCTCAGGCGGTAAACTACAGTCGGAGGTATTACTTCAGTCTGAAAATAGCGAAAGTAAAAAACAGTACCAGGAAGATAACGCTCCGACACCCAGCAAAAAGCCAAAGTCATACCACGTACCTACATTTTGTATGGCATAAACCGCAATGGCGTTGTCGAACAGATGGCCGATAAAGGCAAATGGTGCAATCCATCCATCCAATACACCCATTAAGAATCCTGGGCCTGAGCTGTCAACTACAGTGATCTGATGAGTTGCACATCCTGCAACCATCAGGATCTGTATCAGAAAAACCATCTTAATCGCACGACTGACATTCATTGGATATCTCTCCCGGCTGCATGTCCCTCATGGTAACACTATGTTTTCTTATAACTTTACGCTAAGGAGCGCGTTATCAACCTTTAAGCCCGCCCCCTGAATCCCCCCCTTTTCTATCCCAGCTATACGACATCTGAGCTTCCAACCTCCGGGTACAATGGTTCATCCCTGTACTGGAGAGATTATTGTGAAAATAGCGACACTCGGCACACTGATTACAGGTGTTTTGTTATCAGCCCCGGTAAAGTCCCAAATCTATGAGTCAACGTTTACCGATACTAACGGGGTCGTTGTGAATGCCCCTGCGTCCAGAACCATTTTTAACCCAGCCTCACCGATTAGCCTCACCATCATTTCAGGCCTGGACCGGTTCGTTAATGTGAAGGTGACAAGAGATAACGGCCAGGAGCTTCTTAACACAACCACCACACGAACAGGTGTGGCCGACCGTCTTCAGTCGGGTGAAGGGAACGAATTTTACGGTAAGAAAATTTCAATACCGACCCTGGGAGAAGGCCGTGTGGTCGTTCAGGTCAATATTCTCGACTTGTCTCAGAAAACGGTCGCCTCTTACTCATACCCCTGGCTCATTGATACCACTCCCCCGGCTGGCAATCCTCTTACTGTTAATGTCGGCAGTGGTATTGGCAGCGGACCGGTGTTTAAGCTCGGGCTTGAGGCAACAGGGCAATGGGACTTTACCTCGACAGGCGTGAACGATGCTAATGGGATCGAAAAAGGGGTATTCACAGTCATCAGGGAAAACGGTTCTGTTTACAGTACAACGCAGATGAAATACGAGCCTACTGGTCAAAAGATGTATCACACGTATACCAATAACTCGATAAAGGGCGAAGGCATACCGACCAGCAATCTGGATGAGGAATTTACGGCCAAGGCTATAATTTATGACAAGGCCGGTAATTCCCGTACTCTGCCACTGCAAAAATTCCGCTACGACAATACGCCAGGGGAAATGACGCTCGTCGCCGTCCATGATCCGAATACTACCGACAGTGTGGTTCCTGGCCTGAGTAACTACCCTGCTTATCGTGCAGGCATGATGGTTAATGAAAACCCTATCAGGCTTGTGTATCGCGTTCCTAAAACCAACTACCGGGCCTATGCCGAAGGTGGCCTGCTATTTGTTAACGCGTATGCCGCACCACGGGAAATCGCGTCCGATACAACATATACCTGGGTGGAAATGACGCTGCCGTATGGTGCATTCAATGGTGATATGGCGAGAATGGCCAACTTCGGTCAATGGGGTGGATATGCGCCTACATACACCATGACACTTAACCCGGCTGCGCTAAAAACGCCTGTATTTACCGGGACGCTGGTGGACTTCCTCGACGATAAGGGTGTGTGGCGAAACTGGAAAGAATTTGAGAGTTTTTCATCTGCGCTTCTGCCTGTTCAGATCTCACGACTGAGATTTAATGTCGAGGCCAGACCGTTTGAACAGGAGGTAGGGGGAAAAGCCACCTGCCGCGTTCCTGCGGGTAGCACGTCTTGTGAAGCCGCCGAAAACTTAAACATGGCCGCAGGCTCGATGGGGTTCAACCGTATTCTTTACTACGTCCGGAGCGTCAGTAATCCCATTCTGCGTTCGGAACAGTGGATCATGACTCGCTGGAATAACCAACAGGTGCCGGTGATAAAATCTGTAACCTATGGAGAAGCGGACAAGAAGATGACGGTTACAGCGTCCATCGAAGGTGACGGGAACTGGTTCGACAGTGTGGCCCTGAAGGAATTTTACCTGACCGACCTCAATACCGGAAGCCGTATGACGCCAACCGGGGTTGTCACCTCACGCTCATCCGGGAACTACAGCATACAGTATGATCTCTCGGGTCAGGCCCAGGGTAACTACAACGTACAGGTGAATATCAGAGACTTTTTCAAAAACCAGACCAACAAAAACTATGGGCAGATTGTACTGGATACCACACCACCGGGAGTTGCCATATCTTTCGACGGGAAGCCGGTAAATGACAGCACTGTCGTGTACGGTCTGGAAAATCTCAGGTTCAAGCTGACCGATAATCTGACCACACCAAGAATTACCCGCCTTCAGCTCGCAGGAGGGCCAACCTCTGACAATGTGGAACTGACGTGGTCTCCTGCCGGTAATAACACCTATACTCCTGAATATCCACGTTTATTTCCCACGTTCGAGGCATCGGAAGGATATATCATCAGCATCACGGCAACAGATTCCCAGTCGAACAGTAAAACTTACACGCAACGCTTTACTTATCTGCCCAATAACCTGGTTCAGCTGCATAACCTGAAGACACTGGCGGTCAACAGCCCTCTTAAAACGTCAGCCGGTGTACCACTTGCGTACCTTCAGACCAGTGTGTTGCGTAAAACTAACGGGGAAATTGCGCGAGGCGTTCAGCAGGCCATGCTGACGGTGCGAAAAGATGCCAAGTTTGGTATTACGTTTAATGGCGTTTCAGCGGCCCCGGGAGAGTCTGTGCCGGTCGACATCGACATGGGCCAGGGAAACGAGATGCTGATACCAATATTTCCGACCGAATCCGGGAGATCCGGGGAAAGTCAGTTCATGATTGAGATTGCAGAGCTTCAGTAGACATTCACTACAAAGCCGCCAGACAATGGCGGCTATCATCACCCTTCAGTTACCGCCTTTCCCTTTATTATTCGCGTCCGCCATTTCTGTGTAACGAGGATCGCCTGACCGTGGAAGAGTCTGGCTGGTCTGGCGGTGGGCAAGAAGCCGTTCCATAAAATATTCACGAAGATGTGCGGGTTGTTCCCTGGCGACCAGTTCCGGCACAACCGGCATATTCAGCCGTTCTTTGTAGGCCACACCTGCGGCAGCGAGATCCACAGAGACTTTCTCCTGTTCCTCAGGGGCTAATCGCGATAAATTGAATTCAGGCATGCTTTCTCCAGATTGATAAAGGCAACCCCGCCTTACGCATTCCCGGCCTAACGACAGGCATCACATTATTTGGTTAAACCTGAGCGTAACAACAGAGTTCAAGTATTTATGTCTCAGTGAACCAGTGAGCGACTATGTGGGGATTAAGTACTCTTTGGAACTATCACTTCGAATGCCTCCTCCCCCAGAATGACGGGATTGTACTCTATTTTAATATCTTCTGGAGGTCTTTTACCCTTTAGGTTGCTAATAGCAATATGCTGAAGATTACCTACTTTACCAAAGGTTAATCCACCGTATGCGTTTTGTGATATATTATCATCTTTAGCAGGATCTATTCGTGTATTGATATATGTACCAATGGTGCAATCCAAAATATAATCATTATCAATCGTTATCCATGCATGGCAACTAAATATTTCTGGACTACCATTCTCAAGCCATTCGTTACATTTATCCTGACTAAACTGGAACCCTTGCTGACCTGACAATAACACCCCACCAATTGTTATATTAGCGGAAATACCCCTATAATGTTTTTGTATATGTTTTAGAATGAGACTGTGAATATTCGCACAGTCTCCACCAAATAAATAGACAGGCGTATAATCGGGGCGATTGTAATTGGATTGATATTTACCCAAAAGATCTGAAAGCTCTTCAAGCAATGTAGCAACGCTTGTCACGCAACTACTACTTTTGGTTGGTGAGTCTAAAGAATAACTTTTGCCCTTCGTAAAGGTTTTCGCAACTTCAAATAACTCTTCATAAGTTGCATTCTTCGCATTTCGAGATTTACCTTTAAAAATAGCTATTATTTTATTTATCATATCCATCCTTAATAGAAGCTCCAACACATTAATATATGCAAAATGCTCAGGTTCTTTGAGTAAGTAATCTAATCAAAAATGTCAGATTTTAAAATTAATAGTTACCAGGTTTTGTGTTCAGCTCCCTCATAGCCAATTATTTACTATGGATAACTTCCGTTTTTGACACACTGGAGTCGTTCTGAGCAAATTTCGACTGATATAGAGTGCCAGGCGCAATTTTTTGGCGATGGTCAAGTGATTATCAAACGGTCACCAGGAGAACGGGAAATCGGTATCCAGGTCATATGCAGTTAGGCATAAGCCAGGAGGGTTACGTAGACAACCACACATTCTGCTTCAGTACGCAATTCCACGTTCTCAGCGACTCAGGATGGGAATTACCTTTGATATAATGGCTGGACCAGCGACATTGAGTTTAATGCTTTACCCGGCGAGAGGATGAAGAAATGAACAAACATAATTACAATCCCAGAATCTATGCATTGTCTGTTTGTGCCACCGTATCAATCGTAATTTGTATACTCTGCTTTTCTTACTGGGCAGGCGGTACAATTTATGACTTCCTGTACAGCATCCGGCCCTCCTTCCCCACTGACGCTGACACGAATGACTACCTGAATATTACCGGATTACCTTACGTCCAAAGCATGTTCAGGGCGTTTTCCAGCGTCATTGGTCTTTTGATTGGTTTAATGGCGGCCATCGCATTAACATCCGATATCGCGCCAGCCCTGAGATATCGACTGGGGGCCAGAGGATTTCAACGCCTTCGCTATATCCAGAAAAAAAAGGCCGATAGTAAAGCTCAGATGAACAATCAGAAGATGGAACTGGAAGCCGCAAGAGTCAATTACTGGAGAAAGTGGAAGGAATATAATGGCAGTAACCTGAGTTACGAGGAATGGAAAGACAGATTCTGTGAGGGGTAATATCCGGTCCTCCTGACTGTTAACAACTCTTTCCCCGCCTTGTAGATTATCCCCTCTGATGTGAGGGGATATCGCATTTAACAAAATCACGCATACTGCCCAAAAGTTACTTTTCCCACCGCTGTCTCAGTGATGAGGCATGCCAGTGGGAGGGCAGTCGATGTTCGTTACTAACCCTACGCCTGATCAGCGTACAAATGCGCTTTAATGGCCTCAGCCCATGCATTTGAATTCTGGCAGTCAGCATATTTCGGCGCAATTCGGATTGCTTTTGGATACAGCCCGGTATTGAGAACTTTGCTAACCCCGTACTTAATTTCCCAAAGAATCTCATACAAAGCATCGCTTTCAATATTCTTTTCAAGCGATTGAACATTCGTGGCATCACCCGGGCAGGACTGCTGACGAAGTGAGGCCATATCTTTAATGATGTCTTTATCAACGGGAGCGGCAACAGCATGCAGTGGCAATGCTATAAACAAAGCCATACCCAGAAGTTTAATTGTTTTCATCGTGTCTCCACTTACTTTTATTTACGCTAATCACTGATTCTTGCACTTATCCCTGTGCCTTTACCTGACCCGATACAGCAGGAAAAATACTGCACCGGGTCCCATTATCAGGCGTTTATTTAAGGCATGGTACAGCGAGGAAACGATTCGGGGAATTGAACCTCGTCAAAATAGACATACAGCTCACGCCCGGTCATCAGGCGCTTCTCAAGCAAGTTTTCTGTTAAATTACGGTGAACATGAGCGTTGATTTCAAAAAACGTTTCAAGCAATGCGATTTGTTCTGAATACAAGTCCATTAGCATCTGCTCGTTATGTTCAAGCTCCAGCCTGTTTTCGGGATTCTGGAAGAATATCCCCCGGCTCATACAGGAGAGATATGCCGTAGCAATGGTACGCCATTGGAATGTGTCTCCCGCAGCCCCCAGTGATTCACGACCTGTAAAGCTTCTCTCGCCTACTGACCCGGCTAAGAAACGCAGCATATCCCATTCTGCAAACGTCTTGTCGACCAGCAAATGTTCCCATTCCATAGAGACACTGCCCAGTGAATTAGTTTCGTCCCGGAAATACTTTGCTTCGACCTGGATATTTATTGGATACGGGTTCAGTGCGGCACAAACCAGGGCATGCCCCGCTTCATGTGCAGCTGTAACAACACGATCCTGCCTGGTAGGATGCTTAACAATGCGGGTCGCCGGAATCCCATAGGCAACCTCTTTAGGGGTTTCAGATCCCTTTAAAATATTTGCGCAGACTCTTTGAATAATGAAGCTCGCGACACAAACCGCAGACATGGCCGCCAGAATTTCCGGATGACGAATCAATTCGTCGATTGTGTTACCGACTAATGACTTGATGGCAACCAGTACAGCCAGACCACACAGTGCCGCCCACACTCCGCGAAGAAGGTCCTCATTGAATATCTTCGAAAATGAATAATACAGGCAAATTATCGTTCCTGAGAATGTCAGCAGCGTCAGTGACGTTCTCGCCAGTTCATTAACTGGCTCACGATAATGTGAAAGGGAAAACCAGATAACAAAACAGACGCACAATACTTTGACGAGTTGCCCGAGTATTGTTGGTATCGATATTCGAGCAATGTTGTTGAACAGTAAATTTAACAATTCACGAAATGATGAGCTTAATTTATTCATCCTGTCTGCCTCCTCAGGCACGGCTAATACGGCGCATTTAGGAATTACTGATATGCATATCTGCCACACCGGTCATGTGTAAACAGGCAAGTCCCTCGTATTCCATGCGGATATTTTAACTGAGGCGCAGTGCGGTTTTTTTCAGCTGAGGACCGATAATCAGCCCCGCCAAAGTGAAGATAGGCATCACCGGGAAAAGAGAAAGACGTCCATAGTTTCAGGCCAGAAAGTTACTTTTCAGGCGGGTTGAGCTGGTGGGGTGAAATTGCATCTGACTTGACTACCCGTTAGCATTTTACTTGATCACCGTTAGCAAATTACCTGAGCATATCCAGCAAAATTATCATTGTTCCCCCGAGGCCCCTGGGCACAAGTGCAAACGTGGCTGAACAGCCATTCTGTGCCAGAAGCGGATATTTTAAGTTCATGTTAAAAATGATAAAGTTCCAACGTTAAAGATTACTGCTGCTAAAACATTTAGTAGGTATTTTATTTAAAACTTTTGTAATCACTTTTATTAACGGAGAAGAAAATGAAGCATGCTACATTTCATAAAAAATTAAATTTTAACAAGCTTATTATCCTCGACTTCCTGCCTGAAGATAATTACCAAACAGCAAAACGTCTGCATGAAAACCTAAGCGATAAAGGATTTGGAAGTGGTATTTGCCTGTTTAAAGTTCAAGATAGAAAAACATTTCGCGATATACTGCAAGATATAAAAGAGATGATCAATTCTGAATTAAATATGGAATTCCAACCAATTATTCATATTGAAGCTCATGGTGATCAACTGTCAATGGAGTTGCCAGATAAAAGCTCCATATCTTGGAAGGATCTTGCTGATGATTTCAGAATAATTAATAAAATTATGGGCAATCAACTTGTCACATTCATTGGAACTTGTCATGGTTACCACTTTATTCGTAATAATCATACAATTAAAGAGTTCGCGCCCGTTTATTTTTGTATAGCCCCCTTAGAATCAATTCCTGCTGGTGATATTGAAAATTCAGCACTAACTTTCTATGAAAGCGTATTTTCAACAGGAAATTTAACTGTTTCCGCTAACCTTTTAGATTCGCGAAAATTTTACACTTTCAATTCTGATTATATGTTTCATCGAGCATTTCATGATGCCATGCAAAAAAATCATAGAGGGAAAGCCTTAAGGCTCAGAAGAGAAGCCTTAATCACTGAAGCCATTAAAATCATGGGTGATACTTGGATAAAAATGAGTCCAAAAGATAAAGGTGATTATCTTAAGGATGCACGGGATTTACTGGATGTTTCTTTGAAAAGCAAAGAATCACTCAGGAAAGAATTTGAAAGATATTCTATTGGTTATATGGGTTATATAAATGAAGATGTATTCGAAGAAATTTGGAAACATATGAATCACAACAAGCAAGGGAAAACATATTGATACCGTCATTATTTTCGTTTTTCGCTCATAACTGCCCATCAATTTGGGTTGCTCTTTCCCGATTTTCTCTTGGAAACAACCAAGTAATTTCCGAACAGGTAGTCAAGTAAAATGCGAATGGGTGTCCAAGTGAATGCCAATACACAGGTGGGTGATATTTCTGAGGGGGGTTACCGGCCCCGGTTAAGGAGCCGGTCATTTTACGGGTTAGTCTATCTGCGGTAATTCCAGAATAAAATCGCTTATCCCCCTTTTCCCTTTCTCTGCCGGGAATACAGGTATGAGGATGCCGTCTCCTGAACCGAAGTTGATGGTAATATCTTTCGTTTCCCCGGCAACCACGGTAATCCCGTTAAGCGTGATCCCGAATGCCGCATCCTTTCGCACTGACAACGTCCCCGTCTGAGGGCCCGTGACCAGCTCACCATTCTTTTTGCGGATGCTGTTCGTCTGGAGGAACGCCAGGGGCGTGTTATCGGTGGCCTTCAGTGATGTGTTCACCGCGAGAGTTTTGATGTTATTAAATTCGATGAGGTTGTCCGGGACATACCGGAAACGACTGGCTTTAGTCGTCACGTTACCGGCCTCATCGGAGGCGACCACCGTCAGCGTATAAGAGTCGTCGTCGTCCGTAGATGGGAATATGCGAGGGTATTGCAACCCACTGATATTATTACCTTTATTATACCAACCTACTTTAACTTTATCGCTGGTCGGCCCCCCCTCCAGGCTGACGCTTGTTATTGAGGGTTGTGTCATATCATCGGTGAGATGAATTTCCAGATTTTCAAGCCCTCTGACAAGTTGTCCGTCAGCTGGCTGGCCCTTAAACATTACGCTGACAATGGGCGGTGCCACATCATGCTTGATGGTGCCCGGGAGCTTCGTGGTGGCCTGGTTGCCGTAAGTATCCGTTGCACTGGCACTGGCGGTGTACTGCCCGGAAGAAAGACTGCCGTAGGAGAACGCGACTTCTTTGAGCTGGAAATTCAGTGAGTTCACGCTGGCCGGTGACAGCACCAGGGCTTTACCTGAGCCATCAGTCAGTGTGAGGGCGAAACTGTTCGTCACCCACATATAACTGCGCCAGTCATTGACGGTATCCGCATCCGTCACCCGCATAACGATTTGCTTCTCTTCCGGTTTTACGGTAACTGAATTGATAACGGGCGGATTGTAGTCCCAGTATGAGTAAAGATAAGAGCCTCTTCCCCCGAGCCCGGCATAAGCATCAGTTCCGGTGATAATGATTTGTCGGGGATCGTATCCACGGTCGGTCAACTTGCAGAAGTTCGTGGTGAGAGTACAGCTGGTTTGATTAGGTGCAATGGTGCAACTGCCCACGTTATCGATATTGACCAGCTGAGTGTATGGCCTGATTTCAGTGGTGACTACCCCACTGTCTACACAGTCAGGTGAAGTCATGCGGACCGTATCTCCGTCAGACCATGTATTTGCATTTTTCAGGTGAAAAATGCCTTTCACATAACGGGGAGCTTCGCTGACACCGGGCCCCAGCGTAAATCTGAGGGTGTTAAAGGACAAATGATGCCTGAGACCCGCTTTGGTAAATATCTCGTAATAGTTGTAGGTTTCCGGGTAGCTTAGCGTGGCGTTGATGTAGGCAAAGTCAGCATCAGAGCTTTTCCCCTGCCCGTACCAGCCAAAATCAGTCCCGTTGAAATCAGCAGCATCCTGTTTTCGCATTTTGAAACGGAACTGCAAGGGGTTGGCATAAATGGTCATTCCCGGAACGTAATCCTGCCAGACGCCTGTGGCCGCATTCTGTACCTGATACTGCATAAATGCCGGGACCGTGCGGTCGATGGCAGAGCGGTGCGTCACATCCCGATAGTTGCCAGCCTTATCATAGATCCGGAACCCCACGGTGTAATAGCTCTGGTCTTTGGGCGCAACCGCTACACCTGCGGCGATAGCAGCCGGAGCGAGAGCTTCTCCTGTCAGTGGATTCAGATCAGTTGGTACAGCCCTGCGAGTCCCTGCGTCATCAATAGCAAACCATTCCGCTTTACTCAGCCCGGAACCGGCATCTGAAAGCCTGGAAACTGACAAAGCCTGTGTCGCGGTGGTATTCCCGAACACATCAATACTGCCATTCATGAACCCGGCACGAATCCAGACTATCGGATCGGGAATAGAAGGCGCGGTAATGTCGATACTGAATGGGTATGTGGATGAGGAGACCAGGTTCCCTTTGTTATCCAGGGTGTCAGACTTCAGCGTAAAGGCCCCTTCCCCAAGGGTAGGAAGTACCAGCGATTTGCCGTAATACTCGGCACCGTCTATGGACGTGATCCGGTCGGCTACGGTAACCAGGCTGGTGGTGCCTTCAAACATCGAGGTTTTATCACTATCACGGGTAACGGTAACGCGTTCTTTCCTGTCCAGCCCGGAGATGAGGTTTAAGGTGATAACCCCTGAAGGGTTTAGAAATGCGGTGTCCGGTTTTGCGGTAACGAGCTTCCCACCCGTGTCGTTGTATGAATAATTGTAGAGCTGGGCCGAAGCCGGAGATGATAAATATAAACTTAAGCCTAGCGCTGAAATTATAAATTCCGACAGTTTCATTATCTAATTTCCCCCGTAATCAATATTGCTATTTTAACGAAACGTCAGGGCGGAATATTTCGCTAAAGGGCTATAATCAGAAGACTGTTTATTAGAGATAGGGAACAGGAAAGTTACTTTTTATTGGGGAGATACGCTGCGAATGACCAAAAAAACGGCCTAATCATGTCAGGCATGAATAAGCCGTGAATTCTAAATCAACGTTCAAAGTGATTGTAGTTACACCACGCAGTAAATGGCCCGACCGTTTTCATCCCCCATGAAATGGCATGCACCCCTAAGTACTTCTCGCCTTGACTCATCATGGCCTGCTGATGGGCTTGCATAGCGCCTGTGTTGGCGAGTTCCGTGACGACCTTATCCATCGCTGATTTGACCGTTGAGCTGGCTTTTTTGTACTCAACAGAATCAGAAACATATTTTTGGATCTCAGGCCTGGCATCAGCAGGCGCAACATTGCTTGCATGCTTTGTCACGAACATGCTTGCGGCCACCAGAAGTGGCAGGCTTGTTTGCTGGCAGTAATCCATGACACGGGTTTGCTGATCTGACGTGTTAGCCATGGCCGGTGCAGTCATGACTAAACACAGAGCCACAGCGGAAACTTTGAAGTTCATAATTATCCTTAATCTGATATCTGGAAAAACATCGTGTTAATAACAATATCACTTTTATTGCGTTAACTGACCCTGCCATATTCTGGAGGCCAGGTATAAAACTTATCCACAAAAACGGTGCATAACTCTGTGTCCGCAGTTGGGATAAGTAGCAGGAAGATGCATAGCGGCTGTCTGTACAAAAACCAGGCTCAGGCTCTTTTGTTAGCGCTGTGCCTGTATTGTTTATCGAAGCTCTTCAATATTGATCATGAACTCAGAAACACCGGTAACGCCAGATATGGCCGGAAATATCGGGAAGCTACGGCTGTCACCCAGGCCGAGATCCAACTGAAGATTTTTACTCTCCCCTGGCGCTGCGCTGACGCCATTAACGGTGACCCCAAATGCCGCGTCTTTACGTACCGTCAGTACTGCATCCTGTAGACCGGTTGCGATAGCGCCATCCTGTTTACGAAGTTGGCTGGCATATAGCACGGCCAGGGGCGTGTCATCTGAGGTTTTCAGTGCAGCACTGACTGCCATTGTTTTCAAGTTCTCAAGACGCACCAGGTTATTCGGGAGGTAGCTAAATTCGACACTGCTTTCTTTGACGTTATTCATCTCGTCTTTCGCCGTCACCGTCATGGTATACGTTTCGCCTTCATTCAGAGACGGGAATATTTTGGGATAATTAGGGGCGTAGAGATTGTTGCCAAGGCTGACCCATGAAAGCTCTACCGCATCCGAGACGGGCCCCCCACGCAACGTCATGCGAGCGAGAGTCGGCTTTGTTAATGCGTCAGAGAGTTGTATGCGAATGTTCTCCAGTCCATACACTGTCACAGAGCTGGTAATGGGTTTGTTTTCATAGCTGAAGTTGACCAGCGGCGGCGTGTTATCAACCGTCACCTGCTTGTATGCCAGGCTACCTGAGTTCTCGAATGAATCCTTAGCGTTGATCTGAACATCATACGTCCCTTCAGGAACCTTCTTCATGTCAAATTCATACGTGTAGTTCCCGGACGCCGTGTTACGCCCCGTTTGTTTTGCTGTCACGCTAATTTCAGCATTGTTCCGGGATTTATCCGTTAGCCAGACCCGGGCCAGATTCACATGATCGAAATAGGACCCGTCACCGGGTTGGTTCACATAGACCTGTAAAATGCTGTTGGCCGCATTGTAGTCAAAGCCGGTGACTGAAGGACCCAGTGTATGCCAGGCGATGTTTTCCCAGATAGGCTGGAAGAATGTGGACTCAGTCGTTGAGCGCACCTCATAGCCACTGTGCATGTATCCCGTAGTGCCTTTTACAATTGCCTGGGATACCGCAACGGTACATGTCGTGGAGCCTGCCGGAATATCACAGGAAGCCCCTCCTGCTATTTTCTGGTCATACGGTCGGGCCTGCACATTGAAGCGGATGTGCGTCAGGTTAACCGGCATTTCCGAGGCCAGAATATGGCGCCAGTTCACGCTGTTAAACCAGGTGCCGTCAGCGTTGAGCCTTTCAATTGCAGGATTTCCCCATGCAGGGCTTTTCAGTGATGCAGGGTCCCAGACAAGCCAACTGGCGTATTGAGCAAGATCTCCACCTGACCACTGATAGGTATTCACGGGGCGGTAATAGTTACTATCAAGACTTCCCTGCGGCAATTTTGCTTCCACATAGACATAGGTAGCATCTTCAGAAAGTACTTTCGCACCACCATAGTTATTCAGAATGCTGATACCGCCGTTTCGGTAGGGTTGCCAGTTTGTTTTAGGAATACGGATCACAAACAGATACGGATTTTCCAGCACGGTCAGTCCACGCTGAAATGCGACATAGCCCGAGGCAATGCCTGGCACAACACTGGTGCTCACTCGTGAGTCATGAACGGCAAAAGGGGTGTACTCCCCCATCTGGTCGTCATATTTAAACCGCTGAGGGGGAATGTTGAGGATATTTCCGGCATTGTCCGTCACGATAAAATTGAATGTGAACTCCTCATTCAAATCACTGGTAGGCATACCCGTTTGAGTGCCCATATCCTTTATCCAGGGGTAGAAAGCTCTTTTAGCGGCAACGTCATAGCTCAGGTTATTGTCAGAAACTACCGTACCATCGCTGCGTTTAATGACCAGCCGGATCTTGCTTATCCCGTTTGCATCTTCCAGACCATCAGCAAAAATGGAGAACTGCCCACTCCCGCCCCGCCCCAGCTCCCAGAGCGGTCCGGACAGGACCATGTCATAACCCGCGTTCTGGCTGGGATAGATAGTGGTATAGCGGGGAGCCGTGATATCGACGGTGATATGGTATGTCGTGGTGCTGACGATGGTTTGTCGGAGATCCAGTGTTTCATTTACGATGGTAAATGCACCTTCCCCCAGAGCAGGCAGAGCAATACTCTTTCCGTAATACTCCGTCCCATCGGTCGCAACCACGCGATCAGATACCCCGACGATACTTGTAACGCCGGAATACATGACGCTCTGGTCGCGGTCACGAATGACCTTTATACGCTCATAGCGGTCCAGACCGGAGATCAGATTCAGCGTTATTGCCCCGGCAGGATTAAGCAGATTCGTGCCGGATGGTTTAATGCTCGAAGCCACATTATTCGTATTCATAAACGAATAGTTAAAGACTAATGCGTGTGCCGGTATTGAAAGCGAGCTGACAGCTGCGGCAACTAGGTAACCAGTCAAATTTAGACGCATAGGAGGTTCCTCTGGAATTTACCCTATTGTACATTTCGCACACTGACGAACCGTGCGCTTAAGGGATGCTATTTCCAGAGCTACCTTCCAGAATTCCGGGGCAAAAAAGTAACTTTCCGGATGGATGCTCACGTCGAACTAAAATTAAAAGATAAATACTTTTTGAAATGGTTTTCGCAGGAAGGGCATTAAATGGTGAACAGGCTGTATGAAACAGCCTGTCACTGGACTTTTAATAATCGTCGGCGGATGTATTCCCCTCGTCATCCTGGTGAACGGAGTCATTGATAAAATTAACATCAGCCACCGGCTTCTTTTTAGCGAGACCAATTTCAAATTTGTCGATAGCGAATGTTGGTTCTTCATCATTTGCGTCTGACGGTTGCAACGGTTGATTTGTCATATTCCAGTCTCAGGTGATTCGTTGGATGTAAACTACACAGACAGTAATGGATGTATCTTCAAACTCATTCTTAAATTCATGCACCAGATCCCAGCTGAACTCGTCGCCCAGCAACGCATCTTCATGCCTGAACGATAAGGGTAAGACCGCAGCCATACACCCGCCTGGGGCAAGGTGCGTTGCCGCAGCCAGCAAATGAAGCCGAGCCCGGTTTTCCGAAAACGGTGGATTAATAGCAATGTGACTGAATTTCTTTCCAGGATTAGCCTTCGACCATGCCAGAAAATCAGCCTCTTCAACATCAAACCCTTTGGCCTTCAGGATCAGCGCATTCAGTTGATCAACCTCAATACAATGAATGTCGGCGGCTTTTGAAAATGACTGTAATAAGGCACCCTGGCCTGCACTCGGCTCAAGTAATGTATCGCCCTCCCCCATGGAGAGTAAACCGGCAACGTAATCGCTGATTTTCCGTGATGACTGATATAACTGATGAGCAACCTGATCAGGCATCGCTCCGACCTGCGATAAATAACGCAAGATTTCATCCGGGCAATAATCCATGTAAACGTAATAGTTCTCGACCCTGGCCCCGATTGTACGGAAAACATCATGAAGAATAGTGTCAGTCCCTTTATCCAGGGATAAATATCCGCCTGAACGAAATGCTGCCCAACACTTTTCACGTTCGGAGTAAGAAAACTTCATCTCACCAAGTTGCATCCTGCTGTCGAAATCCAGCACGTTTTTCTTTAACGGGAACTCACGTGCTTGCTTGAGTTTTTCCTTGTGACGCTCTGCTGGCAATGCCAGGGGAACGAATGCCGAAAGAATATTATTCATCTGCTCGGCCAGTGTTTGATTTATCTCAATATGCATGGAGCCGTTCTTGTAAACCCGAAAGCGGACCGCATAGCCATCAATATCAATCCATTGCCTGAAACCGTATTGATGAACACATCTTTCTACGAGCCTCGCCGTATCAAGGACATCACAAACCTTGCTTTGCCGGAAAAATGCACAAACCACCCGGAGTTCACTCAGGGGTTCGATATTCCTTGATTTAAAATCAGGCTGGCTCGGTCCATTAAATCTTTTGACCATTTCGCACACACCCGTAATGATCATCCTTGTGCTGAATCCAAAGGCTTTATTCGTCTTATGTGAGCGACTCAGGCTCGTAAACACCCCATAAACACGCTCACGCATAAATTGATTGCGGTCATTGAGAAGACCCATAACGGTCGGGATGACTGCCTCTGCGGTAAAATCAGGAATAACCTGTTTTGAACCGTCACGCATGGAATAACGGTCGAAACAAAACTGCTCATTCCATGCTTGGCGTTTTTCTGATGTCATAACAGACAGAACATCAGTCAACGCCATGACGCGTTTCCAGTATTCCGAACGGAGCGAGTACTCGGCGCACAGTTCACTCTTTTCGGTGATCGAGTGGTCATAACCCGATAACAAGCTGTAAAGCTTGCGTACAGACTGCCTGCGGAATAATTCCGCCACAGACTGTAGCTCCTCACGCTCCTTGCTAAACTCAGCAACCAGACGCTGGATGATACCCATCTCCTCTCTCATTTCTGGCAGAGAGTCTTGCTCGCTTTTGACGGCAGGCATTAAGTGGCGGCTGGATTGATCGGTGTTCAGTGGAATAATGGCGTTACTTGTCATCAGGCTTACCTGTAGGTTCAAATATCATTGAATCCAGGATAACCCAGGTCGAAAATTTGTTAATAGCCTCTGGCGCAGCAAAAAAAATGGGCCCCCAAGGGGACCCGAATAAGTACTGGAACTGACTTTTTTTATAATGGCTACATGGATGTGATTGAGACTTTCTCGTCAGGCAGCTGTCTGATCATGCTCTTGCTGGTCATCGCTTTCCGGTTCACTTTCATCCTGGACCTTTAGTCGTTTACGCTCTTCTTTACGCAGTTGTTTAGCTGCGACATCACTAATCGTATCCCGAACAGTCTGGAGCATGTTAAGGGTCTTAAGACTGATGTTTATGGTGATTTCTTTGTCTGAATCGAACGTTGTAAAATCAACATCCTTTAGCTGCGGGAAAAACTGTTCATTAAGCATTTTGATACTCTCAACAGCCTGTGTCGCCAGCGTAGGTGGAACTCGTGGTGATTTAATTGTTGATGGTCGTACACGAAGAGCACCGTTACTACTGCGAGGAACCTTAATCCCCCTGTCAGCGGAAGCCTGAAGCACCTCTAACTGCGTACGGATGTGATCAATTGCTTTGGACTCTCCCAGGCTATCTACTAACTCGAGAACGAAGAAGTAAGAAACAACACCTGAGTGAATGTATTTTTTTAATTCAACAGGCAGACCCGGTAATCGCATCATTTGTCTGATGGAAGAAACCTGACGATTCTCACGAATGGCTAGCGATTCCAGCGTCATTCCACCCAGCGTATTAATGAGGCGAAGGTATGAGGCACCAATCGCCACGGGAGATAAGGCCATTCCCTTATTGCCATTGAGAGTCTGCATCTCAGCATCAACTTCATCCATCTTGAGTTGATTGCAGAGGAATGTTATCTGATGCCCTTCCGATACCGCTTCCCGCGCTGCGTGTAACCGGCAATGCCCCTGACGAACGGTGACAACTCCATCCACAATAACGACTTTTATGGGTTCTACATAATCACCATTGATATAGGCCATTTTGATATTGTGGATGTGCTCAGCCACTTCCGGGAGAAGGTAGTATTCTTCCCCCATGCCCATCTCACGCGTGTTAAAGCCTGGCGTGATGGCTACTATTGTTGGATCAATGAGGAAAGCATTAAAGTCTGGAGCCGACTGGCACAGACCAAGGTTTACATCACGAAATTGCTTAAGAGTAGAAATCACTTTCCCGGAGCCAGTAGTGTTTGAAAACTTGCTGGTAACGTTGGCATTGTTCGCGGTTTTTAAGGTTTCCATATAAAGACTCCGATTATTTCATTTCTTAGTTTCAATAAAACGGAATAGTACACGAACAGAAAATTACTCAATTTCGCTAAGAAGCGAATTTTTCGTACTTAAGCGAGTTTCTTTTTCAAAAAGTTACTTTTCGGGGTGATTTTGATGAAAAACAGGGTGAATTTGTGAGATGCATCACGTAAAAAAACCGAATCAAATGGAGAATCCTTGCTAAAAATCCAAATTTAAGAAAAACAGCACGTGATCAGCTTCGCAAAAATGAAAAAAATCAACGCACAGGCCCTCCATCTTCCCCACTCAAATGACAGAACTGCACAATTATATTCATGCAGCTAACCCCCTTAGGATTTCATCGACCTGTTATAAGCTGATAGCCATCAACTCAATAAGAAACGTTGGCACCAATGAATTATCCAGAAGGAACCCCACTGCCACTTCATCAACCCATGCTTAAATGGGCTGGCGGCAAAACTAAACTGATGCCGTTTATCAGACGCGTGTTCCCCATGGACCCAGCCAGAAGATGGGTAGAACCATTCATCGGCTCTGGCGCAGTGTTCCTGAATGTATTCGCAAATCATGCCCTGCTTTCTGACAGTAACGATGACCTCATCAATTTCTATAAAACCATTCAGACGAGAAAGCAGGAGTTTATCGCGCAAATAACGGCGCTCTCCGAGATCACATTTGATAAGCCTGGTTATTACCGGCTCGTTGAAGAGTTTCAGACTACTGAGGATAAGACCCGCAAAAGCGTATTGTTCTATGCGATTAACCGCCTGTGCTTTAACGGCCTGTGTCGTTACAACCAGAATAAGGAATTCAATGTCCCCTGGAATAAAAAAAACCACCTGGAGCCAAATTTTCCAAGACTCGACTATCTATCGTTCCGACTGTCAGGTATCGAGTTAGTCACCGCTGATTTTGAACAGACGCTGGTGGCCGCGACCGGTCATGATCAAATTTATTGTGACCCTCCATACATCAAACTTAAAAAAGACAGTTTCACAAAATATGACGGGAAAGAGTTTTCAGAAGTCAGCCATACCAGACTAGCTGATCTGCTCGTTGCGGCCCATGTGAGAGGCGCACGTGTGGCGATATCAAACAGCGATACCGAATTTGCTGTTAATTTATACGAAGAACGAAACTTTAAGATCCATCGCCTTTCGGCGTACCGTTCAGTTGGTGCCAGTTCTGGAAGTCGCCAGGCTGTTTCTGAAATCCTGGCTGTTCTCGAGTAGGGCAAACCCGCCCGGGTATTTGCATTACCTGCAATACCCAATGTGACCGGGAATTTGCTGCACACCGTGCATCAATCAAGCTGAATCTGTCACCATGTAATAATCATCCAGGTTAGTACGCCGTGGTTCCGAATAGCTATACAGGCTCAATTCTTCTATCCGTTTATCTTCCCCACTCCCATCAATAAGATATGAAGCCAAACCCTGATGTGAGAGTTGAGAAAGTAACTTTTCAATCCTCCTGTTAGTCAGCCCTGTGGCTAAGCTGATTTCCGTTATCAGGTGACTGGTCTTGTTGGACGTCGATACAAAATCATACAGAGCTGGCATGCCTTTGAGCTTGGTATTCAGATACCTGATGACTTCCTGCTCAACCAGTCCACCATAGATATCGAGCAGTAAATGAATCGTTGCGGGGAAAGTTAATGAGTAAGTATCGGTTCTCACACATCTTTCGATTGACGTAATAAAATGAAATTGATGACTCTTGGTAGAATAGGGTTTATATGTGCAGGTTGTAGCACTTAGGCATGACAATAACTCTTCTATATCAGCCTTGTTGATAGTCCAATAACTGCCAATCTTAATTAAGCCTGAACGTGAAATATCATGGGCAATTTTCCTAGCCATACACACCCAATCTTTAACAGTTAAACGAATCCGTAATGAAGAAGCATTAAGGGTAACGTCAGGGCCAGTGTGTTCGTAAGGAGCTGGTGCCCGATTGCATTGATTGTGAATGGCGATAAGCAATGAGAATAAAACATAGCCACTTTTGCGATGGCAAACTGGTCCAGAAAGGGTCAGCTTTCCGGGCAACTTTTCGCATTCCTTCACATCCCCCGAGCGCAGATTAAACCCTGAACCAGGGATTGTGACATTTCTTTTAAAATTACTGGATGAAACAAACCGTGATGTTGAACTGATGATCCCTAAACTAAAGTCAGAAGTACTGATGGTCATTATCCCGCCCTTTGCATTGATTTAAATTTATTGAGTCAGAATCAGGTGCTGAAATGAATCTTATAAAAACAGTGTTTTTTAATAATAACATTGTTTTTTATTGAGAAATTTCAGTTAACCCATGTTTCAGATGAGGATCGATATGCCGGAAAACAAAATACCAGGGAAGAAGGGGATGGCGAAGCCAATGTAATGCCGTGAGTGGGTCGGCTCGACAGAGCCCAAAGCACTCCTTTGCTTGAACTAGGTTGTTTGAGATGCAATAGCAATATATGCACAGGGTTGACTATTCAATTCACCAACGAATTTCACCAGACCGGTAATGACATACTTAGTACCTAACAAAAATGACTGCTGATTAGGGCCGTATGCAGCAAAAAGCCCCTCACTTGTTGTTCCTGAGAAAATATAATAAGTGGCTTTAGTTGTCTTATTAATACGAAATACACAATCAGTAAATACGATGGTAATCTTAATCCTGTCACCCTTAATATATTTATGGGTAAGAGCTAAAACAACCTCTTCTTTAGATGAACTAGCAGGCGGCTTTGGTGCCAGAGAGCAAAATACCTCATACTGCTTTTCTGACAGAAACAATCCAGAATCTAACTGATTTAACAGACTCGTAGAAAATGAGTTTTGCTTACCATTCCTGAGAGCATCAATGATATCTGAATGTCGCTTTTTCCAGGATTCCTGATACGGATTGCTATCAAATACTGATTTATCGTGCCCTAAGCCAAGTTCATTCCATTCATACAAGCGCTCTTCTAAAGGGCCAGTCGTTCCGGAACCTGAGCAATGTGAGCAGATCGCTTCCATTACAGCGCCTACGCCATTGCAGCTATCGCATTCACGTGAGATTAAACCATAGTAGTAGCCATCCAGCCTGGAATTAACGATGATTCCAGGCGAGATTAAGTGATAATCCTTAGTGAAAAGATATACAGCCATCGACTACCCCAGTTTGCTAATTTTAACATTCACTTCATCAAGTGACTTAAGTACAGTTCCAACAAAAGCATCATGCCCCCCATCGACATGATCGAATCGGACACCATCATCAATTTGAGCTTTTCTTTCTAAAAGAACCTTCTGTGCATCATTAAGATGCCCAATTGTGTCAATCAATGTCAGCGGGGTTGTGCCAAACAAAATACGTTTCATAGTGTCTCCAATAAACTAGCTGGCAAGCATTTGCTGGATTTCAGTGACTTCTGTAACCTGTTCTTTGGTGAGGAATAAAGCTACATGTTCATTACTTAAAAGATTAGCAAGAAGCCTGAGCTGATTCTCAGATAATTTAAGACAAAGCCCATCACCGTTTTCTGAACAATGCTCTTTGGAAACATGTTCGAAATGAGAGACGAATTTTTTGTCCACTTGTAACTCGACGACTGTTTCATCACAAGGCTCGGCCTGTTTAATTTCGTTAGTAATTTTTAAAAAGCTACTTTTCAAACGCTCAGTTTTCTTTTTTGACAGCACTCGGATGCCGAGTGATTTCCGTGTCAATTTTGCGTCTTTCTCTTTTACAGGCTCAGCCTCTTGATTTTCAGCAATCAAATCATCATTTGGAGTAGTAATGCTTTTCTCATTTGACTTTGCTGGCATTGAAACTACTGAATTTGAATGCTTTGTTTCGGAGATAGTTAAAACATCTGCCGTGGCAAGGCTATCAATATCAGGAAATACGGAACGAAGGTGTTCCATGACTTTATTGTGATCGTTTTCATAACGCAGCATAATTTCAATTGCTAATGTCTTCTTAATACGATTAAACGAAAGCAATACGAGCAGCGGCTCAGGCATTTCCATAATCTTTAATGTATTCCTGATGGTGGTGATTGACCGCTGATATCTTTGGGCCAACTCTTCGACCGAATAACCCAGTGTAAGAGCTCGTTGCAGTGCAAAGCCCTGGCTAACAGGATTGAGGGCGTTACGTTGATTACCATCAATATTTTCAAGGTACTCTTCACCATCACATAATCCGGTAATAAGCATCACCTTGAATTTTTTAATGTCAGCGCCCTCTTTCATGGCCTGCTTAAGCGCCATTGTTCTGCAATGGCCTTGCCTGACAAAATATTTATTGTTGTGTTTAACGACCTTGATAAGCTCAACGCTTCGCCCTTCTTTGTAGGCAAGTTTAATGGCAACAATAGTGGATTTTACTGGTTCCAGTGTATAACACTTGTCGCCAATAAATGCCTCACGAGGATTGAACCCAGCCTCAATTAAAAGCTCATCGGGATGAATTTCAATAATTGTAGAAATGATTTCTTTGTGCATAAGTGTTCTCCTTTTAAGAGATCATACACACAATGTTGAAAATGCTAATAGCAATTCTGGAAAGAAAGTAAATTAATGAAACTACAAAATCCTACTGTAGTTTCATTAGATTCTATTTTCGAAGGTCATAAATCTTTTGGAAAAATTCGCGAGCATCTTTAGTTTCGGTCAGAGCTGCATCTTCACATAGACTCTTGATGCGGTTAAAGCGAATGAAGGTTAACTTCTGATCACCTGAATCTTGTGAGTATTTTTGAATTTTTAGATAGATACCATTTAACCATTTCTTTAGACGCACGAGGAACTGTAAATCAGTTTCAGATTTGGTTCTTTTCGGGCGACGAGCTAAGGAAGGTTGTTGAATTTCTGAATTCTGTGTTCGTTGTAAGGTATGGGAAAAGTTCTTGAAAACAATTTTATCTACGTCTTCAGCGTCAATAAGCTCAAAAGATACCCGTTCTGTTTTTTTCAGCTCTAACATTAGCTCAAGCACTTCATGGTAGTCACGAGCTCTTATTGTCTCTTTCTGCGGTTTAGCACGTTCAATGATTCGTTTGAGAGTTAAATGTCTATTTCCGCTTGCTGGAAGAGAATTAATAAATAACAATACAATTCGCAGTAATTCACTTTTATATTTCAGAAGAATATTCTGATCGATAGGAATAAGGTAAGTGGAAAACATGACAAAGAATGTCCGGCTTACAGAAACCTGTACGGTATCTTTCTCCTGATCAATAATGTAGCTGCTTATCAAATCATAGACAGCTTCCTTAAGTCCCCCCTCTTCTTCTACTTCAGCGCTAACTTCAACGTCCGGGTCCTGTTCATATCTTTCAGCCTGAAGTAATTTCTTGTTCCGAATGACGATGACTTGTTTTTTAATGTCTCTCATCGCTTCAATGATTTTTTCCCGCTGCTTCATACGCTTGTTCTTAGCGCTAACACCGGAGTAATCCATGAATTTAGTAAAGGGTATGACAATCGTTCCTTCACCTTTGACCAACTCTGCTTTACTTGTTTCCCTGAAACATCTGACGATGGCATTCCACACAATAAAGTGAAGAGAGTTCATTGTAGGACCCTCTATATGTACTGTGTCGAACCCTTCGTATCCCTGGGCCGAAAACCTGCTAATGATATCTTTGCCCGACTCGTGGTCTGTAAGGTCAGTTGACTTGTGATTGTGCCGACCAGCTACAAATAATGGAATTCTTAGCAGGACTAAGGGATGCGATTGCACCTCTTTAGGAAATTTATTATTTTTTCCCATGATGCCGTCATCAGGGATCAACTCGCTCAGTTCATCATTGAAGTCTTCCGGTTCCAGAACACCAGTGATGACACCATTCGAATTGTTTTCAGGCTCTACCTTAACTGCGGATACCGGTACTGATTCAGGCTCTTTGACAGGAGACGACGAAGGCGAAGCAACGGAGGTTACTACTGGGCCATCATTGATTTGATTTGCTGTATTGGCCGGGACCTTTTCATCGTCAGATCTTTGTTCATCAACAGGCTTTGTTACTTCACTGCCTTTATGCAGCTTTTCCAGGATCGCGACCACTAAATCCTTTTGCATTTCAGGATCATTAGCGAAAGATGCAAAGATCTCTTTGTTTAGCCTGGCTTGTACTTTGGTCACGAGGCTTGATAACAAAGCCTCATAAAAGACTTCGTCGATATCAGCCTGTTTATGTCCAAACCTAGTTGTTATGAATGAATCGACTATTGTTGAGATATCCATCTAAAACCTGCTGGTATTGCATATGTTTTGTTGTACCTGATTGTACACAAAAACAAGTAGGATGAATCAACATCCCGAGCATTTTGAAACAATATGAAACACTTTGCTTAAAATGTTTCGATATTGGAGCGATGAAAGTTCACTATCCAAACAATTATGTTTTTTCGGAAAGTAACTTTGCATCCCTATCAGAGTCCGTGGCCTAAATCATGAACAGTAGATGGACACCTAACCAAATTTCGTTCACTTCGGCATCACACATCACTTTCATACTCTCTTTCTAGTAGCCTTCAACAATGCCAGTTCGACGGACATTTATCTACCTACCCCTTTCTTGCCAATCTGACGGACACTTATCTCATTAGCCAAGTAGACGGACACTTAATAGAGGCGCAGCGGGTTGAGGGGGGGTTAACTTTAGTTGAGTGGTCCGAACAGTAGTTAGAAAAGTGTTAATACAACAACTTCAGAAATCAAAGCGCATGAGTTAAAAAGTACCAATAGGAAGGCTATTTATTGATAAAAAGTACTTTTTGCACATAAGAATAACGTTATTAACTTTGTTAACGTGATCACATTAAAAAGCATTTAACAGCGTAAGCCTTTCAGTAAATGTAACTTCGGTCCCTTTCATTAAGCGCAAAATCTCCCGTTCATGTAACCATTACCATGTGAAACTGGTATTAGCATGCAGCCAAAGTGTCCGACTTCCAGGTTTTCGAGGGTGACAATCACTTAAGTGTCCGTCCTCTTGGTTTTGATAAGTACATTTAGAGATAAATGTCCGTCTACATGGTTAGGCGCCTACCGTTCAATGATAAATGTCCGTCTTGTCGGCTAGGTAAATACTGTTGAATGATAAATGTCCGTCTACTTGGCTAGATAAATACTTTTCAACGCTAACTGTCCGCCCGCTCGGTTTAAGTGTCCGTCTTCTTGGTTAGAAGTCTACCAGCAACAGTTAAATGTCCGTCAGCTCGGCTGGATACTACCTCCCCCCTCATAAATGTCCGTGCAGTTGGTGAAAACTGTACTTTCAAACCTAAATGTCCGTCTGTTTGGTTAGGTGTATAGGCCAGAGGACCTGACAATCAAATCATTTATGCATCTGTAGATCAGTTCGACCATTTAAATGTCCGTCTATATGGTTTTTATGTCCGTTCTGACGGCTACAGATTTAGCCTCAATGAGACAGGATGGATGGGCGTTTCTTAGGAGAGTTAATTCCATAAAGCTAAGAAAAAGGATACCAACACCTTATTAACAACCTAAGTAACTGAAAAATATAGAGCCTGTGGATAACTATGGACTAAGTGTCCGTCATACCGGTTTAACCAGCCGCTTCGTTGGTATAAGTGTCCGTTCTCATTTCGAATCGTCCGTCTGCATGGTCACAATGTCCGTGAGTTTGGTCAAAGTGTCCGTCTGACCGGTTCAAAACACCTCCTAATCCCATGAATTAAAACAACAAATCAGCATGGAGATCAGTTGAGATCTGTTTGAGATCTTTTAGAGATCCTTTTGAGATCTAAAAAGAGAGATCTTATTAAAAGGGAACAAAATTTAATCAGGTTTTTTTAAAGTTCTTTTTTAAAAAATTATGCGTCGAAATCGTTAGTTTTCAGCTCAATCCTTTCCCTCGTACTAAAGCGAAAAAAATCGGGGTCTATCCGATCTTGAGCCAGAAAAAAGATAGGTACGATATCCCTGCTTTCGTTAACCCACTAACTTTCGGAGTCGATATGGAACTTACGTTAAACAAAAATTTTGCGACTGATAAAAAGCAGACCGTAAATAAAACCAAAGCACTCAACATCACGCTGTTAGTCATTCTAACTGTTTTGACTTGTGGTTTCGCCTATGCAGGTTCTGATGATGGTGCTCTTGGTGAAATTTGGTCATACCTCAGTGAAGGATTGACAGGAGCCCCAGGTAAGATCCTCGCTGCTTGCATGCTCTTCTCTGTTGGTTACTTTTCTGTTCTGAAACCAAACCCAGGTCTGGCCGCTGTTTCGTTCCTCATCATGCTAATCATTGCTAACGGTGAAAAAATCATCGGCGGTTTTATGGATGCTGGTGTACCGCTCTAAAAGCTCCCGATTCTAACGAGGGGGCTAGCCCCCTCCTAAGGTAATTCATGACAGAGCATGTAGTACCAAAACATAGTTACCGTTTTCCCTATCGGATAAACATGCCTTTGCTCATTTTGTTCTGGGATGCCAAACAATTGGGCCTTAGTTTTTTACTGTGTGCATTTGGTAATATTTTTGACTGTTTTACCATCGCAACCGTAATTGCAGCGATTTACTGGGTAGCCTACAAAAAGGCTGCTGAACTAGGGATTCGGGGTTACCTGCGGCATAAAGCGTGGTGGCTGGGATTCCTGCCGGGAAAAACGGTATTTAGCAGTCGCTACTTTAGTGACCCATTTATTCGCGACCTGTATTCCTGAAATCACGAATACACCATAAGGTTGAATATGAATATTTACGAAAAAATAAAAGCCATTCTCTTTAAAAAAGAGGCGAGCGATAATACTCCCGAAACTGAAAACCTTCAGAAAAGTACTCAGAAGAGAAATGGTCGCTTTTTGGATACCCGCTCGCACATGAGCCCGACATCGAAAAGCTCACCGGCTGGGATCGCTTATGGTGAATTGATAAGCCGGAATACAAAAATCATTAATGCCAACATACTGGCATTAGTAATTATTGCTGGGTTAGTCGGGAAAGAAATTTTCCTGGATAAACCAGTAACTGTAGTCACCCCTCCGAATATGAACGAAGAAATTCGAGTGATTGGTAATAAAGCCTCTGAATCCTACAAGACTCAGTGGGCCCTTTTTTACAGCACTATGTTGGGGAACATAAACCCAAAAAACATTCAATTCGTCATGGATTACATTATCAAATCACTTTCTCCAGAGCTTCAAGGTCGGATTGCTGCGGAATTACAAAGCCAAATAAATATCATGCAAACAAGGGGGGTCGATCAGACCTTTACTCCGATTGATATTTATTTCGACGAAAAAAATGACATGGTCTATGTCTGGGGAACTAAAACTACGAAGTTAACGAATGTTTCTGACAAGCAAGAGACGTCGAAATGGACTTATGAGTGGGTTATAGGCTTACGCCAGGGTATGCCACGAATTGCCTATGCAAACCAGTATGCCGGTACACCAAATATCAAAAAAATAACGATAAATGGTAAAGAGCAACTTGAAAAACTGGACAATCCGCCAACCACATCCGGGGAATAGAATGAAAAACTTGAGGGATTTCAAAGTTAAATCGATGGCAATGCTATTGAGTCTGGGAATAGTCCACAGCGTTTATGCTGAAGATTATCAATTGCCAGCTGCCGTCAATAACCCCGTGGCAATACCTGTGGGAGCAGATAGTGTTCAAAAGGTTGCACAATCGGCAATGGCATCTGAATCACCGACTACAAACAAACCAACGACAGCACTTCCACAAGTCCCTCTGTCTGGTGCCAGTTCATCTTCACCTGCTGTTAATGCAATCACTGACGCACTGAACAAGAACCCTACATTGCCGGGATATGACGCACAAATAGCCTCAGGTAATTTTGACGAATATGGCCGTGGACGTACTGATGGAGCAGCTGGAGCGCCTCAGAAAGCTCAAACCGCAGCGCCGTCTAAAACTGATGTCCTGTTTACAGAAGCTAAGAGCCGCTATCAGGAAGTCCAAAAGGTTAACGTTCCCCCAGGCGGAAATATAGTTTTACCGGTATCCAAAGGCTTACAAAACAGAATTTCGACTACGTTCAAGAACGCTTCTGTCAGTACTTCAACACCTGAGCAGGATGCCAGTATTTTTGTTGATGGTAGAGATGTATACATCACCACAAATATTGCCAAGCCAATCGGAATTATGCTGTCAGAAGACAATGTTCCAGAAAGTACTTATAACCTGACACTTATCCCACTGGATGTGCCTGGGGCAATGATTTCAGTAAACACTTCGCTGAGTCCTCAAATGCAGGCGAAGAGAGAGAAATCTATTGATGCGCAGCAGTATCAGGAAATGCTCGAGCGTTCCCAACAAGAAGAAATGAGCCCTTCTGACCCGCGCCAGGATGATCACAAACAACGTATTATGGATTTGCTCACGCCTGTAGCTCTAGGTGAAGTTCCGTCAGGTTTTAGTCTTCAGACAGAGCGTTTGTCACGCATTCCTGCAAGCGAACAAGCACCCTGTAAATTCAACATGTATGCAAAACTCGGTCAGCGTCTTGTAGGGTCCCGAGAGTTGATTGATATCGTGCTGGTAAAGAATGATAAACCTTATGGGCAGGTTGTAGCTGATCAGCAATGCCTGACTGAAGGCGTCATTGCTAGTGCTCTTTTTGATAAAGCATTCCTACAACCGGGTGAAGAAACCGAACTGTATATCGTCAGGGATAAGCTCTTCCAGGAGCGTAAGGCCCGTGTAACAACGAGACCAAGTCTGATCAATAGCAAATGAATATAAAAGTTACTTTTGGAAAGTTTATAAAATGTTCCTTGGTGGGTTTTAGTGTTTTCTTAATTACACGCTGTTATTACATAAGTAATTATATAGAGCGGAGTGAGATACAAATACTTCCAAGTGAGCCGGTGATTTCGATTTCTCTACCTGAGGAGAATAAGACGGTAATCAAATTTGCTGATGATTCTTTAGAATCCAAATTTGTAAGTAGCAAAGCCGAATCGTCATTAGATCAAACCGAGAAAAAAACGAATTCAAAAAAAGTAACTTCAGAACAGTTGCATGTGCAAGATATTGATCAGGTTATACACAGTTCTAATGATGAATCCTGGGTGAAAGCAGGACAGCCTTACATTGTACCGCAACTAAAAGATAGTGAGCGGCAAATCAAAATTAAGCGATATCTGGCACCTCAAAACGGAGCAGAGAATGGACATTAAAAAACAATGGGAAACGAATAAATCCTTTCGGTATGGTACGCTGATTGTCATTATTGCCGTTTTGATATTTTTCATCAGCCAATCACTTTTCAGCCCTGCTGAAAAGAAACGAGTCAATACCCAAAAGAAAGATATGCAAACGGGGCTATTACTCGATGAGTCTCAAATGAATAAGCTGGATTCTAAACAAAGCCAGCTGACTTATGACGAGATGATTAAACAGAACCGAAAAGATCAGAATGAAGCTAAAGCTGAGCGTGATAAGGCCGAAAAAATACAGTCGGAAACAAGGACTCAGGTTGCCGAACTGAACTCACAGTTGGGTCAGCTTAAGCAGCAGCTTATAGATATGCAGGCTAACCGAAATAATCCAAATCGAAGCCTCGATAGCCGCAATCCTCCACAAAGTAACAGTGGGGCAACTCCGGCTGCAACGCCGTACCAACTCAATACCAATGCTGCTGTTAATAATGGCTATGATGCAGGTGGTGTAATTACACCACAGCGTATGAGTCCTATGCGCACAATTACTCAATCATCCATTAAAACAAATGCCTCTGGAGGAGTGATTCAGGTTACGCCTATTTCAGAACAAAAGATTAAAGAAGGTAAAGAAGTTTTCCCGGGTGCTGAAAAGGCAGGTATGAGGACAGTCAAAACTGATGGGACAACACCAGTTGATAGCAAAGCTCGTCACGCAGCCAGAAAAGATGAAATGTATTTACCTGCGACATCAATTATTACCGGAGTACTCATCACAGGCTTAGAAGCGCCTACGAGTATGTCATCGAAGGCAGAGCCTATGCCTGTCACGATGCGAATCAAGAAAGATGTGTTGATGCCTAATAATTTCACTATGGACCTTCGAGATTGCAACCTCTTGGGCTCCGCAGTTGGTGATCTGGCATCTCAACGAGCCTACATACGGGCCACATCAATCTCTTGTGTTAACTCAAAAGGTAAGGCGTTTGACGTCAAGCTGGAAGCTTACGCTGTTTCCGAAAACGACGGTAAAAATGGCATTCGTGGCAATCTTATTAGCCGAAATGGTAATGCAATAGCCGGTTCTGCATTTGCAGGGGGATTGTCAGCCTTGGCAGGAAGTTTAAGCCCTAGCAAGGTATCTTCGCTCAACATCGATCCTAACTCTCAAGCACAGTATCAAACGCCAAATTTCGGTGCGCTTGGGGCCTTGGCCGGAAGCGGAGCTGCGAGTGGAGGTTTGAACAGATTAGTTGATTACTACACCAGTATTGCAGAGCAACAGTGGCCTGTAGTTGAAATTAGCCCTGGCCGCCCTATCACCTTTGTTGTCCAGTCCGGAGCAACAATTCCAACAAATCTGGTTGCACGATAAGGAAGACTCCCGTGACAGACAAAGACGATAAAAAAGAAATTACTTTACCAGAAGTTGAGGCCCCTGTTGGTGGGGGCCGCAAGGCGGTAAAAAAAGTAACTTTAGAATTTGAACTGGAAAAAGTGCTAAAGATTGCTGCCGGTGCGCTCCTTTTAACCATTGTCGGTATCTACGGATATAAATATATTTCTACTTTTAAAATGCCAACATTTGGTACGGATACCCCCCGTATTGCTGTGATGAACGTTTCAGAAATCAGAGATGATTTTTTACGGCAGAATAATTTAAAAAATAGTGATGAAAGAGAAATCGCAAAGTTAGAACCAGAATTCCGCATATACACCCGAAAATTGATGGCGTTATACCGTTTGAATGGATTTTTGGTCATTGATTCGGCACTGACTTTTTCAATTCCTTCAAGTGTGAAAATTGTCACCTATATCGACGGGGACGCATTGATGGATGAGTTAAAATCGCTGGGTAGCAATGAAAACTTTAATGAGGTTACCACTCAGTGAGAAAAGTAATTATTCCATTACTAGCAGCGTTAAGCGTAATGAGCTCTGTGGTTGTAAATGCTGAATCTACTGTATTTACTGATTCGGATGCGAGTGCGTTGATGTCCAAAGCAAAGGAAGGCGGAATTAGCCCTGACCTTCAGAGCTTAATGTCAAAAATGCAGGCGTATAAGCCAAAAGATGCAATTTATCTCCCAACCGGGGGGTTGTATCTTTTTGAAGATGCAAACTCAAAGCTTATGGCCGTTACCACTAATGGTCGATATACACTATCCGGTGGAAGTCTTGTTGATGTCGTTAAACGAACTCAACTTTTTAAAGTAGACGAAATAAGAAAATCATATTTTATTAGTTTAAGTGATTCTCCGTTTCCATTAAATAAAGTGGCGTCAATTCCTCTCGGTAACCCAAAACTTAAGCGTCAGGCTGCAATTTTCATCACACTCGATTGCGATGGTTGTGAAGATCTTATAAAGAAATTTGTTGCAGACCGTGAAAAATATCGTGTGGATATTGTTCTAATCCCCTCCCCGGGCGAACCAAAAAAACAACTACAAAGACTTTGGTGTAGTCGCGAAAAGGGAAAAATTACTGATTTCGATATTATCCAGTGGTTAACCGGAAATAAAGCCGATACCGAAAAGCGGTGGCTACCTGTCAAAGAATCTGAATCATGTTCTGTCGAGCCATTGGTAACGTCCATGGCGTTGGCCGGAGTATATAACCTCCAGGGAGTGCCATCAGTTGTGCGTGAAGATGGTCTTGCCGGTAATGGAATTCCAAAGGATTTTGATTACTGGCTTAAGCAAAGTGTTACTCCGTTACTCAAAAACCCATTTGCCACTGAATAGGTAACAAAATGAATACCAAAAGAACAGTACTTAGTGCCCTTATCGTTTTGTCTACTACCTATCTCACTGGTTGCATAGGTAGTTCTGAATCAGAATGTCCCGGTGTTGAAAATGGGGTTATCTGTAAAGGTCCTCGGGAAGTAATGGAATTAACCAATAACCGTGATGATTTATTTGATACCAATGGAGAACAAACCGAGGGAAAGGGGGAATCGACTGTCGCTGACAGTCGCTACCCGGCACAGGTGACACCTCCGGGCGAAGTTCAGTATCCTAAGTCACCGGCGCTGATTAATAAGCCTGTAGCAACTACCATCACGCCTGTCGCGTTATCATCGAATACAATTTCACCGCGTCCGATTGGTGGAACGCCTGTCAGCCAGGGTTCTGTGACTCGAGCCAGTGGAAATCCATTTAACAATACCCCGATTCAGGCAACACCAGCCCCACGGTATTACAATCCGAATCCCAATTCCGATATAAAACCGGCAAAGGATCTATATTCCGTCTACAACGGCCAGCCGGTTAACCCTACATTGTCGCAGAATCAGGTTCAGCAATATCGATCTCAGGGCTACAAACAACCTGTAGTAGCCCCTGAGCCTCTTGCCGTGCTTCAGCAGGGCAAAGTCATGCGCATAACATTTGCCCCGTACACTGACGATAACAATGCCCTTAATCTTCCTGGCTATGTATACGTCAACGTTCGCCCTCAAACCTGGATCGCCGGTAATAATGCCACGACAAATCCTGCAAGAATTGTGCCGCTAGAAGTTCAGGATTCAGCTCGTGAAAATATGCAGTTGCAGCAAAAAGCAACCAAAGCGGTAACGGCCAATGGTGTCGTTCGTGAGCTGTAACAGGGGACATTAATGCAACCGATAAAACAATTTAATGAAGAGCTTGTTCGTCATAAGCTGGGTAACTATATTCCGGTTTTCGACCAGTTACCGGACAGTAACTATTTCCTGATTGAAGGTAACAAGCTTGGTTTTATGTTCATCTGTAATCCCTCCCCTGGCCTGTTTGAGAATCAAAAAGATATTCTGGCCGAGATGTATAAGATGGATTTTCCTACAGATACCGTCTGCCAGGTGACCTTATCCGCCCTACCCGATTTAATAATGCAACTGAGTGCATGGGCGTCCGTGCGTGGTGGTCGTATGCCGGAGGAGGACAAGGAAAAGTCTGACCTCCTGAACGCATATCAACTCGAATATTTTGACCGCAGTACCAGAGAGCCGCTTAAGCCTGACTATGACCAATTGAAGCTGCGTGATTTTCAGGTTTGGATTTCATTTACAATTCCTTTAGCTGGAGCTTTCCCTACCGATACTGAAGAACGCAATATTGACGTGTTGTATTCAGAATTGAAAAGTAAATTAGTAACTATGGGACTGACCCCTTTTGCAGTTCAGGCCGAGGACTGGCTTTACTGCCTGGATAAAGTGCTGAACCCTGGAGAACATGCTCGCTGGTCCGAAGGCAATATGAGCGTCAGTACACTGAAAAGGCTGAACGAACAGGTGGACGTACCGGGTCGGAAATACGAGGTAGGACAAAACTACTTTTCAACGTCGACCGGTAACAGCGATAAGACTGAAGCCAGATATTTCAAACAGTTATCTGTTAGACGGTTCCCTGAATATGTAAGTTTTGGATGCATGTATGAATTAGTAGTGAATTGGATGCATGGTCGAAAAACGGTGTTCAATCCGTTCATGATAACACTCACAACCGTGTATTCAGACCCTCTCAAGCTTGCTAAAGAAAACGTCAGGTATAAAGCTGTCACGAACAAACAAGCCGGTATACCTATTGTCGTAACTTTCTGTCCTCGACTAAGAGATATGGACAATGACTACATGGCTGTCACCCGTGAGCTTGAGGATGGGGCGAGATTAATGAAGGGATACCTGACCTTCACTGTCATGGGTAATACGGCCGAAGACGTTCAAAGTGGTGCGGATCAGATGAAATCGTTTTATCTGGAAAGTCGCGTCAATGTTACGGATGACTCCTATATTGTCTTCCCATCTTTAATGTCCACTTTACCTATGTGTAATGATGCCAAAACCGTTCATGATCTTGACCGGCACGAAGTAATGACTAATACGGGGGCAGCACACTTATGCCCAATTTTTGGACCATGGAAAGGCAATACCAATCAACCTGTTATAAACATGGTGACGCGTGAAGGTCAGCAGCTGGGACTTGATATTTTTAAAACTTCAGCCAGTTACAATACGGTTGTTGGTGCAACTTCCGGGGCCGGTAAGTCTTTCTTCATAAACTACCTGATCAACAATTACCTGGGTGCCGGTCCCAGAGCTAATGAGATGCATCATTACCGGGATGCTAAACAGTTGTTGGCTGAAAACAGGTACACCAGTTTTGACCCTGATGGAGCGCAAATATTCGTTGTGGACGTAGGTCGTTCATATCAGGGGATCTCCGAGCAATACTCCAGCTCTCAATTTATCGACTTTGGGCGCCCCCCTACTTTTACCCTCAACCCGTTTGCGTTTTTGACAGACGTTGCAGCTGATGAAAGAGCTTTAGTAGAGGCCCCAACTTTCGAAAGTGACTCAACTTCGGAGTCAGAAAACGAAGATGAAAAGGATAAAGTTGCTCAAACCATAATGGTCCTAAACCAATTAAAAATCATGGCATCAGAATCTGGAAAAATTGATGATTTCCAGCAATCTGTAATGCTTCAGTTGATCGCTGAGGAGTACAGAGAATCACGGAAAGTTGGGCGGACTGGGTCTATTACCGGTTTTGCACGTCGATGCCGTGAATTTCCCGATGACAGGATGAAGGACATCGGTGTCCAGTTGGGGGCATGGTGCGAAGGTGGAATTTACGGATACCGTTTTTCCGAAACACTTCCACCAATCAACTTTGATAGCCGCTTTATTGTGTTAGAACTGGAAGAGCTGAAAGGAACACCGCATCTGCAAACCGTAGTTTTAATGTCGATCATCCAGGCTGCACAGCATGCCATGTTTATCAAGCGTGATGGTCGCAGAAGACTGTTCATACTTGATGAAGCATGGGAGTACATTCGTCCGGACAATGCCAACGGTGGTAATCAGGCGAACAACCAGTTCTTTACTTCATTCCTGGAAGCTGCATGGCGGCGATTCAGGAAAACGAACTGTGCTGGAATTTGTGTAACCCAGTCATTTGAGGATTATTTTACCTCCTCTGTTGGCCGTGCAATTACGGCTAACAGCCCCTGGAAAATCATCATGAAGCAGGAGAAAGAATCAATTGAATCTATGAAAAAGAATCAATATTTCTCTACTTCTGACGGCGAATATGAGCGCATGAAGAACATTCGTACTGTTAAGGGGGTTTTCTCTGAAATGCTCATACGATTCGAAGGGTTCCAGGAGATTTGCAGGCTGTACGTAGACCGTAAAATGGAGCTCTGCTTTACAACGGACTCCAAAGACAGGACCCGTCTTTGGGATATTCAGGCTCAGCGAGATTGTAGCTACGGGGAGGCGATTGAAATTCTCTACGAACAAGAGCAAAGGGAAAGAGCAAAAGTGGCCTGACCATTAGCTTAAATAATAAAGGCCCTTCGTGGGCCTTTTTGCTAAAAAGTAACTTTTGGTTATGACATAAGATTTGACTACCACCCTTTCGGATAGGCAATTCCCTATTTGCTGCGGTACACCGTTTGTTGATCGTTCCTCATTTTTTCCTCAGAGACATTTGCAACCACAAGCGTTCTCAGAGCCGACCTTGCGGTGCAGACTGAAAGTGTAGGTTCTATGGTACATGTTATTTTTAAGAACCATATGTAGGCTTGTTGTTGCGATAAAATAATATCAATTAAATTCAATTACTTGTGGTGTAAAAGTTTATTTGTAGCGTTTAAATAACATCGATATATAACTTTAAAATCACTTGTTACTTATATCAACCTTGCCTTGTTAGCTTACCGTTCCACATGGTTGAATTATTCAATATGCGTGGAGATGGTGGTTCAATGAACTAACATTAGTTAGTTTTGTGTACCAATGACAATTAAATGATAGGTAGCAAACGAATGCGTTATTAATTGATTTAGGGGGGCTGGGGGAAGTAAAGAGTAGAAAAACTGCACCATGCTAAAGTGCAGCTTTTGCCTTAGGAAGTTAAATATTAGTCATTTTTTAACTTATCAGCGATGAATGCTTCAATCTCTTTTATCAGGTCATTACTCATTCGGTTAAATTCGAATTTTACTTTTCGGCCAGATGCACTTTTACTGATTCGAGCATACTTGTCTTTATTTTCGAATGTCACCAGTTCGCGAGTCTCCCAGCCTTTCTTGGGACGATTCTCATCGAGCTGCTCCACTGCCTTGATGATTGATTTGAGAACCTTTTTCTGCGTATCTGCAATATCATCAGTCGGTAAATCATTAGTCTCAGATTTTACCTGCTCAACGACATCATCCAGAGAAAATAAGTTTCTCTCCACATATTTCTGGGAGCGCGCAAGCTGGTTATAGAACGCATTAGGGATGGCCTCATAGTCAGGGAACAGCGTTATCAACGAATCAGAAATCTGTGCTGCCTGAATTCGCTTAGACACAGAGACATGGCTGGTCCCGAGGTAATTAGCCAGTTCTTCATTTTTAGTGAAATTCATCTCTTTCATCTTTTGAATGTACTGTAAACCAATCTCGCGATACGAGAAGCGCCGTGAGGTTTGGGCAGCAGAAATGATCGATTGGATATCTTCGGGCGTTAGTTCATCCGGCAAGACCCAAAGTGGCAAATCCTTACTGGCCTTGATACAGCAAAAGCGCCTGCGGCTACCCTCAATCAAGAAATATTTACCAGCTCGCTTAACTGCCACACCCTCTGTATCAATCCCACGAGCTTCAATTTGAAGGAGGATATCTCTAACAGCATTAACGCTCAGTGCTTCCTGGTTACGAGGGTTCATTGGGTGAACAGCGGTTTGAGTCTGAACATCTGCTGCCGGGATAGTGATATGTTCCGCTTCCACTTTCCGATTGTTATGCAGGGTGAAAAGTTTCTTCACTCGAGTGGCAGTCTTCAGATTAGCTAAACCGGACTGGTGTACAACACCAGTCCGTTTCGGGCTGCTCAGATAGAGAGACTTATCATTACCAATTTCTTGTCCGTCACTCATTTCTCAACTCCTTCCTTAACTGAAAAGCTTTTAATTTCGTTAATAAATTGCTGATAGACAGCCATAACAGATTGCTCTGCGATATCCAGTTGTTTAGGTGCGCAAAGCTCTTCAGACTTCTTGATATCTAAAACAGTACGCCCTTTTGAGGCAGCAGCTTTGAATGCTTCGGAATTTTTAATATTTGTCGTTAAGAACAAATCTTGTACGGTCCGAACAAGTTTATCCAGAACTATCCGTTCGTACGGACTTTTGTCATCAACGTTAACGGCCAGCACTTTGAACCATTTAATGTTCTCCCCTTTGTTTGGGGATTGCTTGAAACGTTCGCTCAGGGTAATCATAAAGTCGGTTGTCGACGCATAATCATATTCACGAGGGGAAACAGCAACGAGAATGCCGTCAGCACCCTCATCTGCTGCCCAGATTAGTGGGGAATCTTCTGGTGGCGTGTCGATAATGATGAGGTCATATTTCGTCTTCAGAACAGGCAGAATTACATTACGGAAGCGAAGCAGAAGTTCCGTTCGGTCTTCTTTAGCCATTTGCCAGTATCTATCCTTAAATCGAGCGTCAGTAGGAAATGCTGTTATGACATCCAGATTCGGAAGGTGGGTAGAAAAAGGCATGTTATTGATAATTTCTGCCTCGGTGAAACCGAGGTCCAGATACTTTTTGTAATCGGAGTTATCTTCATAGATCCCCAAAATGGCATCCACAGCTGTGAGGAATACATCATCCTCTTGGACACTGCGGATCATACTGCTACCTATCGAACCCTGTGGGTCCCACTCTATAACTAATACCTTTGCATTAAGGTTTAGGTCTAACGCAGCCGCTGTAGCAATAGAGATTGATGTCGTGCTTTTTCCCGTGCCACCTTTATAGTTCTGCGTGATGATAACGCGACTATGATAGCTGTCTCGGTAAGCCGGATAACCGAGGTGGTCCATAATGTTTTGGACATCAAAGCGTGTATATAGATGGTTTTTGTTTTGGAAAATAGGCGCACCGATAACCTTGGCCTCTTCCATATCAGCAATCATTTTGCCAAACGTATTACGCGATTTTCTAAAAAAGTCAGCAAGGCTTTTTTTGTTGAGGCAGTGGTTATAAATAAGACGGTCTACACCATCAATACTGTCATCAGAAACAGAAATTCTTGAAGACAATGCCAGCGACTCTTTAAGCGAGATCTGCTCGCTCTTCATGCGTTGACCGACTAGAGCTATTTTTTCTAATAAATTCATTCTATAACCACTCTGTTAATCATTGAAATATCAATTGAGCGTATAAGTGTGCAAACTACCAATGATGCGCTCAATTCACGGTTTATACGTTCAATTCTATCTGTAAGTGTCAATTATTGCCAATCCCAGTTCATTTTTTGAGACGTTTTCGTCATTATCATTAGAGTTTCAGACAAAAGTTTCGATAATTTTCATATCTGTCGACCAATTGGTGAGTAATCAAAGGTCGTTAACATGGCGTCGTTGGCTATTTAGGAAACCTGGTGCTGGCGATTAAGGGGGTTAAACGTCAAAGTCGATACCCTGGTGCTGACGATTAAGGGGGTTAAACGGCAAAGCCTATACCCTGGTGCTGGCGATTAAGGGGGTTAAACGGCTAAGCCTATACACAGGTGCTGGCGATTAAGGGGGTAAACGGCGAAACCTATACTCAGGTGCTGGCGATTAAGGGGGTTAAACGGCAAAGCCTATACCCTGGTGCTGGCGATTAAGGGGGTTAAACGGCAAAGCCTATACCCTGGTGCTGGCGATTAAGGGGGTTAAACGGCAAAGCTTATACCCAGGCGCTGGCGATTAAGGGGGTTAAACGACGAAGCGTATATTCAGGTGCTGGCGATTAAGGGGGTTAAACGGCGAAGCGTATATTCAGGTGCTGGCGATTAAGGGGGTTAAACGAGATTGCTCATCACGTTAATACCTCAGATATATAAGAAGTCGTATGAAGAATCAGGCATCCCTTCCCTGCCCGGTTTAGAACAAAAGGGAGGGAAGGGGTTAGCGTAGTCTTCAGTTAGAAACCTTTGCTGGTTCCGACATAAATGGTCTCATGTCAATAAAGACTGAAGAAGAGTTGGAATCGTTCTTAACGTTGAGTGGTGCCTTACCAGGTAAAGACATTGTCGCTACATCAGGTCCACTAATCGCATAGCCGTTTTCGGCTGACGGCATAACAGTGAATATCTTAATGGCAACATTTTCATGCCGATAGTAAGAGAGGCCGAATGTTGAGCCTGCTTCTGTATTGTTAACCTCTACCGAAACAGGAGTCGTGCCAATCAATTCATTCGTCATGATGTTCTTTACAGTTGCACCTTCAGGTACAGTTAAAATCTTATATTGATATGCTTGCGCCCATCCGCAGAAGAAAATCATTACTAAGAAGATATTTTTCATTGCAGTTCCGTCCTTTTGAAATTCAGAAACAGTTGATAACTAATGTGGCCCTGGCCTTTCGTATTTTTTGCCGGTGAGTAATAGTCGACGCTAAAGTAAGTCGGCAGGTACTCTGTACTGGTCTGTTTGGAGGAGACAGATTCGAAAGGCAATGTAATAAGCTTCATTTGGTCTTCGTTTGAAAAACACAGGCCAAGTAATCCAAGAGTCGGCATTTTGAAAGTAGAAACATTTTCAGGTGCGACCGCAGTCTTTCCTCGTGAGACATAAGAACATCGGCTTCCGGCCAGATTTAAATTTTTAAATTGTATGAATTCTTTTGTTCCATTTTGAACAATTAGCCAAAGGTCTGTGCCTGAGCTTTCTATTGAAAAAGTAACTTTGTCAGTAGGATTGGCCTGAGTACGACTTAACAACACGACATCAAACCCAACGCCAGGTACTGAGGAAATCTTTGAATCAATGGAAGCACATCCGCTAAGTAAAGTGAGAAGTGGAAGGGATAACAGCCATTTCATTTGCTTGTCCTTAATTTTGTTTTCTGCATAGTCACAAACTTAAGGGCTTCTCCTTTCGCAACTGTTGCGTTCTTCGTCCAATAACCAGTCCCGCCAATAAACCTGTTTCTCTTTGGAATGAATACGAACTCCGAAAACTCCACATTGTGAGTTTTGGGTTTCGTAGCGATTGTGTAGGCCTGGTTACTGCTGAGCTGACGATTTTTTTCCGTAACTGTAATTAATTTTGAATCATCAGTAACGACAGGGATTTTGAGCGACTCAATGCCTAACTGAGAATCGGTCAATTCATTCTTTTCATCACTAACAGATACCAGTGAGAATTTGTCAGATTTATCCGGACCAAAAAGGGAAACGACACTTTTAGATTTACCATTGATTGATACAATGGCCTGGATAGGTGTTTCAACGTAATCATTGATCAAGCTGAGAGTGAGTGAAGTATTAGGTTCTAACCATATGACTTCTTTACCAGCCTCATCTGCACTTACGGTTAACGGGTGACCCAGAGAAATCTTGTTTTTGGCAAGAACCTTGTACTCGATGTAAGGTATGACGAGATATGCCGATTTAGTTTGAGATTGGTTTGTAATTTCAAAATAATTGCGCTTAGACGCACTAGTAATCAATATGGGACGCTTCATTCCGTTTACCAGCAGTTCACTACCGGAATAGCTAATCTTTATGTTTTGGACGGATTCATTTTCTGGTGCTGGGATATCAGAATCTGACCTGGCCGAAGAACAAACCGATAAAAGCATTGAGCTGAGGAAGACTGCTACTAATTTTTTGGTTGTACTCATGGTTCGGTTCCTCCAATAAAATTGTCGTGTGAATGAATATCTAAATGGTTTGATTGAATGCTCAATACATCAGATTTATTTAAACAGACCTGATGGACTAAGAAACTTGGGTTAGAGCCATTGATAAATTCGAGCATAGAGATAGGACATCTACGTCTAACCACTTTGGATAACTCTCGATCTGGTCCAATGTGGATAGTGTTGCCGAGTAGAACCGGCATGCCATTAAGCGGGAGACCATGTGCCGCTCGGATGCTACTAACAGAATTCCTCCCAAGTACTAGAAAATTGACGCCTTTGATATGAGTAGGGGTTAATGCATGCTCCTTGCCAAACATAATCTGCCCGATATAACTACTCACTGTTGAAGACTTGAATCCATGCAGGGCCTTTAAAGTGTCCGGGAAACTATCTCTGATAGATGCGTAATCGGAAGAGCAGATCCCAATACGAATTCCGCCCTGAAGCTCGACTGAGTAAATCAGAGGGAGCTGCTCCGTCATTAATGCTCGTATTTGATCTTCAAGATGATAACGGTTGATATCTTTGTGCCAGGAGCCGCCATTGGCACTCCATTTTTCTAATTCTGAAGTCCCGGGATAAAACTGGCGGTATTCAGGATCGAGGGGAAGTAATTTTTTTAAATTGTATTCCCCGAATCCGGTGACTGAATAAAATGAAACCTTCCTGCCTTCGAACCTCTTTGTATTAATTGCTCTTAACAGCTGATATCCCTCAGGGCCATTATCAAACAAGTTGCCTGCACCGATGATTACAACATCATCATCAAAATCAGTGACCGAGTGAATGAGATGACACAGGAACGAATAATTCCCGCATACATCAGAAATAAAAAAAATACGTCCACTGTAGTTGGTCAGATCTAATATCTGAGCATCATTTGCAGCCATGTAAACCCCTAGTAGTTGAGGTCCAATAATAACTTACGGATTCATGTTATTCGGTTGGTTAGGAGCGAAATTCGGCATGTTAAGCATCGTGAAATTCTGAACACTACTTTGCTAAAGTTGGGAGTGCTTATTACATGGTGTTAGTTGAGCGAACCAAATGGCAGAGACTTGCAGAACCATATGTTAGTTTAAGGAACCAAATGTGCTGTGTGAATTGGTTGTGTTAGTTTACGGGTACAGGGTTTATAGTTTTGTGGGTTATAACTTAGGACGGGTTCTGTAATTTCATGTATTTAAACAATATTTAGTTGTTAAATCTGTTGTGTATTACTAACAGGTAACCTATCATCAATCTCAATATAGCGGTGATCTTAATAACCAATTCCGAGGATGAGAGATATGTCAGAAGTACAAAACAAACAGCTGGAAGAAGTCCAAACTGGTGTGGATGGGAGTAACGTGCTGAAAATTGTTATTGATGATGGTAGCAAAGCCGCAAAAGTAGTTTTCTTGGATGAGCGTGGCGAGCTGAAGACTCATCTTTCGGCTAATTCATTCGTTCCAAACTTCCGAGTAGCCCATACAGGCACCAATCCATACAACTACTTTGTTGACGAATATGAACGTTATTCTCATCACAAAGAAGCGACTGAAGCCTTGGAAACAACAGATGTGGCACATCAGTATGATGAAATCAGCCGACTGAATGTCCATCACGCGCTTCACTCATCAGGTATTGAACCTCAAGCTGTACACCTTCATGTAACACTGCCGTTAAGCCAGTTCTATAATTCAATGGGTGAGCTAAATACTGAAAATATCCAGCGTAAAAAAGACAACTTATTGAAACCTGTAGGTCGCCATGTAAATGGTCAAACAGTATCTTTTAATGTTGCAGGAATTTCCGTATTCCCTGAATCATTACCTGCGGTTTCCCAGGCTTCGGAACTATCTACTATTGAATCATACGAAGTTAGCCTGGTATTGGATCTTGGTGGTACGACACTAGATGCCGCAAGTATCAGTGGTCAGCTGGAACAAATCTCAAAAGTTAAGGGTTTTGACCGAATTGGTTGTTCTGTCGTTTATGATGAAATTAGACGTTACCTCCAGTCCGTTAACGTCAACGATAGTGATGCATATATTGATCATCTAATCGGAAATCGTAGTGATGCTAATGCATTAAAAATTACGGATAGTCTGCGGACTGAAACATTCGAAGCTGTGAATGCTGCGGTTAAGAAATTGCAGGATATGGTCGTTAAAGCAGTAAAGCAGATTGAAGAACGTCCACATTACATCTTTATTGTGGGGGGCGGTTCATTCTTGATTGCTGATGCAATTGAAGAGAACTATCCAAATGCGAAGGTAGTGGTGGTTAATAATCCACAGCTTGCACTTGCTACTTCAATCGCTGAATCAGTGCTTTTTAACTAGTAGCGGATAATTCATGTCAAAAGACACCAACAGCGAAACTGGTGGCCTCAGAACCCAGGTTCATGCATTTTGGATTACAGAGAAGCAAAGTAAATTTGCGCATGACACAATGGTGGCCCTTAACGGGGCTCACCGTGGGGAGAAAACCCAATTAATACGAGATGCATTAATCGCGGGATTGATTATTAACTCGCTTAACCCAAGATTAATGCACATGATTAATGCCCATGCAGACCAACTGACCTTAAGTCAATTAAGAGATTTCATCACTGGGCTAAGCGGGCCGGGTAATGCGTATGATCCGCATGCTTCACAAAATTCAGACCATCTGGTTAAAGAAATTGGAGCCCGGTTTGATAGTTCTGTAGAGAAGTTGATCCAAACACTCAAAGTGGAATTAGCGACTCATTCTGTTCCAATCTCAAAATCTGAAATTACAACTGATACTCTTTCAGAATCGTTGACAACTAAAACAGATAAACATTTATTAGAACCTACGGGAGGAGAGCATTCATCAGTGCCGCTGATGGAAAAAAAAGCTAATCTTGCAGTTTCAGATGAAATAGACGCAACGAGTCCATCTGGTCTAACCAATAAAAACTTGCAGGAAATTCCAGTAACTACTAGTAAAAATCGTGGAAATCAGTCGGTAAAAAACAGAATCAAAACATTTGGTGCCTGACGCCTACTAAAAATGCCAGTTTACAAAACTGGCATTTTAATTTAAATGATAGCTAAATCATCAATGAAAACTTGAAAAATTAAGAGTAATCCTTAGTTATTAGTTAAGTAAGTTAATTGAATTTCATAGTAAAATGTCAGAGTATCCTTTGTACATTTCGGATTAACTGAGTAGAAAACCTATTGAAGCCAAGCAGTTATAAAACTCATACTTTAGTACCATACACAGTTGACGCAATTTTGCTTTAGAGTTGATAGATCTGGCTAAGATTAGTAATAAATCATAACCAGCTCTCCCTTGCTTGGTAGGTTTAAGACTTTTGTTTAATCACCTAACCGTTTGATTAAGCGAATAATATTATAATAAAGGTTATCCATATGTTGTCACGCAACTCCTTGATTCACGGTCTTCGTCGTAATGAGCTGATCGAGGTTTTAAATGCATCAGACTATCCAATAGTTCATAAAGACAACTCGTTCACCCCTGAAGAATTGAAATGGGCACGACCAGTGCTTTTTGATATTGATGAATTGCATATTTCTATAGCCCCACTTTCATCAGTTAAATACGATTGGGATATGGCTCCTGTTGATACAATACTGATAGAAGTTATTGTTCCGGCCCTTGATACTGATCTGGTCGAAGAAGAGGACAGTCTGCTCAGAGATTCTGGCGTTGGTTACATTCTCTATGAACCAGCTGGTGCATCTATACGCAGGACCGTTACTTTTGTTGGCGGAGTTACGCCGGACAATATGCTTTACCAGCTTCATTTAATGTTACTGAGTGCTCTGCACTTACTTCATGAGGATGTGGGGGATGATTCGTAAGTCATTGATAGTATGTGGTGTTGTATCTCTGGTTTTATTGTCGGCAGGTTCATTTTACTTTTTACGGTCGCAGGTGGTATCGCCTGACCTGACGAGTTTCACAGCAAATAAATTTAATACTGCATTGCCATTTAAATCATGTGAAAAAGATGGTGGGGCACTTAATATCCAAATAATTTCTGACAACGAACTCAGTTTTAATGGTGTTCCAGCAAAAGTAACTTTTCTAGCAGCTGCTGATGGTTTGAGTCAAAATCAGCCATGCACCGTACCGAAAGTTACGTCAGCCAGGAAAATTGAAACGGGTGTGTATAGTTTAATCATCGCTAAGAGTGAAAACGGTTACCTTATCGGAGATTTACAAAATAATCTCACTGGAGAATTACTTTCCGGAATTTGGATATATAACGAGAAATCATGATGAATGACCAGTTAGTGGTTAACGGAACGCGCTCACAAAACATAAAAGTCTTTGGGACTGCATGCGCTCTGGAACTGGTCATTAACCAGGTAGATACCAAAGCTTCTGACAATTCCGAGTATTCATCTCCGTCTGATAAGTTTTATTTAAATTTGTTTGTAGCCCCTTCCAGTAGTAGTGGGGGATATGAATGGACGACTGAGAACTGTGTCATTATGAAATTATCAATGACGGAAGTAATGTCATTAGCTTCAGTTTTCTTAAGAATAAAAAATACCTTCAAAATTGAGAATCGAAAAACAAGTCACCGCAGTCACAGCGTTTATAAAAATCTTAGCGTAGAACCCAATAATAAGGGTGGGTTACTTTTTAAACTCGGTATAGTCCCGATAGAAAAAAATACCATTGAAAAATTTCTTCATTACATTCCTGTCATGGAAATGGATTGTGTACGGGTCGGTTTGTTTCTCCTTGGCTTTGTATCGCTGAAAATGCCTTTGGTTAGTACCGAATCAATCATTACGGCCTTAAGACTAGCCGAATCTAAAGCCAAATAAATCCTGTTTAAACGCTGCTTTCCTGTCAGGGGGGCGGCTTTTTTGTACCCCTTTAGCAAGAATTTATCTCATCCTCGTAGGTTAAAGTATTCAGCATTCAGCGCTGAACTACAGGAATTCGTCATGAGAAAATCCGGGGTAAAGCTTGCTCTGTTATTTTCATTAATTACACCTCTGTCGAAAGTTCATGCAGAGGCAATAATGATATCAGGGAAGTTAGAAGCAGATATGCCAGAGGTGGCGTTTAACAAAGACCAACAGGACCTTGTGGCCTTTGTTAATACGAGCACGATAACAGCATCAGGGAAGGGCTCTGCCTGTAACATATCGGTTGATGACCGGGCCACCTCCACGGTTGGCAATCTTGTCTGCTTCTTCGAATGGCTACCTAATTCGTTTGGGTTTGCTGCCAACGGATTCACTACGAGCGGCATTCCGTCTCAGGTCGGTGAAATAAAACTCCCCTATAAGATCTCATACTATTCAGGAAGTGAAAGGCAAAAGGTAGAGGTGGTAACGGGCGAATATAAAGTCCAGGCTCTTGCACCGATAAAACCCGTTATAACAGGTATGAAATCCTCCATTAACGGCCAGGTGCTCGATGGCTTTTCTATTAATTCGTACATCAAGGACGAAGCCCTCAGGGACATTACTGTAACTGTCGAAGCAAGAAACTATCTTCAGTATATCTCTGTCGGGAACGGGTCATCCTGTGAAGTGCCTGTTGGTGCTGACAACTGCACGATCACTGTGGGTAGTGTAAAAATAAGTGATAACGATGAGCCACAGGGTGTTCGGGCAATCACGGTAAATGCCAACTCGAAAAATAATTACTTTTCTCCTCCGGAAACTCATGATCTGACGTTGAACTGGGATTATCGACCGCCTGTTGTAGACCACACTCTTTGGAATTTCACCGAAGACTCCAAAGTAATCACTGTAGGAGGCCAGGACGTATTTACTGGTGCCAAAACTGTTGCCGTTGCTGTTAAGGCTCCGCAAGCTGGTTCTGAAGGTGAATGGTGGCTACCTACAGAAATGACCCTTACATTGACGCCGGATGGCGTATTCAAGCCCGTTACGAAAGTTACTTTAGATGACGGAACGGTGATCGACTTTAAACAGTCATGGGCAACGCCGACAAAAAGGACCCTGCGCCCCGTTTCAGGCCCACAGTTAGTTGGTAGCGATTATTTGTATATCTTTGATATTACCGATCTCGTTAATGGCTCCTACAGTGCCCAGTTTACGCTTGAGAACAAAAGCCTAAACAGTTCAGTTTACGATGAGCCAGAATCAAAATTAATGTTGTCCGATAATCCGACTTTGATGGTGATTAAAGACGGGCTGGTGCTTGGCAAACGTGAACCGGTGTATTTCCTCAACGAAGTCATAGTCGCAGCTTTCCAGGGTCAGGCTGGTGTTGCAGATATCAAATCTGTGACCATAGACAATAAGGTTGTCACCCTAAAACCAACAAACATTAAAGGCATTTACTATTTACCTGAAGGTGATGACCTCAAACTCAATGCAGATCATGACATCACTGTGGTGGCGGAAAATATTTACGGAAAAGCCGTCAGCTTCTCCACGTCATTCCTTTACCAACCTACCGGATTCACCCTAAAAACTCTTGAGAAGGGGTTAACTCTCTACTCCCGAGTTCGCCAGTATACGGACCTGCTTACACAAACAGATGGGCAAAAATGTAACCTGTTTACGACTGAGCAAAATGCTAAGGACTACCTTGAATGGACCGGGATTAACTCAAATGTTATCGCCTGTTATCCGCAATGGAATAACGTCCCCTCTGGATTGGAATTCTACTTTAAAGGCCGAGTTCCGGGGTTGAGTGGGTTCTTCAACATTTCAGGGGAAAACCTTCTGGACTATGAAGTTCACATGATCAACGGCAAAGGCTCGCATGCAGTTTCGGCCAGGAACCGGTTTAATCTGTTAACACAGTTACCTTACAACCCTGTTATTACTTATAAAAAGAGTAAAACCATTGCAGGTATCAACAGTAACACTGCCCTGGTTTATACAACAGGTGGAGAGGCTGCTCGCATTCTCGCCAAAGTAGTGCCTGCTGACATTACTATTTCTGTTGCCCAGAATGGTAGTGATGCAGTGAAAACTACCTATAAAAATCGATCCTCTAACAATGACCAGACCACTTTTGTTCAGAGGATTAAAATGCCAGCTTCAGCGCTTTGGACTAAGAACACGCTGAATATAGAAGCCAACTATACAAAGGACCCATCGATAACGACCCTGGACACTTTGAACGTCTATACCGTGCCAGACTTCAACATCAAAGCCACCATGAAAGTTGATGAGAAGAAAACGGCAACTGGACTTGAAATGCCTTTGGTTGTGAGTGTCGGCCGGTACAGCAACGACATTCGAGCAAGCAGATTCGACCGCAAAATCATGGGTGATTGGGACGTAACGGTATACTCCCAGAAAAGTATTTATGGGATTGATCCAGTATCAGGCCGCTACAAGACCACCTATGAACGCAAAGCCCTAACTAAAGCGCTGCCTGTCGATGATGCTGGTCAGGTATCAACGAACATCGATATTGAAGGCATGGATTTAGGTAACACACGTCTAGTGGCCGTGGCACAGGTCCGTTCACCATTCGATGATTTTGTTATGAAGAGAGAGAGTGGCACCGTCAGTATCAGGGTCTACAAAGGTGAAGCACTTGAAGGTGGTCTGTCTAAGAGTCAGATCATCGGCCGAATTCCGTTAAGCACCATTGTCTCGTTTAAAACCAAAAGCACAGCTGACTCAGATGCATTAGCGCCAACACAATGGCAAACATCAGCTGATAATGGTCAAACCTGGACAACGCTCAGTGAAATGGAAGGTAAACGTAGTGTCACCATTAAAAAGACCGAGGTGGGTAAATGGCTGTATCGGGCTAAGCTGACGAATAAGTTCTCAAAAATTGAGTCCCTGACGGATGTGCTAACCGTAGTGACGTATAAGGAACCTAAGATCAGTATTAAAGTTACACCAACGCTGGAAGGGAATGATATTCCAGTGACTCTTGTTGATAACGAAGAAGCCATTCCTGATGGAACCGCTCAGATCATGTGGTCAGAAGATAATGAGAACTGGACAGAGGGCAGTTCCACCTACACCATCCAGGGCTCGGGGACCATCCCGTCAGTGATTTATGCCCGAATGCGCTACAACGATGCTGACGAGCTGGCCGAAGCAGACTCCTGGAAAGATGCTTCCTCAAGAGTGAGTGTGACTACACCGAAACGGATATCGGTAAGAGTGACTGGTAACGAGAAAGTTGAAGTCGGCCAAAAAGTAACTTTAGAGGGTGTGTACGTTAACCCTAATGAGAAATTCGGCAGCGGTACGGCTGTGGTAGAGGAATGGAAAACACCGGACGGCCAGGTAATATCTGGTCAAAAACTGACTATTACGCTGACTGAAGACATGCTTGATAAACAGGGCTATGCGGCATTTGAATATAGCGCCTGGATTTCGGGTAACAAGGAGAAAACCGTAGGGACCCGTAAGTCGTCGGTAAAATCGTGGGTATATAAATTCCCGGAAGTGAAAATGAATTCACGATTGAAGTATTCCATGGCGCCTTCAACTCTTACCGTTTCCTTGTCAGGCATTGATGATGATAGCTATCCCGGTGTGACGTACTCCCGTGAATGGATTTATGCAAAAGATTCGTTGGTGCTAACTAAGGACGAGGGAGACAAGAAGGAGTTTTCAATCCCAGACTCGGGTAAATTCACTTTGTCATTACTGTTTAAGGATAACAGGGGCAATGAACAGCGGATCGACAACACGGTAATCGTTGGTGAGCAAAATCCAATGGAAGTGGAAATGACGCCGAAGTTCTCAAACAAGTTTATGAGGGCTCCATTGGATGTCACGTTAAGGTCCAACATTAAGCTTTCTCATTCTGCCGACCGTGTAGATGAAGTGGTCTACAAAGTTAACGGAACGCCAGTAGAGGTAGGGAAAAACTATTGGGCACAGCTTATTTCCGGCATGAAGGAAGGTAAATATCATGTGACCATCGATGTCGTCAGTCAGCTGGGACAAAGGGGCTCGGCCAGTCTGGATTTTGATGTAGTCAAGAATGCGCCGCCAGTCTGTTCGCTCAGCTATACAGAGACATCGCTCAGCTGGAACTTTACCAATAAATGTTCGGATATAGATGGAAAAATCTCACGCTATGAATGGTACATAAACGGAGAAATGAGAAGTGTATTTGGGAGTTCGGCAACCCTGTCGAAAAACCTGAATAAAGGGAAGCAGGATATTAAAGTTCTAGCATTTGATGACAGTGGCGACAGTGCTGCTCAGACATTAACTGTGATGGGACCGGCGGATACATCTTCCCAGTAAGTGTGTAATTTAAAGCCTGCCTGTGAGGGCAGGTAGAATCAAAACCAGTCATTGAGCCGCAACTTTCATAGTTGCGGTTTTTTTTTGCTGTATGACCTAACCCTCGATAGGAATATCCACCCACATATTAGGGTGTTTCCTGGTTTCATTTTCCGGATGCATTAAATAACAGCCTTAAATAAAGCCAAAAAATTAGGGGGCTAACTGAAAATTTTGAGCATGCGTACAGGTGATAATAGTTTCAGTCAAGGAAATGGAAAAGGCTGAAGCATGAGTATCAAAGCGGTCGATAAATACATTCCAAAGGTTAGGGGAATGTTGAATTTAGATCTATATGGTCCGATAAATCTGGCCTTGATTGCTTTTTTTGCCTGGCTCGTATTTAGCCGTTTCTCCTTCGGTTATGGGTTGTTGAATGGATGTTTGCCAGCTGATTTTTACATGATCGACCATGCAAATACGTTAGTGAGCAGGGGGTCTCTCATTGCATTCAATATGCCGAAAACCGTCAGGTTTATTAATGAAGGTGAGAAAGTTATCAAAATTGTGGCCGGGGTCGGTGGGGATAAACTACGCATCACAATGGATGGCGTATACAACGGCACAAAGTTTTACGCGGCAAACGCCAGGCGTATCTCTCACAAGTACCAGGTTTCACCCAAATTGATTGAGAGAGAATTAGTAGTCCCTGATGGGGAGGTATTTCTCATCGGTCAAACAGACCACTCATGGGATTCAAGGTTTTGGGGAACAGTTAAATTAACTTCAGTGATAGGGACGACCTATGCCATTTTTTAAATCAAGAACGAAAAATAAAGTCACGTTAGCAATTCTTTCTTTATCCCTTTCTGCGGGTGCAATCGCTACGAATGAGCAATATCAGCAAGATGCTGAAAGCATTGCACAGCAGTCCAGTGCATTAAGCTCCAGAGGGCAATCAGTTGCCGAAATGTCAGCGTTACAGCCAGCCGGTGAATTATCTTCGCCTGAAATCGAGAAGTACAAAGCACAGGCTGGAGCGCTCAAGAAACAAGATATCCTCGGGTCCTCTGTTAACCATGGTTATGTGCCTGGAATGGCCGCAGACAGTATTCAGTCAATAATCGACCATACAAAGAAGATCAGAGAAGAGCAGACAAGTAATGAGGCGTTGGAGGAAATAACCAAGAGAAGGGATGAGATCCAATCCAACACTCAGATAAATGATAATGCATTAGAAGCTGTACAGAATAAGCCTGAAGCCATGCGGGGCCAGTCGAAAAATATCGAAAAAATGTTCGGGAGTTCGGGCATTACAGCAGCAGACTTTGAAAGGAAAATTGATAGCAATCGAGAAAAGGAACTTTCTACAGAGTCAGGTATTACAATCTTTGCCTCTTTCAGCATGCCGGATTATGTGATGGAAGACCTTCTTAGAACCGCATCCGAACATAATGCCAGAGTAGTCTTTAACGGACTGAAAAAGGGGACCACTCGGCTGACTGAAACTCAGGCGGCAATCAATCAATTTCTCGTTAAAGCTAAACTTCAGGATGGTCCACTGATAACAATTGATCCTGATAGCTTTAGTCAAAATCAGATTAGCCAGGTCCCGACAGTTATATCACGTGAAAAAAACCGCTATGCCAAAATGGTGGGCACATTCAATCTGGATTATTTCAAACGTGAACTTGAGAAGAATCCAAATCAGGACCTATTCCCAATGGCCGGTAATAGTTATCCGGTCGAAGAGAAAAGTATTATTGTCGAGCTAGAAGAAAGGGCCGACAAATATGACTGGGACGGGGCCAAGAAAAGAGCGCTAGCTGACACCTGGAAAAATCAGTGGATGATAAACCTCCCGCCAGCAGCTGAGCACAAGGAGTGGTTGATTGATCCGACTGTAAAGGTGACTCAGGATGTAAAAGACAAGCAGGGAAGAGTAATCGCTTATGCAGGTGAGTTAATTAACCCTCTTGGGCGATTCCCTCAAAATTTAACAATGCTTGTATTTGACCCGCTTCAGCCAGAACAAGTTGAATGGGCTGAGAAGCAATATAAATCCCGACTCGGTGCAGGCAAGGTCATGCCGATGTTCACTCGTCTTAACCAGGATAATGGTTGGGAGGATCTGAATGACCTGCGTGAAAAATTTAATGGAAAAGTATTTAAAGTTAATGAGCAGATCATTAGCCGTTTTCATATTAAAACCACTCCAGTACTCATTGAGAATGACAAGGATAAATTCCGTGTTGTTCAATTTAGTGAGGCTGAAGTGCGTGGTATTGGTTCAGTAAAAACTAATCAAGGGGAATGATATGAAATTCGGATTCATAATCGGTGCAATATTCGCAACCTGGCTGACCCTCACATACCCGAGTCAGATGAGTGAATATTTCAGCAAGTTTATAGAAGCTGTGAACAGCAGTGTTTCATTCATTAAGTCATAGTGGGAATTTCGGTGAATAAATTTAAAAAGCTACTTTTGGAATTAGCCGTTTCAATTTTGCTAACACTATCACTACCCACAATCGTTTTTGCTGCGGGGAATGGCGTGGCAAACGGTGCCATGTGCCAGAGTGCTGGTGTATGGCAGGGCTTGATTAAAAACATCTGCTGGAGCTGTATTTTCCCGATGAGGATCATGGGAGTGGGTGCAGCTCCTGAAGGCGCAGCTCCATCACGCCCGGGTTGTTACTGTACCGACCAGAACGGTATACCTGAAGTCGGCTGGCAATTAAGTTTTTTCCAGCCGGTGAAGATTGTAGAGGTGGTAAAAAGCCCCTGGTGTAGCCCATTTCTTGAAGGAACGATGCTTCAAAAGTCCCAGTTCGATTTAGGTAAAAGTAATACAAATCAACCAATGACGGCAACTGAAGCTGGTTTCTACGATGTGCATTTATGGGAATTTCCCATTATGACGATGCTGAAGCTTTTGATTATTGGTGAATGTACTGCGGAACCTTATATCGACGCCAGCTTGACCTACATCAGTGAGGTTGACCCGATGTGGGAAAGCGACCTGCTCACGCTTGTTCTGAACCCGGAAGCAGTGGTTTTTGCTAACCCTATTGCGTCTATGGTCTGTGCTGCTGATTGTGTGGCCGTAACTGCGGGGAAAGATAACCTCGGAGCTTACTTCTGTGCCGGTTGTGATGGAAATCTATATCCACTTACGGGGCACGTATATGCAAATGATGATGCGGTCAGAACCAGTTCGTTAATCACCCAAAGACTACTCACAAAACTGCACCGGCAGGGAATGTTGATGCGAACCATGGGTGCTGATGCAATGTGCAAAAAGTCCTGGGAGTATTTCACCCCCCGATCTCAGTACCGACTCTCGATGTTATATCCAACACCTGAAGCCGATGGCCCGGATTGTTGTCACCGGCTTGGTGATTCGGTTCATGACTGGTCAACATTGAAAGGCGGAAGAAAGAAAATTGGAATAGATAACTACGTTTATATGCTTTGGCGTTATAACGACTGTTGTGTAAGATTTATACCATAATCAAGGAGTTAGCGTGAAATTTACAAAAGTAATCGCTTCGACGCTTGCTGTTTCACTGGTCACAAACACCTTGAGCTGGGCATTTTATATTTCGCTGATCAATATGGTCACTACGCCTAAAGTATACGCAGCAGATGCCATATTTGACCAGCTGGAAAGTAACTTTAACCTGTCGAATCCCAATGCAAACCGAAACGCTCCGACCAGTGCCCAGGACATCGTGGAGAAGTATAAAAATGCAGGATCTGGCGGAAATTTAAGTGGCACCATATCCGACAAATATGCGGGTAAGGCGGACTCCCAAAATCTAAATGTCGGAAAATACGGAACATCAAACTCTAATGAAAGTGTGATGGGTAACGCTGCGAGTGACGGCAAATCTATAGGTCGCTCAGTATCTCTGCCGAGTATGTCGGGTGGAACCATTAATTCGAGTTATACAAAAGAGGGGGCAAAGCAACTTTCACGTGATGCGAGCGGAAATATTTCAATAAGTAATAGTGCCATTACCACTCCGGGCACAAAAACAAATACCGGCGAGATTTTCAGCTCAGAACAAAAGCACAGTGACACAAAGTTTGCTGCTGGTGGCCGCTACGGAGATGAAGACGGTTTTCTAGACGATATTAAGAATCGGAAAAGCCAGCTTTTTGAAGCTCAGAGCTATGATGGTGTGGCTTACCGTACTCTGGTAAATGCGAATAAAGACAATCCGGCCCCGAATGTAAAACCTAACGACCCGATGTTTAATGCTGGCCGTAATGAAATCGGTAATGCAGTAGCCGGTACGGGTAACTGGCTTCAGAACTGTAATACAGAAACAAAGACGCAGACAATTACCACTCACTACCCGGATTACAAAGAGTCCTACTGCAACTCCCCGAAAAAAGACAACTTCAACTCTTGCACAATAACCCGAGATTTTACTGTGCCTGTTTATATTTCCGGTGGGAACGGGGACCTGTCTGTTTGTGGTGATAATTGTGTAAGAATCTGGTTTGGCCGCAGGGATGATAACTACTGGCAGAACGGTGTATTTGATAACTCCCTGGTACTCAAGTTTCACCCAGATGCGAAGCTGGCAACGGCTAGGGTGGTTGCCGCAGAGTGGGATGACCATATGAGGGTAACTTTGGATGGGAATCAAATTTTTGCGCACATTGATGGTGATTATCGGGATTATGATTATGAAGCTCCAAAGGGTGGCTGGGAGCAGGACAAGTCATGGAAGTTGAATGCGCCAATAGATATCACCGAGAAGGTTCGCAACTCAGTCTATAACGAGCCAGACCGTGAAGTGACGATGGCCTCCCGTGTATGGGTCGGCGGTAAAGGCGAAGGGTATTTCGAGGTCGAATTAACATTTGAAAATATGAAACTGGAAGACAAGCATGTCCAGGAGCCTGCGGGATGCTATGACGCCGTAAAAGATACCAGCTCATTCTGCCGTTTTGACCGCTTTGCAGATATGGACGTAGGGACTAAGCGTTTACCAGCCGATATTCTCAATATGGCAAAACCTCTGTATGAAGGGGATAAAGGCTTCCTGACGTGGAAGACGAATCTGGAAGGTTACTTCTGCGACCCCCTGGCTAAAGAAAAGATCTGCTCGTATGACGCCAGTGGCAAAATTATGAAAGATAAGGAAGGTAACGACCTTTGCTACAACTATGATGACATCAAGAATATGCCCGATGCATGCGGTGTATATAAGAATGATGCGGCCTGCGTAATGGACAGCCAGACTTGTGCTGAAGGCTGGTACGACGAAGGGACTAAGAGTTGCTACATGTACGAGCAGAAGTACACCTGCGACAGAGGTAAAGATGTTGTGCGTGAAGTGGAATCTCAGACCAATGCTTGTGTAGGGATGATCCCATGTTCTGGAGGGACCTGTGAAACAGGACCGAAGGAAGAGAACAAAGACTTTGGCAAAGTCATCGCGTACTCAAACATGGTCCAATACATGCAGGGTGAAGCTAAATGTACAGACCCAAATGATCCTAACACCTGTTCTGTATTCGAAGGTAAACAGGAATGGTGTGGGCGCTCAGTAGGCTTTGTTAATGGACTGGCTAAGACGGATTGCTGCGAAGCGCCGCAGGGAACGGCAAGCTCCCTGGAAGCAATAATGCTGGCCGGTTCGATGATTCGAAATACTAACTGGAGTGCCGTAAATAGTACTCTTGTCAATTGGACCGGAGGGGACACAGGCTCCTGGGCATCTATGGCTAACTCCGTGGGTGAATGGACAGCTTCCGCAGGCAAAACTGTTGGGCAAATGTGGAGTAACGTCACCAGTTCTCTGACCAGTGTTTATGAGAATGTGGCCGGTAATCTGGGTCGAACTGTTGGCTCTGCTGGTGCGTCAGGTGGCGCAAGTGGAACCGGGCAGCTGGCACAAGAAACCATGACAAGTTTTGGTCTGGGCCAATTGAAACAAATGGCGATGAATAAGGCTTACGATCTTCTGCCAGGCGCGGTAAGAGATTTCGTTTTTGATGCTGCAAGGTCAACAGCTCAAAATGCGGTATTTTCAACAGCGGTAACGAATTTCATGCTTGCCTTAAATGTAATTGGCTGGATTTATACAGCATATCAAGTCACCAAAATGTTACTGGAAATGCTGGTTGCTTGTGATCAAAAGGAAATGGAAGCAAGTATCCATAAAAATCAGAAATCCTGCTTTACAATTGATACAGAACGCTGTGTGAAATATTTAAACATAGGTTTTACTAAGAAGTGCGTTAAAAAGGCTACTGACATGTGTTGTTATAACTCCATGCTGTCGCGTGTAATTATGCAACAGGCATATCCACAATTAGGAATAGATCCTATTGCTGAAAAATGTGTTGGGTTGTCAATAACTCAAATTCAACAGCTTGACTTTGATAAAATCGACTTAACTGAATGGATTAATGATGCAGTACAGGTTGGAGAAGTGCCGGACCAGTACAGCAAATTCACAGAGGAGTCTGTGACGGCCAATTTGCCATTCAAAAACGAGAATTATCAGTTACCTTCGGAAAGAGCTAAAGAATCAATGGGCGGTGAGGATAATATGATTAAAGCTAAACAGGAGAACTCTCAGGCGATACAGGAGGCTAACGTTGATTGTAGCTATTTACCTCGACCGGCAATATGTGAAGTGGGTTCAACATCAGTAGATCCAATAACCGGAAAGCAACTTCCAAAATATTAGTAACAATAAAAAGGGGGCCAAACTTGGCCCCTTTTTACATATTGTGAAATTACCAGAATTTTTTGATAAGTGTTTTTTCAGGGTAACCCTTTTTACCTAGTTCACCTTTAAGCAAGTAATAATCTGCTCCGTCGATTGAAACTGCTAACATACGAGGGGCGGTATATGTCGAGTCTGCTCTCATAATAAATCCATTATACCCTTTAGAACTTTTGTCCCATGTGGTCTGAATAAGACCGTAGCGAATGACAGAATAATTTCCTTTAGGCAATTTTAATTGAGAAAGCTCTGTACCAACTGCTGGCCTGATAGCTTGAAATTCAAAAAGTCGCTTATCAAATGCAATATCTTTTGTTGGTTTGGAAGATAAAACACACTCATTGAATTTTGCCATCATTGACATTTCAATCACGCACTCGTCAACTGCTTTAACTTGTTTATCAGCGTTAAATCCACGTTTCGCAGAACTATCCTTTACAAAGTTAAATGTATAACGAGCACCTTCCTTTACGAGCGAAGGATCATCGTAAGGTAAGTTATTTGGATTAGGAACAAAGGCGACAAACTGTTCGGTACTAATGAACTCAGCATCTTCTTTGCTATATAAAGAGCCTAACGTCATGATGCTTAAACCGGACAACCCTCCAGTTACTGCCCCCATTGCACCATTCATAAGGTATTTGGAGATGCCAGCTTCATCAGAGCTACCGGGTTTGACCTCGGAATCCGCAAATGAAACATCGACACCTGCGAGCGAATACGCGTTTTTAGCGACAGAATCAGCCGGATTTGCCGTCCAATAAAAACCATGGGAATTCGACTTTTGGGCTGTATCTGGGGTCTTTCCAACATTTGATGCACAACCGGCCATCAATGCAGATGAAGTGAGAACGAAAGCCAGAGAAAGTGATTGGTTAAGTTTCATTGCTGTTACCTTCTTGTTGTCTTTAGATGTGCTTAGTATTCCATAGAACCCAAAAAACCTAATACCCTTTGGATAACAAAATTTGATTTTTAATCAGTGGATTAACGTATCTAAAACGTAAAAATCTGCCTTAGGTTCTAGTTATACTGTCACCTTGATTTGAAGGAGGACGAATGAGCACTGCCAGCCCTGGTCAGAAGAAAATTATTAACAATATGAGTGCTAACAATATGGTGATCGCTGCGCCCGGGAGCGGTAAGTCGTTCACGATGATTGAGGGGGTGGCTGAGATACTTAATCGTTTTCCGTATGCAAGAATTGGAATGGTAACGTTCACTAGAGCCGCAGCTGACTCACTGTCAGAAAAGCTGAAGAAAAAACTGACTGAAGAAAAACTGGACCGAATAAAAATAAATACTTTTCACGGGTTTGTGAAAATGCAGTTGGATGAAATGAAATGGAATGGACGATTGCTAATTGGAAGTGCCTTAAGGTCCATGATACACCGCGCTATCAATCACGCAGGTATTTCGATGGATCTAAGTGCAGCCGAGTTTGCGATTGACGCTATAGGAAGGGAAACAGACCATGATGTTGTCGCTATCAAGTTTTCCTCCCTGCAAATTAACTTGTTTAATACTTATCAGAAGCTGTGTCAGAAAGATGGTGTGGCGGATTTTAATGCCCTGTCAAAATACGTAACCAGCCAGTTAAACTCAGGAATGATACGACCGTTAAATCTTACCCATCTAATAGTTGATGAGGTACAGGACACCGATTCGATACAGTTCTCATGGATAAGCCAGCACACCCGGAGAGGTATCCATACCAGTATCGTGGGTGATGATGACCAGGCAATCTATTCATTCAGGTCATCCGGAGGGGTTAAAATCTTTCAGATGTTCGAAAAAAACTTCACCCCGAATGTATTTTATCTAAATACCTGTTTTCGATGTGAGCCGGAGATTCTTTCGTTCGCAGATACACTGATACAGCACAATAATTACCGCTATACGAAAGAGCTTCAATCGGGAAAGGAGGGCGGGGGAAAAGTAACTTTCTTTTGCTACCGGTCCATGGAGGAACAGTTACAGGGGATTGTGGAATTGATAGACCAAGACCCTTATGGCTGGGCCATCCTCAGCAGAGGCAACGCTCACCTGGACAAGGTAGAGAACATCCTCAGCCAGGAAACGATAAGGTACGGCGGTAAATCATTTTGGGATGAGAAGGAAAGTAGCGATGTCCTGCATCTGATGGCATTTTTCCGACATCCTTATGATAAAAGGCTCATGAAGCGAGTGCTGGCTTTATTCGGGGAGGATGAACAAGTCCTTGATGAAGTAGCCAGTAGAATGGCCGGTAAAAAAGTAACTTTTGACATGCTGCCGTTACCCGAAGAAAGCAGTGTCGCTGTTAAATCAATCCATAAAAACTTCTCCCGCTTTATAACTGACACAAGAGATAAGGCTGAAATAGCCAAGAGAATACAAAATTTAATAAAGTGGATGGAAAATGCATTTATCAAAATGGTTTCGGCTAAAGGAGGGCAGTCAATAACTCGGGTGGCGATAGATACTTGCCAGCAGTGGGCCGAAAGGGATGGTTGGGATAAGATGATCAATCGGGCTGCTGGGTTGTGTCTTGGGACCAAAAAAAATAATAAAGAGTACACACCAGACAAAGTGGTCCTCTCGACATTACACGGTTCGAAAGGACTTGAATGGAAAAAAGTAATTATTCTGAGTTGTACATCAGAGCAGATTCCAAATCCAAAATGTGTCGGAACTGAGTTAATAGAAGAGGAACGCCGGTTGTTATATGTAGGTTGTACCAGAGCAGAAAAGGAACTTTATGTATTATGGTATGGGGCACCTTCGTATTTTTTAAATGAGTGCGCACCTGAAATGGTTATCGAGGCAGAGAGCGCCCTGACACGACCTAAGCAGATAGAAAAAAACGATTGAGCAACCATTTACAAGAAGTTGGTTGTGTTGTATATATATTAATAGAAGTTCAAACTAGTCTTAAAAATATTAGCTTCACTCAAAAGTTAGCACACCCCAAAGTAGCTTTATTCATAATTGCCGTGAAAAGCGGCCAACCTTCATAAAGAAGGTTGTAATACACCACCGGCAAAATGTTCCTCATTGTCGTTGGTGCGATTACTTATGCCTATCACGTCAGTTATCCGTTTTTCCCAAATCGTAACAACTTAAAGCTCTTAATTGAGCCTATTTTGTTACGTACTTCTAATGCCAGACAAGTATAAGTCAGCGCGGTTCGTTGCCTACGGGGGATGAATGACAGGCTTTTGCCTCCAAAAAACCGGTAATTCGTTCTGTCGATTTACTGCTTTTAAGTTAAATCATATAGGTAAATAATCATGTCTTTTGAAAATGTTGTCAGCAAACAGCTCGTTAATGGTATCTCAAAGTTATATCAAACTGCATATAGCAAAGATATCCCTCAAGAATTAGCTGAAAATCTTCGTAGTTCTTTTTCGCATTATGCTGAAAAGAAAGCAGAGATTATAGTAGTTATGAATGAGACAGAGTTTTCGACAATTGAATTATTTACATTTAATTCAGTTTCAAAACTTGGCGACTGCATTGCTAAAAATAATGGGTTTTATCATGTGAAAACAAAGCATTTCGATGTCAATAAAATTGACTTAGAAGAAGCGGTTGAATTATTAAATCGTGTGCCTCTCGTTCCACTTTGTAAAACCAAAAAAGATCTAGATATTTTCGTCAAAGATGCATTCGCAGAATTTGGGTTAGATACTTATCTCGATGCGGATAATCTTTATTTTTCACTCGAAAAGTCTAAAGAACTGGAAAATACTCATCTTACAGAATGGATTTGCCAGGTCATTGAAAGTCAGCGAAAGTTAGTTATTCGTGAAGAGTTCAATGCTGCCGCGAATGCTTCTTATGATAATCTTGTCCAGTTTAATAAGGTAATTCGCCCGTTACTTAAACGTCTTGGTTTCCCTAATGAACTGATGGAGCATTCTTTCAGAGAGTTGAGAGCTTTTGATATGAGTGGATGGGATAATGTAATTTCAAAAAATATGGATCAACTGGCAAAACGTGAGTTTTATTATAGTCAAGATGAAACTTTAATTGCCGACGCATTAAATGATAAGAATGCATCAACTCCAATCAACGATAACAAATGGTTTAACAAACCAGGTGTCATCGCTTGCATCGGTGCTGTGTTTGTATTCTGCACTTTTAATGTATTTTATCTGTAAACCTGTAAAGGGGAGGCCCTTACAGGGTTTCTCTCTTTTTCCGAGAGGAGCTTTGTATGTCATTTCTGGATAGTATTAATGAAGTAAGAATATCTGGCGTAGTTGTCAGCATTAAAGTTAAGGCAATTGCAGACGGTTGTTGTGGTGCATTGTTAAAACTAAAACAAAGTATGAGTGTAGATGTCGATGGCGAAAAGATAGAGAGAGAATCCTGTATTCAAATCAAAGTCCCGCCTGAATTATACTCAACTAAGTTCGCTGACATTGAGCAAGGTGATGAGGTATTAATCTCCGGTGTGCTGGTGGTCGATAACGTAATAATAAACGGGAGAGAGCAACCTCTTGGTTATATGCGCGTACTCGCAACTAGCATAAATGCACATCTACCAAAACCCGCAAAAGGTTTCGGTTGTTCGACCTTCAAACAGAATTGAGTTAAACCAACCCTTAAAGGGAGAAATCCCTTTACATGGGATTTCTCCCTCAGGAGAGCCCATGAAACCAAGACTATGTGATCCACGGCAAATGAGTCTTTTCTCAATGTTTGATGTAATTGAGGAAGATGAACCTGCACCCATAATAAGCCAACCATTGAATATAATTGCTGAAGTAATTCATCAAGAGTCAATGAAGGTGAATAGGGTAGAAACTGGACCCGTTCATGTTATAGGTATAGAACCTGCCAATCACTTTATACCCGAAACAATATCCTCCGGCACTGTAATAGCTCATTCATTGTTACCTGAAGGATCACTACTGCACCGTCATAATAAGGTTCAGGAAAATGATTACCTACTGACATTAGATGAGTACAAAAGTGACCTTGGCGGGCTTGTCTACGAATGGACAGCTGACCATGTGTATACACTGTATGCAGAAGCTCTGGATGATTCACTAAGAGCAATACGACTTCTGATAAGCCTTAAACAGCTTTATTTAGATGAGGGCACTGGGTTTAGGACAGCACATCCTGCACTTCTGTACGAAACAGAATGGCTGATGTCTGATAACTTCGAGCTCGCATGTAAGGTCTTTCAGCTTCGTGCTGACGAGATTCGTTCCTCAGTGAAGTCTATTGTTTATGAAGCAACACACAACAAATCAAATATGCGTCAGAAATATGGTCAGTACAAAAATGACCAGAAGGTTATATTCCATGTCTGCAATGATGGCACTGGATGGCCTGTTTTTTTCGATGACGACTATTTTATGGAAGATAATCAGCTTGCTATTACATGGACTGATGAAGACCTGCTTATTATTTTTAAAGCGGCATTCAATGACTCCATAGATTTGTTTGAAAGCTTAGTTAATAAAAATCGACTTACATTACGGACACCTCGCGGAAAGATTTATATTAATCCTATTTTTAGTAATGAATTGGATTGGATCGCCTCGGATGCATTCGAAATTGTAGGTAATCATTTGGGATATGACGTTGGTTTGGTTCGCCAAACAATAGCGTTAGCCTGCCAAATGTAATTGAATTAATTGCCCACTGGCAAACATCAGCCAGTTGGCGGTGTTTGCGTATAACGGAGATTTACTTATGTCAAACACTGCAAAAAATACCGGTTCTGTAATTATTGAGTCCACTTCTCAGAAGCAACTTTCCATTCAAGACTTTTTGGATGAGCAAAGTATAAGAGATGGCCGTTATGATATACGTGATGATTATTTTCTCGTATTTGCATGCGACTTGTTCCAGCAACCTGAGATGGACCCGGAAATGATTATCCCTGTTTTTAAAATGGAGACATCATTCCGTGCTGAACTAAACAAAGATTATGTGCCTAACCCGGTTGTTCTTGAGAATGTAGTTAAGCTTTTGGTTGATACTGATATTCAACTTAGCCTTTGTCTCAAAGGGGAGTCTGGTTCGGGTAAAACTGAACTGGCAATGTACATCAGTCATATGATGAACTGGCCCTTAACCATCAAACAAATCAACAGTAATATTCGTGCTGATGAACTTGAAGGTGAGAGAAGCTTAATTGATGGTAATACCGGTTTTGTGTACAGCGATTTAGTCCAGGGATTCAAGGATGGACATCTCATTCTGTTAGATGAGATTGATAAAATTGATCCTGATACAGCAGCTAAGTTGCATATGCCAATAGAGCGGAAACCTTGGTCTGTGAGTGCAAACGGCGGTGAAGTTATTAAGCCTCACGCATTTACGAGATTTTTGGGAACTGCAAACACCAACATGTCAGGAGGAGAAAGGCGCTTTGTTTCCTCTCAGCGTCAGGATGCGGCTTTCACAAAGCGCTTTTTGATAATTGAGATGGAAAAGCCAGATGCAGTATTTTTCACTCGCTTGCTATCGAAACGATATCCGGATTTCAGTATGGGTATTCTTGAGAAATTCGTTAAGGTCGCTATTGCGGTTAACGATGCGGGTGCGGAAGATTCTGTAATGGATGCACGTCAATTAGTAGCATGGGTGTCTACGTCAAAAGCGTTGAGCAACCTGGCTATTAAGGAAACGTTCAAAATCGCATTTGCCACCGGTTTACCGTCTCATATATATGAAACTGTAATGGAGGCCATGGATTTGACTCTTGGTCGTGAAAAAGAGTTCACCATGTCATATCTGACAGCAGCTAGGGTGACGATTGAAAACCAGGTGTATAAGGTTATCGATCTGAATCTTATGAATTATCCAATACAGGAAATCATTTACTTCAAAAGTAATGTTAAGGAGGAATATATTGCTGTGTGCTACGAAAGTGGTTCAAGGGCTCATGTTCTAAAAACTGTAAGTAAGGATTATTCATACTATAAACTTGAAGATCCAATGAAGTCGAAAAATGAATTTGCGGACGCTATGGCTCGTAATAACTTTACCTATGCAGGAATGTTAAAAATAGCCGAAGTCAGTGAAATCTTTAAAGGTCGCATTGTTGCTGATTTTTAAGTAGTTAAAATTTAACCCTATCGGGGATTTCTTCCCGACAGGGGAGTTTTCCCCTTTTTTTATATCTGGAGAAAACTCATGAACGTAAACTCAAATACAAGCATCAATACATCTAATCTCGGCAATATTGATCCAAAAGAACAATGTCAGAAATTCCTCGATGCTTATCCTGAGCTGAAAGACGGTGCGGTCATAACCAAACTAGAAATCAGCGGTTGTCAGGGTCACCGCAGAACTAAAGATATACAGCAATCGTTTGAAGGGTTAGATATTTCAGACCAGAGCAGTGTGTCTAAAAGTGAAGTTCGATGGATTGATTCAAAGGCATTAAGTTTTAAAAGCACTATCAACTCAAAGATATCCACGCTGTGTGCCAGATTGTGCATTAACTACAGTAATATGTTTATTCTTCCTGTTAGCAGTATGCAGGAGTTCCTGGAGGAAGCTCAAAAAATCGAGTCGGAATTCAAGGAAGGGATAAGCAATGCTTTGGATAACTATGAAATTTATGTTGAGAATGAGAAGAAACGCAGCCCTTTAATGGCTGATCTGATTGATAAGCTCAAACTGACCAAGGATGATTTTGGTAAATCATTTAAATTCAGGCTTGCGCATTTTATACCATTCACTCCGATTAGCGTTGAAGAAAGCGATGAAACGAACGACCGATATAAAGAGCAATTGCTTGTTGATATTGCGGATGAAGCAGAGAAAATTTATATCCAAATGATTTCGAAAGAAAGACTGAAATCAAGCACAATCTCTAGACTTAAGCAGATGCAGTCAAAAATCATCAGCTTTATGTTTATGTACAAAGAGGCAGTAGTGCTCGCAGATGCGATTAAATACATTATTGACAATGTACCTAATGGGTCCATTACCAATCCTCGTGATGTATCGGTTCTACAGCAGTGGTTCTGTTTCATGAGTGACGTAAATAAGTTGAGTCGTATCATCTCAGGTGAGGAAAAGGTAGCTGACTGGTTATCAACAATCAGCCACGCGTTCAACTCAGCGAGCAATAATGACACACCAGTAACCAGTAAAATTAATGATAACCCGTTTGCAAAAGTAACCGTTCTTGGCAACAAAGAGAGTGTTAATTCTCCTGCTGCTAAAGCCGGTGTATCTGATGAGACGAAAGGTGATGTCACGTCTGACACACCAGAAGCACCTAAAACATTGGGTGGGGGTTTGAGTCTAAAAGGCTGGTAAATATTAGTTTTCATCCCAGATGGGTACTCCCATCTGGGGAGTACTCTTTTTAATAAAAGGTACTCTCATGACAAACAAATTATCTAAATCACCGCGTCAAATTGAGCGTTTAAGAAATATTGCGAATGTTATTTCAGGCATCCCTGGTGTTGAAGTGATTATTAGTTCCGCCGTATCAGTTCCCTGTTTCAATATAATAGACTCAAGGGTTTTACTGCCGGATGGAGATTATTCTGACCCAGTGTTTGTGGCTCTTTGTGAAGGCTATATATGTCACGAAGCAGGTCATGGACGTTATACGAGTAAGGACGTCTGGTTTAATTCACAAGATGCAGTGTATGAATCTTCTCCTGGTTTTAAAGGTTGGGAGAAAAAAGTACCTGTTTTCGACAATCGCGCAGATAAGATGAAAGCATTGGCCAAAGTTCGTCGCATTGCTGGGCTGATGAATTTATTTGACGATGTGCAGATGGAGAAACGTACCGGTTTAGCGTATGAACAGGCTAAGCACCGCCTCGCAGTAATGTATGCAATCCTTTGCCAAAAAGGGTTCTACACGACTGATACAACTAAACTAGATGCTAACCCTGTCGACATAATAGAGTGGTACATCCTTTCGAAACTCAGGACCGATGTTCTTGGGCAAGAAGGTGACAAAGCGATACTTGATGATTTTTTTGCTTACTCTGAAAAATTGTTTGGCCCACTCAGAACTGAAATCGACCTGCTGCTCAAAAAGGCACATGGCGTTAACAGTACTGAAGATGCGAGCAAGCTTGCTATTGAGCTTTTTGAACTTCTCAATCGTCTGAAAGAGGAGGCCAATAAGCAAAAGGAGCAGCAAGACAGCCAGCAGCAGGACGGACAGCAGCAGGATGGTCAGCAGCAAGACAGCCAGCAGCAGGACGGACAGCAGCAGGATGGTCAGCAGCAAGACAGCCAGCAGCAAGACGATCAGCAGCAGGATGGTCAGCAGCAGGATGGTCAGCAGCAAGACAGCCAGCAGCAGGACGATCAGCAGCAGGATGGTCAGCAGCAAGACAGCCAGCAGCAGGACGGACAGCAGCAGGATGGTCAGCAGCAAGACAGCCAGCAGCAAGACGATCAGCAGCAGGATGGTCAGCAGCAAGACAGCCAGCAGCAGGACGATCAGCAGCAGGATGGTCAGCAGCAAGACAGCCAGCAGCAAGACGATCAGCAGCAAAACAGTCAGAGTAGCAACAATGACAATGGCGATAGCTCAGAGAAAAGTAACTTTTCTAAGAGTGACTGGGTGCGAATTGCGGATATGTTAGAAGCGTTCGTTAACAGTGATGATGAGAGTAAGGACTATCACGACATAGTGTCGAATATGATTGATCAAATTGCTGGCCTGGTTCCTTCTGAAATTAAGAAGGAGTTTGGCGGTGATGATTCAAACGTACCTGATCTTGTTATTGATTTGCCAGTATATAACGAGGCTTTACGCTTAAGCCATGCTTTGAGTGGCAGTCTATCTGTACTGCAACAGGCTGAAGTAAGAGTCAAAAACAAAACCCGGGACAGAGGCGTTTCTTTCGACAACCGTCGATTGATTCAGGCTCCAATGGGTGTTCGGGATATTTTCAAAGCTCAGGGTTTATCGAAGCAGCGCGGGCAAATAGGTGTAGTTATCCTCAGGGATAATTCGGCATCAATGGTATATGACTCGCGTTATGAGCATGCTATTAAAGCGGACCTCGCATTAACATTAGCGTTGGAAAGCCTGTCTAAAGTGCATGTGTCTAATATGATTTTCCCTGGACATGAAAGTTTCTACGAAGTAATAAAACCATTCAATATGACGGTAGAAGAAACTTTACCTGCATTTGAATATGGTAAGAAAGGCCGATGGACTCCAACAGGTTATGCTTTAAAAGCAGCTATTCAAATTCTTCAGGAATGTCAGTTTGATCGAAAGATAATTTTGATTTTGACTGATGGTCAACCTTCAAAGGATGACCTTTACATACCAAGTTTAATGGAGATGGCTGCAAAGTCTGGAGTTGAGGTGGCCGGTGTTGGAATTAAAACTAAAAGATTGTTTGGTTTTGAATCCAAGCAATATGTTCAAGTAGATGATGTTAAACAACTGACTCGCGTAGTAAACGATTTAGTGTTTAATATTTTAATTAATTAAATTTAATCCTCCCAATCGGGGTAAATACCCGACTGGGTATTTGCCTCCTGACGGTATCAGGAGCAATCATATGGATTACATTAAAGAATTTCGTGTGGAAAATACTGAAAATACTGAGTCGGTTCGCGTCAGAGTTTTTTCGTGTACTGGTCAAGTCATTAACGATATACGCCCTGTCGAAAGTCTCATTAGGGAAGTCACAATTCCTAAGGGAAATCTTTCGAAAAAGGAAACGTTAGTTGATGGTTTCATACAGAAACTTAAAAACGCAGGCTATAAAGAAGCCTGATTGAAATGGGTGACCAATTGGTCACCCACTTAATTATCTGCGTTGTGGGTTTCTCTATGTGCTCTGCTTCGCAGATGGCATAGGGAAACCCACAATGCCAGTTAAGAGAGATCAATATGACAACGCCGACGATGTGCAACAGTAAAACCCCACAGCAAAAAGCAAAAGAAATAATTGACCGTGTCCACAGTCGCGTAGCAGGAATTGGCGGGTGGCGGAATATTTATAGTTCCTACCCACAGTTAGCTGATGCAGTAGAGCGAGCACCAAAACAGGTCCCATGTCCCTTCACTGGAGATGGGAAAACAAAATTTAGATTCCGGAAAAAGGATTTGTATACAGGGTGCGCTATTCATAACGATTTCCCTGTTAACACGTTTGTTGATGGAATTGATGTTTTGTCCCACTTGCTGCAATTAAGCAAAACGGAAACCTGTAAAGTGATTCTTCGGGATCATTTTGGTGACGATATCTCAGCGCCTCTTACGAAGGCGGACCTTCAATTAAATGAAGAATACAAGCGTGAAGTAAAAGCCTCGAAGATATTAGAACCTGAGGAAGTAGCTGAACGCGCCAAAAAATTAGAAGCAGTTTATCACTACACGAGTCAGGTAACGGAGGATACCTCTGTTGGACGTTATTTGAAGAAGCGTGGATTATCACGAATATTCAGTAATCTGCCAAAAGATATAGGTGTTAATCCCAGATTGTATTATTGGGATAATGGCAAAACGGTTACGTACCCTGGCATGATCGCTGTATATCGCGATAACCGAGGACGCCGCCTGACCATTCACAGAACGTACCTGGAAGTAAATGGTGATAAGGCAAAAGTTGATAAACCTAAACTGATGATGAAACCTCCTGCTGATATGCATGGCGGTTCCATTCAACTGTTTGAGCCGCACTACAACGAGTCAACCAGTACCTGGTTGCTTGGCGTATCGGAAGGAATTGAAAATGCGCTGTCTGTAATTGAAGCGACCTCTATGCCATGCTGGGCTGCAAGCTCTTCATGGGCCCTGGAGAATATGGAGATTCCTGATTATCTACTACCGCCACCTGATGTGAAGTTCATTAACTTTTACATTTGGTCTGATAAAGATCGACCTAATAGTCTTGGTGTTTGTCCGGGAGCAGAAGCTGCATCTAAGCTTTACACTCGAATGAAAGCCTATCTTGAAGGCCGTTATCCTGCTTCACAGTTGAACATTCAAGTATTGGAACCAGAAGGTCAGATACCCGAGAATAAAAAGGGTATCGACTGGAACAATGTGCTTGTCAATGAAGGTAGTGATGGATTCCCTGTAAGGTGTGCTCCAGAATTACTAATGCAACTGAAATAACGATAACCCCCCTGCTTTTTTGAGCGGGGGGGGTTATCCTTTTTAATTAAGCGCAATTAACAATTGCTTTTAATTAAGATGTTGGAACGATTTCCCTTGTGCTTTTTTATGCTCCCTTTGATAAAAAACACAGCTGAGAAGCCTACTCAGTTTAATCTTTGTGGCGGTATCACTGGCTACGGTCGGATATATGACGTGGATTTCCACTTTAACCCTAAACCCATAACGGGAGTATTACCGTTATGGTGATGCTCTTTAGTTTATTTTACTCCGGAGAGCATCATGAAAAACAAAGCAGAATTATTAAGTAAATTATCAGCAGTTCTCAAGTGTTATATCATTCAGTTTGAGTCTTCTTCGCTTTTTAAAGATGATCACAAGATTGACTTGAATATCCTTGAACAAAGTCTTTTAGATAATGATCGCGAGCTTATGTATATAATACGTCCTGCCGGTACTCATCTTTTGCGTACAGACGTGCATTTCCTGCCAAAATATTACTTATCTTGTCGTGGCAATCATAAGGAGTTTACATATATTCATATTGATTTGTGTACGGGAGAACATAAGGAAATTGACTGGAAAGAAGCTGAAGCTGTCATTTTCAAACCAATTAACCCACCTTCCGAGATTGGGTTTACTAAATATGACTATTTGGATAAGGTTATTGTTGATCTTAAAAATAGAGGTTTTGATGAGTTTTTGAAATCACGAAACCTTGAAGATCTCCGCCGCTTTGCTATTGATGATGAAAGACCTACTCTGGTCCGGTATATCGACAATATAAACAAAGTAATGCAGCAACCGACCTCACGTCATTAATATAAAGCAATACATACCCTGATGGGCCTCCCATCAGGTGGCCCCATTTCCATTTTGGAGGCCATATGAAACTATCAAACGATGTAATCAATGCTGTATTAAATAAAAGTGGATTCAATCCAGTTTCTGTTGAAGAAAAGAGTGGTTTATCAATCGAAAAACCGTTCACGAAATTAACAGTAAATATATATATAGAAATCACGCAATTCAGAGCATTAATTCCTGATTATATTCAGTCCTTGAAAGGGTGTCCCCTCTCAATCGATATAGAAATGGAGTTAAATGAAATCATGTCATCAGCAAAGTTACTTTGTGATGATATGCGCTCACTGGAATTTATCCCTTTGTGGGTTGAGGTCAGAAACGGTGGTTACTACGGTGATCATGTTCCTGCTTTAACCTATAAGCATAGGGATGAGGACGTGGAGCTGGCAAAGTATCTCACCAGCGTTACAGACCCTAAAATCCAGAAAGCTGCCATGTTTTGGTTGTTGCATTTCAGTGATTTCATGCAGTTTGTCCGCAATACATTTTCCCGGCTGCTGGAGGAAGCTTTCACCTTGCTTGCTCAGTTACAGATAGTGTTCTGCCGGAGACGTGAAATGCCGACTCTCAAAGAGCTACAGTACAGAAATGAAACGTTCAAAATTCAAATGAGAGCGTTAGACCTGACATCTCTTAGTTCTAAGTTGAGATACAGAGTCAAAGACCCTTCAATTCACGGTGCCAGATGTTACCTGAAACGAATTGCTTCTTTCGTCAATCAGGACTGGCAGGATGGTTATGTGACTTGCAGTCATTTCTCTGATGGCCGTTACATCAACCAGTCGACACCTTGTCTACTGAGTTTGAGTAAAAAGAACAGTCAGGTTCGAAAGTTTATGAACCGCTTAATTACAGATACACGCAGGGGTAGAGCTGTAGATCTTCTTTTAGCTGACTTCTGAACACAATAACCCATAGGGGATTACTTCCCTATGGGAGTGGTCCCTTCTTTTTTTGAAATGAGAGGACCACATGAGCAAATTAATTTCTAACATTATTAAATCTTTTCTGGCCGCGAACGAAATGAATATTGAAGTGGTTGATTTAGTAACCACTGATAATTCTGACGGAACGATATCATCAGTTAGTTTTAACGCTGATTTGTCGTTTGCATTTTTGTCACAACAAGCGGACGAATACTGCAATCAATATTCGACTCTGCCATTTGAAATGCCAGTTGAAGAAATACTGTTACCAGCAGTCAACAGGCTTGCTAAAGCCCGAAATGGTCGTGTTTCTTTAGATGCTATTCGTATGCCATTTAACTGTAACTTTGGTGAATCCTCTGGTGAAATTGACAGTTTTTCAATGCTCGATTGTCCTTACAACAGAGAAATCCTCAATTATATTTATCGATCAGATGTGGGAACTGATGCGAAAGGGGTACATGAGAAGTTAACTGGTTTGACTTCATACATATACCGGAATCTTTTCGCTTTCTTTTGTAGCAAAGTTACTTTTGCCATTAGTGTCCACAATAAAACTTGTGATGATCAGAAAATCAGACAGCATATGCAGTTTGATTTTGATGGAGAATATGTACGGTATGACGGTGTTGAAATTAAGTCGTTTGGGTATCCTTTGATTGTCTTGCAAAAGCTTCTGGCACCTGACTCCATATCTTCACGTGAAGATGGGAAGTGGGTTATCAGGAACGCTGAAAGATATCTTTCTGGGAAATTGAAAACCAGAAGGTTGTTTGTTGAATACAATTCAATTTTTTATGGGTTGTCTGATAATAAACATGAAAATCATTCTATTTCTGAGCAGGAAATAACTTCAGCTAACGGAATCAAAACATTCAGAAAATGTTTTGTTAAGACGCTACTGGTCTCTGGAGCGCATGAACGTTACAGAATGAACATGGAACTTGAACACGCACAGCGTTATAACTACTAAAACCTAACCCAGAAGGGAACATTTCCCTTCTGGGATAATGTTCCTTTCATAATCTATGAAGGAACCTAATATGCAACACTTAAACAATCTTGTTAAAGCCGTTTTATACAAAATGGGGTTATCCGATATTAAGGTCTTAGAGGCATCTATATCCACTCAGACGTTAAATCGCTTCCACATAATTATAGATGTGCCGGTATCTCAACTTATCCCTTTTTATAAGCGGTATATTGAGCGTCATAGCATCAGTGATCATGCAGGAATGGAAAAATCTCCGCTGGGCCGTTATCTTTTAAATGCTGATTCACTGCATGCAGGTCCGGTGTCCTTACGTAGTTTCAGGTTCGCAGTATCTGTAAACCCGGGCAACGTTCGGATTGTACATCCACGGCCAGAACTGCTTCACGCTGGCTACAATCGTGAAATACTCGAGTATGTTTTTTATCGCTCCAGTAATGCCCATCAGGACATAATTCTTGGTCTTGTAGAGCACGGTTCTGAATTTATCAGTTTTATTCATGATCAAATACAATCCAAACTCGCGAGTTACTATCCGTTGGTTGTCTCCCTGGTAAATAAGAGTGAAGCCAGTAGCAAGCCAGAAATGATTCATTCTATCCGTGATGAAAATTACGGGTTCGATGTCAGTATTATGGCGGATGCTATCCCCCTGGCAGTGGCTGAAAAGCTACTTTGTGATGAGTGGTGTATAGAGTCTGTATCCTGTGCGGACCAGTACCTCAATTACTTACATCGTTACCTGTCCGGGCGAGTAATGAAGCGTTGTTTATATGCAGTATATAAGAGCAATTCTGGTGGTAGTACTTCATTCAGATCAATGTTGGGAAGGTTATCAACAAGTCCACTTGTTATGACTGAATACAAAATTAACCATGAAAAATCGATTGCCCGATATGAAAAGACTGTTCTCTCTCAACTTGAGAAAATGTCACATTCAGTTGTGGATAACGAACTTGTTCTTTTAACTAATTAATCAAAACAACCCATGAGGGAGCAATCCCTCGTGGGGTTTCTCCCTTTTTTGCTGAGGAAGAAACTATGTTTTATTCAACAGATGTATATCATTATATTCGTGCGGAACTCTCTGGGCTTGGAATCGATTTTGAAAGTGCAGATTTCTCATATGCTGTTAACCACAGCCAGGGCGATCATGTCACTTTCAGTGGAAAAATTGAAGCTGAGGAGTTAAATAAGTGTGTTGATTTATATGTTGAAGCATTACAAAAAACCAATGCTCCCAGCTATGAAGTCGATGCCTTATCCAAAAAACTTAAATACTTTCTTAAAGTTTATCATCAGGTGGCATCTTCCTATCTTGATATAACTGGGCGTAGTTATAGTCGCTCAAAGATAGAATTTGAAGATGTTGGATTAGATATTCTTTCTGACTCTGGTGAAGACGATGAGAAGTATTTTCATTACATGGAAGTAGATGGAGAGGTCTTAATAGGTCGGTTCGGGCTGATGCAATTCTGGTATTCCGATTTCATTGACTTCCTCAATTTTGTCAGTAATTCGATTACCGATTGTCTGCAAAGGGCTTACGGCACATTAAGTAAAGTCAGTATGGCTATGTACAATGCTGTCGAAGACTTTAAGTACTCTCGGGTTATAAATGACCGCCTGACATTATCTATCACAGCGGTAAGCGTTGATTCTTGTGATATGGATCTTGGTGACTGTTACCTGGACACTGAGGTATCACCATTTGGAAAAACTCAAGATATTCGCAATAATGAATTAATTAAAGCAATGTATCATGGAGTTGCTAATAATCAGGATGTACCGGTTCAGGTTAAGATTTCCTTTATTGATGAGGATGAAAATGTTGTCTCCGAAACGTGGCGGGTGACTTATTCAACCCTTGATGCAAATGGGAAATATAAAATTGCCGACCGTAGAAGTTTAATCTCTGAAGCAGTCTATGATCTCCGGGCTGCACTGGACATAAGTAAAGCTGCTTAATGTTCTTTTCTACCTGGCTTGTAGGGTCGCGAAGTACTGTGACTCTGCTTTCCAGGTACTGTTTATATAATCTCTAAACCCTTTTGTAGGCACATTTAATGTGCCTTTTTTTTTGCCCAGAATTTGCTGTTTTCTACAGATACTGGTTTTTCTTACCCTCTCAATGTTGCGCTTCAGCACATCTCCCAATCCCCCTCAACCCTCCTCTTAAAAATCAACCCCTATCCGTAATTTCCCTAAGTTTGCACATCGTATACTGATGGCAACAGAGGGAGAGAAGGTATGGAATACAAACACAAAAGTTTTAACCTCGATAAATTAGTTAACGAAGCAGATATCAAGGAACTTGAATATCTCTTCTGTGAGCCTGGTGATGAAGTGCGTGAAAAATTACGTTTCTTACAGGAATCGGGACACAGGATCGTCACCAATGTTTTCTGTAGTAATTTCTGCCCACAAACTGGGTGCAAGGGCCATTCTGACCAACCGGATAATACTAATGAATAATATGTTGCTGGACTGGCTCACGTATCTGATTACCGCAGTTATCGTTTTATCTATTCTGCTGGAAGGCAAAACGACCCGTTACCCATCGTTATTTTTTTACGGGAGTCTTTTATTGCTGGGACTGTTGCTGGTAGTCGCTGGCGCTAACTGGTGGTTTTATCATTCGGCTTATGGCCTGGTGATCGTTCTATTCACCTTGCTCTCCCTGGTGTGTACCCGCTTCAGACTCGTTATTTATGCCTGCCGGTTCAAAAACATCGTCAAACAAATCACTAAATACACCGAGCAGGGGCACCGGGTCATCATGGTGCTCCCGGAACCGGAAGAAGAAAAGAATATCCTGTTGGCACAACTCAGAGCGGCAGTTCCGGAAGAAAAGTTACTTTACACGCCGTTTGCCTGCGGCCCCGGATCAGACAGTATTTTAAAACGAATTTCGGAACTGAATACAACTAAGCAAGGCTATTTGTTGGTTTGTGAAGGGCAGGTGGCCGCCCGGAGCTGGTTGAGCATTGTTGAAAATGGTGACCCGGATAGTTCAATCGCAGTTAATTTTCATTCTATTCCCGATATGGAGTGAGTTACAGATGAGTAATGAAATTTCGAATGATTTTGTAGCACCAGATTCTCTTGCATGCGAGCAGGTTCCATCCAGGCTTCAACTGAGTAAACGGGCCAGCACAAATTTAAACCGGGCAAAGGAAATTTTGAATTCACGCGGGATAAATGCTGTAACGAATGAAGAGATTATTCGGGCATATCTCGAAGAGTTCCAGCCGTTAGATATCGCAAGTGCTTACCTTGATAACCGGTTAAAGCAATTAAGCTCGAGCATCTGCGATTTTTAGCGCTTCACAACCTATTACGTTTTTGCTGACTTGTGCTTATATACTCTGGAAACCATCAACATAGGATGAAGATGAAAAGTAACAGTAAAACCGTTCGAGTATATAAAGAACAAATTTTACTCTCCTTTGCCTGCTGGCTGTATATGTCACCCCCTGAAGAATGGATGACGAAAGCTTTTAGCGGGAGAATAAATAAACAGGACGATGAACATTACGATCAGACTCATTCCGATATGTATTTTTTCCGGTTTGCGTTAAATGGTGATGGATTTGAATCTGGACCAGACGCTAACGGGGTTGAGATTTTTACTTTCTCATTTAATTCCCTGATGCTGCCGGATAGTCAAATGAGTGAACAGCACCAGTTAACCAAGCTGGTGATGCTGTTAGTCACGGGGAGTGTCGTCTCAGTACCGGAGTACATTGATCTTCCCGAAAGTCTGGAATTTGAAATTCGTGATCAGATTTTAACCTTCGATTTGATGAGGGGAGAAAATGTCTTCAAAGGCTGGAAATCCGCCAGTGAGCTGTGGGCTAATGATGTTTTCCCCCACACAAGCTTATATCTCAATTCAGCCCAATGTATTCACTGACATGCTATGAAAAAACTATTTCTTCTGGAATGGAAATTGTGTGAGAGCCGGAGCTGGATTTTGTGGATTTCCCTCTGGGCGCTGGCGAGCTTCATGCTCCTTTGCGCATCAATTCTAACGGGCCGGTTGTTATCAACGACCGTGCTACCGTTTGGGTGGATGTGCGTCTGGGGACTACCTGTACTGCTGTTTAGTATTAAGGTACAGGTTCATGAACTGGGAGATAAGTTACGCCACAGGCTATATATTTTTGCGCTTCCGGTTATGTCCTGGCAAACTGCCGTGCCATCCGGTTTCTGGTCTGTTGAAGTTCTTAACGGACGCTACAGTCTGTACCGGAATGCCCCCGGGAAAAACCCGGTTCATTTACTCTGGCGGCCCAAAGCGATGCCGGTATTTTTGAAGCCGGTTGCTCTTGTCGGGGAAGAGATATGTCGATAGATAATGAAGCCGTAATGAGTGCTGCGACCTCCTGCTTGCTCTATATCTCTCAAAGTAAGGCGAGTCCCACTGCGAGGAATGGACTCATACGTGACTGGTTGCGTTCTGCTGAGCGCCGCAGAACCCATTCATCTCAGTCCATCCGGATTATCAAGCGGCACCTGAAGCATGCGACTAAGTCTCAGGTGACCGACCTCGCCAGCATCATTCATTTGCTGGTTGAAGGGCGTGGCTCAATCCCGGATGCAACAGGCTCCCGACTTTACATGCTGAAAACCTTCAGTGACCACCTGGGCAGGCTCGGATGGCGTGTCGTTATTGGTAGCCAGAACGACTGGGACAAATTGGATGTGCATTACCCTAACACCTGCTTTGGTTTAAAACGGGATGTCGAGTGTTGCTTTGGTTCTGAAGGTGAGCAGATACAGTCACTGCCACTTTATGTTATCGGTGATGTGACCTCTTTCAGGCAGATCGCCGGAGAATATGATTACCTCGTGATGGGTGATAAAAGCGAATTTGTAGACGGTGTGTCAGTGCATATCCTGCAATTGACCTCCGACCAGATAACTGGAGATTAATGATGGTGAACAACCTGCGGGGCCTGAGAGATCAGATTGGCTATCGTATCGACGAACTGGGCTACTATCTTGCAGCCACCCCCCCAGTTGTGTCTGAGCTTATGACGATTAGCCGACTGTCCCGTAAGGAAGAGCGCATCAAATCAAGTTGGGAAGGTTTTAAAGTACAACACGTCAGTGGTGAACAAGCCGTAACCAGAATTATTGATGCTCTCAAGGATTTTGGTACTGATAACCCACAGCAACTTAATGAAGAATCAACCAAATTTACGGCCAAATATCCCGGACTCGTTGTGGTGCCGGATAAGGCGGATAAGTTACGTAAGCTGATCGAAGAGATTAATAATGCCAAGAATCAATTTGCCCGGGCATTAATGAGCCTTAGCACCGACCGGCACAAACGTTTTGACGAAGTTCATGAGCAGTTTCCGGGACTCGTGACGCTTCAGGCTACTCGCAACATTCTTTTCAGCGATATCCCACTGAAGAAAGTTACTTTTGGCTGGCGCTACAATCGCAACACTGAGAAGAAAACGAAACATGAGCTGATAGACATCCTTACTGGACGCAAAGAAGCCCTTTTTAAAAATCTGCTGACCCGCGACCAAACCGAACGTCTCAGTACCCTGGATTACGCCATTAAGAAGCTGGCTTCAATGCACCTTCAGGGTGATGAAGGTTTTCGCCTGTGCCGCGTGAATTCATTCCCAGTGCCGATTGTCCATGCATGGTTTGAAGGAGATGATCGTGATACTCAGTCGAAAAATAAATATCTTTCTACCAAGGCATCTTTGCCGCTATTTGCCACAGGCAGTTTTCCAGTGCCTCAGTTAAAGCTTCTCAGTGACTGGGATCAGTCAGTTGAAGGGGATAAAGCAAAATCTGGCCGTCAGACACCGCTGGTATATACAGAGCTCGTACCCGGAGCAGATTTAGGCATTTTCATCGTCCGTGCAGCTAGTCACGAGGAATAACAATGCAATGGATTTCAACCACAAGCGTTAAAACAGCTGAACGCGCATATAACGTTTATCTGTGGAATAAAAAATTTCCTGAGGATGCCGTTCACCGGCTGGTTTATTCCATATCAATGGAAAATGCCTATCACGATAGTTCCGAAGACGGGATGAGAGCCGAGTTGCTGGCCGGGTTGTATTTTATTTTAAAAAAATCAGGCCCCCGGGAAGTCAACGATGGCCGTAATCTGAACTGGCATGTATCTAACCCGGAAGTGCAGAGTTTCCTCATGGAGCAACCGGAAAAGGAAAGCCTGCGTCCACTCTTTGACTACTTCCGGGTACGCCTTAACGGGATCACCATGGTTCCAATGGCGGGGAAGGTCGGTAATGAGGCCATTATTACCAGTCAGACCTGGCCTCGTGTTGAGTTGCCCTATTTCTGGCACAAGGAAGAGCTGGAAGCCGTGTTCGGAACTGTGCAACTGACACAATCAGCCCTGGTGAAATTCTCCCAGCTCTCGGTAAGACACGCGAACGCCAGCGCCATTAAGATCCTGCGTGACCGGCTCAAGTCTGAACATATGACAGAGTTTGAGCTTCGTGATGACTATCGGGCACAGCAGCTCGAAAAATATGGCGTCAAAGATATGAAGGTTTTTTATCATCAGCATATCCCCGGGGTGAAATTGCTTTTCGTGATTAATCGTGGTGAATCATGGCGGCTGGTGGATGTTTTTTTGTTTAATCACCAGAAGAACCGGAATGCCGGTAAAACAGCCAAAGAGGAGTCATGATGGAATTGTTAACTATGATCGGCGTGGTGGTTTTGCTGGTTGTCCTGGCTAACTGGGTAACGACCAAAATGGTTGAGCTTTTGAGCCGGTATTATTTCAAGTCAGAGATGTCGGGGACCCGAAAAGGTTGGTTTGGTTTGCTGGGTGCGGTGGTCATTTATTCCGTGATCCTCTTACTGCCAGCGATTCCTTTTATCTTCAGCCTGAAACTCGCCGGGATTGTGAATATCGGTGCGCAGGTGACGAAACTGAACAAATACTACTATCCGGGTAAGGGGAAATCCCTCTGGAAGCGCTCCACCAGGAAATAAATTCTACCTACCCACCCCGACACGGAGGAGCAATCCTCCGTTCGCTTCAGTTAACCGGAAAGATGTTCTGCAATCAGTTGTGACATTGGATTTTCTTGGGAAAGATAATTACGGATATACCGTGAAACCATCTGCTCCGAGGTCCAGTTTCCCATCGCCATTATTTGCGTAATAGTAAACCCCTTTTTGGCGAGCTCGATGGCTCCGCCTACGCGTACACTATGACCTGTCCAGAATTGGTAGCGTAACCCCTTTTCCTTCTTACGATTGTCGGTGTATCGGCTTCGCCACAATGACTCGAATGCCCGGTTCAGAGAGTTACTTGCTATCACACCTGCATCATCGGCTAATGGAACCTTTGAATTCATCTGAAGGGGAGTGGTGATCCCATGGTCATCCAGAAGTTTATGGATAAATTTCCCCCGTGAACGGCGGGACCAACTATCAGGCATGTAACGCATGGCGTGAAAATCAGTAGCCTGGAAGAGTAACGAGTCGGGGTTACCTTTCAAGCTCATGCCGACCATATTTAACAGCCTCAGAATGCTGGTGGCGAGTAAGGGGGACAGATCATAGGTCAGCAGTGTATTGGATGAGGATTTAGTTCTGAAGACGGTTAGCTTCAGGCCAGTGCAGTCATCGTTAACCTTGAGATGCCTCAATCTTATACGGCGTATTTCAGCGGAGCGTAGTAGGGTTTCAAATCCAAGCCAAATCATGCTGAGGTCACGAAGGATTTTCACCGAGTTGGTTTTACCGTGAAGGCGGATGAGTTGCTGGAGATCGGTCAGCAAAAAAGGTTGTGCCTGCTGTGTCACGATCTCTTCCCGGGCAGCCTGGTTTTTCACTGACTTCAGAAAAAGCACCACACTGCCAGTTTTAATGTTTTCTTGCTCAAGACCTTTACGGCTAACAGCATTAATGGCAGCTACACAGGCAACCAGACTTGAACGCTGGACCCTCGTGCTGAGCTCAAGGAGAAATGACAAAAAATAAACGTCATTCACAGGAAACGGCCTGATAACGCCGTTATCCCGATTGCTGTTTGCCTGGCACCATGTCTTCCATTGACCAAGCCAGTGAAGATAGCTTTTAGCTGTATTGTACGAGAGTGACTGAAAATAAATTGCCAGCTTAAACCGTCCAGATTCCGTGCTGTCAATCTCAGATAACTGATTTGAAATGTGGGCCGGTAATGGTGTGGCATCAAGTTGGACAGACATAGACACTCCTGTTTATTAATACAGTTATTTTAACAGCCAGGGGGTGTCTATCAATCATTTATTAAAATATTAAATGGCGCAACCTGGTGAAGTTTGCCAAAATGTGAACTTCGACAAAACTACAATATCTAACTGAAGTTACACAGAAAATTTGATTTAAATGGAGATGAAAATGACGGAAGGAAAGCGGTTATATTTAATGAAGTTTCGCAAGCACAGCTCTTTTGAGACACTTGAGCAAGTTTTTGACCGCCTTAAAGAAAAGCTTACCGGTGATGAACTGGAACACGCGTTAAGCGCATATGACCATCGGAAGGCTGAAATCACCACAAAGAGACTTTTTGATAAGGTGCCACCCTCGGTCTGGAGTTTGGTTTATCAGTAATATACGGGATATTCCCTATCCGGACTTGAGAGTAAGGGAGGAAACAATCGCAGACAGTGATGGGGAACTGACTGCGACTGAGCGTAGGGATCACTGATTACGGGCAAGGAGAAGCGTCTTAACATCTACTGTAGCGTTATTCGTTTCTTTGTTATCTGCGTCCTGCGTCAGTTCATCAAGATATTCGCGAATCTGTGCCGTCTGGTCCAGGTAATCACAAAGCTTCAAGGCGATTCGTACTCTGTCATCGGATAATCCGCGCCTTAAGAAGGCTGAATCCCGTAGCTCTTGAGGCGTTTCAGTTGAGTATCTCTTTTTATGATAGATGCTCATAACTTCATTATGCAAAGCGGAAAAACTCGTTTTATCTTTCAGGCTCTGATCATGCCTGTAAATCGTCCAGGCTGTATCCAGCTCATTTTGCTGGAGCAATACCCAGCCATAAAGGGTTAGGCTGCCATCTATATTGCCGTATTCTATCCGGCCTATCTGGTCTGCATAGATGTACTCACGAAGCAATCCTCTCAGTCGTTCTTCAAGTAAACCAAGCTTCAAGCGCAGTTGTTTCTGGACACTATCAATCTTGTTATCAAGCGCCAGATTCAGGGTGAGCATATAGAAAAACAGATTGATATGGGCCTCGGTGACGGCGTTAAAGCGGCGTTCCGACTCCTCATCCCGCTGTTTTATACCCATCTCTGCCGTGAGTCGTTTTCCGTGGTGTTCCAGTACCGCATAGAGATCTGTTCCACGCCGCTTCGACTCGCGGAGTTCATACTCGGACGGGGTTTCGAAACACGTATCATAGTGGTCAATAAACTGCTGATACTGGATACTGGCATTTTCAAATCGCTCATCCTTAATGGCGTCCAGTATCCGTGATACCTGCTGGCGAACTTCTCTTTGAAAGGCTTCGACATCAATATCGTTATAGATAAGAGTGTTTGACTGCATCGCTATCAGATAGCTAGGGAGCTTTTCCGCCACCCGCTCGTTAGAAATGATTTGCCCGGTCATTCTGTCCCTGATTGTCTGACGTGGCTGTTCCTTAACAGCTTCACCGGCTGCGACCCTCCTATCAATATCAGACCGCTTGTGCAGCTTCTCGACCATTCTTATCTCCCCTTGTGTGGGCTATTAACGTCATGCTATTAAAGCTTAAATGCATAGGAGCCGCAAAACTTCCTCGTATGCAGAGGTCGTTCCGAGCAAACCTCGTCTAAAGCAGAGCGTCAGGCGTAAATTTTGTTTTAGGTGATGAAGTGATTCGCAAACGGTCACAACGAAAATGCAAATGAGTATCTTGGTTCGAGGCAATTACACAGATCATTCATCCCTGCCTGAAATATGGCGCCCTTTGTACCGTTAAACTCATCCTGTGTTCATTACGCCACCAAAATATCGACTCTTAACGGATCGGTTGGCCTGATCCGGCCGCGTATAATTGCTGGAATTCGGAGGGAGGCGTTATGCGAAAGAGTAGCATTGAAGGTGTGCCTTTCGGCATTCACAGGCAAACCGGTAAGTTGATGGACATTACGGAGGTGGCCCGTGGGACCAGCTGCGATTGTATTTGTCCCGGTTGTAAAACTGAGCTGGTGGCAAAGCAGGGTGACATCAAGCTGTGGCATTTTGCACACAGTACGGCCATAGATGCGGAGTGTAACGGACTGATGGCCGCAATCATGGCGAAAGTACTGGATGTCATTACATCAAAGGGCGTTATCGCATTCCCTCATTTGATTGAAGGATGTGAAGGCGGGGCGGTGCAGCTAAGCGATATAAAAGAGAATATTGCCTTCTGTGGCATTACAGCCCCGCTAATGGCGACGATTAATCAGCTGCGTATCGCCATTTTCCCCGACATCGACAGAACTGTCGCTTCACGTCTCTCCTTTGACCATATCCACCCTTCAGAGATGATAGCGGCACTGAGGATCGATTTGCCCGATATCGAATACGAACTGGCGAAAGTTCAGCGTGGTGAAATTGATGAAGGCTACGGCCAGTGCATCGAAAGACTCATTACCACACAGTCCAGTTCCCGGGAATGGCTTTACCATCCCCATATGCACCAGTTGGAGCAAACCCAGTTAAAAAAATACATCGGTCGAGAGCCTGCGGAAGTGGGACCACTGCGGCAGCGTCTGGTCGACCATGGGATGGAATATCCTTCCCGGTTGCCTGGCAGTCGCAACGGTATTCTTGAACTCAAGCAACGGACCATCGTCCAGTTGTGTCGGCTGACGGCCCGTCCTTCCCGAATTGCCCAGACAGACGAATTCTCCATGTTTACGCGATATTTCCGGGCTCATTGTCTCGATTCAAGCGAGCACGTGAGCATCAGTAAGCTCGACTTCTGGTCGGATATGGTCACCGGCAGTGAAGAGGGGGAGCGTCTGACGTGCGAAGAGGTTGATTTCCTCAAAGCCGTGGAAGAGATTGCCCGACTCAATATTCGGCTTCAGACCGCCACCAGCCAGGACAAAGAAAACGTTACCGGCCAACCGGTAACGGACTCGTTTGGTGGAACCTACCCGATGTTTTAACCCATACCGGCTCCCTGTCAGGTGAGCCGGAACCACCAGCGGACGAACGGATAAGGAGAACAAGGCATGCAGATACACAGCAGAATGAAACTGCCATTGTGGGCGCCGGTCGAGTTTGTCCGGGAGCCGGTGGGCTGGCCGGGAAATGCAGTTCGCACAAATGACCGGACAACGGCCAGCGAGAAACCCCGGCCGCATGCCATTGTTTCCACCGGCCAGCTCGTCGGTGACCGGTATAATTACATGTCCTCATCCCTCCTGTATCTGCTAAGCCAAGGGAGCTGTCAGGCTTCGCCTGATTTGAAGACTGGCGAGAATCCTTCAGATGATATCTCTTTGTTTTTTCTTTGTTTTCTTTCTATTTTCTCAAAGTTCGCGGGGCGATGCTCAGGGCAGAACACGAAAATGCTTAAGTACAGATATCGGGGGGAGGATGGGCTCGGGCCAGGTGTTGACCTTGAGAGAAACATGAGGGATGAGGACATGTAAATTGTATAAAGGTTGCTCACACAGGGCGTTTACTCCCGGGCGTATCAACTTCAGGATGGGGGCATAACGGGTGGAGTAATCCAGCTACGTCATCTGCTCGATAACTTAACTCAGGCAATCAGTGTGCCGATTATGGCAAGAAATTAACGACGACGAACTGCATAAAAGTTATCACCTTATCCTTACTGGCCGTTAGGGTTTTGCGTGAAACGAGGAGCGAACTGGACAGAATAACCTTTATGTCCAACGTCGAAGGGATATAACTGGAGGCGTAAAAAAGGCCGCTGGCGCGGCCTGATGCTTGATTATGAACGGTTCAGCAACAGAGTGAACTGATCCCTCAGTCTGTTTTCTTCTGACTGACGGCTAATCAGGGATTCCAGCATTTCCCGGTGTTCCTCAGACTGATTCACAGCCTTTCGGCACAATAGCTCTTGTGCAACAAGCCGATGCTCATGCTCAAGCGCCTCTTTGTCTCCCATTTTACAGGACAGGCGATGCCAGAAATTACGGTAAGAGACATTGATTAACGCGATTTTATACAGTGCAAGCGCCTGAGAAACCTCACCCTCAACAGGATTGGTTGTCAACGTAAAAGGCGCATCATAGGGGTAATCAGTCATATGAATACCTTCACCGGAAGATGTGTATACCCAAGAATAACAGGCCAGATCTCGCGCTGCCAGCAGAACTGGACGTAATGAGCTGTATGTGGGGTCTGAAGGCCAATGGAACGAAAACGTACGTTAGTGAAGTAACTGTCTGATATATCGAAACATAATGGACATAGTAAAACACCCTTAAAATGGTGTCTTTTTAATCGAAAAATGGCATTTAACGGGCAGTATTATCTACTAATCGATTTTTCAGACGTTCATTTTTCGCTTACCGTACGTTTTCGTACGGTTGGCCCTCAAACCCCTTATGTTGGTAACGTGTACTTCAGCAGGTTGGTGATGGGGGGCGAGGGCCAACCGTGCGAAAAACCACGTTAAGAAACTAACAGTCTGAAATATCATAATTTTTGAGACTGTATATATGGGGCAAAAAATCGGTTCCAAATATCGTGTTTTGGTAATTTTGAGACTGGATCGTATCAAAATTGATTTCTGATACTGCTTAGCGTGGTTTTTTACATCACTGGACTTCAAACCCCGTGATCCGTTCGTATCATCAAAATCAGTTGTTCTTTTTTGTAGTATTCCTGACGTCTAACCACGGGGGTGGGGATGACCACCAGGTATTAAAGCTCTGCTGTGATATTTATGTTTAACGACTATTGCCTGTCCCGCCCAATGGCATGGGTGGACGCAAAGCAACGTTCACTGAAGACCAGGTGTTTCTGAGCCACCTTAACCGGGCCGTTGCATTACATCGTTTCTTACGGCATCGGTAAACACATAGAATCCGCTCAACATTCTTTAAAACCCAGAAAATCGAGTCTTACCAGAAAATTCTTTTAACACCCTGTGATACGATCTTTGCTGGTTAACGGTAGCCATTCCGGGCTGGCGACACTGGTGGACAAATGGGCATATCAAAAAGACTTAATACTAAATTTGGTTATTTCACTCTGGGATGTTTGTTTGTCGGCATCATCTGGATGATTATTAATGGTAGGAAAATGACATACGACCATTGGTATCCGGTAGACGTTATTTCGATATCTGTTCAATCCCCAACAACTACTACGGAATTCAAATTTAAGAGAACTGAGTTTATTACAGGTGATAACAACATCATCACTTTCAAAGTGTCCGGTCTGAACAGCTCTGGAAGTATTTACTCGGGTAAGTTGAATCGGGTTATGTTGGAACAATACAACCTCGGGGGCAAAATTGAGGTAGGTGTTTCAATCAATACCATTACTGGACGAGAAAAGGTGTGTACAGGGTGCCTTCGCGTTAACCGGTCGCTTTAAACGCAATATTGGCCGCAGTTCCATGTTCATTACTTGAGCCCACTATCATCCGTGTGGTGGTTTGAACAGCCCACCGGAAAACGCTCCGGCCACATTTCATTCAACAAGTGACTCCTGTAGCAGAAGAACCAGGAACCTTTGCAATTTTGACATTAGTGACCTCCAACGGCTTTGTTCCCGGTATTTCTGTGTCGGCTCCGCTGGCAGCCGGTGCCGCGCTGAGGCCAAACCTGAGCGATGATGTATCTCTGAAGGGTACTTCCGAGATGTCAGGGCTTTACAGTTTTCCCGAAAAAGGTAAGGATATCAGTGTAAATGATGCGTTAATCACGTCAGGTGCTTTTCTTTAAAACAAAGAGTTCTGTCGGCAATTGAGGGAAAAGCAGTGATAGAGGTGGGAAATCCCGCCATCTAATAGAAGGCTTAGCATGTACTTATTCAAATACTACAGACCGGACTTTTTCTTTGATAAAGCCATTCGTTACAACGAACTCTATTTTTCATCACATGAACAGCTTAACGACCCTAATGATTTAAAAACATCCTATTTTTTTGAGGATGAAATTCATATGTGGCAGAGACTGTTAGAAAGTGAATTTATTGCAGGCGTCAGAGAGTTGCAGGACGTGCTTGATTTGACTGACCGTAGTCTGGCAAAGGAATTGTGCCGCATATTCCATGGGACACCGATGGATGGATCAATTGAGCAGCTCGAATGTACATTCTTGAAATATGATGATGCTATTGTAGCTTCGTTAGGTCGACATTTAAAAAGTAGCGAATCAATTAAAAGTACCCCATTCAAAGATTCGAGTGAGTCACGGTCAGAGTTGATCTTACTTTGTAAAAATGGGATCAGAGATAGGGTGTTGAAAGGGATCAGAGCCGGTGTTTATAGCGTGTCATTCTCAACCAGAGCCCTGGAGCCAATGATGTGGGCTCATTACGCCGCAGGATTCAAAGGTTGTGTTGTAATCTATAATGCGCTTAATAACGAAATTAACCTTACAAGGAATATATATTCTAAAGAATACTTCCCGTTTATTGTTGATAACGTTGAATATGAAGATTGCGAAAAACACATTCCAATCCTCCAGAGTGCTCTAGGGGATGATAAGTCGATTCGTAATATTCTTTTGGTTAAAAATAAATTTTGGAAATATGAGGCTGAGAAAAGGATTTTTCACACAAGAACATATATAGCAACCAAAGTTTGGAAGTTAAGTTTCCTGTTATCGAAAGATCATTCCGACCGCATTTTTCATCACGACCCATCATTAATTGCAGGTATTATATTTGGTCCGGGATTTTCGGGCGAAAAAAAAGAGTCCATAGAGTTCCTTCTTCGAGATAACCGGAGACATAGCCCGTGCGAGCCATTTTATCTCTTTGATACGGAGCTCACCAGTAAGGGTGCTATTCAAATAGTCCGTGGTAAAGAGGTTGAGTCAAGCTTCCAAACGGGAAATACGGGTGAAATCTCAAGAAAAGAATTAGCCGCAGTGTTGTCAAAACTCGGCATAACTTAAGATATAACCACCAAATGTTTAACTACAGGGCAAGTAATTGAATGAATAAGACTACACTCCAAAAAATTAAAAGTATTCAGGACCTCAATCTGCATGGAGCCGTACTGTCAATTAAGACCGATGGGATTCGCGGCGATACAAAATTAAATCTAGACACAGGCTGCGGCCGTTCTGGAAACTGGGGGCTAGATTCTAAACGCAAAATCAGGTTTGTTGTCCTGCGGGTTAAACAAAAGGACGGAAGTTACTTTGTCTATACTGGTTCATTTGTCGGCCACCAGCCGGTGAAAAACAGTATCAAAAAAGTGGTCTTAATCGATAATCTTGTACTGGCTGGTATCTCCTGGGGCATATCTAAATTGTTTAATGGTCAAACCGGGCGTGGCGGGGTGACTTATGTTGAGTTGCCAGAATTTGAAGAACGCCCACGTGACTACCGGGAAGGCTCCGAAGTAACAATATTAAGCCGCCCTGACCAGTCGCCTTTTGCCGAAGATGTTAGAGAGAATTGTTTCCATCGATGCGTTGTAACTGGAGCAAGCCTGAGATGTATCACTGAAGCAGCCCATTTGACCCCTCACTGCGACCGTGGCCTTCCCGACAGAAGCAATGGGATATTACTGAGGCGAGATATCCACGCACTGTTTGATCATCATGAATTCGCCATCGAGCCCGATACTCTTCGTATGCATTTTACAAAAGCAGCTTTAGAAAGCCTGCATCCAGCACAGTTTACCGGACAAGCGTTAACCCGGGATAAAATGAAGAGCTTTATAAATCCTGAAAACCTACGTAAACGTTGGGCTGAGTTCACACGCCTTCATATCAATCAATTTAGCTGTGATGCGGAGCTGGAGAGTGCAGAATGATTCTAAATAGCCCTCTAATAACTGGCATAAAACCAACATTAAAAGTGACAAAATAAGAGGACTTCTAGGGGTCGTCTCAGAAAACGGAAAATAAAGCACGCTAAGCCGGTTGCAGCGGCCGTAGCGGCCTGAACTTGCCCGCGCCGATCTTGGCGCTGCTGCGCCAGAGGTAATCGCCGGTCAGGTTGATGTGCTCCCAGCCGAGCGGCGACAGGTACTGCAACAGGCCGTCATCGACGGCTTGACCGTGGCCACGCAAGGCGTTCGCGGCCCGCTCCAGATAGA
>CBCPKK010000009.1:0-107059 GCA_965119215.1 uncultured Buttiauxella sp.
GTCGGCGAGGATCGTGGTCAGCAACAGGTTTTTGTCCTTGGCCAGGTCGCCTGACTTCAGGTGGGCGAAGTGCCGGGTGAAGCCCGTCCATTCGTCTACCTCCAGCAGCAATTCGGTGATCTTGACGTGCGGTAGGATCATCGCCGTCTGGTCGATCAGGGCCTGTGCGGTATCGGGCACCGCCGCATCGAGCGGCGTGATCTTCAGGCCCGACTCCGTGATGATGGCGTCCGGCAGCTCGTTGGCCAGCGCCATGCGGTTGACGGTGGCGAGCTGCGTTTCCAGCAGCGTCAGCCGGTCATGCAGGTACTGGTCGCAATCGGTGGCCACGGCCAGCGGCAATTCGCTGGCCTGCTTGAGGCTGGCGAATTTCGCGGGCGGCACCAGGTAGTCCTCGAAGTCCTTGAACTGGCGCGAGCCTTGCACCCAGATGTCGCCGGAGCGCAGCGCGTTCTTCAGCTCCGACAGCGCGCACAGTTCGTAGTAGCGCCGGTCGATGCCGGTGTCGGTCATCACCAGCTTCTGCCAGCGCGGCTTGATGAACTCGGTCGGCGCGTCGGTGGGCACCTTGCGGGCGTTGTCGCTGTTCATGCTGCGCAGCACCTCGATGGCGTCGAGTACGTCCTTGGCGGCGGGCGCGGCCCGCAACTTGAGCACGTCGAGAAATTCCGGCGCGTAGCGGCGCAGCGTGGCGTAGCTCTCGCCGATGCGGTGCAGGAAATCGAAGTCCTCGGGTTGCGCGAGCCGCTGCGCTTCGGTGACGCTCTCGGCGAAAGCATCCCAGGACATGACGGCCTCGATGGCGGCGAACGGATCGCGGCCCGCTTGCTTGGCCTCGATCAGCGCCTGGCCGATGCGCCCGAACAGCCGCACCTTGGCATTGATCGCCTTGCCGGATGCCTGGAACTGCTGCTGATGCTTGTTCTTGGCGGCATTGAACAGCTTGCCCAGGATGCGGTCATGCAGGTCGATGATTTCGTCGGTGACGGTGGCCATGCCCTCGATGGCGAGCGCCACCAGGGTCGCGTAACGCCGCTGCGGCTCGAACTTCGCCAGGTCGGCGGGCGTCATCTGGCCGCCCTCGCGGGCGATCTTGAGCAGCCGGTTCTGGTGAACCAGCCGCTCGATGCCGGAGGGCAGGTCGAGCGCCTGCCACGCCTTGAGGCGTTCGATGTGTTCCAGCATGTGCCGCGAGTTCGGTTTGACCGGGGATTGCCGCAGCCAGGCCAGCCACGTCGTCTTGCCGTTGTCGCGGCGCTTGAGCAGATCGTCGAGGCGACGGCGATGCACGTCCGTCAGCGGCTCAGCCAAGGCGTCGTAGAGACGCCGGTTGGCGCGGGTAATCGCTTCGGCGCTCGCCCGCTCGACGGCGTTGAGGGCGGGCACAATGACCGACTGCCGCCGCAGGTGCTCGATCAAGGCTCTGGCCAGCACGATGCCCTTGTCGGTTTGCATGGCCAGCTCGGTCAGCAACTGGACAGCCTGCCGGTAGTGGCCAATCGTGAACGGCTGGAAGCCGAACACCGTTTGCAGCTCGACCAGGTGCTCGCGTCGGGTCTGCTCACGCTGCCCGTACTCGTCCCAGCTTTCGATGCCGACCTTGAGCTGGTTGGCGACCAGTCTCAGCAATGGCGGGAACGGTGGCTCATCAGCGCCAAGGATGACGCCGGGAAAGCGCAGGTAGCAGAGCTGCACCGCGAAGCCCAGCCGATTGGCCGGGCCGCGCCGCTGCCGGATGATGGAGAGGTCGCTTTCGCTGAACGTGTAGTGACGGATCAACTCATCCTTGGTGTCCGGCAACGCCAGCAGGCTTTCGCGCTCGGCGGCGGAGAGGATCGAACGGCGGGGCATGCGGTTTCCTTCTTCTTGAAAACGTAGGTTTGTGACAAGCCCGCCAAGGCAACCGGCGCGGCACGGGAATCAAGGCATTGCGATTCTCGAAAATAGTTCTTGAAATTCTATTCTTGATTGCATATCATCTCAACGAGTTTCGATAAGAAAGGATGCCCATGCGACCGTCTGTTGTGCTTGACATGAAGCGAAGCGCAGTGCGTGAAGCGGTAGGCCGCTTTCGCGCCGCGAACCCGCGCGTCTTCGGCTCGGTGCTGCATGGCACCGACCGGGATGGCAGCGACCTCGACCTGTTGGTCGATGCGCTGCCCGGTGCCACGTTGTTGGACTTGGGCGATTTGGAAGAAGAACTGAAATCGCTGCTCGGCGTTGACGTCGATCTGCTGACTCCCGGCGACCTGCCGCCGAAGTTCCGGGCCAAGGTGCTCGCGGAGGCGCAACCGATATGAGCGAGAACCGCCTGCCCGATTACCTCGACCACATTCAGCAGGCCGCAACCGATGCGCGCAGCTTCGTGGAAGGGATGGCCAAGGACGACTTCTTGGCCGACAAGCGCACCCAGCAGGCCGTCATCATGAGCCTGATCGTCATCGGCGAGGCGGCCACAAAGGTGATGGATGGCTACGTCGAGTTCACCCAGGCGCATGCCGACGTGCCGTGGCGCAGCATGCGCAATATGCGTAATCGCATGGCTCACGGCTATTTCGACATCAACCTCGATGTGGTGTGGGAGACGGTACAGGAATGGCTGCCGGCGTTGCTCCAGCAATTGCCCGCCGTGCGTCAGGATGCCGACGATGAAGACCGTAACGACAACTGTGAAAGAGGGATCTCCGATGACTGTTGAATCGAGAATATTTTCTGTAGCCGAGTATGTTCAGCCGTCCGAAGGCGAGCCTATTCGTTCCGTTGTGCTTGAAACCCGAGACTCAATTATCGTGGTTTGGCATGTCCATCCCGGGCAGGAAATTGCGGCTCACATTCATCCTCACGGCCAAGACACGTGGACTGTTTTGTCGGGAATGGCTGATTACTTTCAGGGCAATGGGATTGTTCGTGCCCTCAGGGAAGGTGAGATAGCCGTGGCAAGACCGGGCCAAGTGCACGGGGCGCGAAATACAGGTACCGAGCCATTTGTGTTAGTCTCGGTTGTGGCATCAGCCAATGCCGGTTTCGTATTGGCTGAGCGATAGAGCCCAATCTCTGGAGTTGGTCCAATGAGCGGTCGGGGAGATAGGTAACAGACATGCAGCGGACACGGCTGCTAAACCAGGTCGCAAACCTCCTTGCGTCGCAGCGTGCCGCAAGCGACGCGATCAATCGAATGGGGTCGGCATGAGACTGAACACCATCCAGTTCCCGACCGCGTAGCCGCCTGTCCTGCCGATCAGGTCTTGACCATCGACGCCTGGGATCAGTCCTGAATGTTCTTGGAGACCACTACGTTATGAGCCGCAGCCGCCGCAAAACACCCATCGTCGGGCACACGACCTGCGGCAGCGAGCGCGAGGACAAGAAGCTCTGGCATCAGCGCTGGCGCACCCGTGAGCGCACGGCGCTGACCAGCGCGTCGCCCGAAGCCCTGAGCGCCCATCTGGGGCTCCGTTTGGGAAACGGAAAATATTGTACGTTAAGATAATTTTTTGTACTGACTGACATCAACTGGCCGCAAAGGACGATACTTCCCTTCAGTCAGTTTTTTATTGTTTCGCCAGATATAGTTTCCCGTCAGATTAATGTGCTCCCAGCCCAGCGGAGACAAGTGTGACAGCAACTGATCATTGATATGTATCCCTTTCTTTTTCAGCAGATTAATGGCGTTTTCTATATATACGGTATTCCACAATGTGATCGCTGCGGTGATCAGCGTAAGCCCACTGGCGCGGTAACTCTGGTTTTCCAGACCACGATCCCTTATTTCCCCCAGACGATGCATGAAAACGGCTCTGGCAAGCGCATTCCGGGCTTCTCCTTTGTTCAGACCTGCCTGAACTCTGCGACGCAGTGCAGGATCGCGAAACCAGTCCAGCATAAACAGTGTTCGCTCAATGCGACCTATTTCCCTCAGCGCCTTAGCAAGCCCATTCTGTTTCGGATAACTGGCCAGTTTTTTCAGCATCAGAGAGGCTGTCACTGTTCCCTGCTTTATTGAGGTCGCCAGCCTCAGAATTTCATTCCAGTGTGTTTCTATCTCTTTGATATTCAGTGGTGTTGTGGAAATAATTGATTGTAGTGCGGGGTATTCATTAGCTTTCCCCCGTATAAACAACCGCTTATCGTGAAGATCCCGGATCCTTGGTGCAAAAGCGAATCCCAACAAATGCATCAGCGCAAAAACATGCTCCGTGAAACCTGCCGTATCGGTGTAATGCTCCGTTATTTCAAGATCACTTTCGTGATAAAGAAGGCCATCAAGTACGTGGGTGGAGTCACGAACACGGCTGATCACTTTGGTATAAAACGGGCTGTACTGATCAGAAATGTGCGTATAAAACTGAACTCCCGGTTCCTGACCGTACTTCAGGTTGACCTGACCCGCATAGCGGCCATGGCTGCCAACCCGAAAATTCTGGCCGTCAGAAGATGAGGTTGAACCGTCTCCCCATAATGCAGCCAGCGGACGCGATTTCTGGGCATTAACCAGCTCAGACAGGGCGGCAGCGTAGGTTTCATCGCGGATATACCATGCCTGCATGTTTTCCAGCGAAGCTCGAGTGGTTCCCGGACAAGACTCAGCCATTTTGGTCAGCCCCAAATTAATGCCGTCCGCCAGGATGGTGGTGAGCAGCAAACGGTTATCCTGTGGTCGGGTGAGTGGATTCTTCAGATGGGTAAAATGTCGCGTGAAGACAGTCCATCGTTCAACTTCATCCAGTATTTCTGTAATTTTTGGGTGCGGCAACATGTTGTAAATCAGGTCAGCCAGGGGTGAGATTGTGGAAGGAACGCTGTTATCCAGTGGCGTGATCTTTACACCTTTATCTGTAATGTCCACATCAGGAAGTTCTCCGGTGACCGCCATTGCGTTAACTTCCTCCAGCCGGGAAGCCAGCAGCGTTAGCCTGACCTTAAGGTAAGCTCTGCATTCAGTTTCGACAGGTACATTTAACTTATTATTATTTAATAGTTTTTCGAAATCGCTGCGTGGCATAAGATAGTCATCAAAATTCTTGTAGCGTCGGGAGCCCTGAACCCAGATATCACCGGCCCGCAGAGCTCCCTTCAGCTCATTCATGGCGCAAATTTCATAGTATTGCCGGTCAATGCCTGCGGGGGTGATCACCATCTTTTTCCAGCTCTCAGGGATGAAATCCAGCGGAGCCGATGAAGGAACCTTTCGTAGCTGTTTACGGTACATCTCACGGATAGTATCAAGGGCATCATTAAGCGGTAAGGCGGCCGGAGTGGCCCTCAGTTGCAGGGCCGATAACAACCGGGAAGAATATTTGCGCAGCGTGCTGAATTTTTCGGTAACAAGATGAAGCGGTTCGAAATTATCTTTGCGAGCAAGAAGTCGGGTTTCCTCCAGGCTGGAGGCAAAATCTTCCCACGGTAATATCCGTTCAACAGCAGACAGAGGATCTTCGCCTGCGTTGCGTGCATCCAGAATAGCCTGTCCAACGGAAACATACTGACGTAATTTCTGCTGTATCAGCTTGCCTGTTTTCTGAAGGCGTTCGGCCTGCTGACGTTTTGCCCGACTGAACATACTGCCCAGTATACGTTCATGCAGTTCTATAATTTCATCAATGATTGTGGCTCTTGCCTCAGTCAGTACACAGACCATCGTTGCATACCGACGTGCAGGGGCAAAATCAGCCAGATCACGGCTGCTCATTTTGCGGCCTTCACGCGCGAGTTTCAGCAACCGATTCTGGTGAACAGTTCTCTCCACGCCTTCCGGTAGCGCCAGAGCTTCAATGGCGTTAAGGCGATCTATATGTTGCAGCACATTCTTTCCATTGATCTTTCCCGGAGGCTGAAGCAACCACGTCAAACGGGAGATTTGTTTGTCAGTTGTCACCAGTAGCGCATCAAGCACTGATTTATGCGTGATGCCAAGATGCGCATTCAATGTGGTGTAAACTGCTTTATCACCCAGTGTCATTGCTTCAGCACAGGTACGTTCCACAACATCAATACCAGGAATAATAATTCGCTGTTGATGCAGATGCTTCAGTAATTCCTCGGCGATAAGTATGCCCCGATCGGTCCTGGTAGACAGAGGGAGTAGATGCTGGATGCATTCTTTCTGAAGTGCCCCATTAAAGGCCTTCAGCTCCAGATACCGATACAGTTCCCCCAGGTGCTCGCGCCGGGTGGTACCACGGCCGGAAATATATTCCTGCCAGAGCTCTGCTGAAAGTTTAAGTCGGGCACCGATGATTTTGAGTAATTCTGCGGGTGGGGATGATTTTTTATCCGGGGCAAAGCCGACATTTTTCAGATAACAGAGAAGAACGGCAAAACCAAATCGGCTTGCAGGTTTACGGTGGGCATTAATAAATGCCAGATCCTGCTCACTGAAATATGCCATTCGGGTCAGCGTTAACTCATCGTCCGGTAATGCCAGTAATGATTCTCTTTCCGACAGAGAAAGAATCTGCCTCCTTGCCATATAGTTTCCCTCATAAATTATTCGATGCGGTATTTTTAACGAAAATGGTTATCGCATAAGGGTACACCCTGACGCCATAATCAAAACGTGACGGTACGCCATTAATGACATAACCTATATGCGATAGAATAAATGCAATAACTTAAATGCTATAATGCGGTGAAAAAATGTTCATCAGAGCTTATTTGAGAGCGTCGACGGAAGATCAGTTTGCGGATCGGGCAAAAGACATGCTGGAGCAGTTCGTTCAGGAAAGAGGGTATAAAATAGCCAGCTACTACCGGGAGAACATCAGTGGTACAAAACTGGACCGCCCGGAACTGGGACGACTGCTAATGGACAGTCACCATAATGATATTTTACTGGTCGAGCAGATAGACCGTCTGACTCGCCTGAGCAACAGCGACTGGATGACGCTGAAAAAGCAAATTGAGCAACACGAGTTGCGGATTGTCAGTCTGGATGTCCCCACGTCATGGCAGGCTCTGTCAGATAAAGACCCTACACAGGCTGACCCGATAACCCGCGCTGTCATTACGGCTATCAACAATATGTTGATCGACCTGATGGCCGCAATGTCACATAAGGACTGGTTGAGTCGCCGCCAGCGACAGCAACAGGGAATTAAACGCGCTCATTCTCTGGGTAAATACCGGGGCAAGCAGGCCGATCACGAACGACATCAAAAGGTATTGTACTACCGACAGGTTAAGAAACTCAGTATACGGGAGACAGCAGAAGCTACCGGCTATAGTTCTTCTCAGGTTTGTCGGATACAGGCACTTAACAAAATATCCGGTACTGATTAAATCTGGCTGCTCAGATGTCTTCTGCGCCAGAGATGAAATGACAGCGAATAATTCTTCTTTCATCTTACCGGGACGACCAGAAGACCTGAAAATTTCCATTGCTATGCAACCAGCAGGCAGTTTAGATTAGCGCCGAAAGTTACTTTTATGGCAAAGGTGTCGTTAGCGGTGTTTGTGAAATCTGCGTTTATCTCCAGAGCTGTGCTGTTTGTTGTGGCCTTTGCCATGATGAGCGCTTTGCTGCTGGCAAAACCGCAGTCCTCTCAGATGTCATCGATGCAGACCACCGAAGCACATCAGCACGATAATGATGCTTCCCCTGATGAGCACAACACGCTCTTATTTCATTCCCACGGCAATGTGCATCACCTGAATGCCGATCATTCTCATGACATCAATAAGCTTTTTGCACTGACGGAATTCTATGTCTGGCAGGGCAAAAACAGAGCTGTGTATGGTCATGGAAGTCCCCGTCATTATTTCGTTTCCCTGTCTACTCCTGAGCGTCCCCCAAGGTCCGGGCTTGTCTGATTCCTGCTGTTAAAGCGTTATTATTCATAGCTTAAGGATTTTTTATGTTCACGAACCTTGCATTACGTGGCGGGGTGTATGACGGCCTTTTTTCCGCCAGAATGCGCTCTGCCTGTCTGTTTTTTGTACTTTTATTGCTTTTCTACAGCCAGGGTGCATCTGCACACGGCGTAGCCGAAGGCGACAAAGGGTACATTCAGGAAATTACCGGGATAAACATCCTCCCGTTTATCTACCTTGGTGCAAAGCACATGGTGACCGGTTACGATCACCTGCTGTTTCTGTTCGGGGTGATTTTCTTTCTCTACAAAATGCGCGACATCGGTTTGTACGTCAGCCTGTTTGCCATTGGTCACTCCAGCACGCTGCTGATTGGCGTTTTCTTTGATATCAGCGTCAGCGCGTATCTCATTGATGCCATCATCGGTCTGTCGGTGGTCTATAAGGCGCTCGATAATCTTGGGGCGTTCCAGCGCTGGTTTGGTTTCCAGCCGGATATCAGACTGGCAACGCTCATCTTTGGTTTCTTCCACGGCTTTGGTCTGGCGACGAAAATAAAGGAATTCGAGATCTCCCCTGATGGCCTGTTCGTTAATCTGATCGCGTTCAATGTGGGGGTGGAGATAGGCCAGTTACTGGCTCTCAGCGCTATTCTGATCGTGATGAGTTACTGGCGTCAGACCGCGAGCTTTTTCCGTCATGCCTACACCGCTAACGTTGTGATGATGAGCGCCGGTTTCCTGCTGATGAGCTACCAGCTTTGTGGCTATATCCTTGCCTGAGAGAGAATGAATTATGTACAACACTGATTTACCTACCCGCGCTGAGCTTCCTTCTTCACTGAAGCTGATGCAGTCCACCCTGATGGCCGCCATCGTTGCCCTGACATTACTCATTACCGTGGTGATGCCGTCTGAATATGCTATAGACCCAACCGGCATAGGCCGGGTTCTCGGGTTAAAACAAATGGGAGAGATCAAAACGCAGCTGGCTGAAGAAGCGGAGTCGGACCAACAGGCCGTCGTCAATATTCAGGCCCCGGTTGCCCGCCCAGCGACGGTAAGCACGGTTCCTGATAATCCCCCGGTGATAGCGCAAAACAGTGCTCCGGAGCGGGATACCCCGTCCGTCATACCGTCACAGGAAACGAAGGCGGCGGGTGTTCAACGCAACCAGATGGTGATTACGCTTAAGCCAAACGAAGCCGCAGAGATTAAACTCGACATGCGTAAGGATGCGCAGGTGAGTTATCAGTGGACAAGCTCCGGACCGGTTAACGTTGATGCCCATGGTGATCCGACCAATGCGCCGAAGGGGTTCTATCACGGTTACGGGAAAGATCGCCAGATCACCGCCAAAGAGGGGATTATCCAGGCGGCTTTCGACGGAAAGCATGGCTGGTTCTGGCGCAACCGTGGCACGAAGAGCGTCACGATCCGTCTGGATACCAACGGCCAGTACATGACGATTAAACGCGTTATTTAATCTGCCAACCCGGGCTTGCCCGGGTTTTTCGCCTCCGTTCAGCCCCTTTTATTTCTGCTCCTGCCCGGAAGAATGCTTGCCTTTGCTCATCCGCTTCTTTAACATTCCTTATCCCCCTGGGGGGGATGTGGCGAGGCGAATATTCCCATCGCCCGGAGAAGAGGAGGAAATCATGTCAGTTCACACTTCACACCCCGACATCATTAAAAGGCTGAAACGTGCCGCAGGGCATCTGAAGAGCACTATCCAGATGCTCGAAGACGAAAAACCGTGCCTGGATATCGCCCAGCAGTTGTCCGCTGTGGAAAAGGCGATAACGAATGCCAAGCGAACGCTTATTCATGATCACCTGGACCATTGTCTGGAACATGCCCTGGAAGACAGCCAGCATGCATCTGACACGTCGCTCAGCGAATTTAAAGAGATAACCAGGTACCTTTGAGGTAAGAGAAAATGACCGATTTTTCTGCGTTGTTACAGCAGGGCGTGGCCAACGCATGGCTGTTTGTTCCCAGCGCCATTTTGCTCGGTGCGCTTCACGGTCTTGAGCCGGGACATTCCAAAACCATGATGGCCGCTTTTATTGTCGCTATCCGGGGAACCGTCAGACAGGCTGTCATGCTGGGCCTGGCTGCCACGCTTTCCCATACGGCCATCGTCTGGATGATTGCGCTGGGCGGGATGTATATCAGCCGGAAATTCACCGCTGAATCAGCCGAACCCTGGTTTCAGCTGATTTCCGCCGTCATTATTCTCGGCACTGCGGCATGGATGTTCTGGCGGACATGGAGCGGTGAACGTCTGTGGAAACTGGAGCAGGAAGAAGAACATGCGCACGGGCATCATGAGCATGACGAAACGCGGATTATTGATACCGGCCACGGTAAAGTCGAACTCTCTATTTTTGAAGAAGGCCAGCTGCCGCACTGGCGTTTTCGTACCCTGAGCGGTCAGAACTGGCAAACCCGGGATGTCTCACTGGTGACAAACCGGGGTAAAGGCACCTTTTCGCAGGTCTTCGATTTTGTCGAGAAAGACGGCTTCATGGAGTCCACACAGGCTATCCCGGAGCCGCACAGCTTTGAGGTTCGTCTGACGTTAGGTCATCGCGGTCATGTTCATGACTACGACGTGACATTTCATGAACACGAACACGAACATTCAGCGCTCAAAGGACTGGATGCCTCCTCAAAGGAATTCCAGGATGCGCATGAAAAAGCCCATGCTAACGATATTAAAAAACGCTTCGCCAACCGGAATGTGACCACCGGTCAGATAATCCTGTTTGGGCTGACAGGCGGGCTGATCCCGTGTCCGGCTGCCATTACGGTCCTTCTGCTTTGTATTCAGGTGAAAGAGTTTTCACTCGGGGCCGCGCTGGTTTTATGCTTCAGTATTGGCCTGGCAATCACGCTGGTCACGGTGGGTGCCGCAGCGGCCTACAGTGTGCGACAGGCCACAAAGCGCTGGCGTGGATTTGATACCCTGGCGCGTCGGGCTCCCTATTTCTCCAGCGTGCTGATTGCCCTGGTGGGAATTTATATGGGCTATCACGGCTGGTCAGGGATTATGCAATAACCCTTGCGTATTCGTCCCGGCAGTCGCCGGGGCGTTGCACTAAGTTCTCCGAAGCAGATGTAAAACCAGTCAGACAATCTCGCACCCACTATTTCAATAGTTACAGCTATCCCGTCTATACCACTTTGGTTCCTGCCTGCCCTTCGGCAGTACAAATGTTCGCCTTAACGTACAATATTTCCCGTTTCCCAAACGGGCCCCTATATGGCAGGTAATCCTCACCACTCTGGACATAAACGTTATTCTGTCCAGTTTTCGCCGTCGTGCTCCCTGCCTCCTATCTGGTATTCCCCTCCCCTCACATGTACATCATCCTGGCTGAATACTGGGGACAAACCCATTCAGTCATATTTTGAAATTAAATATTCACCAGGCAAAATGGCACTATCGGAAAAAGTGTCCAGTCGAAAAAATTCCGTATTGTATTTTTTATTGAATAATCACTATATATTATTATTGAGCTGTGTTAATTAATCAGACTGTACGAATATGTTCGATTACGTACAGCATGTAGACAACATGTCCGAAAGTAAGCAAAACCATTAACGGACAGCCGGATCATTTCGTACATCCCTTACGGTCGGGGGTTCGCGCTCAATGGAACGAAATCACCCGTTAGCTTAAAACGCTTAACGGAGGATAATTTCCTTTTTCCAAGCGGACCCGATGAAGTACGAAAGTAAAGCATGGTTTTGAAGTTTAAAACCAGACTAAAGAAAATTGACACAGAAGAGAAGAAGAGAAATTAGCCAAAACAAATGAAAGGATTAACGTTGTTCAATAACAGAAAAAAAATGGCAACATCCGAACTCTGAGGATAGAGTTAAAAATGTTGCCATGATAACGATTCTTTAAATCAGGAATTCGTCCAGGGATTTGCCTGCTGCCAACTGCTTAGCCAAAGCCTTTGGAGTGCGACCCTGACCAGTCCATGTTTTAGTTTCGCCATCTTCATTTGTATATTTATATTTGGCTGGACGAGGTTCACGAACTTTTTTAACTTTGTCAGACTTCGCGCTAAATACACCCAGAAGGTCTTCAGGGTTGATGCCTTCGTCTTCCATCATCTGGCGGAAAGTCTGAAGTTTCTGATTGCGTTCTTCTATTTCAGCCTGTTTTGCAGAGTCTTCTTCGCGACGTTCTTCAACAACAACAGTCAGCTTTTCCAGTACTTCTTCGAGAACCTCCAGTGGCAGTTCACGAGCCTGAGCACGAAGAGTACGGATGTTATTTAATGATTTGATTGCTTCTGACATATAACCTCACAAAGAATAAATTAAATTCACGGTATTAAGCTTACCATAATCTGTGCTTTATAACGTGAAGATGAGACTGAAACAATATTTTTTGGCTATTTCTAGAGTAAATACTTAGAATCCAACCGATGTTTATGTTGATTTGAGGACATATCGAACAAATCATTGTTAGCATGAGCTAGGCGCAGTAAGGTTCTACTGACTAAGCATGTACACATAAATGAACCTTACCCTTTCCGCCAAACTCAATAACGTATGAAGTGAAGGTGGTGCATTCTCAAATCGCCTTCAACTATCTGAAGCGCAAAGACAGATAAATACCCAGTTTCACAAACACTGATATTGGAATCAATGAAACCCCTAGATAAAAGAATCCCATTTTAACTGAGTCAGATGTCTGCAAAAACTTCGATGTTGCTACAACACTTAGTTCAGATTGAATCTCAAGCGTGGATGTGAGATCAGCATTTAATAGAACGGTCAGGCATAAGTTCGCAGTTAGCAAAAGTAAACCTAAATATAAGATTGGGGTGTAAAATATCAACTGTAATGATTTATGAATATTTTTCAAAGCACCAGAAGTGAAAAGGTAAAAAAACGCGTAAATCAATGCCAAGAACAATGCGAACTGTAACATTATTGACTCCGTATTTAACATATATTAATGATTTGCTGGAGACGTGACTGACCCTGGTTGCTTAACACAAAGCCAGCCTCTATTATGAGATTCCCCTACTATTGTTGCTGCCGCTTCTTTGCACTTATCCAGACTTATATAACCTGTAATTTGTTCTGTTGATACGCCTTCGCGAACCGACATGCTCAATACCAGAATCAATGTGTACATAATGTGTCCTATCAAATAATGGATAACTCGACTTCACCCTATGGAACAAAAACCATGAAGAAAATTCCTTCAGCACAAATATTAACATCGCTATTTTCGGGGCAAGATCGCTTAAAGACGAAATATTGAGAGTTATCCATAATGGCAGCAAACAATTGGCTTTGTGCATGTCATCCTGTCTACGTCGACTGGTAATGGAAGCCTCTGATCTTGAACCTCCCCAATCCAGCAGCTCAATCAGCAGCAGAAGCTATTAATTCGGCCATCGCAGCCGGTTGCCATTCCTAAGCTCTCCGGCCAATAACTCACGCATGTCTTTATCAACCTTATAGGGCATACCTGCGGCCAAGGACAGATGACGGCATTGCGACTTCAGTTACTAATAAATCATTAACTATTTACCGATTGTGACGTTGTCACGTTGAGAAAGATGCTCACAAAACGGACTATGTAGTATTATTATCATTAAACTCCTCAGGTTGACATGTAAGTCATTGATTAATCTGCATATTTAAAATTACCGAAAAATAATCAAAATGATGCCGTAAACCCCCTTAGGTTTTATTGAACGTATGTTAAATTTCCAGTGAATAGTATCTAGTAAATGATTTACTATAACGTGCGCTGTGTGAATTCTGCGAATCTCGCAGCGTTACTACCCAGAAGCAGGAGAATTTACATGGGTGTCAAAATTTGTACTGACGGGCAGGCATTTGAAGTAACAGGAGAGGGGGATCAGGGCAAGTTTATGGTCCACCAATTGAATGATCTGGTTGGTGGTCATCTTGAGTTTGTAGGGCTGAGAGCATTTAACATCGATGGCAAGTTTTACAAGTTCATGATTGTCGACTCCAACGGCAAGCAAAAGGAAAAACCGTTCAACATGCTTGCTTCCCAGGTTGGTCATAACTGCGGCAATCTGCACTCAAAGGATTTTGTAGTCGGTGATGTAGTTCTTCTGCAAGAACATGAGGTGGATTGATGTCCGTCATTATGAAGCATCGTAGCAAGGGGCATGTATGAACAATGATAACCAGCTCATCTACAGCACCAGAACTGAGCAAATTGCTGCCAGGCGTGATGAAGCCATGCAGAAATTTGAACAGGGAATGCGTCTGATTGCTGAGGCTTCTGCGTTGGCCGAAATTTCCCTTTTTCACCCTGATATCATGAAACCGAACATTTTTGGGTTGCCGGAGTCACTGGAGTCAACTCTGGAAATGGGCCGTTGTTATATCGACCGTACATGCTGGCAAAAGGTATTCAAAGAAACGAAGCTGGATCGGTTATGGAATCATGAGCAAACCAGGGCGTTTTATGAACAGCTCAGGGAAAAGCCGCCAGTGATGGGGTCCGCTTGGAAAACGGAAAATATCCTACGCTAAGCCTATTTTTCGTACAGATTACTTCATGGGTCTATGGTGATAGCTAAAAAATCACCAATACTACCTCACGAGTATGTTGATAGCTCATCGTACCCCGTATCAAGTTTGCATATACCAAGGAAGCGGAGACGAAAGACCACCTATTACTGAGGGATCCCCAGTAATGGGAGGGTAAAATGAAAGGTATAGTGCTACCAATTACTCACCGTCAGTCACGTATCGCTGGATTAACTACGGCATTCGCAGCGAGATAAGTATTCCCCATGTTAAGCCAATAGCAATATAATTATCCATTTTAATTTCGGGCTAGCACCAGTGAATTTTTTTGTTTTTACGAAAACTTTCAGTAAAAAGAAAATATCACTAAGGCTATATACACCTTTTATTAAATCTTTATATGCTATTTCTCTAACAAATAACCGCCTGATTTTTTCTTTGTCCCTCACCTTTTTTCTATATAAACCTAGAAAGTGTCTAGCCTCATACAGGGCATGCCTAAACAGCGATACGCTCAAATCATTATTTTTTATCGACTTTGCGTGACCGATGGTTTTAGATATTACATCAATATAGCATTCTGCTCGGACGTCGAAATAATCACCGCGATTTGTGATGGATTCATTATTGTACTTGTAGGTGTAGTCCATATCTTTTGATATGTAGAAACGCCCATTTGCCAACGCCAATTCCATCGTCCATAAAATATCTTTATGACTCCGGCCATCATGAAATGACAGATTGTTATTCCTGATATAGTCAGATCTAACTATCTGTAACCAAAGGTAATGTGGCCATTCCCTGACTTTTACTGCGTGACTCATCCACGCATTGCCGGATAAAACCTCATCATAAGGCTGGTTAGTATGCACGGGTTTTTTATTATCGCCTTCATGCCAAAGCTTCCAGGCATTGGACAAAAGCACATCAGCATTATGGCTGGAAGCCTGGATATACCTGTTATAAATGAATCCTTCAGACACATCGTCATCGGCATCCAGAAACATGACCCACTGGCCTTTATGCTTGTCTAATCCATTATTTCTGGCCGCGTATACACCTTTATTATTTTGTTCAATCACTTGAACCCTGCCATCCTTTATGGAGTTAATTATCGTTGACGTGTTGTCTGAGGAGCCATCGTTAACGATAATAACTTCAATGTTGATCCTGTCTTCTATCAAGATATCTTCGATCAAGGATTTGATGGTTTTTTCTGCGTTGTAAACGGGGATTATTACACTCACCGCAATTTCATGTTTCATGTTCACTCCAGTAAATTGAACGTATTTATTTGTCCCCGGAGTTATTTCCGGGGACAAAAATCACCTCAGCATTAAGAGTGGAATTTGTGTTTTTTCCAACATGGCGGTGGTGTTGCTGCCGATAAAGAATCGCCGCAATGGCGAATGGCCATAGGCACCCATCACAATCAGGTTAATGCCGTTTTCATTAGCGTAACGGCAGAGCGCATCAGCAACGGATGTACCTTCCAGTATGTGGCTTTCGGTCGTAATGCCAGCCTCTTGCAGCACATTCTGTGCTTCCTGCAAGGTTCGTGTATCCCCCTTAACCATCACGATGTGGCAAACCAGACCATTGAGTAGCGGGCTAAGTGTCAGGCGCGTCAGGTTTTTGCGACTCTCATCGCTGCCATCATAGGCGAACATAACTTTGGTCGGTGTAGAATAAGCCTCCGGCACGATAAGTACCGGTTTTTTCTGCAGCCGAATAATTCTTTCTAGGTGGCTGCCAACCGGGTTCTGCGTTCCACGGCGGCCCAGCACCATCAGGCGAACATCCCCTAAATCAGCCAGGATTTCATCCAACGCGCCATGTTTTTGCAGTAATTGAACATCAGCATGACCGGCATCATTCAGCAACTCCGCACAGCCAGCCAGTATGGCTTTGCCCTGCGCCATTAATAACCGACTACGCTCTCCTTCAACTTTCACCAGCTCTTCGGTGAGATGAGCCTGGCTATCAATGCCGATGCTTCCGGTCAAATCTGACACGGCAGGATGCGCATCTTTCTCCAGTACGTGCAGCAGCGACAGAGGTGAATCCAGCAGAGCAGCGGCCCATGCCGCGTATTCACAAACCGCTCGGGTCGACGGCGAACCGTCAACGCAGGCAATAACGGTATTATTCATTATCTGTTCTCCTGACTGTTAATGGCCGCCCATTAATTTTTCCACTTCTTCGGGTTTGTCATGCACCCCAAAGCGGTCAATAATGGTGCGGGTAGCCTGATTCATGCCACGGATTTCTACATCCGTACCTTCACGGCGGAACTTAATGACCACTCTGTCGAGTGCGCTGACCGACGTAATATCCCAGAAGTGGGCGTGCGAGACGTCAATGATCACATGCTCCACCGCTTCACGGAAATCGAAGTGGCTCATAAACCGATCGGCAGAGGCGAAAAACACCTGGCCGGTTACGGCGTATGTCCGCGTTGACGCTTTGAGTTCGGATGACACCGCCATAAAACGGGACACTTTGCTGGCAAAGTTCAGTGAGGCGATCAGCACACCAGTCAATACGCCATACGCCAGATTATGCGTTGCTACCACCACGACTACGGTAGCCAGCATGACGACGCTGGTTGACAGTGGGTGGCTGCGCAAGTTGGTAATAGAGCGCCAGGAGAAGGTGCCAATAGAAACCATGATCATCACCGCTACCAGGGCCGCCATTGGGATCTGCGAAACCCAGTCACGCAGGAAGACCACCATACAAAGCAGGACGACGCCTGCGGAGAGTGCGGAGAGACGCCCACGCCCCCCGGATTTCACGTTGATCACCGACTGGCCGATCATCGCGCATCCGGCCATACCGCCAATAAATGCAGCGCCAATGTTGGCAACCCCTTGAGCCTTACACTCCCGGTTTTTATCGCTCGGCGTATCGGTCATGTCATCCACAATGGTCGCGGTCATCATCGACTCAAGCAGCCCCACCACAGCAAGGCCGGCGGAATAAGGCAGAATGATTGATAGGGTATCGAAATTAAGCGGCACATCGGGTAACAGGAAGACCGGCAGACTGTCCGGCAACTTGCCCATGTCGCCGACGGTGCGTACGTCCAGATGCAGCCACATGGAGATCCCGGTCAGCACGACGATACAGACCAGCGGCGAGGGGATGGTTTTATTGAGGTACGGGAACAGATAAATAATGCCTAGACCGGCCGCCGTCATGGCGTAAACGTGCCAGGTGACGTTGGTCAACTCCGGCAACTGCGCCATGAAAATCAGGATCGCCAAGGCATTGACAAAACCGGTAACCACCGAGCGCGAAACATAACGCATCAGACTGCCAAGCTTTAAATAACCAGCAATAAGCTGAATCACACCAGTAAGCACAGTAGCGGCCAATAGATACTGTAGGCCGTGGTCTTTCACCAGCGTCACCATCAGCAGTGCCATCGCGCCGGTTGACGAAGAAATCATTCCTGGACGCCCACCGCAGATAGCGATTATCAGCGGGATACAAAACGCAGAGTAGAGCCCGACTTGCGGGTCAACGCCGGCGATGATGGAAAAGGCGATCGCTTCAGGAATAAGCGCAAGCGCGACAACAATACCGGCCAGTACGTCACCACGGACGTTACCCAGCCAGTCCTTACGCGTCGAGGACAGCAACATAGTATTTTCTCAGTTTTAGAATACAGTCAGCCCGTAAAGGGCAAAAAAATTTAGATACGATAAAGCACATCCGCAGACGGGATGTTAAAGAGTGCGTGCTGAGGGTTACTCAGAACGACAGAGAAGGGGAAAACTCAGGGTGGCGTCATACGCATGGTCGTTTTTATTACTCCTTGATGGTCGGTGTGTACACCTTCAGGGATCAGATAAACCAGATGAAGATATTCAAGGCTGGCCGCGGAGTCTGCCAAGGCAAACCGCGTATTACTATAAACGAAACTGAAACAGGGTCAATCATGGATTAAATGTGCCATTAATGTATACCTCAATGTCATAGCCTAAAGTGCCGCCATTTTCCCCTTGGATCATCACCTATCTGTCACGTACATTATGATCATCACTTAAACGTCATAAATGGGTGAAAAATGTACATTCACGGTTACCTCCGCGCATCAACAAAAGAACAGGATGCTCTCCGAGCAAAAAATAGGATGAAAGCCTTTGTTGAAGAAAAAGGATTTCGACTGGCCAGTTGGTACACCGAAAATGTATCCGGGGCATCACTTCAACGGCCAGAACTTTTACGGCTACTTGATGATGCTGCACCTGGTGACATTATTCTCATCGAGCAAGTTGATCGCCTTTCTCGCCTGGATGAAGAGGGCTGGCAAAAATTAAAGCATCTTATCCAGGAAAAACACCTTGTGGTTGTCAGTCTTGACCTCCCGACGAGCCATATGGCTCTTGCAACACATGCTGGCGATGATTTTACCCTTGCAATGCTTAAGGCTATTAACGGAATGATGCTTGATATGCTGGCCGCCATAGCTCGCAAAGACTATCAGGATCGTCGCCGGCGCCAAGAGGAAGGGATAGCGAAAGCCAAGGTAGCCGGTAAATTTCGGGGACGTCAGGCAGATCATCAATTGCATGAAAAAATCATAGAGCTTCGGGTTAAAAATAGACAGAGCATCCGTGATACCGCGAGGTTGTGTGGAGTTTCAGAACGAACGGTTATACGCATTGTTAAACTTAAAGCATGTTCTTGATGCGTATACTTTGAACGTCCAAGCGGACAGTGTCCGTATGCAGGGAGTGCATTTATGCCACGGCGACAGATACTGAGTAGTGATGAAAAAGAACGCTTACTGGTTGTGCCGGATGATGACATCCTGCTAACCAGGATGTGTTTTTTAAGTGAGCAGGATCTGGTTCTCATCAACAAACACCGGAGACCCGCTAACCGCCTGGGCTTTGCCATTTTACTCTGTTATCTGCGGGGACCGGGTTTTACTCCAGACAAAAACAGTCTCCCTCACGATGGCGTTATGTCCAGGGTGGCAGAGAGATTGAAACTTCAACCTGATTTATGGCGAGAGTACGCAGCGAGGGAGGAAACCCGTTGGGAGCATCTTGCCGAACTCTATCGCTACTTGCGATTAGCGCCTTTCAGCAGGTCACTGCAAAAAACATGCATCCGCCATTTATATCCGCATGCCATGCGGACCGACAAAGGCCTGATTCTTGCTGAAGAGATGCTCGCCTGGTTGCACAACAACAACGTTATTTTCCCTTCCGTTGATGTGATGGAGCGAACCCTTGCTGAAGCCGCAACACTTGCCGACAGAGCCGTATTTTCTACACTGACGACGCAACTGGAACAACGACATAAAACAGCACTGGATAATCTGCTTGCATCAGGTGATGAGCAACTTTCCCGTCTTGCCTGGATGCTTCAGCCCCCGGGTAAAATTAACGGTAAAAACGTGCTGCAACATATTGATCGGTTGAATGCCATTGAGGGGTTGGCACTGCCGGAAGGTATTACGCTTTCCGTTCACCAGAACCGACTGCTGAAACTGGCACGCGAAGGTCGGAAAATGAGTAGCAGGGACTTGGCAAAATTCTCAGGCACACGTCGTTATGCCATGCTGGTTTGTATTATCTCAGAAGCAAGGGCCACGCTTACCGATGAAATCATCGAACTACACGAACGTATCCTGGGCAGCTTGTTCAGCAGGGCAAAGCGCACACAAGCCGAACGGCTTCAGAAAACAGGAAAACTCATCCAGAGTAAGTTAAGGCAATATCTTACTGTTGGCCAGGCGCTGCTAAACGCACGGGAGTCAGGAGAAGATCCCTGGGCGGCGATAGAAGACGTACTTCCCTGGCCGGAATTTATCACCAGTCTGGAGGAAACACAGTTTCTGGCTCGAAAGGATAATTTTGATCCACTTCATTTGCTCACCGAAAAATACAGCACGCTGCGTAAATATGCGCCCCGTATGTTGTCTGCATTGCAGTTCAGTGCAGCTCCTTCAGCACTGCCACTCGGTAATGCGCTGGATACCGTCAGAGAAATGTACCGCAAACAACTCCGCAAGGTTCCGTCAACAGCGCCAGTAAAGTTTATCCCTGAGAGCTGGAAAAAGTTGGTAATAACGCCATCGGGTATCGATCGCCGGTATTATGAATTCTGTGTACTGAATGAGCTGAAAGGCGCATTGCGATCTGGTGATATCTGGGTTAGAGGATCACGACGCTACAGGAATTTTGACGATTACCTCATTCCTCCTGCTGATTTTGAAAAATCACTCAAAGAGAAACAGTTACAGCTTGCCATTCCGACAGACTGCCAGGAATACCTTCACTCCCGTATGACACTGCTGGCGTCGCGACTGGAAGAGGTCAATGCGATGGCGATTGCCGGTGATTTGCCTGATGTTGATATATCGGACAAAGGTGTGAAGGTCACGCCTCTTGATAACAACGTTCCTTCGACTGTATCACCGTTTGCCAACCTGGTTTACGGCATGCTGCCGCACCCAAAAATTACCGAGATATTAGATGAGGTGGACAGTTGGACGGGATTTACCCGCCACTTTACTCACCTCAAAAATAATCACGTCAGACCAAAAGACAAAAAGCTGTTACTGACCACCATCCTGGCAGATGGTATCAACCTGGGACTGACTAAAATGGCAGAATCCTGCCCAGGAACCACAAAAGCGTCGCTGGAAGGCATTCAGGCATGGTACATCAGGGATGAAACGTATGCAGCCGCGCTTGCCGAACTGGTGAATGCACAAAAAAAGTGCCCACTGGCAGCATCATGGGGGGACGGTACAACGTCATCCTCCGACGGCCAGAATTTTCGAGTCGGAAGTCATGGCCGCTATGCCGGACAGGTGAATTTAAAGTACGGTCAGGAACCCGGCGTGCAGGTTTATACACATATATCAGACCAATACAGCCCATTTTATACCAAAGTGATCAGCCGGGTCAGGGACTCTACCCATGTGCTGGATGGGTTGCTCTATCACGAAAGCGACCTGGAAATTACGGAGCATTACACCGATACAGCGGGTTTCACTGAACATGTTTTTGCGCTAATGCATCTACTTGGGTTTGCATTTGCACCAAGGATCCGGGATCTCCATGACAAACGGCTATTCATTCATGGAAAGGCGGAAAAATATTCTGGGCTTCAGTCGATCATATCCACGACCAGTCTGAATCTCAAAGAAATTGAGACACACTGGAATGAGGTACTGCGCCTGGCGACCTCGATCAAGCAGGGCACGGTAACCGCCTCGCTGATGTTAAAAAAGTTGGCCAGCTACCCCAAACAAAACGGCCTGGCAAAAGCGTTACGGGAAATTGGCCGTATCGAGCGAACGTTGTTTATGCTGGACTGGTTTCGCGATCCGGCCCTGCGTCGTCGTGTGCAAGCCGGTTTAAATAAGGGTGAAGCCCGCAATGCGCTTGCGCGGGCCGTTTTTATGCACCGGTTGGGTGAAATAAGAGACAGGGGGCTGGAAAATCAAAGCTATCGCGCCAGTGGGCTGACGCTGTTGACTGCGGCGATCACGTTGTGGAACACGGTGTATATAGAAAGGGCCATCGAATCACTAAAACGAAAGGGGCTCCAGATTAATGAGCCGTTGGTTTCTCACCTGTCCCCTCTGGGCTGGGAGCATATCAACCTGAGCGGAGATTACATCTGGCGTAATAATCTTAAGCTGGGATCCGGTAAATATCGACCGTTACGCACAGTTGATGTCAGTCTGTACAAAAAACAGGCTTAGCGTAGGATATTTAATGAGATGGTCACTCCCTCCTTCCCGGTACTATGCTGAGGACAGGCTTTCATTCGGAGAACTATCATGGAAAACATTGCGCTCATTGGTATCGATCTGGGTAAAAACTCTTTCCATATTCATTGCCAGGATCGTCGCGGGAAGGCTGTTTACCGTAAAAAATTTACCCGGCCAAAGTTGATCGAATTTTTGGCGACATGCCCCGCTACAACCATCGCAATGGAAGCCTGTGGCGGTTCTCACTTTATGGCACGCAAGTTGGAAGAGTTGGGGCATTCCCCAAAGCTGATATCACCACAATTTGTCCGCCCGTTCGTTAAAAGCAATAAAAACGACTTTGTCGACGCCGAAGCTATTTGTGAAGCTGCATCGCGTCCGTCTATGCGTTTTGTGCAGCCCAGAACGGAATCTCAGCAGGCAATGCGGGCTCTGCATCGTGTCCGTGAATCCCTGGTTCAGGATAAGGTAAAAACAACCAATCAAATGCATGCTTTTCTGCTGGAATTTGGCATTAGCGTTCCCCGAGGAGCTGCCGTTATTAGCCGACTGAGTACCATTCTTGAGGATAATAGTTTGCCTCTTTACCTCAGCCAGTTATTGCTGAAATTACAACAGCATTATCACTATCTTGTTGAGCAGATTAAAGATTTGGAATCCCAGTTGAAACGAAAGTTGGACGAAGATGAGGTTGGACAGCGCTTGCTGAGCATTCCCTGCGTCGGAACACTGACAGCGAGTACTATTTCAACTGAGATTGGCGACGGGAAGCAGTACGCCAGCAGCCGTGACTTTGCGGCGGCAACAGGGCTTGTACCTCGGCAGTACAGCACGGGAGGTAGGACGACATTGCTGGGAATTAGTAAGCGAGGTAATAAAAAGATCCGAACTTTGTTGGTTCAATGTGCCAGGGTATTCATACAAAAACTGGAACACCAGTCTGGCAAATTGGCCGATTGGGTCAGGGATTTACTGTGCCGGAAAAGCAACTTTGTCGTCACTTGTGCTCTGGCAAACAAGCTGGCCAGAATAGCCTGGGCCCTAACGGCACGACAGCAAACTTATGTAGCATAACGGCAGAAATACACCGGTTTAAAGAATTACTGATCTGGTTTTGCGAATACTGATATTGATGATACTAACGGCCCACCGGCCTGTTGAGGAACCTGTAAAACGGAAAGGCTCATTGAAGCCGTATATTTTCTGGAGGTTCATCAGGCGCGGAACTCATCAAGGCGCGGGAATAAAATCCCATTCAGACGCCGGATAGATTCAAGCAAGCCAACTTGTCGTCAAAATCGGTGTTGCAAAAACGGGAGTGACCATAGATTCCGTTTTCCAAGCGGACCCCGTGATATCCCTGGCAGTGCTTAAATCAACGTTACGCGATGCCATTGCCAGACGCAAAGAGACGTTGTCAGAAGGTTTCGTGACATTGCTGACGAGACTCAATCGCACCTATAAGAATAATACTCAAACGTTTACAATGACTTCTAAATTGATTTTGCCCAGGGTATTTGAACCCTTGCCCCTGCGCAACTGGAATTGCTGGGCGCCGCAAACTTCAGCCAGTATCCGGGATTTGGAAAATATCATTTGTATTTGTTCCGGCCAGCAGACTCCCGGGCCACGTACTGATATGACTGATTTATTATTAGCCCTTCGTAATAAAGAGGGCACCGGAGAAATCAGGAATAGCACTGGCTGGCGCTGCAAGGTATTTGCTAACGGAAATGTTCATGTGCTTTTAGATGATCAGTCTCTCATCAGTAGTTTGAATGATCTTATCAGCCACTACTTTTCAGGCCAGCTCCCGGCCAAAGGATAATATAAATGACATCGGTGAATAAATTACTACTTCCACCTGAATTAGACGGCGATGGGCAGAAGCAAAAGGAAGAGAAAAGGAATACCTCCCTCCGGATGTATCATTACTTTACGGTCATCGAAAGAATGCGTAAAGATGAGAACGTTTCGCAGGAAAATGTTCAGCATTTCATCAAGATTCATGCCATTCGCGAAGCTACTGGTGGAAGCTATAAAAAAGCATCAGAGATGTATGAGGCATATAAAAATTACGTTGAACAAACACCGGCAGATGTACGAGGGTTAAATATCCCGCCTGCAATTCAAGATACCATCCTTGAGGTGTTTAATTATGTGAACTGGTATTACCAAATGAGCTTTAGCTCAATTGAAACTCAAAACCTGTCAATTATTAAGAATGAGAGGGATCAATTCCAACAGGAGTGCGCTGAGTTCAAAGTGCAGTTGGCCGACTATCAGCTCTCACTGGAAAAAACACAACAACAACTTACTCTTGTCACGGAAGCAGAAAACACCCTTTCAGCTCAGTTGGTTGAGCTCAACGAACTGTTCAGTAAATCACAGCAAACTAATGAGATTCTGTCACGGGACCTCAGTGAGGCTATCCAGGCCAAACACTATCTTGAACAAACCATTGCTGATTTACGCCAGCAGAATAGTGAACGGAAACAAGAGCTCAACCAGCAAGTTGAGACTAATAGGTCGCTGGTTAAGGAAAACAAGGATTTATCCAGTAGTTTAAATGACCGTAAATCTGAGCTTGAAAACGTCAGACGTGATCACGATGCCGCAACGAAATCCCGGGACGCCCTAAAAGAAGAAAATAGCCGACTGGTACGTGAGAGTAGCGAACTGCATGAAGAACAACAAAAATTGCATGCGGAGAAGGAACGACTGGATAAGGAGCTGGTAGCTTCAATATCTGTGCAGACTGAACATTCAAAACTGATCGAGACACTGGAAACCTCAGTGACAAAACTTGAGGCTGAACTGGCACAGTCAGAAATTGTATCTTCCCGTCTTAAGGAGGATAACGTCACCCTTAAGGGGCAACTGAGTACGGTAACCACCGAACTGGAAACGAACCATGCGCTGTTGAAATCCTCACAAACTGATGTTGAACGTTTGAGTAAAATGGTTGAACAGTTTAAGGATGATATCCGGGCCAATGCAGCCCTGTTAACAGCTGAAAGAACCATTTCAGAGTCATTACGCCAAACCATCAGTGTTCTGGCACAAGCAAAGCAACAATAGCTTGTGCCAAAAGTAGCTTTTCTCCCGGCTGAGGATTATTTCATGATAGTCCTTCCCCGGGGAAATATTTTCTATGTGATCGCACTGTTGCGACCATCATTCACCGTAAATTACGCCATCTGGTCATCTTGGCTCAATATATAAGCATGTAAAAAAATAGGCAACAAGGTCAGAAATCCGAAAAATCCACCTTGCCGAGAACAGTTCGGAAGGACATGCTGCTTTGAGTAATAAAGTCATTGAAATATAAATCAAATTCTTCACCCTCAAGTTCGGTTATTTGCATCCCGATTTCAATAGGTCTTTTTTCTTCCCCTGTATAATTTTCATGATCAATGACTATAAGTTTATGCGCAGAAAGTAAGTCTAATTCATCCTGAGCGTCAGGGTAGGTTTTTAAAACAACGCTCAAATAAATGCTTCGATGTTCGGAGAATCTCTCATTCATATGAACGCTTCGCTCATGAAGAACGGCATAAAACTCTCTTGTTACTCTAGGTAACGAATAAAGACGGTTAACAACTTGATTGATATTATCTTGCATTGCTTTTATTTGATTAGCACTTAGAGGTTTATGGTCCCAGTGTATTTCTTTAACTATAAAATCACAGAATTTTGAGCCGTCCCCTATCACTGGTTTAGGCTGTTCCTCCCATTTATCATAACTGGATGTTTCATAGTTCCCGAATTCATCGGGTACTTGCATCTCTATTTTTATCCTGGCAGTCTGTTCCTGAATTATTTTGTGGATATTTGAAATTCTGTTTACTGGTAATCCTACTACTTTTCGAGATAAGTCAGTAATGTCGATAATATCCGAGTTAGGATTAAAATTTATATCGGCATGAATTGGTTTTTCTTCGTCATCTAGTACTGGATTACTTCTTTCAGCTAAAGCCGTAACTACAGCCTCATACTTTTCTTGTTTTTGTCCAATAACTAAAACGACAAACCGATCATACGTTGTTCGTTGTTCGTCTGTTATCTTTCGAAGGGTGTTAATTACTTTTTTACTTGATTTATCCGTAGTAATTTGAAAGCCTATTTTATTAGATTTATCACCTAAATCTATTCCTGGCTCATTTGCTTTATCAGCATTAGTGTTTACAAGACAGAGTTCATCTGTTTCATTGAGAATGTCTCGAAAAAAGTTCTCTGCAAAAACTGATAAATCAGTCAGCCCTAGTTGGTTTCTTAACTTAGCTTGCTCAGCTATGGTTGAAAGACCATCTATTATCTGTCCAATCATGTAGCCACTAGTTATCATTGGGAGTCCCTGTAATTATATCGAGAGCTTAAAGTTTTCATATTCAATAGACGAGTGCATTTTAATATAAAAAGAGGAGATGTCATTAATAGCAGTGAATACAAACACAAAAAGTGACATTAGTACTAAAACCAATCAAATATTGTCTGGTGCTGAGGCGTTTTTGATTTTCTACCTTCATAGGTGAGTGCTCTCTTCTGCAACGCCTGGCCTTGCGCTGTCGATACCATAGGGTGAGCGCGAAGTAATGTGGTATCGCCTGTATGTGAAGGGTCTAACTCAAAATTACATTCCATACATTCATCGGGCCGACTTGCGCCATCCCAATCCCTAGCATTCTCTATCTGTACCTTTACGGCAGAACTACAGTAAGGACACCGATGTCACATTTATTCGACATCGATCCAGCCATGTTTAGAAATTTTCCCATATTGATTCCCAATCACCTCACTGGAGTAGCTAAACATTAGTTTGATTTGAATGGCAGTGGTCTCAAGGGAACTGCCATTCAATGCCATTATTTCTTTTCGGGAAATGAAGGTATGGATGTTCGGTTTTTCTCTAATGTTGCATCCCAGTACCACCAGCCATAGGGTCCATATTGCCGGTTATAGTAGTCCATTTTGAGTTGTTTGCGAGCCAGGTATGCAGGAGTTGCCATACCGAACACTTCAAGTGGGAATGGAGAATCTGAACGTGTGTCAACAAGCACGAAATCGGGAAAAACCTCCCCCTGGCTTGCATCAAAACGCATTGGTTTAAGGTAATTACGATTTTCGGCATCAAGTTTATCTGCCACTAACTGTTCATAAGATGAATCCAGGGGAATCCAGTTTTTGCTTACGTGCAGTAATGCGATCTGATTCACCCGCACAGAGTGACCTCTCCGTGTTTTATCGGGCGCGGAAGTAAGTGCCAGGACCGCTACTCGCTCACCTGATTTCCATGCAGCGTATTCTGCCGGGAAACGTCTGATGGTATTTGCCCATTGAATGGATGACGAAAAGAGAGCCAGGGGCAATCCCCCAAACTGCCGTAGGGGGAGGAACGCTAATTCCTTCTCATGTCGCTCAGCATCATAACGTGCCATCGTGGACATAATTAGTAGTCGCTTGCCACTACCTTCAAGTCCTTCTATCTTCTTATCCTGAAGTTTGGCCTGGGCAGAATTGGGATCAGTCCCTACCAACAGAATATCGGCAATGACAGTCTTACCGCATCTGATTCCCTGAGCAGCTTCCAGCAGCCGGTGTCGAACTAGCGAATCGCTTCGCTTACCAGCCATACCAGGGTGCCAGCAATTAAGACAGGCTTCAGTCCACAGCAGACTATGCAGGCCAACGAGCGTCATTTGTGATTGTCCGCCTTCTGGCCGTTGAACTGGAGGCCTTGCAGGGGATTCTTCTGTTGTCGGGTCTTTTTCATTTAGCCCGGAGTTTAGTTTTACAACCAGGAGACCGTCATTTCCTTCACGGATCACACCGTGCTGATAACCTTTCAGACCTGTTGTTTTGTCATCAAGCGAAAAGTACATGCATTGCGCTTCATGTTCGAATCCCGTGTTCGCGTACTTGGCAAGGCGATAGGTATCACTCGACGCGTAATGCCTTACGCAAAGCAATTTTTTACCTGTTCCCTTACAACCGCAGGATACGACGACATCCAGACCGTTTCGTTTATGGATTTTCTCAAGCGTCGATTTCCAGCCGGTTGCATACTTTTCCTCAGTCTGAAATGCAGGAGAGAATGACCTGGCATTGTCTCCAATTTGAATATTCACATGATAAAGTTGTCCCATGGCTATACCCCGGTCATTACCTGTTAGCTATATCCCAGCCAGTTTAAAACCGCCTGTGCATCATATTCTTCATGCTTACCCAGTTCCTCATAAAAGTGCGATAACTCGCTGTCCGGGCATCCATGATTTTTTATCTCCTGAAGGGCTCTTTGCTCTGTAATTTTTACCCCTTCAGCTGACTCGTAATAATTCATCCCGCCCCTCCTTTTCCTCAATGATGGACTTCCCCTCCACAGCCATCTGAATGCGTGGGGCCAATAACCGTGCTACAGCGGCAAAGACCGGCACAATGACGGAGTTACCGAACTGCTTATATGACTGGGTATCGGAGCAGGGCATCCGGAAGGATTCCTTTCTCGGTTGTTCAAATCCCATTATTCGTGCGCACTCCCTTGGCGTTAATCGGCGTGGGCGACGAAGCATGTTCTCTGTATTGTTAAAATCAATTTCAGCAGTTAACATGCAAAAACCTCTGTTAACCAGGATTTCAGATCCATCCTTGTGATATCTAGCACTGAGAGTCCTGCAAGTCGTTGATTTATCCAAGGTACTAACAAGCCCAAAACCAAATCCATTCCCCTTTTCTTTATGCTTTTTTGCATAGTTATATAAGTATTCCCAGAGCTTTGGTGTAAGTATGTATCTATCATCTACATAATCATCAAGTAACTCATTAAAGCATGGTTTATTAAGAGGATATTCATTAGAAATATCACTTAAACTAAACCCTTTGCTGATATTAAGATCGCGCCGAAAACCTACCAGCACAATTCGCTCTCGATGCTGCGGAAGAAAGTTTTTACCGTCGATAATCTTCGGGTCACTGGCCCCCGTTTCTCCGGCGTCAGAAACGTCATATCCCAGCTCATCCAGGGTGTTCATGATGATTCGGAAAGTATTTCCCTTATCGTGGCTTTTTAGGTTCTTCACATTTTCAAGAACAAAGATGGCAGGGCGCTTAGCCCTGATAATGCGGCTGACGTCAAAGAACAATGTGCCCTGCGTGTCGCACTCAAACCCGTGCTTTCGTCCGAGGCTGTTCTTTTTGCTCACACCGGCCAGGCTGAATGGCTGACAGGGAAAACCGGCCAGAAGAACGTCATGGTCAGGTATCTGCTGGTCAATGTTGATGTAGGCCATCTCCTCGGTAATATCCTGCTTATGGCTAAGTGTGATATCCCGGATGTCCTGATTGAAAACATGCTCGTTCTCGTCACAGTACCAGTTGGCTTTATATGTACGGACAGAATAGGGATTCCATTCACTTGTAAAAACGCATTTGCCACCTATGGATTCGAAACCGTTTCTGATCCCGCCAATTCCCGCAAATAAGTCAATAAACCGAAAAGTACTTTTCTCATAGTTAGCTGGCTTTGCAGGCAGCAAGTCATTGAGTTGAGCAAGGTCTTCTGGAACAAGAACCGAGCTGTCTGCTGATGCCACCATGTTGTTAATGTCGCGGGAGGAAAAATTCCGTTCATTGCGCTGATTCAGTAATTCCGCAACTGCCTTTGCCCCATATATCTCACAAACACGGACTAACAGGGCATTACCATTCACTTCAGACGCTTTGGTTAGCATGACAACTCCAGTCAGGATAATTATTAGCAGATCAGATGATCTCTGATTGCAAAATTATACCGCGCCGGTTAATTCCAACTTTTCGCTAAACACTTAAATATGAGGGGTGTTGAGTGGCTATATGGATGTTCCGTAATTAATCCAGACAGGACTGAATAATGAAGTACCAGACGGCGATAACCCAAGTATTGCCGGTGATATAATCGAACCAGTGCGTAGAACTCCCACAGCCTCACTTTCATATTCAGGTGTTCAGGGGACAAACAATGAAAACGGATAAAAAGTTACTTTTCATATTTATTTTACTTTTCACCGGCACCACTGCTGCGGAGCAAATTGAAGGGAAAGTCGTTAAAGTCCTGGATGGTGATACTGTCCAGGTCCTGGATTCTGCCAAAAATAATTATCGGGTACGCCTGTATGGGATAGACGCACCAGAGAAAAACCAGGCATGGGGGCAAAATGCCAAGAAAGCACTGTCTCGCGCAATAGCATCCAAAAATGTCGTCGTTGTGATTAACGGTATTGATGTCTACAAGCGAACGCTCGGAACGATCTGGCTTGATGGGTACAACATGAATGGATCTATGGTTCGTTCAGGCCATGCATGGGTTTATCGCAATCAGGGACAACCTACCGTACCAGCGTATTTGCCGTATGAAAAGCAAGCCCAACAAGCCAACGCGGGCTTATGGAGTGAATCCTCTCCGATTCCTCCGTGGGTCTGGCGCCAGCAAGAGAAGAATAAACAGGAATAGGGCGACCTGTCATGGCTGAATTATTTTCTGGCAAGGGTGACCTGATTGAACTCAAATCGTTTGCGTTGGCGGAACTAGAGTCGGGGGATGATGGACCGCATATTGACACCACCTTGCTTACACACAGTGAGATAGCCTGCCAGCTCGTTCACCACGTTTTGAAATCCGGTGAACGTATCAGCTTACCCTCCGTTATTGAAGCAAACAGAACAGCAGCACCAGGCTTTATTTATATCAACGAAAATTCGGCTGTTTCAGAGCATGCTTCTTCAACTGGTCACTCAGCTCTGTGGACCTGGTTGAGTGCAAAGGGATTTAGTATGGGGTTAATGCTTTCCTCTCAAGGTGAAGCAGCTGGACCGGTAACGAGTTTCTCCGGTCGACACGATGCATTCCTTGCAACGGTCAATCTCGATCATCTGGCTGTCGCTGTAGGGGCAGTTGTGTCTAAAGCATCCATACGCGTCCCATTGCGTAATCTGACCGGACTTCTTACTGCAACCAATGAATTAGCGCGTTGGATAGTGTGGCCGCAGCCTGGTACTGTTGTACCCTCAAACGTTCCACCATCAAACTATTACATGAATGCGGATTACCCGACCAGTAATGTTGAAAATGAGTATTATCACTGGGGCTCGACCAATGAAGAACATACGTACAGTGCCAAAATAGTTAACTTATCGGTCACGCCTTTGTCGGAGCCCATATTTGATATCGAAGTCAATCAAGGCAGGGTGAAGAGGGATTTTCAGCTAATAAAATCAATGGGTCGCTTGCTGTTGTTCGACTACGTGGGTGATGCTGTACATCCGGAGAGTGATGGATATTCGTTGATACTCAAAGCTTGTGTCTCGGCTGCAAAGCAGTATTGTCGGGAAAATCAGATCCGGAAGGGAATTGCCGCTGTCCAGCCCCGCAGTTAAAAGAGAGTCAGTGTTTGGTATTCAACTATTAATATGGACCATGATAAAGCCATTCAAATTATCAAAATCAGTTTAAATATCATCGTCATTCGAAATGCCATTATAGTTTGGATGGAGGTTAATAGCTGATTGTACTGCTGATTACCTGATTTTATTAGAATCAGGTCTCCATAACGTCTAATAGCGCTATTTATTATTAATCAGCTAAATTTACTCCTAATCGTTTAGCAAGTTCTTCGCCTGACAGGAAAACTCGTATCCATTTACCGGAAACAAAATAAACAGTTGTCGCTGGCGAACCTTCTATAACTGATGCATCTCCTGTGTGTGAAATCAACTCGCGTTGGATGATATGTGTGCGGTCTTTATTATCCTTTAGCGCGATTAGCCCTTCTACAGAACAAGGGGTGACATTATTAACATTTGTGTTGTTTTCGGTTCTATTCAGCATAGATCATCCTATAAATACCTTGAAGATTACAAAATATTATCTTTGTTTGGCTTCAACTTGGCTTGCAATTTTTAGCTGTGATTCTGTTTTAAAAGGTGCCGATCCCGGAAGTTCAGTGCAGAAAGTTTATAAGAGGGGCCGTTTACCTCAAGAAACCCGAGATACCAGCCCGGGCTCATACCATTACTCATGATTTTTTATTTTTTAAATCTCTAATCAGATCATCAACGATTTTTTCCGCTATTTGTTCAACAGCCTCGCTGCGTGACAAGCCTGAAAGCTCGGCAAGTTTGTCAATTTTACGAAGAATCCTCATCCGCAAAGATAAAGAAACAGCCGTTTTTTTATCCTTGTCCAGCACGACCTTTCCGCTCGACTTACTGGTTTTCAGTTCAGAGTTTAAAGCGAGAGCTTCATTCATACGACGCAGCGTCTTCTTATCCAGTAATCCCGGAATAACCAGCTGATACGTATGGTTAGCTTTGCTGTATTTAATTTCAGCCGAATAAGAGTCCCTGAGTTCTTTGAGTGCCCGGGTGAGCGTTGGCTCAGAGCATTCAAGGCAGTTAATAATATCGTGTGCAGCGACTGGCTTTCCCGAGCCGAGTAGGTTAGCAAGTGTAAATATTCGCGCCTGTCTGGTGTTTAGTTGCATGTTCAGTTAAAGCCTGCATTCAAAGTCAGTGGTTCAATAGGCTGAAAAATGAATGTTGAGCTCATCTTTCTGATAACAGTGTGGCTGTTCAGTGCCTCCACGGGGTCCACATTTTGTATTCCCATAAAATTAAGGTTTTCCATCACCTGACGATTGCACTGGCAGGAAATAATGTATTCATCCTTCAGATACCCCGTGCGTTTACTGATCCGTTGAGTAAATCCTGAAATAATCACCGTATCGAAAGGTAACGCATAGAAGGCGATACCTGCCAGACGCATCAGGCATCCATGCACATGACGTGCATAGTTTTCTCTCTGTGCCTTCTGGCTCATCGCTTTTTCTATAATTTCGGTCCCCCGGGCATTCACGCTGTAAATTTTATCAGGCATATCTTCAATCTCGGGTAAATCGACATCAAGCATGACGACGGAATGCTCAGGTTTGACTTCGAATGCCACCAGAGTTTCACGCGGCCATTCGGTCTGTGACAGCACTTCGGACAGCACCGACTCAAACCAGGCACTGTCACTCAAAAATTGTTGCTGTGCATTTGCCTGGGATGATTCCAGCTTTACAGCGTGTTCATTCGCCTCATGCTGCCAGTTGGCATATTGCTCTGCCCACGCAGCTCGTTGCTGTTGATATCGTTGTAGCTGCAATGCATTTTCGCGCACCGTGTCCGCCAGCTCCTGCTCCCAGCGCAGAAGATTTTCAGCATGACGAGCTGTACGGGCTGATTCAGTTTCAAATAACTTGCCCAGAAAACCTACCCCCTCGTTTTTCTCAGGCTGTGCAGGCATCGCCTGGCTTTCAGGTTTTACCGGGCGAACCGGGGCCGGTATCTGAAATGGCTCCATACGGTTTCGCAGATAGAGAGACTCCAGTTCGGCCAGTGTTGTGCCAGAAGAGGGATCTGGCGTCAGCTCATGAATATTGTTTATCGCGTGTACGGCTGACATTAATGCCAGCACTTCCTCTTCAAGAGAGTGACGTACCGCCGGATCAGATTGAGTGCTCCCTCCGCTTCGTGAACGGGCGGAACGGTCCAGACGGGTCCGGTAACTGAGTCCCGTTCCTGGCACACCCAGGTTTGCATACGTACCACGGCTACCAAAAGAAACAGACGCACCACGAGGACCCACACTCAGGCTGGGGGTGCCGTTGCTCAAATTAACCCGAACACCCGGAAGAATGCTGATCGATTTTCGAAATCTGAATCCCATGTTGACAACCTTAATTATGCTGAGACACAGGCATCAGTCTGATACCGTCCGGATTTTTCTCGGATGTCAGTCCATAAACCCGGGCACGTTCCAGAATACCTGCGGCCCAGCGTCGATGCGTTGCGGGTTCACACATTGCGCCCTGGGATTTAAAAACGGCCTGGGTCGAATTTAGAATACGCAGGGCATCAGAATGCTCACCCGGGGAGACCATTAACGCCTGTTCAATAACATCAATCTGCCCCGGATGGATGGCGGTTTTGCCTACCAGCCCATGAGCCATATCCAGCGACAACTCACGTGCCATCACCGCATGATCGTCAATATGCTCACAGACCGGAGCCGTCAGTGCAAAATCACGTGGGGCAAAAACAGACACCAGCATTTTGATGACATATCCCATCGGGCTGTCGTAAAGCGTCAGATTACGAGGGCGTCTGAGTGAAACGACATTCATCAGGTCGTTACCGCCAATACGTAACGCTATAATTCGTTCGTGGCACGGATGGGACAGGAGCGTAGTCGCCAGTTCGCGCATCTGAACAACATCAAAAACTTCTTCCGTCTCCAGAGTTGGCATCAGGCACAAATGCGTATCGGCCATGATGCCCCACCATACCGGCAAAGAGGAGAGCGTGAATTTCGGCAAGACAAAGCCATCTATCGCACGGAGGTCAAGATTCTCAGCCAGCCATTGCCCCATATCAGGATGGCGGGGGCGGATGAATACCAGCGGCCATTCACTATTGCCACTGTTAACTTTTGCGGAATTCAGTTGCTGGAGTAATCGTTTGAGATTTTGCAGTGCCTGAGGAATGTCACCCTCGCTGACGGCATCTTCCAGACAGATAACCAGAGAGCGCAGACCCGGGATTTTCCCGTGCAGGACAGCATCGGCAATATCCAGTCGGGTGGCAGGCATATAAAGTGTGGCCCCGAGATTCCAGGGCGAAAAACGTTTGTCCATCAGAGCACCTTTTTAATAATTGTGACGGCCCTGTACTGGCCGATAGCGTTACCCATCTCTGTCACCGTGATACCTTTATCCCGGGCCAGCCCAACCAGCAGCACAACATCGGGATCATCCACTGAGCGGACAAAAACATGGTCCGGCACACGCCGCAAAACGGCTCTGGTGGCCTCTGCAATCCCCGGCTTGATACGATTGATGCTGTCTACTGAATAATTATTTGCCAGGCTGGAAATTACGTCACGGCTTTGCTGCCATAACCCGGTATTTTCCTCAGTCTCCCAGACCAGCGCCGGTAACTCCTGACCATCAAGCTTTTCACGGAAACGGGCCACGGTTTCGACCAGCGTCCGGCTGCATTCAAAATCAGTGAGATGGTCGCAGACGACACACCCGTGCAGCCCTTCATCGGTCCAGACTGAGCGGGAGATAAGCCCTGAGACGGGAGCGCCCATAATCCCAAAGGGGATAAGCCAGTCATCTGCGCTTGCGGCAAGCCATGAGCATCCGCAGGGATCGGCCAGCACGACAAGGCGCGGTTGTTCAGGATATCCGTTCCGACCTTTCAGCGAACGGACCAGCTCGCCGGTAATCGCGCCTTTACCGGTCCAGCCATCGACAAAGACAATGCCCTGTGTACCGTGTCGGGCTTCAATCACTTCCAGTGCTGCGGTATCAATCCCCCTGTCACGGATGATACTTATCCCGTAATGAAAGGAGCTTTTCCCCATGGCCCGGAGTGCCTGCTGTAACATCACACCCAACGGCACACCGGCTCTGACAAGGCTGGCAAGAATAATGGGCTCATCACCAAATCGCTTAACGAGTTCCCGTGCAAGCTGCGATACCTCTTTTGCCAGCCGTGCAGCGCCCATATCAAGGGCGCGTGAAAACAGGTCAAGATGCCACTGCGTAGGGGCAGGCTCCTGACTCAGCATATCGGAGTAATGTTTTTTACCGGACTGGATCAGCTCTTCTTTCAGATCCACTGGCGTCATTTCCATAGTCACCGGCTGGAGTAAAAACTGCACATCATCAGGCGAGTAGGAGCCCGAGAAAGTCGATATTTCCGGCTGCATCTTATTTTTCTCCAAAAATACGGTGTGAAATGGCTTCAGCAAACTGACTCTGACGAGGCAGACCATACCAGCTACATAGCTTCATGAACCGGTGGTCGCTCAGGCTGTCGCCAAGGCCAATCACCGGGAAAACTCCCCGTTCAGATCGCAGTTTTTCAAGCAGCCAGGTCACGGCCAGTCCTTTTTCAACCGGATGAGGTAACCAGGCAACATTGTTACTGTTGCGGTGGATATAAAAACCATCGGTTGGGAACAATTGTTCTATTTCATCGGCAATCGCATTGAGTTCATCAAGGCGTGTGCTGTCGCGGTGTTTCATTACCAGATAAATCGGTACGCCGTCGTACTCGTAATTCAGCCGCGCCCACGCATTAATCCCTCTGGCTTCCATCAGTTCCGTGATTTGCCTTTGCATTCCCGTCAGTCTTTCGTCATACGGGGCAAGACTGTGAAGCATATGGGCTTTCCATTCTTCATCCGGTTGCCCCTGAGGAGTAAGGACGACCGCACCGTGAGTGGTGATAGCCCAGGAGCTGAAAGGGATTTGCACACGACTGATTTCTTCCGTACCACGGGCAGTCACCGGGATCAGTTCCGCCTGTTCCAGCAGCCAGTCCACCAGCATAGACTGTTCTTCCGTCATGTAACTGCGGGGGGTAAGGCTTCGGTCCAGCGCACCGGTACGGAAGGGTTCAAGCGCCAGTTCATCCACCATTTTACGGCGGGTCTGGAAAAGCGTGTCATCGAGATCGCTCAATACAACAGGTTTATTCATAGGTCACAATCTCCACAACAGGGGCAACGTCAGAAAGCGCGGTCAAAAGCTGCTGGTCCACACTTTCAGCTGGCGTCTCGGTACACAGCAAGATACGGTCAAACTTCTGATGGGCAACGTTATAAACAAAGTTAGGGATACCCAGGCCATAGTTATCAGTAAACGCAATCGCAGACTTGATAGCGAATCCGGTCGCGATAGGAGAGCGGGTCGTGGAACTGTAGTGAACCGTGGCTCCCTGAGCTTCAAGACGCTCGGATAACAGGAAGGGCTCCCAGACAAACTCTCCGGTGCCCAGAACCAGGACACGTTCTCCCGAAAACGTCACAATATGGCGACCTAAATCCCGGGCCGGGACCGTCATGCCGAGTCGGCCCCAGGACTGTTTGCCCGTCACCGGGACGGCACCACGCGAGGTGACATTGACAAAGGGCATCACAGGAACAGGCGCATCCGGGATCGGGGTCCACTGCCACTGACCACTGACCAGTGAAACGGGGGTCACGGGGAGGGGGCAGCGTTTTGTGAGAGCTTCACCACTCCAGTCGGTGAGTGTCACGGTGACCACCTGCTCAAGGTTTGCCAGGCGTTGAGTACCCCGCAACGCAGCCAGCAGATTGATAAAGGTATTCCCTGTGGTGGCTTCATCATCGATCAGGACAATCGTGCGAGCTTCGCAAACACGACGGCGCATTTCCGGCTCATCCGGTAAGTAAATCAGATGGTCTGTTGCGTGGCTGTGCTCTTCTTTAAATTCGCACAACAGCTCGCCATCGACCGGATGACGAGTGGACGTCAGGTAGACGGACTCACTGAACCGGTGACGGAGTTCATCAAAGACTCCCGCCCCCAGGCCCACGGCAGTTTCAGCCATACCGATAACGAGAACGGGCCCCGCCATATCTCCAGGGATCTGCTCAGCTAACTGGCGATACACCTGGCGCATGACTGAGGGGGATACCGGTATATGACGTCCAAGCACTTTGCTGACAAAGAGAAAGGCGCGTTTGGGATTGCGTCGTTCTGCAATATCAAACAGGTCGTCCAACAAAAAATTCTGCTGCCTGCCTGTGACCTGAATGGTGCCGCAGGAAAGCGTACGGCGATAAACTGTCTCATCATTCACTAAAGCCATAATCAATCCTTCAGTTCAGTCGGTTAGTCAGGTGAGTGGGGTACGCGATAACATCAGTTACAGATCGCACTGTGGCCGGAGCGAAATCGCGCTTTGCCATCTCAATGACCTCACTTTTCGACATCAGACCCAGCTTATGGAAGGCAAACAACCCCGGTAAATTAACCCCACTGTGTTGGGTATAACCAATACCGCCAGATGGACGCATATTTGTTTCCAGCAGAACGGGTTGACCGGAGACGTTATTGCGGGTTTGTACGTTGACCAGGCCATCAGCCATCATCGCTCTTGCACAGGCGCAGGCGAGTTCAAATGCTTCACCGCTGTTTTCAAGATACTGAAGGGGGCCTTCTTTACGACGGGCAACTGCCGCGAGCACTTCACCTTTGTCCGCCAGGATATCAACGGAATATTCAGGGCCAGGAAGATAAGGCATTAAAACCAGGGGTGTAAACTTCTCTGTACCAGACAGTGCCGCGAGGTACTGGCGTGGGTGAACAACACGGTTTTCCGGATGATTAAAAATGTTCATGGATGATGCAGTGTCATCAAAGCGCCAGAAACCCATGCCATAAATACCGGTAACCGGTTTTACGCACAGCGACTGGCCTTCGAAAGGGGAATGACTGAGATGATGCTGCAATTCTTCAATGGAATTGATACGCAAAGACGGTACAGCTGGCAGGCGATTTGCTTCCATCACTTCTGCAAAAGTAACTTTGTCATCTGCCATCTCCAGCCATTGTGGTCCGGTTGCACCGGTAGTCAGTGATGCACCTGAAGCCTCGATGTCCACGCGGTGGTTTTCAAACCACTGGCAATGACGTCCGGTATGAAGGGTATTAATTCCCCATTGTGCAATCGTGGAGAGGATGAAGGGCAGGCGCTGTTCAGCATCATTCGGCTCTGTCAGGGAAAAATCTGCGACAGAAAGAATTTCGTTACGTTCATTACGGTGTGAGGCGTAAACCGTCAGATCAGTCTGCATTTTTGCTGCAAAAGACTTCATCCCCTGGATGATGTCTCTTTGAGACGATAAACCTTCCATAAGCCAAATTTTATTATTCATATTTTCAAATTTACCTGAGGCGAAATGTCTTTTTAGATAGTGTCACGAGTCTAGAAAGGTCTGACAAACTTGTCAATCATATTATGATTTTACAGCCTAGCCAGAAATAAAAATAACCACGGTGATGAAGCTCTAATTTATACCTATATTTCAGAAGGATAAATTGATATTACTGTCTCAGAAACAAGTAATATGGAGATAAAAATACAAATCTTTTTTTAAAATTGGCTTGCGAGAGAACTTCATCATGATATGATTTTCTTCGTAGTCAGGATTTCTTTGTTTCCCGTTGTTTCAGTCAATACCATTTTAAGGAAAAGAATATGGTTTCATTAAGCAAGAATCAGACGGTATCACTCAGCAAACAATCCACCGCGCTCAGTCAGCTTCAGTTCGGCCTCGGTTGGGACCCCATCAAGAAAAAAGGGTTATTTGGCGGTATGTTCGGTGGCAGCGACTCTATTGATCTGGATGCCGGTTGTGTCTTAATGGACCGTACCGGTAAAACCATTGACACCGTCTGGTTCCGCAAACTGAAATCAACATGCGGCTCCGTGGTTCACAGCGGTGATAATCTCACAGGCGAAGGTGATGGCGATGATGAAGTGATCAATGTCTACCTCAGCAAACTCTCCCCGAATGTTGAATACCTGGCCTTTACCGTAAACAGTTTCCGTGGACAGACATTTAATGATGTCGCTAATGCCTTCTGCCGTGTTGTTGACCAGTCAAATAAAGAACTGGCTCGCTACCAGCTGACCGAGCAGGGATCTCATACCGGTATCGTTATCGCCTCACTGCAACGCAATAACGGCAACTGGGACTTTACTGCTCATGGTCATGCATGCCGTGGTCGCACTATTGACGACATGCATGCTGACATCGTGGCAACGGTGGTCCGCTAATGAACCTGACGCCGGGGGGAAATGCCCCCGTTCCTTCAGAGGAACTTCGCGTTCGTATTCTCTCCGGGGGACCGGTCGATGCATCCGCTTTTCGTTTGTTTGCAAACGGGAAAGTGCAGGGTGATGCCGATATGGTCTTTTATGGTCAGCCCCGAAATGACGACGCAACCATCAGTCTGGTCAGTGAAGGTCATAACACCACCTTTACCGTTTCACTTAATCGCCTGAAACCAGATGCAGAGAAAGTCGCTTTTACTGTCACCTGTGACGGGGGGCAGGTTGTCTCTGGTCTGCGCAATCTGTCCATACAGGTCGAAAAGGGCAATGAGGTTCTGATTGCCGGAACGGTAGAACTGACCGGACGCCAGGAAGCCGCTCTGATTCTGGGTGAGCTTTATCGTCGTAATAATGACTGGAAGTTCCGTTTTGTTGCCCAGGGGTTTAACGGTGGTCTTAAACCACTGGCTGAACACTTTGGCGTCGATATTGCTGACACCCCCGTTCCGGCGTCCACTCCGCCTGTAGCGACACCGCCTGCCGCCACTAAAATCAGTCTGAGCAAGGTCTCTTTAACCAAAGAAAAACCGGCAATCAGTCTTGCCAAACGCGATAACTTCGGGGAAATCCGCATCAACCTGAACTGGAATCGCGCTAACAGCTCATCCGGGCTGCGTGGCATGTTTGGCTCAAAAGGTGTGGATCTGGATTTAGGGGCATTTGTTGAACTCCAGGACGGATACAAATCGGTCATCCAGGCATTGGGTAACGCCTTTGGTGATTACCACGATGAACCGTACGTTCAACTCCAGGGCGATGACCGGACCGGCGCAGTTTCAGAGGGTGAGTGGCTGCATATTAACGGTAAAGAATGGAAAAATATCCGTCAGGTGCTTATCTATGCCTTTATCTACGAAGGTGCTGCCAGCTGGGATAAAACCGATGGGGTGGTCACACTCCATGTGCCGGATCAACCACCGATTGAAACACGTCTGACTGAGGGGGAAAACAAACGCACAATGTGCGCGATTGCCCGTCTCGTTAACGAAAATGGTTCCATCAAAGTCGAGCGAATTAACCAGTACTTCAAAGGGCAGTCCGACATGGACCGTGCTTTTGGCTGGGGCTTTCGCTGGAGTGCAGGTTCTAAATAACACAGCAATCAAGGATTCAAAAATGAGCTTTTTTGACAAAGTAAAAGGTGCTCTTAATTCAGGCCGTGAAGAGCTGACCCGCCAGGTGGGTCGTTTTAAAAATAAAAAATTCATGCAGGGTACCGTCGCGGTATGCGCACGTATTGCGGTTTCAAGCGATGGCGTGAGTGCGGAAGAAAAACAGAAAATGATTGGTTTTCTTCGTTCCTCAGAGGAGCTGAAAGTTTTCGATACCACTGAGGTTATCGAGTTCTTCAACAAACTGGTGACCAGTTTCGATTTCGATATGGAAATCGGGAAGGGCGAAACCATGAAACATATCCTTGCACTCAAAGATCAGCCTGAAGCAGCACAACTGGCTTTGCGAGTGGGTATTGCTGTCGCCAAAAGTGACGGTAATTTCGATAAGGATGAACAGCAGGCAGTCCGTGAGATTGCTACTGCGCTGGGTTTTGATCCAGCTGAATTTGGTCTTTGAGTCCCGACCTTTAAGAGGTAGTTATGGTTTCAACACACATCGGTTTTCCAACTGAAACAGTCATTGTTTTCATTGCACTGTCAGTCGGGGCCATCTTCATTGACTTGTTTATGCACCGTGACGACAAGCCAATCTCGTTGAAAAGTGCCGCGCTTTGGTCCCTTTTCTGGGTCGTCGTGGCGATGGCTTTTGCCGGATTCCTCTATATTCACCACGGTGCTGAAGTTGCAAGTCTGTTTGTTACCGGTTATGCGCTGGAGAAAGTGCTCTCCGTTGATAACCTGTTCGTGATGATGGCGATCTTCTCGTGGTTCTCTGTACCGGACCGTTATCGTCACCGGGTGCTTTACTGGGGCATTATCGGGGCCATCGTATTCCGTGGCATCTTTGTTGCCATCGGTACAAGCCTGCTGAGCCTTGGACCGTATGTCGAAGTCATCTTCGCCATCATTGTGGCCTGGACTGCTGTCATGATGCTCAAAAGTGGCGGTGATGAGGATGAGGTTGAGGATTATTCCCAGCACCTTGCCTACCGCATGGTGAAACGCTTCTTCCCAATCTGGCCGAAACTGAAAGGGCATGCATTCCTGCTCTCGCAGAAAGAAGTTGATGCAGAACTGGCGAAACCAGAAAACAAAGACGTGACGGTCGGTCGTGGTAAGAAAGCTGCAATGTACGCCACGCCACTGTTTTTGTGTGTCGCGGTTGTTGAGCTTTCAGATGTCATGTTTGCCTTTGACTCCGTCCCGGCCATTATTGCCGTCAGCCGTGAGCCATTGATTGTCTACAGTGCCATGATGTTTGCCATCCTGGGCCTGCGTACCCTTTATTTTGTTCTCGAAGCGCTGAAGCAGTATCTGGTCCATCTCGAGAAAGCTGTCATCGTGCTGCTGTTCTTTATCGCTGTAAAACTGGGGCTGAATGCGACAGATCACATCTGGCACCACGGTTACAGTATTGCAGCCACCACAAGCCTGTATGTTGTCCTTGGCGTCCTGGCTGTCGGTATTGTTTTGAGTATTATGTTCCCGGGCAAACCAGAAGTTGAGAAAAAGGAGAGTTAATCTCCTGATATCATCCGATAAATTTAATTAAACGTAAGAGGTTAATGTATGAGTGTTTCTCTTTCCAAAGGCGGAAACGTATCCCTGAGTAAAGCAGCACCTACGATGAAAAATGTCCTGATCGGCCTTGGCTGGGATGCGCGTTCGACCGATGGTCAGGACTTTGACCTGGATGCTTCCGCTTTCCTTCTGTCACAGAATGGTAAAGTACGCGGTGATGCAGATTTTATTTTCTACAACAACCTGAAATCGACCGATGGTTCTGTGACGCATACCGGCGATAACCGCACGGGTGAAGGCGACGGCGATGATGAATCACTGAAAATCAAACTGGATATGATCCCGGCTGATGTCGATAAAATTGTCTTCGTGGTCACGATCCACGATGCACAGACTCGCCGCCAGAGCTTCGGCCAGGTTGCCGGGGCATTTATTCGCCTGGTGAACGATGATAACCAGACTGAAGTGGCTCGCTATGACCTGTCTGAAGACGCGTCGACTGAAACCGCAATGTTATTTGGTGAACTGTACCGTAACGCGGGTGAGTGGAAATTCCGTGCGGTAGGCCAGGGTTATGCAGGTGGCCTGTCATCCGTTTGTGCTCAGTACGGCATTAATGCTTCCTGAGAAAAGTAACTTTTTTACATTGATGGGCCAGCAATCTGGCCCAAACTAAAATGATGAACAGGAGTTTAAAATGGCAGTTTCTCTCGTAAAAGGCGGTAACGTTTCTCTGACTAAAGAAGCCCCAACCATGAATGTTGCGATGGTTGGTCTGGGCTGGGATTCCCGTGTCACTGACGGACAGGCATTTGACCTCGATGCATCGGTATTCCTGGTCGGCGAAGACGGTAAAGTGTTGTCTGACTCACATTTCATTTTCTTCAATAACAAAGTCAGCTCCGACGGTGCCGTAGAACACCAGGGTGACAACCGTACCGGTGAAGGCGACGGTGATGATGAGCAGGTTAAAATCGATCTGTCTAAAGTTTCTGCTGATGTGAAAAAAATGGTCTTTGCTGTCACTATCTATGATGCAGAGGCGCGTAAGCAAAACTTTGGCATGGTGAGCAACAGCTTCATGCGTGTTTACAACAATGACAACGGTGCTGAAATTGCCCGTTTCGACTTGTCAGAAGATGCATCCACCGAAACGGCTATGGTCTTCGGTGAACTGTACCGTCACGGTGCTGAGTGGAAGTTCAAAGCAGTAGGTCAGGGCTTTGCAGGCGGTCTGTCCGCTCTTGCATCCCAGCATGGCGTGAATATCTGATAAGTAGACATGAACACAACCCCGGAAATCCGGGGTTTTTTATGCAAGGAATGATAATGAAATTGCAATCAGGGCAAAATTTATTTCTGCAAACGTCTACGCTCGTCCTTAATCTGGATTATCCCACTTCCACAGAATTTTCAGGGGAACCGGACACCTGCCTGTTTTTGCTCAATGAAAATGGCAATGTAGGCGGTGATCCTGACTTTATATTTTTTAATAACCTGACCTCACCAGAAGGGGCTGTATCGCTCATCCCCGGGGTTCAACAGTCAAAGATTTGCATGGAACTGAACAGAGTCCCGGCGAACATCCATAAAATCGCTGTCACAGTCGTTATCGATGGAAATGACACGATAAGTGGTTTGCGCCATATGAATCTGAGTGCGGAGGGTGTGGCATCCTTTGCGGCCGAAACACAGGGCCGAAGTGAGAAAGCGATCATTCTTGCTGAGGTTTATCGCTATCAGGGAGGCTGGAAAATTCGTGTTCTGGGCCATGGCTTTAATGGTGGGCTTGAACCACTCGCATTAAGCTACGGCGTTGATGTTGCTGCTCCGACTGAACCAGTACCACAGCCGGTTAAGAAAACCAGTATCAGCCTGGAGAAGAAACTCGAAACTCGGGCACCGAGACTGGTCAGCCTTGCGAAAAAGGCAACGGTCAGCCTGACGAAACATAAGCTTGATACCGTCGAGGCGAGTGTGGCATTCGTTCTGGATGCCTCGGGTTCGATGACCGGCCAGTTTAAACGAGGGCATGTCCAGTCTGTTCTGGACCGTATAGCGGTTCTGGCCGCTCAGTTCGATGATGACGGAGATATGGACCTCTGGGGCTTTGCGGAGCGCCATCGCAAATATCCGGATGTGACGCTGGATAATCTGGATGGATACATAGCAGCCATCCAGAATTCAGGTAAGCGCTCGATGTGGGAAATATTGCCAGGGCTTGGTGGTACTAACAACGAGCCACCGGTTATGGAAGAGATTGTTGATTACTACCGTGACAGTAAAATCCCTGTCTATATTGTCTTTATCACTGACGGCGGCATCAGTAAAACCCGGGCTATAAAAGATGCCATTCGTCGTTCAGCAAACTGTCCAATTTTCTGGAAATTTGTGGGCCTTGGCGGTTCTAACTACGGTGTCCTGAAAAACCTGGATGATTTTACCGACCGTAAAATCGACAATACGCATTTCTTTGCGATGGATGATTTTGCTTCAGTGAGTGACGATAAGCTCTTTGACCAGCTACTGGAAGAGTTCAGAACCTGGCACGATGAAGCGAAAGTTCTCAAGCTTCTATAAAATTAAAACGTCCTTCGGGACGTTTTTCAATCTTTAAAAGAGGTCGCTTTAAGTCGGGTTATCGCCGCTTTCTTCCTGTCCCAGCGAGGGTGGAAATGCCGCCAGTGGGCATCTTTCGCCGCCGCCAGCAATTCATAATCACCCCGGGTATCTCCCCATGCACGAAGATGATACTGGTCGAGTGACCCGTAAATAGATTCCAGCCGGTTGATCTTTTGTATGCAACGACAATTGTGCCCGGTAATACGCCCGGTCAGAATACCATTCACACTTTCAAGTTCAGTGCCAATTAGTTTGACCCCAAGACGTTCGGCAAAAGGCCCAAGCACAAGCCTAGGTGATGCGGAACATAGTGTTACCTCGACTCCCGAAGACACCTCCGAAGCTACGGCCATTAAGCCAGAGGCTCGCATCAGACGTTCCCAGTAAAGATTGCAATAGAGCTCAGCTTTCTCCTGTACCCACTTTTCTTCGATACCGGTGAGAAACGTTGATATCAGAATCTCTTTGAGTTCGTCACGCGTTAGTTTCCGACGAAGACACTGAATCGATGGAATGGTGAGTTTAACTACTCTGCGGGTAAAAAATCGATTTCCAAAGGCAAAGCGCAGAAAGGGTATAAAGCTATCATGCCGGGTAAGCGTACCGTCAAAGTCAAAAACGGAAAGGACTTTTTTTTCAGCCAGGTTCGAAGTATTCACATGAAGATCGTTATGAATTTGAAAGATAGTTGATATTTTATCACCTTCTCAGGTGAGCATCAGCAGAGAAAAGCGTTACGGCCAGAACGGATCGGCAAACCACGTCAGAACTATGCGTTTTGCGCTAGTATCGAGCAAACCTGCTGCATCAAGAAAATCAAATCCTTCATTCTCAGCACTCCAGACAGACATGAAGAATGTCGCCATGATCTGCTCGCCCCGACTCAGTACGCCGAGGTCGTTTTTCATATCGAGGTAACGAAGGGAATCATCTGATGTATTCCAGTACTGAGCCAGCAGTGGGTACTGTTGCAACATTTGACGAAATTTATCTCGGCTGGACAAGGCATTTAGGGTATCGGTCATTAGAATTCTCCTTAGTATGCATCAGAATATTCAGTTCATCGTCTTGGGGTAAGAAGTCTGTCGCAGCTTTAAATCCAGGGACCGGTGATGAACAACACCAGACCATCGGCAGGCTACGCGGTGAGGTCTATGTCTTCAGCTGAAAGCTTGCGCTGGTTGTCCGGGGTAGCATCTACCAGGTATTGGCGATATGGAAACGATTAAGTATTTCGCATGCTATAAATGCGCTGAAGAGCAGCAAATGTATATTTTGGCTGAAGCAGGGCTCAATGAAAAACGTTTGAATTAAGCGGCATAAGCCATAGATAATTGGCAACCAATGTTGAAACCGGGACTCCCCCAGTTACCTGGGGGAATGTTCTTCTACCTGTCCCCCCCATAGATTTTTGGTGGAGGGGCCCGGGGTTGCTTGTTTAGGTCATACTTTACCAATACAGTAACACTATCTTTTCACTGGGGAATTGTAAAGCAATGACAACTTTAATTTCATGGGTTGGCGTGGATAGTCAGCGCATTGGGTCCGTATATATCGCTTCAGATAGTAGAATTACGTGGATGGACGATCAAGAACGGTGGGATAGCACACAAAAAGTATTTTCATCCCGTAATTATCCAGAAATATTTGGCTATAGCGGACGTGCCGAGTTTGTTGTTCATATAATGCACCAATTAATAAATAATATTGATGATAAAATATTAGTGGCGAAAGATGACTCATTCGAGAAAAAATTTAAGAAGATAATGGTATTTTTGAATGAAAAGTCACAAAGTCTTTCAGCAAAACGCAGAGGTAGTGGAACAATTATATATGCCACAAGAATTGGATTTAAAATGGACTCAACATTCCATGTGGCTGAAATTAAATTTAATGCAGATGGCATTAGCGGCAGAGAAGTTGCATTACCCAGTTTTTCAAATGTCGTTGCGAGTGCAGGTACAGGTGCAGTAATACAAGGTTCTGCAAATGAAAAATGGTGTGTTAAAGACAAATTGAAAACCGATAAGGTAAAAGGTCATGTCCCTAAGGGATATAGTCGCTTTGTCTTTAGCGCATTATGTGAAACGATAAATGATGAACGCGATAAATATACTGGGGGGGCTCCTCAATTAGTTGGGCTTTACAAGCATACAACAGGGAGTAATTTTGGCGTAATTTTTAATGGAAAACGTTATCTGAATGGTAAAGAAATATCATGCGATCAAGCAAGGTCCACTGATGTTGAATGGAGAAATGAACTTTTCGAGCTTTGCGATGGTGTTACTATGACGCGACTAGCTGGGGCACAAAAACAACCTAAATGTTAGGACATAGAGAAAACCTGATGCATGATAAAGTCCTGGTAGCTAAATTAGACGATGGATATACGTTTATCATCACAACAGATGATACGGGTTGCCGTCTGTCAGTTGAACCAGCACACCGTCATAACGGAACCCAGAGTTTTGATGGGCGGTTTCCGCGTTTTTATTCTTCACCTAGATATGCAAAATCAGCTCTGACAAAATTTCTCGGAGAGGCCGTCTCCTGGGAAGAATCAAACTCAACCCAATGACCATTTCTAACCAGACTTATAAAATCGACAAATCGCGCACTAGGAATATCCTTTTATATCAATACGTTACGGTGCACATAATGTTTGTTATGACAAATCATGACCATTCATTGACAGAGATAGTCGATTTAACGCAGGATAGGGCAACTTTTTGGTCGGAAATGATAAATAATGAGCGAACCGTTGCAGTCAAAGCTATGCCGGAAATGCGAGCGGATCTGCCCTCTCAGTGATTTTGGTCTTGACCGGAAAACCAAAGATGGCCATAAGTCACGATGTCGAAAATGCATTGCTGAAGAAAACAAATCCTACCAGGATAACAACAAGCCGGTGGTGCTGGCGGCTAAGAGACGGTACAGAATGCGTCACGCAGCTGCACTGGCCGACTATCAGCGTCAATACAGAGCACGTGCCCGGGGTTTTGACCTGGCTTCAAGAGTCAGGAAAGCAAATGAACGTATTGCGCTAAAAACTGGCGAACTGACTTCCAACCAGTTAATAGCCAATCCAGATACACTCAAAATAGAAAAGTTACTTTTGACGTTCAGGTCCGAACCAGACAGCACTAAAGGTAAACGTGCCTATCGTGAAGCAAAGTCACTGGCGATTAAGATCAAAATGAAATACGATATTTTTGCTGCACTAGCGGGAAATACACCTTATGAATACGCAATACGTTAACCTGGTAACGCGAGATCTGGCTTGATACAATGAGTCATAATCTCGAAATTTCTAAGGTCGGAGAAAATGGGATATTTGTTGGACGTAGTTCTGATTCTTTTATTGCTGATTGCTGTTGCAGTGCTCGTATGGGGCTGGGACAATTATGTTCGTATTGTACCTCTAACATCAGATAAATTTGGGATTTTCAAAAACGCCTCAAAATATGAAAACCCTGACTGGGTTAAGAAAATCAATGAACGAGGAGGAATGACTCGCACAGAATGGGCTAGTTTTATAGATCGCCATTACAATCCTCCTGGCCGCCCTCCTGAAAACTCAAACTGAGGCCGCGCCAGCGGTCTTTTTTACGTCTCATATTAGTTGTTCTTGATGTCTGCGCATCAGCACTAGAAGAAGCCTGATTGCCGCCCGATTGTTACTGCTAACGCTCATGGGTCAACCGAGATTATTACATTTAGACAGTGTTCTCAGCATTCTAAAAATTCAAATCACAGAGGGTCTCACTCATCTTAAAACATGCCGATAACAAAGACTCTAATACCGAATTCAAGCCAAAAGATAGCAAGCAAGATTGAGGAAGCTATATTAGCAATCTAATCTTCAGATTTACGCTGCGCATAATAATGCGCAATGAAAATGTAAACCCCGGAGCAATAATCATCCGGGATTTACCTAACTTATTGTTAATTAATCACCGAAACCAGCTTTTATTTCTTCCTCTGTCTGAATGATATACTTCATCCGATATCATAGTGACATTACCAGCACCAATAATTTGCGCCTTTGAACCCACCAGTCCTGGCCTTAAGATCAGATACTCCCCTCCTGCCTGATTGTCTTTATAGATGTTAATGAGAATATGCATCCTTGTGCGTCCGTTAAATGTCTTCATCCAGTTAAAATACACTTTAGTCTTTTTGATATAATGTATTAGGAGTGAATTAATCTCGTCAACTTCCCCCTCAGTCAGCCCATTTCCATTATGCAACTTATTAAGCAATGGCGTTAACCTTTCCACGAGATCACCAATAGGTAATTTGAGGTTCACCTTGAAATCAGAAAACGCAACCTTCTGAAGTGCCATGACAGTCATTGTGTCAGTACGAAAGTCACGAAAGTAAACCATATATGAATCATTAAGATTAACTTTCGGATATTCCTTTAGTTGCCACCCGCAGGATTCCATCGTCGCTTTTGTTGAATTTGACTCCATACTTTCCATGCTTGCACCTTGTCAATTATCTAATAAACCCAGAATTCTTACCGTTCACTGATACGAAATAAATGATGCGATGATTGAATTAGCTTTAAATTAAACAGTGCTTAACCATCTAAAACGATGCTAACACGCACGTAGGAATTCCTAATAGGTCCGACAACAACAAACTATAAATAATATAATTCTAGTATCACTCCGAAGTATTGTGGTCAGTAAATTAAAGAACGTGGCTAATGTTTAGTGGTTATTTCATACCTTTAGATGTGCATGATAGTGATTTTAGAATGGTGAGATTGGTAATTAGCAGAGAAATATTGCCTGATTTCGAATTAAATCATCTAACCTAACTTTCCGTTTGCCTATCACTTGCCCTTCTCCGTAAACGATTTGATTGTACGGACTGCTAATCTTCCGTCGACTGGGAACCCACATTAAGCCAGAATATACAGCGTTGCTGGCCTGACTCCATGTGATAACTCTTCCTTACAAGTGCCTTCACCTGGTAGACGATAGCAACATGTTCGAATGTGTAAATTATCGTTTTGATATTAGTTAGCATCTTCTTGTAATTAGCTGGGGTAAGAAAGCACCGATGGGAACTGAGAATAAAAAGCAAATAACATCAGGTGGTTATCTTGCGAACCACCCCCTCGCAGGCCAAAAGCGTAGAGAGCAACTAATTGGCAAAACTAAGAAAATCATGCTCGAGCTCAATGTCGAAACGGAGAGAACGCTCGGACTAACAGTACAAAACATCATTGTTGAATATCTACGTAAAGGAGAATCAGAGGCAGACATCGTTTACAAAATGCAACGCCATCGAAAGGTTGGAGAGTACCGCTCGCTTAAGGTAAAGGAAGAACAAAACGGCAAACGCAAGAATAAAGAACTCCAGAAGCACTCCGATAAGGAGCCGAAACGAACACCCGAAGAAACTGAACGTGCAAAGACGGCACCAAGAAAGAAAACCCGAGCACCGGTTAGCGATGACTATGCCCTGGATGGTTGGGAGCAGGCTAAGCGCCGTATGGACATTAAAATGCCCAAGTCACTCACTTTCGGAGCGGTCGGTAACAAGACAGTCAACCCACGTTTAGTGGACGAATTCGAGACCAAACCACTGGCTGGCATTAATACACCCGCAGAAGAGATTAAGACGTACGATATTCCTGCACTCAATTCTCTTCCGATTGTGCCGGAACGTGAAGATCTGACCAGCGTGATTCAAAAACGCATTCGCCCAGCTCGCCGCCGTGAATTTAGTATCTTTGTTATTAAACATCGGTATTCAGATAAAACGGCCGATCAGCTGGCTGATGATTTTTTGAAAGACGAACTGGAGAATACTGAACCGAAGAATATCAAAGACCCGGTATTCGTTCTCAAACCTAACGGGGAGCAGGAAGAGTTTCGCAGCACCCATAAGGCATTCACCGATCTGGAAATTGGGGAAGACAGAGATGCCCGTAAATTTCGTTTAAACGTTAAAGCGAAAGGCGCCGACATCTGGACCCATGATTCAAAGGATTACCTTGTAAAACTAAAGTATCCACGTGTTGGTCAGCTGTCGAATGCACAAGATGCTCAGGACCAGCCCCTCAAATCAAAACGTAAGGGCTTTGCCACCGTTACCACTCGTCCAGATCAATCACAATTCTCCCAGTGGGTCGAAGCGAACTGTAACGGTACTTGCGTGATTACCGGCGCCAGGATTCATGTTCGTGGCTCCGCTGCACATTTGGTAGAACATGCCTGCGACGGTATTGACCATTACTCCAATGGCCTCTGGCTTCGCTGGGACATACACAAACTGTTTGACGAAGACTATTGCGCAGTTGACCCGGAGACCCTAAAGGTCTGGTTTCTCGATGAAGTGATGGCCGAAGATGAGGATTTGCGGATATTTAATGGCCGAGACCTGGGATCGCTTAAACGGCCGATCAATCGAGATTTTCTCATTCACCGTTGGCAGCGATTTTGTACTCTGCGTGACCTGAATAAGGAATGACGCAGATTGGAACATCTAGCTTACAGTGTATTGGTTAATGCTGTGTTTCATCATGTTTAGTGGGAAGGTTAATTTTACATGATGTGTTATTCAGAATAATTTTCAGTGTTTCAGATGACACGGATTTTATGTCCTCCACTGCATCTGGATGCAACCCAAAGTTCTTCAAACTCTCTTCGCATGCAATATTTTTATTTGGCATAAATAATCTTTCCTCTCTGATTAAAAACAAAGTTACTTACCAGCGACTTCTGTCAGGGCTGCTATATGTTTCACAGCTCATCATGAAAAAAGCTACCAGAATGCCTCTGGTGTTTTTTGGCAAGAGGCATTCTGTACAGAGCTATTTATCTTGGGCCATACGCTCGACCGTTACCTGGTTCAGATCAATCGCATCGTCCCAACCGATAGCACCAAATTGAATGACACCCGCATCCAGCCCAAGAAAACGGCAAGTCACGCGCTTTGCATCGTTATAAATAATGGTGATCCACTCATTATGTTTTAATAACGCCACTTCTTCATCTGTCAGAGTTCGTTTCTGTATCATTATTGGCCTCGGGCTTTGCTGATAGCTGCTTGTAAAGTAGAGAGGTCTGTCGCACCCGGTATAAAGGTAGTCGTCAATGCAGTAGGGTTTTTCATGTTCATGATAATGAACCCTGGAGTGCCATTAATACCCAGCTTTTCGCCCAACTGCATATTGATAGAAATAATCTCTTCAAAATATTTTTTGTCATCGTCAGTCATAGAGACTTCGAAGCCAGATTTATCAATTACCATTTTCAGGTCATTTTCAGTAAAAGTTTTTTGGCTACGTAAAAATGTACCGGTTACCGCCATCAGATTATTATGGAATTTGTGATAGGCTTCTGCCCCGTATTTCTTAAATATGTACAACCCCGTAGCAGAAGACATACCGGAAACCGGTTTACTCCCGGCGAAGATTGGGAACTCCTTGAAGAAGAATTTCACTCCTTTACTTTGGTCGAAACTTTGTTCAACAACAGGTGTAACCTGCTGACAGTAATGGCAAAGGTAATCGAAAAACTCTATAACAGCGACATCAGCGTCAGCAGGCCCGATGCTTGGTGTTGCAACTGTCTCAAACAAAGCAGGTGCAAATGGGATCAACGCCTGAATTGAAGCACTCACTTTATTAGTTTCGAGAGCCTCTCCCGCTTTCAGAAGATAATCGGGATGTTGTACCAGGAACTCAGCAGCCACCTTCCCTATTTCATCTTTCGTGTAGTGCTGAGGCTTAAAATAATTCGCAGATATGTAAACTGATGCCGCAGTTGCGATAACGGCTGAAGCAACAACCATTGCGATGGGTTTTAAGAGTGATGATTTTTGCATGCCTTTACCTTAGCGTTTTTTAACTTGTTAGGATTTTGTAGGTTTCCATTATACTGAGCCGGTCTCTATGGAATTCACGCTAATAGGCGATATTTGAGGGGTTTAATGAAACGCACGTTATTAATTAGCTCAGTCTTTTTTTTATCTGGATGCGGTTATCACTTTTCAACTCAGGTTGATGCGTATGATCTGCTTGAGCGCCCCGTTGCCAATAAAACAGTTGCGGTAATTCCTCCTGATGATTCGATTCAATCCCGATATCTGGCGAGCATGATTAGTGATGGTTTAATTAAAGGGGGCTTCAGAGTGAATGCGCCCGATAGCATGTTTACGTTATTGTTTAATTATTCAGACCGCCGCGAGAATGTCATTGTTGAGTCAGTCCCAGTCACAGGTGTAATTGGGTATGTAGTTGATAACAAGTCCACCAGCAAAACAACGAATGGTAAAACCCATACGAATTATTCCTATCAACCGGTTGAAGGGGTCATTGGAGTCAACGAGCAGCAAAAAAGTTACTTTTTCCGCAGTATGACAGTCCGGATTCAGACAAAAGGAACGCCGGGGAAAGACATTGTTAAAATTGACATGCAGAGTAATGCGCCGGTTCAATCTGATCAACAGGCATACAGTGCCATGGTCGCGGCTGTTTTGAGCAAAATCGACAGTCCGTTACGGTCGGGAAATTATGTGGCCGTGGTCCCCTGGAATTAATTACTTTTGTTAAATTCATGAAGGAGATACAAATCATTCATGACGATTGCAGTATTCTTGATGAGATAGAGCGTCTGGAATTGATTTTTCTCCGCTTCTGATAGTTGCGGGAATTGCACAACAAGTTGATAAGTGGCGCTATCGACCTCTCTTTGAGGTCTCAGGAACTGCAATCGCATAAGCAGAAAGATAAACACTGCCATCTGAATAACTAAAAACAACAGGTTTAGCATTATGCCTAAATCAATGAAACAGACCGCTGTGACAGTCATCACGCACCAGATAATGAAAATGCTCAGAAGTAATTTACTTTCCTTAAGTTTAAGCCGATAGAGATAATTAATAACCGGGATTTTCAGGTATTCACGGTCAGGTACACCACACGCTTTCAGCAGAATCTCGTCAGTCCAGCTCATCGAATCTCCCCTGTTGGTGTGCCTGGCTCAATGAGATACCGACAAACGTTGAGCCGCAACACACCGCAGTTTTTCCCTTTATTCACACAAACCGCTCAGCACCGGTCACGGGTTGCAGCAGAATTGGGGACTGAACAATCTCCGGTTGGATAGCAATGTATTTCCTGACAGGAGCTGCTTCATCAGCACCCACTGAAGAACTACTGCCCGGGGCTTTGCGCTGACTGTCGTTATTCACTTTTAGCTTTTTAGTTTCCTGAGTCCCTAACTGGCTGAACAGCGATTGCATGGAGCCTTTCTCTGCGCTGTTTGAAGATATGAGGGTCAGTTTCGGCTTTCCGGTCAGAGATGCCGAACAGCCAGGGCCGGTACATCCGGATGCAAACACGGGATGAGAACCAACACTTAAAAGTAATGCCACAGTAAGGCAAATATTTTTCATGAAAACCTCTTTGTTGAACTGCAATTATTTAGCGGATGCGTCCATCTGTTTAACAATACTGTCCGGACTCAACCAGCCGGTAAAAACCTGGGGTTTTCCGGACAACGTCACCATAGTTGGGGTGCCCTGTAATGGGATCGTGGAGGCAATCTGGTAGTGAGACTTGATGATGTCGGAACATTTATCATCAGGCCGTCCTTCGGGCAGGTTTGAAGAGTTCATCGCATCCGTCAAAGCTTTGGCAGGATCAGCTGCACACCAGATTTTCGCCATATTATTTGCGACAACTGAATTAAGACCCGCTCGTGGGAATGCAAGGAATTTAATTGTGATACCGGCCTTCAGATAACTGTCAATATCGTGGTGGAGTTTCTGACAAAAACCACACGTTATATCTGTGAATATTGCCAGTGAATATTTTTCCTGAGGTGATTTGTACTCAATGACTTTTGTCCGGTCGACAAAACTTCGAACGCCTTTTAAAACGGCTTGCTCTGTCGTATTTTCCACATCCTTTCCATTTACTTTAAACAGGCTCCCCGTAAATATGTAATCACCTTCCTTATCTACATAGCTTACGCCTTGTTGTGATACGACAGTGAAGATCCCCGATACAGGTGAGGGTTCGGTATGCTCAATAGTGAGGCCAACATCCTTCAACTTTTGAAGGGCATTCTCTGACAGCACTGTAACGTCCGCCGAATTCGCAATCATGGGCGCTAATCCACACAGTGCAAATATCAACCCGGCCAAAACTTTTTTGTTCATTCTCCCCCCTTTAATTTGAGTACTGATATTACCATGCCGCTAATCACCTCCTGTTTCGCTAAAGGCCCCAATATTTGGTTCTAAGCGAAAAGTTACAGAGTTTATGTGTGGGAGAATATATCGAGGAAATAATTAGCCCGGAGCCACGATTATGTTCATACCACCAGCTGATGATGTGAGACCAATGCCGATCCCTGTTCCAACGGAAATCAGAAACCAGTGTGTTAATGATGCGTCACGGTACTTCGGGATTGATTCAGAACTCGTATTTACGCTATTCGATAATGAAGGCGGTAAAGTCGGCTCGTTCGTCAGGAACACAAACGGTTCTTACGATATCGGCCCGATGCAAATTAACTCTTCAAATCTGCCCGAAATAAAAAGTAATTTCCCCACGGTTACCTGGAAAGTGCTGGCGTATGATGCTTGTGCAAGTTTCTGGGTGGGCACCTGGTGGTTGTGGAGAAAAATAGTCGACCGGCAAGGCAATGTTTTCGAAGGCATTGGCGATTACAACAGTAAGACCCCCAAAGTCAGAGCGCGGTACATTTTCAAATTTATGGAAAGGTACAACCGTCGAATCCAGCAAAGAAATGGAATGCATGAGCTTTACCAGTGGACGCAACACCCCGCTCCTCAGTACAACGGGCATATCGCCAACAACATGCCGATACCATCTGAAGTGGATGCTAAATAAGATTCACTAAGTATTTTTCTTTTCGGCAATCCAACCCGGAAATCACTCTGATCGTCTTGAGTGCTGGATCAGAAGATTCAGCACTTCAGACCACCTGCCCTGACCTTAGTGTAATCTCGCCGTGAATCAGTAATCGCTCCCGGTGTTTGACCATTCGATATACAGCAATACGCATGGGTCTCGTCGTCAGTACGTTACCCGGCTGGTGCAGGCCGTAGAATTCGTCTCCCGAACGACAGCCGGTGGAGAAAAGTAACTTTTTTTTTTAAAAAAAAGGCTGTAGCACGTGCCACAGCCTTTAGTTTCTGTCTTAACTTTTACTTTGAAGAGCGGTTTTCGTTTACCCAGTTATTATACCGGTCCGAACGCTCACCGTAGCTCAGGCTGGAATCATTCAAATTTGACTGAGCAAAATTCCTGAATTCTTCTGCTTTTTCAGGCCCAAACTCCTTAGAATCACTCATTTGTTGATAAATTGCCTGGTTGATAGTGGAAAGCTGCAATTCATGCCGATCCAGTGCTCCACTTGCCAGAGCCGGATTTCCTTCATTGGTTTGTACTGCATCATTCACTATCATCATTGCCGACACTTTTCCACCAAGGTCATTTGGAATAGCTCCGGCCTGAAGGTTCTCGGTTATGGTGGATTGTGGCGTATTGATCATCCCCCAACCTTCAAATGCACGTAAACTACCTCCTAACCCCGCATCATTCATTGTGTTTGCAACGAATTGCTTACCCGTCATTAGCGCAGCCCCAGCAGTATTGACAACCCCTCCCGAGTTTTGCGTGTTCCTGATGAGTGTATCTGCGGCATTCCTGTCGATATCAGTTGCAACCGGGGCTGAACCAGGCAGAACCGTTTTGGCTTGAGAAGACACAGATGGGGTGCCGAGATTGGCATTAACCACATCGTCCAGGCTCGTGGCTCCCTTGTTATACCCCGAAGCTTGACGTGACATATTTTGAATCTGATCCATGCTCCAGTTGACGCCTTCATCTTTAAGCGCGTTCCGATAAACTTCAGCGTTATGCCTGGACTCATTACGTTCTGAACCATCCTGATTATTTGCCAGGTGTAAGTTGGCCGCAGCCCGAACCCCCAATTCAGTTCGTTTTTGCTCAGGAGTCATGTCAGAATTTTGAATACGATTAACTTCCTTGTCTGCATCACCAAACAAATCGTTGCCAACTTTCAAAGCGGCCATTGTTTCTCTGACAGGCCCGGTGACTATTTGTGGAGGGGTAGCGCCAAATGCAGCATTACCTGCTTCCGTGAATACTGCTTGTTTACCACTCAGATTCTGGTTTTCAGCAGTAAGTTTGTCTACTTTCGGCGTAGTCATCGGTTCGGACTTTTCTGCGGCTATGTTTAATGCTGCCCTTTCAGACGGTGACATTACCGCCTTCTGGTTTTCACTATGAACCCCTGTAACGGCGGAGGACCCAGATTCACGTGTCAGTCCTGCCGCACTCACCCCATTCACTGTTCCTTGAGGAGTCTGTGATGCTTCAGCTCGTTGTCCAGCCATCCCATTTTCAACATTTCCAGATATTGCCTGACCACCGGACTGGATTTGCCCCTGAGTAGGTACACTGGAAGTATTGACTGGTGATTGTTGTCCTTGCGTATTCGCAATAAAATTAGCAGGGGTTGCATCTCCGGCCATTGCACCCATCTGACGAATTGCCGGGCTTAACATCTGTTCGTTAGCCCCAAAATCCGTTACAAGATTTTGCAGTAAAGCCTGTGACTGACGGAAATCCTGTTGACTTTGTGCCGGGGTTTCTCCGTTAGTTGCATCAAACTTCATCAGGTCATTACCAAAATCACGCATGGTGGATACCAGTGCATCACGGCGGTTCTGATCATCCCCCATCGTGTTACTCTTACTAAAGGTATCGAAATGTGAATTAAATTTATCCATAAAGGCATTGGCATCCAGTCCACTCTTACTTGCGTAATTGCGCACTGCATCATCGGTAAATTTACTCTGCTTCAGTGAGTCTGAAACGTTATCGAGATTAACTGTCTGTTTGTAATCCATTCCGCTTGAACTGGACATTTTCCCTTCAGTGGAAACCGCAGCAGTCGCGCTGTTAACCAGACTTTGTCCCGCCTGCATTACCGAACCGAAGGCTTCTTTCATCGAGTTGCTCTCCAGATACCCAGAAGATTTGAGGCTGGACATCCCCTTAGTGATCCCCTCATCAAGCCCGCTGTTATTAGAGAGTGTATTGGTAAATGCGTCCTTGAGAGATTGCCCCAGTTTTTGCTGATTTGTATCTGATGACTGGAGCATGCTAGTAATCGCCCCATTCCCGGCTAATAGTCCTCCAAGCAAAGATTTACCAGTACCAGCATTTAATCCCCCCTGGAGCGCTATTTGCGATGCCATCGCTTTAACTTGCTCCTGCCCCAGAGAAGTGTCTTTGCCAACAGCTTGAGCGACCTGAGATGACAGCTTTTCTACCATGCTCATGGTGTTTGCCATGGTCTGTGAACTTTGGCTGTTTGTGCTACCAGAGGCCATTTGCTCACGCAAATTACTCATTGACTGGTTGAACGACTGGGTATCAGATTTCAACTGTGAATGTGATTGAGTGGCACTCATTCCCTGCGCCTGTTGCGAAGCATCGCCGGTAGCCCAGGTGCCCACACGTGGTGCGGTATAACTACTGAATCCACCACTGGAGCCCATCCCTCTGCCTGTTGAAACATCGGCCACTTGCTGCACATCCCCGAATGACGATTTACCGGCATCTGGGGAAGACCAGACCTGTGGTGTCAGATGCCCGTTATTGACTGGTGCATCAGGAGTAACCCCTTTAGTGGCATTCATCATCGGATGAATACTTTGCGTCATCAGGAAAAGTGTCAGTACCGGTATGAGAGCGTATAGCCCTGAAGCAACGGAAAGATAGGAGCTGTAGGTTTCATACAATCCAGGTTGTCCCATCCAGGTGACAACACTGTTCTGACTGTTCAAAGTTGACCATGTATCAAGGTCAGCAGTCAGTACCTTTTTAATATACGCGTTTACCAGAACGGCTGTGATCGGCCACATGTTCACGAAAATAATAAGTTGCAGATATTTAGCGGCCGCACCGACCCCGTTGCCCCCGAGTGCTATCAACATCAGCAATGCGAAGGGAGCCACCATGTATGAAAACATCTCCAGGAAGGAAATAGCGGCACCGGATAACTGTAACCAGAGTTGCCCCTGGGAAACCATACTGTTGGTACGCTTAACCTGAGCCTCGAAAAGTTGCATGCCTGCCGCGCTGCCCAAACCACTTTTGTATAGTTGCTCACCGACACTGAGGCTGTTAAGAACAAAGTTCCCCATCATTACGTCATGTGAACCAATGGCCTTACTGTAAATGCCGTTTGCAGCTTTCATGGCTGCGGTAAAATCTAAGCCACTGTTAGCCCCGGTGACATCATCCGGGGTCATGATCCCATTTACCTGGGCAATAGTTTGCATCAGGCTCACGGTTTCTGGTCGGTCCTTGATGCTTAAAACGTCAGACCAAACGTCAGCGCAAGGCTTAGTTTTGGACCCGTTCGTACCGACAAGGCGGGCGCTGGCATTTTTGTTGCCAGTACTAATAGCCGAAGAAATAGCGGCGAGACTTTCTGCAAGATCGCTGCTGTAGATATCGTTAAAGATGTTTTCTTTACCGACAATCGTCGCCGTCGAGTTCTGGGATGACTTCAGACAGTCCATCGCAATGGACTGAATCGTCTTACACAGATTGAGTGTCCCAATAGAGGCATCCGGAGAAGGAAACTGGCTGCAATAGCCCTGTGAGTCGCCCCCCCACTGCATAAATTTAACAAACTTAACCATCGGGCCAAGGGTAATGTCATCATTAAGTGATGATGCATTCATATCGATGGGGGATAACGGGTCGAAAGCTATTTTGTAATCACGCAGCAATCCCTGCGACAGATTAGTCGTCAGCGTTGCTGATGCGGCGATGAAGATAGGCACCCCATCAACAGCACGGACCTCTCCTGTTTTCACAGATTCAATGGTCACATCAACCCGGGTTATAGCTATAGAAAATAACACCAGGCCAAGAAGCCAGCTGAAGATCGGCACTTCATTCTTGAGCGGATTGAGAACCCAAAGCCAGGATTTGTAAAACAGGTTCACCGCAGCCAGAACTGCGGCCGTTGTCATGAACTCTCGCACACCTGTATGCTGGGAAAAGATAAGAGCAATGCCGTTAAAGGCCGACCATACAAAATCGATATCGCCAAGAGTATAAATGTTATAGTCCATCGTTCACCTCACCCTCTGCGACCACTGTCGAGCCACAACATAGATTTTAAGAGCTTGTCATCCCACGAATCGACAACCCTTTTAGAATCTACTGTCTGAGCTCGTGACACTTCATAAGCTGCTTTTATCTGCTCATCAAGTTTATCTGCATAACGGCGAATATCATCCTGATGAGAACTCAAAGCATCGCTGGGGAGCTTCATAGTCGTCATCTTTGCCGATACCTGCCGAAGCATATTGATAACGAGCATTGTGGCTGAATAGGTACTGATGTCCTGTATGTAGCTGTAACCCTCAGCCATTGAGAACGTCTGGAATGACGGAACTATGTTCGAAAGTCCGATATACCCAAGCATTCTGTAATCTTCTTCTGAGAGTGTCTGGTTACTGTGAACTTTTGTCTGGATATTAAGCAGAAGCTTTTCAATCTCTTGCTTAAGCCCAATAAAGTTGCCATCAGTCACCTCTTTCATCGTCAGACATTGGGCTTTTCTTGCGCTTGCTGGATCAGGTGCCGGGGCACACTTCAGCATCTTGATAGTCCCGGGAGTCGCCGGTCCGAAAATGTAATCAGTAACCGTCATCGTGGAGGGCCTTACTTCAAACCCTGCCTTTTCACCTTTACTATCCCAGTTAATAATCAACGTACCGACCAGTGACATTAACTGCTCAGCGAGCCGATAGCCTGATAGTTCAGTGACCCCTCCGATATCCATAGTGCCTTTATCAATTTCCATGAATCCCATATAGAAAATGTTCCCACTAAACTTTTCAGCAAATTCTTCAGGATCTTTCGTTTTAGCCTGGGCAGTAATTTTTTCGGGAGCACTGGTCATAGAAGAACCGAAATCTGGAAGCAGGCCGTTTATCGTGTTGAGCACAGCCCCCGGACCAGAACTGATACTGTTTGCAAATGTCTGTGGTGTACCCTGGTTTTCAGCAAGAAATGAGTAGGTCGCGTTACAACTGTCTTTGGCGAATTTATTGAGTGCCTGAAGTTTATTCTGTATGTCGTTAATGGTGGCCGCACAGTCAGCACAAATGGCTGACACAGCTACGTTGAAAGCATAAATTGCGGCACCCTGGGCAATCCCCCTGGCAACTTGTACTAGCTGGTCTCCATTAATCATGCTGAAGGAGCCAAGAAAAACATCAACCCCATTACATCCCACTGCGGCTTTTGGGAAGGACATAGAAACCAGATTGGTGTTTACATTTGCCTGTCGGTAAGAAAATGAACCGCCAACAACACCTACACGGGTTGCTGATTCAAAGCTACGTGGATCAGTTTTTGCCATCATTCCGTTAAAAATATTACGCATGGAGTTGTCTGCGAAGACGTTGCTACTCACGGTAAGAGCAAAACCAACAAACGTGAAAAGTAACTTTTGTTTCCAGACTCTGCGTTTACTGACCATAATTGCCTCCCTGCACACCGAACCCGGCATTCATGTAATGAACAGGATCTGCTGTGGGCATGTCATACCCTTCCAGCTTTTTATCCATGATGCGCTGTAGAAGATAAGGATCAGCATCCAGTTCGGCTTTAGGTACAGAAATAACCCCATCATCACCAATCGTATACTGGCGTTTAATATCAAGCGTTGACTGGAAATCTGCATCATTAATAAGGTTCATACCCTTAGCGGCAAGGATAATGGTGTTCTTTAACTCCTCAGCCGAAATCATCCCTTCGCTAATTCTTTGTGCCGACTGCCCATCTTTTGAAACAAGATAAAGGGTTGGAACTTCACGTATTTTGAACTGATCAATAATCTGAGCGTTGGGAACAGTGAAGTTTTGGAATAGTCCGTTATGGAGACCCATGCCATCCATTGAAACAGGAAGAATATCGGCGGAATAATAATTTTGCATGAAGGTCAGTATCTGGCTCTCTTCATGACAAAATTGACAGGTACTTTGAAAGAAGAAGAACAAACCAGATTTTGAAAAAATATCTTTCATCACTGTTTGCTGATTGTTATCGACTATAGCCCTGTGCGCATCAAGTGCAGCTTTTTCAACTGGCTGACGCCTCTTCTCAGACATCATTGGATTTTTAAGAAAATAGTCTTTTGACTTATCTGAGAAACGAGTACTGATATCCAGCATTAATCTTTGGGCGGTATAATATCGAGACAAATTCTCCGGCGTAGGATTATCCATCGCCTGAGTCAGTAATTTTGGCATGCTTGCTTTAAGCCATGCAGAATTAAGATCTACGTTTTCAGATTGAACATCCTGAGTCGCTGGTGGGGCTGATTTTAATTCTTCCTGTTCTTCTATTGGCTTTTTAGAAGGATCGTCGTACCAGAAAAAACCCTTCTTAAAAGACTGTCCCGATACAAATGGTGTGCCTTCAATTTTTGTCTCATCAACAGCTGCAAGTGCATTTGTTGTAAGCAAGGCTAGTAATACGAAAGTCTTTGTTGGTATGCGTCTTGTTAAGTTCATACACCACACTCCTGTTAACAGTAGGCATATGATGGCATAGGGGAAGCAATGAAATTTTCGTATAGGGTGTGCTTTTTAGGTGCGTAGCTCACCCTATTCACACCACTTATTGAGGGGCAAAGTTATCTGTTAGCCAACAGTCAAAATGTGAATTCGTTAGAATTTTGTAAACCGGAAATGTCTATACAACCAGGCGCACCATTCTACATTGGTATTGTTTTAAACATTACAGAAAATAAACAGCGAAAAGCGGCAGATTGAATACAATGATTGTCAAAGTAAGTAGCATTAAAATTTTTGCTAAACGAGTAACTTATGTTTGGGAAAGGACCGGGAATTAGACACGCTGAATTTAAGGAGAATAATATGAGGATTAAAGACTTATACGGAGACGAACCAGTAAATTAATTTACCTTAGATATTACAAGGTTAAGATAAGCATTAACATTAACCCACCCGGGTTGTGAAAATTCAATCTTCCATAAATTCAAAGTTCGTCCCTAACTCAAATTTCTTTACTCAATCCCCTCTTCGTCATTATCTACCACGGTAAGTTTTACTGCCGCAGTTGGCTCCTCATAATTGATGGTTTCTTTAGAATAGCGCGTTATCGCAGAATTCATGGTCAAAGAACGGCATCGCGGACAATGTGTATCATTGGTGACTGGAACAATATAGGGGCGTTTACAAGAGGCGCATGTATCGAGCTCTTCCATCTCTTTTAAGGAAATCATTACTTCAACGAGTTTATTGAGTTCAGGAACACAGTTTCCATACCCCAAATTGACCAAAACAAGAATGACTTTATTAAAATCTATGTTCCGAAGACTCACCTCAGGATTAAGAGGATTGAACCCAAAGTAGTTCACTGATATATCCAGAGCTGCGTTAGTAACAGCTCTGTTCTCAGACTTCCTGATCCATGAACGGTATCCTTTCTTGATTTTAACCAAAGAGTCATCTCTGTATTCGAGATCCTCTGCAATTATTCCACCATGCAAAATGCGGATGGTATTTTTGGTTGCACCCAGCGAACGAGTTTTGGCAGCATAAAACAATCTGGCTGCTTTATCAGAAGTATACTTTGCCATTGTTAATCCTTCATACTTTGTGAATCGCACAACAAAGTAAAAATATCCTGTCTGTTATTAGCAAATCGCGTGTCATACCGAAGTAATTCCATCAGATCTGCATTCAGATATCCAAGTTTAACATCAGCCAACACTTCATATGCCCATGCTGAAGCTTTAACAGGTGTTGCCAGGGACTCTTCTGACGGTTCCGATTTGAAATGAATAACACGAGGGAATAATACACAATCCTGAAGTAAACTAAGTGACGAAACGCCAATATCTTGAAACTCGCTGACAGTTTCAGGCTTTAATCCGAAGTAAATGCTGATGAACTCAGGAAACAACCTTGCCGCAAAGTTAACATTCATCAAATAATCATTTTGTGCATTCATTATGAATGTACGGTACTTCTTCACCTGGTTTGGGTCGAATGAACCCATCTCGCCATTCAGAAAAGTAACTTTCTCGCCTTTATAATATATCGATTCATCAGTTGAATCGGGATCATAATCAGGCAAGAAATTCGAATCTTCATTCACAAGAGCCCCAATAAACTGAGCCCATGTAATCTCTCGCCCCTTAATGCGGGGTACTAATAAACTGCCAGGCCGATTGCTTACACTAAAGGCAGCATCAATTGCCTGTGTGAAATTATCGTGTTGCAAACGATTAAGTAAAAGATTACTTCCCGCCTGGTAAATTGAGGAGCCGTGAAGCGGGAGCGCTTTTATAAACTCTCTGTAGCATCGAATAACATTAATTTCAGAGCGGAAAATTTGAATCAATGCATTCTTCACATACTGATCTGATTCATTGAACACTTAACATCCCTCATATTACTTTTTTGAATCGGGCACAAGGAACTCAGATCCGAAGGAGTTCTAAAGCCGAAAAGTAACTTTTTTTGTATTAGTTTGAGTGTAGAAAGCCTAAACGCTGTGTAATTTCCTGAGAACTAATCATGTAACACTTTCATCGAAAAAGTGGGATGCACTTTTACAATACACTGTAAATCATGTAGCACTTTTTTTCTAGAAGCAAACAAAATTTACATTTGCTTAATGACTGAAATTTGCCTGCATGTCACATTTTTCCTTAAAAGTGCCACAAGCTAATACGGCACCCTGTGGCACTTTTCAATTAAAAGTGCCACATGCAGTGTTAACTGATCAAATTTGAAGCAATTTACCATGTGGCACTTAACCTATAAAAGTGCCACATGGTATGAGTGTGCTTGTGGCACTTTTATAACAAAAGTGCCACATGGAATTGGCTGGCTTGTGGCACTTTCGCGAGAAAAGTGTGACAGGTATATATCTCATTAATCTGTTTTCGGCACCTTTGGAAAATAAGTTACTTTTTTTTTCATGGCGACTATCTAAAGTTCAACGCACCGCCATCCCTGTAACGCACCAGAGTGCCAAACGACGCCCTCGCCGCCTATGAGACGTGCAGAACATTTGTAACGGCCCAGGGTATTCGCAAATTTCCCCCCTCTATCCAAATCTGACCTGAGAGTTGGTCGTGTACAGTTACGTTCATTGGAGGGAGGGAGAGATATGAATCTGAAAACATCAACAGACGTGTTGACTGAATTACAGCAATCACAGACAGATGCGATCAAAGTCTATGTTGATCAGGCCAATGAGATCTGCACCAAATATTGGTCAGACTGGAAGGTCCGTAACGAAAGGGAAATACGTTCATCTCATGGAGAAACCCAGAAATGGAAAGTACTTGGGAGTTATGCACCAAAGATAGCGATTATAGGGAATGGTAATAAACACACTGTCGAATGGAATAATTACAGACCCACAGCGAAGAATCGCCCAACTCTTCATATGTCAACAAGGGTAAAGCCACTGAAGAACGGTGACTATGGAGTTTCTTGTTTTCCAAAGCATGCGGAATGGGAATGGGAAATGATTTCTGAAGCTGAAGAAAAACTTAAACCTCTCCGAGAAACGATGGAGTTACTGCATAAGCAATCCATAGAAGTAGGCCGCTTAATCCGTAAAACTCAAAAAGCATAAATCTAAAAGGAATGTATATGACTGACCAATCACAGTTGGAACGTACCAAAAATCCTGTTCAAGTAAAAAAACCGGCTACAACAAAAAGAGTTCCACGCGATGTAAGTAATGCACCGGGAATGGTCACCCTATTATTAACTCCAACCACACCTGAATTTAACTATTACCTGCGCAAGAAAGAAAACCAGGTCATTAAAGATCTCGAAAATGTCAGTCGTGCAATTACTACCCTATCCCACACCGTAAGACCAAACCGGACGCCTGAACTCAGCAAGATGATCGATGATTGGTTTGAATCGCTGCATCAGGAAAACAATGTTCTTAGAATTGAACTGCTCAAGTATATTGAAGAATTGGTTGAAGACCCTAATGACCCGTTTTTCAAATCCGTACGGTTCACCCCGTTTTCATTTGATTCATTCACATTGAATTGCAATCACCTCAACACGATGAAGTTTATTCGTTATATCTTTGATATGAACACCGCTGTTGGCGAACTCTACAGAAAAAACCTTTACGGTTTGGTGAGTCACTCTCAATACCAGATGATGACTAATAATATTTTAACAAGCATCACTATCACCATAGACCGCATTAACAAGACACTTCGAGTTAAAAATCGAGTTGAAGGTAAGTACTCACCGGACGAATTTATTGAGAAGCTTCAAAAGTATAAAAGCGTCCAGCAGTACATCGAAAACGAAATTAATCAGTAAGGATAAATTAACATGGGCTTCAGAGGTTTTTTGAACTGGACCATTGGGCTTGTCCGAAACAACAAGTCTTTGGATGAGTATGATGAAGATTTACTAATGTTCGGTCCTGGTAACGAAGACACTTTGTCGCCCTATTCACATGTGAACGGCACGGAGAAATACAAGATCCCAAAATGCCCCAATGAAGAGGTTTTAAAATTCGTCGAATATCCGTCTAAACCTCGCGGTATTACTGTCTTCAATGAGCAATCAATTTTGTCATTGCATGTCGACAAACTTAAAAAAATTTCAATGCGTATTGCTATCGACGATAACGACATCAGCGATGATGCATTTACATTTACCAATCTCATTACAAAACCACTGATCGAATTTATTCGCTGGGTTCACTTACTTCCTGCGTCCGAGAATCATCACCACAATGGTATTGGGGGTCTTTTCTCCCACAGTCTGGATGTGGGCCTTTTATCTTTAATCCAGGCTTATGATTCAGAGCTGGCACCCATTGGATACCAGGATGAGGAGGTTCAGCGTAAAAAGGCATACCTGTATGCCGCATTTATATGTGGCCTTGTTCATGATGCTGGCAAAATCTATGATGTTGATGTAGTGAGCAGTGACACATTAAAGACAACCACATGGAATCCAACCGCACAAAGTTTACTGGACTGGTGCAATAGCGAGAACGTTAAAAGCTACGAAATTCACTGGCGAGTCCGTAGGGTTAATCAACACAATATCTGGTCCAGTGTATTCCTTGAAAGAATACTGAATCCCACCTGCCTACGTTTTCTTGGAGTAGTCTCAAGAGAACGTATTTATGACAGAATGCTCTCATCATTAAATTCATATAATAATGCTAATGACTTTTTATCGCGTTGTGTGAGAAGAGCGGATTATTACTCCACCGGGACTGACCTTAATGTTATACGCGACCCGATTATTGGTCTGCGCTCAACTGATGCTGCTACTCGAGCGATGAGCGCTGTTAAACATAAATTTAAAGATTTGGGTATTAACGACTATCAGTCAAAATCAATGCACATCATCATCGTCAATGGTGAGGTCTACTTCAACGAACAAACATTCCTTGATTTTATTCTTAAAGAGTTTCAGGAAATCAAATTTAACTTCCCGCAGGACGAAGTTGGACGACTGGCATTAACTGAAGCTTTAATTCGTCGCGGCTATATCGAACCGTATAGTGACACACGAATTGTTCATTACTTTATGCCAGGAAAGTACACGGAGAGTGATGTCCAGCAAATGTTTGCCACGGGTATTGCCGAAGTCCCCTTCTATAATCTATTAAAGGTAAAATGGATTGGGCTAATTTTCGACTCCTATTTTATTCCTGACTCAGTGCCGGGGTTGTTTTCGGTTAATGAGAACAGGGACCTTATTCTTATTGATGAATTCCGTAATGTATCCGAATTCTTGCGCCCAATGCCTGGACGCAAAGAGGTCATTACGGTAAATGACAGTTTTGAAACTGCTGCACAAAAGAAAGCGGATTCTGTAAAAGTTATCTCACCAGAGACAGTTAATGTTAAATCGGATTCAGCAGAATCAAACACTGACTCTTCAGTAGCTGTGGATCAACCCCGTGAGGATAACGAAGAGAAAACCCCGTATCCGGTCATTACTGATGATTCACAAGTTAAACCAGATGAAGCACTAGTCCCGCAAACGTCCGTAATTGACGCTCTGACAGAATTGTTTACTACCACCAAAATACCCGATTCAGCCATCTGCCTGGTGGACGGTGTGCCATATGCAGTCGTTAGTGAAATCATCTTACTTGCCCCGGGAACTGAAGAGAGCCATTTAGCCGAGTCCGGGCTGTTCCAGCAGACCTTCCGGGATGGTTCGTTTGATGGGCAGTGGGTCATCAGGGACGAGAACAATATCGCAATTATTGCGCTTGGTGATAGTTTTGCTGGATATCAGATGAGTGGACGAAACCTCAGGACCACTAAACTGAAGTCTCTCCTTGATTCCGGCCTCTATCAGACCGTAGAACTAAGTGAACGTCATGAAGAGGCTGAAGAACCAAACTTAACGGACCATCAGCCTCTACCACTTCCTCCGGAAAATTATCCGGGGATGGATGACGATTCACCGCCAGCCTATTTATCTGAAGGTCCGGATCTTTGGGACGAAAGCCTGAATCTTGAGTCATGTTTAGATGATGTGTACATGGAGCTGGAGCAATCAGTCTTGTCTGAGCTGCATCACGCGCCACATGATGACTCCGTAGATGTCATAAATACCAGCATAGAACAGGTTGTGAACTCATATTCTGAAACTGATATTGAGGACTCGCATGTGCATCAGGGCGAGGATGTCATTGTTCTCGAACAAGTTGCCCCAGATAAGACACTCACACCACCAGCTCTACCACAGACCGTTGAGCCTGTTGTCACCGCCCCGATTAAAAAACTGCAAGTCCAACCGCAGTTAACCAGCATCTTTTCTCGGATCTCCGAATCAAATTCGCTTTTCGGCTTCACAGAACAGGGAAAAGGCAGCTCTGAGCCGGTGATAAATTCAGGTCAATTGCAACAGGCTAAGAACCCAGACCAAACTGAGCAGGCAGCGTCCGCCGACACGCAGAAAAATAGTGGCAAGACGCTGAATTCCACTGATAAGCCCATTACCCAGAATGTAACCTCCACTGTTCAGGTCGAAATAACGTCTGACTCAACCCCCCTTGAAGTGGACTATGAAAACCTTGCTGGTGAGTTTATGGCACTAGTCACGTCGAAAAAGCAAACCAAACAGTCAGTGGTGAGTTATCACTCCCTTATCGTTTATGACGGTGCGCTTTATGTTGGGACCAGGCGAATCGATAACAAAGCCCTCATTGAAATCCTCAACAAATTTCCGACCTGCAAAGTTAAGGTAAAGAAAACCGTCACTATGATTTGCAGCAAGATAAACATTGCCGAATTAATTGTGGCCGGGGAACGTTCGAACCTTCACTTTGAACACATTATTAGCGAAATCGAGAAAAGTCAGGAGCTATAAATGGCACTCCCAAAAAGAACCAATCTGCATGCTCAGGAAAATCTGTATCGTCCATTACTGGAATACCGAAGTGCCATTGTTTTGTTTATCGCTTCCATATTCATGTTGTATTTCGGCTATGAGGCGGACGGTACGCAAATGGCACCGGTCGTGAAATACTCAGCACTGTTGCTTTTCCTTCTGTCTATTTACCGAGTCTGGACTACGGCCCCGTATTTCCATGCCCACTGGCGCGTGTTTAAGAGAAAATTTTTATTTATCTCCCTCAATGATCTCCGTTCTATCAACAACAGTGACGTTTTCTCTAATGACAGAGACTTTCGCATCGCTCAGGAAGTCGCACACAAGGAAAACAAATCGCTTCCTACAAGAATGACCTATCTATGTGATGGTTATGAATGGGGGTCAGAGCATGGGGACAGGGTTTATCAAATCATCAACCTTTCAAGCGACAAACGGGAAATAAAATTACCTTTCGTTTTGAACCCGATTACCCGGCATTTTGACTCACTGGCAAGGAAGATGGGTGGCGACAATGCCATATTTGCTGTCGATGATCGTCTACCTTTATTCGTGACTGAAGACAACTGGTATGGGCATACCTTGATTACCGGCAACGTTGGGACAGGTAAAACCATTCTGTTGAGGTTGCTCAGTTCGTCAATGCTCCATCTTGGTCATGTGATTGTTGTTATTGACCCCAAGAACGATGCTGACTGGCGGCAGGCACTCGAGCTGGAATGTAAGGAACTGGGGAAGCCATTTTTCCAGTTTCACCCGGGCCAACCATCAACCTCTTGTGCAATTGATGTGTGCAACAGTTTTGTCAACGTTTCGGACCTGACGACACGAATTTTAAGCTTAATTATTGTGCCTGGAGAAGAGAACCCGTTTGTACGTTTTGCTGAATCTCTCGTTTCATCCATTATCGCTGGAATCCGCTTAACTAACAAAAAACCCTCAATAAAAAGTATTTATAAAAACATGCAGAGCCCTCAATCCCTTCAGAACCTGGCTATACAGGCGATGGAATGCATGTATGCAGCACACTACGGTCAGGACAAATGGGTCGATATCGTACGTTATTCAAGTACTGACGCGTTTAAAGAACGCTTCAAGCGTTTATATGAGTGGTACATCGCCCACTTTATGAATTATGAAGGGTCTGAAAAAGTCCATGGCATCGACGTTGTCAGTGAGCTTATTCGTTATTCAACCAGCGAACCTGAGCATATGGCGAAAATGACTGCGTCATTAATGCCATTGTTCGCTAAATTGACCGAAAGCCCACTTGATGAGTTGTTATCGCCCTCTGAATACCCCGCCAGTAACAGAGACGTTATAAACAGTGAGGGTATGTTTACCACTGGAGGGGTTTTATATATTTCTCTGGATGGCTTATCGAATCCAGATACAGCAAAAGCTGTTTCCCAGCTCATTACTTCTGATCTGACTGCTTGTGCTGGCCGCAGATACAACACGGGGGACGGTGACATGTCACAGCATTCCCGAATCAGTATCTTTATCGACGAAGCCCATGCCGCTATCAACAATGCAATGATCAGTTTGCTCGCCCAGGGCCGAGCCGCAAAAATTGCTCTATTTGTTTGTACTCAGACAATCTCAGATTTTGTTTCAGCTGCCGACCAGGAAACAGCGAATCGCATCACCGGTCTATGTAACAACTACATAAGTCTTCGGGTAAACGACAACCCAACCCAAACAATTATCATCGATAACTTTGGCAAAAGCTCTATAAGCTCAAATCAGGTGACTTATACGACCGGCGCCGAGACAACTTTGCCTCATAATAACTTCACTGGCGCTATGGCGGAAAGGAAGTCCACCAGCAGAGAAGAGACGATTCCAAAAGAATTACTCGGTCAGATGCCTATGCATCATATCGTGGCTCGCCTCCAGGATGGACGGAAAATTGTAGGACAAATTCCTATAGCTATCCCTAAGAACCAGATGAAACGAAATACAACTCTGACCGATATGATTTTTACGCCAGTGAACAAACTCACCGTGCGAGAAAACATTAATAAAATAAAAATAGATAAGTACATAAGGACAATACAGTGAATTCAGACAAAGTTGTTTTGACACGTTCGCAGTTATTTCAATTATGCCAACCCGCCAGACGTTTTAAGAGCCTGGTTAACAGACGCTTCCAGTCTCTGGGTTTGCAGCATGTCACCTCTGGCGTAGCCGTGTCCCGTATAGCTACAATAGAGAAAAAGGTTCAGGAACTGTCTTCACGTTTCTTTATCGAGCGAGACATAAGTTTATTGCGCAGCGCATCAGAAACACTTTCTGAATTATTCCTGTTAAAAGGCGAACTCGTTTTAAAAGACAAATATGGCGACCGGGAGTACTGCTATTGGTCCGTCACCAATGGGCCATCAGAAGAATGGATCAAGGAAGTGGCCGAAGCGAATGACAAGAGTGTTGTGTCATTCAATATCGACTTTGATCCATGTGAACAACGTAAAGAGCATGTCCAAAAAAACAACCTGATTCTGGGTGGCTACCTGCTTCCCTCTTTTATAGACCTGACTAAATCAGTGTCACCATTTATTGAAATCCCTGAAAAAGTAACTTTCAGTGGGGTAAAGCGTATTGAGCAGCCACAACATCTCGGCACCGATTATGAGCAGATAATTACTTTTGAAGATTCCCCCTTCCTGAGTGAGTTAAAAAAGAGCTTGCTCTCCAGCATTGAATTTTTACCCGACCAGACCTGTTTGTACGTCAGCGCGTTTAACCGGATTATTGATAAAGCAGTTTTTCCTTACATTGATAAAGATACAGCTGATATCAACAGCCCGGGCATCTGCCAGAAAATGGTTGAAGAGTTTACCGACACCCTCCTCTCTTGCCCGGTATACAGTACAGGAGTGAAAGACGAGTATCGGATCTGGACGCCATGGAGTTTTAACTTTATTGATTTTTCCAGACTGGCCTACAGGTTCAGTTCGCCAGTGTATACACCTGACCCGGGTCAACTGCACTGGCTTAGTGATGAGCACCGCCAGATGGCCTCTTATACGCTAGTAAATAATATTATCCCCAAGCGATATCAGTGGCAGGTCGGAATTCCTACCCTATGGAAAAATCAATACCGAACTCATTCTGAGCATAAAGAACTTTTGAGAGAGTGGAGGACGTGAGATGGCAGACTCAAATAGCCAGAGAAAACTAATTTTCAAATCGTTTATCTACCTTGGTCTTTTATTTTATCTTGGCTACAGTTTGTTCATACAAGATACTAACGAACTGAGCAACCAGATCAGGGATGAAATAGTTTCGAGCAAATCCATCATCCCTACAGAGCAGTGGCAAGCCGTAACTAAAAATGCTGAATTGACATTTAACTACTTAGCAAATGATCTTGGCATGGTTGAATACCTCAATAGAGTGCTTGTGCCCGAGGTTAAGGATATAGAGCAAAGTGAAAAGGGATTTAATTTAGCAGCGGGTATGTTTATGTCATTTTTTTATACCGCAGCTAAAAACATTCCGCTTTTAGTTTTTCAGTCAATTTATCGCTGGCACTTGGTTCTGGGCTGGCTCTTTGTTTTTCTTCCGTTCATTGCTGCATTGATAATTGATGGAATGTATCAATGGAAACTGAAAAGGTATGTGTTTGGTAATGTCACGATTCAGTTTTACAGAGTCTGGTTGAAAGGGTTCTGGCTGATAGGTTGGCTGACACTTATTTACTTATTGATGCCTAACATGTCGTTATTTAATAACATTGCACAATTATTTCCACCATTGGCATTATTCATTCTCGGGATCGCTCTTAACAGGTTGTGGTCCAATTATCAGAAACTTATGTAAGGCAAAAGTATGTTCAAAAAGAAAAGTACTAAACCACCAGCGACATTTAACGAATCTTTTAATTCACAGGCAGATCGCTTTTTTCGCATGTTTAAAATAACAGCAGCGTCAAAAATGGTCATGACTGGTGTGGCCGTTATTGCTGTTGGGTTTTCTTTTTATAACCTGTATGACAATTACATGGAGACTGAAGGAAACAGGACTCATATAGCTGTCATTAAAATAACGGGAGAGATGGGCTCCGGCTCCCGCACCGGTGATGGGGTAGAAATAGCGCAAGCCATTTCCAAAGCTTACAACAACCCGAACGTACGGGCTGTACTTATTGAGGCGGAGTCAGGCGGTGGCGGCCCATCTGATGCCATTCTGATTTATCGTAAGCTTCAGGAACTACACAATCCCAAAGGCCAGATTAAGCTAATTAATGCAGGCGGTTTTCCGTCCACCAGCAATGACCCCTCTCCAGATTTAAGCAAAGTTGCTGCGGTCAAAAAAAATGTACTTTCTATTTTGGGTTCAGGTGTGGGGCAATTTAATGTCGATGACCGAACTGCATATAAGCCGGTCATCGTCAGTGTTAAAACCATCTGCGCATCTGCATGCTATTACGCAGCCTCCGCAGCTGATGCTATCTATGCTGATTCCAATGCCCTTATAGGCAGCATCGGGGTAAGAATGGAGCACTGGGATGTATCGAAGGTTATGGATACCGTAGGTGTCAGAAACGAAACACTGATTGCCGGTGAATTCAAAAATGCTCTTGACCCCTACCGTCCCCTGACCGCCACTACCCGGGAGTTCATGCAGGATGAAATCCTTGATGGCATGCATAAATCATTTATCTCGGATGTCGAGGCCGGTCGAAAAGGAAAAATTGTGAGACCCGAAGAAGCCCAATCGATTGGCTTGTACTCTGGAAAAATCTGGATGACACCCACGGCCATCAAGTACGGGTTGATTGATGCTGACGTTACCACGGTCGAGCTGCGGGAGAGATTATCCACGCTTTACGGTACAGATAAATTTAAAGTGTACAACGAGGCCCAGCGAAACCTGCGATCGGCTTTGGGCATGTTCGCCTCCCTTGCTTCATCACTGGAATACGTCAACAACACCCTGGCCGGTATTGAGTCCAGTTCGTCCACCAGCACCCCAACAATGAGATAAACCAATGGATACAGGGATGTTGTTCAATATCGCACTGTGCGTCTGTGTAGCCCTACTTATCGCAGTCATTTTCTGTCTGCTGGAAATGATTAAAAACGATATGAAGGAGCGGAAAACGGCCGGGATGATTGCCCGACTTCTTCCTGATGACAAGGCGGGTCTTTTTAGCGATGTCACCGTGCTTATGCCTCGCGGACGAACCACTCAAATTGATCATGTGCTGGTGACAACTCACGGCCTCTATGTCATTGAGGAAAAGAACTATGTTGGCACACTTATCGGGGATATAAATGAAAAGAAATGGTTGAAATTTAGACACAAAAATAGACTCCAACTGAACAATCCCTTCCGTCAGAACGAAGCCCATATACATGGCATCAGGCACATCATGGATGACCCTGAGCTTGAGTGTGTAAACGTTGTACTGATCAATGGCCCCTGCAAATTCAAGGGCGATAAACCTGAGTGGCTATGCATGGGCATGAAGGAGATGGAGGACAGCATAAAGCGTAGACAGGACATGAGTATCATCCATCCTGAGAAAGTTACTTTTATCAGGAATCAAATCATCAGCAGGCGCTTAACTCCTGGGCTGATAACGGATCTCACTCACATTAATAGCCTGAATAAGCGTTTTAACCAGAGCATGAAACTTACATATCTGGTGACGTTTATGTTTGTAAAAATATATGGTCGGATACTGAATTATCTGGGAGGAACAAAAACTAAGTACCGTTAATTTACGGATTTAATTCAGGGATCGACTGCCAGCCAAGCTGCATGTTGAGCATGGCGTCATACAGTGGCATACCAGGCAAAAGATAAATATCTGTCGGGATTGCCCCCTCTTGTGGGAAACCATCAGCTACCAGCAAAAGCTGAAACCTGAGCCCCTTGCTGCGGTAATGTAGCTGAACGGGCTTGGCTGCGTTGTCAGGCAGGATTTCATACTTGCTTGCCTGGCAGTAACCTACCCACTCACTGACCATTGTATAAGCCTGTGAATTGTACCGTCCGTCCAGATCACCTTTTGGACGGCGGTACGGAACTATGGCCGGTGAGATGAAAACCGTCTTTCTTTCCATCAGTCATCCATTGTGTTGAGAGGGTTGAGAGGATTTAAAGGCGAGACGACATTGTAAGGGCAAGTAATATGTAAAGGGTCATTCAAATCTTTTAGACCTTGCTGGCTGACAGCCTGATTTATTTCACTCTGCGTCATAGCTTCCTTCTTAGTACTGATTACCGGCTTCACTGCTGGCATCACTTTGCGGGGCTTGTCTTTTTTCAGCGTGAAGAAAATCAGCAACGCAATACCGATGCAAAGCAGTACTAAATCTTTGATGATGAAAAAATCCATGTGAACCTCCTTAGTAATGTATTTATTGTAACGCGAATCCTGAAATACCTAATAGGCTCATGGGAAGAAAGTGAACAAATCCACACAGTAACCATACCGTTTCTGCTTTCAACCTTTAGGGAAAAGAGAAGCATAATCCTAATGTTATCCACCTAACTACGGATTCGAACCACCGTTACAAAACTGCCGCCGCCCCCAGGGATTACATTAAAACCCCGACATATCATTTTCCCGCATGCATCTGTCCAGTCCGATTTTGTGGGTAAAAAGTAACTTTCCTGATTTACAGCCATAGCTGGACATCCCTACCGCTGCCTCAAACCCATAATGCTGATCACTGCTGGCCCTCGGCTACCTGAGTGCAGGATTTCACGTAACAGACGCATATTGCCGGGGTTCTGCCATCCCCTACACAAAGACTGAGAAGCGTCGGAAGTTTGCCTGCGGCCCCGTTCCTTTTACGAATGCATGCCTTTGCGTGGGATCAACTGGCCTAAAACACCGTGAAAGAATCCTGCTAATCGCCTGTAAAGCATCCATGACCTTCCTCCTTAAGCCCCCTACCTGGCTGGTAGTGAGGTGATAACCTTTAATGGCCGACTGGATGGGGGGAAAACATGATCACGACATTCACAAAATCACTGGCTAAGCTTTTTGCACACACAGAACAAATCAAATTGAAGACGGCTCCGAAAATTAGCCCTGCTGAGATTTCGACGGTTGGGTTATGGGTGAAATTACCTTCTCCGCATGTCGTGTGTTTTCTCGATCTTAATCGTGTACTCCATGCCTGCCAGAATGAATCGTTAGAAAGGATGCCCTTACTTGAAAACCTGCTGGATGAATGCCCCAGTATGTACATCGTTATCACCAGCTCCTGGCGGGAAAGTGCAAGTATCTCCTACCTGAAATCGCTGTTTAGCGCTTCGTACAGAGACAGAGTGATCGGGGCAACGGGTTCGCTCTATATCAGCCAGGACAAGATGGGAGTCAGGGCAGCTGAGTGCGAAGACTTTGCGTTTACCCATCGAGTTAAAAGTTTTATCTGTCTGGATGATGGTTGTTCGCTCTACCCGGCAGGCTACCCACATCTTTATCGCACTGACTATGCCACCGGTTTGAAAGAATCTGATATTCCCCTCATCACCGCCCGTTATCAGAGCTTGATGAGCCGGTGGGGAAATCTCGAAGGCATCTGAAATTTTGACCTTCCAAAAGGTCTGTTCAGAGCCTATCTCCGGATGGAAGGATGCCAGCTTGAATTGCCCTCCTGGGCTCTGTTCGATGTAGTCATGTGCTGTAGGTTAACTTTCCGATCTGTCCACCAGCTGGATGCCGGGTGAGCGAAAGAGATGGCACGTGTCCGGGCTGAAAAGAGCGTTCTTCGCAGGATACGAGCCGGGTAAGCGGTAATAGACATTCGTCCCGATCACACCCATGTCAGACGCAGACTCTTCCCGGATGTAAAAAACCCCGTTTTGAACGGGGTCTGAAGGTGTGCCAGTTACTGGGTTGCCTTGATACCATCCTCTGTTAAATACCGATTGAGTTCTAAGGCGGCTCCGGGCTCAAAGTTCCAGTAGCCCCAGCGCATATCTCCTTCTTTAGTGCGGATCACAATCCGGAAATGGCCTGCGGGTTGCGTATCTTCGATAAAGACATTGTTATAACCGGCGACAACGGCCGTAGCCTCATTCAGTGGGATCGGACAGTTGTTAGTGAATAATCCTGACATGGATATGTCTTCCTTTTTTGATTGCCAGGCCGGAGCCTGGCGTATTTAGTTAAGCGGCAGTCTGAATGCCTTTGATATGACGAAGAATGTCATAAGCGCTGTTGTATGAAGGCATGCGGTAAAGCAGGTCTGAAATCACGCCTCTCATCTGCGGGAGAGTCAATCCACAGTTAACGTTGGTTTCGCCTACATTGGCCCGTGGATAAGCTTGCAGAAACTCATTGAGTACTAACTCATGGACAATGCCGACATGAATCAAACCCAGTGGTCCGTTATCGCGGAAAGAAACCACCCTGAATGCTCCGTACCAGCCGGATTTACTGAAGAAATCAAACGCCTTGAGTGCCAGACCGTTGTATAAACGATGACGTACGTTTAGGTTAGGACATTCATGGTCGCCAATGTAGCAACGGTTCACATAGATACCCGTTGCCAGCTCTACCGGCGTGTCATTGCATGCGAGGCAGTGGGAAGGAGTGACTTCGTTTGAATTAATAACTGAAGCATCAGTATCATACTGTTTAGCAATATAAGCAGCCATATCAGCCCCTGCCAGCTCTTTAATTACTGCAATGTCATTTACCTGTAGGTTTACGTTATTCATTTTGGTTACCTCGTTGCGTTGAATTAATGCAATTATTCCATGGCAGTAAAAAAAGCTAATAGGGTTATGAGATATTTTTGCAGATTATTTTAATCAGCGGGAAAGAATCAAACCTGTACGGCATTCAAATAAAGCCGGAAGGTGCCCCCCGGAGGTATCCAGTTCTAATGAGATCAGATCAGCGTCAATTCCATTTGATGTAAAAAAATAAGCATCGTACGTTTTATTCTCGTCATCTTTAAAGATACGAATAATATTAATCTTTCCCGGATTCATAAATTCAAGATGGATGCCATAGCGAATGACATCCTGATCAACCTGGGCAATTTTTAATACAGAGGTGAACTCAACAAATTCACTCAGCTTTGCCTCGTAGTTGTCCGACAGAGCCAATTCACTGAGGATGGTATCTGCGGTCTCCGACTGGAGTTTGCGGTCCACACTAAACTGAGCAGTGCCAAGGCTGCGTTGCACTGGCTGAATCTGACTGATCAACGTGAAAATCGTGCTATCTTTCGATGGCTGTAACATCATCATTCCTTTACGGGGCGTAATCGCCCCGGTGATATTGAGTCAGGCAAAAGCATCAATGACATGGTCGCATTGTTCGAATGAGATGCTCTTATGTTTGAGGAGTTGGATTAAGATAAGGTTTGGTACTTTAGACTGACACCAGGCATTAAATAACATTTGCCATGGGCCAGAGTAGCAGCCTGCGGCTTTATTTCGCTCTTTTGCTGTACTGCATTTTGATAATGCCGTTTGATACAGCGCTTCATTTTCAGTTGCTGAACGCGCCAGAAGAACATCATAGAAATGATTAAAGATTTTTTCTGAACAGTTCCCGGCAAACGATAATTTACTATGCTTTTCCATAACCCCTCCTGTTTAATTATGATTATCATAATAGAGAGCTGAAAAAGGTTAATAGCGATTTAAAAAATAACTGAATAATAATTTAACTCTGGCAGCATACTAAAGTTTGAGTAAACACCAATGGCAGAATGATTATTTTCCGTTTGCAATACTGTAAATAATTTGCTGTTCCACAGCGATATAATAGTGCTGGCCGGTGTTCTCTGCTTTAGAGAGACCACCAGCGAAATTTTGACCAGATAGAAGTATTAACGTAAGCGATGCCTATGCGCACAAACGCCGATCCCTGCTCATACGGTCTGAAGAGCGGCAGTTCACTTTTGCAGGTGCTTTAACCGGTCTAACCCAGAGTGCCTTTGCCATTCCCACGTTAGATATCGAAACCAGATACCAGCCCTTTCCTTTTGGTTTTAAGGGCTCCCAGTCTGGGATACGAGTATCACCTTGCTTCCAGCAGTAAAGAAGAGAGGCATTTTGCGGTTCGGTATCAAGGCGAGTCTCTCTGTATTCATACCCTATAGTCTTCAGCCAGCTGTGTAGCTCAGCTGGATTGAGAGTTGCCGGGTGCTCAGGATGTTGCCACAAGCCTTCAGGATTCCGGACCACCGGCATTGAGGCATAGAAATCACACCGCCCAGCGATGCGGTGAGCAGTCACCAGGTCAGCAGGGTTCATACCATAGTGCCGCGCTGCGGCCAGAAGACCATGGTGCGGACCGAACATCGCTACATAGTCTTCCACTTCCTCAGCAGTCAACCACAGCAGCCGGTCAGGTTCGCCTGCGTCATCAATCAAACGGATTTGCGCAGTATCACGGCGTTGATGGGCAATATGAATGAATTTTTCCAGTGTGATGATCATGAATTTCCCTTCAGGCTAACTTGCTCATTTGTGTTAAGGATTATAAAGCCACCGACCCACGGAAATTCTCGCATAAGTCCGTGTTTTGAGGCGCCTGGCTGTCACGGTTTCATCGACATCATCAGAACTCTGCTTGCGGCTCGGCTCCTACTCCCAGGATCTGGCGAAAGTAGGGATAACGGCGGGAGACTTCAGCTTCAAGCCGCGCATAGTCATAATTGCCATTGTGAAAAACGGCAGTCTTAAGTACTGATAAATATTTGGTCTCACTGCTATCGCTGTCGATAAACCGGATCTGAAGCATTTCACTGGCACTTCTTGCGATGGCTGCGTAATGAATTGCCCGACTACACTCGTCGCGCATAAATGGTTTGGCGGTTTTCTCGGCCACCTGTTGCATGTTGTGAGCTAACGGCACGAGAGCATCAATAGCCTTGTTCAACAGTCTGTTTTGCAGTTCCAGACTCTGATACCGGTTATCTGTCGACGCAGGAGCCACCAGCACATTTTCCGCCTGGAGGGTGATGAATAACGCATCCCAGTTGGGCTCATCGCAGTAGTCCAGATCAGCGGGTTCTGCTGGCTGTTTGAATGCCGTTGCCATGGCAAGCGCCATCGTGCTGACAATGTCGGTCGTGCGGGTATCAGCGGACAAAACCAGAATGCCGTTGATCGCCAGAGCCTGGTAAGGGCTGTTTGGTGAGCGGATTAGTTTCATTTGTGTATACATGGAAACTCCTGTCAGGTGCTTAGCAAAACATCAGTAACCGGCTGACTTACCCCGGCCGCAGCTGCTGTGGGACAAATCGTTAATGAAGACGCAGGTGCTGGTAACCACCGGTATCATCGGCCAGCGTTTTACGAAGCGAACTGAGTACCTTCTCCAGTGATTCAATCGTGGCCTGCGGGTCCATATGGAAATTGACCGCCATCAGGTTGGTGGTGCTGTCCTGAGTGATATCCACCATGGGTACGTCAATGCACTTGCCATGCTGATCAATCGCCGTACATTTAATGAAAACCTTGGTCTCAAGCTCCTTGAGCTCAGGAAGCTTCATCGCTTCATTTTTAATGACTGATTTGTTCATGGTGGATATCCCATTCAGTTGTTGTTCTGTTGGAATGATTTTAATACGAGCCCTGAAAATGCTAATAGGGATCTGGGAAATATATTGCATAAATATCAATAGTTAATCGGCATAAAACGGCGCGGCAAGTCTAAAGTTTATGTGGGGAAATTTAAGATCTGTCATCAATTTTAAATGGCCTCTCGGAGCGCCGGAACAATTGAGATATTTACTTTTCCGGATGTAATACATCCATTGGGATCAGGTTCAGGCGAGATGGCGAGATGCTGAGATGGCGTTTCTGATTGAGAGGTTTTGCGTGTTAAGGGATACCATTTGACGAGCGAGATAGCGGTAAGCTATCAGTGTTGATATCCCTCCATATTCCGGTATTGCGCCAGGGTACATACGAGGGGGTTATTCACAAGATAATCAGTAAGAATGGCCTCATAACTTCATAATAGGCCCTATTTTTGGACGTTATTGAAGTTGTGGAACTCATCAACAGGCACTATCAGTTTGTCCCCATTGGGGGCCGTAAATTTAGCGAACTGATTTCCCGCAGATTCGAAATCTTCTTTTGTCTGTACGACTGATGCGACAGTTGCCGTTCGTACTGAGCCAGCAATTCCAAAACCGGAATCATACGTAAGTTGCTCGGGATAGAAGATTGTTGCAGTCGGTTCGCCCAAAATTTGACGAATGGCCATCAGCTTTGAATCGTCCAGAGAACTTACGAAAGCTGCTGTTTTTTCGCTGTCACAACCTGAGACGCTGATGGTAACTTCCACACGATTCCCCGGTTTATGTGGTCGAAGTGCAGACAGATCGCGATTATCATTTGTGATATGTACACCAAGGGCAACAACGTCAATCAGGGTGCCAGACTCAAAAAAGAGATCGTAGTCTACCCAGTACTCGATATTATCCTGCTCGATATAGGTATAAATGTTCAGTTCGCCGCTATACGGTACTTTGACCGCATAGTCGTGCTGTGTAAACTCGGCACTATTATCGGCTTCCTGGTAAAGAGTCCCGTTGAAAATACAGTAAAGCGACCCTTCACACCCCAGAGATTTAGACTGGTAGATCAAACCATTGTGACGCTGGTCAAAATTATTGTGACAGATATTAATTGCCCGAACTTCATCAAACATGCCCATGTCTCTTTCCTGTAGGTCCGTAAAAGCCGATTGGCTAATTTAGCATTAATCTCGACAGACTACTCAGGTCATCACATTCCAAATGTTGTCGAACTTGAGGGGGGATTTCCGCCCCCCACGGCTCTAAAGTAAAGATAATTACTTTTTCTGACGCGCCTGTTTTGCAGCGTGTTTTTCCAGGAAGTCAGACAGGGAGTCCATGTAATTGGCGATAGCCATCATCTCATCATCAGTCAGTGTCAGGGTATGCGTAGTCTTGGAACGCGTTTCACCATCCTTAATTTTGCTGTCTTCAATCAGGCGTTTGAAGAACGGCACCGCCAGGTCAGTAGCCGTAGTCATCAGTTTTTTACTGACGACTTCGGAATACGCTGGAGCAACCGGCTTCTGGTTACCCTTATTAGCAGGAGGAGGAGTTACGTCAGCATTGTCGTCGTTCTGACCATTACCTGCATTGTTGGATTGATTCAGGTCTGTATAGACCTCACCGCCATTCTCTTTCGGATCGGCATCCGCACCGCTATTCGCGTGGTTCTCCGCATCGATAACCGCACCAGCATCATCATTACCCGGCAGGTCTTTCACGTCATTGTCTTTGTTCTCAGGCTGCCCACCAGCTTTGGTATCATGCTTCTGTTGCAGGTCACCAACCTTCATTAAACGTAAGGTTTTATCCGTAGCTTTGCCGTAGATCTCATTCGCTTTAATGATGTTTTCAAATGCCTTTTCACCAGACAGCATGTATTCATCCAGGGCAGCGTACATGCTCACCTGCTTACGAATAATGAGCTCCTGAATATTGAGTGGCAGATCAAGCAGACTGATGAGTTTACGGATGTGCTGCTCGGACTTGCCGTGCATCTTGGCAAGATCAGCGAGTTTTACGGGTGCGTCCTCATCCTGCAACATGTTACGCATGGACGTAGCGACAGCGATATCTGACAAGGGCAGAACTTTGTTCCCGGTGAATGTAATGGCTTCAGCCTCAACATTCGTGCCACGGAATTCTTCAACTTTAATTTCTGTGATCCGTTCCTGGCCTTCTGCGGCCAGAATGCGGTTTGCCTTAGCAATACCACGAGTTCGGCAAGCTCCCTGACGCAGGACCGGCACACCGCCAACCATCTGAACAACGATAGCCGGTACGTTCAACGCATCGGTAAGGTATGCATGCGCCAGGCTGTCAATGTGAGCAGCAACATCAGGTAATGAGTAATATAATTCCCCCATCCCTGCTACGCGGGTGTTGAAGCCTGGGACTTCTACAACAATAGACGGGTCAATGACCAGACCATTGTTTTTGCGCTTGCCGTGCTTGGTGCGTTCCAGATAAGTACGCAGACTCAGTTCTGGAGTAGATGGTTGCTGATCAATAGTTTCTTGTGCGCTCATGCCTTTAGTCCTTTTCATTGATGTTCGAATTTTGTGGCTTACGAAACTACCTTACCAGGAGAGTCGAAAATCCTAAGGGGGGTAAACAGAAAAAGTTACTTTTTTTTCACTGCCCTTCCTTGAGCATTTTACGTCATGAGTTTTGTTGAAATTTTCGCTTAAGACGTGAATTATCGCGTTTTAGCGTTGGCGCCAAACATCAGCCTGTTACGGCAATTCTTTCTCGTGATGATTTCTGACTAACACTGTTCGGTGCCTAATCACTAAACCACAGTTACGGTCACGGTAAAAAGTTACTTTTCCGAATGTAAGGACTGGAGGACGTGGGAGCGGAACTGAAGAGCCAGGCAGCAGACGACCCAGTCGGGGCGGCATTCTTGAGATAACCGCCGCGCCATGGATCTGCTATTCATTCGTGGCATGAATAAGAAATGATAATGTTTCTCATATATGCGGTTCATAAAGCGACCAAAGACACGCTGCATTTCTAGTTATCAGCCCCTGAATGACAGACATCAGCAGGCTGCTTTACGAACTCATTTATTTTCCCGACTGCGCTTTTTACTTTACTGGCTATCGCTGTTCCTCCGGCAGAGCCATATATGCTTCATGGACCTCACGAAAATCCAGTTTATTCAGATTGCGCTTAGCGTCGATATAGCGATCAACAGCCGCTTCATCAGTGAAGTCTGGCTTTGGAATAGCAGCCCTTAACGCATTGCGCTGGCGGACCACTCTGTTCAGTAATGACTGTCCAGCTGCTGACGGGCTATAGCCATAGTTATGCTGCATGAAAACCTCTTTCATTATTATAGAATAAAAGTACTTACTGAAATTCCAAATTCCATTGGTGATTACCGCGTGAACACAACATCTTCAGAGTCTGACAAAAGCTGCTCCAGCCCCTGAAAGTACTGCTTCAATTGATTGAATTGTTCCATCAGTGGATCTTTGAAGACTGTCCGTATAACCGGCTTGTTGAAGAAGTCTTTTTTCGCAGAATTCTCTATATAGTGTGCCCCTCCAAGCACGAGTGTATTCAAAGAGATATTTCTCGCCACCTCACCTGCGACAGCACTGAACATCTGGACCTGATCCCTTACCCGGCTGTTAGTGAACTCATAAGCAACGGAATCCACGGTTTGTCCGGCAAGTGCCAGAACAACATTCTTCATTTTGGAGTCGAGCTTGATGTCTCCTGCATACTGACGTTCGACTTCAGACAGGCAAACTTTGAGTTCATGTATAAAAGGCTTCTTATCGCCTATATATCTAGCCAGCTCTTTAACATTTGCCCCGGAAATGGGTGGCTCATCCCGTTTTGCCTTATCCTTCCATCCGATCAGAATTTCAGCGGTGTAATGCTGTGGGTCGGCATCCACCAAATTATGGCAATCACGACACAGAGCAATTCCATTTTCTGGAGACTTCAGCTCTTCTGGCGATGAATGTGCCGCATCAAATCTTGGACCCCGGTCACGGGCAGGATAAATATGGCAAGCCTCCCCCTGAAGTAAGGTTTTACTTTCTTCCTCGTCATAGGAGGTTAACGGTTTCCGGCAAGCGGGATTCGCACAATACAGGCGAGATTCAATGAATATTGTAAATTTAGTCTGATAGCTAAATTTGCTTGGTGGTTTCATTAAAATGTCCTCAGGGAAAAAATAAAATCGGTCGGTGCTATTTAACACGTTACGGTTTTATCGACACATGCATGGTTTACCTTAAGCTGGCGACGTAGCTCTGTTAGATCCCGCACACTTCGCTTCCACCGAAATACATTTCACATCAATAACCCACACCCATGCATCTGGATTCCATGAGTCTTTACCATTCATCATTTCCCATAACCAGGAATACACCTCCGTGGCATTATGGCTGGCTCCCCCGAAATACTGCATGCCCGGTTGCAGGCAAAAGCGTCCTGAAAATGGTAGCTGACAGATGCCTTCACGCAGAACATCCCTTTCACTGATCTCACCCAGCCTTTCAGCTCTGACATTCGTGATCTCCAGCAAAATCCGGCTTACTGAGCGTGGCATGAAAATTGAAGGCTTCCAGCACGAACGACCATCAACGGCACCGTCATCATCTCCCCACGTAAAACCGCCATCTGCGGCGTAGATTGCATGTCCTGAGTAGTACCCGTTTCCAAAGGCCATCTCGTGAATGGCCGTTGCGGGACGATCAGGCACCCAGGCCGTAATATTTCCCCCTTCGTCCAGATCGTGGCTGACAACGCCCCACGTCTCTCTAACCCACAGTCGGTCTCCCGGCATACCGAAGGGAGGCTTAACCCGCCCAGGTTGACAGGTTTTGGCCCCTCGCAACCACCAGCGAAAATAGCCATCATCGCATTTGCGCAGTTCCTGCTGCTTGCTGACTGGTTGCATTTTAACTAAGCGTCTGGTCTGGGTTTTCCTTCCTTCAAGTAAAGCCTGAACCATTGCCCCTTTAAAACTTACACCGCGTTCTTTCAAAATAGCGTCTCCTGTAAATGGGAATCCGGTACTCACTGGTATGAATGGACTTCAGATGTTGGCGCTGCGATCCGCGTATAAGGTTGCTGCCATGGCTCTACCCTTTTCCGTGAGGGACAACAGCAGCCTGAACTTTTCGTCATGTACGAGGGTCAGCAATTCACGGGAAGAAAGGGTGCGACACGAACACCTGAAATTAGATGCATGCACATCACTTCTCCGGTTGTTATTCAATAAGGCCCGTATTCTGGTGGCATGAATCTGGCTGATATTGACTCTCTGCTCGATGCCGTAGAGGACAAACAAAACATCACTCTGTATGGACGACAGGCGTCTGGCCGTTTCCGGGATGGGCGCCATGGCCGCAGGATGATTACGCTGCATTCAACTGCCCCGCTTTATCGAAAGTTACTTTTTCTTCAGTAATAGTTCGACCGCAACCAGGCATGGTGACATTTTCTTTCTGGACCATGCGGCGATATTCAATTTCCCGGAATGACGTCAGGTCTGAGAAAATGGCATCAAATAGTGAGTCACCATTTTGTCGGCTGATATTTTTAGTAGCGCTCATATATACCTCGCCTGTTATTAGCTTTTCTGTATGAGCAACAGAATATCATTGAGGCTTAAAATCCTAAGGGAGTTACAGACGGAAAATGAAGGGGTGTTTATAGAAGTGACGGGTGTGACGTTACTTTCGATTCCGTCCGGGGTTTAATATATTGGTGGGTTCGATTAATAATCGAACATGCGTTTGACCGTTGAACCTGAGTTCTCTCACGATACTGATTATCAGGTGATGCCATCGCCAGCTTTTATTGTATACCGGCGAAACGAGGTGATTGAGTAGGCCTGGCAGTGACGGAGTTCTTTAAAGGAAACAGACCTGAAATTTGAAATCAGAGGTTCATATAAACCATTCCTGAATCCATAGAATCAATGTCGGGCTTGTCATATACTTACGGCCTAAATTAAACGTTTAACGTCAAGAAAGAGTAATCATGGACTTTGTTAATATCATTGATATAGCGTTAAAAGTGGGCCTTCTTGCACTGGCAATCAAATGCTTCTTGATGGTTAAGTTCCTTCATCCTGAAACGACGGACAGGGCTGGTGAACGTTATACCGATGAGGATTTAAAAAGAGGAGCGAAGACTCCACAGAGCAAGGCTCACTGCAAAGAACGCCGCAACTGGTTTTTTGTCGGTGGATTATGTTCTCTGGCGGCGTTTTCATATCTAGCCTGGGGCTAAGGGTTTTGAGCATCATACGGTGATTCGCCCTATGGATTCGGTCAAACATATGCCAGGGCGAATACAACTTAACATCTGTTTTATCCGGCACAATTATCTATAAGGTTTCCGATAAAGGATACTTTTAATCAGGGTTAGTATGTCATGAGCTTAAAAACCACTCTTAAATCAAATCAGCTCTATATTTTAGCCGTTCTGGGGTTTATTACATTCTGGTGCATACTTGGAAAATCATTAACTCCGCTTTGGCTTGGTTTAATATTATTTGTGATGATTGCATCTGGTCGATGGTGTTTTCATGCCCTTAGTTCACACAAGAAGAACATACGCATTGCCGGGATTATAGGTTGTGTCTCCTTAGCTGTACTCATCTTTGGTACAGCGCTGAACACCCTTGAAAGAACATATCTTGTGCAAGGCTCAAGTTATCCTGCCTTCCTCGGTACAGATGTCGGCATCGTCAATTTACAGAAGGTTATAGACCTTCACGAGACGAAGTGCCCGGGAATGGGGACCAGTACATTCAGAAAAAATGATGACATTGTGGTTATCCGTTGTGGCAACTCCTGGCTTGGCGGAAAAACGTTTATTGGTCATGTTCTGGATAGCAATTGGTACGAAGGAGTTGTGAAGTAAAGATGCACATTCGGTATCTGCTGACCCCTCAAACGGGGTCAGGGATTGATGACCGTTAGCCGCGTATATGAAAGGCTAAGCCATCTAACTGCGGCACAGTCTGTACTTTAGTGAGTAACATACCCTCAGGATGACGGAAGACTGGCATCAGTCGGGTATCTGCGGGAACTCTGCAATTACCCGCTCAATTTCCAGTTTCTTTTCGGCCAGGAGTCGGGAAATATCCTTCAGGACACCATCGGGAATATTTCGGTCGCCAGAGAGCCACTGACGAATGCGTCTGCCATCTGACAGACCCAATTCGCGTCCCAGTTCGGTTTGCCACCGCTCCCCGTAAAGCGCATGCCCCGCGAGCTTTAAAGCCGCCTTCTTGTCATCTTCCAATGTCATTGTCCCGTATCATTGGTTACCGCCTGCATAAAGCGGTCCATATAACTCTGCCCAATCATTTCGAGCGTTGTAGGCATCAGTGAGAAAGTATCGGTATCGACCCCGGCCGCCATTCGGTGCTCACTAAATTTGTTAGCTTGCTGGAGACGTTCAATAAAAACGTCAATGCAACCTTGAATGCCATTACGCTCAGCTGCCTCAACCATCACGTCAGCGTGATAGCCATTGAGAAGCAAGAAAACCCTGCCCTGCAAAACAATGGCCGTAGTATCACTACCGAAATCCGCAAGATTCCGTGCATAACTGATGTGAAACCCATCAAAATTACGGGTCATATTTGGCATGACCACTTGAGTTACCGGGCAGCGTACGGGTGAAAACCCATTTGAAAGTAAGTTGTTAACTGTTGAAATCATCATTATTCGCCTCCTCAGGCAAAAAATAGGCGGCTCGATAGCCATCCCTTAAAATGAATGTACCTTATTTTAGGTACATAGCAATGGGGGTTGCGGATTTATCACAAAATTATTTGAGCGAAATGCTCTGATTTAAGGCGGAAAGCGCCGTTAGTTCGCCATTGTCCAAAGACTTCATTTGGACTATATTTAAACCTTAACCTAAGTCTGAGGTTTGTCATGAAAGTCGAAACAATTAGTTATGTTAAGAAAAACGCCGCAACGCTAGACCTGGCTGAACCTATTCTGGTTACGCAGAATGGCGTACCCGCGTATGTTATTGAGTCATACGATGCTCAGCAGGAACGTGAGAACGCCATAGCATTACTCAAGCTGCTTACCCTTTCTGAGAAAGATAAAGCCGATGGCAAACTTTTCTCAAAAGACGAGTTACTGGCTGGCCTCCTGTGAGTTCAATTACCATCCAGTACACCCTTACTGCCAGGGTGAGCCTTGAAGAGATAGTGAGTCATCTGAGAAGGCTTGATGTTGACCCGTCCAGTGTGATCCCTGCTGTTCTCGAACACTTCGAAAGTAAAGTACGGAAGTTTCCATTGGGATGTCAGGTCTGCCCGGAACTGCTTAAAATCGGCTGCGCAAAATATCGGGAATGTAATACACCCGATGGATACAGAGTTTTGTATTCGTTGGACGACAGCGTTATAACAGTCCATGCAGTGATGTCACAGCGTCAGGATATTCAGCAACTTCTGTTCAGACGGCTGATCTACGTTTAATCATTTTCTGCTAAATGACCGGAGTACAAGATGAATAAAAACAAGATAAACATTTTGAAAAGGTACTTTTATTCGACTCGGGGCTGTCGTAAAGCTCTAATGTTCACATTTTTATAACCTCAGTTTTCATTCCGGTTTTGGCCTGGTAAGCATTCAAGCAAACCTGGTAAGCTAAATCGGCCTGACGAAGTGAAACCCGGTCTCTCATTTTGGTCCAGTCTTCGCCCTGGCCTAAATTTGCGAACATTGGATCGTTATAATTTGCCTCAGCCAGTAAATTCATTATCGTGGTTTTCTCCTCTTCAGGAGAGAAGTTAAACTGAGAACATATATCCTCCAGTCCTTTCAGGGGCATTTCACTTTTATAATCAATAGGTCGGGTTCTGTTAAGCTTGTACATGGATATTTTTGATACTTCAGTGAACTGTTGGATATTAAAGTTGTTACTGCCATTAGGTGTGCTATTGCACCCTGATATAGCAAGGAATAACAAAATTCTCAGTTTCATTGCATACCCCTTAGTATGTACATTCAGCGAAGCCATACCACAAAATCAACAATTCAATTTAGTTCTGTCACTATTACAGCAAGCTAAATAATGACTGTAATACATCTTTATTCTACAGCCCCCATTAAGTATTCACATATTTAAACCACCATATATTATTTTTATAAGTTTTAGACAAACCCCCAGCTCTGTCCAGCGTTTAAGGTATGCAGTAGGAGTTACTATATTTGGATACGTAGCATGGTTTGAAATCTTGCCAGCAGGTGTTCGTCTAGCCAGCTGTGCTTTGAACTTGAGCCGGAAATTCCAGCGATTCATAAAAATCTGCGTCAGTGGCTTTGGTCGCCTGGTGAAAATCGTGTTTGCCCTTATCCATCAACGCGCAAACCTCATCAAACTGAGCGAGGTTAAAGACGTGTACGCTGTAATCACCCATGGTGTAAAAGCCCAGGCGCTTAGACGGACAACGGTTTAATACCGCCTGCATATCATCCAGCCACTTCTGTTCCGCTTTGGTTAGTTTTGCCATCAGTGTTAACCCTCTTCCGGGCAATTGCCACATTCAACGTTATCGCCCATATCGCACAGGTCGCACTTATCAGCTCCGCAGTGTGGGCAAGTTTCAATTCGCTCTGGCTCTTCGTTGCCGCAGCCTTCACACGTCTTAATTTCGTCAGTCACTTTGCTTTTCCTCGGCGGCGTATTCAGCCGCACTGATTATTTGAAACTCTGCGTTAATCGGTTGGGCCTTCAGCACAAAATCTACCTGATCACGGTTGATGGTCTGCCAGGCTGAAGCCTGCCCGTTATAGCTGTTGCGGATGCGATATTGATAAACAGGAAGGGCTGGCGGTGGCGCTGGTGGTGCAGCGTAAACAATGCGGCCCTCGCCCCCTGCCTCGGTGACTTCTTCGTAAATGCGCTTTTCAGCATCGTACCAGTGCCAATCCCTGAGTTGATAGATTGGAAGCTCCGGCGTGGGAATGCTCGGCCCTTGATAGAGCATTACCTGGCGGCGTGGGTCAGCAAACTTATTCGCAGTACCGCCAATAGGGAATAAATACCCGCACCCACTCTTACCCGCATCCCTTAACTCTTCTGAGTCAGTCCACGCTACAGCTGTTTTAGCCGCGCTACGGTACTGCTCCAGCTCTGTATTTTGAGCGTGGAGCAAATCAATCATTAACGTAAGGTCGGACGGTGCCAAAAGTTTATCGAACGGCTGGCGGGCCATAGCCTTATCGTAATAAGGCACGTCTTTATTGGCGATAGCCATGTAATGCTCGGCGGCTTTTTTCAGGTCGCGTGAGTATTGGAGTACTCGCTCGATGAATGATGCGTTTTCAATTGTCATGATACTTGGCCTCACTGAAACGAGGAATTTTTGGGTGACCGTGAAAAACGTCTACGGTCGATATCGTCGCGCTGTAACGGAGGGATATAAGCTGTCATATAAGTTTTTTCACTTCAGCCTGGGCGGATTTGAACTGAAACGATCTCCCCGCATCGTTACCCCCCCCTGCGCTAACATCTTACACAGGAAGAAGCCGACTGATTTCCCGTTTAGCCTGCTGCCTGGCGCGGTGTTTACTGGCACGAAGAGCATCACCGTAGCCATTACCTTTTCTGTATCCACGTGAGCGGCACAGTGCGCAAGTACAACCTTGTACAGAATATGACTTCCCGTATGCTTTCATGAATAACTCTCCATAACATGTTGCGGTGTGGTCAGAAGTATTCGAAAAGTTACTTTCCTGCTGCATGCAGCATTTCACTCACACGGCGTTTGTGGTCACGGCTCTGAGGAACGCCTGTAAAATTTGTTGTGTAGAAAAACTCCAGCCTCTGTCTTAAGTTCGCGTCATCCAGCTTGATTGCCGGGAGCGAGGCATTAGTGAAAATCCGCCGTTCAGTGCGGTTAAGATCAGACCAGTAGAATTCTTTGCCCAGATGACAGAAAGCTATCTGGTCATTCACGAACAGCTTCATAGTCATAAGCCGCTGCTTGCCGTCCACGACTTCAATGTACGGTCCATCAATGTTGCCCCAGTCGGGCAAGCGGCAAAGAGCCACATGTCCAAGCGGGAATCCTGATGCCGCTGTTGCCAGAAATGCCTGTTGCTCGGCATGCCCCCAAACGTATTCACGTTGATACTCCGCATCAAAGCTAAGCGCCCCATGCGCCATCCAGTGGATATAACTGTCTATCTGGATAATGCTGACTGCTGGACTGAAGCGCTGAAGCCCTGTAAGCCTGTTTTCCATAACTCTCCCCTGTATACCCCTCAATAACCCCAGCTCGATGACCTGGCTCTGCACCTGGCTACCATGCTGGCAATCTTCACCGTACTCGCTGCGTAAAAGCAGTGCTGAAATGCTGACTGGAGATGACCAAAACCGTGGCAGACGAATCATCCCAGATGCGTTGCAGTTCCTGTGTAAACTTCTCTTCTGCCTCACCCTGCGAATCCGCCTCAACAAGCATCGCGATATCATCGTCTTCCCCGGAAACACGACCAGACACCAGATAGATGATTTCTGGGTTAAAGTTTGCAATTGGACCAGCTTTCTTAATCATGATGAGCTCCATAAAAGTTGTATCGCGGCCAGTCGTAAAATTTAACGTTCTTTGCTTTCTTCCAGCATTTGTCTCCCGGCATCAGTCAGCTCAACACTGTGAAACAATGAATCCGCAACCTTCGTATCAGTTGTGAATTTGATGAGCCCTGACCTGAACAGAACCGGAATGCTTGAACAATTCATGCCTTCATAAACCCGGCTGAACACGTTATACCGCAGCTCCCGGCCCTTTTTTTTGCGCCCGTCCAGCTGGTATTTCGTACCCGACTTAATCCGTCTGAGCGTGTAAATCTGAGCCATTGTCAGTTTTTTGGGCATAGCATTAGGTCCTGAGGAAAGCCCCGCATGGTTTATGTGCGGGGTTAAATACAGTAGGGTGATTTATATCTAAACAATTCACACTTGCCTGGTTGTTCGCCATGGAATTAAATTAACCCGAAATGGAAAAAACCTAATAGGGCATCAGAAAAAAAGTTACTTTTTTTCACTGATGCCCAAAGCTAATTGAACAGGTTTAAATGTGAAATCCCGAGGGATAACATTAATAATGTGCCGCTGTTTGCTGGCAGTGGCGAGATGAATAATCGAAACTTAAATACAAGTCGTGTGTTATTTCATTAATACCAGATAAAATACAGCCTCTATGAAATGACTTATTTGCTTTTGAACAAAAGCTTAAAAATTACCGCTTCTTCGCCTGGCGCACTGCTGCACTAATAATTTCTTCTTCTTTAAATCCTGTTACGTGAGCTAAACCTGCAACCATGATGTCGCCACCCCCTATTCGTTCCTGTGTTTCTTCGGCTGATAATGTTTCCCAGTCGTCGTACATTACTGAAAATGCTTCCACAGTCCTGAGTAACAACGCCCTTTTCTCAAAGCTAAGTCTCGCCATATGCTTTCCTTTTCTTCCAGCTCACTACCGTCACGACCAATACCTGCAACCCCAGGTTAAGATATTTTTCTTCCGTCTGCTTCCAGCACCCGGATTCCCGCCTCAGTAAGTTGCACATCACTCATACCTGTCGTGGTGAAAATGCACCTAATCAACCTGGCTGAATGCAGTCTCCTCGCCGTCCGGGAACACGTCTTACCGTCAGCATTCCAGCGGAACTGGTCGTGAGCCCCCCGTTCTATCTTCTCTCCGGCCTCCAGCCGTCTAAGAAGTTCCTTCTGAGTCCGCGTTAATTTCAACGCCACTCCTCCTCTTTTCAGTGTTTGCGGAATCGGTGCCTTACCAGTCGCCCCCCATAACCTTCAGCGTGGATGACTGCAACGCGGCGAGTTCATGGTTAGGGACTTCAGCCTCACCGGAATGTGTATCCCCAAGCACAAGACAAAACCCATCACCTCCCGAGGTATAAAATCGCGCATCAGGGAAATGCTCACGAATTTCTTTAAGCAATTTCGCCAGGTTATCAGCCGCACGATTAAAACGACTTTCAGCTCTCGGCATCGCGTCATCCAGCAACATATAGGCTGAATCGCCAGCAGCTATCCGCTGTTTAAGCTCATCGGTATCCATAAAATGCCCTGCCCCTCATTTCTGTTACTCATCCAAAATATTGGTTAGCCCGACAATCACAGATACTGCAATACCTCCGCTTAAAGGTAGATCTAAGTGGCTAATGGCATCTGCGTCTAAATCCCAATATAAGTAGGTCTTGAAACCGAAATAGATAATATACAAAATAGTGGGTACGAACCCCAGAGCAGCAGCAATCAAAGGTTTATTGAACTCCTTAATAAAAAAGGAAAATAAAATCATCTGTCCGATTACAACCATAAGTCCCGCTCGCCAGTAAAACCATTCTGATCTGATAATCGAATTATTCAATAAGACTGCCCAAATCGTCAGAATCGCTACCAGGGTTACTGCGTTAAGCGAAAGATACGTCAGCCCTTTCTTTAAATTTACAGACATTATTTAGCTATCCTCATTGGTTATATCCTGGCAAATCTATGATTTGACACCTTTGTAAATTACAGTCTGAATGCCTGATTCCTGTAGTCTGGCTACAACTTCAGCTTCAATGAGCATCGTGAAGCCATTAATTTCACAACCTGCCGGAAGTTTCACGGGTAACTCGAGTTGCCTGACCCGTGCTTCTGATTCATCGGCACGTTTAAGCAGACTGTAATAATTACCCAGTCGACTTCGGGTCTGGCGTAATTCTCTCGCCAGGTCAGCGGGTAAATGCCCCAGCAATGAGTTGTCGCGGTGCCGCTCAATCTCCTTAAGCTTCTCGTCTGAAAATGCAGATTTGGATTCGATTTTCTGCTGGTTCTCTTCCAGTTCTTCCACCCGAATGATCAACTGGTCTCGGTCTGCAATCAGATGTGCGACCTGCAACGGCGTTACTGTTCTTAAGTAAGCGGCCCATTCAGGAGGTAACCCTTCCAGCTTCGTGATGGGGGCCTGTCGAATTGCCTCACGAAGCGTATTGTCAACGCCGTTTGCTGGAACGGTTGATGCTAATTCAACAGCATGCTTAACCTTCAGGTAAACGACCTGGGCCTCTTCCTGCGTCAATTCACGTTTGAGCTCAAATTCAACCGAGTCGAGGATAAGGCTTGCGTATCCCTCAAGTGAACTGAGCATCGCATTGGTGATCAAGCTGTCGTGTTCGCTAACCATGAGTCAATTCCTCACGCTGGGATGTTTTCACTCCGTTAATCGCCTGCAAAGACGCGACCAGTTGCGCGGTCATGCCGGGATCAGCCACTTCACCACGGGCCGTGGATTCCTGAATGAGTTGCGCACAATGCAGGCAATTATTGAGGTTTACTTTGTCCAGCGCATTCATAACAGCCAGGGCGTTCTGAATGGAAGGAAGGGCTTTTTCAGAATCGGTATTATCTTCGTCATTGTCGAAAATAATATCCGTACCACAATTTATGTTGTCCTCAAGCCAGGACTCCATAATTTTTAACCCCTGAATAGTTGACTCTAGTTTCATATCATCTTCCTGTTTATTTAATTCGTTAACGTACTGAATGTTATAAATCCTGCTGTTATTCCAAAAAGTAACTTTACGTCCGGGGTGCAGGACAGGCCATTAAGCCGGGGTTTCCCCCCGACCTATCAGCCTTCTACAAACGTGCTTTCATGATGCCTTTGGATAGGTTGTTCGAACGTTCAACCAGCCCCAGAAACGTATTTTTGGCATGGCTGGAGCCACAATGAGACACATCACTGTAGGTATCGACAAGGCTTCCAATAAGGTGGCTCAGTTCTTGCGATAATTTGCGCGCTTCTGCCAGCTTGTCTTCACGTACCTTGTTGAGGTCGGATGGGGCTAATAAACGGTTGATATCAGCAATGGCAATGCTTGCACTCTCTTTAAAACTTGAAATTGGGTAACAGCCATCCAGTGGTAAAATACGGGCTAGCCACTTTGCGGTTTCCCGTGTGTACTCATAGTCACCCAAACGCTTCATCGTGCCTTTCATAATAATTGCCCTGTCGCTCTGCGATGGCGCTTTATAAATATTTTCACAGGACCGGGACACGTTGGTGAGCACCAGTTTGCACAGCTCAAGCATGTCCGTTGCGGACATTTCCACGGTTGGCAGAATCAGATCAGCTTTCAAAAGCTTCGACTCATCTAACCAGCGTCCGTAACGAATACTTTGACCACTACGCCCCTCATTAGTAGAAGACTTGCAAACAAGACTGCTCTTATAATTTCCGTTGATATCAAACCAGGTCAAATCAAGAATGCAAAGGCCAGGGGGTGAGTCGAGACTAATGCAATATGCACCAGCATCAATTAAATCAGACACCATTTTTTGAAAGTTTTGTTTTGTAAAATTCATTTTCTCTACCCCGGCTGTTCAATATAAGTAAATCATACCAGGTGTTCGAAAATAGCTAATAGGGTATTGGAAATTATTTATAGATTTCTTTTGATAAATATAACTCCGGACTCAGGCTTTATTTATATTAATAACCACAGATAATCTGCCCGAATATTTTCTTCCCGAATGCATTCTGAATGAGTTTTCCCGGAGTGATCACAGGTACACGAGACCGCTTCACTCACCATGAAGCTGAAGCCTGCCCGGAGAGAGATACGTCAAAGCTGCCCCTCTCTCCGGCAACAGGGCCTGTCAGTTCGAACTCATCACACGTTGAATCCGTTTGAGCTCAGCACTCTTGCGGTGCCCGCTGATGATATTGGTGATGGAGTCAGTCGCGTTATTAAGTTGCGTATATGTCGGTACGGTTGAGTTTTTTAAGCGGTTGATTAACCACTCTTTGATAAATCGGTTCTGGCCTAAATAAACCAGATCAGCATCAGAAATATTATCGCCCACCCAAAACGCATAGCCTGGTCTCCAGGTCACAATCCTTAGTTTGGTGCCGCCCCGGAACTGACCGTAAATGGCGTACACGATGAGCGAAGCCAGGACCCCGCCAACGACAGCATCACCCATGTCATTGCCAAAGACGCATACGATTACAAGCACATAAAAGATAATCTGGGTAGTCAGATCCCATTGATACCACCCCTTTTCGAAGTGAGTGGCAGGAACTTTGCTGCGATAGCTGTCGACCGTATTGGTGATCATTGCAAGAGTGGTTTCAACTTCAGTATCTGTCGGTTTTTCGTGTTGCATATTCATCCCTTAACAGGTGTCATAATTTCACTCAATAATGAAGATCGGCCAGGGTTATGCATTATTGATAACCTGCCGGATACGTTTTTTTTCATAAATAATACGCTCGTCTCTGACCAGCCATTCGATTCGATACCCTTTCTCTGCGAGCAGGGTGTACGTCAAACGATGGGTTTCATTTAGCGTCCTGTTGAGCCAGTCCCGAATATGCACGTTCTCACTCAGGAGCAGGATATCAGCGTCCGAAATGATGTCGTTCCGCCAGAATATTTCACCGGGTGTCACATGAATGAATCCATCCCCGGATTGCACCTGTTTGAAAACGTAATAACCCAGGACAGGTGCAGCGATAAGAAAGTACAGATGGACGTTAATAATTTCCCGCTCCGAGAAGCCCACGGCAAGACAAGCGGCGATCAGCGATACAGGAAGAAAACGGATACTGTATTTCTTTTTGGTGATATGTGTTGGTGGAACGGTATTACGGTAGCCATTCACGACCATATGGATTCGGTCCCTGATGGCCTTGCACTGCTGCTCTTCCGTCAGGTGGAATGGGATGACATCATTTGGAATTGCCTCAGGAGTGCTCATACTTTCTCCGTTATCAGGTTTAGAAATTCAATGGTACAACACAGGCCAGCCGCGCCTTTTCCGTTAGGAGACGATTTTGAGGGGCGACCCGTACCGACTCCCTGCCCGATCTCTTTCCATTACTGGACAGCGCCTTCTACAGGCTGATGGAATAAATCACTGGCGAAGCATTTTTGTGTAAACAGGTACAAATCACCGGAGGGTGAGAACATGCACAGGTTTTCTTCAATGCATTTCTCAAAATACGGGACGTCAGTGATCAGACGCTTCAGCCAGGCAAGCCGGGATACCAGTTTGGTAATGTGAAAGGGGTCATTCACAACCTGATGAATATTGGATGAGGACTTTTGCTTAAGTGACTGACAGGCCAGCCCGAAATGCGCTTTTTCCGTACTCAGGCAACTTTTCCGCGCAATCACCTTAATAGGGTCAGGCAATTGTGAGTATTGTTGAAGATCAGCAATAGTAGACATGAGTTATTCCATCTCTGGGTTTGATAAAAAGATGCTAACTCATCTCGCAAAAATGCTAATAGGGTCAGAGGATATTTCTTTGGATATTTGAATTTGTGGCTCAGTCATTACCAAACCTTCGTACGGGGCAGAAATTAGATTTCGGCGGCAATATAAAAAGTTACTTTTCTTCGTTAAAAAATAAGGCAGAGATATTAAACTCTGCCTTTATTGACGGGTTCGTGATCCCTGCGTTGTCACCCTCGTAGTTCGATTCGCGGGTCTACGGTTAATGCATCCCATTGGGAGACAATCTGACGGTATTCGTCTTCTGATAATGAATCCCAACCCCTTTCTTTGTGATGAAGACTGCCATCAGTCTTGCTGTAACTGCCTTGCCACCGCCAGACCACGGATTCGCCAGGCATGTAGGAATAGAGATACGTGCCATCCTCTGCTTTGAGTGAGCCATTTTCTAATTCAGAAATTACCACTGCCGTCATGATCTGAATTTCCTTAAAGATAGGGAGTGCTTTAATCTCTGCCCCCAGGTGCATTCATGCAAGTCTTTATTCCGCTACACCACTGAAGCTGTAGCGGAAGAGCCTGAGTGGTCACATCCCGACTACAGTCACGCCACAGGTATGACCCAGAACTTTAGCGGTGGTATCAACCAGAAGCTGAATATCATTGGCGGTCATGTCAGCTTCAACACGGATCTCGTGGTACTCACCCGCAGCTTTGGCACTTTCAATATCTTTGAAACGTTGAGCATCGTACAGACCCAGAGCTTTCATTTCTTCATCACGTTCTCTACACATTCTTTAGTCCTTAGTTAGATAGCCGGGATATTCCGGTGTTGCGTTAATTAGCGTTAATTCATTTCCCGTTTGCGTTATACGGGAGCATCACTGCCAGAGTCGGCTGTTTGATCCAGCGATAGTTTATTGCGGATTAACAAACTGGCATTTCACGCCATTGTTTGCCTTTAGCACATTGACTACAGCATCGCTGATGGTACAGACATCATTAACTGATACGTTCGACTCAACATCGACTGAATAAAGTTCGCCTGCATCTTCAGCCTCTGCACGGTTGGAGAAGCGAGTATTAAAAATGGTTATTGTGTGCATTACGTTCCCCATCAAACTGTTTCATCCCGTTTGTAGCCCTGACGAATCTGCCGTTCCGCCAGGGTTGAACATCAGTGAGCTGGTGGAGATTTTCGGGCCTGGGCACGTTTATCAACGAGGTGACCAAAGGCTGCGGTCACGACCAGGAAACCAACAACCCATGCGAAGATGACTGGGGTTGTCATATCTGCAAAGAAATCACTGAAGAAGTACAGACCGGCAATTAAAATTGCCGTAAAAATTAAACTCTGGACTAACGTGGGTAATTTGTTTTTCATTTGCTACTCCGGTTGTGTTTATCGGCCTTTATTAAATCACAGGGCTCCTCCCCTCAACTTTCGGTTAGATACGAAATACGGATGGGTTGGCTGGTGGTTATTTTGAGTTATCGCGAATTCGCCTCTTCATGACATTTGATGATCACGCGGAGGTAAGATTTCAGCATCCGGCTGGCAATACCTTGCGGCTTCGGAAGTTCGTTATCCAGCCATTGAAAACCCGTAACAGAGCTGGTTGCCTGACGCTTATTGCCAGCCAGTAACCGCAGTTCCCACATCACACCATAAAGAGCATCCTTTTTACCTGCGGCGATACAGTCCCTGATATAGGCGAGTGTTTTCTGTCGGATGTACCGAAAATACTGCCGGGTTGCCGGGGACAGCCCGTTATGGTCTTCGACCCACTGAAGTCGGAGGTTGCAGACTGAAAAGATACCGTCAAGCATATGGTTCTTGTCGGAGATAACCGCAGAATCCTGCCGAACATTCTCCTCCTGTTGCAGTGCGCGGATAATCCATTCTCCGACTGCTGTCTGGTGCTCGATGTGAAGGTCAACAAGAAGCGCAAAACATGTCCAGAAACGTAGCTTCTTAACCGCTCCGCGAATCTTGCGTCCAGCCAGTAAACGATAATCGTGATCGGTCATGATTTTATGACGAGGGTCTGCCAGCATCGTTTGCAGGGGGATCGTGTCCGACAGCCCCATTCGCTGATAGAGCTGCCCACGCTGTGCCAGTCGATGGAACAGGCTCCCTTTACCTTTAGCCAGACTTACCACGCCGTAACGCAGGTAATACTGCGCTGCGCTGCATGGAGTAAACTCACCCGACTCAACACGCTGGCGGAGTTGATCATATTCATTCCAGATAATGAACGAAGCCGCATCTTCATCGACCATGACCTCATCCTCTTCAGCAAACGAAGCTACCATCATCTTGCCAGAGGGGGTGTTAATCGCCCTTGCAGCCCGAGCATCATGCTCACCATCAAAATAGGCCATCACTGCCAGCGGATCACTGAGTCCGTCATGGCTGCGTGTTGCAATCGACCCAGGGATTCGCAACCAGTCAGCTTTAGGCAACGGGGTGCGCGGAACAGCCTCCATTTCAGGCTCATCATCAAGCAAATCAAGAACGCCCTCTTCCCAGACCTTTCTGTAGATGGCGACTGCGCGGAACGGCTCAGGGTTGAAGCAATGGATAGACCACAGGAAATCAACGTGGATGACGTTAGTTTCCTCAACAATACGGAACTGGGGTTTTGACATTCTTCGGTTGTGAGGTGTGTTTTCAATCGCCCCGGAAAGTAACTTTTCGCGCACGGCCTCAGCCCGTTTCGCTTCAGCGAAATCAAGTGAGCAGCAGACGTGAAAAAGACGCTCTGTCACCGCAGATGAAAATACGTCTGGCTGGAGTCGGATGTACCCTCCGGTAAACAACGTGCGCCCAATGTAGTTACGCTTGCTCCAGTCAAAGCGAATTTTAGTCAGATACCGTTGCAGCCGATTTAAACCTTCCTGATAGCCATAGCGGTCGGGATCGTTGGCAATCAGTGCCGTCATGGAGCGGTCTTCACTGACCGCCTGGCAGCTGAAGCAGCCAAACCGGGAGCCACATCCGTTCGATTTTGATGATGGTTTAGCACTCCAGACACACTCGCCCGTTGCATCTTTATAAAGCGTGGCAATGGCAAAATTGTTCTCCTGGAAGCTCGGAAGCAGAAAGTTTTTTGCTGACCCACTTTCCGTCAAGAATGACCAGACCTGCTGCGTAGTCCAGGATTTGATGGGATAAAGTTCGCCTCCTTCAGCAGTGTGAGTAACGGATGTCGCATCCCCACCCATTCTGGCGATGCTGGCGGCGCGGGATGAGCTTTCATCGTCACGGGAGCCAAGCATCAGGCAAACTTTCTTGCGGCAAACATCAGGAAGACCTTTAATGTATCGCGCTTTCGCTTTACGTAAGGGTGTGATTTTTAAATCGAAAGTACACTGCCTGGAGCCGGAATTGCTCCAGGTTGGCAAACCTCTTCCGGTCAGAATTCGGCCTACCCAGCCCTGCGTCATTGAGGGGGTTGCGACCAGAATAGTCACCGGCAGATTGTGCTTATCAATGAAGCTCTGTAGGTGTCCCAGTACGTTAGTCGCCAGGTAATGGATTTCCGGGTTCTCGACCTGCGTATTGCTCATCTGGATAAAGTGGTGCTGGCTGACGTTAGTACCATTGCGCACCGCTCTGACCAGCGCCATCAGGAAGAGATGGAGAACCACGGTGCTGTCCTTACCAGAGCTAAAACCAACGCTCATCGTCCAGCCATCCGTAATCGCTTTATAAATACCAGACGTGGCCTCGGTGATCAGAGTCGCCAAACTCACGGGTTCGTGTTTATCGGTATAATTCAGGTCAGTATCATTCGCGAGTGCATGCCAGACGGAATCCCATTTATCACCAGAAATAATATTCCGGGAATAGCTGGAATTAGCCTGTTGCATTACAGGGTCGTAAATATCAACTGCCGAGTTATCGGTAAACATAAAATCATTCCTGATTCAGACTGGAGATATAAAGATGATGACACACATATTTAAAAGGTTAATAACCCAGAAGGCAATTAATTTATCAATTAAATATAACTTGCGAACATTATTAAAGTTAGCGAACAATTATCATAATTATTAGCGAGAGAAACGGCGAAGTAATACGAAAGTTTCACAACTCAAGCATCATGATAATTATATGGCGCAGGTGTAATATTTAATATTTACGGGGAAACAGTTCACAATGTCTGAATACAGGGATAAGGCGCAATTTTCTTTATCAGGGTGCAACGGAACAGAAGCACCGAGCACTCAGGGCGTATCAAAAGTGACTTTCCCGTTTGCTAAATTCAGGACTCAGACACATCTGTCGATTGCTGCATCAGCTTCTTCAACAGTAATTGATTCTTTTAGCAATTCAAGGGCGTCTGGTTCCAGGCGTTCGAAATCCTGGCTCATATATTATACTCAAGTTAAGCTGGAGTGACCGAGGAAGCCTTATCAACTAAGGGTAAATGGGTTCCTCTGCAAGCAGAGAAACCCATTCAAAAAGGCGCTGTTGGCAACTGACATATTCAGCTTCAGATTGGCGGGGACGAATCCCCGCCGCTCAGCTACTTACCGGGTTCGTATGCCAATGTTGCAGCCACTTCTCTGTTACCGTCTTTAAAACGCAGTTCGCAGAGCTTACTGCGGGTTAAACCGGTGAATATCAGTAGTGTGAGACACACTATCAATAGGCACCAGATAACAGTTTGTCGTGGCTGTTTCATGTTCATGCTCCCTGTCAACGCAAAGCAGAAGTGTCACCATCGGTGCGAAACAGAGATGTCATGCTTTGGTTCAGAGAATGCGTTTGACCGCCTCGCTATATACTTCCGAGCGTTCTCTTTTCCCAACAGAAATCACGAAAACGACAACTTTCTCGTCTATAACCTGGTATACAAGGCGATAGCCTGAAGACCGGAGCTTAATCTTGTAACAATCAGGCATACCACGGAGCTTGTTTGCTTCAATCCGGGGTGACTCAAGTACTTCAACCAGCTTCTTTTTCAACTGTTCACGTACCGTCGAGCCCAGCTTTCGCCATTCCTTTAGTGCCCGCTCGTCAAAATCCAGAAAATACGCCATCAGAGTTCATCCAGCGTCACACGTACTGGCTTAGGATTACGAAGTCGTTCTTTCACTATCTCCACAAGTTCAGCATCTTCATCACTCAGGAGTGTCTGTTTGAACGGCAAGCGTTCATTGTCAGCGATATACTCGAGCATGAGACGAAGCGCTTCAGAAGGAGTTACGCCCATTTTTTCAAGCGCGGCGTAAGAACGCGCTTTAAGTTCATCGTCAATACGTAGGTTAATGCTACCCATGTCTTACACCCCTTGTAATTACAAATGTCATTACAAGTATCGCACTACAACATGCTTAGGGCAAGTCACGAAGTAAGTCAGAAAGTAGTCGTAAGAACGGTGATCACTGTCCGCTTTGTGCCAGAAGCGGACTTTTTAAAAATATTGCGTGCCCAACAATTGGGCGCAGGTCACATCAAGTACCCTCAGAATTATAGAGAATACCTGAAATTTTTGTAGAGCGAGGTTTGTTACCCTGCCCGACCAGCGACATGTGGTTAGTTTAGTGATCAGAAATGTCGAGCGTTTGGTCGTTCATTGACGCGGGATCTTCCAACGGTTCCACATGAGTGGTGATATGGATAAAAGGCAGTGCGGTGCGGATATCATTCTCTATACGCTCGGCCCAGTCGTGCCCATATTGAACAGTCCATCGCCCAGGAACTAGGATGTGCATTGTCATAAACGCCCGCCCGCCAGCCTGGCGTGTACGTAGTGCATGGAAATCAAGCCCCTGTTCACGATATCCTGCCAGCAGTGACTCGATTTTTTTGAGTTCTTCCGTGGGTAGCGATACGTCCATCAGACCTGCAGCTGAACGACTCATAAGCTGATAACCAGTCCAAACGATGTTGGCTGCGACCAGCAATGCAACGATCGGATCGACCCAAAACCAGCCGGTCAGATAAACCAGTCCGACACCAAAAATGACACCGACCGACGTCCAGACATCGGTCAGCAGGTGATGAGCATCTGCCTCAAGAGTGATAGAGTTGTGCTGCCTGCCAGCCCTTAACAAAATGCGAGCCGTCACAAAATTAAGGATTGATGCGACTGTTGAAACCAGTAATCCGAGACCAATCTCCTCAAGCGGCTGTGGAGTTAACATCCGCTCAACTGCGGTATAGGCGATACTGGCTGCCGCCAATAGGATCAGAAATCCTTCGAAAGCACTCGAGAAATATTCGGCTTTGCCGTGCCCATATGCATGGTTCTCATCGGCCGGAAGCGCAGCCAAGGTCAGCATCCAGAGCGCCATTAGGGCTCCTGCGAGGTTAACTACGGATTCGATGGCATCAGATAGCAGACCGACCGAACCGGTCATTTTCCACGCCACACCTTTGAGTCCGATAGTGGCAATAGCCGTGGCAATGGAAAGCCAAGCGTAGTGCGTCAGCGGACGAGGTAACCCTTTTGTTTTAGTCATTATTAACTTCCTAAAATAGGACGACTAACTCACATTTCTATCCATGATAGATAATTAAACAATCATTTCGCCATGAATATTTTTTCGTTTTTATTAAATTTAATTAAAAAGTCTCTGCAAGTGCTGTTTCATCTTCTAGTAAACTAAATTTTATTTTTAGGGTTTTCTTCAACTTGAAGTAATATTATCTCACAACAGATTAGTCACTTAGGTTAACTGAGCGGCTTTTATATTTTTCAATTAAAATATGCAAAACTCCCATTGCACCATGTGCATAAAAATAGACCTCAATGAAAGTAGTAAAGAACTTATGCCAGTGGATTACTGTTTCAGCCAGATTTGACTGCATGGTATTCAACAAGAACCATAGGCCACCTGAAAGTGCTACAATTAGCAATGCTAGAACTCCAAATCCTTGGATTGTACTGGCAATACCTCCCGAATGTGCATCGGGCAGTCGGAAACTAGTCAACGTTTTTATATCTTGCTTAATACCACTAAAGTCAAGCCCTACCCATGAAAAATAATAAGTAAAACCTCTTTGAGTAAGCATCCAACTTAACATAATAAAACCACAAATAATCAGTCCTAACCCTGAAATAATGTGCATCCAGGTTATAACTCCTTCAAGACTATGTTCACCAATTGCTTCGGTCTCTGTCAGATTAGAGTTAATAATTTGTGATAATATTAGAAATGCCACAATGATGTGAAGAATACGAAAAAAAGGAGCGTAATCATGGGGTAATAGATTCCAGAGTCGCAATTTCATTAATGAGTCCTTAGTAAATTTATCGATGATCTTAATCATACAAAAGAATTATTAGGATAACCTTAATTCTTAAAATTGCAGCAGGCATTAGTTCACCTCTGATATGGCCACTTGCGAAATGGGAATGGTAACTGTTATTACTATGTGTTTACTTGCTGTTCTTGTTACGCAGCCCCTTAAACACATTACTTTCAAATATGATTTCCTGCTGGGTTTAAATATGTGTCTTTCTATAGTGCGGCAACCTATTTTTACACCAACTCATGAATTAAATAAGAATCATAAATTAAATGAGAGGTTTAATTCTCTTGCTTAACGCGATGATATTAAATGGAAATTTTAATTTTTGTAATTTATTAAACAGTTAGAATGAGACATGGTAAATACGATCTTCCTTTAGATAATTCTGATAGCACTTTTTCTACTGGGCAGTCTGCAATGTCCGCTTCTCGCTGTGAGTTCAATGGGTCGATGCAACGCTATCCTTAATCAAGGGGGACGTTGTCATGAAACGAAGAACTCGGATTAACTACACGCCAGAGCAGAAGGCAATTATCTGGGACAGATATAAGCAAGGTGATTCTCTACATGATATCGCCAGAATGTTCGACAGATATCATTCTTCCATTATGCCCACTATCCACCAGACAGGCGGCTACCGTCCTCCCGTGCGAAAACGGCACCGATTAGCGCTTTCGCTTGATGAAAGAGAGGAGATATCCAGAGGGCTGGTAGCAAAACTCAGCATCAGGGACATCGCCGCCAAATTATCAAGAGCGCCCTCAACGATTAGCCGCGAGGTCAGGAGGCACAGTGGTGCAAAACAATACCGAGCAGCAAAAGCCGATGCTACTGCGTGGGAAAATGCGCTGAGACCAAAACCGTGCAAGCTAATTGAAAGCCCCGCATTGTGTAAAATCATTGCAGAGAAGATGCATCAGGACTGGTCGCCGGAACAGATCGCCGGTTGGCTGAAACGTTGTTATCCGGATAATCAGGAAATGCATGTGTCACACGAAACGATTTATAAAACGCTTTTTATACAAACCCGGGGAGCATTAAAAAAAGAGCTGCAGCAATGCCTCAGAAGCGGAAGAGCAGTGCGTAGATCCAGAACGTCATCGCTTAAAGGGAAAGGATTAGGGTCAATCCCGAACACGATACCTATCAGCGAAAGGCCACCAGAGGCGGCTGACAGAGCCATTCCAGGTCACTGGGAAGGTGACTTGATTCAGGGCTCGAAAAACTCCTATATAATCACCCTCGTAGAACGTCATTCCCGTTTTGTTATGCTGGCGAAGATCAGAGACAACAAGACCATAACGGTTATATCTGCACTCATCAGACAAGCCCGGGAATTACCTGCTGAACTTTATAAAACATTAACCTGGGACCGGGGCGCTGAAATGACCAGCCACACCCGGTTTAC
>CBCPKK010000010.1:0-233547 GCA_965119215.1 uncultured Buttiauxella sp.
AGCGTGAACGAACCGCCTTCATTAATCACGCCGTGTGGCGGGTTGGACGGATCGGTTACGTCGGTGCCGATATACCCGGAGTTGTCGGTAACCGGTGGAACATTCAACGGCGGCGTTTCGCCAGGCGTTGGGTTATTAGCAAGGAGTACCAGGTTGATGGTGAAATCAAAATGGGTTAATGGGGCATTGGCCGCTTCGCTATCATAAATCCCCCCCTGGCGGGTAAATGTGCTGCCGTCCGGGTTCCAGCGCAAAGCGGTGGAGTGGTCAATGACCCGGAAATTAAACACATCAATGCCACCGGGTTGTGCATTCAGGTTTTGCACGTATGCGACGCGTCCTTCAACGACATCTTCCATCGTGAAAGTATCGCCTTTTTGCATCAGCAGCCCGTTAAGGGTCAGATAACCGTGCTTCAGCCCGGTGGGGTCGACAATAAAACTCACGCGGTCTGCGGGGGAATCATTATCCAGGCTGGTCAGCATTTCGGGTTGTAGCACGACGCTGTCTGGCCCTGGCGTCACGTCCGCATGCAGGCTGGAATTTGCATCAAGGAACGGATCGTCATCAACCGGTTGTATGTCGAGCGTGATCACGGCATCGCTGCTGGCTGGTGTGCCAGTGCCGCCGCCCTGGTCGGTGACGCGCACACCAAAGGTATCCTGTCCGATTCCCTCGTGCCCATCGTTGGAATAGGTTAAACGCCCGCGATCGGCATAGGCAATTTGCTGGCCGACCTGCACCGGAACACCCTCGAAATAGAGCGTGCCCTGGGTTGGCAGCGCAGTGATGGTTAACGTGAGATTTGTGTCCTGCGTATCGCCGCCGCTGGTGGCCGTAATGTATTGCCCAACATTCCCGGTATTCACCGCGTTTTCTGGCTGGCCTTCATAGACAAGGCCGCCGCCCTGAACCGTGGGTAGCTGGTTTTCTGGAATAATATTCAGCGTGACGGTGACGTTATCCGACTGGTCAATCGGCGTGGCACCGTCGTTAACCTTCGCGGAAAAACCGTCGGCGGTATTTTGCGTGCTGCCTGTCGCGGTGTGGATATACACCAGCTTGCCATCGCGTACATCTTGTTGGGTAAATACCGAACCGACGCCCAGACGTGTGCCGTTTAGCGTCAGATAACCGTATTGCGGCATTGCCGTCAGGCTGTAGACAATCTGCGTTGCGCTTTGTGCACCCATCTGCAATTCAGGATCGATTGCGGCGAGCGTCGCTTCCTTTATCACCGTGCCCGAACCGTTGTTTTCAGGCACCGATAAAGTGGCGTCAGCAACGGTGACCCGATCGTTCGCCGGTGTGACGGTGATATGCGTGACGAGGCTATCGTTACCGGAAAGTGTGAGGACATAAAACTGCACATCGGTTGAGGCCGATTGGTGACCCAACTCTGTATCGCTGGCGGTAAATTTCAGGGAATTGAGCCATGCCTGCGCATCCGCTACCGAGCCGACAAACTCCAGCGTTTTTCCGCTCTGGCTGCCGTTAACCAAATCGCCCACGGCATCATTAGTTAAGCTGACGCTTATCACGACATTTTCATCGCTGGCGTTAAGCGTCAGACCAAAACTGCCGGTTTCAGCTCCTGGGCGTAATGTGCTTGGCTCGGAAACCACCATATCCGGCACGCTGGTGGTGAGCTCAGGCGCTTGCAGAACGCCATCATAAGCCAGTTCTAGCGAGCGGGTTTCGATGGCGCCCGTGTGCGATTCAAGCGTCCAGTCAGCGGTTTTTTCCCCGCTACCCGTTTCGTCATTTGAAGCCGCCACATCCGCATGGGTGTAATCCGCCATACGGTTGATAAAAATGGTGTCTTTTGAGGTGACGTTGCAGCCATACAGCAAAATATCGCCGTCAGTGGTGAGCTTCTCGCCCAGTTTTTCTAATTGCTGCTGATACAGCCCAATGGTCTGGTCGTTAAGTTTGTCGCTACCGAGGGTGATTTCATCGCTGGCGCCGTGGCTGATGATATGAATCGCGGTGATATTGTTATCGTTTTTTAGCGCGTCATTTATCTGCTCGAGCCCGGAATGCTGTGCGTCCAGCACCAACACGCGGCTGCCTTCCGGCAACTGGCTAACCAGTGATTGCCAGTTCTGTACGTGACTGTCGACAACGTAAACCTCGTGCGCCGGAATAGCATCGGCAGGTGCGGGAGCCGCTATTGATGCAGGTGGAGGCACGGGAGCAGGCGGCACAAATACCGCTTTAGAGGCATCTGGCGCATTGTCGTGATGTTGGGCATCTAACGGATTATCCGCATGAGCCGTGGCTTCGACGACAGCCGCACCGTCGAATAACTGGCGTGGCTCCAGAGCGAAACGGTGGTGGCGAGGACGGGTTGGATTGTCTCTTTTTCGTATGGACATAGCGTTTCACTCTGTTAGCAATATCAGTAGCATTAAGATAATGATACATCTTGTTTACATAATATGAATGTATTAGATGGTCTTATTACATAACATTTACGAATGCTTTTGAGGATATTCCTAAAGATATTCACGTTCTTTTTATAGGGGCTTTAGCAAGAGGGTGGAAATATCAACGCAGGAGAAAACGCTTAATATTAACTTTTGGAAGCAATAAAAGACCGGATAGATATTATTTTTCTTTAATTAATATGCTGTCGGGATTGTTCGCAAGGTGGGCTAAGTAAAATGGATCTGATTTTGTGAGGATAATAGATAAGACGGGCTTGGGTTAATTAACGAACAATACTTACCTGTCGCTAATGCAGATTATTCCGAAATAAATAATTAGTTACCAAGCTGTTAACGGGTAAGCCTCAAGAAATAAAAAAGCTACCGATGATTTTCGGTGGCTTGTAATTGAAGTGAACGGAACCTTCCCGATACACACAGAGTGAATGTCAGGGGAGGTCGGGTGGGGGCCATGTTGTTGAATTTTGGTCGTTATGAAATTGAGATTTCTCCGCTGTCGGGTTGCGGGCATTGTTCCTATTGTGCCGCTATCAACTTTGATGAGACGGGCCTATGAACCGATATTCCATCGTGCTGCTGCTTGGCACTCTGACCATGACCACCGTGGCTCGCGCCGACGTGCTGGATGGGTTGTTTGATAACTCCATTGTTGGTTCTATTTCGCAGGCAATTAACGATGCCTACAAACCGAATGATGGCCGCGACGACAGTAATGACAGCCGTTGGGATGACGAAAACCAACGCAGCAATGATGACCAGCGCCGCCAATACGAAGACCGCCACCGCCAGCTTGAAGACAGACGCCGCCAACTTGATAACCAACAACGCCAGTTAGATGACCAGCGCCGTCAGCTAGAAGAGGATGAGCGTCGTTTGGATGATGATTATCGGTAAGTTATTGGCACTATCTGGAGTGTGTTTGCAGCGTTGCATTTTCGTTTTGCGAGTCAGATTCTGAACTTTATCTTTGGTTTGAATTAGGACGAACTCTTTTTTTTGAGTTGTGCTATTTTTTCTCCACAGTTTAATTATTGCTCACTACAAGTCCTCGTAATAACGAAAGAAAAGGTGAATTTTTAAGCTGGATTAAAAAGGAAAATTAAGCATACTTGGGACAAGGATTTCACAGAAAATGGCACCGAGATTGATAAGCGACGCAGATTTTAACCGGAAGCTCAACGCGCCTGACCGTAACCGCGAACATACACAAGCGTTCCTGGCAAAGGGCACAAAACCCTTTAGCTTACCCGGCTATGTTCCCCCGGCGGGATACCGATTAGTGATGTCGATGGACGGCAAGCAATGCCGCCTGTTAAAAGACGACATCACTGCCTATACAGTAAAAATTGTCACCGGTAAATTTGTGGTGCCGGGCAAAACACACTGTACCCAGGTCATGGTATGGCGGACGTTTATGCCTGAGCATCAGCACGCATTACACGGATTGGCGACGTTAATATTTACCTGGTTACTGGAAACTTGCGAGATAGTGGTTTCTGATGACGAACCGACAGGTGATGGTCGCCGTTTTTGGGAATACCGAATCACTGAAGCGATTGCCGATCCTGACTACGAAGTGCTGATCTGGGATGGCACAAAAGAAGACGATGAATTACAACCTATAACCTCTGAAGCAGAGTTCGTCAGCAAATGGTCACCCTACGCCTGGGGAACCGATCCTGACGTTCATCATCACCGGCTGTTGGTGATCAGTAAGATCAAACCCGCTAATCCACTCGAATAACTATCCCATCAAACCCGGCTTCAAAGCCTTTCGGTAACGGGTTCTCCATTAGCCAGCAGTCAAACTGGTGGCTGATGTGCGTGAGGACAACGCGTGGGCAGCCGATATGCTTATTCAGGGCGATAACCGTATTCAGGTCGCAGTGGTTTTTCGGCGTTTGTGCCCGTGGTTCGTGGCTGCAATCAATCACCATCACCTGCGGTTTATTATTTGCCAGAAACTTCAGCGTCTTTTCCGGCAGGCCTGCGGTATCGCTTAGCCACGCCACGCGGCTGTGCGGCGTTTCAAACAAATAACCGAGCGTCAGTTTTGAATGATTGAGGGGCAGGGGCGTGATCCGCAGCGCTTGCAGCGTAAACCCGACAAACGGTTCAAGCGTGTGGCTGAAATCCAGAATGCCAGGGTGTTTAAACAGGTCGTCGCAGCCTTGTTCGTCAGCAGGGCCGTAAACCGGAATTTTTTCGCCCACGCCCCAACGCAGCGGGAATAAACCCTGAACGTGGTCCATATGGTAGTGGGTCAGTAAAAACTGCTGAAATTCGCCAGGCTGCCAGTGGTCCATCAAATCAGGAATGCCTGCATCCAACAGCGTCACGGCCTGATTAAACTTCACCACCGAGCTACAGGGCTTACGGCGATATTGCGGGTTTTTGCGAGCACGCTCGCAGGCGGCACAATGGCAGCCAAAAGCAGGCACCAGTTGCGCGCCACCTGTCCCGCTAAGCGTTAATGTCAGGCTCATGGGGTGTCTCCACGGTTTTGGTAAAGCGGAAATGGGTGTGTTGATACCCTTCGCGCTGGTAAAAACGGTGGGCATCAAGGCGTTTGGCGCTGGTTGAAAGCTCGGTGAGTTCCGCTCCAGCCAGGCGCGCTTGTTCTTCCGCCCAGGCCAGTAATTTGCTACCCACGCCAAAACCACGCGCCTGCGGCATCACGACCAGTTCCTGAATTTCACCCACCCAGTTCACATGGTGCAGATGGAACTGCATGTGCAAACCAATCATGCCCACCACTTCGCCGTTCAGCTCGGCCAGTTGATAGCATAAGTTGGGGTCTTTGAGGTTGGCCGCAAACCCCACGTTAAAGGCCTGGCGATTAAACTCAGCCTGCTTTAATTCGCAAATCAAAGCGTAAACGGTATCGCTGTCGGCAATCGTGGCGGGGCGAAATTCGATTTTTTCAGACATATTTGATCACTTAATCAGGTTCATAAATGCTTCGGTAGACTCATCAAGACTACCGTCATTATTGAGTACCAGGCAATTATCCAAATCGGGGGCGTAGAGCGCTGCGCGTTGCAGGCGTTGCTCTATTTGTGTTGCAGATTCTCGCCCACGTTGTTCCAGCCGTTTACGCAAAACATCCGTTGAAACGTGCAGGCAAATGGGCACCAGCGCTTCGCCATAACGCGCGCGTGCTTGCGCCAGGTGTTGGCGCGAGCCGTTAACTACCACATCGAATCCGGAATCCAGCCAGATATCCAGCTCGATTCCCACGCCATAACTTTGGTGATGCGCTTGCCAGCACAGCGCGAACAACCCTTGTTTCCGCCGCTGAGTGAATTCCTTTTCACTCAGCGCGATATGGTTTTCACACCCGGCATCCGCGGCGCGGGTAATGTAACGATGCGCCACCAGTAGTTGATTATTCTCCTGCTGGCGCAGCGCCGTCAGCAGGCTGTCTTTCCCGGAGCCAGACGGCCCCATCAACCAGACTATTTTGCTCATCAGAACACCCGTATTCCCTGGCGCCAGACATGGTTGACACCTACATGATCGCCATGTTGATGAACCAGTACCATGTCGGCGCGTTTGCCCTCTGCCAGCACGCCGCGATCGTCCAGATTCAGCGCTTTGGCAGGGTTGCGTGTTACCAGCGCAACGGCCTGCGGCAACGTGAAACTGTTGGTTTCGTCTTGCGCCACACGGAATGCCGCGTCGAGCATGCTTGCCGGATAATAATCAGAAGACAGAATATCCAGCAGGCCGACTTGTGCGAGCTGATGCGCGGCGACGTTGCCGGAATGCGAGCCACCTCGCACGATGTTTGGTGCGCCCATTAATACGCTCATTCCGTGCTGGCGTGAGGCTTGCGCTGCTTCCAGTGTGGTCGGGAATTCCGCGATAACGCTGCCCAGTTCGTGGGATTCCACAACGTGCGCTGCGGTGGCGTCGTCGTGGCTGGCGAGGGCGATATTACGTGCGCGGCACTCGGCGGCAATCGCCAGGCGGTTTGGCTGTGACCAGCGCTCTGCCAGCGCCAGTTGCTCGGCTTCGTAGCTGTTCATGTCGGCGTCGTTAAGCTGATATTTGCCCTGATAATACTCGCGGTATTTGACCAGGTTTGAGAACTGGCGCTGGCCTGGCGAGTGGTCCATCAGCGACACCAACGACACGCCATCGCGCTCGATCAACTGCTGAAACAGCGGCAATGTGGTGTGGTGCGGCAGTTCGCAACGCAGATGCAGGCGGTGCTCGGCGCGGTTTACGCCACGCGCCTGGCTGTGCATCACGGCGTTGATCATCTTCTCAAGGTTTTCCAGGCGGTCGCCGCCGTCGCGCACATCGCCCAGCGCTACGGCATCAAGCACCGTGGTGATGCCGCTGGCAACCATCAGCGCGTCGTGGCTGCTCATCGCCGAATGGGCAGGCCAGTCCACTTTCGGGCGCGGGGTGAAGAATTTATCCAGGTTATCGGTATGCAGCTCGATAAGCCCCGGCAGCAGCCAACCGCCTGCGCCGTCTTGCGCCTGCGGCAGCTGACTTTGGCTGTCGGCAAAATTACGGATCACGCCATCGGCCACTTCCAGCGAGCCACTGACCACTTCGTTTTCCAGCACCAGCTTGACGTTATTAATGATCATTTTTAGCCTCCATGTTTGCCATAGGGGTGGCCATCATATTGTGCAGTCTGTCTGCGACTTGATTGCGCACGCTTTCGTCATGGAAGATACCGACCACTGCCGCGCCTCGCGCTTTCGCTTCCTGAATCAACGCCACCACGGCGGCGCTGTTTTTCTCATCCAGCGATGCGGTGGGTTCATCCAGCAGCAAAATTGGGTAATCAACGATAAAACCACGGGCGATGTTCACACGCTGTTGTTCGCCGCCGGAAAACGTAGACGGGGCAAGGTTCCACAGGCGTTCCGGCACGTTCAGGCGGGTTAATAATCTTGCTGCTTTGGCTTCGCACTCTTCACGCGAAACGCCCAAATCCAGCAGCGGCTGCATCACCACTTCAAGCGCAGAAATACGCGGGATAACGCGCAAAAACTGGCTGACCCAGCCGATGGTCTGCCGGCGCACCGCCAGCACGTCACGCGCCGGAGCCTGCACAATGTCCAGCCAGGCGTCGTTATGCTTGACCCAGATATGCCCTTCATCCGGCAAATAGTTGGCGTACAACGAGCGTAAAAGAGTGGATTTTCCGCTGCCGGAATGGCCGTGCAGCACCACACATTCTCCGCCTTTCACTTCAAGCGTTGCATTGGCCAGCACCGGCAAACGGATGCCGTGCTGATGGTGTAACACAAAGGTTTTGCTCAGGTTTTCAACCCGTAATCTGGTCATCGTGTTTACCTAATTCTGAAGGACGGAGGAAACAAGCAGTTGGGTATACGGATGATGCGGGTCATCCAGCACGCGGTCGGTCAGGCCGCTTTCCACGACTTGCCCCTGTTTCATCACCAGCAGGCGGTCTGCCAGCAAACGCGCCACGCCCAAATCGTGGGTGACAATCACTACCGCCAGGTTCAGTTCGCGCACCAGGCCGCGCAGTAAATCGAGTAGACGCGCCTGCACTGAAACGTCCAGCCCGCCGGTTGGCTCATCCATAAACACCAGTTTCGGGTGCGTCACCAGGTTGCGGGCAATTTGCAGACGTTGCTGCATCCCGCCAGAAAAGGTCGTCGGCAAATCGTCGATGCGCGAGGCCGGGATTTCCACTTCTTCTAACCAGCGTTGCGCGGTGGCTCGAATGTCGCCGTAATGGCGCGCGCCGGTTGCCATTAAACGCTCGCCGATGTTGCCGCCTGCGGAAACGTGGCGGCGCAGGCCGTCCATCGCATGTTGATGAACCACGCCCCATTCGGTGCGCAGCAGGCGGCGGCGTTCGCCTTCGCTCATGTCATACAGCGATGAATCCAGGTAAACCACTTCGCCGTTTTGCGGGGCGAGGCGGGCGGAAATGGATTTCAGCAGCGTGGTTTTACCGGAGCCAGATTCGCCCACAATGCCCAGCACTTCGCCGGGATACAGTTCGAAAGAGACATCGCTAAAGCCTTTGCCGGGCGCATAAAGGTGCGTCAGGTTATTGACGGAAAGTAACGGTCGAGTCATTGGGTCGCAGCCTCGCTGTTCTGGCGGCAAAAATCGGTATCGGAGCAGACGAACATGCGGCTGCCTGCGTCGTCGAGCACCACTTCATCCAGGTAACTGTGGCGAGAACCGCAAATTGCGCACGGCTCCTCCCATTCCTGAACGGTGAACGGATGGTCGTCAAAATCGAGGCTTTCTACGCGGGTAAACGGCGGCACCGCGTAAATACGTTTTTCACGCCCGGCTCCGAATAGTTGCAGCGCGGGCATCATGTCCATTTTCGGGTTATCAAATTTCGGGATTGGCGACGGGTCCATCACGTAGCGCTCGTTCACCTTCACCGGATAGGCGTAAGTGGTGGCGATATGGCCGAAACGGGCGATGTCTTCGTACAGTTTCACCTGCATCACGCCGTATTCTTCCAGCGCGTGCATGGTGCGGGTTTCGGTTTCGCGCGGTTCGATAAAGCGCAGTGGCTCAGGGATAGGTACCTGATAAATCAGGATCTGATCTTCGGTCAGCGGCGTTTCCGGGATGCGGTGGCGCGTCTGAATCAGCATGGCGTCAGCGGTGGATTCGGTGGTGGCAACGTTGGTGACGCGCTTGAAGAAGTTGCGAATCGACACGGCGTTGGTCGTGTCATCGGCACCCTGGTCAATCACCTTCAGCACGTCGTTTTCACCAATGACGCTGGCGGTTATCTGAATGCCGCCGGTTCCCCAGCCATAAGGCATCGGCATTTCACGCCCGCCAAAGGGCACCTGGTAACCCGGAATAGCGACCGCTTTGAGGATTGCGCGGCGCAGGGTGCGTTTGGTTTGTTCATCCAGATAAGCAAAGTTGTAGCCGGAGAGTGCCTTAGTCACGATTGCGTTCCTTTTGCAGACGTTTGAGCAGTTCCAGTTCGGCCTGGAAATCGACGTAGTGCGGCAGTTTCAGGTGCGAGACAAATCCGGCGGCTTCGACGTTATCGGCGTGTGCCAGCACAAATTCTTCGTCCTGCGCTGGGCCTGCCACGGTTTCGTCGTAATCAGGCGCTTGCAGGGCGCGGTCAACCAGCGCCATCGCCATCGCTTTGCGTTCGCTCATGCCGAACACCAGCCCGTAACCACGGGTGAAGTGCGGGGCTTCATCAACTGGTGCGACAAAGCCGTTGACCATTTCGCATTCGGTTATCAGCAGTTCGCCGATGTTTACCGCAAATCCCAACTCTTCTGGGATGATTTCCAGATCCACATAGCCGCTACGGATCTCGCCCGCGAACGGGTGATTGCGCCCGTAGCCGCGCTGGGTGGAGTAGGCGAGTGCCAGCAAATAGCCTTCGTCGCCGCGCACCAGTTGTTGCAGGCGCGAGGAGCGAGAGCACGGGTAAACCGGCGGCTGGCGGGTGATGTCATCGGGTTTTTCACCGTTATCTTCTTCGGCTTTCGCCAGCCCCTGTTTTGCCAGCAGGCTGAAAACGTGCGGTGAGGCTTCGGCGTTGTCGTCGGCGTTTTTAAGGGCAGGCGCTTCGCCGTTTGCCAACAAAGTGAAATCCAGCAGGCGGTGGGTGTAGTCGTAAGTCGGGCCAAGCAACTGGCCGCCAGGCACGTCTTTATAGACCGCAGAAATACGGCGTTCGATGCGCATATCGGCGGTATTCAGCGGTTCGCTCACTGCCAGGCGCGGCAGCGTGGTGCGGTAGGCGCGCAGCAGAAAAATGGCTTCAACCATGTCACCGCTGGCCTGTTTTATGGCAAGTGCCGCCAGTTCACGGTCGGCAATGCCGCCTTCGGTCATCACGCGGTCGACCGCCAGCCCTAGCTGTTGTTCGATTTGCGCGACGCTAAGTTCCGATAAATTTTGGTCGCCACGGCGGTTGTGTTCCTGAAGTGCGTGGGCGGCTGCAATTGCTTTCTCGCCCCCTTTGACGGCTACGTACATCAGCACACCTCCACATGAGTGGTGCGAGGAATAGCCAGCAGGCGCTCGCCGCAGGTGAGGATTAAATCGATGCCCAGCGGGAACGGGTGCGGGCGCTCGGTCAGCTCGTGAATCACGCAATCCGGCAGTTGCGGGGCAATCATGCGTTCTTCACGAATGCCGGCGCCAGTTAAGCGCAGCATGCGGCCACCGCTCAGGCTGCTGACCTGCAAAATCAGCGTGGCGCTGGTGTCGGGTGCCACATCGGTTCCCTGTGCCAGTGCGTTGAGTTGTTCGGCGGAAATCGCGCTGTCTGCCACGGCAAACTGTGCATTTTCTGGTGTCAAGCAAATAGGTGCATTTGTATGAAATCGGACATTTTGCAACGTCACGTCGTTGCTGAGCACATCGCTAATCCAGATCGGCGTGTCGTTATCGGCAAGTGTCAGTAGCGCGCTGGTTGAGGCGATGTTCAGCGGTTTCCAGCCATGTTGCAGCGAATGCAGCGCGACAATCACGCCCGGCTCGCTCATCGCTTTCAGCAGGCGACGGAAGCTCTGTTGGGCATCCTGCACGGGCAGGTTAAAAGCGGTCATCAGGGTCATGCGTTATCTCCGCGAACCAGAGTGAAGAAGTCGACTCGGCTGCTGTTAATTTGGGTGCGGCGGGCAGCAAGGCGCTGTTCCCTGTTGGCGGCCAGTGGCGCAATGACGGTTTCTTGTAAAGTCCGAAACCGTACTTTTTCCTGCATGAGTGCATCGATCACTGCGCAACGCTCGGCGTGGGCTTTGTCGCGCCCTAATAAGTAGCTGTAACCGTAAGTGCCGTCGGCGAGCTGCACGACTGAGCGGGTGAGCGTGGTGTCACCGGCAAAAAAACGTTGTCCGGTTGCGCCCATCCGCGCCTGAATCTGTACAAGTCCGGTTTCGGACTTGCGAATAACTTGATATTCAGGGTTGAGTTTAAGTTCAGCCCAAAGTGCCGCCAGTTCTTGTGGCAGGCTGTGGGCGAGCACGGCCATCCACTGCTGGCGCTGTGCGATGTCAAAATGCGGTGCGTCCATTTAGTGCTCCATGGTGAATTCAATCATGTCGGCGCGCGTCAGGCTGACGGAGTATTCCGCAGGTGACGTATGGCCTTCACGGTGGTTGAGAGTGCGCACGCAAAGCAGCGGAGCCATGTTTGGAATTTCCAGCAGGCGGCTTTCTTTGGCCTGAGCGCGACGCGCGCTGATGCGTGTTTGGGTGCGTTTAAGGCTGATGCCGAGCTGTGCCTGAATAACATCGTGCAGCGAGCCGCTAGTAAATTGTTGCAGCGCAGGCCACCAGGAAAGGTCGGCAAAGTAGTGGTTGATGATGCACACCGCGATCCCGTTGACGCGGCGCAGTGTGCGCAGATGAATAATGCTGTCGCCCTCGCTGACACCCAGCGCGTCAGCCACATCGCTTGAGGCCGGGCGCAGCACCGCGAGTAAGCGCTCGCTGGTGGGGTGGCTGCCCTGGTCGAGCAGGTTCTGGCTAAAACGGGCTTGCGCGTTTAACGGGTAATCGAACGGGCGCATCAGCACCAAAACACCGATTCCCTGGCGGCGCTGTACCCAACCTTTTTCAACTAACTGGTCGATGGCGCGGCGCAGCGTGTGGCGATTGACTTCGTAACGCGCTGCCAGCTGGCTTTCGGCTGGCAGGTAATCGCCACTGCGATAGTTTTTACGCAGCTCCAGTTCGAGCAGGGCGGCGATTTCCTGATAACGCGTTGGGTAACTGGTCGGATGTCTGGATAAGTGCATCGTCAACAAAGCCTCGTTAAATAAAGTGCTTACGCAGTCGTTGCGACATGAAATCCAGCAGGCTGACGGTGATGATGATGACAATCATCAGCGCACAGGTTTGCTGGAACTGGAATCCACGAATGGCTTCCCAAAGCGTTACGCCAATCCCGCCCGCACCCACCATGCCGACCACCGTTGCCGAACGGACGTTCGACTCAAAGCGATAGAGCGAATACGAGATGAGTAGCGGCATCACTTGTGGCAGCACGCCGTAGATAATTTCTTCAAGTTTGTTAGCGCCGGTAGCTCGAATGCCTTCTACCGGGCCGGGTTCGATGGCTTCCACCGCTTCGGAAAGCAGCTTGGAGAGCACGCCTGTGGTGTGAATAAACAGCGCCAGCACACCGGCAAAGGGGCCAAGGCCGACGGCGACCACGAATAACATCGCAAACACCATTTCATTGATGGCGCGGCAGGCGTCCATCAGGCGGCGCATCGGTTGGTAAACCCACCACGGCACCAGGTTGTCGGCGCACATCAGGCCGCAAGGAATGGAAAGCACGATGGAAAGTGCGGTGCCCCAGACGGCGATTTGCAGCGTGACGCCCATTTCGCTGAGATATTGCTGCCACTGGCTGAAATCAGGGGGGAAGAAGTCGGCGGCGAAGGTGACCATGTTGCCGGAATCTTTAATCAAGGTGAGCGGGGCCATTTCCGCGCCTTGCCAGGAGGCAACGAGAACCGCTAACAAAATCGCCCAGCTCACGAGTGAGAACCAGCTACGTTTTGGTGCGGCGACGTGTATCGTTTGTTGCATGTGTTGCTCCGTTAATCGTTTTTTTGCCTTCAACCGGACCCCACCCCAACCCTCCCCTTGTCAGGGGAGGGAGCAGTTAACTCCTCCCCCTGGCAAGGGGGAGGCTGGGAGGGGGTCGGGGCAGGGTCGGGAATCAAATCACTGAACTGCTTTATTCACGCTGCTCATTGCAGAAAGCGCGGCAGTCAAACGATCCAGATCACTCAGCTGGTTTTGCAGCGCGGTGACTTTGGTGGTTTTTTCCGGCTCCGCCAGACCTTTGTTGTCCTTCACGCCTTGCATCTGTTTAAACAGCGCGAGCTGGCGAATCGGCACCAGTTGCAGGTCGCTGGACGGGCGGAACGGAGCCCATGTCAGGCCTTTCAACACCTGAGCTTCTTCCGGCGTTTTGCCGTAAGTCATGAAGAAGTCATAGATTTTGTCTTTGGTGGCTTCGGAGAGGTTTTTACGCCAGACGATCGGATCGCCTGGGATCAACGGGGATTTCCAGATGACTTTCAGATCCTTGAATTTCTCAGGCGCGGTTAACTTTAAGCGGTCGAGGTTTTCGGTGTTGTTGGTCGCTACATCCACTTGCTTGTTAGCGACGGCCAGCGCGTTGGTTTCGTGGTTGGCATTCACTGAGCGCTTAAATTCGTTAGGTGCCGCGTTGTTCTTGGCGAAAACGTAGTACCCAGGGACGAGGTAGCCCGATGTAGAGTTAGGATCACCGTTACCAAAAGTCAGATCTTTACGTTTTGCCAGCATGTCGTTCAGGTTATTGATCGGGCTGTCTTTGTTAACGATCAGCACGCTCCAGTAGCCTGGGGAGCCATCTGCTGCAACGGTTTGTGCAAACACTTGTCCGTTAGCGCGGTCCACCGCTTCCATGGCGGAAAGGTTGCCGTACCAGGCGATGTCGACTTTGTTAAAGCGCATGCCCTGAATAATCCCTGCGTAGTCCGGCGCGAAGAAAGCATTCACTTTCACGCCCAGTTTCTTCTCCATATCCTTCAGGAACGGTTCCCACTGCGGTTTCAGGTTTTGCTGCGATTCTGTCGAGATAATGCCGAAGTTGAGCGACTTTTCTTGTTCATCCGCATGAGCTGCGCTGAACAGGGTGCTAACGCTTAGCAGGCTGGTAAAGGCAAGGGCTTTGACGGCTTTGTAGCTCATGGCTAACAGTTCCTTGAAGTAGATGACAAAGTTTTTATGCAGCCACCGCGTCAACGCGATTCATGCTGCGGTAAAGATTTCCCAGGCGTTCGTTGTCGAACGCTGAGCTGCTTCCGTCGTAAAACACATGACCCTGGCGCAGTGCAACAATGCGTTCGCAATAGCGCAGGGCGTAATCCACCTGATGCAGCGTCACCACCACGGTGATGCCGTCCAGGCGGTTAATGTCGTGCAGCGTTTCCATCACGATGCGGGCAGATTCCGGGTCGAGTGAGGCAATCGGCTCATCGGCCAGAATCACTTTGGCTTGCTGCATCAGCGCACGGGCAATTGCCACGCGTTGCTGTTGTCCACCGGACAGGGTGGAAACGCGCTGATAAGCAAACTGCGTCATGCCGACGCGGGTCAGCGCCTGCAAAGCACGTTGTTTTTGCTCGCGGCTAAACCAGTTAAAACAGGTGCGCCAGAACGGCGTGGAACCCAGTGCACCAATCAGGACGTTTTCCAGTACCGTCAGGCGATTCACCAGGTTGAACTGCTGGAAGATGTAGCCGGTGTGGGCGCGGCTTTTGCGAATGTCACTCGCCAGACGACCCGCTTTTTGAACGGTGCGGCCAAGCAATTCAACGTGACAATCTGCTGATTTATCAGAGGTAATTAAACCGCTGAGGTGACGTAAGAGGGTGGATTTGCCTGAACCAGACGGCCCCAGCAGAGCGACCATCTCACCTTTATTCACTTCCAAATCAACAGCATTCAACGCCTGATTTTGGTTGAAGGTTTTGCTCAGTTTGTTGACGCGAATAATTGTTTGCATCACACGGCTCCTTAAAAAGTTGCCTCATGGTGCCGATGAAATGTGACGATTTTGTTAAGGATAGGTTTCGATATGATGAAGAGTGAGCGAAAGCCTGGAAGTCATCAGGCTAATCAACTGTTTGTCGTATTGCGCCGCGCTTCGTTTTTGCCTTTTCTTACAGGTACCCTCGGTCATTGGGATGGCAGCGATGAGCAAAAATATTATTTTTTGTGCCGATGGCACATGGACCGCTCCCGGTGTAGAACAAAAAGCGGATGACGAAACAACCGCAAGCAACGTCTATCAGTTATTTGTTGATTTGAAAGGCCAGGTTGACCAGCAGAGTTTGTTGTTGGCAAACGAACAAGAAAAGACGCTCACCGACAGCAGCGGTGCCGTGGTGCAGGTCGCCAAATACATTCATGGCATGGGCGACCCGCATAATGGTTTGGTGAAACGGCTGGGCGGCGCGTTTGGCGCGGGGCTGATAGTCCCTATTATTCGTGGCTACACTTTTATTAGCCGCCACTGGCTGCCGGGCGACCGCATTTATCTGGTGGGGTTTAGTCACGGGGCTTATACCGCGCGAGTACTGGCGGCGATGATTATCGACCGTGGATTATTGAGCCGTGAAAAGTTGCGCTTAACCACGCGTAATAAAGAGGAAGCGTGGCGTTTTGCCTCGTCTGTGTGGGCGCAATATCTGGCACATTCACCTGATATGAGCGCCACGATTTTGGGGAATGTGCTTCGCGATCTGCCGGGGTTTTTCTGCGATAGCGTCGACCCAACCTGCATTACCCGTCAGGTTTCAATAGAAGCGGTGGCGGTGTGGGAAACGGTTGGGATGATGGGTATTCCTAAATATTTCAATGACAAGCGACACAGCATTTTCCGCTTCAACAATACGGAACTGCATTCACGGGTGAAATACGGCCTACAGGCGATGGCGATTGATGAGCAGCGCCTCGATTTAGCGCCGGTGCTGTGGGATAACCGCGATCGTATTTTGCAGGTGATGTTCCCCGGTATTCATCACGATGTGGGTGGGGGATATAGCAGTGCTGACGATGACCGCAGTTTGTCGAATGGCGCGTATTTGTGGATGCACGACGCGCTCGATGATTTGGGGATTCATCTTGCGCCCAGCGAAGTGGTGGCCGACCCACTTGGGCCGCTGCATTGCGACTGGTATCCGCCAACCCGATATTTGCGCATCATGCCCCGGCAACTGCCGCCGCCGGTTACGTCATCCACAATGGTTCACCATTCTGTTGTTGAACGGCTCAGCGGCGGCGCAACGTTGCTTCAGCAGTCGGCCATCAACGGCGAATGGCAGCAAGGGTCTTACGCGCCACAGCCTCTACAAGATTATTTGCACGGGCAGGGGGCAATACCAATTAATTGGGCCATTGCACGTTGAGGTGCGGGAACGCAACCGTCTGTTATTGCAGGCGGTTGCGGCCTACAGCTTGATTACATTGGTTTTTCGACATTAACCATCCACGGAATACCGTATTTATCGCTCAGCATGCCAAAGCCTTTGGCCCAGAATGTTTCGCTCCACGGCATGGTGATATTCCCGCCCGCAGCCAGGTTATCGAACCAACGTTTGCCTTCGGCAACGTCTTTGCTGGTAAGACTCAATGCATAGCCCGCGTGTTTGATTTTGTCGCCGCACATATTGCCGTCGCTCATCATCACATCGCTATCACCAATGCGCACATTGGCGTGCATGATTTTATCGTCAGGCCAGTCAAATCCACTGGCGCAGCCTTCCGCAGCGTTGTTCTCCTCCTTTGGCATCTCGCCAAAAGTCATTTTAAACAACAGCTCAGCACCGATGGCCTGCTTGTAAAACGCGATAGCTTCTTCGCAGGTGCCGTCAAAAAAGATGTAGGGGCTTACAGACATGAGGTGTTCCTCTCAAATGACAGGTTTGGTCTGGACAGAAGAAGTTTAGTCGTGCGGAGTGGGGCAAGCCAGGCGGGGAGGTTAAATGACCCTCTCGACCCCCTCCCAGCCTCCCCCTTGTCAGGGGGAGGAGCTAAAAGACGATCTGCTCCGTCCCCTGACAAGGGTGGAGGAGTACTCGATCTGCTCCCTCCCCTGGTAAGGGGAGGGCTGGGGTGGGGTCCTTGTCGGGTCCAAAAGAACAGGATTAGTTCTTTTTCACAAACTCAGATTTCAATTTCATCGGGCCAAAGCCATCAATTTTGCAATCAATGTTATGGTCGCCTTCGACCAGGCGGATGCCTTTAACTTTAGTCCCAATCTTCAGCATTGAAGAACTGCCTTTAACCTTCAGGTCTTTAACTACGGTGACGTTATCACCGTCAGCCAGCAGATTACCGTTAGCATCTTTAACAATCAGTTCGTCGTTGTCTTGTGCAGGCGCGGCATCATTCCATTCATGTGCACATTCCGGGCAGATGAACATACTGTTGTCTTCGTAGGTGTACTCGGAATTGCATTTCGGGCAATGAGGGAGTGTCATTAATAATGTCCTCAAAAATAAAGGCTTTCAGCCAAAAGTGGCGCAATTATACATTAAAACCCTACTTTTGCGGGGATTATTGCCGTAACACCTTGTGGTAGCAGGTGTGCGATAGGGAGAAAGTATTATTTAAAATTGTTAATCAATTTTCAAAATCGGGATTAAAACTCAGAATTAGTTTATTTGGATGCGTTATTGTTTGTCTATCTGGTCAGATGATTTATTATGCAAAAATAAACCAGATTATAATATTATCGAATAAATGATTTCCGCGCGTAATTATAATTACCGGTATTTCTTTGCCATAAAAATATAATGACTTTTAAAAATCCGGGCAATTTGATTTAAGTAAGGATTTTTTATGCACACACAAGCAATATTTGAGTTAAGTCAGGAAGCAGAGCGATTGTTGCAACTCGCTCTGCAAAATCTGAACACCATAAAAACGACTTCTTTTACTACACAGCATGACGTTAATTATTTTGGGCAACCGCAAACTGGGGTAGTCATCCCTTCTAAGTTTTGTCCGAGTGGTATTCAGGCACAGCAGGCCATGCTGCAAAATGAGTTACGCAAAATAACTCAACATGAAATGGTGCTGGCGATTGTGGGTACCGTGAAAGCGGGAAAATCGACCACTATCAACGCCATTATTGGCACGGAAGTTTTGCCCAATCGTAATCGCCCGATGACGGCACTACCCACGTTAATTCGCCACACACCCGGCCAGCGTGAACCCGTATTGCATTTCCCTTATGTTCAACCGATTGAAAAGTTGATGAATACGCTGCAAATTCGTTTGCAGCAAACCGACAGAGGAACGCTGACAAAGCATCTGGAAATAGACCGGGACATGTCGGCGTTATTAACCCGTATTACCGAAGGGACATCGTTCACTAAGCATTATCTTGGTGCGCAACCTATTTTTCATTGCCTGAAAAGCCTTAATGATTTGGTGCGTTTATCAAAAGCACTGGATGTCGCTTTTCCGTTTAAAGCCTACGCCGCAATTGAACATGTTCCGGTTATAGAAGTGGAGTTTGTTCACCTGGCAGGAATTGATGAAAGCCACGGCCAGTTAACTTTATTAGATACCCCTGGGCCAAACGAAGCCGGGCAACCGCATCTGCAAAAAATGCTTCAGGAACAACTCGCGCAGGCTTCTGCCGTGCTGGCGGTGTTGGATTATACCCAGTTGAAGTCTGTTTCTGATGAAGACGTGCGTAAAGCGATATTAGGGACGGGCACCTCCGTTCCGCTCTATGCGCTGGTGAACAAGTTCGATCAAAAAGATCGCAATGGCGACGATGAAGAACAAATTAAGGCGTTGATCTCCGGCACGTTAATGAAAGGAACGCTCGATCCAAGCCACGTTTTCCCGGTTTCATCCATGTGGGGATATCTGGCAAATCGCGCCCGTCATGAACTGACATTGCATGGCAAGTTGCCCGACCCGAGCGAACAACGTTGGGTACAAGATTTTGCCGATGCCGCACTGGGTCGTCGTTGGCAAAATGAAGATTTAGCGGATAGTAGCGCTTTGCGCCAGGCTGTGGAACTGCTGTGGAAAGATTCGCAGTTTGAAGCACCTGTCAAAACCGTGCTTCATGCCGCCCATGCGAATGCCTCGATGTACGCGCTGCGTTCTGCCTGCCAGAAGTTACTTAATTACACGCAGGGTGCAGAAGATTACCTGAACTTTCGTTGCCAGGGCCTGCGCATCGCCAGCGAGCAATTGCAGCAAAATATCACCGCTCTTGAAGATGATATGAACCTGGCGGCCTCCAGCCAACAGACGGCCAATACGGTTGTACGCAGCAACGTGAAGCAAGCTGTCGATGCGATGGGCGATTTTATCCACCGTTACGAACAGCAGATTTATGCCAACATTCAGGACTATTTCCAGCACGGCAAGGTGCCTGAAAAACTCACTCGCCAGGCTTTGTCGTTTGGCACTCAGCTCGGCAATGACTTTGATGCGCGCTATGAAACGCTCCATTTTGACGATGAACAATCGGCGCAAATTGCGCTACACCGAATCCGTGCGTCGTGCGAAATCATCCTGACTGCCGCGCAGGAAAAGATGACAGAAGAGATAATGCATCTTTTCAGCTATCTGGAAGTAGAACTGGCGGATACGTTGCGTAATACCTTAAAACCGATTGAAACCCGCGTCGCGCAAGGGTTAACGCAAGCGGGTTTTCGCACCAATATCAGCCTGCCGGTGTTCCATGTGGGGTTGTTAAATTTCAATGCCAATCAAGCCTTTAATGAGCTTATTGAAGAACAGGATATTCCCGTTGCGCAGCTACGGCGTCCGGCGGGAATGCGCGGTACGGTCGCCCGCTGGCTCAACAGCGATGAATGGGGCTGGGAAGGGTACACGGTGATGCAAAGTCGCTACGTGATTTCCTTAGCCGACGTGCAACAAAAGCTGTGCCAGCACGTAGCTAATTTCCTGTTGCAGCTTAATCAGGACATGGCCGCGCAAATCGAGATTTCGGTCACCGAGGGAATGACGACCTTTTTTGCCGATTTTTCCCGGGCGCTGGAAGCAATACGCCTGAATCTGCAACAAAGCCTGGTGGCGCGTCAGCAAAATGAAGATGCGGTAGCGGCTTTGCAGCAACAGCTCCAGCAGTGCGTAAGAACCACGCGCTATATCCATGAGGACACCCGCCTGCTGCGGGATGATATTCAGACGCTTTTTACGGTAGAACAGCAATGAGCAGTGTAATGCCAGGTACTCAAACTCGCGCTTTGGAATGTGTTGCAGAGAAATTTGTCGTCGATTTTGCAAAAAATAGCGGCGTCACGCGTCAGTCATGGCGCAGCCAGCAAAGCAAAGCGTTTTACCAACGGCTAACCGGTGAGTTTATCGGCCAGAGCCAGGTGCAAAAATGGGTGATGGAGGAGGTGCTTCTCGAAACCCCTGAAGTGTCGCTCGCTATGCTCGGGCAGCTTTGCCAGCGCGTGGCGAAAAAGCATCGTGCGATGACGAAGGTTTATGAAAATGTATCGGCAATGGTGGCCGCTTCTGCGCGGGTACCGAATGGCTCAATGGATACTCGCCAGCAGTTAGTCCAGGTGCAACAGCAACTGGCACAACGTATCGAAAAACTGGCAGCACAGTTACGCGGCACCGATCTTACTCATCTGGGCATCGTGCATTGTGAGCAGGTTTTTGCCCGCTGGCAGGCCGGAAATTACTTTAGTTTTTCTCCAGCCGGGCGCTGTTATATCGCGTTACAGGAATTGTTCTGGGGCGCGTTTGGCGATGCGTTGCGCTTCGGCACACCGCACCAGGCGACACTGTTAGTTGAGCAAGTTAGAGCGCTGGCGATAAGCCATTTAGCGCACGATGTGAATGCCTCTGCCCGCACGCGTCATTACTACTATGAGTGGCTAGTTTTTCCTTCAACACCTGGCATGCTGGAAAGCAAAGAAGCGCTGGCGTGGCTGGGCGACGATTGCGACAGCGAAAATCAGCCCGTGAGCTTTGCGACCACCCAAACACACCAGGGCGTTTCCCTCGGAATGCCGCGTATTTGTTCCGCAATGCGTTTAGGAAGTGCGATGGTCGATGAAGTGTTTAATGATGGCGGATACAGCAAATAACGATCTTATTATTCCGGTGTAACGTTGTTGATGAAAACAATATGCTTTCAAAGCAGCGTTTGCGCCGGTTTTTAAATATATTCCAACGGAGAGGATTTTCTTATTTCATCGCAAATTTAGATATTAAATTTCAATGCCTTCCTGAAAAGTAACAGCGCTATCTTTCTGTTTATCATCACTAAGTTATGCCTTGTATCATTAAGCCCCGCAAAAGTACCAGACAATTAAAGCAATTCTGTGTTGCGCCTCACTTGCTGCTTTTCCCCACACTCCGCAGAATATATTTTGCCGCATGCTGCGGATGACCTCATTTATTACGCCAGGGAGAAGTGATGAAAAAGATCTTTTTATGCTGCGCTGCCGGAATGTCCACCAGTATGTTAGTGGAAAGAATGAAACAGTCCGCCGCCAGCCGCAATATTGCAGTGGAAATCTCGGCGGTGCCGGTGTCTGATTTTGACCAAATCATCACGGATGCGGATGTTATTTTGCTGGGGCCACAGGTGAAATTCCAGCTACAGAGTATCTCCAACGCAGCCGCGCCACACGGCGTGCCGGTGGCGGCAATTGATATGATGCAGTACGGCTCGATGCAGGGCGATAAGGTACTGGATCAGGCCCTCTCTTTATTAAAAAATGCACAATAAGGATGGGTTATGAAATACCGTTTTCCTGATAATTTCTGGTGGGGTACTGCAACCAGCGCAACACAATCTGAAGGGCACCAGGCCGGCGATGGCAAAGGCGAGAATATCTGGGATTATGCCTCACATCATTTTAATCAACGCTTCTTCGGTGGCGTGACCGCGGACGATACCTCAACGTTTTACCAGCATTATCGGGAAGACATTCAGCGCGCCAAAGATATTGGCCTGAATTCCTTCCGCACTTCCATTTCCTGGTCACGCCTTATTCCCGACGGTGACGGGGAAATTAACCCGCAGGCGGTCGATTTTTATAACGCGGTGATTGATGAGCTAAATGCTCAGGGCATCGAACCGTTTATCAATCTTTACCACTTCGATATGCCAATGGCGCTCCAGGAAAAAGGAGGCTTTGAAAACCGTGAAGTGGTGGACGCGTTTGCCCGCTATGCACGGATTTGCTACGAGTTATTTGGCGACCGTGTGCGTTACTGGTTTACCTTTAATGAACCACTAATTCCTGCTGAGGCGGGTTATTTGCATCCTCGCCATTATCCTTATGTGACCAGTTTCCGCCGTGCCGCGCAGGTGCTGCACCATATTGTTCTGGCGCATTGCAAAGCGGTTGCTGCCTGGCGCGAACTGAATATTGTTGGGCAGATTGGCATCATTATGGATGTTATTCCGGTCTATCCACGCAGCGATACAGCGGAGGATTTACACGCCGCAGAAATGGCCGATCTGTTTTATACCCGCAGTATTAACGAACCTATTTTGCTTGGGCGTTACCCGGATGAACTGATTGCGCTGCTGAAAGAGCACGACCAATTACCGGCCATTCAGCCTGGCGACTGCGAGCTTATCGCCAACACGCGTATTGATTTGCTGGGGATAAATTATTATCGCCCGCGCCGTGTTAAAGCCCGTGAAACCCTGCTCGAAGAACCGCATGGTTTTGTGCCAGAGAGATTTTTTGAAGAATACATTATGCCTGGGCGCAGGATGAATACTTCGCGAGGCATTGAGATTTATCCCGCTGCACTTTATGACATCGCGATGGTGGTGAAAGATCGCTACGGCAATTTACCGTGGTTTGTTTCGGAAAACGGCATCGGCATTTCTGACGAAGAACAGTTCATGGTTAACGGCCAGGTGCAGGATGATTACCGCATCGAATTTCTCCAGGAGCATCTGAGTTATTTGCATCAGGCAATGGCAGATGGCAGCAATTGTCTGGGTTATCACATGTGGACATTTATCGACTGCTGGTCGTGGCAAAACGCTTATAAAAATCGCTATGGTTTTTATCGTCTGGATTTAGAGACTCAGCAGCGTTCGCTTAAAAAATCGGGCCTGTGGTTCAAAACGGTGATTGAAAACAACGGGTTCGAGGGGGCGAAGTAATGTCTTACTTTGAAAAGCTGGCGGAAAAAATGCTGCCGGTGGCGAATGCCATTGGCAACCAGCGGCATATGCAGGCCATCCGTAATGGGCTTATTTCTATTTTGCCGCTGACCATTGTCGGGTCGTTTTTCGTTATTTTGCTGAATATCCCGATTAAAGGGTATATGGATTTCATCGCGCCGTATCGCGATATGCTGGACGTGCCGTTCCGTTTTACCGTGGGTTTAATGTCGCTGTATGCCGCTTTTACTATCGGTACGTTCCTCGGTAAAAGTTACAAGCTCAACGATATCACCAGCGGGCTGTTGGCGATGCTCGCGACTCTGTTGATGATTGTGCCCGTCAATATTAAAGAAGGGATTACTATTGCCGGAGACGCGGTTTCTGGGCGTTATATTCCTATTACTTCGCTAAGTTCTCAGGGGCTGTTTGGTGCCATTATTTCGTCACTGATCGCTATCGAGATTTACCGTTTTATTAAAGTCAGAAATATTGAAATCAAAATGCCAGAGGGTGTGCCGCCAGTGGTGGCAAGTTCGTTCTCGGCACTCTTTCCAACGCTTGCGGTGGTGTTGATCTTTTGGATCCCGCGTCACTTTTTGAATATCGATATTAACGCCATCATCAGTTACATCATCATGCCGCTCAAAGGGTTTATGACCGGCACCAACCTGTTCGGCGGCATTGTTACGCAGTTCTTTATCGATCTGTTCTGGGTGTTCGGTATTCACGGCCATGCGGTGATGGGGCCATTGATTCGTCCGCTTTGGGACCAGGCGATTGTGCAGAACATGGAGATGTTCCAGGCGGGAACCAGCGCCTACGAGCTGCCAAATATTTTCACCGAGCAATTCTTCCAGTGGTATGCGCAGATGGGTGGCACCGGCTCGACGCTGGCGCTGGTCGTGCTGTTTATCCGTTCTAAAGCCGCTTATTTGAAATCGCTGGGGAAACTGTCGTTTATTCCGGGGCTGTTCAATATCAACGAGCCGATGATTTTCGGTGCGCCAATAGTGATGAACCCGATTCTGGCGGTGCCCTTTATTCTTGCGCCGATGGCAAATACCGTGGTGGTGTATCTGTTTACCATCACCGGGATTATTCCACGCATGATGGTAAAACCGCCGTTCACAATCCCCGCACCGTTAGGGGCGCTGATTACCACTAACTGGAACCTGGTCGCTTGTGGGCTGGTGTTTGTCTGCTTCTTTATTTCACTGGCTATCTACTACCCGTTCTTCAAGGTTTACGAGAAGAAGATGCTGGAAACCGAGCAGCAACAGCGCGAAGAAGAAGAGAAGGCGAAGCAGTTGGCGGATGCCTGAATTACCCTCACCCTGGCCCTCTCCCAAAGGGAGAGGGCAAACTTTTTACTTAACCCGAACCTCATCCAACATCCAGTCATGAAACGCCTTAACTTCCGGGCGTTTCAATGACGCACTCGAACACACCACGTAATAAGACCAGCTAATCGGCCAGCGGTTTTCCGGGAATAACTGCACCAGTCGGCCAATATCCAAATCTTGCTGCACCAGCGCTTTTCGCACTAACGCCACGCCGCGTCCACTGAGCACTGCCTGAATCACGGCGGCGGTAGAATTGATGTGCTGGCGGGTGTGGTACAAAGTATCCAGACCGATTTGTATCAACACACTTTCCCATGATGGGAAGTTAGCGCCAGGGTGCGGCGTATCGTCCTGAATCAGCTTTTGTTCAGATAGCCATTGCGCCTTTGCAGGCCCACTGGCGGGCAGCGCGGAAGGGCTGCAAATCATCACCACTTCTTCGTCCATCATCCAGTCGGCTACTAAACCTTTCCAGTGACCGGTGCCGCAGCGAATACCAATATCAGCTTCGCCATGGCTGAGATCGATAAGCCGGTCCGCCACGTCCAGACGCACGTCTATTAATTCATTCTGTTCAGAGAAACGGTTAAGACGCGGCATCAGCCAGTTCATCACCAACACTTGCGATGCGGTGACAACCAGTACCGAGCGCGCTTTCCGCCCACGTAGTTTTTTTAGCCCGCTTTCGAGTTTATCCAGGCCAACCGTAATGTCTTCGAGTGCATCCTGCGCTTCGTTAATTAGCGTTAAACGTTCATTGCCGGAGCGGCTGCGCGTTAAAAGCGGGTGCTCAACCCATTCTTCTAATGCCCGCACTAACTGGCCTACCGCCGCAGGCGTCACGCCAAGTTCATTCGCCGCACCGGTAAAGCTGCCGTGGCGCGCGGTGGCCTCAAAAGCCTGCAACCATTTCAGTCTGTTCAGGATGCGCATCGGGTCTCTTTAAATTTATGAGATAGTTTTTCTATCTAGTAAGTGTAGTTCTTATGGTTCGTGGCAGTCGAGAATAACTGGCATTCTTTGCTCATCGACAGGGAGACAAGCTTCTTCTCTGTATTAACTAACAAAGAATTTATTCTGGAGATAAACATGAGCAACACATTCGCAGGTAAAAAACTTCTGGTTGTTGGCGGGACAAGCGGTATGGGTCTGGAAACAGCACGAGTGGTTCTGGAGCAGGGCGGCAGCGTAGTGCTGGTCGGTAATCGCCAGGCGAAAGCGGAAGAAGCACGTGCAGCGCTGGCACCTCTGGGCCAGGTTTCCACCATCATCGCTGATTTGATGACGACCGATGGCATGAAGCATGTGATGGACGTGGTAAATGCTGAACACCGTGACATCGACCTGCTGGTGAATGCGGCCGGCGTGTTCTTCCCGAAACCTTTTGCCGAGCATGAAGAAGCGGATTACGACATGTATATGAGCATCAACCGTGCGACGTTCTTTATCACCCGCGATGTGGTGAAAAACATGCTGGCGGCGGGGATCAAAGGTTCCATCGTGAATATCGGCTCAATGTGGGCGCAGCAGGCGATTGGTGCAACGCCGTCATCCGCTTATTCCATGGCGAAAGCCGGGCTGCATGCATTGACCAAAAACATGGCCATTGAGCTTGGTGGCAACGGAATTCGTGTGAATGCGGTATCGCCTGCAGTCGTGCAGACGCCTATTTACGAAGGCTTTATTCCGAAAGAAGACGTTCACAGCGTCATGGACAGCTTCAACAGCTTCCACCCAATTAACCGCGTGGGCACGCCGCGTGATATTGCTGAAACTGTGGCTTTCCTGCTGTCCGATAAAGCCGGTTGGGTGACGGGTGCTATTTGGGATATTGATGGTGGCGTGATGGCTGGCCGTAACTAATAGTCGAAAGTTTACCCCAACCCAACCTCCTCCTTGCCAGGGGGAGGAGCTAAAAGTGCCGGTCTGCTCTGCTCCCTCCCCTGGCAAGGGGAGGGTTGGGGTGGGGTCGTGAACAGTGTCACCTCAAATATCCCGCTTCTTTAAGAACCCACCTTAATATCTGCAATCCCTTTCCTACAGCTGTCATCCAAATATTATAAATATCACTCTAAATATTTATAAAAATAAGATCTAAATCAATGAATCCGCATTTTTAGGTTGTCTATTTAAAGTGTAAACTTTCCATTACATTTTATTACGTAATGTTAAATCCCTATTCCCTCCAGATTTATCCTTATTTCCGTCATACTTCAAGATATAGATGTCTTGAAGGCATCCAGATTATTTTAAGCACAATTATTATAATACTGCACCTGCGGTCTGGCATCGCTATTTCCTTTTTTCAATCAGGATTTTATAACGCAATGAACGCGATAATCATTGATGACCACCCATTGGCGCGTATCGCCATTCGTAATTTACTCGATACCAACGGCATTACGGTTACGACTGAGCTGGACAGCGGCGAACTGGCGGTGCAAACCGCAGAGAGACTCAAACCAGAGCTGCTGATCATCGACGTAGATATCCCTGGAATCAGTGGTATTGAAGTGCTGGAACAATTACGCAAACGCCACTATGTTGGGATGATTATTATCATTTCGGCCAAGAATGAATTGTTCTACGGTAAACGCAGTGCCGAATGCGGAGCTAACGGGTTTGTCAGCAAAAAAGAAGGGATGAACAATATTCTTGCTGCCATCGAGGCTGCCAAAAACGGCTACAGCTATTTCCCTTTCTCACTTGAACGCTTTAGCGGTTCGGCCATCACGGAACAAGACAGGCTGGATACGTTATCTACCCAGGAAATGAAAGTATTACGTTATATTCTGAATGGCATTGATTACACCACTATTGCCAGCAAGATGGGTATCAGTAATAAAACCGTTAGCACCTATAAAAGCCGCTTAATGGAAAAGCTAGATTGTTCCTCATTAATGGAACTTTATGATTATGCGCAAAGAAATAAAATAGGATGATGCCATGCGGGCCCGATTATATATTTATCTGGTAATCATGTTTTGCTTTAGTGTTTTTTCAGCCGCAGGTTCAAGTCAATTGATTGAGCTTAAAAGTAATTACCAGCCCGCAGCGCTGGAGATTCCTTTAAGCTCCGAAGAATCGCGCTGGTTAGCACGCAAATACACTCTGACGGTGGGCACCTGGCTGCCGGAAGTTTCCCCCATCGACTATGAAAGCGGTGGCGAGCATTACCAGGGCGTCAATGCAGATTATCTTGCGCTGATGCAAAAGAATCTGCGCATTAAAATTGCTATCAAACAGTACGATAACGAACAAGAGGCGCTTGCGGCGCTCTCGCGAAATGAAGTCGATACGCTGTTGACTCAGCTCTCCCAGCATAAACATGTGGGCAGTGATTTACTGCGAACTTCGGCATTAATAAAGACCTGGCCGACGCTGGTCAGCTCGCTCAAAAACACCTTGCTGCCGCTGACCACGCGCAAAGAAGTCACTCTGGCTTGCGTGAAAGATTGTGCGTTTCTGGATGTGGCTAAGGCGGCTTTTCCTAACGCGAAAATTAGCTTTTACGATAGCGACTATCAGGCGATGTCGTCTGTTATGTCCGGTCAGAATCAATATTTCATTGGTAATAACGTGACGACCGCGAATTGCATCTCCAAATATTTTTCGCAATCGCTGGTTATTACGCACTACTTTAATAAGCAGCAACAATATAATTATTTTGTTACCAGCCCGCATCAGCCGCTGCTGCGAAATATCCTTGAGCGTTTTATTACCTCTATCAGCAATGAAACCCATATGCGGGTGATGCAGAACTGGTTGAATCGCGGCAATCTTGCCTACCTGAATAAGCCGATTCCTTTCAGCGATGACGAGAAAAACTGGCTAAAAAAACACCCTGAAATCCGGGTGTTGATTAACCCCAATTATCCACCCTTTACGCTTGTCGACCATGACGGCGAGTTGCGCGGCATCATGGCGGATTTGCTCAATATCATCCAGTTGCAAACCGGGCTGGAATTTAAGCCGGTTATCGTCAATTCCAACGGTGAAATGGCGCAAAAAATGGCGCAGGGAAACTGGGATATGATCCCCGCAGCCACGTTCAGCAATGAAGCGCAGAAATTTGTTTCGTTTAGCGATCCGCTAATGAATGTTTCGTTCGTGATTGTGACGGCACACCGCGAAACGGCGGCCACATTACAGGCGAAACCGATGCGCATCGCTCTGGCTGCGGGGCATATTCTGGCGCACGATTTAAAGCAGCGTTACCCGCATGCGACCTGGGTCGAAACGGATAATGTCAGCGTGGCGATGAAAATGGTTGAGGAAGGTGAGGTGGATGCGGCGGTGACCACCGAGCTTTCAGCCCGCTACATGATTGACCATTACTATCCGCAAAATATGCACTATATGCGGTTGCCCGGTACGCCAGCCGCTTCAATCAGCTTTGCTATGTCGCGCAATGAACCGGAACTTAAATCCATTTTAAGTAAGGCGCTGCAAGCCATTCCCCCGCGCGACATTCTGCAAATGACGGAGAAGTGGTCGAAAATTTCCAGCGTGCAGATTGATACCTGGAGTCTCTACAGTAAGCAGTTCTATCAACTGGTGATTTTTGCTCTGGCGCTGATTGCCATCAGCCTCGGCTGGGGGCTTTCGCTGTCCCGCGAAGTGCGTAAAAGAAAACAATCGCAACGGCAGCTTGAAGAACAGTTGCAGCTTAAAGAGGCGCTGTCTCATGAGCTGGAGGCCGAAAAAGATAAGGCGATTCAGGCGACTAAAGCCAAAAGCCGCTTTCTTGCCAGCATGAGCCATGAGCTGCGTACACCGGTTAGCTCCATTGTCGGTTTTCTGGAATTGCTGTCGAGTTCTGACCTGAATGCCAGCCAGCGCAAAGAGGCGATTGCCCTTGCCGGAGCCACCGCCCAATCGCTGCTGGGGCTTATCGGTAAGATCCTTGATGTCGATAAAATTGAGTCCGGCAAATACCAGATAGCCCCGCAGTGGACGGATTTATCACAGCTGATCGACGTGCAGTGTCATTCCTTTGACGCGCTGGCTAAGCAGAAAGGCGTTGCGCTGCACTGCATCAGCGAGCTGGCTGCCAACGAACGGGCGCTGATTGATCCGCAGGCCTGGCGGCAAATCCTTACCAATCTGGTCGGTAATGCGCTGAAATTTACCGAGCAGGGGCATATTCAGGTTTCTGCCCGGCTGACACCGCAAGATGATAGACACGGCACGCTGGTGGTCACGGTTAGCGACACCGGCTGTGGCATCAGCCCGGAAGAACAGGAAACGTTATTCCACCGCTATGTTCAGGCACGCCAGGGGCGCAAACAAACGGGTTCAGGTTTGGGGCTGGTTATCTGTAAAGAGCTGGTGACGCTGATGGGCGGCACGCTGGAAATGAGTAGCCGCCAGTCGCAGGGCACTACTTTTACGATTACGCTGGCCGTTGAAACGACGCGGCAATCGCTCACGCCAACCCGCGATACTCCGGCAGCTTCGTCGCCGTTACCTCGTTTGTCGATTCTTATTGCCGACGATAACCCGACCAATCGACTGCTGCTAAAACGCCAGTTGAACGCCATTGGCTACAACGTAGATGAAGCCTGCGACGGTGAAGAAGCGGAAGCGAAAATACTGAATAAATCTTACGACTTGTTGATAACTGACGTGAACATGCCGAAAAAAGACGGCCTGGCGTTGGCTGCATCTTTACGCCAGAAGAATTTACGGCTGCAAATCTGGGGGCTTACCGCCAGTGCGCTTTCACAATCGCGCGAACAATGCCTGCAAAGTGGGATGGACCAGTGTTTGTTTAAACCGGTTTCGATTCAAACCCTGACTCACGAACTGAGTAAACTCGACAGTGACTGTTCGTCGCCGAGCGTCACCCGGCATTTAAAACTCAGCATTTTGAATGAGAATACCGGTGGCGATCGCAAGCTGATGAACGAGATTCTGGAAACGTTTCGTGAGGCATCAGCTAGTGATTTGCAAATGGCAATCCGCTCAATAGAACAGGATGAACCGCAGATGTTTTTGCACGCGTTACACCGCCTGCACGGTTCGGCGCAAATTCTGGAAATCACCGCGCTACAGAAATTGTGCGAACCTTTTGAGTCGCGCCGATATGACGCATTACCGCTTGAAGTTCGCCAGGAGGCATTAGAAAAAATTGCCGTTGTGATGCGGGAGATAGAGGTGGAGATTGAGAATCTTATAAGCCATTGAAAAATGGTGGATGTCGCTAATGCTAATCCACCCTACAAAACCATTATGCTGTTGTAGGGTGGATTAGAGGATTAGTTAGAAGCCACGAACATTTCGCTATCAACAACGATGCCGTCTTCCGCGCCTTTCAGCACCAGATTCGCTTCGTAGTATTTACCGGTTTCCAGCAGTTTTTGTGCCTGCGCAATCGCTTTACGAGTGTGGTTCAGCGGCATCAGATACTGGTTTTCCATCACGCCAATACCCGCCAGGCGTAAGGTATCCATTGCACCTTTCTGATCGCCTTTCGCCATTTTTTCGTTGGCAGATTTGATGGCGCTCTCTTTAGCTGGAGTCGCAATATAGTCTTCAGACAGGGCAACGGTGGCGTTAATGATCACGTATTGATCGTCAATCATCTTCGCTTTGGCATCGGTTTTCACAAATTTAGCCCAGTCCATGCTGTCATCTTTGAGCAGGGTGGCTGCGTCATTAGTCAGCTTTTTAGCGCTGGCTGGTTCACCGTGGAACAGTGCCAGTCTTGCGAACTGCACATCACGCATGGCATTCGCACCCTGTACCGCAACCTGCATGACATCAGCGGCTTCTTTTTGAATTTGCGCAGTTGCCGCAGCGGTTTGCGCTGGGGTGGCGGCGGTTGCAGCTGCTAATACAGGTGCAGAACTCATCATAGTTGCCAATAGACCTGCCAGAATTAATTTTTTCATTATCGTCTCCTTAATAAAATAGGTGTTCATCACCAGACGACATCAGAATAAAAAATAAGTGTCGTGATGAACATCAGAGCGTCGAATCAATAATGAAGGGGCAGTCTTACATTTGTCAGAATGCGAATACAGCTGTCAGACTCAGCGTATAGCTATGCGCCTTTGCTCTTATTTACTCTGCCGGGTAGCAAGTTCTATTATTTTAATCATTAAATCTACGGCGGAGAAGTTATGTTTATTTTTAACCAATATAGACTAAAGGCGCTGAATGAAAGCTCTCGCCTTTATTATAGAAAACATTCCCTGGTTATGGCAGTGCTGCTGCTAATTTGTGGTGCTTGCTGTCTTATCTATCCATTTATGGCAGGACTGTACCTCAGTTATCTTACTGGCATGATGTTTATGATTTGCGGCTTCTATACCTTTTATAGCCTGATTGTTTTTCGCAAGCAGCACTGGAAATCCAAATTTGTTAGCGCGATTTTTGCCCTCGCCTGGTTATTGCTCGGTTACGCTTTCATCATTAACCCCGTGGTCGGCATGAATTCGTTATCAATAATTTTCTGCTGCCTGTTCATTATCGGCGGGGTTTCACGCATCGTTTCTGGTTTCAGAATGCGTGGCCGCGCGGGGTACGCCTGGAACATCCTCATCGGTATCTTCGACTTGCTGATAGCCGCTCTGTGGCTGGGTATGAACCCCGAACAATCGTATCTCTTTACGACCGCTTTTATCGGCCTGGAGATGATCTTCAGCGCCGGGGGCTTTATCTCATTGCGTAAGAAACTCTCGCCAGCACAACCAAAAAAACTGGCTCTCAAAGATTCACAATAATCACTGGAATAATTTATGAATATTAAAGTAAGTATCTCGATAATTATTGCCGCTGCGGCTATGGCGACCTCGATTAATAGTGCTTTCGCAGAGCCAGAAACAACGCCACAAAATATGACTTGCCGTGAATTTATGGATATGAATCCAAAATACATGACGCCCATTGCCTTTTGGGTGGTGAATAAAAATACCGATTTTAAAGGCGGCGATTATGTTCACTGGCATGAAGTGGAAACCATCGCCGTACCGAAGATATTTAAGCAGTGTCAAAAGGCACCGGCAACAAAACTGGGTGACTTGACTCCGGTGACCAAATAACTCCGTACGCACTATTAAATTAAATATTAACTAGCTTGTTGCGAATTAAGGATTAATTATGACTATGCTCAATCAGTCCGTCGAAAACGAAAATGACGATGTTTATGCTTCCGTCGAATTATCAACTTCACTGCCAAAAACAGCTTTTCCGGTACAGGAAAGTAACCCGCGTAATGTGTTTCATGCCATTCACGATGAACTGATGCTTGATGGTAACTCCCGTCAGAATCTGGCGACTTTTTGCCAGACCTGGGTGGATGATGAAGTTCGTCAGTTGATGGATCTGTCCATCGACAAAAACATGATTGATAAAGACGAGTATCCGCAAACGGCTGAAATCGAACAGCGCTGCGTGAATATGCTCGCCGATCTGTGGCATTCCCCGGCGGCCACCAACACTATGGGTTGCTCAACCATCGGTTCTTCCGAAGCCGCAATGCTGGGCGGCCTGGCGCTGAAATGGAGCTGGCGTAAACGTCGTGAACTGGCAGGGAAATCTACCGATAAACCAAATATGGTGTGTGGCCCGGTGCAGATTTGCTGGCACAAATTCGCCCGCTATTTTGATGTTGAACTGCGTGAAGTGCCGCTGGATGGCGATCGCCTGATGATGACCGCTGAGGAAGCGCTTAAATATGTCGACGAGAACACCATTGGCGTGGTGCCAACTCTGGGCATTACGTTCACCTGCCAGTATGAGCCGGTTAAAGAAATTCATGATGCGCTCGATGACCTGTTCGAACGCACTGGCCTTGATATCCCGATGCATGTCGATGCCGCCAGCGGTGGCTTCCTGGCGCCGTTCTGCGCGCCTGAAATTGACTGGGATTTCCGCCTGCCACGGGTGAAATCAATCAATGCTTCCGGCCACAAATTTGGTCTTGCACCACTCGGTGCGGGCTGGGTGGTATGGCGTGAAAAACAGGATCTGCCAGAAGAACTGATCTTCAACGTTAACTACCTTGGCGGCAATATGCCGACCTTTGCGCTGAATTTCTCGCGTCCTGGTGGGCAAATTGTCGCGCAGTATTACAACTTCCTGCGTCTGGGCCGCGAAGGTTATCGCAAAATCCACATGGCCTGTTACGAAACCGCGCAGTATCTGGCGCGTGAGATTGCCGCGATTGGCCCATTCGACATTATCTTTGATGGCAGCCAACACAACGGTATTCCGGCGCTGACCTGGGCGCTAAAAGCCGATCAGAAAAACTACGGTTACACCCTGTATGACCTGGCAGACCGTTTACGCAGCCGTGGCTGGCAGGTGCCAGCTTATTCCATGCCGACCCATCGTGAAGACTTAGTGGTGCAGCGCATCCTGGTGCGTCACGGGATGAGTATCGACCTGGCTGAGCTGTTGATTGCTGACCTGAAACGCACCCTTGAAGCGCTGGAAAAAAATCCGGTCACTCAGCCGCTTACCGCGCAGGAAGCCGGTGGTTTTAACCACGCTTAACGTGTGTCGGATGTCGCTAACGCTAATCCGACCTACGAGAATTTGTTGTCGGGGGATTAGCGCAGCGACATCCACTAATTTTCAACTTTATTAATCACGCATGAACATCCGCAGGCTATTTAAGCCTGTGGATGCGGAGAGGATTATGTCCACCACAACAACTAATGCCCCTGCAAGGTCGCTCACTTTGCTTGGCTTTTTCGCTATTACCGCGTCGATGGTGATGGCGGTTTATGAATATCCTACGTTTGCCACCTCGGGTTTTAGCCTGATCTTTTTCCTGCTGATGGGCGGGATTTTCTGGTTTATTCCCGTTGGCCTGTGCGCCGCTGAAATGGCCACCGTTGAAGGCTGGGAAGAAGGTGGCGTGTTTGCCTGGGTTTCCAATACGCTCGGTGAGCGCTGGGGGTTTGCGGCGATTTCTTTTAGCTATCTGCAAATCGCCATTGGTTTTATTCCGATGCTCTATTTTGTGCTCGGCGCGCTCTCTTACATTCTCAGTTGGCCTGCACTGAATACTGATCCCCTGGTGCGAACCATTGCGGCGGTCATTATTCTGTGGGGGCTCGCACTCACCCAATTTAAAGGGACTCGCTACACCGCGCGCATTGCCAAACTTGGCTTCTTCTGCGGGATTTTATTCCCGGCGCTGGTTCTGGCCGGTCTGGCCGTGGCGTGGTTGTATCACGGCCAACCTCTGGCGATTGAAATGTCGGCCAGCACTTTCTTCCCTGACTTTTCGCAGATTGGCACGCTCGTGGTAATGGTGGCGTTTGTGCTCAGTTATATGGGTGTGGAAGCGTCGGCGACTCACGTTAATGAAATGACTAACCCTGCGCGTGATTATCCGCTGGCGATGTTCCTGCTGGTGATTGCCGCTATCGTGCTGAGTTCGATTGGCGGTTTGTCCGTGGCGGCGGTTATCCCGCATGACGAAATTAACCTTTCCGCTGGTGTGATGCAGGCGTTTAGCTCGCTGATTGGTTATTACGGCCCTGGCTTTGAATGGGCGGTTCGTGGCGTCGCCGCATTATTAATGCTTGGCGTGCTGGCAGAGATTGCTTCGTGGATAGTCGGCCCCTCTCGCGGCATGTTAGTCACCGCGCAGAAAGGTTTGCTGCCCGCTCGCTTTGCCAAAGTGAATAAAAACGGTGTGCCGGTCGCGCTGGTTATCTCGCAGTTGACCATTACCACCCTCGCGCTGATTGTTCTCACCAATACCGGAGGCGGTAGCAATATGTCCTTCCTGGTTGCTTTGTCGCTCACCGTGGTGATTTATCTGTGCAGCTATTTGATGTTGTTCCTGGGGTATATCCAGCTGGTGCGCAAACAAAAGGATAAAAAACGTGCCTTCCAGATCCCTGGCGGCCAAACAGTGAAACTGATTGTCGCTTGTTCCGGGCTTATCGTTTCCGTACTGGCGTTTATCGTTTCGTTTATTCCACCGAGTTCGCTACCAGGCGCGCACGCGCACGATGTTTACGGCGGCCTGCTGGTTGTCTGCTTTGTGCTCGTATTTATCCTGCCGTTTAACGTTTATCTGTTCCGCGATAAAGCGAATAAAAAACTGGCACCGGAAATCGTACCGGTAAAAGTGGACAATGCACCGCCAGGACATTTTGTCGTTCATCCGAAAGCACGCCCTTCGCATTACCCAAAACCTTAAATTAACTGTCGTGCCATCCACCGTGTTTACGCAAAGTGTGGATGGCGCTATCGCTATTTTTCTCTATTAACGGATAATGGCCGATTCTGAAACGACAGTTTATTTTTGGTAAGGGAAGGGGCGTGAGCAATAACGTTTCGCTGTTTACTGATAAGAAATTCGCATGGATGGGTGCCGCTTTTTGTTGTTTGCTGTGGGGAAGTGCTTACCCGGCAATTAAAAACGGCTATGAAATTTTTCAGATAGCGACGGATGACCTGCCGGGCAAAATTGTTTTTGCGGGTTACCGTTTTGTTATCGCAGGCCTGTTGTTGCTGGCGTTTGCCTCTTTACAAGGCAAGCCGATAGCGCGGTTATCGCGCCAGCAGTTTTCGCAGCTTGCGGTATTAGGTGTGACCCAAACCGCCCTTCAATACATCTTCTTTTATATTGGTCTGGCTTACACCACGGGTGTGAAAGGCTCAATTATGAATGCCACGGGCACCTTCTTTAGTGTCTTGCTGGCGCATTTTATCTATCACAACGACAAGCTGAGTATCAACAAAGTCGTGGGCTGCGTGCTGGGGTTCGCGGGTGTCATGGTGGTGAACTTCAACAGCCAGTTGATGGATTTTAGTTTTAGCTGGATGGGCGACGGTTTCGTGGTGCTGGCGGCGTTTATTCTTTCTGCCGCATCGCTTTACGGCAAACGTATTTCACAAACCATGGATGCGACGATTATGACCGGTTGGCAACTGGCCATTGGCGGCGTAGTGCTGACGGCTGGCGGCTATGCCAGCGGTGGCACACTTGCGTTTCATGGTTGGGAGTCGGTAGCGATTCTCGGTTATCTGGCGTTGCTGTCTTCCGTAGCCTTTGCGCTGTGGAGCCTGCTGCTAAAACATAACCGCGTGGGAATGATTGCGCCGTTTAACTTCCTGATCCCGGTATCGGGTGCGGTGCTTTCAGCTATTTTCCTGCAAGAAAGCATTCTCGAGTGGCGTTATGCCCTGGCACTGGTGCTGGTTTGCTTTGGTATCTGGCGAGTTAACGTTGTGCGGCGCACTTAGGCGTTAATGTCTTATCCCTGAATAAGAATTCTGGCGCCCAGTGCGATGCCATTTTTGCCGCTGCGTTTAATCAGATACATAGATTCATCGGCACGAATGACCGCATCACTAAAGTTGTCGCTGGCCCAGGATTCGTTAACGCCAATAGAAACACCGACGCTCGCGGTGCCGTTACTCAGCTCAAAAGGCGTGATGGCGGCATCAAGGCAGCGTCGGGCAATCTTGTCGATTTCCGGGTTATCCATCGTCCACGGCAGCAGCAGAATAAATTCATCGCCCCCGATGCGGCCAATGGTCACCTCAGGCGGACACGCATCGTGCAGCCGCTGGCTTAATTGCAGGAGAACCTCGTCACCGCTGCGGTGGCCCAAAGTATCGTTAACGCTTTTAAAGTTATCGAGATCGATAAAGGCTATCGACAGTGCACCGAGTTTTTTTAGCAGATCGAACTGCGAATGCAGGGCGTAGCGGTTGGCAAGGCTGGTTAGCGGGTCGTGGTTGGCGAGTTTGGCAAGCTGCTGTTCGTACTGCTTTTCTTTGGTCATGTCGATGTGCGTGCCGGTGACTTTGAGCGGTTTCCCGTCATCGCTCCATTCGCTCACTCGGCCACGGTCAAGCACCCAGGTGATATTGCCATTTCTCGCCTGCATGCGGTGCAGCGCTTCGTAATACGGCGTTTTACCGTCGAGATGGTCATAAAACGCGGCCAGCACCATCTCTTTGTCTTCCGGGTGCAGGTGCTCACGCCACACATCGAAATGAGCGCTAAGTTCTTTGGGCCGATAGCCCAACATGGAACCCCAGCGGCGATTGAAAATAACTAACTTGCCGCTTGGCAAATCTAATTGCCATAAACACAAACCCGTTCCGTCCAGAGCCGCACTCAGCTTGTTTCGTGAGTCGTGTGCAATTCTCTTGAGTCGGGCATTGTGCTTTTTGAGATTCTGGATCTGCTGCCTGAGGATCTCTTCTGACATTGACCATAATTATGAGTAAATAATATTCATTTTTAACAGCTATTGGTTAGTTGTAAATATGGCGGAGAAAATATCTTGTTAATCCCACTGCCTATGGGGTGTGGTTGCCATTTTTCTTTTCTCTACAGGAATTAAGGACAAAAGCACGCCGCTGAGCATTACCGCGAGCAAAATCCACGAAGTTGAAGAAAACACACGGTCCATCACCAGGCATTCCAGGAGGACGGCGATAACGGGGAAGCAGATAAACACCAGCGAGGTGTTAAAAGTCGAAACGCGTTTTTGCAGTGAGAAATAGCACAGGGTTCCGAAGACACCGGCCACCACGCCAAGGTAAATAATCGAAGAAAAAGACAGCCAGCTGATATTTTCAATTTCTGGTTTCTCTACTAGCGCGCCGATAAACGTTAACAGTAAACCCGCCGCCAGACAGGGCAGAGCGTTAAACGTAAATAACGAAACCTGGCAGTTACGCCGCTTGCATTGAACGTACATAAAAGCGTGCATGATGACGGCGACAACCACGGCAAATGCGCCTTTCCAGTTGTTGCTCAGAGTGGTTCTGGATTCTTCCTGTAACAGGCTAAACAGGGACAGGATTGCCAGTAATGCCCCCGCGAGTTGTAACAAGCTGGTGGGGGCATTGAGTACCGCAATGGAAATCAACAATACGGCGACGGGCAAACCGGCGAAGATTATCGCGGCGGTGCTGGCGTTGACATATTGTTCGCCATAAATCACCAGCGTAAACGGTAGGCAGAAACAAAATAAGAACACGCAGAACTGGAAGAACCGGTGGCCTGGCGGAAAGAGCAATGATGAGCGGGTGATGTGTAGCAGCCAGAACAGCAGGGGTGCTGCGCTTAAAAAGCGCAATCCGGTGGCAAATATCGGCGGTAAGCTGACCAATGCGAACTTCATGGCAAGCCAGGTGGTTCCCCACGTCAGGATAACGATGGTGAAAAGAATTAATATTTTTGCCTTCTGCATAGGGGACTCCTTTTAAACCTTAAATCAATGATCGATATAGAGATAATGTGTCCAGCTGGTCATGCGCAGCAGGATTTTTCGGATAATAGAAACGTGCTTGAAATAGCCTGAATACACCGCGACCTGGCCCATGGTGCCTGCGGGTAACCTCTCCACATCTGCCACATTGTTCAGTTCGATTTCGGCATAGATGCCGTCGAGTTTTGGGTCAAGACTCAAGCCCTGCAAATGGCCCTGAGCCTGATAGCTACTGTTGGCAATCGCCGGGAGGATTTGCTTCACTTTGCCTTTCACGACGCTGCCAGGAAGGCCGTTAAAGACCACTTCGGCCTCGTCGCCAGCGGTTAAACGCAGGGCAGAGTTTTGACGGAATACGGCGTAGACACTGGTTTTCTGATCGGGAACGAACACCATCACCGGACGCAGCGGTAGCGGGCGCACAAACATGCCAGGCTTCAGGAAAACCTGCGTGGCGTAACCATCACTGGGTGCGCGAACCACTGTTTTCGCCAGGAAATATTCTGCTTCTTTAAGCTGAGATTTAAGCCGGTATACCGTGGCATTTTCGCCGTTGACCAGAGCATCCAGTTGCGCCTGGGTTTGATCTCTTTTCGACACGGACGAACGCCACTGCGCTTGTGCTGCCAGATAACTTTGCTGCGCGTTAACCACTTCCTGGTCGGTAAACGGACTTTTCATTTTGTCGCGGCTACCGCTGCGGTAACGGTCAGCATCTTTTAACGCTAAATCACGTAAGGCTTTGGCTTGCGCGATGTCGGCATTGTCGGAAGCCAGACGGGCTTTAAGCATTTCAACGTTTTGCTGGGCGCTTTCAATCTCACCTTGCAGCGCTTCGACTTTAGCCTCGTAGGCCGTTGGGTCGATACGGAACAGGAAATCGCCTTTTTTCAGCTTCTTGTTGGCATTGGGGGTGACTTCAACCACCACACCTTCTACTTCTGGAATAATCGGCAATGTCACGGTAACCATTTGAGCCCGTTCGGTATACGGGTGGTTATAGTTCATTAATAACAGCAGAGAGCCAATAAGGATAATCCCGCCTAATACCGCCGTCGGGACACTCCATTTATTTAACGGAATTTTAAAGAATTTAAATATACCAAAACAGATTGCGGTATAAGTAAGGATAAGTAATAAATCCACAATGAATCCTGCTTAATTAGTCGGTTGCTGATGACTGGCTTTTATTTTGTTCGTGCTGAGATTCCAGTCGAGCCAGTCTTTCTCTTAGTATTTCTATTTCATTATTCTTAACGGTGAAGCCCCAGCCTCTGTCTTCGCGATATAACATCGCCCAGATCCACAGAAACGGCCATAAGACATGCAGTGTGAATAAACTCACCCAGCCTGCTGCATGAATGGCATCTTGATGGGGATGATTGCGGTGCACCGCTATTTCATAGGGGATGTCATGCACGACAATCACGCCATAAAAAAGCGTCAATGCCACAAAGATAAGAGCGCCTAAGGCAAAGTAATCGAGAAACATAGAGGGGTTCCCCCGTAATAAAATGTTCGGTGACACTAAAGAGAAGGGGGATAGGCTGCCACTTTTATTTCGTTTAAAAATAAATATTAGATCAATTTTCAATTGCACAAAGATGCAATAATGTGCAAGAGAAAAGACGAGAAATTACACTTCTTTTCATCATGGAAATAGTTGTAAGGAATTTGATAAATATTGTTTTGCTATTAACAGTCACGGTTGTATCTACAAGCCAAACACCGCAAGGTAGCGCACCCTGCTAGTCCTTAAGTGTGATATATACTTTAAGGAGTCAGCGTAAACAGACAGTAATGGAAAAAAATGACGATACCCCATCCTAACCGCCCGGAAGCCGCAATCGAGCGTCTGATTACCGTCCTGGAACCCTATGGAACCCCGATGGAGGTGATTCCCCGCAAACGAATAAACTGGGAATATAAAGACAGCCCGCAATTTTATGTCTTCAAGAAAGGCGAGCTTTCTGTCCTGCGGGCTACCGACGGCCTGGTTATCGCTACGGTTTACGATCAAAATCTGTTTGGTATTGCCGAAAGCATACAGCCCCTGCGCAGCCATATTTTGCGTGCAGAAACGGAATGCACCATGCTGCGTCTTGATGCCAGCCTGGCGCATGAAATTATTACTCAGCAAGATATGTGGCGAGATGTTGCGATAATCCTCACCTATTACACCACCCGTCTTTTCTATCGTGATTCGGTCGTCGTGCAGCAACGTACTTATTCCATCATTCGTGGTCATCTTATCGAGATGAGTCACTTGCCGGAGGATTTACGGTTAAGAACATCCATTCTTGATTATATTCAGGAAAGAACGCACTTATCGCGTAGCAGTATTTTGAATGTGATGTTTGCGCTAAAAAACGGTGGTTACATAGAGATTAAACGTGGCGGATATTTACTGGAAGTCATAAATTTACCAGAAAAATTCTAGCCGTTAGTTTAACAGTTAACAGTGTAAGTGCGGGCTATTATTATCTCGCCTAATACTTTTTCATGTAAAAATAAACAAAAATCAAATTCCATAACAAAGGAACTGTGAATATTATTCGTCGCTGAAATATTAAAACCACTGAGTAACCTCTCAGCAGCGATTTCAAGGATCATTATGAAAAAGTCTCTTATTGCATTAATCGTACTCAACACCCTCGCAGTAACGAATGCTAATGCCGCAGCCGATGCCAATACCTGGTACGGCGGTGCAAAATTAGGATGGTCACATTATTTTGATGCCAGTGTTGATAGTAATTCTAATGGTAGCCTGAATCACGCCAATGAAATTGGGACCAGTAATGATACCGTCGGTGGCGGTGTATTTGGGGGTTATCAAATCCTGCCATGGTTAGCTGTTGAAGGCGGTTACGACTACCTCGGAAATATGCAGATTCAAGGCAACAACGGCGTTGACGGTGCCAAAATGGGTGCTCAGGGTCTGCAATTGTCTATGAAAGCCAGTTACGCATTGACTGAAAACTGGGATATTTATGGCCGCGCAGGTGCAATGGCCTATCGTGCAGAAACTCAACAAGACGACCGTAGCAAATTTGAGACGGGCGTGCGCCCACTCGCCGCTGTTGGTACGGAATATGAGTTTAACGACAACTGGGCTGGACGCGTTGAGTATCAGTGGGTGAGCAATGTCGGTAACTCAAACCAGATTGGTGCCTCTGCTGATGTTGGCACTGTCACTGCGGGTGTGGTTTACCGCTTTGGTCAGAATGCAGCAGCGCCGGTTGTTGCTCCAGCACCTGCTTCAGTGGAAGCGCCCGTTGAACCACAACGCTTTAATCTGAAATCGGACGTGATGTTCGGTTTTAATAGCGCGACTCTTTCCCCTGAGGGTGAAGCTGCGGTACGCGATCTCTACAATCGCCCAGAAATTCAGGCGGCTAAAGAAAAAACCACTGTAATCATTGGCTTTAGCGATCGTATGGGTTCTTCGAATTACAACCTCGACCTTTCTACCAAGCGTGCGCAGAGCGTGGCTGATGAACTGGTTCGTTTAGGCATGCCTGCTCAGAACGTTCAGGCTGAAGGCCGTGGTTCAAGCGAGCCGGTTACCGGAGCAACCTGTGATTCGGTGCAAGAACGTAATGAACTGATCAACTGCCTGGCGCCAGACCGCCGTGTTGTTGTTGAAATTGCCGGTGTAGCAGTCCAGCCGTAAATCTCCGTGTAGCATTATAAAAAATAGCAGGACGTCCGTTTTGCCCGATGCATTGTGCCTGTCGGGCTTTTTTTTGTCCGAAAACCCCCTGATTAAAAATAAGGAAAGCGATGAAATTCTTAAAAGTGGTTTGTCTGGTTGGCGCGACGCTTGCCGCAAGTTCTGCAAGTGCGGTGTCATTTCATGGTGAGGCCGGTGGCGAGTGGACCAATCTTGGGATGACGTTTGGCGCCAATGAACCTGGTTTTGTCTTTAGCAGTAACTGGGCGCACAGCGATAACGATGGCGATATTGCCAGCCTGGGAATAGGTTGGAATATCCCGCTTGGGTCGATTTTGGTGACGCTGGGCGGTAAAACACTTTATCTGAACCCATCTGATGGTGATGAAGGCTATGCCGTCGCTGTGGGCGGTGGCGCGCAGCTTCCATTGGGCGAACATTTTGCCCTGTTTGGCGATGCCTATTATTCACCTGATTCGCTCTCCAGCGGCGTGGACCAATACGGTGAAGCGAATGCTGGCCTGCGCTGGAACGTTAACCCAACCCTGTCAGTTGAAGGCGGATATCGCTATGTCGGAATGGAAGGCAAAGATGGCCACAGCGATAATATCTTAGCGGACGGGGCCTATGCCGCAGTCAATTTCAATTTCTAAATAATTTAAAATTATATCGAAATAGAATTGCTGAATAATTCGCCACACATTACAATTATTACGTTGATGCATCAAACCTCATTGATATTGTCGACCTCAAGTATTTCGATCCTTTAATATTGTTCGTACACTTTATTATTTCAATATTGTGTCAATGCAATATGCCCGCCAGTCCGGCGGGTTTTTTTTATCCAAAATACGATATTTATTTTTAAATAAAAAGTCAATTGAGCCAATGCTCAAAGGGAATTATGATGTTTAAAGCCAATAAGGATGTAGGCTATTGCAAGTAAAGATCAAATAGTAAGCACTCAGAGGCCACACTATGGCAACATAGTGTGGCTTTCTGTTATTTGTATTTATGTAAGCGAAAAGTCCCTTTCGCGGCAGCAATATAGTAGTAAAGCAGAACCAGGTCGATGATGCTGATGCTTACACTGTGGTAACGCCCGGAGAGCAGGAGTATTAATTTGTGTGAAGCGAAGTAGGCCACCATGAGCACAGCACCGATGCGGCTGTTGAGGAAAATCAGCCAGCTGAGTAACGCAATCACCAAAAACTCATCCGGGGTTTGTAGGTACTTTAAGTCTATAGAGTCGCTACACTCATTGAATATCACCGCAAATAACGTGTGCAGCAACGACAATGATCCTGCCAACCATCCTTGACGAATTAATTTTTGTCCGTAGGTTTTTTGTTTGTTTGATTCAGTCTGCGTTGTGATTGTTTTGCACTCCAGTTGATAAGCTGGCTTATTATAATAAAAACTTTTTGGTAACAACTAATTACTTTGTTTAAAAATAAACTATTAAAGGTTTTCAATGATGTGAGCGCAGCGAAGAAACAACTCAATGCTATTGGCGAGATTCAGAGTCAAGTGCGCTACCAGCGAGCGAACTATTTGTTTAATATTAACTAGTGAACAAAAACAACAATTACAGCAGATGCTGATTGAGAAGCAGCTTTACTGATTATTTGTGGCGTTGAATGTCGCTAGCGATATCCACCTATTTTCGTGTATTCAGGAGTCTTTCTCCGTTATGGGTTTTAATGCTTTATTTATCTGCACTAATCCATTTTTATTCTGATCTTTAAGATAGATATTATTCAGCTCGTTAAATTCCTCAAGCTTAGTAAGAGCCTGAAAAACATCATCAATACCGTATCTATTATCAAAAACATCGACACTTCTCAGATGGTTTATTCGTGCTGCTTTTATTTCAGTGGTGAGGCTGGTAATGGCTTTTTTATTCGCTGCATGCAGGCTTTTGAGTTCTTCAGGGTTACTATTAATCGCTGGTGATATCACGGCTGGCTGAAATTCGAGAGTATTTAAGGCTTCCACGGTTTCATCACCGGGATTAGCACAACCTACGAGAATGAAAGTGAATATAAGTATGGTTTTTTTTAACACGATATTTCCTTGCGGTTTGCTCACTGAATAATTCAGACGGCAAGTTACCCGCAACGGTGAGTATGAAACCATCGATAGTTTGTTTAATTTTAAACTTTTGAAGGGCAGGTGAAGGATTTTGCCTGCCCTGAGAATATTACTTCGCCAGTTTATCTGCGGTACGTAGCTCAAAATCAGACGCATCGTGGCGTTCGTGCAACTGTTCAGACGGTTCGCCGAAGGTACGGTTCACAATACGCCCACGTTTCACCGCAGGGCGATTGGCCACTTCATCAGCCCAGCGCACGAAGTTTTTATACGATGCGATGTCGAGGAACTCTGCTGCGTCATACAGGCCGCCTTTTGCCAGGCTGCCATACCACGGCCAGATGGCGATATCCGCAATCGAGTATTCATCTCCGGCAATAAAACGGTGTGTTGCCAGCTGCCTGTCGAGCACGTCTAACTGACGCTTGGCTTCCATCGTAAAGCGGTTAATGGCGTACTCAATTTTCATTGGTGCGTAATTGTAGAAATGACCAAAACCGCCGCCGAGATACGGCGCTGAGCCTTGCAGCCAGAACAGCCAGTTCAACGTTTCGGTACGCGCCGCAATCTCTTTTGGCAGGAAATGCCCGAACTTCTCGGCCAGATAAAGCAGGATTGCGCCGGATTCGAAGACGCGAATAGGCGGTGTCACCGAATGGTCCATTAGCGCCGGGATTTTCGAATTCGGGTTCACGTCCACAAAACCGCTAGAGAACTGATCCCCTTCACCGATACGAATCAGATGCGCGTCGTATTCAGCCCCGCTTTCGCCCAGAGCCAACAATTCTTCGAGAAGAATCGTGACCTTCTGCCCGTTAGGTGTGCCAAGAGAATAAAGCTGCAACGGGTGCTGGCCGATGGGCAGCGTGCGTTCGTGCGTTGGGCCTGCAATCGGGCGGTTGATGTTAGCAAAGGTGCCGCCTTCGCCTTTTTTCCACGTCCAAACTTTTGGGGGCTGATAGTTATTATCTGACATGTTGTGTCGGCCTTTTAGTTGCCAGGGAGTGACTGAAAAGTGTAACCCGACTTTGTTTTGTTCGGTAATCGCCCGCTATTTTTTTTAACTTCTGGTGGTGTGATCTGAGTTAACAATTAATTAACTATAAATTTGCAATATGAACCAAATGATACAACATTAACCGACTTATCCCGACAGACCAGGAGCCATCATGCAGCGTTCAATTGCAACCGTATCTATCTCTGGCACGTTGCCTGAAAAACTGGCCGCAATCTCGGCTGCTGGTTTTGACGGTGTTGAAATCTTTGAAAATGACTTGCTCTATTACCCAGGAACGCCTGCCGATGTGCGAAAAATGGCGGCAGATCTGGGGCTGACCATCACGCTATTCCAGCCGTTCCGCGATTTTGAAGGGGCGACGCGCCCGCAGTTTGCCAGCAATCTGGAACGTGCGCGGCGTAAATTTGCCCTGATGCATGAGCTGGGATGCGACACCATGTTGCTGTGCAGCAACGTGGCACCCGACTGCTCCGCCAATATTGATTTGCAGGTTAGTGACCTGGCGCATCTGGCTGAGCTTGCTCAACAAAATGAAATTACCGTGGGTTATGAAGCGCTGGCGTGGGGCACGCATGTGAACCGTTATCGCCAGGCGTGGGAGCGAGTAAAACAGGTTAACAGCCCAGCGATGGGGCTGGTTCTTGACAGCTTTCATGTGCTTTCGCTTGGCGACCAGTTGATTAATCTCGACGATATTCCGCTCGATAAAATCACCTTCCTGCAACTGGCTGATGCCCCACTAATGAAAATGGACGTGCTCGAGTGGAGCCGCCATTTCCGCTGCTTCCCGGGGCAGGGCGAATTACCGGTGGTGGAGTTTACCCGCTTGCTGACTGAGAAAGGCTATCGCGGCCCGTGGTCACTGGAGATTTTCAATGACAGCTTCCGCGCCACGCCGAACGCGCCAACGGCTAAAGACGGTTATCGCTCGTTACTGTGGCTGGAGGAGCAGACCTGGAATGGCAATCCGCATATTGACGCGCAGCTGTTTCATAGCGCACCACAGGCCAGCTATCAGGGCATCGAGTTTTTAGAATTTGCGACCGACACACAAGACGCGGCAGCACTGGGCGAAGCGCTACAGCCACTAGGGTTTGCGCACGCTGGTGAGCACCGCTCAAAAGATGTTTCACTGTGGCGCAATGGTGGTGTGAATGTGATTATCAACCACCAGGCGCACAGTTGGGCGGATGAGTTTCATCGTCGCCACGGTGTTTCGCTTTGTGCGATGGCGTGGCGCGTTAAAGGTGCGGCAAATGTGCTCCAGCGGGCGCAGGATTATGGCTATCCGATCTGGCATGAAGAACACGGCCCGGACGAGCGTGCGCTGGCGGCAATTTGCGCCCCGGACGGCAGCTTAATCTACCTGATAGAAGCGCCAGAGCAGGGTGAAAATGACATTTATCAGACAGATTTTAACCTTGCAGATTCAGCGAACAAAGGCACGCTTTTAGGTATTGATCATCTGGCTTTAGGGTTAGTAGAAGGCAGCCGTGATAACTGGATTATGTTTTTCCGCGCGGTGTTTGGCTTTGAGTTGGATAACGAGTTGAGCGTGCCAGATCCGTACGGCCTGGTCAGAAGCCAGGTGATGCACAGCCCATGTCATTCGATTCGCCTGCCGCTGAATATGTCGCACAGCCTTGATACGCAAATCGCCCGTTCGGTGGCGAGTTATCAAGGAACTGGCCTGCAACACGCGGCATTTGCGTGTGAAAATTTACCGGCGACAGTGGAAAATTTGCAGTCGCAAGGGCTGAGATTATTGCCGATTCCGGCGAACTATTATGATGATTTACTGGCGCGTTATGGGGTGAACAACGCGTTGTTACAGGGGCTTGAGCGTCTGAATATTCTTTATGAACGTGATGCCCGGCAGCAGGAGTTTTTACACGCCTACACACCACCTTTCCGCCCCGATCGTTTCTTCTTTGAATTGGTCGAGCGACGGGGTGATTATCAACAATATGGCGCCACCAATGCGGCGGTTCGTTTGGCAGCGATGCAAATACGTTAGTCCGGTTTAAAACAATAAATGAACCGTAAGGTTCAATTTAAGCACCTGTAACCTACAGACAGAGGAATAAACAATGGCGAGTTATGGCCAGGGCGATATCGCCGCCCCGAAAACTGGAGTAGTGAAACGATCCCGAACCCGACTGGTGATTCTGGCCCTTCTGGCTATCGGAACCATGATCAACTACCTCGACCGTACTGTATTAGGTATTGCTGCGCCGCAACTGAGTGCGGATCTCGGTATCGGTGCGGCAACCATGGGGATGGTGTTCTCGGCGTTTGCCTGGACTTACGCGGCGATGCAAATCCCCGGCGGCATCTTCCTTGACCGCTTCGGCAACAAGGTTACCTATGCGCTGGCGCTATTTTTTTGGTCGGCGTTTACCTTATTCCACGGTTTAACTGTCGGGCTGAAAACGTTGCTGTTATGCCGCCTTGGTCTGGGGATAAGTGAAGCGCCGTGTTTCCCGGTGAACAGCCGCGTAGTAGGGAAGTGGTTCCCTCAGCAAGAGCGTGCGCGAGCCACGGCGGTGTATACCGTTGGGGAATACATCGGCCTGGCGGCGTTTGCCCCGCTGTTGTTCTTTATTATGGAAACCTTCGGCTGGCGTTCGTTGTTTATCACCGTTGGCGTGGTGGGCATTCTGTTTGTGCTGGTGTGGTGGCGTTTTTACCACGAGCCGCACGAATCCAAAACGGCTAACGCGCTTGAGCTTGAGTACATCGGCCACGATCAAAAAGAAGCTGAACCAGAACCGAAAATGAACTTTAGCTGGGCGAATGTCGGCAAGCTGGTGAAATGCCGTCAGATCCTTGGCGCAGGTATTGGTCAGTTTGCCGGGAATACCACGCTGGTTTTCTTTCTGACCTGGTTCCCTACCTATCTCGCCACTGAACGCCATATGCCGTGGCTGAAAGTGGGCTTCTTCGCCATCATGCCGTTCCTGGCAGCGGCTGTGGGCGTGATGTTTGGCGGTTGGGTGTCAGACCAAATCCTTAAACGCACCGGTTCGGTGAACATTGCCCGTAAGCTGCCAATAATCGCTGGGTTGCTGATGGCGAGCCTGATTATATCGGCTAACTGGATGCCTACCGATGCGCTGGTGATTACGGTGATGTCAGTGGCTTTCTTCGGGCAGGGCATGGTCGGGCTGGGCTGGACGCTGATTTCCGATATGGCACCGAAGAATCTGGCGGGGCTGACCGGCGGCTTATTTAACTTCTGCTCTAATATGGCCTCTATCATCACGCCGCTGATTATTGGTTTTATCGTCGCGGCGACAGGTAACTTCTTCTACGCGCTGGTGTACATCTGCGGCGCTGCACTGCTGGGCGTATTTGCGTATGTCTTTATTCTTGGCGATATCAAACGCATTGAATTGACCGATTAATTAATGATGTCTGGCGGCGTCACCGGCAGCGTGTGACGCCGTTTTAGAGGTAGATGCAATGGAAATTAGTGGCAACACCCGTTTGATTGCCCATCTGGGCTACCCGACGACCACCTTCAAAGCGCCGTTGATTTACAACCCGTGGTTTGATGAGCAAGGCATTGATGTAAAAGTGGTGCCGATGGGAGTCAAAGCCGAAGACTACGCGCAACTGATACCTTCTTTATTCCGCATGACCAATATTATCGGCGCGCTGGTGACAATGCCGCACAAAGTCTCGACCTGCCAGTTAGTCCAGAGCCTGAGCCCAACGGCACAAATTGCTGGCGCGTGTAATGCCATTCGTCTTGAGCCGGACGGCAGCTTGCGAGGCGATATGTTTGATGGCGACGGCTTTGTGCGCGGCGTGTTGCGCAAAGGCATTCAGCTACGTGGCGCAAGGGTGTTGGTGGTGGGCAGCGGTGGCGTCGGGTCCGCTATTGCTGCGTCTTTGGCCGCTGCTGGTGTCGATACGCTGGCGCTGTTTGATAGCCGCGAAGCGAGCAGTGAGGAACTGGCAAAACGCCTGCGAAACCACTATCCGGCACTGACGGTGCTGACAGGGTTGCGCAACCCGAAGGCGTTTTCCATTGTCGTAAACGCAACGCCGATGGGGATGAATTTGGGCGACGAACTGCCTGTTGATGTGAGCTTGATAACGCCAGGAACCTTCGTCGGAGAGGTGGTAATGAAAAGCGAAATCACGCCATTTTTACGTGCAGCCCTGGAAAGGGACTGCCAGATACAACCGGGAACAGATATGTTGTTTGAGATGATTCCGGCTTATATGGAGTTTTTTGGCCTGCCAAATGTCACGCCAGAAGCGCTGCGTAAAGTGGCAAAAGTAGTCTATTAACAATGTGTTATGTAGTGGTTGGATGAGTGCGTTAACAGGCGGTTCACACCTGCTAAGCGAAGCGCTAAAAATAGCAGTTTTTAGCTCCGGACCTGCAGATGGCTAAAATAATCCTTGTCATTCATCGCCCAAGCATGAGTTAATACATCCATCGGTTTGACGTACAGACCTTTAAAGCAACTTAAGTAAAGCAGTCCTTCAAGAGTCATCCCTGGATACCCTTTGTCGTGTGCTCCTCTACCGCTTCATAAAATCTGTAAAGCATACCAAATCGCCGTAAGGCACACTTAATTCAAAAGGTAATACACATGTCTAACAAAATGACTGGTCTGGTAAAATGGTTTAACGCTGATAAAGGCTTCGGCTTCATCACTCCAGACGACGGTTCTAAAGACCTGTTCGTGCATTTCTCTGCTATCCAGAACGATGGCTACAAATCTTTGGACGAAGGCCAGAAAGTTTCCTTCACCATCGAAAATGGCGCTAAAGGCCCAGCAGCTGGTAACGTAACTAGCCTGTAAGGTTAGCGTTAACTAAGCTAGGAATTTTAAAACCCGCTTCGGCGGGTTTTTTCGTTTTTACTCCCGCACACCATCTCCCCGTCATAAGTAATCTTTATTGGACGAACAATCCGTTCTTCGCTTTTATGTTACCAATATGTTATCGATAACCTAATCATACATTTGGAAACCAGGCATGTTTACCATCAAAGTTGACGATCTTTCCCATCACGCGGTACAGACACTCGTGGCTTACCATATTTCCGGCATGCTGGAGCAATCTCCGCCAGAGAGCAGCCATGCGCTGGACGTGCAAAAACTTCGTGACCCGGCTGTGACATTCTGGTCTGCATGGGAAGGGGAGCAATTAGCAGGGATTGGAGCGCTTAAAATACTGAATGAAGGGCATGGCGAGCTGAAATCGATGCGTACAGCGACGGCGTTTCTACGCCGTGGTGTGGCTAATCAGTTTCTACTGCATATTTTGCAGGCTGCACGGGAACGTGGCTTTCAGCGCTTGAGTTTAGAGACGGGCACTCAGCCAGGATTTGCAGCCTGCCATCAACTGTATCTCAAGCATGGCTTTGTCGATTGCGAGCCTTTTGCAGATTATCAGCTCGATCCCAATAGCCGGTTTATGACGCTGACGTTGTAGCTGCTGCAAAGTACGAACGCCAGAAAGCAAAAAACCAGCCATAGGCTGGTTTTTCTAAATGGTGCCCGGACTCGAACCAAGGACACCGGGATTTTCAAAACTCGTGCCATTAATTATTGTTCACTGTACCTTCAAAAAGGCTATCACCTTAAAAACAATTTCAAGATGGTTAATTTTAACTATTAGCCACGATGTATAATGGCATTGTTAAGAGATTTTATTACATCATCGATATAGCTTTTATCTTTACTAGATAAAGCCTGAGATTCGCCAGAAGCACTGTTAAGAAAAACCATATACTCGGGTTTAATTGATCTAAACCATGCGATAGCAGCAATAATCAGGACAACACCAATTGCTTTAAACATTAACGTTGCAGCAGCAAATACCATAATCAAACCAATAATAGTTAGTATGACTGGTCCTACTTTAGATGGGTTCGTGTGGCCTCGTTTCACCGAAGTCACCCCATTCATAGCATAAGTAGTAGAACCTACGATAAATCTAGAGTTTGTGATGCTGACATGACCATTACTATAAAATTCAGTTTCTTCCATTTTTATGATTCCTTAAGATGAATTGCTAATATAGTTTCTGAGATTATATATTAGTCGGGGTGTTAGGTATACTAGCCCAGAACAATTTGAAAGCTAGAATTCCGCGTAGAGCTGTATTCATTGTTCGCTGGTAAGGTCAAAAAAGCATAAGTATTGATGCTGATCAGATATTTTCTGGTTTGCTCTTGTTCATATCATTAGCTGCTTTAATCTGGCGAACATCATTTGCCAAAAAGAGCCCCATAATGAATGCGGTACAGCAGCATGTTACATCACTTCTGACTAGTATTTCGCGCTGGAACGAAGTGACCAGTCTGGCTAAGTCACGCTATCAGGCTGATCTAGCACCTGATTTTAACCTTATGGACTGGCTGAAAAATGATGAACTGGCACTTTCCCGTTACCTGCGATTTTTGCTATCTCCTGATGAAACACATGGTCAGTCAACCCTGTTTTTAGAGGGTTTTCTGTCCATCGTCGAGAAGAAAGGACACGGTAGCCCTGTGGAGGTCCACAGGGAACGAAATCATAAAGTCAGAATTGATTATGAAGTCATTATCGAAAATGGAAGAAAGATAGACCTGCTACTGACGTCCCCGACTGGTATGATCGCTATAGAAAATAAGCCATGGGCAGTCGATCAGGAAAATCAGTTGAGGGATTATGCGCTATGGTTGAGTAAACAGAAAAGACCATGGAAGTTAATTTATTTATGTAATCATGAACCGGGAGAGTGGACTCTTCCTGAGAACACACCGGAAATACTGAAGCAGAATATCCTCACGATATCCTGGCATGAAGTCGTCGAATGGCTAAATGATTGTGCATTATATGTTCGGGCTGGCACGGTCAGAATATTTGTTGAATCATTTATTAAATATATTAACCAGACAGTTAATGGTGAGTTCGTAATGGATAACAGTGGTGAGTTATCAGAGATTATCCGCAAGGATAACCATTCTATAGAATCTGCATTTATGATTTTTAATCAGATGAATGAGGTTCGTAGTGATTTATTCAAAGAGTTTATCTCTGACTTAAATGCAAGCTTCATTAATCATCCTTTTTCTATTGAAATCTCGAATAGGGACTTATCGGCTCGCGGAGCTGGTTTTTATATTCCATTAAGTCCAGATGGTATCTTTTCGCTGCGCTGGGAGTTTGAATATTCAAATTATTATGGGTTGTATTTTGGTATATCAGGTGTGAGTCAGGATGAAGGGAGAACAGCGAAAATAATAGCGGCTACATTAGATATTTTTCCACATTTGCAGGTGGGTAGACCCAGCGAATACTGGTCATGGTGGAGTAGGGATTTCGATCCACAAGGGAAAAACCGTATTCCTCGAAATTGGGGAAATGACGGGACTGTCTGGGCTAAACTCCCCGGGCGTGGCGAAGACAGTATTTTTGCTGCAGTACGTGAGGTGATTTTGACTATTCACGAAAAGATGGACATGGATTTGCTGTTCTAAAGTTCTGCTCAAAGGGAAGTGACAATGCTTCCCTTAACCTGACCGAACAGAAACCGGACGCAGCCTTTCTGTGATGTAGTGGTATACCGAATGCCAGAAAGCAAAAAACCAGCCATAGGCTGGTTTCTTTAAATAGTGGTGCCCGGACTCGGAATCGAACCAAGGACACGGGGATTTTCAATCCCCTGCTCTACCGACTGAGCTATCCGGGCAACGGAGCGCATTAAACCGTAAAGCCCGTTGGGCGTCAATCATATTTCGGGGAAAACGGTTCAATCGCCTAACTTTGCGTCAATCTTGCACATTCTTTACTCTATCTCTACCTTATAGCGCGATGATGCTCAAATCTTCCAGACATTTGCCGAAGAGTTGCGAATGCTAAAAGACGGGATTCAGGAGGGGATATGGCAGAAGACTGGCTGGAGTTGCATCAACATGGCGAAACGGGCATTGAGACAATTCAAGCCCATTTTGAGGGGCATGCCTACGATCCCCACTGGCACGACAGCTATCTGGTCGGCATAACGCTTGCGGGTACGCAGCAATTTCACTGCCGTCGCCAACGCCATCAGAGTACGCCCGGCGATGTCTTTTTGCTTGAGCCCGGCGAGATTCATGACGGCGACGCTCCGGTTGCCGGGGGCTTTACCTATTTGACTTTCTACCTCGACGAACAATGGCTGACTCGCACACTTCAGGGCCTGTTTGAAACGGTCCCTTCCAGTTATTCACTGCATTTCTCTCGCACCATTGCGCGTGAACCGCAACTTGCTCAGGCGATTTCTGGAACCTTTCATGCGCTGCACAGCGAAGAAATGAGGATTGTGCAGCAAAACACGATGGATAATCTTCTAGGACAGCTTACAGAGCATTGCCAGTGGCGTAAGCGCTTGCCACCGCGATTGCAGAGTTCGGCCATTGCCCATCGGGCCAGGGATTATCTCCATGCGCATATTGGTGACAATATTGGTTTGTCGGATCTGGCGCGGGAAACACAGACAGATAGATTTACGCTGTCTCGTTGTTTTAAAAGAGAGTTTCATATGGCGCCCCACGCCTGGCTAATCCAGTTGCGTCTTGCGCATGCCAGAGCGTTATTGGCGAAGGGGGAGCATCCTGTAAACGTTGCAGCGGCGTTAGGGTTTGCCGATCAAAGCCATTTAGGGCGATGGTTCCAGCGTGCCTATCGGCTAACGCCAGCCCACTACCGCAGGTTGTGCACAAATCTTCCAGACTTGCCTTAGAAAAGAGTCAAAAGTCAGGGTTTAGACCACGAAGGGAGTTTCTGAACCATGAGTCAGTTGTATTCATCCGCACCGTTTTTACTTTTCGCTTTCGTCGCATCAATCACCCCTGGGCCGACCAATATTTTGATTCTGGCAAGTAGTCGGCGCTTCGGCGTGAAAGCGACTCTCCCGGCGGTTGTGGGCGCTTGCATCACGGCTAGTTTTATCGTGTTTATTTCGGGGACAGGCGCGGGCGAGATGCTACGGGACTATTCTCTGGTGCGGGACGTGATGAGTTGGGCGGGAGCATTATGGTTAAGCTGGTTGAGTTGGCAGCTTTTTACTGCGCCTGCTGTGAATTTGGCTGATAAGGTCGAGAAGCCATTTAGCTGCCGTGCGGCGGCACTCTTGCAGCTGATTAATCCTAAAACCTGGATGATGGCGCTGGCGGTCGTTAGCCTGTTTGCCCCACAAAGCGTGCATCCGCTGAAGGATGTGTCGCTACTCTCCACTTGGTTTTTACTGATTTCGCTGGTCTGTTTGAGCTGTTGGGCATTTTTGGGAAAAGCGGTTACCAGACTGTTTCGCACAACGACATCACTCATCTGGTTTCAACGCGTGATGGCATTGTGCTTGCTGGTGTCTGCCTGGGCCGGGTTCATGGGCTGATATCAGGTCAGTGCACCACCTTGTCGGCACTGGGCGAATCGCAGAATGTCTTCGGCCAGGCTACGGGCGGTTTCAATGTCTGCCTGGCTCCGTTTGACCAGCAAACGGCTCAGGCAACCTTCGAGCACCAGTTCCATTTGATGCGCCACCATCGTTGGGTCGTCGACTTCCAGTTGCATGAGGATTTCATGAGTAAATTCCCATGCTGCTTTTTTCTGCTGATCGGCCAACTGGTGAATCGGGTGCGACGCATCCGGATAAAACGTGCAGGCGGCGATAAACAGGCAGCCAGGATAGCGATCGTTATTGACGCACTCGGTCAACGCCTGATAACGCTTCAACAGTTTTTGTTCGAGCGATAACTCTTCGTTGAGCATCAACTGGCGGCGCCAGACATCAACTTGCTGGCTCAGATAACGCATGGCGTCGTAGAGCAACGCTTCAGAGTCTGGCCAGAAGTTCCTGATTTCATTTGCCGGATAGTTAGCCTCAGTGGCGACCATCTCAAGGGTGGTGCTGGCAAGTCCCTCACGTTCAAGGACGTGTAGGGCATGCTCAAGTACGTCTTCGCGTTGCACGGTTATCTCCTCCGTCGTTCAACGGTATGTCCCACATTAGTGTTGTTTACTGCGCGTGATTGCGCAAATGCGTACGGAAAGTGTCGGCATCCATAAAGCCGGTAACGCGTGCTTTGGGCTGTTCCTGTCCCGTTGTATCAAAGAACAGAATGGTTGGCAGCCCTAAAACCTGCAAATGCTTTAACAACGCCGCATCTTGCGCGTTATTGGCGGTGACGTCGGCCTGAAGTAACACGGTGTTTGCCAGTTGCTGCTGTACCTGCGGGTCACTGAACGTATATTTCTCAAACTCTTTGCAAGCCACGCACCAGTCGGCGTAGAAGTCGAGCATCACCGGTTTGCCTTTCGCATTGGCAAGCGCCTGGTCTAGTTGCTCAACGTTGGCAATTTTCGTGAAATTGAGATGCGCCTGGCTGGTGGTTACCGAGGTACCAAATGCCCAGTCTTGCAGAGGGCGGGCGCATACCAGCGCGGCACCAAGCAGGATTATCTGCACTATACGCATCCACGATTTGCTGGCTTGTAGACTGGTGATAAATGCCCAGCTAAAGAACGCGACGCCCAGCAAACCCCAGAGCCGAATACCCCAGCTATCGCCCAGGATTCGTTCCAGCAGGAAGACCGGCAGTGCCAGGATCACAAAGCCAAATGCGATTTTGACGGTTTCCATCCACGGGCCACTTTTTGGTAGTAGACGGTTGCCGAAAACGGTGATCAGCATCAGCGGTAAGCCCATGCCCAGGGCATAAAGATACAGCGTGCCGCCGCCCAGCCACATGTTCCCACTCTGAGCGATGTACAACAAAATGGCACTCAGCGGCGCGGTGGTGCAAGGCGAACAAATTAATCCGGCCAATGCCCCCATCGCAAAAACACCGCCCGCTGAACCGCCTTGCTGGCGATTACTCATCAATGTGAGGCGAGTTTGCAACGTTGACGGTAGTTGCAGGGTAAACAGCCCAAACATTGATGCGGCAAGCAGCACAAACAGCGCAGACAGGCCGATAAGCACGTAAGGGTGTTGCAACGCGGCCTGGAATTGCAGCCCGGCAGCAGCGACCACAAGACCCAACGCGGTATACGTGAGCGCCATCCCTTGAACGTAGATAAAGGTCAGAAGCAGGGCGCGAGCCGTGGATAAGCGCTGTTTGCCACCGAGCACGATGCCGGAAATCAGCGGGTACATCGGTAGTACGCAAGGCGTGAAGGCGATGCCGATACCGATTAAGAATGCCCAAAGTGCCGAGAACGGGAGTTGAGCGGGTGCGGTGCTGGTTTGTTCCTTTTCCTGGGGAAGAGGGGTAGAGCTAGTTTCGCCAGATGTAGCGACCACTTCACTCAACGGAACAACACGCGTTTCCGGCGGATAGCAGAATCCAGCTTCCGCACAGCCCTGCCAGGTCACGCTAATCGTCGCCCCTTTGGCGGCAGAATGAATCGTTACCGGCAGATTGAGCTGTTGGGTGTAAATCTCGGTTTTGCCGTAGAACTCATCTTCGTGCCAGGTGCCTTTCGGCAACTCCAGCGGAGCCAGTTCGGCCTGCGCGGGGTTGAGTTTGATCTGTTGGCGATAAAGGTAGTAACCCGGTTTTATCTGCCAGTTCAGGTTGAGCTGGTTTTCAGATTGCTGAAAATCGAACGCAAAAGCCTGATCGACAGGAACAAATTGAGATTTGCTCTGGCTATCGAACAGACCTGCAAAAGCGTGTGAGCTGAATAGCGCAAAAATTAGCGCAAAGATGCGTAGATCCATGAGAGGTAGTCACTATCTCCGTGGGTAACTGGCAAAACCAGTAATTCAGGGGTTTGGGAAACAGCGGTTGACTATAGCATGGCGGAGGGAGGGGAGGTGTTAAACGGGCCGCAGCGCGACCCGTGTTTTAAAAGATTTACAGAACCATGCCACCGACGATGAAGCCGAGGATGACGCACAGTGATATAGCAATCACACCTGGAACCAGGAACGCATGGTTAAACACGTACTTACCGATGCGCGTTGAACCGGTGTCATCCATTTCTACCGCCGCCAACAGCGTTGGATAGGTTGGCAGAACGAACAGCGCAGAAACGGCGGCGAACGATGCAATGGCGGTCAGCGGGCTAACACCGAGCATTAACGCGGCTGGCATCAATGCTTTGGTTGTCGCTGCCTGGGAATACAGCAGAGTCGCCGCGAAGAACAGTACGACGGCCAGCAACCACGGATAACCTTGCAGCAGGTCGCCCGCGAAGCCCTGGATATCCTGAATATGGTTTTTGACGAAGGTATCGCCAAGCCATGCCACACCCAGCACGCAGACACAGGCACTCATGCCCGATTTAAAGGTGCTGGCGTTGAGGATTTCGCCAGTATCAATTTTACAGGTGACGCAGATAAGCGTGGCGATGGTCAGCATGAACACCACAATCGCTTCGTTACGTGGCAGCACTGGGTTTTGAATCAGGCCAACGGTGTCGCTGATGGCTGTAGCGTAGAACATGACCGCCACAATACCGATCAGGAATAAGTACAGCGAGCGTTTGGCGTGAGGCTTCAGTTCGAAGACCTGGCTGCCGCGCAGTTGCACTTCACCTTTAGCCAGACGCTCCTGATAAATCGGATCGTCTTTCAGCTCACAGCCGAGGAAGTTACAGACGATAGCCGTCAGCATAACGGCAACCAGCGTAACCGGAATACAAATTCCCAGCAGAGTCAGGTAGCTCACGCCCAGCGGTTCAAGAATACCGGCGAAGAAGACCACGGCTGCAGAAATCGGTGAGGCAGTAATCGCGATTTGCGAGGCGACCACGGCAATAGACAGCGGACGAGAAGGACGGATGCCTTGCTCTTTCGCTACTTCGGTAATGACTGGCAGAGTGGAGAATGCGGTGTGACCTGTGCCCGCCAGAACGGTCATAAACCATGTCACGAGCGGGGCGAGGAAGGTGATGTATTTTGGATGACGGCGCAGCAGCTTTTCTGCGAGGCTGACGAGGTAATCCATCCCGCCTGCCACCTGCATTGCGGCAATGGCGGCAATAACAGCCATAATAATTTCGATGACATCAAACGGGATAGCGCCGGGCTTAACCTGGAAGATAAGGGTTAAAACCAGCACACCAAAACCGCCAGCAAAGCCAATGCCTATGCCGCCGAGTCTGGCCCCAAGATATATCGCTAACAGCACGATGACGAGTTCTGCTCCAAACATGATTGCCTTCCTTGAGTTTGATTATTTGATGATTATTTGTTGTGTTTTTGTTGTTAGCACAAATGAAAAAGGCACGTCCAATGGACGTGCCTTTTATTAGCTACCGGAAAGTCTACTGTTCACTTTCATCAGTATAACGCTTCGCTTTATAAACAGGGTGCATCAGGTTATTGATGGAGAAAATATCGTCCAGCTCGGCTTCGGTAAGCAGGCCGCGCTCCAGCACGACTTCACGCACGCTCTTACCGGTTTCTGCACAAATCTTCCCAACGATATCGCCATTGTGGTGGCCAATGAACGGGTTCAGATAAGTCACGATACCAATCGAGTTGTAGACGTAGTTTTCGCACACTTCTTTATTAGCGGTAATGCCGTTAATGCATTTTTCCAGCAGGTTGTAGCAGGCGTTGGTCAGGATATGAATGGACTCAAACATGGCCTGGCCAATCACTGGCTCCATTACGTTTAGCTGCAACTGACCGGCTTCGGAAGCCATGGTCACGGTGATGTCGTTGCCAATCACTTTGAAGCAAACCTGGTTAACCACTTCTGGAATGACCGGGTTAACTTTGGCAGGCATGATAGAAGAGCCCGCTTGCAGTTCTGGTAAATTGATTTCGTTCAGGCCAGAGCGTGGGCCGGAGGAGAGCAGGCGAAGGTCATTACAGATCTTCGACATTTTCACCGCCAGGCGCTTGAGCGAGCTGTGAACCATAACGTAAGCGCCGCAGTCGGAAGTCGCTTCAATCAGGTCTTCCGCCGGAACGCATGGCAGGTTGCTGACTTCCGCCAGTTTCTGCACTGCCAGTTGCTGATAACCTTCTGGTGTGTTCAGACGTGTACCGATAGCGGTCGCGCCGAGGTTCACTTCCAGCAGCAGTTCTGCGGTGCGCAGCAGGTTGCGAGTTTCTTCATTCAACAAGACGTTGAAAGCATGGAATTCCTGGCCCAGCGTCATTGGTACGGCATCTTGTAACTGGGTACGGCCCATTTTCAGGATGTTTTCGAACTCAACCGCTTTGCGCTGGAAGCCATCGCCTAACTGATTGATGGCATCAATCAGTTTCACAATAGAGGCGTACACCGCGATGCGGAAACCGGTTGGGTAAGCATCGTTGGTGGACTGGCATTTGTTCACATGGTCGTTTGGATTCAGGTACTGGTACTCACCTTTCTGGTGGCCCATCAGCTCAAGCCCAATGTTGGCGAGCACTTCGTTGGTATTCATGTTGACGGAGGTACCGGCACCGCCCTGGTAAACGTCAACCGGGAATTGGTCCATACATTTGCCGTTATTAAGCACTTCATCACAGGCCTGGATGATGGTGTTTGCGATGCTTTTCGGAATGGTTTGCAACTCCTTGTTTGCCATTGCCGCTGCTTTCTTGACCATTACCATACCGCGAACAAATTCAGGTATGTCACTGATTTTGTTGTTGCTTATGTAGAAATTTTCAATCGCTCTCAGAGTGTGAACACCATAATAGGCATCCGCTGGCACTTCCCTGGTACCCAACAAGTCTTCTTCGATACGAATGTTATTTAACATGTGAACCTTCTTAATTAAAGCTGCCATTGATTGATCATTGCACACACAGGATCTTTGGTTGTGCAATGAATAGACCGACGATTATGTCCATATTCGATCGTAATGCCGTGATGATATGCTGATGGTAGCGAAAAGCAGTAATCTGGATCACTTATTAAAGCGCATCTCACATAACAATTATTAATATGTGATGTTGATCAATTGTTGAAAATTTCCAAAAAAATAATAAGGCATTTAGATTGATTTTTGACTAAAGCATCTCCATCTCTTTGGCTGTGCTTCATCGCTAACTTAATTCTTGCAAGTGCCTGCGGGGGCTTGCTCAACTACAGGAGTACACGGTGCGCTGGATACCGTTAATTGCCGTTTTCCTCTATGTGTACATAGAGATTTCGTTATTTATTCAAGTGGCTCACGTCATGGGCGTTTTCCTGACGTTGATGCTGGTGATATTCACCTCAGTTATTGGTATGTCACTGGTTCGCAATCAGGGCTTTAAGAATTTCATGCTGATGCAGCAGAAAATGGCCGCAGGTGAGAGCCCAGCCGTTGAGATGATTAAAAGCGTTTCGCTGATCATCGCCGGTTTGCTGTTGTTGCTGCCAGGCTTCTTCACCGACTTCCTCGGTTTGCTGCTGTTGCTGCCACCTGTGCAGAACCATCTGACATTGAAACTGATGCCGCATTTGCGTTTTTCACGCACTCCGGGCGGCGGTTTTAGCGCGGGAACGGGCGCTGGTTCGACGTTCGATGGCGAGTATCAGCGTAAAGATGATGCGCCGAAACAGCTCGACGACCATGACAACGACGATCGTCCCAATCGTTAAAAATCGAAAATTTTTTTGTTTTCCCCCTTGAAGGGGGGAAGGCGCATCCCCATCTCTCAGGTCACCAGCCGATAACCCATTTTGGGCTCGGCGTTACCTAAACAACTGATAATGACTTTCTCAAAGGAGAGCTATCACATGAGCATTCGTCCATTACATGACCGCGTTATCGTCAAGCGTAAAGAAGTTGAATCTAAATCTGCGGGCGGCATCGTTCTGACTGGCAGCGCAGCAGGCAAATCAACTCGTGGCGAAATCATCGCTGTCGGTAAGGGCCGTATTCTGGAAAACGGTAACGTGCAACCGCTGGACGTTAAAGTCGGCGACATCGTGATTTTCAACGATGGCTATGGCGTTAAGTCTGAGAAAATCGACAATGAAGAAGTGTTGATCATGTCAGAAAGCGACATCCTGGCAATTGTTGAAGCGTAATCCGCAAGCAAATTAAACGAATTTAAAGGAAAAGAAGAATGGCAGCTAAAGAAGTAAAATTCGGTAACGACGCTCGTGTGAAAATGTTACGTGGCGTTAACGTACTGGCAGATGCAGTGAAAGTTACCCTCGGTCCTAAAGGCCGTAACGTAGTTCTGGATAAATCTTTCGGTGCACCGACTATCACTAAAGATGGTGTTTCTGTAGCGCGTGAAATCGAACTGGAAGACAAGTTCGAAAACATGGGTGCGCAGATGGTTAAAGAAGTTGCCTCTAAAGCGAACGACGCTGCGGGCGACGGTACCACTACTGCAACCGTTCTGGCTCAGTCCATCATCACCGAAGGCCTGAAAGCTGTTGCTGCAGGCATGAACCCAATGGACCTGAAACGCGGTATCGATAAAGCTGTTATCGCCGCTGTTGAAGAGCTGAAAGCACTGTCTGTTCCTTGCTCTGACTCTAAAGCAATCGCTCAGGTTGGTACTATCTCTGCTAACTCCGACGAAACTGTTGGCCAACTTATCGCTGAAGCGATGGAGAAAGTAGGCAAAGAAGGCGTTATCACCGTTGAAGAAGGCACTGGCCTGCAAGACGAGCTGGACGTTGTAGAAGGTATGCAGTTTGACCGTGGCTACCTGTCTCCGTACTTCATCAACAAACCAGAAACCGGTTCAATCGAACTGGAAAGCCCGTTCATTCTGCTGGCTGACAAAAAAATCTCCAACATCCGTGAAATGCTGCCAGTTCTGGAAGCCGTTGCGAAAGCAGGCAAACCACTGCTGATCATCGCTGAAGATGTTGAAGGCGAAGCGCTGGCAACTCTGGTTGTTAACACCATGCGTGGCATCGTGAAAGTGGCTGCTGTTAAAGCACCTGGCTTCGGCGACCGTCGTAAAGCTATGCTGCAAGACATCGCAACTCTGACTGGCGGTACCGTCATCTCTGAAGAGATTGGTATGGAGCTGGAAAAAGCGACCCTGGAAGATCTGGGTACTGCTAAACGTATCGTTATCAACAAAGACACCACCACCATCATCGATGGTAATGGTGAAGAAGCCGCGATTCAGGGCCGTGTGACCCAGATTCGTCAGCAGATCGAAGAAGCAACTTCTGATTACGACCGTGAAAAACTGCAAGAGCGCGTAGCTAAACTGGCTGGCGGGGTTGCAGTAATCAAAGTCGGTGCTGCTACCGAAGTTGAAATGAAAGAGAAGAAAGCACGCGTTGAAGATGCCCTGCACGCTACCCGTGCTGCGGTTGAAGAAGGTGTGGTTGCCGGTGGTGGTGTTGCGCTGATTCGCGTAGCGTCAAAACTGTCTGAACTGCGTGGCCAGAACGAAGACCAGAACGTGGGTATCAAAGTTGCGCTGCGCGCAATGGAATCTCCACTGCGTCAAATCGTTCTGAACTGCGGCGAAGAGCCATCTGTTGTTGCTAACAACGTGAAAGCGGGCGACGGTAACTACGGTTACAACGCAGCAACTGAAGAATACGGCAACATGATCGACATGGGTATCCTGGACCCAACCAAAGTAACGCGTTCTGCTCTGCAGTACGCAGCTTCTGTGGCGGGTCTGATGATTACCACTGAGTGCATGATCACCGATCTGCCTAAAGGCGATGCTCCTGATTTAGGCGCAGGCATGGGCGGTATGGGTGGCATGGGCGGCATGATGTAATTGCCCCGACACCTGGTGTGTTAATCACATCGTGTTAAGAAAACCCTCAGGCAGAAATGTCTGAGGGTTTTCTCTTTTTGGCCGCAGTCTGGTATAAGATCTCACCGGGCAATGACGGCCCGCTACTTTTCAAGACAGCATTGATAACGGGGAACAACATGCGCATTAAAGTTTCAGCAGGAATGGCTGTAGCAGCGCTGCTGCTGGCAGGATGTAGCACCAGCAACGGTCTTTCTGCTGGTGGGCAAGGCGTCCGTTTTGTTGAAGACAAGCCAGGCACCGAATGCCAACTGCTAGGAAACGCAACCGGTGAGCAAAGTAACTGGTTCTCGGGTCAGCAGGGCAGTGAAGGCGGTTCTATGCGTGGTGCAGCAAATGCTCTGCGTAATAACGCAGCGGCAATGGGTGGCAACGTGCTGTACGGCGTGAGCAGCCCGACTCAAAACTTGCTGTCGAGCTTTGCTCCGACTGCCAGCACAATGACTGGCCAGGTTTATAAGTGTCCGAACTGATTTGTTGATTTGCGGCGGGAGGCGCTTCGCTTACCCGCCAAATTTTCTTATGATTGTCGTAACTGCAAATCCAACGGCGTTTTACTTGGTTCACCGCCAATCTCGCGTGCCAGCTTCGGCACCATATAACCTGAAACTAACGTCAGCAGTTCACGCATAATCATTCTGGCTTCATCGTCACTCACCATGAAATGCGCCGCGCCCTGAACTTTATCCAGCACATGCAGGTAATACGGCATCACGCCCGCATCAAACAGCGCATTGCTTAGGTCAGCGAGAGTCTGCGCGTTGTCGTTCACATCACGCAGCAGCACGCTTTGATTGAGTAATGTGACGCCCGCCTGACGTAAATTCTGCATGGCTGCCCTGAACTCATCGCCAATTTCGTTGGCATGGTTGATATGGTTCACCAACAAAACCTGCAATCTTGAGCGAGCAATACGCGCTACCAGCGTTTCAGTGATACGAGCCGGGATAACAATCGGCAAACGGCTATGAATGCGTAACCGCTTAATATGCGGGATAGCTTCCAGTTCGCTAATCAACCAGTCCAGCTCATGATCTTTTGCCATCAGTGGATCGCCACCAGAAAAAATTATCTCGTCCAGCTCAGGATGTTCGCTGATATACGTGATGGCCGCCTGCCAGTTGCGCTTGTTTCCCTGGTTATCGGAATAGGGGAAATGACGGCGGAAGCAATAACGGCAGTTGACCGCACAGCCACCTTTTACCAGCAACAATGCGCGGTTGCGGTACTTGTGCAGCAAACCGGGCACCACGCTGTGCTGTTCCTCAAGAGGGTCAGTACTAAAACCGGGTGCGGCAATAAACTCGTCTTTGGAAGTTAAAACCTGGCGCAGTAACGGATCGTTTGGATTACCTTTTTCCATGCGCGCGACAAACGCTCGCGGCACGCGCAAGGCAAAAAGACGACGTGCATCGCGTCCCGCTAACAACTCTTTGTCAGCGTCCAGATCTAAAATATGCAGCAGATCGTCCGGATCGGTTATAACATCGGCAAGTTGCGTTAACCAATCTTCTCTGCGGGGGGGATTTAGGGTTACAATGTGTGCCATTTTTTGGCTAAGCTACCAATTAACAATTTCAGAGGGCCTTATGGCGACTTATTCTAGCAACGATTTCCGTGCCGGTCTTAAAATCATGTTCGAAGGCGAACCTTACGCAGTCGAATCCAGTGAGTTTGTGAAACCAGGTAAAGGCCAGGCCTTTGCTCGCGTTAAAATGCGTCGTCTGCTGACTGGCACTCGCGTAGAAAAAACCTTTAAATCTACCGACTCCGCCGAAGGCGCAGACGTTATCGATATGAACCTGACTTACCTGTACAACGACGGTGAGTTCTACCACTTCATGAACAACGAAACTTTCGAGCAGCTGGCTGCTGATGAGAAAGCGGTCGGCGATAGCGCTAAATGGTTGCTGGATCAGGCCGAGTGTATCGTGACCCTGTGGAATGGCCGTCCAATCGCCATACAGCCACCAAACTTCGTAGAGCTGGAAATCATTGAGACAGATCCAGGTCTGAAAGGTGATACTGCTGGTACCGGCGGTAAGCCTGCAAAACTGTCTACTGGTGCTGTGGTTAAAGTGCCATTGTTCGTTCAGACTGGCGAAGTGATCAAAGTTGACACTCGTTCTGGCGAATACGTTTCTCGCGTTAAGTAATACGTGAAGATGGGCGGTGAGGCGTTTGGCGCTTCGCCGCTGCTAGCTAAGGCAGGGAAGATGAACCGTTTGACGAAGCATTTACTTTTCATCACGCTGTTGACCACGATCCTGACGGGTTGTAACGCAACCCGTGGCTTTGGCGAAGACCTACAGCATCTCGGCGGCGCTATTGAACGCGCAGCAAACAAGTAATCACCAACACTCCTAAAAATCTGCTTTTTCCGTCAGGCTGCCAATTTTTGTCTATGCTTTAACTGCTATACACAAACAATAGGGTCAAAAAAGGAAACGGTCATGATTAAGAAAACTATTGCAGCGTTTTTCACACTCGTAGTGCTTTCATCGTTATTGACTGCCTGTAATACGACTAAGGGCGTGGGCGAAGATATTTCAAGTGGTGGTAACGCGATTTCTGGAGCGGCAACAAAAGCCCAGAATTGATGTGTGATTGACGGTACGGTATCGCTACCGTACCGTTATTTAATTCGTTATAGCTGAGGCTGTTCTATAAATAAAGAAAATCGATTATTAACACCCAGTTTCATACGGATATTTCGTTTGTAGGTATATACCGTCTTGGTGCTGATCCCCATTATTCTGGCAATAAAATCATTATTGGCTTCATCAGTCCATAATTTCAATATCCGTTCCTCGCGCAGTGTAAGGAGAGGCGGCGTATACTGTTTTTCTGGATTGAAAGGCGGGCGAATACTAAGTTGCTTCAGAATCGCAGCGTAAAGCTCAGACAAAGGTACTGATTTACTATATATAGCGTGAGAGCCTTGCGACAGGCAGTAGTCCTCGATCTTTTCGTGGCGCGTGCTATTAAACAGCATCAAGCGAATTGAGGCCCCACAGGCTGAGTAAATAGAAGATAGCTGTTGGATATTATGTAATGAGTTGGCGAAACTGGTAAAGTCAGCAATAACAAGATTAGGCCGACACTGTATTATTTTCTCACGAGCTAAAAGTAAATTATCCGTTTCAGAAATAGAAAGTGCAGAATTGTGACTAAGCCAGTTTTTGAATCCCTGCCGACTATAATGACAACGATCCACTAACAATATCTTATGCATACTTACCGTTCGCGTGACTCACAATTACAGCCTTTCTGGGTGTTGGAGAGAGCCTATATAATATGAAGAATTTCTTTGAAACGAATTGTGGATTTACGGGTTAATTAGCAGTCATTTCTCGCCTTAGTCACTTCAATCCAGCCAGTTTGGCAACAAAACGCTACTGCTATTTGTGTGCCGTGTTGTTAAAATAATGCCTTCACCCGCCTTATGGGACGACCCGTAAGCGCTTCTTGATTTCCGGGGACGGCCCCATTTCTGGAGCTGTACATGGCCTGGTTTATTCTTGTTATTGCCGGTTTATTAGAAGTTGTTTGGGCTGTTGGCCTGAAATATACCCACGGTTTTACCCGCTTGTGGCCAAGTGTCATCACGGTGGTGGCGATGGTTGTCAGCATCGCGTTACTGTCGTGGTCGATGAAAACGCTGCCAACCGGCACGGCTTACGCCGTCTGGACGGGGATTGGCGCGGTGGGTGCGGCAACCACCGGTATCTTGCTGTTAGGCGAATCAGCAAGCCTGGCTCGGATCGGGAGCCTGGCTTTGATTGTCGTCGGTATTATCGGCCTGAAAATCAGCACCCATTAAGCACTCGGTTGCTTAACCCACAGTAGTTTTTCTACCGGGAAGCCTTGTCGCGTAGCGGTGTCGAGCATTTGCTGTTTCACATCGCTGCTGATCGTCGGCGTACGCGACAATATCCACAGGTAGTCTTTATCCGGCCCGCACACCAGTGCGTGCTGGTAGTCTTTATCGAGCGCAATCACGTTATAGCCACCGTAAAACGGCCCAAAGAATGAAACCTTGAGCGCCGCAGTGCTCGGTGAACCTGTGAAATACGCTTTGCCAACACTTTGCTGCCACATCTGGCGCTCAGGGTTAAAACCTCTGTTTATCACGCGAATACCGCCGTCATTCATGGTGCTGTAAGTGGCGGTTACTTGCTCCAGCCCACTCTCAAAACTATGGTCGAGACGGGCAATTTCATACCATTTGCCCAGATAGCGTTTAGCATCAAAATTATTCACTACCGTGGTGCCAGGTGGCGGAGTAGGGGTACTACAGGCGACAACGAGAAACGCAACTGCAAGGGTGGTGACAATCGGCCAGATGCGCATAGCAAAATCCTTATCTGTTTTTTGCTAAGTGTAGATTGTGGCGGGAAAAATGCTTGCGGGGAGACTCAAAGAAATAATAAAGACCTGCACGGAGCAGGTCTTTTAAATTTACTGACTTATAAAGTGATCACGCCGATAAAGGTCACGACCGTCAGAATGGCTGCAAGACCGTAGAACACCCATTTACCAGACGGCACATGGATTTTCAGGTCATGCATCGCGTGGTGGATACGGTGTAGCCCGCACCACAACGGCAATACAATCATCAGGAAGATGAACAGGCGGCCAATCAAACTCTGAGAAAACGCCAGCACACGGTCATAGCCTAATGCATCGCCTGGGAAAAGCCCCAGCGGCAGCATAATGCCAACCAGCAGCACGATAACCGGTGCGATGATTGCGCCCCACATGCCGCCTGCGCCAAACAGACCCCAGAATACCGGCTCGTCGGAGCGTTTTGGATTTGGATTAATCATGACGTCCCCCTTACCAGAACAGTGCAATAAACAGAATGACGACAGTGGCGACAGCGGTCACCGCCCACAGTCCTTTAATCACCGGCTCAGGCCCCATTTTTTCATCTTTAATGATGATATTGGCGGCTTTCGGTGCCAGTTCAAACCAGGTTTTGGTATGCAGTAAGGCAGCCGCAAGCGTGATCAGGTTGAGGATGATCACGATGGGGTTTTGCAGGAAACCGACAAATCCTGCCCAGCTTTCTGGCCCGCTTTTTAGCGAAAACAAACCACAGATCAGCAAAATGCTGAACCAGACGGTCGGAACCGCCGTTCCTTCACGAATCATATAAAAACGATAGAAGCCCAGCTTTTTCCACCAGGTGGGGGTCATCGTCCGCACATAGGGCTTACGTTTCGTAGTCATTTTGCACTCCTTAGCGTGGTTTCAGGGTGGCAATCAAAAAGTCTTTCGAACTTTCGACTTTACCCTGCTGGATGGCAGCGGCCGGATCGACGTGTTTCGGGCACACTTCGGAGCAGTAGCCCACGAAAGTACAGCTCCAGACGCCATTCTTGCCGTTTAGCTGCGCCATCCGCTCTTTCTTGCCATGGTCGCGGTTATCCAGGTTATAACGGTGAGCAAGCGTGATTGCCGCCGGGCCAATGAACTCAGGATTCAAACCAAACTGCGGGCAAGCGGAATAGCACAGGCCACAGTTGATACAACCTGAGAACTGATGGTATTTCGCCATCTGCGCAGGCGTTTGGGTATTTGGCCCCTGATCTGGCGTGCGAGGATTACCGATGATGTACGGCTTAATCGCTTCCAGGCTTTCGATAAAGTGGGTCATGTCGACCACCAAATCGCGCTCGATAGGGAAGTTCGCCAGCGCTTCAACCTTCATGCCCTTGGTGTATTCACGCAGGAAGGTTTTACAGGCAAGTTTTGGCACGCGGTTGACCATCATGCCGCAAGAGCCGCAGATAGCCATGCGGCATGACCAGCGATAGCTCAGGTCTGGTGCCAGATTGTCTTTGATGTAACCCAGCGCATCCAGCAGCGAGGTTTGTTCATCGTAAGGCACTTCGTAGATTGCACTGTGCGGCTCGCTATCCGTTTCCGGGTTGTAGCGCACCACTTCAATCTTCAGGGTCTGCATCGCATCAGCCATTCGTCATCTCCTTCTTCTTGTCGGCTGCTTCTGATTCCGCACCGTAGACGCGTTTAGCCGGTGGCAACGTTGTGATTTTCACATCACTGTATTCCAGACGCGTGGTTCCATCGGCGTCACGGAAAGCGAGAGTATGTTTCAGGAAGTTCACGTCATCACGCTCGGTACAACCTTCGTCCAGACGTTGGTGCGCACCGCGAGACTCTTTACGTGCCATCGCTGAATGTGCCATACATTCCGCAACGTTCAGGCCGTGGCCCAGCTCGATGGTGTAGAGCAAATCGGTATTAAATACGCTGGAGGTGTCAGTAATGCGAACACGCTTGAAGCGTTCTTGCAGCTCAGCCAGCTTGTCTTTCGTTTTTTGCATCAGTTCAGGGGTACGATAAATACCGCAACCTTCTTCCATCGACAGACCCATTTCATCGCGGATCTTCGACCAGTTTTCACTGCCTTCCTGATTCACCAATTTTTTCAGACGGGTTTCGACATCAGCCGCTTGCGCGTTCAGTGCAGCGTCGTTTGCTGGTTGTGCTTCGTTTGCACGACGCATAGCACTTTCACCAGCCAGACGGCCAAACACCACCAGTTCTGCAAGAGAGTTAGAACCGAGACGGTTCGCGCCATGTAGGCCAACGGAAGAACATTCGCCCACGGCAAACAGCCCTTTGATACGGCTTTCGCACTGGCCATCGGTTTCGATACCGCCCATGGTGTAGTGCGCGGTTGGACGAACCGGAATCGGCTCTTTAACCGGGTCAACGCCGACATAGGCTTTCGACAGTTCGCAGATAAACGGCAGACGTTCGAGCAGCTTCTTCTCACCCAAATGACGCAGGTCGAGATAAACCACATCGCCACGTGGCGTTGGAACGGTGCGGCCAGCGCGCCATTCGTGCCAGAAGGCCTGGGAAACTTTGTCACGCGGGCCGAGTTCCATGTATTTGTTACGTGGTTCGCCCAACGGAGTTTCTGGCCCCATTCCGTAGTCTTGCAGATAGCGATAGCCATCTTTGTTGACCAGAATGCCGCCTTCACCACGGCAGCCTTCCGTCATCAGAATGCCGGAACCTGGCAGGCCGGTTGGGTGATATTGCACAAATTCCATATCACGCAGCGGTGCGCCGTGGCTCAGTGCCATGCCCATACCATCGCCGGTCACAATGCCGCCGTTGGTGTTGTAGCGATAAACACGGCCTGCGCCGCCAGTTGCCATCACGACTGCGTTGGCGCGGATCTGCACCAGCGTGCCTTCCATCATATTCATGGCGACCAGGCCACGCGCTTCACCGTCATCGACCAGAATGTCGAGCACGAAATGCTCGTCAAAACGCTGGATTTGCGGGAACTGTAGTGAGGTCTGGAACAGGGTGTGGAGCATATGGAAGCCGGTTTTATCCGCGGCAAACCAGGTACGCTCAATCTTCATGCCACCAAAGCGGCGAACGTTTACGGAGCCATCCGGGCGGCGACTCCACGGGCAACCCCATTGCTCGAGCTGCGTCATTTCGGTTGGGCAGTGATGGACGAAGTAGTCGACCACATCCTGCTCGCATAACCAGTCGCCACCGGAAACGGTGTCATTGAAATGGTATTCGAAGCTGTCGTGATCCTGCGTCACAGCAGCAGAACCCCCTTCGGCGGCCACGGTGTGGCTACGCATTGGGTAGACTTTGGAGATCAGAGCGATTTTGGCTTGTGGATTGGCTTGTGCCGCAGCGATGGCCGCTCGTAAGCCCGCTCCGCCAGCGCCAATTATGGCGAGATCGGCTTGAAAGGTTTGCACGACATTCCTCCAGATTCTTAGTTATTTCGTATAGCTAATTTAACCAAAGGTAGTACACCGATACGGCGACAGCTATAGCGAAAGGGTTATCCCTACTCCTTTGTAGGTGCGGATTATAGCCGCAGGCTTTTTACGGAAATTTGACGTGTTCGATTTTTTTGCTGTTCAGTTCAGCAATTAATTAATTCTGGTGATGAGTTACGTCACGAAATTCACATTATTAGTGCGCAAACGGCCAAAGTGGCGAAGAAAATTTACTGCGCAAAATTTGTCTCGCCTATGCGTTGCGGGTAGACTTCTCGGCCTTGTTTGAATACGGAGACTCACCCATGAGCGAAACGGCCACCTGGCAGCCGAGCGCGTCCATCCCCAACCTGTTAAAGCGCGCCGCGATCATGACGGTTATTCGTCGTTTTTTTGCCGACCGCGGTGTTCTGGAGGTGGAAACACCCTGCATGAGCCAGGCTACGGTAACGGATATTAATCTGTTCCCGTTTGAAACCCGTTTTGTTGGCCCAGGCCACGCTCAGGGCGTCAACTTGTTCCTGATGACCAGCCCGGAATATCACATGAAACGCCTGCTGGCAGCGGGCATTGGCCCGGTATTCCAGCTGTGTCGCAGCTTCCGTAATGAAGAAATGGGTCGTCACCATAATCCAGAGTTCACCATGCTGGAGTGGTATCGCCCGCACTACGATATGTATCGTCTGATGAATGAAGTGGATGATTTGCTGCAACAGGTTCTGGAAACGGATGCGGCAGAGTCACTCTCTTATCAGCAGGCTTTCCAGCGTCACCTGGAAATTGACCCGCTTTCGGCGGACAAAACCCAGCTACGTGAAGCGGCGGCAAAACTTGATTTAAGCAATATTGCCGACCAGGAAGAAGACCGCGATATCTTGCTGCAACTGTTGTTTAGCATGGGTGTGGAACCGCACATTGGCAAAGATAAGCCGACGTTTGTTTATCACTTCCCGGCAAGCCAGGCAGCCCTCGCGCAAATCAGCACCGAAGACCACCGTGTAGCGGAGCGCTTCGAGGTTTATTTCCGTGGTATTGAACTGGCGAATGGTTTCCACGAATTAACTGATGCGCGTGAACAGCAACAGCGTTTTGATCAGGACAACCGCAAACGTGCCGCGCGGGGTTTACCGCAGCAGCCGATTGATGTGAATTTGCTGGAGGCACTGAAAGCCGGTTTGCCGGATTGTTCAGGCGTTGCGCTGGGCGTGGATCGTTTGATCATGCTGGCGTTAAAGGCCGAGAGCCTGGCTGACGTGCTGGCTTTCCCGGTAGACAGGGCTTAAAGAACCACCCTTTTCATTGAGGAAAGGGTGGCTTTATTAATATGTGATTAAATGTCTTTTTTCCTACATTATCATTAATAACTGTAATTAGTACGATGCCCATCACTTCCAATTACCATAATTACTATTATTTTATCCGAGGGAGTACAATCGCGATTTATTAGGATAATCATGGTAAATAATATTAGCATTACGAATATTCATTATATGAATGAATTCTGCAATGTAGATGAGTTTGGCTTTCCTCACTGGAATGGGTTTGACTTTTTTCGCTGGTACGCCTTGCCGACCAACTGGAGGTTTATGACTGGGAATGCATGGCTATGGATTTATAAAACAGCCTGGCTAGTCCACCACAGGCACATGATAATAAGATATGCATGGGAGGCTCGGATTCCTGAAGTATTACTTGCAGGTGTTGCTATCTCAGAGGTTGGGGGGACTCCTGAGCGCTTCAAAGGCACAGGAGTATTACAAATGAGGCAGGTAATAGAAAGCCTGACAAAGGATAATAACGAATTATCAAATGCTACATCTGTCGGTTCGATTGCTATACAGTTACGGGCCGCAGCCGGAACCATTGGCGTAAATCCAGATACCTTGACCCACTTTCAGCAGTACCAATTGGCGCAGTGCTTGCTTGATAACAGGTTTAACATAAGAGTAGTTGCTTTCCATCTTAGGGATCTTATTCTGTTCGATAACCCAGATGGAGATACGCAGCACTTGTCTGATGAACAAATTATCCTTGCAGGCTCACGTTACAATCGTGGTACAAAACGATCTAAGCAGGACTTTATTAACTCCATGAATGCGGAGAAAGGGTCGCCAATACGGGAATACAGTGAGTATGGTCGGCGGATTATTGAGAAAAAAGAAACCATTCTGAAAATATTAAAAGGGTAAGTAATGAATTGGAAATCATTCACTCTCAGTTTTATATGGTTCCTGATTTGCGTTGCGATGATCACTATGTTTTCTTATGTTGATAAAGAGTGGTTTATCGATGGGCGTGAAATAAAAAATATATGTGAGGTTATGCAGGCATTGGTTGTGGATGATACTCGTGATATTGGTGGTTCGTTGACTTTACTGATGATTGCTCCACTTATTTATTACAGTTTTCATAAAAAGTATCATGCATGGCATCTTTATTTAATGACGGTTTTAATTATTGCATTTTGGGTATGGCGTTTTTATTTACGTTTCCAACTTTGTTGGTAACAAGGGGACTTGGGTATCCCCTTGTTCTGTGACTTACAAACTCCCCGGCGTCCTGCCAGACTTCCCTGACGATGTCAGCGTCTTACTACTGCGTTGCCCGCCAAGACTATCCAGACGCATCTGGAATGGTGGGAACGGCAGTTCGATACCGTGTTCGCGGAACCCTTGCAGAATCAACTGATGTATTTCGTGGCGCAGTGGCATACGGTGGCCCATCTCGGCGGCATAAATACGCAGCTCAAAGATTTGGATACCCGCTTGCAAATCTACCAGGAACGCTTCTGGCGCGGGGTTATCAATCACCAGTGAACAACGTTCAGCCGCTTGCAACAGGACCTTCGTGACTTCTTCGCTGTTGGCATCCGAAGGCGCTGGCACGGTTAACACTACACGCGTCACTGAATCCGACAGCGACCAGTTGATGAACTGCTCGGTGATAAACGCTTTATTCGGCACGATGATCTCTTTGCGGTCCCAGTCGCTGATGGTGGTGGCTCGCGTATTGATTTTAGTGACGCTGCCGGTGAGGTCGCGGATTGTCACGGTATCGCCAATACGAATCGGTTTTTCAAACAGGATAATCAGGCCGGAGATAAAGTTGGCGAAGATTTCCTGTAAACCAAAGCCTAAACCGACACCAAGGGCTGCAACCAGCCACTGCAATTTCGACCACTCAATCCCAATCATTGAGAAGCCGACCAGCGTACCTACAAGCAGCAGCAGATATTTGGTTACGGTTGTGATGGCATAACCCGTACCCGGCGCTAAATCCAGGTGTTGTAGCAGCGCGAGTTCGAGCAGGGCGGGTAGATTACGCACCAGTTGCATAGTGATAATCAGCACCAGGATGGCAATTAGTACCGCACCGAGCGTAATCGGCTCCAGGCTTTCAACACCTTGCACCGTTGAAGTCACATCCCACAATGTGATGTTCTCAAGGAAGCCAAATGCCGAATGGATTTCTGACCACAGCACAATCACCGACAGCAGCGCAATCAGCATCAGAATCGAACGCACCAGGCGCAGCGACTGTACGCTGATGGTATCCAGATCGATTTCCGGCTCTTCGATGATTTCAGCGGAACCTTCGGTGCTGTGACTATGAGCGGCCTCTTCTTCACCACGCGCACGTTGGGCGAGGATTTCAGCACGGCGATGTTTAGCGCGGTCGAAGGCAAGACGGCGGCGTTGAATCAGCATCCAGCGGCGGAAGATATGGTAAACCACCAGCAGCAGGAACCAGATAGCTACCGAGGTTTCAAGCCTTGCCAGCAACGCCTGTGCAGTCGCCAGATAACCCACCGCCGCTGCCAGAATGGCAAGCAATGGAGCCGCAAGCAGCAGGTTCCACAGTATCGTGTTAGCGATGTTTTCGCTGTTACCTTGTTTATCCAGATATAGCGGAATCCCCGCGCGTTTCAGGCTTAATGTGACCAGTGCCATCGCGCCACAAATCAGCATAAAGCACAGCCGCCCCAGCGAGCCGGAGAACTCACGATCGCTAAGATTATCGAACATAATCAAAGCCATGATAAGTGGCACGATCAGGCCGATGCTCATCAGGTAATAACGCATGGCACGGGCAACTCGTGGCTGCGGCCAGCCAAAGTGCACGATGAATAAGCCATTTGGACGGGCGAACGTTGCACAAATCATTACGGCCCACAGCAATGGAACCGTGGCGGTTACGCCATCACCAATTGCCACCGCGAGAGGATACGGCCAGGCAGATTGCAGGCCATAGCCCAGCGTTGCCCACAGTACCGGCAGCGGTAGTGCCACCAGAATCGACCAGAACACTGTTCGCAACGTTAAGCTGAAATGATCCTGCGTAACCTTGCCCACCTTAGCGCTTGAGCGTTCAAGGAAGGCGGCGAAATGGCGACGTGAGCTGACACTGAATCCCACGAGGATTAACGCAGCAAACAGCGGCAAAAGCGTCTCTTTACTGGTCAGCATCATGATGCTGGCGCTGCCGAGTTGGCTGAACGTGTCCATTGATACCAGGCGGCGCAAATCCTGCACTATCTCAACCGGCCAGGTGATGCCCACGGGGCTGACATCTGACGTCCAGAACAAATAGCGGTGCGTGGCTTCGTTCACCTCTTTGAGTGCATCTTCAAGCTGGCTGTTAGCCACTTTTAGCTTGGTCAGCTCAAGAATGAGGTTGTCGCCGCCTTGCAGCAGGGAATTGAGCAGTTCGCGCTGGGTGCGTAACTGGGCTTCCAGAATCCGATTCTGTTCTGAAGTCAGCGGCTGGCCGTCGGCCTGACGAGTCTGGCGTAGCTGCTGGTGTTTACTCAGCAGGTCTTCGTAATGCAGGCGCTGCACTCGCAATTGCCCAAGTTCGGTGTCCAGTTGCTGCGGTTTTGGCATTTCAGGCAAACGAGCGACCTGGGCACGTAATGTTTCACCCAGCACGTTTGAAACGCCAAGCCATTGTGACTGTTCACGTAGCGTGTTGAGTGCCTGGCGCACTTGCAACGTCTGGTTGCTTGCCTGTCTTTGCTGAGAAGCTACTAAGTCCATGCGTTGAGCCTGTTGATTCAACGCCTGGGATAGCTGACGGTTATTTTTAAATTGGTCAACAATGTCCGGCGGCAGGTTAGCACTGCTTTCAGCCAGCAGTTCGGTGCTTTCCAGCGCCTGTTCGGCTTCACGCTGGCGCTGGTTATTGAGCTGGTTACGCAAGGCCTGAAGATAAGCATCCAACTGCGTGCTTTGTTTTTGAGCCAGTTCAGCGCGCAGGCGAGAAAGTTCCTGGCGGTTGCTTGCCGACAGTTGTGCCAGTTCCAGTTCATCAACCAGCGCTTTCAGGCGTGAAGATTCAGCCTGCAAAGAGAGATTTTGCGCCTGCGATAACGGAGTGCTTGCGGTCGTTTGCGTCCCCATCCGGCGTTCAACGTCGTTTAACTGGCGGCGGGCATCGGTTTGCTGTTGGGGTAGCTGGCTGAGAGAGTCGGTGATTTCTCGGGTGCGTTCCTGCTCTTGCTGCGCAAGGCGGCTTTTATCCAACAACTGGCTGCTAACTTGCAGGATTTCCTGATTCAACGCGTCGGTCGACAGGTTCTCAGGCACTTTTTGCGGTTCATCGCGCGAGTTATTGATTTGGCGGCGCAATGTTTCAGAAAGCTTGGGGAAGTTATCAATAACTTGTTGGTATTGAGTGGCGCGTTCCAGGGAGACTTTGCGCTCATCAAGCGCATTGAGAGCGGCCTGAAGGGCTTCTATCGTTTCAGGGTTGCCTGGCTTATCTTTTGCCGCTTTGGCTTGTTCCAGTTCCTGGGAGATTTGTTTGGCGTCGGGGGCCGTTGCGGCAAAAGCACCAAAGCTTAGGCACCAGGCCATCAAGAATGTGATTATCAGGCGCACGTCAGTACCTATAAGTGAACCAGCCCTCGCAGCATTGCGGCCAGGGCTGGGGATAACGGGTTAACTTTCGGGTTTGTTCTCGACCTGTGGGCTGGTTTCCTGCTCAGCAGCAACCTCAGCTTCTGGAATCTCACTCACCGGTACTTCTGGTTCGCTTTTGAATTCGGTGGAAATAGCCAGAGGCTCACCAATTTTCGTGGCAGAGAGGCTTTGTAACTGCTCGGCCAGATTCACTTTGCCCGGCGCGAACAAGTTAATTACCGTCGAGCCCAGTTTAAAGCGACCCATTTCCTGGCCTTTTAACAGCGCCACAGAGCCTTCGCTTTCACCGGCAGGCCATGTCCAGCGTTTGATAACGCCTTCGCGTGGTGGCGTGATGGTGCCCGCCCAGACAGTTTCGATGCTGCCAACAATGGTGGCACCCACCAGAATTTGCGCCATTGGGCCAAATTCGGTATCGAACAGGCAGATAACACGTTCGTTACGGGCAAACAGATTCGGGACGTTTTGCGCCGTTAAATGATTCACGGAGAACAGGTCGCCCGGCACGTAAATCATTTCGCGCAAAATACCGTTACACGGCATATGTACACGGTGGTAATCACGCGGTGACAGATAAGTGGTAACGAAGCTGCCGTTACGGAACAAATCGGCCATCAGGTAGTTACCTGCCAGCAGCGCTTCCAGGCTGTAGTTATGGCCCTTTGCCTGCAAGATTTTGTCTTCTTCAATCGGGCCTAGTTGGCTAATCACGCCGTCTGCTGGCATCACCAGCACATTCGGGTCTGTGTTCACCGGGCGAACATCGTCGCGCAGCGGACGAACGAAAAATTCGTTGAAGCTGCGATAGCTGGCTGTATCCGGCTTCTGGGCTTCCTTCATGTCGACTTTGTAGTATTTAACGAACATGTCGATAACCAGTTTGGTCAACCAACCGGCTCGTTTGCTTGCGCCCCAGCCTGCCAGGCGAGTCAGCCAAAGTTTAGGCAGGATGTACTGGAGCGAAAGTTTAAAGTTGTCTAACAAAATAGCCTCCTGGCTAAGTACACGTTTTCGTGGGCATACGCAAAAAGGAGCGCGATTTTAGCGATGCCCAGCTTAATTGTCAGCGGTTAGTATCGGAAAAGGTTTTACGTGATTTTACCTCAGACATGCTTTCCAGTATGCGGTGGTAATTATCGAAGCGCGACTTAGCTATTTCGTCACGTTCAACGGCTTCACGCAGTGCACAGCCAGGATCGTTATCGTGGCGGCAGTCACGGTATTTGCAACGACCCAAATAGTCGTGGAATTCAGTGAAACCGTGGGTGACCTGATCCGGTTCTAAGTGCCACAAACCAAACTCACGCACACCAGGGGAGTCGATAACATCGCCGCCGCCAGGGAAGTGGTACAGACGCGAGGCGGTTGTCGTGTGCTGGCCCAAACCTGAGTTGTCAGACACATCGTTAACCAGAATCTGGACTTCTTTAAAACCAAGCAGGTTGTTCAGCAGGCTGGATTTCCCCACGCCTGATTGCCCGGCAAAAATACTGACGCGCCCGATCAAGGCTTCTTCAAGCTCTTGCAGACCTTCCACTTTGTGGCTGGAAACCATCAGCACGCGGTAACCAATTTTGCGGTAGATATCCATCTGTTCGTTAACGAACTTCAGGCCTGCTTCGTCGAGTAAATCGGTTTTGTTCAACACCAGCAGCGGCTCAACGTCGAGGGTTTCGCACGCAACCAGATAACGGTCAATAATGTTCAGTGACAGCTCAGGCAAAATCGCGGACACCACGATGATTTGGTCGATGTTGGCGGCAATCGGTTTTACACCGTCATAGAAATCAGGGCGTGTCAGGACCGTGGTACGTTCGTGTACGGCATCCACAATGCCTTTTATAGTTACGCCAGCCGCAGCTTCTTTGGCTGGACGCCAGACCACGTTGTCGCCGGTTACCAGCGAGCGAATGGTGCGTCGAATATTGCAGCGGTGAACTTCACCACCCGGTGATTCGACATCGGCATGTTGGCCGAAGCGGCTGATTACGCGGCCATCGCGCGGTTCACCAAACTGAGAGTCGTCAGGATCGGCTTTCTCCACAGTCTGTTTAAGCCGACGCTGGTGGTTTGCACTAACCCGGCGCTGCTGTCCTTTGGAGAGTTTATTTTTGCTCAATCTTAATGGCTCCTGGTCGCCCGTAGTGGGCAAAACCTCTATGATACACACTATTTTATACGAGTTAACCCATCGACAAGGGTGGGCTACGCACAAGAAGGGTGGAAAATAGCATGAGTGGAAATGAAAACAATCTGATTTGGATTGATTTAGAAATGACCGGCCTGGACCCCGAGCGGGATCGCATAATTGAAATCGCCACTCTGGTTACTGACGCCAATTTGAATATCCTCGCCGAAGGGCCAACTATCGCGGTTCATCAGTCTGACGAACAACTGGCGCTAATGGATGACTGGAATGTGCGTACCCATACTGGCAGCGGTCTGGTTGAGCGCGTTAAAGCAAGCACCATCGACGACCACGCCGCTGAACTGGCAACGCTTGAGTTTCTGAAGCAGTGGGTGCCAGCGAACAGCTCACCAATTTGCGGTAATAGTATCGGCCAGGATCGTCGTTTCCTGTTTAAGTATATGCCGGAACTGGAAGCTTACTTCCATTACCGCTATTTGGATGTCAGCACCCTGAAAGAACTGGCGCGTCGTTGGAAACCTGAAATCTTGGCTGATTTCAAAAAGCAGGGTACTCATCAGGCAATGGACGATATTCGTGAGTCGGTGGCCGAACTTGCGTTTTACCGTGAGAATTTTATTAAGCTCTAAAAAGTGTGAAGGAGGAGCAAAAACTCCTCCTTCGTTGCTAATTTAATCGTTTTGTCGCTTTAATCACCATTCGAACTAAATTCGTGAAAAAAATGCTTGGGAGGGGTTGCGACTAAAACGAATTCTCGTATAATGCGCCTCCCGTACCGATGCAGAATTTGCAGCGTTACACAGAGCGGGAATAGCTCAGTTGGTAGAGCACGACCTTGCCAAGGTCGGGGTCGCGAGTTCGAGTCTCGTTTCCCGCTCCAAAATTTGATTAGGCTTTTTTACAGCCAGCACCACCCAAGCGGGAATAGCTCAGTTGGTAGAGCACGACCTTGCCAAGGTCGGGGTCGCGAGTTCGAGTCTCGTTTCCCGCTCCAAAATTTGATTGGCTTTTTACAGCCACGCACCACCCAAGCGGGAATAGCTCAGTTGGTAGAGCACGACCTTGCCAAGGTCGGGGTCGCGAGTTCGAGTCTCGTTTCCCGCTCCAAATTCTTATCTCCAGTACAAATTATCCACAACGCTAAGTAGCGTCGGTGGTGGTTTTTGCGTTCCTCATAAATTATTGTAAACAGAGTTATCCACAAGCCCCTTCTCTTTGCTTCGATTGCTAATTATTTCTGAATTTTTACATGATTATTTTAAATCATTGATTAAATACATGTTTTAAATATTTGAAATTGTTAACTCAATCGCTTGTAGATTTTTTTTCGCCAGGAATACAAGACGTTCTAATTTTTATTCACACCCTGTGGACATGTCACGCATCACGTTTTAGCCCTTTTTCAATGACCCGAACCAGACGCTGTTTTTGCGGTAGCTGGACTTCAGTTTCGTCCGCGCTTCGCCTGGTTAATTGTTGCGCAATCGCCCAGTCAATGTGCTCGTCAAGAAGTGGGTGCTCACCTTTTCTTTGTTGCAACGCATCCAGAATGGCTTCATCCCAGGGGGCGTTTCCCATCGCCACTGCGATATTTCTCAGCCAACGCAGATGACCAATACGGCGTATCGCCGATCCTTCGGTCACGCGCAGGAAGTATTCTTCGCTCCAGGCAAATAGCTCAACCAGCGGCGGCGCATGTAATACGCTGCGCGGGCTAAAGTCATCTTCTGTAGTCAGCTGTGAGAAACGGTTCCACGGGCAAATGAGCTGGCAATCATCACAACCATAAATACGGTTGCCGATTAACGGCCTGAATTCTTCCGGGATTGCCCCTTCAAGCTCAATGGTGAGATAGGAAATACAGCGCCTGGCATCGACGGTGTAAGGCTCAACAATTGCGCCGGTTGGGCAGATGGTCATGCAGGCGACGCAGCGTCCACATTTCTCCTCAACAGGTTTATCGACCGGAAGAGGGATATCTACTAACAACTCGCCGAGGAAAAAGAACGAGCCCGCTTCCTGGTTCAGGATAAGTGAGTGCTTACCTGTCCAACCAAGCCCGGCCTTTTCAGCCAGTGGGCGTTCAAGAATCGGCGCTGAATCGACAAAAGGTCTAAAATTCAGCGTGGAACAGTGGGACTGGATCATTTCGCCCAGCTTTTTGAGCCGGTTGCGCAGCAACTTATGATAGTCACGCCCAAGCGCGTAACGGCTGATATAACCGATTTTGGGATTTTTGAGCGTCGAGGCAAAGGCGGCATTCGTGGGCAGATAGTTCATCCGCACGCTGATGACGCGCAACGTGCCGGGGAGCAATTCGTGAGGCCGGGCGCGCATCATGCCATGACGAGACATCCAATCCATCTCACCGTGGTATTGTTTATCCAGCCACATCTGGAGCGCGGGTTCACAGGCTTTGAGATCGGTATCGGCAATACCAACCTGCTGGAAGCCGAGTTCGATACCCCACTGCTTGATGTTTTGCGCTAATTGATTGAGATCGAGGGGTTGTGACATGACGGACCTGAGCCTAAAAATAACCGCCAAAAGTATACCACATTCAGTCTGGTCCGCAGACTGGCTACGCACCGCTGAAAAGCAGGCCGCAGACTACTTAGGGTTAACGTTATATGAGTTGATGCAACGGGCTGGCGCTGCGGCATTTAATCTGGCCCGCGAACTTTATCCTCAGACTCAGCACTGGCTCGTTGCATGCGGATATGGCAACAACGGCGGTGATGGTTACGTGGTGGCGCGGTTGGCACAGGCAGCCGGTATTAGAGTCACGCTGCTGGCGCTTGAAAGTGAAAAGCCGCTGCCAGAAGAGGCCGCTTGCGCCCGTGAAGCGTGGCTGGGTGCCGCAGGCGTTATTCATGCGGCAGAACACATCTGGCCTGATGATATCGATCTTGTGATAGACGGCGTGCTCGGCACAGGAATTAACAGCGCACCACGAAATACAGCCGCCCAGCTTATCGAAAAGTGTAATCAACATTCAGCGCCTGTTGTCGCGCTGGATATTCCTTCCGGTTTACTCGCAGAGACTGGGGCCACGCCCAGCGCGGTGATTAGCGCCTCCCACACCATCACGTTTATTGCTCTCAAGCCAGGGCTGCTGACCGGAAAAGCGCGGGATGTGGTGGGCAAACTACATTTTCATGCGCTGGGCCTTGAAACCTGGTTGCAAGGGCAAACCGCGCCAATAAGCCGGGTGGATAGCGCACAATTAGCTGGCTGGTTGCCTCCACGGAAACCGACGTCGCATAAAGGAACAAACGGGCGACTGGTGATTATTGGTGGTGACCACGGTACTGCCGGTGCCATTCGTATGACGGGCGAGGCGGCGTTACGTGCAGGAGCAGGTCTGGTCAGGGTGCTAACTCGCTCAGAGAACGTTGCGCCGTTATTAACGGCTCGCCCCGAATTAATGGTTCAGGAACTAACGCCGGAAACGCTGGATGAAAGCCTTGAATGGGCGGATGTCGTGGTTATCGGGCCTGGGCTTGGGCAGCAAGAATGGGGTAAAAAAGCCCTGGAAAAAGTAGAGAACAGTCGTAAACCGATGTTGTGGGATGCCGATGCGCTCAACCTTCTGGCAATCAATCCCGATAAACGTCAGAATCGCGTTATTACGCCGCATCCTGGCGAGGCGGCTCGACTGTTAAATTGCACTGTGTCACAAATTGAGAGTGACCGCTTACTTTCCGCAGACCGCCTGGTAAAACGTTATGGCGGAATTGTGGTCTTAAAAGGTGCCGGTACGGTTGTCGCCAGCCAAAATGGTGAATGTGCACTTGTTGATGTGGGCAACGCCGGAATGGGCAGCGGTGGTATGGGGGATGTGCTATCCGGAATCATCGGAGCATTGCTGGCACAGAAGTTAACCCCGTATGATGCTGTTTGCGCGGGATGCGTGGCTCATGGCGCAGCCGCTGATGTGTTAGCTCATCGCTTCGGCACGCGCGGCATGTTAGCGAGCGATTTACTATCGACGTTGTACCCTTTTGTTAACCCGGATTTGAATAGCTAAAAAATGATTAATCGAGTTATCGCATTACCTGATGAAGCTGCAACTTTAGAACTGGGCGCCCGTCTGGCGAAAGCCTGTGAAGGGGCCACCGTTATTCATCTTTACGGTGACCTGGGAGCCGGGAAAACAACGTTCAGCCGTGGCTTTGTGCAAGCGCTGGGCCATAAAGGCAATGTTAAAAGCCCAACCTATACGTTGGTGGAACCGTATGATCTTGGCGATTTGAAGGTTTATCACTTTGATCTTTATCGCCTGGCCTCACCAGAAGAACTCGAATTTATGGGAATTCGTGACTATTTCACCAATGACGCCATCAGTCTGGTGGAATGGCCGCAACAAGGTCAGGGTGTGCTCCCGGAACCGGATGTCGAAATCCACCTAAGTTACCAGGCTCAAGGGCGCGAAGCGTGCCTGAAAGCAGTTTCCTCATCTGGTGAGTCGTTACTGGCGCGGGTTGCCAAATAACAAGGATGACGGGATGATCTATCGTGTGAAAAGTTGGTTGATGGCGGTGTGCTTACTGGTGCTGACGGCACAAGCAGGCGCCGCTAGCTTAGCGGATATTCAGGTATCAAACGGTGATTCTCAGGCGCGAATCACGTTTAGTTTTATGGGTGACCCTGAATATGCTTTTTCTCAGGATGACAAAAAAAGCGTTGCTCTGGATATTAAACAAACGGGTGTGATCAGAGGATTACCGCTGCTTTTCAGCGGCAATAATCTGGTGAAAAGCATTCGTTCTGGGCAACCGAAAGATAGCGATTCTTTGCGTCTGGTTGTCGATCTCACGCAGCCGGGTATCACTCGCGCCATAAAACAGCAGAACGGCGCTAACTACACGGTCGTGTTTACCATTAACGCCGATGTGCCGCCGCCACCTCCACCACCGCCGGTTGTGGCTAAACGTGTGGAAGCGCCGCCAGTTGTCCGTTCAACGGAACCGGCAAAAAATCCCTTTAATCCGCAAACCGTTACCGGTGCAATAAGCTCGAATACGGCGATGCATCCTGCACGTACTCAACGTACCGAAACTCAATCCGAGACCGTGGTTGTGGCGATTGATGCCGGGCACGGCGGGCAAGATCCAGGTGCGATTGGCCCTGGCGGCACGAAAGAGAAAAATGTCACCATTTCGATTGCTCGCAAGCTGCGCTCATTGCTCAACGACGACCCGATGTTTAAAGGCGTGCTAACCCGCGATGGCGACTATTTCATTTCGGTGATGGGGCGCTCTGACGTTGCACGTAAGCAAAACGCCAGTATTCTGGTTTCAATTCATGCGGATGCCGCACCGAACCGGGATGCAACGGGTGCATCGGTATGGGTGCTGTCTAATCGCCGTGCAAATAGCGAAATGGCGGGCTGGCTTGAGCAGCACGAAAAGCAGTCTGAATTATTGGGTGGCGCGGGTGATGTGTTGGCAAATAGCCAGGCCGACCCGTATCTCAGCCAGGCGGTGCTGGATTTGCAATTCGGTCATTCACAGCGCGTCGGGTATGATGTAGCAACAAAAGTGCTGGCCCAGATGCAGCGGGTTGGCGCGCTGCATAAACGCCGCCCTGAACATGCCAGTTTGGGCGTGTTACGTTCACCGGATATTCCTTCTGTGTTGGTGGAGACCGGGTTTATTAGTAACAACTCGGAAGAGCGCTTGCTGGATAGCGATGATTATCAGCAAAAAATTGCCCAGGCGATTTATCAAGGGCTGAAGGATTATTTCCAGACTCATCCGTTACAATCAGCACCAGGAACGGCTCAGACTGCACGTTCGCAAAACGCGAGTCTTGATCAGGTCGCAATTACTCAATAAGGAGATTTCATGCCGATTCAGGTTCTGCCGCCGCAACTTGCCAACCAGATTGCTGCTGGTGAAGTGGTAGAGCGCCCCGCATCGGTGGTGAAAGAACTGGTTGAGAACAGCCTTGATGCAGACGCCACGCGTATTGATATTGATATCGAGCGCGGTGGTGCCAAGCTAATCCGTATCCGTGATAACGGTTGCGGCATCAAAAAAGACGAGTTGGCGCTGGCGCTGGCACGGCATGCCACCAGTAAAATCGCTACGCTTGATGACCTTGAGGCGATTATTAGCCTCGGTTTCCGTGGCGAAGCGCTGGCCAGTATTAGCTCGGTTGCCCGTCTGACGTTAACGTCGCGTACCGCAGAGCAAAGTGAAGCGTGGCAGGCTTACGCGGAAGGGCGTGAACAAAACGTCACGGTGAAACCCACCGCGCATCCTGTTGGCACCACGCTTGAAGTGTTGGATTTGTTCTACAACACGCCCGCTCGTCGCAAATTCATGCGCACCGAGAAAACCGAATTTAACCACATTGATGAAATCGTCAGGCGTATTGCGCTGGCGCGCTTTGATGTGTCTTTCAATCTGACGCATAACGGCAAAGTTATTCGCCAGTATCGTGCAGTCCCTGAAGGTGCACCACGTGAACGTCGCCTTGGCGCAATTTGTGGTACGCCGTTCCTTGAACAAGCTCTGGCGATTGAATGGCAACATGGCGATCTGGCGCTACATGGCTGGGTTGCTGAGCCGTCAGCCACCACTTCCGCACTGGCTGAAATTCAATATTGCTATGTCAACGGACGCATGATGCGTGACCGCTTGATTAACCACGCAATTCGCCAGGCCTGTGAAGATAAGCTCGGGGTCGATCAACAACCGGCATTCGTGCTCTATCTTGAAATCGATCCGCATCAGGTGGATGTGAATGTGCATCCGGCCAAGCATGAAGTGCGTTTTCATCAGTCACGCCTGGTACATGATTTTATCTACCAGGGCGTGGTTAGCGTGCTGCAACAGCAAACAGAAAATCGTTTGCCGCTGGAAGAAACGACAGCAGAGCCGCAACCCCGCTGGCAGCCGGAGAACCGTGTTGCGTCAGGTCGTAATCAGTTTGCGACTCCTGCGCCTGCCTCTTCTTCATCTCGCGAGTCATCGCCACGTAGCGCTTCGGCAAATACTGGCGAAAGTAGCGTTGGCAAAAGCAGTACGCCTTTATGGCCCCATGCTGCTCCTGGCTTCCAGAAGAAAGAAGGCGCGCTGTACCGTGAGTTGCTGAATACACCGTCTACCACGCAAAAAGTGGCAAACCGTGTTGCGGAGACAGACGCTCAGGAAGCATTAAGCGCGCACGAGCAAAGTTTTGGCCGCGTTCTGACTATCCTCCCGCCGGATGTTGCCCTACTGGAACGTGACGGGAACGTTATGGTGCTTTCTTTGACCGTTGCTGAACGTTGGCTGAGACTGGCGCAATTAGTGCCGGGTAGCGATGGGGTGCGTGCGCAACCGTTGTTGATCCCCGTGCGTTTAAAAGTAACCAAAGAAGAACAAGACATATTGGTGAATTTTCAGCCACTATTATTAGAAATGGGGATTGAATTCATTGCAGAATCGCGTCAGATAACAATTCGCGCGGTACCTTTACCTTTGCGTAAACAAAATTTACAAATCTTGATTCACGAACTGCCAGGATACCTGGCGCAACAGACAGAGGTTAACGCCATGCAAATTGCTCAATGGTTTGCTCGTCAAATGGACGGTGAACATGAGCAATGGAATCAGTCTCAGGCAATTGCCCTGCTGGCTGATGTAGAGCGCCTTTGTCCGCAACTGGTGAAATCACCACCTGGCGGTTTGTTACAACCTGTTGATCTACAATTGGCGATGAACGCCCTGAAACATGACTGAAGTTAAGCAAAGCAGCCTGCCACAGGCAATTTTTCTGATGGGGCCAACGGCCTCAGGTAAGACAGCGTTAGCCATTAATTTGCGTAAAACGTTGCCGGTAGAGTTGATAAGCGTCGATTCGGCCCTTATCTATCAAGGGATGGACATCGGAACGGCAAAGCCAACGGCGGAAGAACTCGCCCAGGCGCCACACCGGTTACTTGATATCCTCGACCCGGCACAGGCTTATTCCGCCGCAGATTTCCGGCGTGATGCGTTGGCTGAAATGGCAGAAATAACTGCCGCCGGGCGTATCCCCTTGTTAGTCGGGGGAACTATGCTCTACTTCAAGGCATTGTTAGAAGGTTTGTCACCGTTGCCATCCGCTGACCCAGAAGTTCGGGAGCGGATTGAAAAACAGGCAGCAGAGCAGGGATGGGAGACGTTGCACCGCGAGTTAGCACAGGTTGATCCTGTCGCCGCCGCACGTATTCATCCAAATGATCCGCAAAGGCTTTCCCGCGCACTGGAAGTTTTTTTCATTTCGGGTAAAACTTTAACGGAACTGACGCAAACGTCAGGAGAAGCTCTGCCTTACCAGGTGCATCAGTTCGCCATCGCCCCGGCGAGCCGTGAACTGCTCCATCAAAGAATTGAGCAGCGTTTTCATCAGATGTTAGCTTCCGGATTTGAAGCTGAAGTACGGGCTCTTTTTGCCCGTGGTGATTTGCATACGGACATGCCTTCCATTCGTTGTGTGGGCTACCGGCAGATGTGGTCTTATCTGGCGGGAGAAATTTCACATGATGAAATGGTTTATCGTGGTATTTGCGCGACGAGACAATTGGCTAAGCGACAGATGACCTGGTTGCGAGGTTGGGAAGGTGTTCACTGGTTAGACAGTGAGAATCCGTCTCAATCTTACAACGATGTAGTACAGGTAGTTAGTGCGAAGCATCAATGAATGTGTACAATTGAATCGTTATGGTGCGCAATATTTTACGCAGTTTTTCAGAGCCTCAGGGTTCTTGAGTTACAAACAACAAGCATATAAGGAAAAGATAGAATGGCTAAGGGGCAATCATTACAAGATCCGTTTTTGAACGCACTGCGTCGCGAACGTGTTCCAGTTTCTATTTATTTGGTGAATGGTATTAAGCTGCAAGGTCAGATTGAGTCTTTTGATCAGTTTGTGATCCTGTTGAAAAACACGGTTAGCCAGATGGTCTATAAGCACGCGATTTCAACTGTTGTTCCGTCACGTCCGGTATCTCATCACAGCAATAACACCGGTACTAGCGGTTCTGGCAGCTACCACCAAGGTGGAAGCGCGCAGGGTTCTGCGCCACAACAAGATAACGAAGACGCTGAATAAGGCATAACGTTGTTTTTCCAAGCCGGGGAACCAGGGATGCTGGGTTCCCCGCTGGTCTTTTTGAGAGGTTATACGCTTGTTTGACCGTTATGATGCCGGTGAGCAGGCGGTGCTGGTACACATCTATTTTTCGCAAGACAAAGTCATGGAGGATCTGGAGGAGTTTGAATCTCTGGTCTCTTCAGCCGGTGTCGAAGCGTTACAGGTGATTACTGGTAGCCGTAAAGCTCCGCACCCAAAGTATTTTGTTGGTGAAGGTAAGGCAATTGAGATTGCCGATGCAGTGAAAGCCACTGGGGCATCGGTCATTTTATTTGATCATGCGTTGTCTCCAGCTCAGGAGCGTAACCTCGAAGCGCTGTGTGAATGTCGTGTCGTCGACAGAACCGGCCTGATTTTAGATATTTTTGCTCAACGTGCGCGTACCCATGAAGGTAAGTTGCAGGTTGAACTGGCTCAGTTACGTCACATGGCAACTCGCCTTGTGCGCGGCTGGACCCACCTTGAGCGTCAGGGAGGGGGGATAGGTTCAAGAGGCCCTGGGGAAACTCAGCTTGAAACTGACCGCCGTTTACTACGCAATCGGATTATGCAGATCCTTGGTCGCTTAGAACGAGTCGAAAAACAGCGTGAACAAGGGCGAAGATCGCGTGCTAAGGCTGATATCCCAACCGTTTCTCTGGTGGGTTACACCAACGCGGGCAAATCCACCCTATTTAATCAGATAACAGCGGCAGGCGTTTATGCCGCAGATAAGTTGTTCGCCACACTGGACCCAACGCTGCGTCGTATTAACGTCGTGGATGTGGGCGAGACGATACTGGCGGACACAGTAGGTTTTATTCGTCACCTGCCACATGACTTAGTGGCGGCGTTTAAAGCAACCTTGCAGGAAACTCGTCAGGCGACATTATTACTTCATGTCATTGATGCAAGTGACCTGAGGATTGAGGAAAACATCGCCGCGGTTGATACCGTTCTCGAAGAGATTGAGGCTGATGAAATCCCTGCGCTGCTGGTGATGAATAAGATAGATATGCTGGACGATTTCGTTCCACGTATCGACCGAGATGAAGAAAATATGCCGATACGGGTCTGGCTTTCTGCCCAGACCGGTGAAGGTGTTCCACTGCTTTTCCAGGCTTTGACAGAGCGCCTGTCTGGTGAAATTGCACAGCATACGTTGTGTTTACCACCCCAGGCAGGGCGACTGCGGAGCCGTTTTTATCAGCTTCAGGCAATAGAAAAAGAGTGGATGGAGGAAGACGGCAGTGTTGGCTTACAAATTCGTATGCCTATTGTTGACTGGCGTCGCCTCTGTAAACAAGAACCGGCACTCGCTGACTATATTGTCTAGCAAGTCAAGGGAATGTCCTGAAGACTTTTTCCCCTTCGGGGGATATCACCGCACAACAAATATGGAGCATAAACATGGCGTGGAATCAGCCCGGTAATAACGGACAGGACCGCGACCCGTGGGGAAGCAGCAAACCTGGCGGCGACTCTGGGGGTAACAAAGGAGGGCGGGATCAGGGGCCACCTGATCTGGATGATATCTTCCGGAAGTTAAGCAAAAAACTCGGCGGCCTGGGTGGCGGCAAAAGTGGTGGTGGCGGTAGTTCCGGTGGCGGTTCTTCACAGCTTCCGCGTCCGCACATTGGTGGCCGCATGATCGGCATCGTTGCCGCTGTTGCCGTGGTTATTTGGGCTGCAACTGGGTTCTATACCATTAAAGAAGCTGAACGTGGTGTCGTAACGCGTTTTGGTCAATTCAGCCATTTGGTTGAGCCGGGCCTGAACTGGAAACCGACATTTATTGACAGCGTCAGAGCGGTAAACGTTGAAGCCGTACGTGAATTGGCAGCGTCAGGTGTGATGCTGACTTCCGACGAGAACGTGGTTCGCGTCGAAATGAACGTGCAGTATCGCGTTACCGATCCGCGTCGTTACCTGTTTAGCGTAACCAGCGCCGACGATAGCCTGCGTCAGGCAACCGACAGCGCACTGCGTGGTGTTATTGGTAAATACACCATGGACAAGATCCTCACCGAGGGTCGTACCATTATTCGTAATGATACTCAGCGTGAACTGGAAGAAACCATTCGTCCATACAACATGGGTATCACCTTGCTGGACGTCAACTTCCAGGCTGCTCGTCCGCCAGAAGAAGTGAAAGCTGCGTTTGATGATGCGATTTCCGCGCGTGAAAACGAACAGCAATACATCCGTGAAGCAGAAGCGTACACCAACGAAGTTCAGCCACGTGCTAACGGTCAGGCGCAGCGTATTCTCGAAGAAGCTCGCGCTTATAAAACACAGACCGTGTTAGAAGCGCAGGGTGAAGTTGCTCGCTTTGCTAAGTTGTTGCCGGAATACAAAGCTGCACCGGAAATTACCCGTGAGCGTCTGTATATCGAAACCATGGAAAAAGTGCTTAGCCATACCCGTAAAGTGCTGGTTAACGATAAAGGTGGCAACCTGATGGTTCTGCCTCTGGACCAGATGCTTAAAGGCGGCTCACAGCCTGCGGCAAAGAGTGACAGCAGTGGGGCAAACAACTTGTTGCGTCTGCCTCCTGCATCCAGCTCAAAAAGCGGTAGCGCTAGCTCATCGTCCTCTTCAAGTCAGGGCGATGTCATGGACCAGCGCCGCGCGAACGCGCAGCGCACTGATAACCAGCGCGTAGGGAGTGAATAACGATGCGTAAGTCAGTCATTGCATTAATTATCATCGTGCTGGTGGTGCTGTTTACCTCGGTCTTCGTGGTACAGGAAGGCGAGCGCGGAATTACGTTACGCTTTGGTAAAGTATTGCGTGATGATGAAAACAAGCCAGTGGTCTACGAACCAGGTTTGCATTTCAAAGTGCCGTTTATCGAGTCGGTTAAAACCCTTGATGCGCGTATTCAGACCATGGACAACCAGGCCGATCGCTTTGTAACCAAAGAGAAGAAAGACCTGATTGTTGATTCCTACATCAAATGGCGTATCAGCGACTTCAGCCGCTACTACCTGGCAACCGGTGGTGGTGATGTTTCTCAGGCAGAAGTGCTGTTAAAACGTAAGTTCAGTGACCGTCTGCGTTCTGAAATTGGTCGTCTTGATGTGAAAGACATCGTGACCGATTCCCGTGGCCGTCTGACTCTGGATGTACGTGATGCGCTGAACTCGGGTTCTGCGGGTACTGACGACGAAGTCTCAACACCTGCTGCGGATGATGCGATTGCCTCAGCTGCTGCGCGTGTAACGGCTGAAACCAAAGGCAAAGTGCCAGTGGTTAACCCGAACAGTATGGCTGCGCTGGGTATTGAAGTGGTCGATGTGCGTATCAAGCAGATCAACCTGCCAGCAGAAGTTTCTGAAGCTATCTACAACCGTATGCGTGCGGAGCGTGAAGCCGTTGCTCGTCGCCACCGTTCACAAGGTCAGGAAGAAGCTGAGAAGCTGCGTGCTACCGCCGACTACGAAGTGACTCGTACATTGGCAGAAGCCGAGCGTCAGGGCCGTATTAGCCGTGGTGAAGGTGATGCAGAAGCTGCCAAACTGTTTGCCGACGCATTCAGCCAGGACCCAGATTTCTATACCTTTATTCGTAGCCTGCGTGCTTATGAAGCAAGCTTCCAGTCTGGTCAGGACGTCATGGTGTTAAGCCCGGAAAATGATTTCTTCCGCTACATGAAAACACCTGCGAACAGTTCACGTTAATCTTCGCAAGTGACTCAAGAGCCGGTTTTACCGGCTCTTTTTTTATTGGTGTTTGAGGGAATTATGAATTCGACTATCTGGATAGCATTAGCGTTGGTATTAGTGCTCGAAGGACTTGGGCCTATGCTTTATCCGCGTATGTGGCGCCGTATGATTGCAGCTTTAATTCAGCTTCCGGATAATACACTGCGCCGTTTTGGCGGCGGTCTAGTGGTTGCTGGCATCGTTATCTACTACATGTTGAGTCGAAGCGGTGGTTGAGCTGCATTGAGGTGGACGATTACCATTTTGTATACTAAAAGGGCTGATCATCGAGGAAACCGATGGTAGAATCCTTTTTTAAGCAAACGGTGATTTTGAAAAATGGGTAACAACGTCGTCGTACTGGGCACCCAATGGGGTGACGAAGGTAAAGGAAAGATCGTAGATCTTCTGACTGAACGGGCTAAATATGTTGTGCGCTACCAGGGCGGTCACAACGCAGGCCATACTCTCGTAATCAACGGTGAAAAAACCGTTCTTCATCTTATTCCATCAGGTATTCTGCGTGATAACGTTACCAGCATCATCGGTAATGGCGTTGTGCTGTCTCCTGCGGCACTGATGAAAGAGATGAAAGGGCTTGAAGACCGTGGGATTCCGGTACGTGAGCGCCTGCTGTTATCTGAAGCATGCCCACTGATCCTTGATTATCACGTCGCGCTGGATATGGCTCGTGAGAAAGCTCGTGGTGCTAAAGCTATCGGCACTACCGGTCGTGGTATCGGTCCTGCATATGAAGACAAAGTGGCCCGTCGTGGCCTGCGCGTTGGCGACCTGTTCGACAAAGCCACCTTTGCAGACAAACTGAAAGAAGTTCTGGAATACCATAACTTCCAACTGGTTAACTTCTATAAAGTTGAAGCGGTTGATTACCAGAAAGTTCTGGACGATGTCATGGCTGTTGCTGACATTCTGACCAGCATGGTAGTTGATGTGTCCGATCTGTTGGATCAGGCACGCAAGCGCGGCGACTTCATCATGTTCGAAGGTGCTCAAGGCACACTGCTGGACATTGACCACGGTACCTATCCGTACGTGACCTCTTCCAACACCACCGCGGGTGGCGTGGCAACAGGTTCCGGCATTGGTCCACGTTATGTTGATTACGTCTTGGGTATTATCAAAGCGTACTCTACTCGCGTTGGCGCAGGTCCGTTCCCAACTGAGCTGTTTGATGATATCGGCGAGTTCCTGTGCAAACAAGGTAACGAGTTCGGTGCGACCACCGGTCGTCGTCGTCGTACAGGCTGGTTGGATATCGTTGCTGTGCGTCGTGCAGTGCAGATCAACTCCCTGTCAGGTTTCTGCCTGACCAAGCTGGACGTACTGGACGGCTTGAAAGAAGTGAAACTCTGCATCGGTTACCGTCTGCCAGATGGTCGCGAAGTGACCACCACCCCAATGGCTGCGGACGACTGGGAAGGCATTGAGCCTATCTACGAAACCATGCCAGGTTGGTCAGAAACGACCTTTGGTGTGAAAGAGCCAGGTGGTTTGCCACAAGCAGCATTGAACTACATCAAACGCATTGAAGAACTTACCGAAGTTCCAGTAGATATTATTTCTACCGGCCCGGATCGTTCTGAAACCATGATTCTGCGCGACCCGTTCGACGCATAATCATGTAATGGGGTGTGGCCATCACACCCCGTTTTGCTTTGTTTAACGCCACTTTTTTACCTTCCCTGTCAAATAAATTAGCCGCCAAACATATGGCTGGTTTATCATCAATATATCGCCCTGATGGCGTACAGCGTTTCCCCTCCCACCCAAGAGGTTGATGTGCAGTTAACGAGTTTTACTGATTACGGTTTACGTGCTTTGATTTATATGGCGTCTTTGCCAGAAGGCAAAATGACGAGCATTTCTGAAGTGACAGAAGTGTACGGAGTATCGCGTAATCACATGGTGAAAATCATCAATCAACTCAGTCGCGCGGGCTATGTGACAGCAGTGCGCGGCAAAAACGGTGGCATCCGCCTCGGTAAACCTGCGCAAACAATTCGTGTAGGTGACGTGGTGCGCGAGCTGGAACCGCTATCTTTGGTGAACTGTAGCAGTGAGTTTTGTCATATCACCCCCGCATGTCGCCTGAAAGAGGCGCTGGTCCAGGCGGTGCAAAGCTTTCTAACGGAGCTGGACAAGCACACGCTGGCCGACTTGGTGGATCAAAACCAACCGCTCTACAAATTATTGCTGGTGGAATAAATCACAATTTCCTCAGCAAATGACAACGGAGGAACCGCAATGTCAAAAGATCCTTTTCAGGAACGAGAAGCCGAAAAATACGAAAACCCGATTCCAAGCCGGGAATTTATACTCGCTCATCTCTCCAAACGTGAAAAACCCGCTAATCGTGACGAACTGGCTGAAGAACTGAATATTACCGGTGAAGAACAACTTGAAGCGCTGCGTCGCCGTCTGCGAGCCATGGAACGCGATGGACAGTTGGTCTTTACTCGCCGCCAGTGTTACGCCCTGCCAGAACGTCTTGATTTGCTGAAAGGCAAGGTCATTGGCCATCGTGATGGTTTTGGTTTCTTGCGCGTAGAAGGTCGTAAAGACGATCTCTACCTTTCATCTGAGCAGATGAAAATGTGCATGCATGGCGATATCGTGCTGGCGCAGCCGCTAGGTGCCGACCGTAAAGGCCGTCGCGAAGCGCGTATTGTGCGCGTGCTGGAACCAAGAACCGGGCAAATCGTTGGCCGCTACTTTACCGATGCAGGCATTGGCTTTGTAGTGCCAGACGACAGCCGTTTAAGTTTTGATGTTCTTATCCCACCAGAAGAGCTGATGGGCGCGCGTATGGGCTTTGTGGTGGTGGTAGAACTCACCCAGCGTCCAACTCGCCGCACCAAAGCCGTGGGTAAAATTGTCGAAGTCCTGGGCGATAACATGGGTACTGGCATGGCCGTTGATATGGCACTGCGCACCCATGAAATCCCATACGTCTGGCCGCCAGAAGTAGAAGCTCAGGTCGCTAAACTTAAAGAAGAAGTGCCGGAAGAAGCTAAAGTGGGTCGTGTGGATCTGCGCGACTTGCCGCTCGTCACCATCGATGGTGAAGACGCGCGTGACTTCGATGACGCCGTATTCTGTGAGAAAAAACGTGGCGGCGGCTGGCGTTTGTGGGTTGCGATTGCTGACGTAAGCTATTACGTTCGCCCACCAACAGCGTTAGACAATGAAGCGCGCAACCGTGGTACGTCAGTCTACTTCCCGTCGCAGGTTATCCCAATGCTGCCGGAAGTGCTGTCCAACGGCCTGTGCTCACTGAATCCACAGGTTGATCGCTTGTGTATGGTCTGCGAAATGACCATCTCGTCGACTGGCCGCCTGACGGGCTCGAAATTCTACGAAGCGGTAATGAGCTCCCACGCACGTCTGACCTACACCAAAGTGTGGCATATGTTGCAGGGTGATCAGGAACTGCGCGAGCAATACGCGCCGCTGGTTAAGCACATCGAAGAGCTGCACAACCTGTATAAAGTGCTGGATGTTTCCCGAGCCGAGCGCGGTGGCATCTCGTTCGAAAGCGAAGAAGCGAAGTTTATCTTCAACGCTGAGCGCCGCATTGAACGCGTCGAGCAAACCGTACGTAACGATGCGCACAAGCTCATCGAAGAGTGCATGATCCTCGCGAATATTTCAGCGGCTCGCTTTGTTGAAAAACACGACGAACCGTCACTGTTCCGCGATCACGATCGTCCAGGCAACGACGCGATCACCGCGTTCCGTTCTGTGCTGGCCGAACTGGGTCTGGAACTGCCTGGCGGGCAGAAACCAGAACCACGTGATTACGCAGAACTGCTGAGTTCTATCGCCGATCGTCCGGATCATGAAATGCTGCAAACTATGCTGCTGCGTTCTATGAAACAGGCGGTTTACGATCCAGAAAACCGGGGTCACTTCGGCCTGGCGCTGCAATCTTATGCGCACTTTACCTCGCCGATTCGTCGCTACCCGGATTTGCTGCTGCACCGTGCGATTAAATACCTGCTGGCGAAAGAGCAGGGGCATAAAGGCAATAGCACCGAATCTGGTGGCTGGCACTACAGCATGGAAGAGATGCTGCAACTTGGTCAGCATTGTTCCATGGCTGAACGCCGCGCTGATGAAGCAACGCGCGATGTTGCTGACTGGCTGAAATGCGACTTTATGCAGGATCAGGTCGGTCAGAACTTTACCGGAATCATCGCAAGCGTTACCGGCTTCGGCTTCTTTGTGCGCCTTGATGACCTGTTTATCGACGGTCTGGTACACGTTTCAACACTCGATAACGACTACTACCGTTTCGACCAGGTTGGGCAACGCCTGATTGGTGAATCCGGTGGGCAGACTTATCGTTTGGGTGACCGTGTAGAAGTGCGCGTTGAAGCTGTTCATATGGACGAGCGCAAGATTGATTTTGCTTTGCTTTCAAGTACTCGTGTACCTCGCGGTGCAGGTAAAACTGACAAAGACAGAGCTAAAAAAGGCGCTAACGGCAACGGACCAAAACGTCGCCAGGGCGGCAAACGCGTAAACTTCGAGCCAGATAGTACTTTCCGTAAAGAGAAAGGACCTGCAAAGCCGAAGAAAGCGAAAGCCGACAAGGCCGAGAAGGTCGACAAGACTGACAAGACCGAGAAGAAGAAGGAGAAGAAAGCGAAAACTCCTTCTGATAAAACACGTAAAATAGCGGCAGCCACGAAAGCCAAACGTGCGGCGAAGAAGCAGCCGAGCTAGCTTTGAAAAGGGTGGATAACACTTCGTTTATCCACCTTATAACTGCTTTTCGTAGATCGGATTAGCGTAAGCGACATCCGACATTTACGAGCAAATCAACACAGGCGCATCAGCGTCTGAAACGAGTGACATCAATGAGTGAAATGATTTACGGCATCCACGCCGTCCAGGCGCTACTGGATAACGCCCCACAGCGTTTTCAGGAAGTTTTTATTCTTAAAGGCCGCGAAGACAAACGTCTGATGCCTTTAATTCATGCGCTGGAAGCCCAGGGTGTGCCGGTTCAAATGGCAAACCGCCAGTGGCTGGATGAGAAATCCGAAGGTGCTGTGCACCAGGGGATCATCGCCCGTGTTAAACCGGGTCGTCAGTATCAGGAAAACGATATTCCAGAGCTGCTTGCGGAGATCGACCAACCCTTCCTGCTGATCCTGGATGGCGTTACCGATCCCCATAACCTCGGTGCTTGCTTGCGAAGCGCTGATGCCGCTGGTGTCCACGCGGTTATCGTCCCTAAAGATCGCTCCGCACAGCTGAATGCAACGGCCAAAAAAGTGGCCTGTGGTGCAGCCGAAAACGTACCGCTTATCCGCGTGACTAACCTGGCGCGTACTATGCGTGTGTTGCAGGAATCTAACGTTTGGATCGTGGGTACTGCGGGTGATGCGGACCATACTTTGTTCCAGAGCAAAATGACCGGCCCAATGGCGCTGGTGATGGGCGCTGAAGGTGAAGGTATGCGTCGTCTGACGCGCGAACATTGCGATGAGCTGATTAGCATCCCAATGGCCGGGAGCGTTTCTTCACTGAACGTCTCCGTTGCGACCGGTATTTGCCTGTTCGAAGCTGTGCGTCAACGCAGTTAATCTTCAGTGGGGTGCTTTCGCACCCCGCTTTGTGATCCCCCTCCATGCATAAGTGCTGTCACCGTCCATACTAATGGCATTGCCATTACAGGAGGGAACACGATGCGCTGGCAAACTCATACCGTTTTTAACCAACCAATACCCCTCAACAACAGTAACCTTTTTCTCTCTGATATCTCGTTAACCGAGGCTATTGCCCGTGAAGGTGCTAGCTGGGATGCTGAGCTTTTGGCTAGTATTGGCCAGCAACTTGGCTCGGCTGAATCGCTGGAACTAGGGCGACTGGCTAATACGAATCCGCCTGAATTACTGCGTTATGACTCCAGCGGCGAACGGCTTGATGATGTGCGTTTTCATCCGGCCTGGCATCTGCTGATGCAAGGTCTTTGCGCTAACCGCGTCCACAATTTGTCGTGGCAGGAAGATGCGCGGCAAGGTTCGTTTGTCGCCCGTGCAGCGCGCTTTATTCAGCATGCACAGGTGGAAGCGGGCACGTTATGCCCCATCACCATGACGTTCGGCGCCATTCCTCTGTTACAAAAACATCTGCCTAAAGAATTTCAGCCGTGGCTGAAACCCTTGCTCAGCGATCGTTACGATGCGCATCTCACACCAGGCGCTCAGAAACGCGGCCTATTAATTGGTATGGGTATGACAGAGAAACAGGGCGGTTCGGATGTGCTGAGTAATACCACGCGTGCTGAAGCCATCGACAAACGCGGTCCTGGCGAGATGTACCGCTTAGTCGGCCACAAATGGTTTTTCTCCGTTCCACAAAGCGACGCGCATTTGGTTCTGGCGCAGGCGAAAGGTGGGCTATCTTGCTTCTTCCTGCCACGGTTTTTACCCGACGGGCAACGCAATCAGGTTCGTTTTGAGCGTTTGAAAGACAAACTAGGTAACCGCTCGAACGCCAGCAGTGAAGTGGAATTTTGTGATGCAACCGCCTGGCTTATCGGCGAAGAAGGCGAGGGGATTCGTTCGATTTTAAAAATGGGTGGATATACTCGTTTCGACTGCGCGCTTGGCAGCCACGGCCTAATGCGGCGTGCGCTTTCGGTTGCTCTCTATCATGCACATCAACGACAAGCCTTTGGTAAAAACCTGATTGATTTACCCGTTATGCGCCAGGTTCTTGGGCGCATGGCTTTGCAGCTTGAAGGGCAAACAGCGTTTCTGTTTCGCCTGGCTCGTGCCTGGGAATCACCGGGTAACCCGCATGAACTGGCATACAGCCGCCTGTTTACTCCTGCCGCCAAATTTAGCGTCTGTAAATCGGGCATTCCGTTTGTTGCTGAGGCGATGGAGGTGCTCGGCGGAATCGGTTATTGCGAAGACAGCGAATTGCCGCGTATCTATCGTGAAATGCCAGTGAACAGTATTTGGGAAGGCTCGGGCAATATCATGAGTCTGGATGTGCTGCGCGTGCTGGCAAAACAGCCAGGCGTTATGGAAATGCTACATGCTGAATTTGACGAAGTGAAAGGGCAGAACCGACATTTCGATCGCAGCTGGCGGCAATTACAACAGCGGTTGCATAAGCCACAAGAGGAATGGGGGCGAGAACTCAGCCGGTTATTAGCGCTTCTTGCTACGGGGGCTCAGGTTTTGCAGCATTTGTCTCCGCCATTAGGCGAAGCGTGGTGCCGTATGATGCTGGATTCGCGAGGGGAAAGCATATTACCCAATCAGGTATTGCTTGATGTACTGCTGCGGGCGACAGGACGCACGGGATAAAAACATAAAAGCCAGCGCCATAGAGTTTACTTAAATGGTCGCTGGCTTACTTATGCATAAATAATGGCTTGAACTCGCCAACCTTCAGCAAGTTGGTTTTCCTGCATTTTGATGATGCGATAATATGATGCTCCATGTTCATCAGCTTTCAGGGCAATGACTTTTTCGACATCCTGCACGCTGCCCGCGATGCCGTTTACAGAAATCATGCCGATTTCGTTCAATCCCGTCACACAGTCTGCGGCAACATCTTCTGCCGATTGTGCCGACGTTGTAATAAGCCCCACGGACAGCAGTAATGAGGTTAAGGCCAGCGATCGTTTCATTCTTAGCTCCTTTAAAATACTTACCCTAATTTGGTAGGGCATTCCTTCGCGTGGTCGAACTCAAGACTGGTCCGTTGTCTGGAGTTCATTGTGCATACAAAACGATCAGTTGACGCAAAGCTGTGTAAATATCAATAAATTAAGCACAGCGTTAAATTACTTACGGTACAAAATTGCCTGCGCGTACCATTGTCCTGGTACGACTGTCTCATCGTTCAATATGATGAGGTAGTAATCCGCTTTTGCAGCAACAGCCTTCTCTTTTAGCGCCGTCTCTGTATCCATCGGAGAGCCGTGCTCAAGTGCTGTCACTGTTCCTATCCTGGTTAACCCCTGCGTTTGAAAACGCTGAATTTCCTGAGGGCTCCCGGTGACCGGAGGTGCGGGTTGCGGCGTACCTTGTAACACGCTACAGGCACTGAGCGTTGTCGCAAGTAACAAAGCTGATAGCAGTCGCATGATCGTTTCTCGTCTCTTAATAGCCATATTGTAGCCCCGGTTTTTTTCTGGGAAGAGGGAATGTTCCCGTTCTGTTAGCTTCCCCGCGCTTTTTAATCACTTTCGAATGAAAATCGCTAAGCAGATCTCATAGTGAAAAATAATCACTGCCCGTTAATGGCTTGCCATCCTGTAAGTGCTGGCTTACAAAGGATGTCTCGCCATAATTAGGAGTGAATCTCATGATAGAAATCTACACTGAGCAGTTGGCCGGGATTGATGTTTTGCATGCCGTGCCTGCCGGGAAAAAAGAGTGCGAACTCCCGGTCGTGTTTTTCTATCATGGTTTTACGTCATCGAAACTGGTTTACAGCTACTTTGCTGTGGCACTCGCTCAGGCAGGAATGCGCGTGATTATGCCTGACGCCGAACAACACGGCGCCCGCTTCAGTGGTGATGATACAGCACGCTTGTATCAATTCTGGTCGATTCTAAAACAAAATATTGATGAGTTTTCACCGCTCTACCAGGCTTTGTCTGAGCGTTACCCCATTGATGAACAAAGAGTTGCTGTGGGGGGCGCCTCGATGGGAGGAATGGCCGCTCTTGGAATTATGGCGCGTTACCCGCAAGTTCGCTGTGTGGCGTGCCTGATGGGGTCAGGATATTTTATGTCGCTTGGGCAAACGCTATTTCCACCTCGGGCGCAGGAACTCGAATCGCTTAACGCACTTGCTGACTACGACATCAGCCATCAGTTGGAAAGTATCGGTAATCGGCCACTTTTGCTATGGCATGGCGAGGAAGATGATGTGGTTCCGGCGGAGCAAACGTGGCGTCTGGAGCAGGCATTGATTGCTAATGGGCTGGATAAACAGATGATTTGTTTACGGGAAGCAGGTGTAAAACATCGCATTACTCCGACGGCACTTGATGCCGTCAGCAGTTTCTTTAGTGAACACCTCTGATTACACCAGAATGACCTGCACACCCTGATCTTCAAGCTTTTTGATAACGTCAGGGTTTGCTTGTTTACCGGTGATCACTAAATCGATCTGTTCTGCCCGGCTAAATAGCATTCCCGCGCGTTGACCCACTTTGGTACTGTCGACCAGTACCGCCAGTTTGCCGACTACCCCCAGCATTTTCTGCTCTGCCATCGCCGTCAGCATATCGGTTTTATAAAGCCCTTCAGCCGTCAGCCCTTTTCCGCTGGTAAACATCCAGTGTCCTGCGTACAGCGATGTTTCGTTTTCTTGTGGCCCTAGCGTAATCGAATGGCTTTTATTGTACTGCCCACCCATGATCACCACGCTTTCATGATCTTGATCGATAAGGTAATTGGCGAGTGGCAGATAGTTCGTGATGATTTGCACTGGTTTTCCGCAGATTTGCTGGCCAAGTAAAAAGGCCGTTGATCCACAGTTAATCACTACGCTCTCACCTTGTTTTACTAACGCTGATGCGGCAGTAGCAATGCGGCTTTTCTCATCGTGATTTTGCGCTAAATGAATGTTCATTGGCGTCCAGCGCAGGCGCTGCTGGCTGATGGCTTCGGCACCGTTACGGACTTTTTTTAGCCTGCCACTTTCATCCAGCTTATTGATATCTCGTCGTGCCGTAGCAGGAGAAATAGCGAGGCGTTCCATAACTTGTTCGACAGTAACAAACCCGGTCTGCTGGAGAAGATCAAGCAGGATCTGGTGGCGTTGTGCTTCAGTCATGCGTATTTCCGATAAGTGATGATTTTTAAAGATGATATTTGAAAAAGAATGAAATACCTAAAGTTAAGCTGAAAAAGCCGGGTATTTTTACCCGGCTTATACACATCACAGGAAGGATTTAAACGGTAAATCGGGTTCCAGAGTAAAGCAATCATCAAACCCACGCGGGTAGTGATACTCAAACAGATCTTTATCCAGCGGCCAGGTAAATTTGCCACCCACTTGCCAGATAAAAGGCTTAAAGCCATATTTCAGGCGATCTTTCTTCATGTTCCACAACACGCGGATCTCTTGCGGATCGGCCTGGAAATTCGACCAGATATCATGATGGAAAGGGATCACGACTTTAGTGTTGAGCGATTCAGCCATACGCAGAATATCTGCACTGGTCATTTTATCGGTGATGCCACGTGGATTCTCACCGTACGATCCAAGTGCAACATCAATCTGGTGGTCATTTCCGTGTTTGGCGTAATAGTTGGAATAGTGAGAATCACCGCTGTGATAGAGATTTCCGCCCGGTGTTTTGAACAGGTAATTCACTGCGCGCTGATCCATACCATCGGGCAGGATACCTGCGGCTTTTTCATCAGCAGGTAGTGTGATAAGTGCTGTGCGATCAAAGGCATCCAACGCATGAATTTCAATGTCTTTCACTTTCACCACATCGCCAGGTTTCACCACAATGCAACGTTCGCGCGGTACACCCCAGCCAATCCATAAATCTACGCAAGTCTGCGGCCCGATAAATGGCACATCATCAGCACAGTTTTGCATCACAGCGGCAGCCACGTTTACGTCGATATGATCGTTGTGATCGTGCGTTGACAGGACGGCATCAATTTTGCGAATAGCGAAAGGATCAAGCACAAAAGGAGTAGTACGCAGGTTCGGCTGTAATTTTTCTACCCCAGCCATGCGCTGCATCTGGTGGCCTTTCTTCATCAATGGGTTGCCGTGGCTTTGTTTGCCAGTACCACACCAGAAATCAACGCAAAGATTCGCACTACCCTGAGATTTCAACCAGATACCTGTACAGCCCAGCCACCACATGGCAAAGGTTCCAGGAGCAACAACTTCCTGCTCAATTTCTTCATTCAGCCAGCTTCCCCACTCAGGGAAAGTGTTCAATATCCAGGACTCACGGGTAATCGTTTTTACCTTACTCATCTGTTCTCTCCTTTCTATTTGAAATCAAGTTAAATCATTTTGTGATTCAATTTGATTAATAATGACATTGAAACTTTAACTTGAGAAGTGATTTTTTGTTTTTGATGTTATGTAACTAAGCGTGAAAATCTATGTTATTTTTGTCTCTACATTAATGTTAATTATTCAACTATATGATTTATATATATTATTTATGTATTTATCATGCAGGATAATAACCATTATGAAATCATGGTAAATAAATTGCGTGGCATCTCACAAATAATCACATTCAATCTTGTGGTGATTACTTTTGATAAATAAAGTTAGGCGAACATTACTTCCGCCTGTTTTCTCATCAAAACAGGGAGCGACTACCCTACGGAGAGCTTTATGGAGACCCTCTACAACGGATTTATCATTTTCTTTAATCAGGTAATGACAAATGCCCCTTTACTACTAGGGATTGTCACCTGTCTGGGCTACGTGCTTTTGCGTAAAAGCGTCAGCGTGATTATCAAAGGCACCATAAAAACCATTATCGGCTTCATGTTGTTACAAGCAGGCTCTGGGATCTTGACCGGTACGTTTAAACCCGTTGTGGCAAAAATGTCAGAGGTTTACGGGATTAACGGTGCAATTTCAGACACCTATGCTTCTATGATGGCCACCGTCGAAAGGATGGGGGATGCCTACAGTTGGGTGGGATATTCCGTGTTATTGGCGTTGGCACTCAACATTAGTTATGTGCTGCTGCGGCGCATTACGGGGATTCGCACCATCATGCTTACTGGGCACATCATGTTCCAGCAAGCAGGCCTGATTGCGGTGTTCTTCTTTATCCTCGGTTATCCGATGTGGACCACCATTATCTGCACCGCCGTACTGGTTTCGCTCTATTGGGGAATTACCTCCAATATGATGTTCAAACCTACACAAGCGGTGACGGAAAACAGCGGTTTTTCTATTGGGCACCAACAGCAATTTGCCTCGTGGATTGCCTACAAAATTGCCCCGTATCTCGGCAAAAAAGAGGAAAGCGTTGAAGACCTCAAATTGCCGGGCTGGCTCAATATCTTCCATGACAACATCGTTTCCACCGCCATTGTAATGACGCTGTTTTTCGGTGTGATTCTCTGCTCATTCGGCATTGATGTGATGCAAGCCATGGCCGGTAAAACGCACTGGACTATCTACATTTTGCAAACGGGCTTCCAGTTCGCTGTGGCGATTTTCATCATCGTGCAGGGCGTCAGGATGTTTGTAGCTGAACTCTCCGAAGCGTTTAACGGTATCTCACAGCGCTTAATTCCAGGCGCGGTTCTCGCCATCGACTGTGCGGCTATTTATAGCTTTGCGCCAAACGCCGTGGTGTGGGGCTTTATCTGGGGAACCATTGGCCAGCTTATTGCGGTTGGCATTCTGATAGCCCTCGGCTCCTCCATCATGATCATTCCAGGCTTCATCCCGATGTTCTTCTCCAACGCCACAATTGGCGTGTTCGCCAACCACTTTGGCGGCTGGCGGGCAGCGCTAAAAATCTGCCTGGTGATGGGCATGATTGAAATCTTTGGCTGTGTCTGGGCGATAAAACTGACCGGACTAAGCGCCTGGATGGGGATGGCCGACTGGTCAATTCTGGCACCACCACTCATGCAAGGGCTAACGCTGGGCCTGTGGTTTATGGGCGTCGTTATCGTGATTGCACTGATTTATATGTTCTTCGCCGGGCGCACCTTGCGTCAGGAAGAAGATGCAGAAAAACAACTGACGGAATCATCCGCTAATTAAGGAATTGAGATTATGACCGTACGCATTCTCGCTGTTTGTGGCTGTGGGCAAGGCAGTTCCATGATTATGAAAATGAAAGTGGACCAGTTTCTGACACAAGAAGGGATCAACCATACCGTTAATAGCTGCGCTGTGGGGGAATACAAAAGTGAACTGAGCGGTGCAGACATCATCGTTGCATCTACGCACGTCGCCAGTGAAATCACCGTGTCGGGCAATAAATACGTCGTGGGTGTTCGCAACATGCTTTCTGCGGCAGATTTTGGCCCAAAACTGATGGAAGTGATTCAGGCGCACTTCCCTCAGGATATGAAGCAGTAAGGGGCATTAATGAAACTACGTGACTCACTTGCTCAAAACCACTCCATACGCTTACAGGCAGAAGCAAATACCTGGCAGGAGGCGGTAAAACTTGGTGTTGATCTGCTGGTGAATGCAGATGTGGTTGAGCCTCGCTACTACCAGGCGATTCTTGATGGCGTGGCGCAGTTTGGCCCTTACTTTGTTCTCGCTCCGGGTCTTGCGATGCCGCATGGCCGTCCGGAAGAAGGGGTTAAAAGCACAGGTTTTTCACTGGTCACGCTAAAAACACCGCTGGTGTTCAACCATGAAGATAACGACCCAGTGGACATCCTCATCACGATGGCGGCGGTCGATGCCACGACGCACCAGGAAGTCGGCATCATGCAAATCGTCAATCTATTTGAAGATGAAGCTAATTTTGATCGTTTACGCGCCTGCCGTACCGAGCAGGAAGTTCTGGATTTAATTGACCGTGCCACGGCGTTGGCTACTGCTTAAGGAGCTTTTCATGTCTCATTCATTACCGATGCTGCAAGTTGCACTGGATAACCAGACGATGTCAGACGCCTATAAAACCACGCGTCTGATCGCCGAAGAAGTCGACATCATTGAAGTGGGTACCATTCTTTGTGTGGGCGAGGGCGTGCGTGCAGTACGCGATCTCAAAGCGCTTTACCCACATAAAATTGTGCTGGCGGACGCCAAAATTGCCGATGCCGGGAAAATCCTCTCGCGCATGTGTTTTGAAGCTAATGCCGATTGGGTCACGGTGATTTGCTGTGCAGATATCAACACCACCAAAGGCGCACTGGAAGTGGCCCGCGAATTTAACGGTGATGTGCAAATTGAACTGACGGGTTTCTGGACGTGGGAGCAAGCGCAAGAATGGCGCGCAGCGGGTATCGAACAAGTGGTTTATCACCGCAGTCGTGATGCACAAGCGGCAGGTGTGGCCTGGAGTGACGCTGATATTACGGCGATTAAACGCCTGGCTGATATGGGCTTTAAAGTCACCGTAACAGGTGGCCTGGCACTTGAAGATTTGCCGTTATTTAAAGGCATTCCTATCCATGTCTTTATTGCCGGGCGCAGCATTCGTGATGCGGCCTCTCCGGTTGAAGCGGCTCGCCAGTTCAAACGTTCCATTGCCCAACTTTGGGGTTAAGGACTGCTCATGCTACACAAGCAAGTTCCACTGGGCATCTATGAAAAGGCACTCCCCGCGGGGGAGTGCTGGCTGGAAAGACTACAACTTGCCGGCAGCCTACAATTCGATTTTGTCGAAATGTCGATTGATGAAACGGACGAACGCCTGGCGCGCCTCGACTGGAGCCGTGAGCAGCGAATGTCATTAGTCCAGGCCGTTGCTCAAACTGGCGTTCGTGTCCCTTCCATGTGCCTGAGCGCCCATCGTCGCTACCCATTGGGAAGCGAAGATGATGAGGTGCGCAACCAGGGCCTGGAGATCATGCGTAAAGCCATTGAATTTGCGCAAGATGTGGGTATCCGTGTCATTCAACTGGCGGGGTACGACGTTTACTATCAGCAAGCCAACAATGAAACCCGCCGCCGCTTTCGTGAAGGTTTGGCTCTGTCCGTTGAAATGGCGAGCCGCGCTCAGGTCACGCTGGCCATGGAAATCATGGATTACCCGCTGATGAACTCTATTAGCAAAGCGATGGGCTACGCACATTACCTGAATAACCCGTGGTTCCAGCTCTATCCGGATATCGGTAATTTATCCGCATGGGATAACGACGTGCAGATGGAACTGGAAGCAGGGCGCGGGCACATCGTTGCGGTACACGTAAAAGACACACGTCCGGGAGTATTCAAGAATGTTCCCTTTGGCAGCGGCGTTGTGGAATTTGAAAACTGCTTTGAAACACTCAAACGCAGTGGCTACCGCGGCCCGTATTTAATTGAAATGTGGAGTGAAAGCTCAGCCAATCCGATTGCAGAAGTGACAGCGGCTCGTGACTGGGTGTTAGCTCGCATGAAGACGGCGGGACTGCTGGAGGCGGGTTATGCAGCAGCTTAAACAACGGGTATTCGAAGCAAACATGGCACTCCCACGCCATGGTCTGGTGACATTTACCTGGGGGAACGTCAGCGGTATTGATCGCGAACGGCAATGTATAGCCATCAAACCAAGTGGCGTGGCGTATGAGCAAATGTCGGCTGATGACATTGTGATAGTGGATATGAACGGTGTCGTCGTTGAAGGGAAATATCGCCCATCTTCGGACACTGCGACTCATCTTGCGCTCTATAAACAGTATCCTGAATTGGGTGGTGTGGTTCATACCCACTCCACCCACGCCACCGCATGGGCTCAGGCCGGGTTAAGTATTCCGGCATTAGGCACAACACATGCTGATTACTTTTTTGGCGATATTCGATGTACCCGCGCACTCACTTGCGAAGAAGTGCAGGGTGAATATGAACTGAATACCGGCAACGTGATTGTTGAAACGCTGGGCAACGGTAATCCTCTGCATACGCCGGGGATCGTGGTTTACCAACACGGCCCGTTTGCATGGGGAAAAACCGCTGAGGATGCGGTTCATAATGCGGTAGTCATGGAAGAAGTGGCGCGAATGGCGTGGATCGCTCGCGGCATTAACCCGCTTCTACAACCCATCGATTCTTATCTGATGAACAAGCATTTCCAGCGAAAACACGGCCCCGATGCCTACTACGGGCAGAATACATAAAAAAGCCCCCGCAAGCGGGGGCAAGTCAAACGTTGGCTTTCTATGTCGTTGTGGTATTCCTGGTGTTAACGCGTTACTTCATTACCTCATTGCATTCTGTTACCGATAAATATCAGCGCTGACATGCATATTGCCGTTACTGCCAGGCTCTCTCATCAGTATTGTGTGGTAGTACTTTGCCCCGTGTTGGTCCGCGTCGTCATTAATCGCGACTTCCGCCTCTTGTTCGGTAGCAAAATTATGATTGATGTAAATCACTCCTAAGCTCATCACATCGTCCATATTTTTGGCCTGATGGTTATCAATTTTGATGGCCGCTGTCGCATTCGAGCAAAGCAAAAGTGCCGCGGCAAAGGCTAAAGCGATAGTTTTCATAATCCACCCCACTACAACTTAATGTGTCAGACGTGGTCGTCGCTCCTGTTAATAAATAGTGGCGGCCTATGACAACAAGTGTAACGCCTTCGCCCTGAATAAAAAGTGACCATTTCTGATGGTGTTGGTCAAAAATTTTAAGCTATTCAAAGCAATGCTATAGATTTCACGGGGTTAGCGCATTGCGCAAAATTTGACCTTCATGCAAAAGAATTAATTTCTATATAACCTTGAGTTTGCTGAGTGCCGCTTGTATGATTACGCGTCATTTTTCAGCCGCACACAAACACGTTCCTTGCCTCCATGGGCCGCGGTTGACCCTATCAGGAGGCTGAATAATCCGTAAGGAGCAATTCGATGCGTCATTACGAAATCGTTTTTATGGTCCATCCTGACCAGAGCGAACAGGTTCCGGGTATGATCGAACGTTACACTACTGCAATCACTGCAGCAGAAGGTACGATCCACCGTCTGGAAGACTGGGGCCGCCGTCAACTGGCTTACCCGATCAACAAACTGCACAAAGCACACTACGTTCTGCTGAACGTTGAAGCTCCGCAGGAAGTGATCGATGAGCTGGAAACAAACTTCCGCTTCAACGACGCCGTTATCCGCAGCATGGTTATGCGCGTTAAGCACGCGGTTACCGAAGCATCTCCAATGGTTAAAGCTAAAGACGAACGTCGCGATCGCCGTGATGATTTCGCTAGCGAAACCACTGATGATGCAGATGCTGGGGATTCTGAAGAGTAATTTCCAATGACGGTCAACCGCCTGGTGTTGTCTGGCACAGTGTGCAAGACGCCTCTTCGTAAGGTCAGTCCGTCAGGAATTCCTCACTGCCAGTTCGTGCTTGAGCACCGTTCTGTGCAAGAGGAAGCCGGTTTAAGTCGGCAGGCTTGGTGCCGTATGCCAGTTATTATTAGCGGGCACGCACACTCAGCCATTACTCACAGTATTACGGTCGGCACGGTACTCACGGTTCATGGTTTCATTAGTTGCCATCAGGCAAAAAATGGTCTGAATAAAGTGGTATTGCATGCCGAGCAGATTGAATTGATAGATTCTGGAGACTAGCCTAATGGCACGTTATTTCCGTCGTCGCAAGTTCTGCCGTTTCACCGCGGAAGGCGTTGTAGAGATCGATTATAAAGACATCGCTACACTGAAAAACTACATCACTGAAAGTGGTAAAATTGTCCCGAGCCGTATTACCGGTACTCGTGCAAAATACCAGCGTCAGTTGGCTCGCTGCATCAAGCGCGCTCGTTACCTTTCTTTGTTGCCATACACTGATCGTCATCAGTAATCGGCCACTGTCCATTAACGACTTTGAGAGGATAAGGTAATGCAAGTTATTCTGCTTGATAAAGTAGCAAACCTCGGTAGCCTGGGTGATCAGGTTAACGTTAAAGCGGGTTATGCTCGTAACTTCCTGGTACCACAGGGTAAAGCTGTTCCTGCTACCAAGAAAAACGTTGAATTCTTCGAAGCACGCCGTGCAGAACTGGAAGCTAAATTAGCTGAAGTTCTGGTAGCTGCTGAAGCTCGCGCTGCGAAGATCAACGCACTCGAAACTGTTACTATTGCGTCTAAAGCTGGCGACGCAGGTAAACTGTTCGGTTCCATCGGTGCTCGCGACATCGCTGATGCTGTAACTGCAGCTGGCGTTGAAGTGTCTAAGAGCGAAGTTCGTTTACCGAACGGCGTTCTGCGTACCGCTGGTGAGCACGAAGTGGACTTCCAGGTTCACGGCGAAGTATTCGCTAAACTGACTGTAAACGTTGTTGCTCAAGCGTAATTTACGCTGAAGTAATACGTAAAAACGCCGGCCTCGTGCCGGCGTTTTGCATTTACTCGTCATACTTCAAGCTGCAGGGGCGTTGGCTGCACTCCTTCACCTCAGTCACTTACTTGAGTAAGCTCCTGAGGATTCTCTCCCTGGCCGCCTACCTGCAACTCGAATTATTTAGAGTAAACCGAGTTAGACGTTAACGAGCACGAATAAAACTGCCATCAGGCTGACGTGTAAACAGCACCTGCTGATCGTTACCAATATCAATTGTCAGCCCCGTCACTACTCCATTCGCATTCTGACGAACCTGCACCATTTGCCCGGTTTGCAAGGTGCTCAGCGGCTTGTTGCTGCCTTCTACTTGCGCCATCGAATAAACATCTGCTGGTGGTAAATTATGATCGCGGAAAAGCTGCGCCATAGTTTGCCCGGACTCAACACGGTACGAACGCCATTGTTGCTGGATATCGTTATTGGGTTCTGGAACTGGGGATTGGGTATCTGCTTGCGGTTGTTCTTCCACGCGAGAAGGTTCTACAGGAGTGGCTGGCGCCGTATTAGCCGGGGGATTTACCAGCCTTGCGCGCATCGGTGATTGTGACTCAATGGAAAGCTGCGCATCACGAGTCACCGGACGGGTTGGTTCGTCGGCTGTGGGCCACAGGAAGCCGAGGACAACGACAACTGCCGCAATAATAATGCCACGACGGTGCATGACCGGCAGCGGGTCCATCAGCCGGAAATGATCGGGTGCATGCCAAATTTGCGCAAGCCAGGGTTTAACAGCGAATCGCATCGGCAACACTCCTCATTTTCAGACAAACTCTTCTGTACATTTCCCACCCCATTATAGAACGCTCACTTCACCCATTGTTCCTGTTTCGTCTGCATTTGTCACCTTTGCCGCTTTTGCATTTTACCCGATGGATTGACGCTGCTATGCTTCGGGCTTGCTTTTAAAAACCCTTAAAGGAAATCTCATGACGACCCCTTCTTTTGACAGCGTCGAAGCGCAAGCAAGTTACGGTATTGGTTTACAGGTAGGTCAACAACTGAGCGAATCTGGTCTGGAAGGTCTGCTGCCAGAAGCCCTGGTTGCTGGTCTGCGTGATGCGCTGGAAGGGAATGCTCCGGCAGTTCCGGTTGATGTGGTTCATCGCGCACTGCGTGAAGTTCACGAACGTGCCGACGCCGTTCGCCAGGAACGCCAGAAAGAAATGGCTGTTGAAGGCGTGAAATTCCTCGAAGAAAACCTTAAGAAAGACGGCGTGAACAGCACCGAGTCTGGTCTGCAATTCCGCGTTCTGACTCAAGGCACGGGTCCAATCCCATCGCGTAAAGATCACGTTCGCGTGCACTACACCGGTAAGCTGGTTGACGGCACCGTGTTCGACAGTTCCGTACAACGTGGCGAGCCAGCTGAATTCCCAGTAAGCGGCGTTATCGCTGGCTGGATTGAAGCACTGACTCTGATGCCGGTTGGCTCAAAATGGGAACTGACTATTCCTCAAAACCTGGCATACGGTGAGCGTGGCGCTGGCGCGTCAATTCCTCCGTACAGCACGCTGGTTTTTGAAGTTGAACTGCTGGAAATTCTGTAAGCGTTCAAACGACCCCGCTTCGGCGGGGTTTTTATTTTGTCATTAACAAATACAGCGTGATTTTATCTGGTAAACACTCCCTGCCTGAGTGTTTGTGTGAGGCCTCTCACTCTTTAGCCGTGATTTTGCACTCAAAATAAACATTAAATTAACAATTTGGTTTTTTGTTAGTATTCATTCCGCCAATTCTTCCCTACTATCTTTGAGTTCCCCGGAACAACAACATCACATTCTCACTATTTTAATAAAGGCCAGTAGAGCCTGAACACAACAGACAGGTACAGGAAAAATACAACATGGTAGATCAGATAAAAATTGCAGACGAGGCTGAGGCTCCGGCTGAACAGTCGCTGCGGCGTAATTTAACCAACCGCCATATTCAGCTTATCGCCATCGGCGGTGCCATCGGAACCGGCCTGTTCATGGGCTCGGGTAAGACGATTAGCCTCGCGGGACCCTCCATCATTTTTGTCTACATGATTATCGGCTTTATGCTGTTCTTCGTGATGCGAGCGATGGGCGAACTGCTGCTCTCAAACCTGGAATACAAGTCATTCAGCGATTTTGCGGCGGATTTACTCGGCCCATGGGCGGGATATTTTACCGGCTGGACATACTGGTTCTGCTGGGTGGTCACCGGTATGGCCGACGTAGTGGCGATAACTTCCTACGCGCAATTCTGGTTCCCTGGCCTGTCGGATTGGGTGGCATCGATTGCTGTAATCGTGGTGTTGTTGAGCTTAAACCTCGCCACCGTGAAGATGTTCGGTGAGATGGAATTCTGGTTTGCGATGATCAAAATCGTCGCCATCGTCGGTTTGATTGTTATCGGCCTGGTGATGATCCTGACGCATTTCCATTCGCCGTCCGGCGTTGAAGCCTCTCTCAACAACCTGTGGAACGACGGTGGCTGGTTCCCGAAAGGGCTTAGCGGTTTCTTCGCGGGCTTCCAGATAGCGGTGTTTGCGTTTGTGGGTGTTGAGCTGGTGGGTACGACTGCCGCCGAAACTAAAGACCCGGAAAAATCCCTGCCGCGTGCGATCAACTCGATTCCTATCCGTATCATCATGTTTTATGTGTTCGCGCTGATCGTGATTATGGCGGTAACGCCCTGGCGTTCGGTAGTGCCAGATAAAAGCCCGTTTGTTGAATTGTTCGTGCTGGTGGGCCTGCCTGCGGCGGCGAGTATCATCAACTTTGTGGTGCTGACTTCGGCGGCGTCTTCGGCAAACAGCGGCGTGTTCTCTACCAGCCGTATGCTGTTTGGCCTGGCACAAGACGGCGCTGCGCCAAAAGCCTTCGGAAAACTGTCTAAGAATGCGGTTCCGGCGAAGGGCTTAACCTTCTCCTGTATCTGCCTGCTGGGCGGTGTGGTGATGCTTTACGTTAATCCTGACGTGATTACAGCCTTCACTATGATAACGACCGTATCGGCGATTCTGTTCATGTTCGTCTGGACGATTATTCTGTGCTCGTACCTTGTGTACCGCAAACAGCGCCCTGAATTGCATGCGAAATCCATCTATAAAATGCCGCTCGGTAAATTTATGTGCTGGGTATGTATGGCGTTCTTCGCATTCGTGATTGTGCTGCTGACGCTGGAGCAAGATACCCGCCAGGCGCTGATGGTGACGCCATTGTGGTTTGTGGTGTTAGGTGTGTTCTGGATATTTGTTGGTAAGAAACGTATTGCAGCGATGCGTAAGTAATCTTTATTCCCCTCTCTCTAAAAAGAGAGGGGAATACGGTTATTCGCCAGCTAACGCGCGTGGAAACAGCACGTTATTCTCAAGACTGATGTGATTCATCAGGTCATCAATCAGCTCATTAATCCCGTTATACATCGCTTTCCATGTTGTGCAGGCTTCCGGCGGTGGCGTCACGTTATTGGTGGTGTGCTTGATAACTTCCAGCAGCTCACCCGCATCGTCGTGCTCGCTTTCCATCACGCTAATCGGGCCGTTGGCCTGCGAACCCATCCCTTGCTTAATCATCGGGAACAGAATCTGTTCTTCTTTCATCATATGGCTGTTCAATTCCTGATGCAGCATGGTCAGATACTTCGCCAGCCCCTTCGGCACGCCAGGTTTATCGGCATGCACGCGCTCAACTTTGGTCGCCTGGAGGATCAATTCTGGCAGTTGTTCGCGGTGGCGGTCGTGATAACGCACGATGATGTGGTCGATGATTTCGGCCAGCGGTGCGGCGCGCCACTCTTTCTCGACGGGCTCCTGGGCAAGTTTTGCCAGCTCTGCTTCAATCGCTTCCAGATCCAACTCTTTACGCGTTGCAGCACGCTCAAGCGTCTGCTTTCCACCGCAGCAGAAATCGAGATCCAATTTACGGAACAGCGCAGATGCGCGTGGAATGGTTAAAGCCAGTTCACCTAAAGGTTGGTCGCGGAAAGCCATGAGCAAATACCTCGTTGTCGATAATATAAGACGCATATTAAATGCACCTTTAAGTCGGCGCTATGACTATTTCGAGGTAAAGGCTATTTCTCCGTCGTAACCACCACTTCTGTGAGCGTGTTTTTCTGCGGTTTTGTTAACACGGCCATCACCACGCCAACGACCAGGCAAACAATCCCCAGTAATGTCAGTAACGGCGGCCAACTATGGCGCAGCATAAAGGTGTACGCCAGCCCTGCGAGGGTTTCGAAGACAATCAGTGGGCCGACGATAACCGTGGGTAAACGCTGGCTGGCGATGTTCCAGCACAACGCGCCAAGCCAGGAACAGAACAGCGCAATGGCTAACATCAGTGTCAAAAACACCTCAGGGCGCGGGCCAAAGGGCAGGGTAAAGTCGGTGTTAGTACGGGACATCCACAGACAGACGGCGATGTACCCCAGCAGTGAAAATGGCAAGATTGAAAGCCCTTGCGCAGTGGCCCACACCAGCGGATTTTTATCCGGGTTTTCACGCAGCCAGCGGGCATTGCGCAGCGCATACCACGCCCAGCAAATGACGGAAATAAACGCCAGCCCAATGCCGCTCACATAGCGCCACCAGCTAAATTCAAGCTCTCCGCTGCGCAATTCGGCGGTATTCACCATCACCAGACCCAACGCAATAATCACCAGTGCAGGTGCCAACCGGTGCCACGGCAGTTTGCCATCGCGTTTGCTGTAAAGCAGGTTGGCGAATACCGGAATCACGACCGGCAAAGTGCCGATAATCATCGTGGAAATAGGCGCGCCGGTACGTTGAATAGCACTGGCGAGGCAAACGTAATAAATGAGATTGCCCACGGTCGAAAGTTTGAGCGCGGTGAACCAGTCCTCGCGACATAACTGGCGCAGGCGTTGGCGTCCAAACCAGGCCAAAGGAAGCGCAATCAATCCCAGCGCCAGGTAGCGCCCGGTCGACTGCATCGCAGCCGGATAATCAGGCACAATCAGCGGCCCAACGAAAATCAATCCCCACATCAACCCTGCGAGCAGGGCGTACAACACACCAGTTAACATCTTCTTCTTCCACTTAACTCTTTGCGTAAAGTGTAGATGGAGGGCTTGGGGAAATATTGTACCAGCTTGCGGTATTGCTAACGGGCGACCTGCTTCTGATAACGAACGGGCGTGATGCCATAGCGCTGGGAAAACGCGCGGGTCAAGTGAGCTTGATCGGTTAATCCACTGGCAACAGCGACTTGCGCTGCGGGCATACCGTCGGTCAGAAACTGCTTGGCTCGCCACAGGCGAATTGCCATCAGCATTTGATGAGGCGTTACGTGGAAATGCGCTTTGAACATGCGCTGAAAGTGATACGGGCTAAGCGAAACGACGGCAGCAAGCTCATCGAGCGTCACCGGATGCATATAGTTGTCGTGCAGATAGTCCCGAATTTGCTCAAAACGATGCGCGGAACTGTGCGACTCGTAAAGTAAATGGTGGGCGTAGGGACGGAAAGTATCGATGAGATTAAGCAGCAGGCCTTGCTGAGCGAGCGAATCACTCGCGCGCCATAGCCCATTAATCAACTGCGAAATACGGCCAGCGCGTAGCGGATCGTGATTGACCACTTCACTAAACGACCAGTTCCGCGAACCGGTAACGGATTCGAGAATTTCCGGCTCGAGGTAAATCATGCGGTACTGCCAGCCGTCTTCGGTTGCCGCTTCCCCGGTATGCAGTTCGTCGGGATTCATCAATACTAAAGAATCTCTCGCTGCTACATGTTGGACGCCACGATAGCGAAAACGCTCAGCACCCCAGGTTACCGTACCGATGCCAAAGGCTTCGTGAGTATGCGGCTCGAACGCATAACGTGAGATATGAGCGTGATACAGCTCAACGCCAGGTAATTGCGGCAAATGCCGGAACTGGGCGCTGTCTTTCTCATCGTTGAAATGTTCGGGAACACCTTGCACGCTAACCTCCGTCTGGACATCCCTTTAGTATAGGGATGTCCATGTTTAACGGAAAGTTAACAATTACAACGCAGCGCGGAGGCTATCAGCAAGCGTGGTGGTTGGGCGGCCAATCAGCTGGCTTAACTGGCGGCTGTCATCAAACAGGCCACCTTTTGATGCGCCAACATCGGAGTTTGCCAGCATTGCAGCCAGGCCTTCCGGCAGGCCAGCACCTAACAGTGCCGCTTTAAAATCAGCTTCTGGCAGATTCTGGTACACCACTGTTTTGCCGCTTTGTTTTGTAATCTCGGCTGTCAGTTCAGTCAACGTCCAACCGTTGTCGCCTGCCAGTTCATAAACTTTGCCTGCCTGGTCATCCAGCGTCATCACTTTTGCTGCGGCGGCTGCGTAATCTGCACGGCTTGCAGAAGAGATTTTTCCTTCGCCCGTACTACCAATAAATGCGCCGTGTTGCAGAGCTGGCGGAACACTGGCGAGATAGTTTTCGGTGTACCAGCCGTTGCGCAGCAGCACAAATGGAACGCCTGATTGCTGGAGTTGTTGCTCGGTAGCGATATGCTCTTCAGCCAGACCCAGCGGGGAAGAATCAGCATGCAACACGCTGGTGTAGGCAATCAGCTTCACGCCCGCTTCTTTAGCCGCTTCAATCACATTGCGATGCTGAACCGCGCGTTGTCCCACTTCGCTTGAAGAAATCAGCAGCAGTTTTTCAATGCCTGTCAGGGCCTGCACCAGCGCGGCTTTGTCTTCATAACTGGCAGCGCGAACCTGAACGCCACGTTCAGCAAGCTCACTCACTTTTGCTGGATTACGCACAATGGCAACCACTTGCTCGGCAGCAACGGTTTTCAGCAGGTCTTCAATAACGAGTTGGCCAAGTTGGCCGGAAGCGCCGGTAATAGCGATCATGGTAAATCTCCTGGTAGGTTCTGGTTAAGTTGTGTCACACTATCACTAGCACTAACTTTTAGTAAGTACGCACAAAAAGGTAAGTATGAAATGAGTGAAATTGAAACTCGTGCTCCGTCGTTAAGCGAGCAAATGCGTAACGGCAATTTGTTCGCCGAACAGTGTCCGTCGCGGGATGTGTTAAAGCACGTCACCAGCCGTTGGGGCGTATTGATTCTGGTGGCATTGCAGGACGGGACGCACCGCTTCAGCGATTTGCGCCGCAAGATAGGCGGTGTGAGTGAAAAAATGCTCGCGCAAACGCTGCAATGGCTGGAAGCCGACGGCTTTGTAAATCGGAAATCGTACCCGGTTGTACCGCCGCATGTGGAATACAGCCTGACGCCATTGGGCCGAGATGTGAGTGAAAAAGTCGCGGCGTTAGCCGACTGGATTGAAGAGAATTTGCCGCAGGTAATGGCGTCCCGAAATGAACGGGACGCCTGAGAGATTACTTACTCAAATCAAGCTGATAAATAGCAAAGCCAATTTCATCGCTACCGACATTTTTCATCGGATACTGGCCTTTATCTTTGATAAAGGCTGCGGCTTTTTCGCCCGGTGAAGTTTCAAAGCGAATATCTAACTTCTGGCTGCTGTGAATCGGAGCCAGGCGCCAGTTGTTATCGGCAGCAGGGTGGATCTCTTTGCTCGCGGTAATCCAGTTAGCCAGCACAGAGCGGTTTTCATCTGGTGACGCGAACGCGATATGGCTATCGCCAGTACCGGCAAACTTGCCACCGTAAGCGCGATAGTTATTGGTTGCCACCAGGAAAGTCGCATTCGGGTCGATGGGTTTGCCTTTGAACGTCAGCCCTTTAATACGCTCGGCTTTCGGGTTCACCATCTGGCATTCACCGTCGTAACGCGCAGGTTGTGACACATCAATCTGGTAATCCACGCCGTCGATAACATCAAAGTTATAGGTGCGGAAACCGTCCCAGTTAATCAGCGACTGCGGTTTGGAGCTATTTACATCAATCTGATTAAACTGCCCGGCGGAACATTCCAGCCACTCTTTAACCTCTTTGCCGGTGGCTTTCACCACGACCAGCGTATTCGGGTAAAGATACAAATCTGCAGCATTACGGAAGGTTAACTGGCCTTTTTCTACTTCCACAAAACTGGCTGGATCGTTCTTACGCCCGCCGACTTTAAATGGCGCAGCAGCAGAAAGCACCGGCAGATTCGCCAGATCCGGGTCGCCCTGAATATATTTTTCAACGTACGCAGTCTGGGCGTTATTCACCACCTGCACGGTTGGGTCGTCCTGCACCAGCGCCAGATAGCTATACATATTGTCGGATGATTTTCCGATTGGCTTGCTGACGAACTCACGCGTCGCATCATGATCGTGCTTCAGCACTTTCACCAGATTCGCATCTTCAGGCACCAACGATTTCTTCGCTATGCTGTCGTAAATTGGGCGCGCTTCGGCTTTGCTGCTCGTCACTTTCCAGGCACCGCTGTCGTTATTTAGCACTAGATCGACCACGCCAAGATGGTCGCCCCACATGCCAGGCATGACCGCAGGAATACCGTTTAGCGTGCCTTTCTCAAGATCCACACCTTTGATATTGGCAAAATCTTTACCAGGGAAAACGGCGTGAGCGTGACCAAACAAAATGGTATCGACACCCGGAACTTCGCTGAGGTAATAAACCGAGTTTTCTGCCATGGCGTGATACGGGTCGCTGGAAAGGCCAGAGTGGGCGATAACAACAACCAAATCAGCCCCTTGTTTGCGCATCTCTGGCACATAATGGCGGGCGGTTTCAGTAATATCTGTCACCGTGACTTTGCCTTCCAGATTGGTTTTATCCCACGTCATAATTTGTGGTGGAACAAAGCCGATATAACCGATGCGCAGCGTCTGCTCTTTGCCGTCTTTATCTTTGACGACGGTTTCTTTAATCACGTAAGGCGTGAACAGCGGCTTATTGGTTTTGGCATCAATAACGTTGGCATTCACATACGGGAATTTAGCGCCGGACAGCGCCATATGCAGGTAATCGAGCCCATAGTTAAACTCGTGATTACCCAGGTTACCCACGGCATAATCCAGCGTATTAAGTGCCTTATAAACCGGGTGGATATCACCTTTTTTCAGGCCTTTTGCCGCCATGTAATCGCCAAGTGGGCTACCCTGAATCAGGTCGCCGTTATCCACCAGTACGCTGTTTACAGTCTCACCACGAGCGGCATTGATTAGGCTTGCCGTACGCACCAGCCCGAATTTCTCCGTGGGTGTGTCTTTGTAATAATCGAAATCCATCATGTTGCTGTGAAGATCGGTGGTTTCCAGGATACGCAGGTCAACGGTTGCCGCATGAACGCTGGTAGCAACCAGCATGGCGAGCAGGGTTGCGCTAAACTTGATCATGATAAAGGTCCTTTTTAGACATAAAGCACAAGAAGCTATGTATATAAACGTTGTTGCTTACAAAAATGTGAAGTCTGCCAGAAATGAGAATCGTTAAACCGGAATTACTTCACAGATAGCGCATCAAGACGCAATGAGATATAAGTAAAACAACAGGTTATTCACGCTATACAGCGTGCGGCGACACAACACGAGGTGGAGAATGTTAGAGCAAATTTGTCAACTGGCCCGGGTGGCGGGAGCTGCCATTATGGACGTTTACCAGGGGGAGAAACCGCTGGAAGCGACGCAAAAATCAGATGACTCGCCGGTCACTGCGGCTGACATTGCGGCTCATACCATTATCCTGAAAGGGCTTCAAACGCTCACGCCGGACATCCCGGTGCTTTCGGAAGAAGATCCACAGTCCTGGGAAACCCGCCAGCACTGGCAGCGCTACTGGCTGGTCGATCCGCTGGATGGCACCAAAGAGTTCCTTAAACGTAACGGCGAATTTACCGTCAATATCGCGCTTATCGAAAAAGGTAAAGCGGTGTTGGGCGTGGTGTATGCGCCCGTGCTGAACGTGATGTACAGCGCGGCTGAGGGTAAAGCCTGGAAAGAAGAAAACGGCGTGCGTAACCAGATTCAAGTACGCGATGCCCGTCCACCGCTGGTGGTGATTAGCCGCTCGCACAGCGATGATGAACTGAAAGAGTATTTGCACCAGTTGGGTGAGCACCAGACGACATCTATTGGCTCATCATTAAAATTTTGCCTGGTAGCAGAAGGGCAAGCGCAGCTTTACCCGCGCTTTGGGCCAACAAATATCTGGGACACCGCCGCAGGCCATGCCGTTGCGACAGCGGCAGGCGCGCATGTGCATGACTGGCAGGGTAAGTCTCTTGACTACACCCCGCGTGAATCATTCTTAAACCCAGGTTTCCGCGTTTCTATTTACTAAGCAGTTCTCGCAGCAGGCTAATAACCTGCTGCACTTCTTTCTGCGTCAGTGGGCCATCTTTCGCAAACTGAACACGACCTTCTTTATCCAGCACAACAATCGCCGAACTGCCGGTTTCCAGCTGCCAGGACTTTTGCGCCACGCCATTGCTGTCGACGATAAATTGCGACCACGGGTACTGTGTCTTATTGCTCTCAAGGCTGCTGCGGACAAACATTCCCGTGCCAACTATCGCGTCATCGGTATTCACGATGGTGGTTGTCTGGTAGCGGTCATGCGGGAATTTAGCGGCTTTAATCGCTTCAATTAGCCCGGCATTTTTCTCTTTCGCGCTGGTGCGACCGGCAATATGTTGCAGCACTCGCACTTTTCCCACCAACTGCGCACTATTCCAGTTTTTATAGCTAAACTTATCATTGTCGAGCACCAACTCACCTTTATCCGTAATACCAATAGGTGAGACTCGTTGATTGTTCTCAAAATTATGGGCCGATGCCATGAGAGGTAACAACAGCAATGAAAGCGCGAGAGTTGAACGTAGGGACATGATGACTCCTTATCTTTTTATTGGCAGGTGATCCGACCACTTGTCGTGACGTTTTAAGCATATGTGCTGAATAGCTTTCTGTCCCGCAACAGGAATGCCAGTTTGCGGGTGACCGCACATATCCCTGTAATTTGAAGGCTTAAACTAATATTTGTTTACATTTGAAAAGAATATTCTGAGAACTTGTAATTAAACCGTAAATAAGATTGTGCAAACTAGGTGTCAGTTTGCATATGGACTATAGTTTCCAGGCACCAAATTTTTCGCCTCGTTTTGTCGGACCAAATGTGGAACCGCAGGGGCGTTAACACTGCAGGAGAGAAAAAGAATGAAAATTTTCCAACGGTACAACCCGCTTCAGGTGGCGAAGTACGTGAAAATCCTGTTTCGTGGACGGTTGTACATCAAGGACGTTGGCGCTTTTGAATTTGATAAAGGCAAGATTCTTATCCCGAAAGTGAAAGATAAGCAGCATCTATCTGTTATGTCTGAAGTAAACCGCCAGGTATTGCGTATGCAGGCGGAAATGGCGTAAAGCCATAAGCAGTACCCAATAAAACGGCACCCGAGGGTGCCGTTAGTGTTTCTGGTGTTCAGGCTACATATCCTGGTTGTTGGTCGATATTATCCAGAAACCCTTGTATGGCGTCATCTCGATGCTGAAATTGCGTCACAATTTCCCGTATTACCTTTCCTGAACCTACAGATTTCCATGCGAGAGAAAGCTGAGAAGGTTGACGCCCGCGCGCCACTTCGCGAGTGATAAGCTGCCCATTATCAATCCACGGTTGGCAAAGGTGCTCTGGTAAAAATCCAATCCCTAACCCCCGCAAATGGCACTCCAGCTTGGTGCTAATATCCGGTACTTTGATCTCTTTTTGCCCAGGTAGCAGCCAGGCGACACGGCGGGTCAACGTGCGTGAGGTATCGTCGATATTAATCGCCGGATAGCGACGCAGCGTGTCTTCACTAAGCACCTGGTCATTATTGAGTGCCAGCGGGTGGTTAGGGGCGATAACAAATAACCACGAGATCTCGCCCAGCGGATGCAAAGAGATATTATTTGACAGCGATTCAGAACCCGTCACGCCAATGGCGAGATGAAAATCGTCATACAACAGGGCGTCCCACACGCCCATATAAACCTGGCGTGAAATCTGAAATTGAGTAAACGGGAAACGCTGGTTCAGCCAGGCCAGAAACGTTGCCACGATGTGTGGTTGGTAGAGCAGATTGTTCACCACAATGTTTACCTGCGTCTCAACGCCTGCATTGATCTGCTGCAATTCGCTAGGCATGACATCGACCCAGCTTAGCCATTGGCGGCAATGTTCCAGCAAATGCTTCCCGGCGAGCGTCAGATTAACAGTGCGGGTGGTACGCATAAATAGCTGCGTTCCCACATGTTCTTCCAGCGTTTTAATTCGATAGCTGATCGCAGCGGGTGTCTTGTGAAGAACGCTGGCGGCCTGCGAAAAACTCTCGGTTTCTGCGACCTTAATAAATGTTCGAATCGTTTCATGATCGAGCATAGGTTTATCCTTGTTGAATCCCCTCCAGCCAACGTAAGGCGGTTACCAGCCCGATAATCGTATCTGCCCCGGAGGTATGACCGTGGGCAAGCAGGCTTTCTACGGCTGAGCGGCTATCACGATGAGTTGCGAGACGACGAAGCAGGCGCAATAAAGGCGTTGAGAAACGTCCCTCACGAGCGTTTTCCAGATAAGTACAGCTTACCGAAGTCGTCAGTGCAACAAGCTGGCTATCAGGAGGTAAAAAGGTGTCCTTTTTTAAGGCGTTACGAAAATGAGCGTGACTGTAAACCACGGACATTGCACCAATCAACATATCGTCGCCGCTGGGGGTTAATCCAGGGCCGAGGCCGATAATCATGCGCCAGTCTGGTTCTTCGCCTGCCGACCAACGTGTCAGGCCATCATGCAACTGGCGCAGCAGTGGGTGTTCCATATTTTCGCAGGCTTCATTCAGCGGCCCGAGCAGGCCGGTGGGCGTGGAACAAAAACGCAGGTCGGGGATAGTGAGTGTGTCGTAATGTGGAATCGATAAATTTAGCCTGCGTCGGGTGCCAATCTGCAAACCTTCACTAACCAGAAAATCCCCTTCAACCCGCAATGTGCTTGCAGGAGTAAGCCATTGGTTCAGCAAATCAAAATCATCAGAACGAAACAGCCAGCCCGCCGGGCTGCATCCCTTGCCGAAACGGTGGAGTGTCAGCAATTTTCCGTCAGGATCGACCAGATTAATGGCCTGCGAAAACCGGCTGTGCAAGCGCCATTCGCCGCCTTGAGATAAAACTAGATCGCTACGGGCGAGGGCATGGACGGTGAGCATGGCTATTTTCTCAGGGGTGGCAGCACCACCCCAATTATTGGCGATATCAGGCGGTGATGTGGTGAGCCTGTGCCAACGCTTCGAGTGCTTTTTCAAAGCATGGCAGTGGCGCACGTACCGTACCCGCACCGACCTGGCCTACACCCGCATCGCGGTGGGCAATCCCGGTGTTGATAAGCGGTGTGATCCCCGTTTCCACTACGCGACGAATATCCAGCCCCAGGCAAGCGCCTTTAAAGTTCCAGGTCGGGATTTGCAGCATCGGGTTGTGGTCGAGATAAATTTCAGTCATCTCTTCCGAGGTTTCCAGCGCCGCTTCCATACCGCCAGCGCCAACAAAGCGTGTGACGCCAGGGGCTGCAATCATTGCCGCACCGCCGATACCCAACGTTTCGGTGATCGCGCTGTCGCCAATATCCGGGTTGGCGTCCTCCTGGCTGTAGCCGGTGAAGAACAATCCCTGCGGTGTGTTGACCGGCGCGGTAAACCAACGGTCACCCAGGCCGCTCACGCGGATACCGAACTCGCGTCCGTTACGGGTCATTGCGGTCACAATAGAACCGGCTTTAATTTGTGCCGCGGCATCCATCACCGTTTTGCTGTAGGCCATCGCCAGGTTCAGGAAGAATTGGTCGGTGACGCTCAGGAACTGCATCACTTCGGCGAGCTGTGCTTTCGGGCGGTCGAGCTGCACGATATACGGTGCCAGCATGCGCATTAACAGCGCGCTGGAGGCGATATTACGCTGGTGAAATTCATCCCCCATGGTAATGGCCTGCGCCATCAGCGCCGTCAAATCGATACCGTTATCAATCGCGCAAAGCGCATCCTGCAACACTGGCGTAAGGGTATCGCGCATCCAGCGTAAGCGTTTCTGCACGTCTTCACCGTAGGCACCAAAGCGCATCACTTTGCCAATCCCTTCATTCAGATTGCAGCAGGCCTGGTTGCCATGAACGGTATTTTTCACTTCCAGCACCGGCATATGCGCGGAGGTAATTCCCCCCATCGGGCCAACCGCCCCAACGTGATGGCAAGGAATAAACTCAACGCCGCCGCTTGCCAGCAACGCTTCCGCATCAGCTTCGTTGCTCGCCCAGCCTTCAAACAGCGTGGCTCCGAGGCAGGCACCGCGCATCGGGCCAGTCATATCTGCCCAGGCAATCGGTGGGCCAGCGTGCAGTAATTTTTTGCCCTGCGCCAGTTCAGGAATGGCAATGTGTGCCAGACGAACGCCTGTCCAGTGTGGGCGGGCTGCTTTAATACGTTCGATAATTGCCGCGTTGGCTTCAGTAATAGAAGAATACATAACCGTACCTCTTTAATTTAATTGTTTTAACAGACTGGCAAGATGCGCGTTGCCACCGGCAACGGGTGCCCATTGATAGTGAACGACCGGAGTGCCTGTGCTTTGCAGATCCACAGCAAAGCTACGCAAACCGATGTTGATAATTTTTGCGCCGTCCAACAGCGCCGGGCGAGTCCGAACCGTCAGTGAAGGCTGGCGGGTAATAAGATGGCTGGCGAGCAGCAAGGCTTCCTGGAGCGTATTCATCACCACAATATCGGCATTCAGCAGCGCGTCGGCTTGCTCTGAGCGGCACTGTGGATCTTTTTCGGTGCCCGTTAGCGTGGCGATCACCACCAGAGGATTTTTCTCACCACGCGCTGCGCGCACAGTGTTTACCGCTTCGACTACCGCTCCAGCCGGATCGGCACAGGCTCCAAAGCCCAGCACTACATCCAGCAACAGCACGCCGACATCGGTCTGCGGGATCAACTTTTCGATTTCAATCGAACGGGTGGTTGGGTCGATCATCGGATGCGGGCGGCCAAGGGTGTAAACGTCATCGCCCAAATCGACAATCTGATGACCCTCGGTGTGCAGCATGATGCCGTTATGATGGTGAGCATCCGGCTCGACGTTGAGCTGATCTGCCAGCAGCATGGCGGCTTCGGCGGCGAGTGTGCCTCCGGCATACAGGCCAGAAATCTTTTTACCGGTGACATCCGGCTGGCTCTCGGCGACTTCGCTGACGCTCGCCAGCATCACCGCCAGTTGCGCGGCTTCGGCAAGTGTTGCTGCAAGCCAGACATTGCCTTCGTGACGATGCTCGATTTTTGCACCCAGGAACAGGGCTACCACCGGTTTAGCGATAGTCTGCATCGCGGCGATAACTTTCTGGCGCACCTCTGGCGCAGGGGGCTTGGAGACAAACGCCAGCACTTTGCTTTGTTCATCGGCCGCCAGCATTTCCAGTGCGCTAAGCGCGCTGATCCCGCCTACGTCGGCACTTAAATCACGCCCACCCAGGCCAATCGCGTGGCTGATGCCGTGGCCGTGCAAGGCAATTTGTGACGCCAGTTCCTGAATCCCGGTGCCGGATGCGCCAATAATCCCGATATTGCCCTTTTCCAGCACGTTAGCGAAAGCCAGCGGTGCGCCTGCGATCATCGCGGTGCCGCAGTCCGGCCCCATCACAATCAGCCCCTTTTCATGAGCAAGTTTTTTCAGCGCGATTTCATCGGCAATTGGCACGTTATCGGAAAACATCATGACGTTTTTGCCGCTGATGAGTCCCTGCTCGGCAACGCCTGCGGCATACTCACCGGCGACGGATATCAGCAGTAGATTGGCATCAGGCAATTTGTCGCAGGCGCTCTGCCAGCGGCGAGCTTTTGGCAGCCGTTGCCCGCTGCTTGCGGCCTGAGCAATCGCGGTCAGTTCTGCGTCGAGCTGCTCGCGCATCTGCCCGACAATTGCAGGATCTTCAACGTGGGTACGAACCGCTGCGCAAATATCATTGGGTGTCGCAGAAGCGAAATCCTCATGCCAGAAGCCGGTCGCCTCCAGCAGTGATTTGTTCGCCGGAGTGCCCATCATTACCGACACTTCGTCCACATCGGGAGATGCACTCAGCTTGCGCGAGATGATCATCAGGCTCACTGAGTCCTGAAAACTCCCTTTCTTAACAAATGCATAAATCATGGTGATTACCTCTGATTATTTCTTTTCTTTCAAAAACATCATGCCGACCAGGCCAACAACCAGCAGCGCAGCAGACACATAGAAACTGGAGGCCAGACTGCCGGTCATGTCACGGGCGGCTCCGGCGATAATCGGTGCCAGAATGGAAGAACTCATGCCGATGAAATTGAACAGGCCGAAGGCGGTGCTGTAGTTGTTTTCGTCCACGCTATCGGCGACCAGCGCCACCAGCACCGGATCGAGCGCCAGTTTGCCCACCAGGCCATAAACGCACAGTGCGACAACGACACCCGTCATGCTCGGCATCCAGACAATCGACAGCATGCTGACAATGGCAACCGGCACGAGGATCAGGATCAACGGCTTACGTTTGCCGAGGCGGTCAGAAATTGTTGAGAACAGCAGTGCGCCAGGGATGGAAATCCACGCCACAAGAGAGGAGATAAAGCCCGTTTCGCTGCCTGCGATCCCGCGTTCGCTTTGCAGGTAATAAGGCAGCCAGGTGAGGATGACGAAGAAACCAAACAGGCTACAGAACACCATCAGATAGGTGAGCAGCAGGTTACGGTTTTTCAGCAAATCACTGAATTTGCCTTTTTTCACTACCTGGCCGTCAGCGGTAACGACTACGCGCTTTTTCTCTTTAACAAAGAACCAGATAGACAGGCCGATCAGAATGGAAGGCACCGCCATGACGTAGAACGGCATCCGCCAGCTATGACCCTGATCGTAAACCAGCCAGCTTGAGCTCATCAGGCCAAGTGCAATACCAAACGCCATGCCGCTGTTGATAATCGCGCTGCCTAACGAGCGGAATTTCTTAGGGATTTGTTCAGAAGAGAGGCCATATTGTGGGCCGTAATAGGTGCCTTCACCCGCGCCAGTCACCATGCGGGCAAACAGCAGCGTCGTCCAGGTTTTCGCCCACCCCGTCACTGCGGTGAAAACGCCGAATAAGAGAAAACCAGGGATAAGAACTTTTTTCTTGCCGATTTTATCGCCGAGAATACCTGCCGGAATTTGTAATAAAGCATAGGAGAAATAAAACGCAGAGTTAAGTATGCCAAGCTGCGTTCCACTTAATCCAAACTCTTTTTGTAATTCCCCCATGACCGGGTTTAATACAGTACGGTCGGCATACATAAATATCCAACCGAGCCAGAAGAGGAATATGGTTACCCACCAGGCCGGTATCCCTCTTTTTTGCGTTTCCGCGACAGAGTTAATTGAGTCAGACATGTTAATTTCCTTGATTGTACTTTAATTCCTGGTGTTCAGCACCGTGTGGCGCGGAACAGATGCCGCTACCATAGAGTGCTGAAGGACATTTTCTTTTGAGCGCAATCACACTTGATTAATTGTGATGATTTCCTTTTGAGTAGGGGGCTTGATTGCAGTTTATTATTAAAAAAACTTTAATAGTTTCAGTTGATAAAAATATTTAATAAAGATGGATTGTTAAAAGGTATTTATAAGAATTATCTTTTCTATAATTAGTGCGTTATCTGAATCACACTTTAATTATCTGGTTTGTTTATTTTATCGCTCATTAAGACCTGATTAGATGAGCGACAAAATGAAAAAGACACTGGTTATTGCATTAGGCGGAAATGCGTTATTACAACGCGGCGAGGTTTTATCGGCGGAAAACCAATATAAAAATATTGGTTTAGTGGGGGATGTGGTCGCCACGCTGAGCAAGGATTACCGGGTGGTGATTGTTCACGGTAATGGCCCGCAGGTGGGGCTGCTGGCATTGCAAAATCTTTCTTGTGACACGGCACCCGCTTACCCGCTGGATATTCTGGTGGCAGAAACCCAGGGAATGTTGGGCTATATGATCACCCAAAAACTCGGCCAGCTCCCCGCTATGCCGCCTGTTAGCACCCTATTAACGCGTATCGAAGTGCAGGGTGACGATCCGGCGTTTCAGGTGCCAGGCAAATATATTGGCCCGGTTTACGCACCTGAGCAGGAGGCTGCATTGCGCGAACAGTACGGCTGGCAGCTAAAGCGCGACGGGCAATACGTGCGGCGCGTCGTTGCTTCCCCTCGCCCACAGCGTGTTTTGGATCTTGCAGGAATACAGGCGTTACTGGCGTTGGATCATGTTGTGATATGTGCAGGCGGTGGTGGGATGCCAGTGGTGAGCACGGCAAACGGATACTGTGGCGTGGAAGCTGTTATCGACAAAGACTTAACGGCATCGCGTCTGGCAATAGAGCTGGAAGCGGAACACCTGATGATCCTGACCGACGCCGACGCCGTGTATCAGGATTGGGGGACACCAAACGCCAGAGCGCTGCTGGATGTTACTGCGGATGAGCTGCGGCCGTTCGCCGCACCAGACGGTGCCATGGGGCCAAAAGCTGAAGCGGTGATCGACTTTGTTGAGCAAACGGGGAAAGTCGCGTGGATTGGCGCTTTAAAAGATGCGCCTGCGATTCTGGCAGGGCTAAAAGGGACTCGGGTGCATCGGTAAAAAAATGCCGCCCATAACGCTATGGGCGGCACACTTGTCAGGAGGCAGTCTGCTCCTCAGAATCCGGCAGTTTTGGCGTCAGCGGAGTCGGCTTATTGTCGATACGCGTCACCAGCAACTGGTCGATTCTGTAGTTATCAATATCCACCACTTCGAACTTATACCCTGAGAACTTCACCGAATCGGTGCGTTTCGGGATTTTTCGCAGCATGAACATCATAAAGCCGCCGATGGTTTCGTAATTGCCCGACTGCGGGAACTCGTCGATATCCAGCACACGCATCACATCGTCAATCGGCGTGCCGCCTTCAACCAGCCAGGAGTTTTCATCACGAGCAACAATCTGCTCCTCCATGCCCTGGCCAACCAGGTCGCCCATCAGCGTGGTCATCACATCATTGAGCGTGATGATACCCACCACCAGCGCGTACTCGTTCATGATCACCGCAAAGTCTTCACCCGCAGTTTTGAAACTTTCCAGCGCTTCGGAGAGCGTCAGCGTGTCCGGCACAATCAACGTGTTACGCAGATGCACACCGCTGTTGAGCGCCATGCTTTGGTTGCCCAGTACGCGGTTCAGCAGCTCTTTTGAATCAACGTAGCCGACGATGTGGTCGATATCGCCATTACACACCAGGAACTTGGAATGCGGATGCTCGGCGATTTTGTTCTTCAGGCTCTGCTCGTCTTCGTGCAAATCAAACCAGATAACATTTTCGCGCGATGTCATTGACGACGGCACGGTACGCGATTCCAGCTCAAACACGTTCTCAATCAACTCATGTTCCTGCTTACGCAGAACACCAGCCAACGCACCGGCTTCAAAAACGGCATACACATCGTCGGACGTGATGTCGTCGTTACGCACCATTGGCAGTTTGAAAATGCGGAAAATCACGTTTGCCAGGCCGTTAAAGAACCACACCAACGGACGGAAGATAAACAAACAGAAGCGCATCGGGTTGATGATTCGCAAAGCAACCGTTTCAGGCGAAATCATACCGATGCGTTTCGGGGTGAGGTCTGCAAACAGAATGAACAGGCTGGTGACCAGGGTAAATGAAGTAATAAAGCTCAGTTGGTCAGCCATTTCTGGTGAGAAGAAACGCTCCAGAATGGTTTTAAAGGCTGGTGAAAATGCCGCGTCGCCGACGATACCGCCAAGAATTGCCACTGCGTTCAGGCCAATCTGCACCACGGTAAAGAACATGCCAGGGCTTTCCTGCATTTTCAGTACGCGTTGTGCGTTAAGGTTGCCATCATCAGCCAGAAGCTTGAGTTTGATTTTGCGGGACGCAGCCAGTGAGATCTCTGAAATCGAGAAGAACGCACTGACGGAGATAAGAAGAAGTATTAATAAAATACTGTTTAACATAGTTTTTTCAGCTACAAGCCGAATCCTCGGAAGGGAAGTTGAACATCCATGGGTTAAAGCGTGTTGACTGCCGGTCCGTGGAGGTTGGGCCAGCAATTTCAACGGGTAGTATAGCGTAAGGGTGGGAGGGGCTGCCAGAGGGGATAATTTGGCTGAATTTTGGGTTTATTTACTTTCCCGAGATTTCAGTTCTTTCCTGATGATTCGCTTAATCCACGCAGCTAAAGACTCGTCACCATCCTGACGTTGCGCCTCTTCCATAGCCTTACGTAGTTCTGGATCTAGCCGAAACTGGAATGGGGGGTTGCCTCTTCTTTCATTCATGTGTGTTGACACCTAAAATACACTTGGAGTATGGTAGTTATGTGTGATGACACATTACTATCACATGACAGAAATGACAACGCCCCGATGTACTCGAACACATGCAGGGCGTCTAACCACAACCATTACTTAGGATAATGCTATGGCTGACGCTAATAGTAACACAGCAGCACAATCAACAGGCTACACGTTCCCGCACGTCGCTGAGATCTCTCGCCCACAGCTTGCTGATACGGACGTTCTCTATTTCGATATGGCAAATATTGTCGCAGCAGTAAATCTTGATAACTTCTCCACCGAAGAAAATCTTCAGCTCGCATCTCATTGTGAGGAAAGCATCGCAGGGCTGTGCCATGCACTGAATTTCATCGGGAAATCGTTCATCACTTTTGCGGATAACAATGTGGTGGAATTTTCGCAGGAAAGCCTTTGTCAGGCAGGGTATGGGATTACAGCGATCAGCTCACTGATTCCTTTATTGCATGGGCTTGAACGAAAAGCAGATAGCTTACTGAGTCGCGCCGATAAAATTTAAGCGCCAATAGACGGGCAGCCTTTCAGGGCTGCCAATTTGTCGCAGTCCTACACCATATTCCTTAAACGCTGAGCAGCTTTCCTGAGACGTTCGTTTGGTTGCGGTGGGTTACTAATGGCTTCCATGACACGATCTCTGGATGTTCCATTTAGTTTTATCTGTCCTTCCGCCCGTTGTTCTGCCAGCAACTCACATAATTTCCCATTGAGATCGGTTGTTTCTGTTCTGGTCATTAAAGTACCTCCCTGTAAGATTTTTTCTTACGCGCAGTGTAAATTTTAGCCGGGTAAATTTCCATCACCCACCCAGCCTTTCCTCAAACCGCAGCAATCGTCCGGCGTTGCCCAGCACGCAGAATCGCGGCGATCACGGCACCCGAGGCTCCGAGCCAGCCGAAGGCGGCGACAATGATCAGCGTCTACCCACAAACGCATATCCAACTGTGCATTATCCATATGGTGCGCAACAGCCTGAAATACGTGTCGTGGAAGGGACTACAAGGCCGTCACCAGCGGGCTGAAAGTGCTGTATATCCAATCAGGGAAAATTATTCACAACTTGTATGATTCTGCAATTCATCTTTGATTTGTTTATAAAGTTTAGTTCTTAGTTCGAAAAGTTCATCATTTTCAGTTTTAAGCGGCCAGCCATCTTTATGTAAAACTAGATCAGTGAATGACCCTGCACCACCAAATAGTTTTCTTAATTCATGCAAGGTATCTACATAATTAATATCTAATTGTGGGCTAAGTATTTCTAACTCTTTGATCCAAAATTTTTCATTATTATCCAATAAAATGGTAATAATGCTGCTTACTGTGGTCTTGATTTCTGATTTCATTTTAACACTCCTATATTAGATACCTGAACGCCCGAAATATCCCAAGGCTTAATAGAGACAACCTGGTCAGTTCCCCCTTGATAGAAACCATATTGATATCCCGTTTCACCTACAAATACGGTATTACCTGCCGGTATTCGTATCGCAAATTTTGTATCCAGGGGCGATATTGCCCCGCTGGGCCATACGGGTAAAACCGCCTTATCAATTCGTGACTGAATAACACCCAGAGGCTGTTCATACCCTAGATATTGCCCAAAAGGTATATCCTTAACTCCGGATCTGAAAAATGTTGTATCCTCAGATAGAACGATTTCCTTGTATATACCACCTGCAAATGTTTCTGCAATGTCAGGACTCAACGGCCCCGGTTTAATAGCCGAATATTCCCCTTTGACTTTACCAAGAACATGAAGATTTGAATTTACGTCTAACTGAGCTACTTCTCTAGCGACGCTTAATCGTCCAATTCCAAACCCAGCGGCAATAGAAGCGGCAGCAATGGCAACACCTTTGGTCGTTTCATTCAGCACCTGGTCGTAGCCAGTCTTAGCTTCGCCACCGAGTTGCTCTGCCGTCTGCTGGAATCCCTCTATATTACCGTTATAGACACCCCCCGCGGCTAAGAGGCGCCCCACGCTTTTGCTATTCAGTGTCTCAAATTGCGGCACTTGTGCGGCTACGATAGGGTTTTGAGTGCTAAATAGGCTATTATAATCCACTGGAAGCGTAAAATAGCTGAATTCCGTGTTCGCTATTAAATGCCTACACACTATGTACTCATAGCGTACTGCAACGACTTCTGTATCGAGGTTGTTATTTGCGTAATTTGTCGTAATACTCGCTAGTGTTGCCCCGCGCAGCTCGATGTAGTAATACTTTTCCCACTTCCCGTACTTGCTAATACGGTAAATATTAAACTCAAGGAAGTATCTCTCATTGTTCGAAATACCCTGACCTAGCATTGGACTACTCTTGTCGATTAATTTACTGAAATTCAACTCATGTAAACTAAACCCTACACCTGTCCCTGACATTTCATTAGATAAACCAAACGCGAATATTTCATTTTCATGCCCTAATTGATAGCGATTACCTATCGAGTTTATTGCCCCACAACCAACAGAAATATTCCCTTGCCGTTCACCATGAATTTTCACATAAACAATGTCACTCATTCTGTGATGCCTCATACATATATTTATATCGACTGAGTTATTATGTTCGGCCTATTAAAGAAATAAGAAAAGAAAGCAATGTATCCGTAATCAGACAAATACATGATTGTCAGTAACTATCTGAGCTATCCCTGTTGTGGAAGTTTTTTGTACGAAAGTGAGTAAAACCACAAAAACATATAGGTGAGCAGAAACACGCGGTGGCAGTCACGACAGCGAAACCGGTCATGGCCTCTAGGGTTCTGCCCATGACGGTAAATCTGAGCAGACTGACAACGGGGACAATGAACATTAACGCTGGCCATGAGAAAACCTCAAAAGCGGGCATCATACATCAATTCAACTAATTAGAAGCATCACCCTGTCACGACCCTGAAGTTGCGCTTCTTCCATCTCCTAAAATTTAAACGCCAATAGACGGGCAGCCTTTCAGGGCTGCCAATTTTCATATTCCTTAAACGCTGAGCAGCCTTTCTTAGACGTTCGTTTGGGAGCGGTGGGTTGCTAATGGCTTCCATCACCCACCCAGCTTTTCCTCAAACCGCAGCAATCGTCCGGCGTTGCCCAACACCAGCAACGTACTCAAGTTATGCAGAATCGCGGCGATCACGGCACCCGAGGCTCCGAGCCAGCCGAAGGCGGCGGCGACGACAATCACCAGCGTCCAGCCCAGGCCTATCAGCACGTTCATCTGTAATGTCCGGCGACAGAGGCGGCTTAAGCGCACGCAGGTTCCGAGGCGGCGTAAATCCCCGCCAATCAATACGATATCGGCGGATGCCATGGCGATGTCCGAGCCGCCCGCGCCCATTGCTATCCCAACCACGCCCGCCTTTAGCGCCAGTGAATCGTTAATGCCGTCACCCACCACCATTGGGCGGTAGCCGTTGTCGATTTGCACGCTGACCTGATGCAATTTATCTGCGGGTAGCGCTCCGGCAATCACATCGTTAATGCCGACGTTTTGGGCGATGCGTTGAGCCACGGCCTGGCGGTCGCCAGTCAGCAATAACTGTTGGTTCAGCCCTAATTCGCGTAGGTCAGCCATTGCGCTTGCGGCTTCGTCCCGCAGGCTATCGGCCAGCAAAAACCAGCCACGGAAGCGGCCTGCCAGCACCAGACCAACAATTGGCCCATCGTGAGGAGGTTCTTCCGGCAGCGTTGTGACCTGCTTTTTTAACAGTTCGTGTCTGCCAAGAAATGCTTCGCCCACGGCGGTGGTGGCTGAAACGCCGAGTCCTTGATGCTCATGTACATTTTCAAGCTGCGGCCATTCACTTTGCGGGGCGATGCTGACCAACGCGCGGCTTACCGGATGGTTACTGGTCGCCCCCAGGCTTGCCGCCAGCGCAGACAGCGCTTCCGGTGATTCACCTTCTTCCGGCAGTAATTCATGAAGTTGCAGTTTGCCGTGGGTGAGCGTACCGGTTTTATCAATAATGACGGCATTCAGTTCCGCTAATTCTTCGAGGAACGCCGCACCGCGAATCAAAATACCGTGACGCGCCGCGACAGTCAGCCCAGCGATAGATGTCGCGGGAGCAGAAAGAACCAGCGCGCACGGGCAGGCGGCAACCAGCACCGCCAACATGGCCTGGTTGTTCTGCGTCAAAAACCAGGTGCTGGCGGCAATCAGTAAAACCAGCAGCAGATAGCGCGCGGCGTGGCGTTCCAGCAGGCGGGTAATCGGCGGGCTGGCTTGTTCGGCACTTTGCATCAGCGCCACAACCCGTCCCAGCGTTGAGGTTTCGCCCGTTCGCGTGACTTCAATGCGCAAGCGGCCATCCAGATTTATTGCCCCGCCATAAACATTCATGCCGGGTTTGACTTCCAGTGGCACGGACTCGCCCGTGATAGGCGCGGTGTCTAAACTCGCCTGGCCTTCCAGCACTCGCCCATCGGCTGGCAGACGGTCACCTGCACGCACTTCTACAATATCGCCCGCCACCAGTTCATGGTTGTCGATGTCATGCAGATTGCCTTCGGCATCAAAGCGTCGTGCGCGGCTGCGGGTGAGTTTACCCAGCGCTTCAATCGCCTCCTGCGAGCCAATCACGCTACGTTCTTCGAGAATATGCCCCACTATCATAATCAGCGGTAAAAGTGCTGCGGTGAGCAAATCGCCCGTCGCCCATGCGCCAAGTAGCGCCAGAGCAATCAGCTGATCGGTAATGCCGTGCAGGCTCGGGTAGCGCAGGCTGTAAAAGGCGTGGCGCAATACGGGGATGCCGACCATCAGCGATGCGCCACCCAGTAAAATATCGGCGACAGCGACCTGCTCAGGCACCAGCCAGCGCCACAGCAAACCAAGAATTAACGTGCCGCTGGCGACTAATGCGAGTATCAGCTGGCGGGCAATCTGCCGTTGTTCCTGATGAGACAACGCGCCGCCGGGATTAACAGAATGGGTGCTCATGGTTTAGAAGGTTCCTTTTGCCCGGCTGCTTGCAAAATAAGGTGCGCATCATCTTGTGGTGAAACGGTAATGACGGATTCGGCCTGCGCCAGAATCGCTGCAATGCGCTCGCGGTAAACTCGCGCTAACAGGTCGGGGTCGTTATGGCTGTTGGCCAGGCGATTTACCATCGCCGTATCGGACTGCGCTTTTGCCACTTTTTCTCGCGCCTGAGCCTGTGCGGTTTGGCGTAGCTGGTCAGCAGTCTGGGTGGATTTTTGCCGTATTAAAGAAGCGTCTGTGTTTGCTGTGGCAATGGCCTGCGATGCCTTCTGGCTGGCGGTTAACACGGCGTTGAAAGCAGTGACCGTCGTTTCTGGCAGAGTGGATTGCACGGTAACGCGCTCAAGCGTGATGCCCAGCGAGCTACCCGATTGCGCCAGGCGTTGTAGATTTTGTTCGATGTTGTGCTGCACGTCGGCCCGTAGGCGTTCGCGCTGTTGAGCAACGTTTAAATCACCGCTGACCATTTCCGGGCGCGCAACCAGAATAGTATCGAGATCCCTGGACGCACAAACCGCGATGGCAGCACGCTCAACCAGGCGGTCGAGCGCCGGGAGCACGTGCTCGCCCTGCAACACATAATCCATTGGCGTGGCGACACGGTAAAACACGCTGATATCCAGTTGCACCACACCGGCATCGCCCGTCAGCAGATAACCTGAACCTGCCAGCGCATCGTTGCTGTTATCTTCACGCATATCCGCATGCTGCGCATCGCTGGAGCGCAATAGCGCGGTAACGTGATGTTCGATAACCCGATCTGGCGCAGGCACCATCACCACGTCATCAATCGGTTTCGGCCAGGTCAGTAACAAACCCGGTTCGGCGATGCGTTGCTGGGCACCGAAATGCAGCACTACAGCGCGGCTGTCTGCGGGGATTTGGCGGACGTTAGAGAAAAGCCACGTCGCGGCTGCCAGCAACGTCAGCCCATAAAGCGCATAAAATGCGAGGCCTATCGATTGTGTCCACGGGCCCGCAGACTTTTTCATCTGGTTATCACTCATGGTTTTTATCCAGCTTGGGCCCTTCCACTAACAGGCGGAATGGTGCTGCGTCGGTGCGTAACACCAGGCGGGTGCTGGAATTTACCACGCCACTGAGTGCGTCAAGCTGGCGTAACAGGCTGTAGAGCTGCGGTGAACTGGCGTACGCCTTGCCATAAATATCAGCCGCTTGTACCTGAGATTGCGCTTCAATATCAGCCGCCTGAACCTGCGCCTGCGCTTCAACAATGCGAGCATCACGTTCTGCGGCGGAGCGAATTTCAGCGGCGGCGCGTTTGCCTTCGGCAGTGCGTTCGGTGGCGATGGTTTCGCGTTCCGCGCGCATTCTGTCTACCGTGGCGTTGAGCGTTACAGCCGGAAGCGTGAGGCGTTCGGTGCCAACTTGTACTAGTCGAATGCCGTAACTTTCCAGCAGCGGCTGGCTGATTTGCGCCTGCAAATGCGATTCAAACTGGTTGAGCTGCACTTGTTTGCTGTCGGTATTCACCAGTTGAGAGAGCATAAAACCGCTGGCGGTTGTTTCCAGCGCTGAACCCAGATACGCACGAATTTGCCGTGCCGCTTCATCGGGTTGGTTTTGCACCGCGCGCATAAAACGCTGCACATGTTCCGGCGTGTTATCGACCTGCCAGACGGCAAACGACTGCACAATGATCCGCAGGCCATCGCGTGTGCCCACATCCTGCAAACCGCTCGACGTGGTGCGTAAACGCAAATCCACGGCGGTCGACATTTCAAAAGGCGCAGGCAGTCGCCAGGCAAGACCAGGGTTAAGCAGCACGCGCACCGGATTACCAAAACGGGTGATGATCAGCGATTCGCCGGAACGCACCTGAACCAGGCTGGCAGCCGCCGCCAGAAGAATAACCAGCAATCCTGCGCCCGCAATGCGTTTCCAGGCCTTCGATTTCGGGGCATCAGAAGCTGAATGATGGCTGTGATGGCAACCGCTGCTGCAACCATGATTATGTGAATGGCTCAACGGGAAGACTCCTGTGTCGGTTTAGAAGGCGCGTCGCGCCGTGCTGCTTCGTTCAATGAGGGAAACTCGCGCAGGTCGATAGTTGGCGGTGAATCTGTGCCAATGCGATGGTCGATAATCAACAGCGGGCTGTGGCCCAACGTCTGGTGCAACTGGCTAAACCATAATTCATCGACAAACACCTGCCCCGACTGTGCGACAGCCTGTTTCTGCGCGGCAAAACGCACGGCGGTTGATTGCGCTTTGCTGGTCACATCGGTGGCATTCATCTGGGCCTGATTCTGGCGAGCGGTCGCGGTGGTTTGTGCGCTGGCTGCCAGTTCGGCTGCATGCCCGCGTTCGCGGGAAATCAGTGCCTGCGCCGAAATTTGTGCCGCCTGCACACCGTGGAACGCATCTGCCGCACCTGCTGGTGGATGAATGGCTTCGACGACGGTCGAAAGTAGCTCGACACCGCTATGAAGGCTGTCGAGTTTTTGCTGCACGGCCTGGTTAATCTGCTGCGCTAAATCGTTGCGTTGTTCACCCAGCAATTGTTCAAGCGTCAGCGAGGAAAACTGATGCACCAGCACCTGGTTTGCCGTGCTGCGAATCAGTTCCGGCAGGTTAATGCTGTGATAGGTTGCTGCCAGCGCTGCGTCATTGGTTAAGCCAATGCGCCACATAAACCGCACATCGCTATTAATGATTTGCAGGCTTTGTTGGCTGCCACTCTGGCTGGCAATAATCTGTGCTTTATCAAAGCTATGGATAGCATCCCACAGGCGGTCTGCACTTGCAGGTGCGGTGCCTTCGGCACTGGTCAGCGGTTCAGGTGTGGTATCGGATTCTTCCCCGGCGGCTAACTCATGCACCTGGCCATTTTCCGTCAGCATGACTTGTCCGAAAGGCCACGGCAGCCCGTAATGCAGTCCGGAAGACAGTACCGCTACCGGTTTGCCGAATCGCTCATAAATACCACGTTGAGTGGCAGAAATTTGCTGCATTCCGGTTAGCAACCAGCCGCAAAGCACCATCACCGTCAGCACCGGTAAAAATGCGCGGCGCAGCACGGTGAAAGCCCAAAGCTGGCGCAAATCAATGCCAAAGTGGTGATGCAGTTCATGCTGTAAGAAAAGCAGCGGGCGCGGCGGCCAGACGAGTTGTGCCGCCAGTTGGCTTTTTGCGAGGAAAGCGGGTTCGCCACCTTCTTCACGCGGCGGTGTGAACAGTGAAAACAGCCCGCGTAGCAGGAACTCAATTGCCACCAGCACGACAAGAACCGCAGGGAGATTGACCAGCAGCGAGAAGTTTGCGCCAGGGAAAATCAGTGGCGGCAACGTGAGCAATTGCACGGCCAGCGTCAGGCGCACTATCGGCGCAAGGTATTTCGCTTCCGGCCAGGCTTCGTTCACCGTTGCGGCTAAGTGACGTTCGGCAACCAGTGTGGCAAACATCGCCGCTGCTATACAACCTACGGCGAACCAGCGCAGGTTTCCTTCATCCAGGGGAAGATAGTTTTCACCCCAGCTCACCAGCGTGACGAACAACACAAACGCAGCCATCGAGGCAAGCCATATGCCGTCACTCTTGAGCAACGAATTGATGCGTTTGAAGTTGATGGGGATGAGTGCCGCCAGCCGCTGATAAACCGTCGGCGGTGGCTCGGCTTCATCTGGCGAGGATTCGGTTTTTTGCGATGGCGAGTAAATCTCTGCCCGCCACTGGCAAATTCGCTGCGCATTATAGAAAGAGACGGCCAGCAAAATCAGCACCGCGGCATTGCTGCTTAACAAGGCAGTCCAGCGCGATGATGACTCGAACATGCTGACAATCAGCGCCACAACAATCATCAGAAAAATTACTGCACTTAACCCGAAGACTAATCTTGCGGTTAGCGTGGCCTGCGTTTTGGCTAAAGAGTAACGAGCCTGAGACGTTAGCGGTGAAGGTTCCGCAGGTTCAGAAATTTGGGAGGGCTGCATGGGATCATTACTTTCAGGCGCACGAGGTCTGCGTCATTGAGGTTGAGTTGTTACCATATAACATATCATGAAGGCGAATTGCCCGTAAACGCAGCGCGGGTAACTGTTTGTACAGTTTCTGAGGAGGGGATATTTTAAAACAAAAAAGCGGATGGCAAGAAAGCCTATCCGCTTGATAAATCAAAAAGTTAGCTTTGTGGCGGTAAACAAACGCCAATCCCACCGATGCCGCAATATCCATACGGATTTTTATGCAGATATTGCTGGTGGTCGTCCTCGGCATAATAGAACGGACCGGCATTGGCAATTTCGGTCGTGACTTTGCGGTCATCTCCAGCGAGCGTCATGGCGTCCTGGAAGCGTGCAATACTGGCGCGTGCGGCGGTGTCTTGCTCGGGGGTCAGCGGGTAAATCGCGGAGCGATATTGTGTGCCGACATCACCGCCCTGGCGCATGCCCTGAGCTGGATCGTGATTTTCCCAGAACACTTGCAGCAACTGTTCGTAACTCACGACCTGCGGGTCGTAAACCACGCGTACCGCTTCGGTGTGCCCCGTCATACCGCTACAGACTTCGCGGTAGGTTGGGTTAGGGGTAAAACCACCCGCATAACCTGCGGCGGTGCTATAAACCCCAGGCAATTGCCAAAACATTCGTTCAACGCCCCAGAAACAGCCCATCGCAAAATAAGCGATTTCCATACCCTCTGGTACATTTGTCATTGAATGCTCGTTTACTGCATGCAAAGTGGCGACTGGCATCGGGGTGTTGCGGCCGGGCAACGCTTCAGACTGTGTCACGGGATGGGTTTTCTCAAATAATTTCATCAGTCATGCTCTCCCGATGTAGGCAAAATTTAACAACAACCGTATGCGGTTGTAACGAAGCGTGTAATTGCAGACAATAACCACGCTTTATGAGACTACAGTACATATAAGAAATATTTGGGTTATTGTGCAGTTTTCAACCCCAGTTGTTGGGGTTTTGTTATGCCGAAGGGCGGTTATAACGTTTCCTTCCAGGGGTGGGAACAAGGATATTCAGGAGAAAACGTGCCACGAATTCGTACTTTTTGCGCGGCTAGTCTGTGCCTGGTCAGTGCGTGGGCTAACGCGGCCAACGTTCGTTTACAAGTTGAAGGCTTAAAGGGGGAATTACAAAAAAATGTTCGCGCCCAGCTTTCTACTATTCAAAGTGATGAAGTGACGCCCGACAGGCGTTTCCGTGCGCGTGTGGATGACGCCATCCGTAATGGATTGAAAGCGCTAGGTTATTACGAACCAACGATTGATTTCGACCTGCGACCACCGCCAGCCAAAGGGCGTCAGGTTTTGATTGCCAAAGTCGATCCCGGCCCGCCTGTGTTAATCGGCGGCACCGAGGTCATTCTGCGTGGCGGCGCGCGTGATGATAAAGATTATCTCGCACTATTGAGCGAGCGCCCGAAGATCGGCACGGTTCTGAATCATCAGGACTACGAAAGTTTCAAAAAGGATCTTTCCAGCATTGCGCTGCGTAAAGGTTATTTCGACAGTGAATTTCTTAAAAGCCAGTTGGGTGTTTCGCTGGAACGCCGCCAGGCATTCTGGGATATCGACTACAACAGCGGCGAGCGTTACCGTTTTGGTGCCGTCACTTTTGAAGGCTCACAAATTCGTGAAGAATATCTGCAAAATCTGGTGCCGTTTAAGCAGGGCGATTATTACCAGTCCAGCGATTTAGCCGAATTAAACCGCCGCCTCTCAGCGACTGGCTGGTTTAACTCCGTGGTTGTCGCACCCGAGTTTGATAAATCCCGTAAAACCAAAGTGCTGCCGTTACAGGGTGTGGTTTCACCGCGCACTGAAAACACGATTGAAACCGGTGTGGGTTATTCCACCGACGTTGGGCCGCGTATTAAAGCGACGTGGAATAAACCGTGGATGAACTCCTACGGCCACAGCCTGACCAGCAGCGTGAGCCTTTCGGCTCCCGAGCAAATCCTTGATTTCAGCTATAAAGTGCCACTGCTGAAAAATCCGCTGGAACAATATTATTTGATGCAGGGCGGTTTTAAACGAACCGACCTTAACGATACCAAGTCAGATTCCAGCACCCTTGCCGTTTCACGTTACTGGGATTTATCCAGCGGCTGGCAGCACGCCATTAACCTGCGCTGGAGTCTCGATCACTTTACCCAGGCAGACGTCACCAACACCACGATGCTGCTTTATCCGGGTTTGAGCCTCAACCGTACCCGTTCGCGCGGCGGTTTGATGCCTACCTGGGGCGATTCACAGCGCTACTCCATTGACTGGTCTGATACCACCTGGGGTTCCGATGTCGACTTTGGCGTGTTCCAGGCGCAACAAGTTTGGATTCGCACTTTGCAGGAAAAACACCGCTTTGTGGTTCGCGGCAATCTCGGCTGGATTGAAACCAATAACTTCGAAAAAGTGCCGCCAGACCTGCGCTTCTTTGCCGGTGGCGACCGCAGTATTCGCGGCTACTCCTACAAATCTATCTCCCCTGAAAATGACGATGGCAAGCTGACGGGCGCCTCAAAACTGGCGACCGGCTCGCTTGAATATCAGTACAACGTCAGCGGGAAATGGTGGGGTGCGGTGTTTGTTGATTCCGGCGAAGCCGTCAACGACATCAAACAGAGCAACTTCAAAACTGGCGCAGGTATGGGCGTGCGCTGGCAGTCACCGGTTGGGCCAATCAAGCTCGATTTAGCCGTTCCGGTGGGTGATAAAGATGAGCACGGATTACAGTTTTACATCGGTTTGGGGCCTGAACTATGAGTCGTTGGAAGAAAATAAGCCTCGCGGTGTTGGTTTTTGTGGTGCTGCTGATTGGCGCTGTTGGCTTCCTGGTGGGCACAACTACCGGGCTGCACGTCCTGTTTAATGCGGCTAACCGCTGGGTGCCAGGGCTTGATATCACAAGCGTAACCGGTGGCTGGCGCAATCTGACCATCAAAGGTTTGCGTTACCAACAGCCGGGCGTGGACGTTAATGCCGGTGAAATTAATCTCGCGGTGAAACTGGGCTGCCTGCGCGACAGCAGCCTGTGCGTGAATAATCTCTCGCTCAAAGACATCGACGTGGTGATTGATAGTAAAAAAATGCCGCCGTCAGCGCCTGTTCAGGAAGAAGATTCTGGCCCGCTGAATCTCAGCACGCCGTACCCGATTACGCTTAGCCGGGTGGCGCTCAATAACGTCAATATCAAGATTGATAGCACCACGGTTTCGGTGATGGAGTTTACCTCTGGCCTGAACTGGCAAGAGCGTAACCTGACCGTCACGCCAACCAACCTCGAAGGTTTGCTGATTGCTTTGCCGAAAGTCGCCAAAGTCGCTCAGGAAGAGGTTGTCGAACCGAAGATTCAGAACCCAAAACCGGAAGAATTACCGCTGGGCGAAACGCTCAAACAGCTGTTTGAAAAGCCTGTTTTACCTGAAATGACCGATGTGCATTTACCGCTGAACCTGAATATTCAGGAGTTCCGTGGTTCACAGCTGCGCCTGACAGGGGATACCGACCTGCTGGTCAGCAGCCTGTTGCTGAAAGTCAGCAGCATCGACGGTTCTCTCAAGCTGGATGCGCTGGATGTCGATTCCTCGCAGGGCCTGGTCAATGCCACCGGTAGCGCTGAACTACGCGACAAATGGCCGGTCGATTTAACCTTAAACACCACGCTTAACATCGACCCGATCAAAGGTGAAAAGGTGAAGATGAAGATTGGCGGGGAACTGCGGGATGTGCTGAAAGTCGGCATGAATCTTTCAGGCCCGGTCGATATGGAACTCACCGCGCAGACTCAGCTTGCCGAAGCCGGTTTGCCGCTTAATCTGGAAATCGTCAGCAAGCAGCTTTACTGGCCGTTTACCGGGAAAAAAGAGTATCAGGCCGATAATCTCAAGCTGAAGTTCAGCGGCAAAATGACGGACTACAAACTGTCATTCCGTAGCGACGTAAAAGGGGAACAAATCCCGCCAGCCACCATTACGCTTGATGCTAAAGGCAACGAACAACAGCTTAATCTCGATAAGCTGCGTGTGGCAGCATTGCAAGGCAACACGGATCTGAAAGCGGTGCTCGACTGGAGCAAAGCCATTAGCTGGCGTGGAGAGTTGAAGCTCGACGGTATCAATACAGCGAAGCAATTCCCTGACTGGCCTGCGAAACTCGACGGCCTGGTGAAAACCAGCGGCAGCCTGTATGGCGGAAGCTGGCAGGTGGATGTACCAGAGCTGAAACTGTCGGGCAACGTTAAAAATAACAAAGTGAATGTGGCCGGGAAGCTCAACGGCAACAGCTACATGCAGTGGAAAATCCCTGGCCTGCACCTCGAACTTGGGCGCAACAGCGCGGATGTAAAAGGCGAGTTGGGTCAGAAAGATTTGGCGTTAGACGCCACTATCGACGCGCCTGGTCTCGACAATGCTTTGCCAGGTCTTGGCGGCACGGCGAAAGGCACGATTAAAGTCCGTGGCGATGTGAAAGCGCCGCAGTTGTTAGCGGATGTCACCGCGAATAATCTGCGCTGGCAGGAGCTGTCTGTTGCGAAAGTGCTGCTGAAAGGGGATGTGAAATCTACCGATCAGATTGCCGGGAATTTGGATCTGCGCGTCGAGCGGATTTCCCAACCGGGTGTAGACATCAACCTCGTTACGCTGCTGGCAAAAGGTTCTGAAAAGCAGCACCAGTTGCAACTGCGTATCCAGGGCGAGCCGGTTTCAGGGCAGCTTGATTTGAGTGGCAGCTTTAATCGTGCGGAAGAACGCTGGCGTGGCAATATCACCAACACGCGCTTTGAAACGCCGGTTGGCCCGTGGTCGCTCAATCGCGCCCTGGCGCTGGATTACCGTAATAAAGAACAGAAAATCAATATTGGTGCCCATTGCTGGACGAACCCGAATGCCGAGCTTTGTGTGCCGCAGCCGATTGATGCCGGTAAGAAAGGGCGTGCGCTGGTTAACCTGAATCGCTTTGATTTGGCGATGCTAAAACCGTTTATGCCGGAAGACACGCAAGCCGTGGGTACATTTAGTGGCCGCGCGGATGTGAGCTGGGATAGCGAATCAGCTGGCTTGCCGCAGGGTTCCGTTACGCTGCAAGGCAACGGCGTGAAAGTCACGCAAATCGTCAACGACAGCCCGTTACCAGTGGCATTCGACACGCTAAACCTGAATGCAGAGCTTAAAAATAACCGGGCGCAGCTTGGCTGGCTGATTCGTGTTGCTAATAACGGCCAGCTCGACGGCCAGATTCAAATTACCGATCCGCAAGGCCGCCGTAATCTTGGCGGCAACGTGAATATGCGTAACTTTGATTTGGCTATCGCTAACAGCATTTTCTCACGCGGGGAAAAAGCTGCTGGCAAACTTAACGCTAACTTACGTCTGGCGGGTAACGCGGAGCGCCCGCAGTTGTTCGGTCAATTGCAGCTAAACGGCGTGGATATCGACGGTAACTTTATGCCGTTTGATATGCAGCCAAGCCAGCTGGCGATGAACTTCAATGGCATGAACTCGACGCTCGCCGGAACTGTGCGTACCAAACAGGGTGATATTGCTCTGAGCGGTGACGCGGACTGGACGCAAATCGACAACTGGCGTGCGCGTGTGGCAGCGAAAGGCAACAAAGTGCGCATTACGGTGCCACCGATGGTGCGTTTAGACGTATCGCCGGATGTTGAGTTTGTCGCAACGCCAAGCCTGTTTACGCTTAATGGCAGTGTTGATATCCCGTGGGCGCGTATCGTGGTGCATGACGTGCCGGAAAGTGCGGTGGGTGTTTCCAGCGACGAAGTGATGCTGGATAAAGATCTCAAGCCGGTTAAACCGCAAACGGCGGGTATTCCGATCAACAGCAACCTTGTGATTCACGTCGGCAACAACGTGCGTCTGGATGCGTTTGGTCTGAAAGCGCGTCTGAATGGCGACTTGAAAATGGTGCAGGATCGTCAAGGTTTGGGTCTTAACGGGCAGATCAACATTCCGGAAGGGCGCTTCCATGCGTATGGACAGGATCTGATCGTGCGCAAAGGTGTGCTGTTATTCTCCGGCCCACCTGATCAACCGTTGCTGAATATCGAAGCCATTCGTAACCCGGAATCGACAGAAAACGACGTTATTGCCGGTGTTCGCGTCACAGGAACGGCCGATGAGCCAAAAGCTGAAATATTTTCTGATCCGGCTATGTCACAGCAAGAAGCCTTGTCCTACCTGCTTCGCGGGCAAGGTTTAGACAATTCTGGCGACGATAGTAACGCCATGACATCAATGCTTGTTGGCCTGGGGGTTGCACAAAGTGGTCAGGTTGTGGGTAAAATCGGCGAGACGTTTGGCGTAAGCAATCTGGCGCTTGATACCGCAGGGGTGGGGGATTCCTCACAAGTGGTGGTCAGTGGCTATGTTCTGCCTGGTCTCCAGGTGAAATATGGCGTGGGTATTTTTGACTCACTGGCGACACTAACACTGCGTTATCGCCTGATGCCCAAGCTGTATCTGGAAGCGGTGTCTGGTATCGATCAGGCACTTGATCTGCTTTATCAGTTTGAGTTTTAGCGATGCGAATATTTGTTTACGGCAGTTTAAGACGCAAGCAAGGTAACAGCCACTGGATGACAAACGCTCAGTGGCTCGGGGATCATAATGTTGAAAATTATGATCTTTACAGTCTCGGCCATTATCCGGGGGCAGTGCCGGGTGAAGGGAAAGTGGTAGGCGAAGTCTATCGTATTGATGCTTCTACACTCGCTGAGCTCGACGCTTTGCGCACCAAAGGTGGCGAATATAAACGCCAGCTTATTCGAACCCCGTATGGCAGTGCATGGATGTATGTTTATCAAAGGCCGGTCGATGGGTTAACTCGTATCGACAGCGGAAACTGGCTGGATAAAGAGAAGTACTAATCCATTCCCAAAACGGCCACTCATTCGAGTGGCCGTTTCTCTTGCTGCGAGCATAAAAAAACACCGCCATTTGACGGTGTTTTTACAAGCGTACTTCAAGGCGAGAATTACTTCTTAGCGCGCTCGAAGGAAGCAATGATTTCAGCTTTAGCTGCTGCTGCGTCAGCCCAGCCTTCAACTTTAACCCATTTGCCTTTTTCGAGCGCTTTGTACTGCTCGAAGAAGTGGGAGATCTGCGCTTTCAGCAGTTCTGGCAGGTCGTTCACATCTTTGATGTGATCGTATTCTTTGCTCAGTTTGGTGTGCGGAACCGCAACCAGCTTGGCATCTTCGCCCGCTTCGTCAGTCATTTTCAGCACGCCAACGGGACGGCAACGAATGACAGAACCTGGTTGCAGTGGGTATGGCGTTGGAACCAGGACGTCAACCGGGTCACCGTCTAAAGACAGGGTGTGGTTGATGTAACCGTAGTTGCAAGGGTAGAACATTGCAGTAGACATGAAACGGTCAACGAACAGCGCGCCGGTGTCTTTATCAATTTCATATTTGATAGGGTCAGCGTTCGCTGGGATTTCGATAACAACGTAGATGTCTTCTGGCAGATCTTTGCCCGCAGGGACGTTGAGTAAGCTCATGTCTTTTTCCTTTAAACTGGTGTCATTCAAGTGCCCGGTATTATAGCCAACTGGCTTTAAAAGTCTTCGCCTCTTTTTCATCTCTCTCAGCGCCAGGTTTCCTTTTCAGAGCCCTCCGATAACGCGAAAATCCATAAACATAGCCGTATCCTTTATAAAATTGTGTAAGCGGTTACAAGCATGCATATGACTTGTTTGAAGTGTGATGTAACTCATTCTGTTACGCCGCACGTCGACTATAGTTTTTTCGATGCCCAGCTTTTAACCAACAATAACCCTACGAGGATGTACCTATGTGGAAGCGCTTACTTTTGGTCTCTGCTGTTAGTGCAGCCATGTCGTCTATGGCGATAGCTGCTCCGTTAACCGTCGGATTTTCGCAGGTGGGTTCTGAATCCGGCTGGCGTGCAGCAGAAACGTCGGTTGCGAAGACCGAAGCTCAGAAGCGTGGTATCACGCTGAAGATTGCAGATGGCCAACAAAAACAAGAAAACCAGATTAAAGCTGTACGTTCATTCATCGCCCAGGGCGTAGACGCTATCTTCATCGCGCCAATCGTCGCCACGGGTTGGGAGCCGGTATTACAAGAAGCAAAAGAGGCCAAAATCCCGGTATTCCTGCTCGACCGTAATATCGATGTGAAAGACAAATCGCTGTACATGACCGTGGTGACCGCCAACAACGTGCTGGAAGGCCAGTTAATTGGTGAGTGGCTGCTTAAAGAATTGAACGGTAAGCAATGTAACGTGGTCGAGCTGCAAGGCACCGTGGGTGCGAGCGTGGCAATCGATCGTAAGAAAGGGTTTGCCGATGCCATTTCCAAAGCGTCTAACGTGAAAATCATTCGTTCTCAGTCTGGCGACTTTACCCGCAGTAAAGGTAAAGAAGTGATGGAGAGCTTCATCAAAGCGGAGAACAACGGCAAAAATATCTGCATGGTTTACGCGCATAACGACGACATGGTGATTGGTGCGATTCAGGCCATCAAAGAAGCGGGTCTGAAACCAGGCAAAGACATTCTGACCGGTTCTATCGACGGCGTGCCGGATATCTACAAAGCGATGATGGATGGCGAAGCGAATGCCAGCGTTGAGCTGACGCCAAACATGGCGGGCCCGGCATTCGACGCGCTCGAGAAATTCAAGAAAGACGGCACCATGCCTGAAAAAGTGACGATCACCAAGTCCACGCTTTATCTCCCTGATACAGCAAAAGAAGAGCTCGAGAAGAAGAAATCGATGGGCTATTGATTTTTCCCCTCACCCTCTCCCCCTTGACCTGGGGGAGGAGTTAAAGCTCCCTCCCCTGGAAAGGGGAGGGTTGGGGTGGGGTCAGTGATAACTGTAGACAGCCAGGGCGTCCGGGCTTATAGCATGCAGGGGCTAAAAGATGGCGAACACAAACAATCAGGAAATTCTGCGCACGGAAGGCTTATCGAAACATTTCCCAGGGGTCAAAGCGCTCGATAAAGTCGATTTCAGCCTGAATCGTGGCGAAATCATGGCGCTGCTCGGTGAAAACGGCGCGGGAAAATCAACGCTTATCAAAGCGCTGACCGGGGTTTATCAACGCGACAGCGGGAATATTTACCTCGAAGGTGAGCTTATTTCACCGAAGAACACCGCTCACGCTCAACAGCTTGGCATCGGCACCGTGTACCAGGAAGTGAACTTGCTGCCGAATATGTCGGTGGCTGATAACCTGTTTATTGGCCGCGAACCACGCCGCTTCGGCTTTTTACAACGCAAAGAAATGGAAAAGCGCGCCACACGATTGATGGAATCCTACGGCTTTTCGCTGGATGTCGCCGAACCGCTCAACCGCTATTCCGTTGCCATGCAACAGATCGTGGCGATTTGTCGGGCTATTGATCTCTCAGCCAAAGTGCTGATCCTCGACGAACCGACCGCCAGCCTCGACACCAAAGAAGTCGAGATGCTTTTCACGCTGATGCGTCAGTTGCGGGATCAGGGCGTTAGCCTGATCTTCGTCACTCACTTTCTCGATCAAGTTTATGAAGTCACCGACAGGATCACCGTCCTGCGCAACGGCGCATTTGTCGGCACGCGCAAAACCGAAGATCTACCGCTGATCGATCTGGTGAAAATGATGCTGGGGCGCGAGCTGGAAACCAATGCACTGAACCGCGCAGGCCGCACATTGTTGAGCGACAAACCGATCGCAGCATTTAAAAATTTCGGTAAAAAAGGCGTGATCAACCCGTTCGATCTTGAAGTCCGCCCAGGTGAGATCGTCGGCCTTGCAGGTTTGCTTGGCTCCGGCCGTACCGAAACAGCCGAAGTCATTTTTGGGATCAAACCGGCAGATAGCGGCAACGCGTGGATCAAAGGCAAGCCACAGTCTCTGCGCTCGCCACATAAAGCCTCATCGCTCGGCATTGGTTTCTGCCCGGAAGACAGGAAAACCGATGGGATCATTGCCGCAGCCTCGGTGCGCGAAAATATTATCCTCGCTTTGCAGGCCCAGCGCGGTTGGCTAAGGCCGATCCCTAAGCGCGAGCAGTATCAAATAGCCGAACGGTTTATTCGCCAGTTGGGGATACGCACGCCAGGCCCGGATCAGCCGATTGAATTTCTTTCTGGCGGCAATCAGCAAAAAGTTCTGCTTTCACGCTGGCTGCTGACCAAACCGCAGTTTCTGATCCTCGACGAACCCACGCGTGGGATCGATGTTGGCGCGCACGCCGAAATTATCCGCTTGATCGAAACGCTCTGCGCCGATGGCCTGGCGCTGCTGGTTATCTCATCTGAACTCGAGGAACTGGTGGGTTATGCGGATCGCGTGATCATCATGCGCGACAGGCAGCAGGTGGCAGAGATCCCGCTTGCTGAGCTTTCCGTATCGGCAATTATGAATGCCATTGCGGCATAAGGAGTAAAACGTGATGCCTCGTTCATTGCCGCAAACGGATGTCGACAAGCCAAAGCGCAGTTTTCGCTGGCCGCCCGGTATTCCGCAACTGGTTGCGCTGGTGCTGGTGCTGCTGGTCGACAGCCTGGTCGCCAGTCACTTCTTTGATATCGTGGTACAGAATGGGCGGTTCTTCGGTAGCCCAATAGACATTCTTAACCGTGCGGCGCCTGTCGCATTATTAGCAATTGGAATGACGCTGGTGATTGCTACTGGCGGTATCGATCTTTCCGTTGGCGCGGTGATGGCAATTGCCGGAGCCACGGCGGCAACCTTAACCGTCGACGGGCACAGCCTGTCGGTGGTGATCCTGGCTTCGCTCGGCGTCGGCATTCTGGCGGGGTTGTGGAACGGTATTCTGGTCGCCATCCTGAAAATTCAGCCGTTTGTCGCAACGCTTATTTTGATGGTCGCCGGGCGCGGTGTGGCGCAGTTGATTACTGCCGGGCAAATCGTGACGTTCGATTCACCAAACCTCTCTTTTCTTGGCAGCGGTTCGCTGTTTTTCTTCCCGACGCCAGTGATTATTGTGCTGGCAACGCTGCTTATCTTCTGGCTGTTCACCCGCAAAACGGCACTTGGCCTGTTTATCGAATCGGTGGGGATTAACATTCGAGCGGCGAAAAATGCCGGGGTGAATACGCGCGTCGTCGTAATGCTGACCTATGTGCTGAGTGGCCTGTGCGCCGCCATCGCCGGGATTATCGTCACCGCCGATATCCGTGGTGCTGATGCCAATAACGCCGGATTGTGGCTGGAACTGGACGCCATTCTGGCGGTGGTTATCGGCGGCGGTTCGCTGATGGGTGGGCGTTTTAACATCGCGCTTTCTGTCATTGGCGCGCTGATTATCCAGGGAATGAACACCGGCATTCTGCTTTCCGGCTTCCCACCAGAGCTTAACCAGGTGGTGAAAGCGGTGGTGGTGATGTGCGTGCTGATTGTTCAGTCACCGCGTTTTATTGCTTTGCTCAAAGGACTCCGTCGCCATGATCAAACGTAACCTCCCGTTGATGATTACCCTGGCGGTGTTTGTGCTGGGTTATCTGTACTGCCTGACGCAATTCCCCGGTTTTGCCTCAACGCGTGTGATTTGCAACATTCTGACTGATAACGCATTTCTTGGGATCATCGCCGTCGGCATGACCTTTGTGATCCTTTCCGGCGGTATCGATCTCTCCGTCGGTTCGGTGATCGCCTTTACCGGCGTATTCCTTGCTAAAGCGATTGGCTTCTGGGGATTATCGCCGCTGGTCGCCTTCCCGTTGGTGCTGGTGATGGGCTGTGCGTTCGGGGCGTTTATGGGTTTGCTTATCGACGCGTTAAAAATCCCAGCTTTTATTATCACGCTTGCCGGGATGTTCTTCCTGCGCGGAGTTAGCTATCTGGTTTCGGAGGAGTCGATTCCCATTGATCACCCAATCTATGACACGCTTTCAAACCTGGCCTGGCATATTCCTGGCGGCGGGCGTTTAAGCGCGATGGGCTTGCTGATGCTCGGCGTCGTCGTTATCGGTATGTTCCTGGCGCACCGCACACGCTTTGGTAACCAGGTTTATGCAATTGGCGGCAACGCCACCTCGGCAAACCTGATGGGGATCTCCACGCGCAGCACCACTATCCGCATTTATATGCTGTCTACTGGGCTTGCCACGCTCGCCGGAATCGTTTTTTCAATTTATACCTCGGCGGGTTACGCGCTGGCCGGAATGGGTGTTGAACTGGACGCCATTGCTTCCGTGGTAATTGGCGGCACTTTGTTAAGCGGTGGCGTGGGAACCGTGTTAGGCACGTTGTTTGGTGTGGCAATTCAGGGGCTTATCCAGACATATATCAACTTTGACGGCACGCTAAGCTCCTGGTGGACGAAAATCGCCATCGGCATTCTGCTGTTCATCTTTATCGCCCTACAGCGCGGCCTCACGGTGCTGTGGGAAAACCGCCAAAGCTCACCAGTGAAGCGAATTAACGTCACGACCACAAGAAATTGAGATGTCCTGAATCGGTGATTTAAGTTAAGTCAAATGTGTGGTTAATATGAGTACTTAATTAACCTTATAAAATAAATGGATTTTAGATGGCTAGGGGATATTTTCTTCACATCGGGGACAAAACCACATGCGGGGGTGAAATCCGCACCGGCAGCGCGACATTACATTTTCATGGTATTGGTGCCGCGCGAGCCGGAGATATTGTGACCTGCGGTATCTTTCCAGGAGTATTTAAAATACTGGGAGGACTACCCAATAGACGTAACGGCGGCCAGCCGCTGGCCGGAACACTGCATAGTGTAAGTTCTTGTTTGTGCCGGGCAACATTTATTCCATCTATCGAAGATGGTTACGAAATACAAGCTGTAATCCTCCCGGATACGGTTGGCGTTTCTGTTGATAATTCCATCGAAGATGACGAACCTGAACAGTACGCTCAGTCAGCTAAACGTCATAAAAAACCTCAGACTCCGGAACAAGAACCACAATCCGCCCGCGAAGAAAAAGCCACAGAGCAATCTCCGCCGCCCGATAAAAAGAAACGAGAAATTACCCTGACAATTGGCGTGTTCTTTGACGGCACGGGTAATAACTCGATCAACGTGGAGAATATGTTGAAGGCTTGTTCTGGGGAGCAGTTCAACCTGAACAGTGCTGATGCGCAAAGTATTCTGACTCAGAGTGCACAAAGAAATATGGGGGTTTCTGGTATCGGTTCCGGCAGTTACATTGGATACCACACGAATATTCACTGGTTGAATACGTTGTATAAACAAAGTTTTTCTACTGAAAGTGGGCATGCGCAACGAGCGTTATACATTGAGGGTATTGGTACTGAAGCAGGGAAGCCCGACAGTAAAATAGGTAAAGGATTGGGTACTTCCGATACAGGGGTGATTGCCAAGACTGATAAGGCAGTAACTTTTTTGGAGAAAGTGATACAACGAGCTTTGCTGGAGGTAAATCAAAAATTAGGCAGTATGTTTTTCTCTGTTAAATCCCTCCAGTTCGATATTTTCGGCTTTAGCCGAGGGGCTGCCGCAGCCCGCCATTTCGCGAACCGCATACAATCAGAAGATACAGTTGTGATTGAAGCCATCCGTCAGGGAATGGGAGAGATGGAATATCTTGGTGCACCGTCGGGGAAAATTCGCTTTATAGGTATTTTCGACACCGTTGCGGCTATTGGCACACCAGCAAACGGCCTTAATCCTCATAGCGCAGATACCGGCGACGTGAATATTGTGCTGCGCCCGGGCATTGCAGAAAAAGTCTTCCATATCACCGCACAAAATGAGAGCCGTTTTAACTTTGCCCTTAACAGCGTTCAGCCTGCCTGGCCAGAATTGGCGTTACCTGGTGCTCATTCCGATATTGGTGGTGGGTATCTGCCTCTGGAGCAGGAAAACCTCTATTTAACTCGGCCTGATGCTGAAACCGTTTTGCTGACACAACCCGGTCAGGAAACTCGTGTTTACCGGCAGGCAATGGCGCAGAGGCAATTGCTTGAAACCGTAGCCGATATTGCACCTATTGTGCGCACTAATAAGGTCATCGGTGAAACCTGGTTCGACGATCGAATGCCGCAGGACCGCTATGGCAACTTTCAGAAACGCAGTTTTGCGGCACTGGTTATGCGCGAGCGCATAGTGAAGAACGACTGGTCGAAAGTGGTGTTGCGAGTCATGCTGGATGCCGCGCAGGAAGCGGGGGTTTTGTTTGATCCTATTCGTGAAACTAATAAGGAATTGCAACTTCCGCCTGAACTTATTCCTTACTGCAACCTGGCTATTTCTCTAGGAAAACGCACTCGTACTGGTAAAACCATGTCCGGCTTTACAACCGATGAAATAGATCTGATTGCAAAAGATTATATTCACTGTTCAGCGAAGTGGAACGCAGTCGAAATGGATGAGCACGGAAAAATCAGTGGCGGCACTTCCGTTGCGGAAATTATTTTCACCGACCGTCCTGACGAAGAGTGGCGGCGCACGGTATATAACATGGACGGTAAAAAGGTATGAGGATTAACAGAATAGTAGCCCTGTCATTATTGCTGGCGCTAACAGGGTGCCAGGCAGAAAAACAGCCGCAGGGGCGTTCTGCCCCGGTAGCACAGGGTGACTGGACGCTACCTTATGAGAAATGGGAATTTGCATTTCTGACTCCCAACGCTCTCCCAGCGACCGTGACTCGAGTGGGTATCATTGATACCGCAGGTTATCTATATGACATGCGTACATTGGATGGAACGCATGACGATCCTGATAGCGTCGGTACATGGAGCAAGATTATTAGAAGTGGCTCGGTTTATTTCAACAAAGCCAGGCAGCCGCCGCAGTACATTATTTTTTGCTGGGATTCGATAATCGATAAAAAGAGCTACGAAACGAATATGTTTTTCCCGGAAGGGGTGTGGAAAAAGATGATGGTTTCCACGGGTAAGGATATGTTCGGCAATACCGCCTGGTATGACACGATGCTGTTTGGACTGGCCCCTGAAGGTAAGGTCAGAGTCTGGTTGCAGAACAGTGCGGGAGGTGCAAATTACGCGGTTCCCGTGGAGAAATTAAAAACGGTGTCCGGCGATAAGATGACCGTCTGCAAGGGCGTAACTCAAAGCGATTTTTCTTACGGTTATGATCAGGACATAAAAGAGTTCATCAAAGGAAAAACCTACCCATACGGTAGCTGGTGAGTGGGCTTGAATTTCACACATGGATGGTAAAAAGGTATGAGGATTAACAGAATAGTAGCCCTGTCATTATGGCTGGCGCTAACAGGGTGCCAGGCAGAAAAACAGCCGCAGGGGCGTACTGTCCCGGTAGCACAGGGTGACTGGACGCTACCTTATGAGAAATGGGAGTTTGCATTTTTCACACCGAAAGCTTTGCCCGCTGTTGTTACGCATGCTCGTATTATTGATACCGCAGGTTACCTGTACACCTTTAATACACTGGACAGTACGCAGGATAATCCTTACAGCGTAGGGCGATGGAGCGAAACAGTCAGAAGAAGCTCTATACATTTCAACAAAGCCAGACAGCCGCCGCAGTACATTATTTTTTGCTGGGATTCAATAATCGATAAAAAGAGCTACGAAACGAATATGTTTTTCCCGGAAGGGGTGTGGAAAAAGATGATCACTCCAGCGGACTATAAATCTCGTTCAGGCAAAACCGTCTGGTATAAAACGCTGTTATTTGGCCTGGCACCTGAAGGAAAGGTCAGGGTCTGGCTACAGGATGTGGGAGATCACCAAAATTACGCGGTTCCCGTAGAGAAATTAAAAACGGTGTCCGGCGATAAGATGACCGTCTGCAAGGGCGTAACTCAAAGTGATTTTTCTTACGGTTATGATCAGGACATAAAAGATTTCATCAAAGGAAAAACCTACCCATACGGTAGCTGGTGAGTGGGAATATATTAACTTTGCGTATTAATGTGACGGTAAATCAAAGCTGAATCGCTTTGTCTAAACTTTCCCCGGTGACGGTCGATAACATTTCCATCGTTCTGTCACCGGGAAAAGAGCATGTTGAGAAATTTGTCTATTCGCACGGGGCTGCTGACGTTATTGGCAGTCATGACCTTCCTGTTGTTATTTGTCAGCGGCATGGGCATTTACGCTCTGCAACAAAGCTCTACCTCACTCCAGAATATCAACCGCTTGCAGGGCGAGCAGATGGTGCGCTTGTCTGATGGCTATGTTTCGTTACTGCGCGCGCGTAACGGAGCAGGGCAGGCCGTCCGGCAGATGGAGATCGGTTTGCTGGAAGATGCGACTAAATCCACTGATTACGTCACCAGTGACGTCACCTCAGCGCAGCAACAGCTAAAAGAATTTATCGACAGCGGCGTAGGTGACGAAGAGGGTAACCGCCTCATTCAGAACCTGTCGCAAAGCTATGCGGAGTACCTCGCAAAAGGCATCAACCCGATGCTGGCCGCGCTCACCAAACAAAGCCCTGATGATTATTACGATTTGCTTGAGCACGTGCTGATCCCGCAGGCGCAGAAGTTTGATACTGACGTAGAGATTTTCAAACAGTGGGGCGAACAGCGCGGCAACAGCGAAGTTGAAGCGGTGCAACGGCACAAGACTATCGTTCTGACGCTTATCATCATCGCCGCCTTGCTCACCGCCGGGATTATCGTGCTGGTGTGGCTGGCGCTGCGCCATTTACTGCTCAAACCGCTGAATCAGTCGATTGAACAGCTAGAGTTTGTTGCCAAAGGCGATTTAACCCAGCCCTTGCCTCCTGCGGGCAATAACGAGTTCGGGCGTCTGGCCGCAGCCATTACCGTGATGCGTGATTCCTTAATGGAATCCGTAAGCCGCGTGCGTGATGCCAGCTCGCAAATCGACACTGGCAGCCGCGAACTGGCGGCGGGTAACCAGAACCTGGCGCAACGTACCGAATCGACTGCGACATCGCTCGAACAAACTGCCGCCAGCATGGAACAAATTACCGCGACGGTTAAACAGAATGCCGATAACGCCGAACAGGCGCACAAATTAGCGAAAGACGTTTCCGATACGGCAGACCGTGGCAGCGAAATGGTGTGCTACGTGATTGAAAAAATGCGCGACATAGCCAGCAGTTCTGACCGCATTGCAGACATTCTTAGCGTTATCGACGGCATTGCTTTCCAGACTAATATTCTGGCGCTTAACGCTTCGGTAGAAGCCGCTCGTGCCGGTGAGCAAGGGCGTGGGTTTGCGGTGGTGGCGGGTGAAGTTCGCACGCTGGCCAGTCGTAGTGCAGATGCGGCAAAAGAGATCCGCACGCTGATTTCAGATTCGCAAAATCATGTTGGTGAAGGCCGGGATCTGGCGCAGCAAGCCGGTGAAACGATGGATGAAATTGCGGAAGAAGTTATGCGTATGACGCGTCTGGTGCGTGAAATCGCCAGCGCCTCTAACGAACAAAGCAGCGGTATCGAGCAGGTTAATATTGCGGTCAGCCAGATGGACGAAGCGGCGCAGCAAAATGCGGCGTTGGTTCAGGAATCTACCGCAGCTACCCGTTCGCTGGAAGAACAGTCGCAGCAGTTAGTGGCAGCAATGGCAACGTTTCGCTGCTAGCAGGATCGCCTCTCCATGAAGGAGAGGCGATTTTGAAGTCTTATGCGTCCGGGTACTCACGGATAAAGCGTTCTACATCATCAACCATATGTTCATTACCGACAAAGAACGGACGGCGCTGGTGCAGGGTTTCTGGGATGATATCCAGAATACGTTCTTTACCGTCGCTGGCTTTGCCGCCTGCTTGCTCGGCCAGGAACGCCATCGGGTTGCCTTCATACAGCAAGCGCAGTTTCCCTTGCGGGTGGCTGGCGGTGCTTGGATAGAGATAAACCCCGCCTTTCAGCAGGTTGCGGTGGAAATCAGCAACCAGAGAGCCAATGTAGCGCGAGGTGTAAGGGCGCTGGGTGTTGGCATCTTCTTCCTGACAGAACTTAATGTACTTCTTCACACCACTCGGGAAGCGGATGTAGTTCCCTTCGTTGATGGAGTAGGTGTTGCCTCTTTCCGGGAAGCGCATGCGTTCCTGGGACAGGCAGAATACACCAAGGGAAGGATCGTAGGTGAAGGCGTGTACGCCACAACCGGTGGTGTAAACCAGCATGGTGGAGGAGCCGTAAACCACATAACCGGCGGCGACCTGGCGGTTGCCTGGCTGAAGGAAATCAGCTTCGGTTACTGGAGTGCCTACCGGCGTGATACGGCGGTAGATAGAGAAAATCGTCCCCACCGACACGTTAACGTCGATGTTTGATGAGCCATCAAGCGGGTCCATCAGCACTACGTACTTGGCATGTTCCGCGCCGTCGAAAATAACAATGTCATCTTCTTCTTCGGAAGCCACACCCGCCACAATTCCTCGGGCTTTCAGTGCGGCTTTCAGTTTTTCGTTTGCGAACAGGTCGAGTTTTTGCTGCTCTTCGCCCTGAACGTTTTCAGCTCCGCTGGCACCTAAAATATCAACCAGGCCTGCTTTGTTGATATCGCGGTGGATGATTTTTGCGCCGAGCTTTATTGCCGACAGCAATGCAGTCAGTTCACCGGTTGCGTGCGAGAACTCGTGCTGCTTTTCGACAATAAATTCACCTAACGTTTTCATAACACTTTCCCTGCAGTCAGTCAGTTGAGTAAAACGATTGCAACAATCCTAACAAAGATTCAAATAGTAGCGTACAGGTGAATCGCGCCAGCAAAATACGGAATTAACTTAAATGCGATTTGCCAGCACCCAACATACGGTTAGAATGTGCGCCAAATAATGAAAGGATAGTTTTTATGCGTATTCATATTCTGGGTATTTGCGGCACCTTCATGGGCGGCCTGGCAATGCTGGCTCGTTCACTCGGCCATGAAGTGACGGGCTCGGATGCCAACGTGTATCCGCCAATGAGCACTCTGTTAGAAGAACAGGGCATTGAATTAATTCAAGGTTACGACCCAAGCCAGCTCGATCCTCAACCGGATCTGGTGATCATCGGTAATGCGATGACGCGTGGAAACCCATGTGTCGAAGCAGTGCTGGAAAAAAGCATCCCTTACATGTCCGGGCCGCAATGGCTGCATGATTTCGTGCTGCGCGACCGTTGGGTGATTGCAGTGGCGGGGACGCACGGCAAAACCACCACCGCGGGTATGGCGACCTGGATTCTGGAAGCCTGCGGCTACAAGCCAGGTTTTGTGATCGGTGGCGTACCGGGCAACTTCGACGTTTCTGCGCGCCTGGGCGATAGCCCGTTCTTCGTGATTGAAGCCGACGAATACGACTGCGCGTTCTTCGACAAGCGTTCCAAATTCGTGCATTACTGCCCGCGCACGCTGATCCTCAATAACCTTGAGTTCGACCACGCGGACATTTTTGACGACCTGAAAGCGATTCAGAAACAGTTCCACCATCTGGTGCGTATCGTACCGGGGCAGGGGAAAATTATCTGGCCTGAGAACGACACCAATATTAAGCAAACGCTGGCGATGGGTTGCTGGAGTGAGCAAGAGCTGGTGGGCGAACAAGGTCACTGGCAGGCGAAGAAACTCAATCCCGATGCGTCTAACTGGGAAGTGTATCTGGATGGCGAACGCGTGGGTGAAGTGCACTGGCAGTTGGTTGGCGAACACAACATGCATAATGGCTTGATGGCAATTGCTGCCGCACGTCATGTGGGTGTGACGCCTGCTGATGCAGCAAAATCTCTGGATAGCTTCGTTAATGCCCGTCGTCGCCTTGAGTTGCGCGGCGAAGCGCATGGCGTGACGGTGTATGACGATTTTGCCCACCATCCAACGGCGATTCTGGCAACGCTTGCTGCACTGCGTGGCAAAGTTGGCGGTACAGCGCGCATTCTTGCGGTATTAGAGCCACGCTCTAACACCATGAAAATGGGCCTGAGCAAAGATGATCTCGCGCCATCTTTAGGCCGCGCAGATGAAGTCTTCCTGCTCCAGCCGCCGCACATTCCGTGGCAGGTAGTGGAAGTAGCAGAAGCGTGTATCCAGCCTGCGCACTGGAGTGCAGATGTCGATACGCTGGTTGATATGGTGGTGAAAACCGCACAGCCGGGCGACCACATTCTGGTCATGAGCAACGGTGGTTTCGGTGGTATTCACCAGAAATTGCTGGATGCGCTGGCTAAGAAAGCGGCCAATCAGTAGTGTTCTTTGAGAATTAAAAAAGCCCGCAGATTTGCGGGCTTTTTTTAGGCCTGGTTTTCAGCCAGTTCGCGCAGATACGAGAATATCAGGCGATAAGATTTTGGCGGCTTGTTAGTCGCTTTTTCTTTTTGTGCATTGCGGATCAACACGCGTAACTGCTGACGGTCGGCTTCAGGGTAAAGTCTTAACACTTCACTCATCGCGTCATCACCTTCTTCAACCAAACGATCGCGAAGCGCTTCCAGTTTATGGAACAGCGCAACCTGCTGGTTGTGACGGTTTTTCAGTTTGTCGAGCGCCTGGTAGATAGGGTCCATTTCGCGCGAACGCATCATTTTACCAATCAACTGCACCTGACGACGGCGACCTTCTTTCTTGATTTTCTGCGCCAGATCGATGGCTGCACGCAAATCTTCATCAAGCGGGATTTTGTCGAGCGCGTTCTTGCCCAACTCCATCAGCTCCATACCCAGGCGTTTTAATTCCTCGGCATCACGCTTAATTTCGCTTTTACTGACCCAGATAATTTCATCATCTTCGTCTTCATTTTCGTCATCTGGTACGTCGTCGAGCCAGTCATCGGGCTGCTTAGTCATATTAGGCTCCTTAAAAAAAGTGGCTAATTCTACCAGTAAAGCCTGTTCACTGCGAAATTGTTCTGATCCTGTTAGACTTAAATCACTCACCTTACATTATGGCAGTAGCGATGAAAGTAAACACGCAAGTAGCACAACAACGTCAGGTTCTGGAACAAGCGGTATCTCAGGCGCTGGAACTAGCTTCCGCTCAGTCAGACGGCGCAGAAGTTGCCGTCAGTAAGACCACTGGTATCAGCGTAAGCACGCGATACGGTGAGGTGGAAAACGTCGAATTTAACAGCGATGGTGCGCTAGGCATCACCGTCTATCATCAAAACCGTAAAGGCAGTGCCTCTACGACCGACCTAAGCCCGGACGCCGTAGCGCGCACCGTGCAGGCGGCGCTGGATATTGCCCGTTACACCTCTCCGGACCCGTTTGCCGGTGTGGCAGATAAAGAATTACTGGCCTTTGAAGCGCCAGATTTAGATCTTTTCCACCCAACTGAAATGGATGCCGACCGCGCCATTGAGCTGGCCGCGCGCGCTGAAAATGCGTCGCTGAATGTGGATAAGCGCATCAACAATACCGAAGGCGGCAGCTTCAACAGCCACTACGGCATTAAAGTTTTCGGCAATAGCAACGGCATGCTGCAAAGCTATTGCTCAACGCGCCACTCGCTTTCAAGCTGCGTGATTGCAGAAGTGAACGGCGAAATGGAGCGTGATTACGCTTACACCATTGGCCGTGCGATGGAAGACCTGGATAGCCCGGAATCTGTGGGAATCGAATGCGCACGCCGCACGCTTGCGCGCCTGTCCCCACGTAAACTTTCTACCATGAAAGCGCCGGTTATCTTTGCCGCCGAAGCGGCAACTGGCCTGTTCGGGCACCTGGTTGGCGCGATTGCGGGAGGTTCTGTTTATCGTAAATCGACTTTCCTGCTCGATTCTCTCGGCAAGCAAATTTTGCCGGAATGGCTAACAATTGAAGAACATCCGCACCTGCTCAAAGGGCTGGCGTCTACACCGTTTGATAGCGAAGGTGTGCGTACAGAACGCCGTGACATTATCAAAGACGGCATCCTGCAACAGTGGCTGCTGACTAACTACTCCGCGCGCAAACTAGGCATGAAAAGCACCGGTCATGCGGGCGGCATCCACAACTGGCGCATTGAAGGGCGCGGTCTGGACTTCGACGGTATGCTCAAAGAGATGGGCACCGGCCTGGTTGTGACTGAGTTAATGGGGCAGGGCGTGAGCGGCATTACGGGCGATTACTCGCGCGGTGCGTCTGGCTTCTGGGTTGAGAACGGTGAAATTCAGTATCCGGTGAGCGAAATCACCATCGCCGGAAACTTAAAAGATATGTGGCGTGAAATGGTCACAATAGGTAGTGATATTGAGAAGCGCAGTAATATTCAGTGTGGTTCAGTGCTGTTACCGGAGATGAAGATCGCCGGTCAGTAGAACGGTAACGGGCGCGTCCTGCCGCGCCCTTCTTCGACATAATAAAAAGGTGATGTAATGCGTAAGCAACTAATTGCAATGTTGGCAGTATCGTCGGTGTTATTCACAGGCGCTGTAATGGCAAAAGATGTTGGCGATGATATGGATACAATCGCCGAGAACTACAAAACCGTGTTAAGTACCGACAACGCGGCTGAGTTAAAAACCTCGCTAAACAACATGCGTACCGCAGCACTGGACGCGCAAAAAGGCACACCACCTAAACTTGAAAACGAAGCAGCAGACAGCGCCAAAATGAAAGATTATCGTCACGGCCTGGAATTGCTGGTGGGTCAGATTGACGGTGCGTTGAAACTGGCCAATGAAGGTAAAGTGAAAGAAGCCCAAACGGCGGCAGAAGAATTTAAAACCACTCGCAATGCCTACCATAAAAAATACCGCTAAGCTGATACTAGCCTGGCCTTTAGGGCAGGTATTTTCCGTTTATTTTATAAGGACATCTGATTTATGAAACCGATTCGTACAATGATCAAAGGTGCTGCTACCGTTTCGCTGCTGGCGTTCAGTGTTTTTGCCGCAAACGCCGCGCTGCTGCCAATTTCCGGTGATTTCCAGGCCGATCACTTTTCCGCGAAAGTCGTTTCAGTTGATCAAAAAAACCATGTTGTGGTTTTAGAGGGAACTGAAGGGAATAAAGTGTCACTCAATATTCCTGAAGAAGCCGGTACGCTGGCCAATTTGAAAGCGGGTGATATTGTCGACACCACTGTTACGCACTCCGTCGCCGTTGCTTTTGATACGAATATTGATAAATCCGCACCGACTGCATCGTCGACCAAAGGTGTAGAGCAAGCCACTCCTGCAGACCGCCAGCACGAAGCTTTCCGCCAGGTTAACGTTCAGCTCAAAATCAAACACATTGATGTGAAAAAGAACGAAATTACCTTTGAAGGCCCTAAAGGTCAGCAGAAGACCATCACTGTTGAAGACCCGGATGCTCAGGCTCGCTTGAAAGACCTGAAAGTAAACCAAAGTGTGCGTGTAACTTATACCGACTCAATTCAAATTACGGCTCACGCTGCTAAGTAATCCCTGCTTGTGCTGTAAGCCCCTCTTTCTGCTTTTTGGGAAAGGGGGGGATTCGTTCTAATCTCGATACCTAATTTTTTCTGCTACCTGTGCTGATGTCAGGTCAGCCTCAATTCTCCAGTTTTGCAATGTTTCCTGAAGTTGCTCTAGCACCTCTTCGGCCTCATAGGCTGCACGGTACTCCGGATCGTTCATTAGTTGTGCATGAACCTGTGCAAGCGTTTTGTGTTTCATTCTTCATTTCCTCCAGTCGACGAAAGGTCAGATCTATCTCGCTGCGTACTGTCTCCCTTTCATTCGAACAGTTCGGCATGTGTTCCTAAATCTGAAAAGACAATGGTGTGGCTGGTTTCATCTACGTAATACACCAGTAAATAATCACCGCCGATGTGGAGTTCCCTGTAGCCGTCGAACTCCCCCATTAATGCGTGATCCAGATAAGATGCTGGCAAAGGGTTACGTGAAGCGACAAGCCACATTGCGGCTGATACGGCGTTCATATCATGGCGGCCTGTTTTGTTGTAACGCTCCCAGGCTTTACTAAACGATTTTGTATGTTTTGTCTGATACGGCTGTTTCGCTCGTTTGTTGTTGGCCATTATCCAGTGCATCCATTTGCTCATTTACATCGGAAAATCCGCTTTTGCCGTTATGAAGGATCTCTTGCGTTTCATGCATGGCCTGAATCAGTCGAGGGCTGGGTTTACGATTAATATCGAACGGCAGGCCTTCGTTAATCACCACTTGCTCAACAAAAAGTCGCAGCGCTGTGCTCATTGTTAGCCCGCAACTCTCAAGAATTTCCGTTGCCTTTTGTTTAGTCTGACTGTCGATACGCGTACGAATTACGGAATCCATTATTTCCTCCTTTGCTATGTGGTTTCATTGTAGCTACAAGTGAATAATATTCAACCACGGCAAAGTCGAAACCTGAGCCTGCCAGGAACAGGCAGCAGAACGCATTCTACGATTTTCCACCCAGCAACCAACCGCGATAACACCAGCGCGCGGGATGCCTCGCAAACTGAGCCGCTAGTCCACAATTGTTTCTTCCGCCTTCTAACGCTGTCACAAAACACAATATCCATTATTACTCTAAGGCTAATGATTAGTTCCCGAGCTTAATTGATGGTCATACCTGTGAGGCGCACAATTTAACCAGACTAAAGCAAATCAAAATGATTGGCTGAATCAGGAGGTTAAATATGTTGTCCGGGCAAACCCCAGCACGAGTCTGGAACACACGCCGCACCGAGAAACAGCGTCGTATGGCTTCCACCAACGTGCAGGGCAAGGTGCTTCCAACCGAAGGCCTTGTCGATATGTTGGAAAAACTGATCGCTCCCGGCGATCGTGTGGTGCTTGAAGGCAATAACCAAAAACAGGCGGATTTCCTCTCCCGCATGTTAGCCGAAGTTAGCCCATCCAAAGTTCACGACCTGCATATGATCATGCCGAGCGTCGGGCGCAGCGAACACCTTGATATTTTTGAAAAAGGTATCGCCCGTAAACTCGATTTCTCCTTCTCTGGCACCCAAAGCCTGCGTATTTCGCAGCTGCTTGAAGACGGTCAGTTAGAGATTGGTGCCATTCATACCTACATCGAACTGTATTCCCGTTTGTATGTGGATCTCGCGCCGAACGTCGCGCTGATTGCCGGTTTTAAAGCCGACCGTAAAGGTAATCTGTATACCGGTGCCAGCACCGAAGATACGCCAGCGCTGGTCGAAGCCGCTGCTTTCCACGATGGCATTGTTATCGCCCAGGTTAACGAACTGGTGGATGACGAATGCGATCTGCCGCGTGTAGATATCCCTGGCTCGTGGATTGACTACGTGGTTGTTGCCGACAAACCGTTCTTTATCGAGCCGCTGTTTACCCGCGACCCGCGTTTGATCAAGCAAGAACACATCCTGATGGCGATGATGGCGATTAAAGGCATCTACGCTGAGCATCAGGTGCAATCGCTCAACCACGGCATCGGTTTTAACACCGCCGCTATCGAATTGTTGCTGCCGACCTACGGCGAGCAGCTCGGCCTGAAAGGCAAAATCTGTAAACACTGGACGCTGAACCCGCATCCAACACTGATCCCTGCCATCGAAAGCGGCTGGGTTGAAACCGTGCACTGCTTCGGCGGTGAACTGGGTATGGAAGAGTACGTTCGCGCTCGCCCTGATGTGTTCTTTACCGGTGCCGACGGCTCGATGCGTTCTAACCGTGCGTTCTGCCAGTTAGCAGGCCAGTACGCGGTAGACATGTTTATCGGTTCGACCTTGCAGGTTGATGGCTATGCCAACTCCTCAACCGTGACTCGCGGTCGTCTGTCTGGTTTCGGCGGTGCGCCAAATATGGGCCACGATCCACACGGTCGTCGTCACGCGACAGCCGCCTGGCTTGCGATGCAAAACCAACCTGATCTGATGCAGCGCGGTCGCAAACTTGTCGTTCAGATGGTCGAAACTTTCCAGGCTGGCGTGAAACCAACGTTTGTTGAAAAACTCGATGCGGTTGAAGTGGCGAAATCCTCCGGTATGCCACTGGCTCCGGTCATGATTTACGGCGACGACGTAACCCACGTGCTGACCGAAGAAGGCATCGCGTATCTGTATCGCGCTGAAAGCCTTGAAGAACGCCGTGCGATGGTGGCATCCGTTGCGGGTATCACCGACATCGGCCTGGGCGTTGACGCTAAACGCGTTGCTGCACTTCGCCAGAGCGGAAAAGTTGTCTTCCCGGAAGACATGGGGATTCGTCGTACAGACGCCACCCGTTCCCTGCTGGCTGCCAGCAGCGTGGCGGATTTAGTGGAATGGTCTGGCGGTCTTTATAACCCACCTGCGAAATTCCGGAGCTGGTAATGAAACTACAGCCACAGGCAGGGATTGAAGGCAGCGCGCAATGGCTTGCAAGGGTTGCCACCCAAAGCTTGATTGAAGAAGCACGCTTAAGCCCGAAACCCGGTCTTGTGGACAGCCGGGGAAACGGCGCACATCACGACCTGACACTGGCCTTGATGGAGTGCTCGGCACATAGCCTTTCTCCGACGTTTCATGCGCTGGCACTGCAAAGTTGGCAGCGCCCGGCAGATATTGCCCTGCGTCAACTGGTTGGCCGTTTAGGCCGCGAAGGTGAAGCGCAGATGATGGCGGCGACAGGCGGAGTGAATACTCACCGGGGCGCTATCTGGGCACTGGGATTACTGGTTTGTGCGGCAGCAATGCACGGCTTAGAAGCCAGAAGTTCAGAAATTGCGGCCACTGCCGCAGAACTTGCCAGCCTGCCGGACAGCTCGGCACCAAAAGTTTTCAGTAAGGGGTTACTCGCTACACGGCGTTATCGCGTTCCCGGTGCTCGTGAAGAAGCCCAGCTTGGCTTCCCGCACATCATGAACCTGGCGTTACCACAACTGCGCCGCAGCCGTCAGCTTGGTGCTACTGAGCAACAGGCTCGTCTTGATGCGCTGATGGCCATCATGACTTCGCTTAGCGATACCTGCGTGCTTTCACGTGCCGGGCTTGAAGGCCTGGAAGTGATGCAAAACGGCGCGCGAAGCGTGCTGGTCGCAGGTGGTACGGCGAAGGTTGAAGGCCGTGCGGCGCTGGAATGGCTGGATAAGCAAATGCTGGCACTCAACGCCTCACCGGGCGGTGCCGCAGATTTGCTGGCGGCGACATTGCTGATTGACCGCATCGCCTGCGATGACGCAAGCGTTACCCCATTACCGCAACATTCACACTTTTAAGAGGGTGTTATGGAACACATTACGTTGTCATTTCCGGCAACTCGCACCGTTAGCGGCAAAGCGCTGGCGGGTGTAGTTGGCTCCGGTGATATGGAAGTTCTGTTTACGGCGACTCAGGGTGAAGCCCTGAATATTGAAATCACCACTTCCGTGGATAATAGCAAACAGCGCTGGAAAGCCCTGTTTGAGCGCCTGAGCGCATTGACCAGTCTGCCTGCCGGACAGATGCAAATCCACGATTTTGGCGCGACGCCAGGTGTGGCTCGTATCCGTATCGAACAAGTTTTTGAAGAGGTGAGCCATGCGTAACGACAGCAGCTTTATCGAACTCAAAGCGCGTGAACGTGCTCGCCTGCTGCTGGATGACGGCAGCTACCGTGAATTGCTCGACCCGTTCGAAGGCATTGTTTCCCCGTGGTTAGAAGCGCAGGGCATTGTTGTGCAGTCTGACGATGGCATGGTTGTCGCCAAAGGGACGATTAACGGTGGCCCGGCGGTTGTGATTGCTATTGAAGGTGCTTTCCAGGGCGGCAGCATGGGCGAAGTGTCCGGTGCGAAAATGGCCGCAGCGCTTGAGCTGGCAGCAGAAGATAACCGCAACGGCATTCCGACTCAGGCGGTTCTGTGCCTCGAAACCGGCGGCGTGCGTTTGCAGGAAGCTAACCTTGGCCTGGCGGCAATTGCAGATATTCACGCAGCTATCGTTGACCTTCGCCGTTATACGCCGGTTATCGGCGTGGTAGCGGGAACCGTGGGTTGCTTCGGCGGCATGTCTATCGCGGCGGCACTTTGCAGCTATCTGATTGTGACGCGTGAAGCGCGCCTTGGTCTGAACGGCCCGCAGGTTATCGAGCAGGAAGCGGGGATTGATGAATACGACTCCCGTAACCGTCCGTTTATCTGGAGCATGACCGGTGGCGAAGTGCGCTACCAAAGTGGTTTTGTGGAAGCGTTGGTGGGTGATGGCGCAAACGCTGTCAAACAAGCAGTTAACGACGCTATTGCTAAGGGTGTTCCGGCGCAACATCGCACCGATAACTACGCCTGGTATCTGGAACGCCTGAGCCAATTCGACACCAGCAAACAAGCGGATGCCGAACAGATTAAACAGCTTTTTGGGGAGAAACGCGCATGAGCCAGAAACTGAATCGCGCCGCCATTTGGTTGGACAAACTCACTGCCGGTACGCCGCGTATGGCGGGGCTTTGTGCTTCCGTACAGGTTGCCGATGGTGTTGTTGATGGCAAAGCTGCTCGCTTCATCGCGGTAGTGCCAGATGAAAACAACCATTACCCACGCGCCGCAGGCGGTGAAGTGGGCCTGCTCGAAGGCTGGACACTGGCGAAAGTTGTCAGCGAAACCATCGCCGAAGATGCTGATAAAGAAGAAAAACGCGCCATTGTTGCGGTGATCGACGTACCAAGCCAGGCTTATGGCCGCCGCGAAGAAGCGTTTGGCATCCACCAGGCACTGGCCGGTGCGGCAGCGGCTTACGCCAATGCGCGTCTGGCGGGTCATCCGGTTGTAGGTTTGATCGTTGGCAAAGCGATGTCGGGTGCATTTTTGGCACACGGTTACCAGGCCAATCGCCTGATCGCGTTTAACGATTCTGGCGTGATGATCCACGCGATGGGTAAAGAGTCTGCGGCGCGTATCACGCTGCGTACTGTGGAAGCGCTGGAAAAACTGGCTGCAACCATCCCGCCGATGGCTTATGACATCAGCAACTACGAAACCCTGGGCCTGTTATCCGCTCTGCTGGATATCGCGAGCCCAGAAGCACCGCAAAGCGATGATATGGCGAAAGTGAACGCAGCGTTGGTCACTGCGGTACGCGAAGCTCGTACTGATAACACCCTGAAAAACAGACTGAATGCGGAAAACCGCCGCAGCTCGGCTCTGGTTCGCGAACGTATGCGAGCAAGCTGGTAACGATTGCAGTAAAAGACAAACCTGCCAGACGGTAAACAATGGGCACAGTTATGTGCCCAATAAAAAAATATCATCTGAAAATAATAGTCATCGCAACCGTGCCAGATTTCTTTTTTTAACTACAGGTGAAGTTATGACTTACGTGATTGTTCATGCCCTTGCGCCCATTTTTGTCATCATGCTGCTCGGCTTTTTCGCCGGTAAAGCAAAGATGGTGGATAACAAAAATGTTTCTCTGCTCAATATCTTTGTAATGGATTTCGCCCTGCCAGCTGCGCTGTTTAGCGCAACGGTTCAAACGCCGTGGGCTGGCATCGTCAAACAGTCGCCAATGAGTGTGGTGCTGGTGCTGGCGATGTGGATCACCTATGCCGCCATTTATTTCCTGGCGACCAAAGTTTTCAAAAAATCCCCGCAGGATGCGGCGGTACTGACGCTGACCGTTGCGCTGCCAAACTATGCGGCACTTGGCCTGCCAATTCTCGGTAGCGTACTGGGTGAAGGCCCGGCTACGTCGCTGTCTGTTGCGGTATCTATCGCTTGCGGTTCCGTACTGATGACACCGTTCTGCCTGATGATTCTGGAACGTGAAAAAGCGCGTGCGGCGGGCGAAGTCGCGGGTTCTACCCTTGCGATGCTGCCGGTTCTGATGTGGCGTTCGCTGAAAAAACCTATCGTCTGGGGCCCGCTGCTGGGTGTGGTGCTGTCTGCCATTGGCATTCGTATGCCAGACCTGCTGCTGTCGTCCATCAAGCCGTTGGGTATGTCCGCAACTGCTGCGGCACTGTTCCTGACCGGTGTGATCCTTTCTGCTCGTAAGCTGAAAATCAACACCATGGTTTGCACCGCGACCCTCACCAAACTGCTGATTCAACCGTTCATCGCCTGGGGTATTGTGATGGCGCTAGGTCTGACTGGCCCCGTTGCGATTACCGCGATCCTGATGATTGCGCTGTCTGCTGGTTTCTTCGGTGTGGTGTTCGGCAACCGTTTTGGTGTGCAATCGCCGGATGCAGAAGCTGTCTTGCTGCTTAGCTCCGTGCTCTCTATCCTGTCGTTACCACTGTTCATCTCTTTGACTTCAGGAATGTAAATCATGAACACACCACGTCCGCACGACTTGCTCTGGCTTAGCGAAAGTACCGCGCTCGAAGGCGTGAGCGAAGAGTGGGTGACAAGCCAGTGGCGGCTAGCGCTGCCGGTGGTGGTGCGGCGTGATGTGAACCATGAAGGGCGCATTCCGGTGGGTGTTCGTGGAATGCGCCGCGACCAGCGGGCAGCCGGTTGGGTGAATGGCGCGAAAATTAAACGCGTTGTAACACCCGAATCTCTGGCTTCCCGCGATTTACTCGTCAAATCCCCGTTTGTTTCTATGCCGCCGGTTCAGGGGACCATTCAGCTTGCAATGCGCGAGTGGCCATGGGTTTGGGGCATAACCGGCAGCGTGGGTTACGCGCTGGCGACCGAAGTCCCAGTGCTGCATGCCGAAAGCGATCTCGACCTGGTTATCCGTTGCCCTGATCGCGTTGAACGCGAGGCGCTGCTGGAATGGCAGCAGGTTGTCGGCCAGTTGTTATGCCGCGCGGATACGCAAATCGAAACTCCTCACGGCGCTTTTGCCCTGGCTGAATGGCTGCGTGATGGACGCGTGCTGCTGAAAACCAGCAGAGGGCCGCAGCTGGTCACCGATCCGTGGGTGTTTAAGGGAGAAGCATGAAAATTCTGTTCACTTTCCCAGGTCAGGGAACGCAACGTGCAGGCATGTTGCAGAAGTTACCGCAAGATGGCGACATCATGTCGCGCGTTCGTGCTGTTTTAGGCGATGAAACCGATTCGCTCGATACACCAGAAGCGCTGAAACACACCCGCGCCGTTCAGCTTTGCCTGCTGATTGCCGGTGTTGCCCATGCGCAAGAGCTGGAAACTAACGGCGTACAGCCAGATATGGTGTGTGGTTTGTCCATCGGCGCTTTTCCGGCGGCGGTGGTAGCAGGGGCGCTGAGTTTTGAAGATGCGCTGCGTTTAGTCGCATTGCGTGGCGATTTAATGGAGCAGGCGTATCCGCAAGGTTATGGCCTGATGGCGATCACCGGCTTGCAGTTAAGCCAGGTTGAAAAGCTGGTGGAAGGAAGCGGAACCTACATCGCCAATATCAACGCTGAGCAGCAGATTGTGATTGCTGGTCGCGATGAAGATATGGCGAAAGTCGCGCAGCGTGCGTTGGCATCCGGAGCGCAGAAGGCGAAGCAACTGGCAGTAAGCGTACCGTCGCACTGTGAATTACTGCGTGAACCCGCGCTGAAACTGCAACAGGCATTTGCTGATGTGGCGCTGACACGCCCGCGTTGCACTTATCTCAGCGGCAGCACTGCCCGCGTCGTGTGGCAACCGGAACAAATTGCCGAGGATTTGGCGCTGAACATGTCCCGCACCGTACGCTGGCGTGATGCAATGATTGCCGCAAACGAACGTGACGTGCGCCTGGCTATCGAAATGCCGCCCGGCAGCGTATTAACCGGATTAACGCGGCAGGCATTCCGCGAAGGCGACACGCTGTGCGCGGAACAAAATAGTGTGGCGCTGATTAAACGCCTGGCAGAACGCGTTAAAGAGGCGCGTTAGGCGTTTCGGTAAATGAGCGGGCGTACATGCGCCCCTCGGCGGCAAGCGCCAGCAGGTTCGGGTCGAGTTCACGGTTACGGGCAAAGACAATCGCGATGGATTGCTGCATTTGATAAGGCTCCGCAAGTTTCAGCAGTTGCACTGAATTTTCGTACACTTTCTTCATTCGCCCCGGCATTAACGCCAATCCCACACCCGCCTGCACCAGGCTAATCATCGAGAAAATATCGTTCACGCGCGTCACGATCTCTGGCTCAAAACCGGCAATGTGAAACGCTTCCTGAAAACCGTTATAAGTAGCAAACCCTTCGGCTAACGAAACAAATTTCTCATCACGATAATCACGTAAATCGGCCAGCTTGCTGTTATCCAGCGGGAACGAGGATGACGCGGCGAGGAAGATATCATCGTGAAAAAGTGGCAGCACTTCGAGGTGATTACGGTCGATTTCACTTTCAGAAATCGAAATCAGAATGGCATCCAGCACGCCGTCTTCCAGCATATTAAGCAGCGTCTGATTGGAACCCATGGTGAGATCCATTTCCAGTTCCGGGCGACGCAGTTTCATTCCCATTATCAGACGCGGCACGGTTTCGAGCGTTAACGAATAAAGCGTGCCAATACGCAGCCGTCCTTGCCCCACACCTGCCGCCTGGCGGGTTTCTGCAATGCCGCGCGCCATCAATGCCACTGCTTCTTTACTGTGTTCAAGCAGCGTTAATGCAGCAGGCAGCGGCACCAGATTGCGGCCTTTATGGATGAACAAAGGGCAGCGAACGCCTTCTTCCAGCGTATGCAATGCGCGATGGACGCTGACACCGCTGATGCCCAGCGCCTCAGCGGTACGGGCGATATTTCCCTTTTCCATAAACGACATAAATATTTCGAGTTTACGGAAGGTGATTTCTGCGTCTATTTTCATGGATTACCTGACTATCTCACCCCTGCACGATTGCCATAAAGTACGCTAAAACCGCTTCATCATCACGACTTGTGCGTTTTCCTTTCCAATAAACCTGTCAATAACTGTAAGTTTTTCGGCCAGAATCGCCTGCAATTTGAGATCTCAATTGCAAAATGAATCAAAATTTCTTTTTTAATAAAATAACGTTTCATTTAATGGTGATTCAGTGCGTAAATGCTTCGAAACGAACTAGTACCACACAGAAATTATGGATAAGGGAGTCATAAGGATGCTGCATTTGAAACATGTTTTGCCAAAAATTTCGCTGGTTGCTACCGCTGTTGCGGCAACGATTTTGCTGAGCGGATGTGGCGACGACGCTGCTCCAACAGGGACTGTCACGCTGAAAACGGCGTTTAACCAATCTGAAAGTAACCCACAATACAAAGCGTTAGTCTCTTTTAGCGATAAGCTGGAATCAGCGACTAATGGCCGCTACAAATTAGAAATCCATCCTAACGAGCTGCTGGGCGACCAACGTGCTTCGCTGGAACTGGTTCAGTCTGGCGCAATCCAGATGGCTGTTGTCGCAAACCCGCTGGTAGAAAACTTCAATAAGAACTTCTCTGTGCTGGCGATGCCGTACGTGTACGACAACCCAGAACATCAGCGCAAAGTGTTTACTTCCGGCGTGCTGGACAGCTTGTTTGCTTCCACCAAAGGCACCGGTTTTGAAGTGGTCACCGCGTATACCGCAGGTGCGCGCAGCGTTTACACCAAAGGTGCCGCTGTCACCAGCCCGGAAAACATGAAGGGCAAGAAAATTCGTGTCATGCAGTCTGACACCATGATCAAAATGTTGGATTGCATGGGCGGAACCGGCGTCCCGATGGGGCAGGGGGAAGTTTATTCCGCAATTCAGCAGGGCGTTCTGGACGGCGCTGAAAACAACGAAATTACCTACGCTGACCTCAAGCAATATGAAGTTGCGCCTTACTTCTCCACAACCCGTCATGTGATGGTCGCAGACCTGTTAGTGGCGAACGAAAACTTCCTCGCCAAAATGACCGATAGCGACCGCGACCTGTTCCGTAAACTGGCCAAAGAGAGCACCCAAACCCAGTTTGAACTGTGGGATCAAGCACTTGATGGCGCACGTAAAGTTGCAAAAGATAACGGCGCAGTCTTCACAGAAGTGGATATCAAACCCTTCCAGGAACGTTGCAAACCGCTGCAATCTGCCATGTTAACCACGCCTGAACAAAAAGCGTTGTACGAAAAAATTCGTGAGTTGGCCGAGTAATACGGCTTAGAAGTCAGGGGGCTTTCGGGCCCCCAGTGGAGATTATTATGAAAGTTTCTCAGTCCGCCCCCTCCGCCGCCGTGTCCAAATCTGATTTTTATTCGCACATTACACGAGTAAAACAGGTCGTCGATAAAGTGGCGTCTTTGCTGTGCATTCTGCTTGTCGGTTTAATGACTTTGCTGGTCACCTGGCAGGTTGCTTCCCGTTATTTATTTAATAGCCCAAGTGCAATCAGTGAAGTGCTGGCGCGTTATTTGTTTATCTGGCTGGTGCTTATTGGCGGGGCTTATGTGTTTGGCCTGCGTGAGCATATGGCTATTACGTTTATGCGCGATAAGTTGCCGCGTAAAATATGCCTGTCGCTTGAGATTGTCGGTGAACTTGCCACCTCGATATTTGCCTTACTGGTACTGACCCTGGGCGGTTATATCGGCATGAGTCGCCAGATGGCGCAGCTTGATTCCGCATTACAAATTCCCATCGGCATTATCTACATTGCTATTCCACTGAGCGGCGCAATGACGCTGTTCTATTGCCTGTATAACCAATATGGGCTGTTCAGAAAGTTTTCTTCGAAACAAGATTGATTAGGTGTCGACATGGATATTGCGATTATTGTTGCCTTAGTAATGTTTAGCGGCGTGCTGTTTCTGTTATTGGCCGGAGCGCCAATCAGTATCAGCATCGGGATTTCATCTTTCGCTGCAATGTTATTTATTTTACCGTTTGATAGTGCGGTATTAACTTCCGCACAGCGCGTTTTTGTCGGTCTTGACTCCTTTGCCTTATTAGCCATTCCCTTCTTTATTCTGGCGGGGAATTTGATGAACAATGGCGGGATAGCCATTCGTTTAATTAATTGCGCGAAGATGGTCAGTAATTTCCTGCCAGGCCCATTGGCTCAGACTAACGTAGTTGCCAATATGCTGTTTGGCTCCATCAGCGGTTCAGGCGTGGCTTCTGCGGCAGCGGTCGGCGGGATTATGTCGCCGATTCAGAAAAAAGAGCAGTACGACCCGGCGTTTAGCGCGGCGGTAAACATTGCTTCTGCGCCTACGGGCATGCTGATTCCGCCAAGTAACTCCCTGATTGTTTACGCAACGGTAGCAGGCAGCGTTTCTATTTCCGCGCTATTTATGGCGGGTTACGTCCCAGGTATTTTGTGGGGCCTGGGCGTTATGTTAGTGGCTGGGTTTATTGCCAAACGCCGGGGTTATGTCGCTGACCGCTCAGCGAATAAAGGCCAGACCTTACGCATTCTGTTTGATGCGATCCCAAGCCTGATGATGATTGTCGTGGTTATTGGCGGCATTCTGGGCGGCATCTTCACTGCAACGGAAGCATCCGCAATTGCGGTGGTGTATTCGCTGGTTCTCGGCATTATTTATCGCAATATCAAAGCCGAAGATATTCCGAAGATCTTCCTGGCAACCGCGAAAATGACCGCCATTGTTATTTTCATGCTGGCTGCTTCATCCATCATGTCCTGGGTAATGGCCTTCACCAAAATACCGGCACTGATTGCTTCCGGCTTACTTTCCGCAACGGATAACTTCATTGTTATTTTGCTGATTATGAACCTGGTCTTGCTGTTGGTCGGGACGTTTATGGACCCAACGCCTGCGGTATTAATCTTCACCCCAATCTTCCTGCCAATTTGCATGCAGTTTGGTATGGACCCGGTGCATTTCGGCATCATGATGGTGTTTAACTTGTCGCTGGGCACGATTACGCCACCGGTTGGCCCCATCTTATTTACCGGCTGTAAAGTCGGGGATATTAAGATAGAGCGGGTGATAAAACCGCTGCTGCCATTCTTCGCGGTGATTGCCATCGTTCTGATGCTGGTAACGTACTTACCGGCTGTCTCCATGGCACTGCCACAAAGCATGGGGCTGGTGAAATAAAAAAAGGGTGCTTGAGCCAGTACCTTTCACATTTTGGCGGGGTTTCCCCCGCCAGTTTGCTCCTACCGTTTTGATTCACAAGCCATTGTCGCCGCTACCTCCTTATCGCCATTCCGTATTCGCAGTTCGTAGAGCGAACGACCGGTTAAACAGGTGAATGCCAAAATCGTGATACAGAAAATGAGCAGACACCAGACGATAATGTGATGCGGTTTCATGGTTTGCTTCTCCTTGCCTTCAGGCGGGTAAGAGGCTAACCTCAATGTGTCGAGCATTGGGAGGCCTCACGTTGATGTACAGTCAAGTGGGGCTTTTTCCTGTCTGCCTTTCGGTAAGTTCCTGAGACAGCCAGTCTCAAGCACCCACGCACATTCTACGAATTCCTTTCTGTTTACCTAACGACAAAACACGGCTTTGCGAGGCTCTTCGCAAGACGATAATTTATGGTTTTCCCCGACGGCCAAAACTTCGCGATAAAGGGATCTAAAGCTGGAATGCCACATGCTTTCCGTTCGACAGCGTTACATTAATGCTCACCTCCCCACCCAGCGCTTTGATATAGCGTTTTAGTGTGGACAGGCGCGGATCGTTTTCTGTGTTTTCTATTTTTGCCAGCGTGGGTTGAGATACACCCATCGTCCGGGCCAGTTCGGTTTGAGATATGTTCAGTTCTTCTCTTAGTTTGCTGAGCATAATCTCCTGAAGTATAGCCTCTGCTTTTTCTTCGATAAGTTGTCGACTTTCAGGACTTTCTTTGGCAAGCAATTCTTTTAAAGTTGACATTTTAGCTCTCCAGTTTCGCCAGGTGCTTACGGTATTCCGTTTCAGCAAGGCAAATCATTTCACGATAAAATCTTTTCTCATTTGTACCTGTTTTATCCCCGGCACATAAAACAATGGCTTGCCTGATGGGGTCAAATGCGAATATGGCTCTGATGGGAGTCCCTGCATGTTGAATACGGAGCTCCTTCAGGTTTGGAAAAATTGAGCCATTAAGCGTATCCACATAAGGGCGACCTAAATGCGGACCAGATTCCTCCAGGGCACGCATAACTGACAGCACATTTAAGCGCAGTGTTTTTTCCTGAACTAATAACCATTGGTCGAAAACATCCGTTGTAATGACATTCCACATACTCTGATCCCATAGCCTAAAGGCTATAAATAAATCATAGCTAAAAAGCTATGGAAGGAAAAGAGGTCATTTTACGAACATCTCGTTTTTTGCCTAACGTCTCAATGACTCTATGCGGCATGTCTCGCAGACAATACATTTCATCGAAAAACCCCACCATAAGCCTTTCCAATATTTCCCCCAAAACATTCCTCAAATCACATTTCTGCTCAAAAAATATCACTGTGACTGATGATTCAGGCAGTGCTTATCCGTGACCTTAATCACATTAAACCAGCGAATTATCACGAATAGGCCGCTTTTTGTGGCGCATATCACTCTTGCCTTCGGGATTTCCGCTTCAAAGTGGAAAACAACTCGCTACAAACCTTTAACCCTTGTCGATACCTTAAAAGCCTGACAGCGAAGAGGTGCGTAGTGTGGATAACGGAGCGGTAATGGGTAATGAAGCCGGGAGTACCGAGGCTGCACAGCTCACGGAACGAGTGCTGGCGTTTATCAATACGCTGCTAAAGAACAGAAACATCACGCCGAATGCGGTGCAGGAACAGATGCTGGCCTCCCACGTTCGTGCCATGGCTTATCGGTCATTGACCGGCGAACCGTTGCCAGAAGTTGAAGAGAGTCTGTTTGAGGAAATCTCTGATGATTCTTTGGAGATGGCAAAAGAAGTGGTAGCGCAGTTTGGCAATCTGCCGGTTGAAGAGGCGTGGTTGTTATCAGTGCATTTTGAAGTCGCGAAAGACAATCTTTGAATAATCAGGAGATTCAGATGGAACAAATTACCGTAGTTATTGGCGACCGTTTGGGTAAAGGCCAGAAAGTGGCCGTAGGGATTGAAAAAGCGGGTGGCCGCGCCGTGGTTATTGCAGGCGTTGCCGCTGATATGAAACTGGGCGATGTGATGAAAGCAGAAAATGCCACCTTTGGGATTTCTTTCTGCGGCAGCGGCGGTGCGGGTGCCATTACGGCGCAGACCAAACACGGCTACAAAGCCAAGTACGGCATGCGTTCAGTGGAAGAAGGGGTTACCGCAATCAACGAAGGCAACAATGTTCTGGGCTTTGGCTTTATGGACAAAGAAGAACTGGGCGAGCGCCTGGTGCAGGCCTGGGCTAAGAAGTACGGAAAGTGAGTATGAAAGAACACTTCTCCGAAACGGTGAGAGTGAAGGGGCGCGGCGATACCAAAGCCAAAGCATTTTCTGACGCCCTGAATCATGTTCAGGGCTCGGTTCTGAAATCCTCTCCCCACATTTTACTGCGTATCGAGCCACAGGATGTGCAGGTTGTTCAGGCTCGAGTTCAGGTAAAGAAAGAAGCATTTTTGTTCTTCTTTCTGAAGCGCGAAAAGCAAATGTTCAGCGTGGAGCTGGACGTTAGCGTCAACGTTACAGCCATCAATATGGACAAAGTAGACTTCATCACATCTTAAAAATCACACAGAAAGGACAGACAGATGTTCTTAATTATACTAATAAAATCGCTAATAATCGGCGGGCTCGTCGGCGTAGGTGTTGGCGCCGGGGCTGCACGCATGTTTCACGCGCCTACCACTCAAGGGATGGGCGCTTTTCGTACTCTGGGTGAACTAAATTCCTGCGAAGGGGACCCGGCTTCGCACTTCTCCTTTGGGCTTGGTTTCTTCTTCAACGCCTGGGCCTCCTCGGTTGCAGCGGGTGCTTTTACCCAGGACGTTGACCACCGCATTATCCCAAACTGGGGTGCCGCCGCGCTGATGGTGAAAAACCGTAATGTGGCTGAAACCCTGCATGACCCAAGAAAGATGGCTATCGCTTGCGGTGTCATCGGCATGATTGTTGTTGCCTTCCTTAACACCACCGCTTCCGCTGTTCCGGCTGCATTACAGGTTACGGCGGTAAAAGTTCTGGTTCCTGCCGCTAATTTGCTGGTTAACACCGTGATGCCGGTTATTTTCTGGCTGGCAGCGATTGATGCCGGTAAGAAATCAGGTTTCTGGGCGACGATTTTCGGTGGCTGCGCGCAGCTGATTATGGGCAACGCCGTACCGGGCTTGGTGCTCGGCATCCTGATTGGTAAAGGTGTGGAAGAAAGTGGCTGGAACCGCGTCACCAAAGTGATGATGACCGCCATTATCGCGCTGTTTGTGCTGAGCGCCTTCTTCCGTGGCTTCGATATTAAGACTCTCGAATCCTTCCATCTGAGCGTGCCGAACTGGCTGGATCTGATCCATAACTCCCTGAGCGGAAAATAACGGAGCCTGTGATGGAAGAGAATAAAGGTTTTTGGTATGCCGACTGGTCTTTCCCGATTTTTGTTGGCCTGCTTTCCTCCGGCGTGTTCGCCGGAACACACATGTACTACCTGTACGGCATCGGCGCATTTAACGAAGTGGCTTTTGTTTCCATGCTGCGTGCCGGGATTGATACCGGTGTGTATGGCGCGGTAGCGGCGTTTGGTGCCAGCTTCCTGTTTGCGCGCATCATCGAAGGTTCGCTGGTCGGGATTCTGGATATCGGCGGTGCGATTCAAACCGGTGTTGGCCTGGGCGTTCCGGCGCTGTTGCTTGGCGCGGGCATTATCTTCCCGGTAGCCAACTTTGCCGCTTCACTGGTGACGGGGTTGGTGATTGGCCTGGCGATTGGTTATCTGATAATCCTGGCGCGTAAATTCACCATCAACCAGAGCGACTCGACCTACGGCGCAGACGTGATGATGGGCGCGGGTAACGCTTCTGGCCGCTTCCTTGGGCCGCTGATTATCCTGAGCGCTATGACCGCTTCCATTCCGATTGGTATCGGCTCGCTGATTGGTTCGCTGCTGTTTTACCTGTGGAACAAACCGATTACCGGCGGCGCGATTCTGGGCGCAATGCTCTTTGGGGCATTTTTCCCGATAGCTTTGTAGAACGATGTGGCGGATAGCGTACAGCTTTCCGCCCATTGTCTTTGAAGGAGAAAAACATGTTCGACTTAATCCTGCGCAACGCACGTCTGGTGGACGATACGGTTATCGACATCGCGCTCAAAGACGGAAAAATTGCCGCACTTGGCGAAGTCACGGGCGACGCACAAGAAGAACGCCAGCTTAACGGCGAATACTACGTAAGCGCAGGCTGGATTGATTCTCACGTTCACTGTTACCAAAAATCCCCGATTTATCATGATGAACCTGACAGCATCGGCATTAATACCGGTGTGACAACCGTGGTGGATGCCGGAAGCACGGGCGCTGATGACATTGACGAGTTTTACGAGATAACTCGCAAAGCCACGACGGATGTTTACGCGTTACTGAATATCTCTCGCGTTGGGCTGATTGCGCAAAACGAACTGTCTGATATGGCGAATATCGACAAGGTAGCCGTGCGCGACGCGGTAAAACGCCACCCTGGTTTTATCGTCGGCATTAAAGCGCGGATGAGCAGCAGCGTTGTCGGTGCTAACGGCATCAAACCGCTGGAACGCGCCAAAGAAATCCAGCGTGAAAACTGTGATTTGCCGTTGATGGTTCACATCGGCAATAACCCGCCGGATCTGGACGAAATTGCCGATTTACTGACGAGCGGCGACATCATCACCCACTGTTATAACGGCAAACCGAACCGCATTCTCACGCCTGCCGGTGAATTACGCGCGTCGATTTCCAGGGCCATTGCGCGTGGCGTGCGTCTTGATGTCGGCCACGGCAGCGCCAGTTTCAGTTTTGAAGTGGCGAAACTCGCTATCAGCAAGGGCATTTTCCCTCACACCATCAGCTCCGATATTTACTGCCGCAACCGTATAAACGGCCCGGTTCACAGCCTCGGCGCGGTGATGTCCAAATTCCTGTCGATTGGCATGTCTCTGCCACAAGTGATTGATTGCGTTACTGAGCAAGCAGCCGATGGCCTGCGTCTGGCAAATAAAGGACGTTTGTCGCCTGGTCTGGACGGCGACCTGACCATTTTTGCATTGCGTCGCCAGCCGACAGTATTTACCGATTCAGAACTTCAGACGCTCACGGGTGAGCAGTTGCTGGTCGCGCTCGCCGTGGTTCGTGCCGGGCAGTGGTTTACAACCGAACAAGGGAAAGAAGAACATGTCTTCGATATATGAGAAATACAATTTAAAACAAGTGATTAATGCCTCCGGCCGCATGACGGCGCTCGGTGTTTCTACCCCGCGCCCGGAAGTGGTTGAAGCCGTGACGACGGGCATGAATCATTACTTTGAAATGAAAGACCTGGTAAACAAAACCGGGGAATACATCGCAAAATTGCTGGACGTTGAAGCGGCAACCGTAGTGTCTTGCGCCTCTTCCGGCATTGCGCAATCGGTGGCTGCGGTGCTGGTGAAAGACAACGCCTGGCTGATTGAAAACCTGCACGCCGCTCCGCTTGAGAACAACGAAATCGTGCTGCCGAAAGGCCATAACGTTAACTTTGGCGCACCGGTTGGCACCATGGTAAATCTTGGTGGTGGCAAAGTCGTTGAAGCCGGTTACGCCAACGAATGTTCCGCTGACCAACTGGCTGCGGCGATTTCCCCGCGTACTGCCGCCATTCTGTATATCAAATCGCACCACTCGGTACAGAAAAGTATGCTCAGCGTCGAGCAGGCTGTAGTGGTGGCGCGCAAACATAATCTGCCACTAATTGTTGATGCTGCGGCTGAAGAAGATTTGCAGTGCTACTACCGAGCTGGCGCGGATCTGGTGATTTACAGTGGCGCAAAAGCCATTGAAGGGCCAACCAGCGGGCTGGTTATCGGTAAAGAGCAGTACGTCGAGTGGGTGAAACTGCAAACTGGCGGGATTGGCCGCGCCATGAAAGTGGGCAAAGAAGGCATTCTTGGGCTGACTTGTGCCATCGAACATTATCTGACGGCGGCGAAAGAAAGCGGCGCGCAGATGGTTGAAAAAATGGCACCGTTTATCGCCAGCCTGAACACGCTTGATGGCGTGAGCGCCCGCGTGGTGTGGGATGCGGCAGGCCGTGACATCGCCCGTAGCGAAATCAAATTCGACGAAGCGATTATCGGCATCAGCACTGGCGAGTTGGTCAGTGCCCTCAAACAAGGCGAATACGCCATTTACTTCCGTGGCTACAAGGCCAACGAAGGGATTATCGAAGCCGACGTGCGCAGCGTCAGCCCTGAACAGCTCGACATTATTTATCGCTGCATCAAAGCCAATATCTGCAAGGAGCAACAGGCATGAAACTGACCCCGAATTTTTACCGTGACCGTGTGTGCCTGAATGTGTTGGCGGGTTCGAAAGAGAACGCGAAAGAGATTTATGAAGCAGCGGAAGGCCATGTGTTGGTCGGCGTGCTGTCAAAAAACTATCCCGATGTAGCCAGTGCTGTAGCGGATATGCGCGAGTATGCCGCGTTAATTGATAACGCGCTGTCTGTGGGCCTGGGCGCGGGCGACCCGAAGCAGTCCGCGATGGTTAGCGAGATTTCCGCTCAGGTGCAACCGCAGCACGTAAACCAGGTGTTTACGGGTGTCGGTGCAAGCCGTGCGTTACTTGGGCAAAAAGAAACTGTGGTCAATGGTCTGGTTTCCCCTACGGGGATGGTTGGCATGGTGAAAATCTCTACCGGGCCATTGAGTTCTGGCGCACCAGATGGCATCGTTCCGGTCGAAACTGCGGTCAAGTTGCTGAAAGATATGGGCGGCAGCTCAGTCAAATACTTCCCGATGGGCGGCTTGAAATGCCAGGACGAATTTCGTGCGGTCGCACTTGCCTGCGCGAAACATGATTTCTGGCTGGAGCCGACTGGCGGTATCGACCTGGAAAACTACGAAGACATTCTGAAGATCGCTCTGGACGCTGGAGTCAGCAAAATCATTCCGCACATTTACAGCTCGATTATTGATCCGGCAAGCGGCAATACGCGTCCGGAAGATGTGCGTACTTTGCTGGATATGACGAAGAAGTTGGTTGGTTAATTCCCAGGTTTTCTCCTTCTCCATTTGGGGGAGGAGTTCTTAAACAACGAGGATCTCCGATGCCTGCAACACGTAATCTACTTATCGCTTCACTTGCTCTGCTCGCCGGTTCGGCAACGGCACAAACGCAATTCGCCTGGGTTGGCACCTACAATCCCAACGGCGAAGGGGTGTACCGTTTTCAGGTTGATGCGAAAACGGGCGCGCTGAGCAACAAAACGTTAGTCAGTGAATTGCCAAACGCAGCCCAGTTGACGGCATCGAAAGATGGCAAAACGCTGTATGTGGCAAGCGAAGTGGAAAAAGGCGTCATTGCTGCCTTGCGTGTTGGGGATGATGGCAGCCTGAAAGCGCTAAACCAGATTTCATCGAGTGGTGCAGGGCCGGTTTATTTGTCGCTCACACCAAATGGTCGCCATCTGCTGGTGGCTAATTACATCAGCGGTTCCGTTGCGGTATTGCCGGTGAAAGAGGACGGTAGCCTCGGTGAAGCTACTGATACTCAGCAAGATTCAGGGCCTGCGGGTGCAGCAAAACCGGAAGCGGCCGTGGAAGGCAGTTTTGCGGCGAGCGATCATAATGGCCCACATGCGCATATGATCGAGGCCGATCCGAGTGGGAAATTTGTCTTCACTACCGATCTTGGCCTCGACAGGATCTACCAATATCGCTTCGACGATGCGACGGGCAAACTCACGCCAAACGATCCTCCCTTCATCGACGCCTCATCGAAAGGTGCCGGGCCACGCCACTTTGTGTTCACGCCAAAAGGCGATGGCTTATGGTTAATCAACGAAGAGGCTTCTACGCTTACCCACTATCAGCTTGATGTTAACAAGGGAACATTAACCGAAGGCGAGAGTATTTCTTCGTTGCCGAAAGGCTATAAAGGAACCAACTTTGCTGCGGGTCTGGTGCTGAGCCTGGATGGGAAACAGCTGTATGTTGCCAACCGTTTGCACAACAGCATCGGGCACTTTAGCGTTACAGCGAACGGCAAGCTGACTCACCAGGACGATATCTGGACGCGTGGTGATTATCCGCGCGGCGTAACCCTTGGTAATAACGGTAAGTACCTGTACGTCATGAATCAGCGCAGCGACAACATTACTCGTTTTAGTGTCGCACCTGAGAGTGGGAAGCTGACTTTTGTTGAGGATTACAGTGCGGCAGGAAGCCCGTCACAGATGATCCTCACGCCTGCTAAGTAGTTGTTGTACCGGGCGCTTTTGGCGCCCGTTTAACGAAAGGATACGGCAGTGAGATTACCCAACCTTCGTCTGGCCCAGTTGTTTGAGATGCTACAAAACGAGACGCTGCCCCAGGATGAACTGGCGCGGCGTTTATCCGTTTCTACCCGTACGGTGCGCACAGATATCACTGCCTTAAATGCGTTGATGGCCGGGCATGGTGCGCAATTTATTCTTAATCGCGGCGCGGGTTATCAGCTCAATATTGCGGACGCCGTGCTCTATCAGGCACTTGTGCAGCAACCTTCACGCCAGCTGCGCATCCCGCGAAACTCCCCGGAACGGGTGCATTATCTGGTGGTGCGCTTTCTGACTTCCGCCTTCTCTTTAAAGCTCGAAGATCTGGCGGAAGAGTGGTTTGTCAGCCGTGCCACACTGCAAAGTGATATGGCCGAAGTGCGCGACTGGCTGGCTCGCTATAACCTGACGATTGAAACCCGCCCGCGCCACGGCATGAAGCTGTTTGGCAGTGAGATGTCGGTGCGCGCGTGTCTGACAGATTTGCTCTGGCAACTGACGCAAGAAGACAGCGAAAACCCATTGCTGACCGAAGAAGCGCTTAACGCGGGCGTGCCGGAACAACTGGCGGCTGAACTGCATAACTGCTTCACGCGCTGCCGAATCCGCCTGACTGACGAGGGTGAACAGTTCATCCGTTTGTACTGCGCCGTTGCGGTTCGCCGTATCAGCGAAGGGTATCCGCTGCCGGAGTTTAGCGCCGACAATGTTGACGAGACGGTTCGTGATGCGGCTCGGCAAATAGCGGCGTTATTGCAGACGCTGGCCGGTAAACCGCTTTCTGAAGCGGAAGAACAGTGGCTGCAAGTTCATATCGCCTCGCGCCAGGTGCAGCAGGTGGCTGCGAGCGCCATTAGCGCCGACGATGACGAAGCGTTGGTGAACTACATCCTGAGTTTTATCAACAGCAACTATAACTACAACTTACTGACGGATAAGCAATTGCATGCGGATTTGCTTACGCATATCAAAACCATGATTACCCGCGTGCGCTATCAGATAAACATCCCCAATCCTCTGCTCGACAATATTAAACAGCACTATCCGATGGCGTATGACATGACGCTGGCGGCGGTGTCGAGTTGGGGGAAGTACACGCCTTATGTCATCAGCGAAAATGAAATTGGTTTCCTGGTGCTGCATATTGGTGTCGGGCTGGAGCGGCATTACAACATTGGCTACCAACGCCATCCGCGCGTGCTGCTGGTGTGCGATACCGGTAACTCAACGGTGCGAATGATTCAGGCCATGTTACTGCGCAAGTACCCGCAAATTGAGGTCACGCGCATTATCTCGCTGCGTGATTATGAACAGCTCGACAGTGTGGATGAAGATTTTGTTATCTCCACGGCTCGCATTAGTGATAAACAAAAACCAACTGTGGTGGTGGCACCCTTCCCGACGGAGTATCAACTCGAACAGCTCGGGAAACTGGTGCTGGTGGACAGAACTCGCCCGTACATGCTGGAAAAGTTCTTTGATGCCAGCCATTTCCGGGTGATTGACGAGCCGATGACGCAGCAGGAATTGTTCAGTACGCTGTGCCAGCAGCTGGAGCAGGAAGGGTATGTCGGTACGGATTTTTATCCGTCAGTTGTTGAGCGCGAGGCGATTGTCAGCACCGTGTTGGGCGAGGGCATTGCGCTGCCGCACTCACTGGGGCTGATGGCGAATAAAACCGTGGTGTATACCGTTCTTGCGCCGCAGGGGATCAGTTGGGGTGATGAAACAGCACACGTCATCTTCCTGCTGGCAATCAGCAAAAGCGAATACGAAGAGGCGATGGCGATTTACGATTTGTTTGTCACTTTCTTGCGCGAAAGGGCGATGCCACGATTGCGGGATAGCCAGAGTTTTGATGAGTTTAAAGCGGTGGCAATGGATTGTTTGAGTCGATTTTGAGGGGAAACCACCCTCATCCCAACCTTCTCCCTGAGGGAGAAGGAGACAACCGTTCTTTTGGGTGAGGGCGTTAGTACGAAATTACTTCAGCAGCGTGAACGCTGTGGTCACATGCTTAACACCACTGACCCGGCTGGCAATATCTGCCGCTGCTTTGGCTTCTCTGTCTGTCAGTAAACCTAACAAGAACACTTCACCATTCTCAGTCGTGACTTTCACGTTGGTCGATTTCACCTGGTCGCTTGCCAGCAACTGCGAGCGTACTTTGGTGGTAATCCAGGTGTCTGACGACGCCGTACCCAGGCCAATCGGTGCCATGTTACGGATTTCGTTGTACACCTCGGTGGTGCCATCAACGCCTAACGCGATTTGTTTGGCGCGAGCTGCAAGCTCGGTATTCGGCGACTGGCCGACCAGCAGTACTTTGCCCTGGTATGCGCTGACGTTAATACGCGCTTCTTTCTTGATTTGTTCGTCTTTATTCAACGCGCTGTTTACGCGTAACTCCAGAGTACCATCATCAACCTGAGTACCGACGGAGCGTGGGTCTGTCGCGGTTTTGGTGGCGACAGCCGCGCTACCCACGACTGCGGCAGCAACACAACCTTGTAGCAGTAGCGCAGTAATAAGGACTGCAAGTGGCTTATATGCCTTCATCTGTACTCCTTAATCGTCCTGGTGAGGGAATAACGTATTATCAATCAGATCGCATAAGCAGTTTACCGTCAGCATATGCATTTCCTGAATGCGTGCGCTGCGGTGAGAAGGGATGCGGATTTCAACATCCTGCGGCCCTAATAATCCAGCCAATTCCCCGCCATCATAGCCAGTCAACGCAACGATAGTCATGTCACGCGTCACGGCGGCTTCTACCGCTTTGACAATATCACGGCTGTTGCCACGGGTCGAAATGGCGAGCAACACATCACCGGTATGACCTAGCGCACGGACTTGTTTGGCATACACTTCTTCGTGTAAACGATCGTTTGCGATCGCGGTTAAGACCACATTATCAGCATTAAGTGCAATGGCAGGTAAACTCGGGCGCTCAGTTTCAAAGCGGTTGATCATACTGGCGGCAAAATGCTGGGCGTTCGCGGCAGAAGTGCCGTTGCCGCAGCAAAGAATTTTATTGCCGTTAAGCAGCGACTGAACCAGCGTCATTGCGGCACGGGAGATAGCATCTGGCAGGGCTTCAGCTGCCGCAATCTGGGTTTGAATACTTTCCGTGAAGCAGACTTTGATTCTTTCGAGCACGTTTATTTACCTGGTTACTTTAAACATCTGCGGTGAACGCGTTGGTTAACCACTCTATTTCATTGCCGGTGAAGGCTAACACATCGAAACGGCAATCCACAGTATCAAAACTTCCTGATGTGCGGGCTAACCAATACTGAGCAGCATGTAACAATTTTTGTTGCTTGCGGCGTGTGACGCTGGCGGCAGCATCACCGAAGTGATTGGTGCGCCGATATCGCACTTCTACAAAGACGATAACCTTCGCGTGTTTCATGATGAGGTCGATTTCGCCACCACGTGAATGAACGTTGGCCGCGATAAAGCGCAGTCCTTTGCGCTCAAGAAAGCGGCGCGCTTCCAGCTCATAATGCGCGCCCGCTTGTTGACGGGTCAGGATACTGGAACGATTTGACCCTGACTGAATTGCAGCCAATTTAACTTCCTGTTAATGACACAATCCTGAGTTGCAGAGAGCGTGCCGGTGTTGCCATTGACCTGGTAACCAGGCACCTGGCGGATTTGGGAGAAGTGATTTGCCAGTGACCAGGCATCCACGCCCATCGCGTACAAACGTGCTAACGAGTAGTCGTTACGTACACTGCTCAACGCTTGCTGCATCAGCGACGGGTTGTTGCCCGCAAGCATCGGGATTTCACTGAACTGCAAACCTTCCATTTCCAGACGGAAATCTGGGCCATTCACGCCCTGAGAGCTGCGCGAGCTGGCATACAGTTGTGCCGGGCTGCGGCTGCCGGTACGCATTGTGATCATCGGTTTGATCAGCGCAACTTCGTCCGGGGTCGCCACAATGTACGCAGCGTCCACGCCACCGGAAGTCCCCGCGGTAATTTGTGCATCCGTTGGCGGTGCCGGAATTGTCAGCCCACCAATAGTCACGCTTGCCGGTTGAGCGGATGCAGCGTTAACCGGGGTGCCGCTTAACGCGATACCCGAACCGCTGTTAATCCCTTGTTTCAACTCAGCAGTCGAGCCAAATTTCTGTTGCAGCACAGTGCCGCCGCCCAATTTCAGCCATTCATTAGCGAAGGCTTTGGTGACGCGATCGCCCAGTGCGCTACGTGGAACCAGTAACAGCGGTGCGCGGTGGCCTTGCTGCCAGATATGGTCTGCTGCATCACGGGCTTCATCTTCAGGAGAGAGCGCGAAATAGCAGATATTTGCACGGTTCTGCACGCTTTCCGGCTGGTTGAGCGCCAGAATATTCAGCGGAGAAGTGCTGGTTGCTAACTCATCGACATTGTTTTTAAGCAGCGGGCCCACAACTAACGTTGCGCCATCTTGCTGAGCTTGTGCCAGTAGTTGCGCCAGCGGCTGCGTTGTAGTGTCGTAAACTTTAACTTCTGCTGATGGATTAGCTGGAGCCGCCGCCGCTGGTGCAGCTTGCGGGGCTGGTTGCGGTGCAGGCGTTTGCTCCGCAGGCGCAGGTGTAGCGCCTGGCTGCTGCGTTAAATCATCAACTGATGCCGCCGCAGGGCTTGCCACTGCATTTGGATCTACTGGCTGTGGCAGTGCTGCTTGCGTGGTATCACCAGGTTGTGCCGTTGCATTTGGTGCTTGCGCCGGAGCAGTAGTTTGCGCGACTGGAGCGGAACCCATATTTTTCGCGGCTTCAAAACCTTGTTGGATAGTGCGGCCAAATACCGCCGCCTGGCCGCTCAACGGCAGCAGCAGTGCGATTTTCTCAGTCGAGGCAGGTTTATAATTCTGCATGTTACTTAACTGAGTCGGCAGCGTTTTCGCGCCAGGGTTTTGTGGATAACGCGTTTGCCAGTCTTTGATCCCAGCTTTCAGCATTTCGGGATCGTTACGGTTATCGTTCCAGACACGTTGCAGATCCAGCCAGCCTTGCAGAACGTTTTCGTCAGCATTGATGACTAACGCGTTCATCTGCTCGGCGGTCATCTGAGATAACGCCTGCCATGTACCGTCGATATTCTTCTGATGCGCAGGGCCTGTCAGCATGGGTTCTTGTGCGATATAGGCGCGCAGCAATTCAAGCGATGGGCGATTCTGGTTGGTGTCTATAACTGCCTGGTAATAGCGGCCTTGCTGATTTTTGTTGAGCGCAGCAGGATTGATTTTGCCCAGACGCGCGCTGGCATCGGCATAATCTTTCTGGGCGACTTTCACTTCGGCGGCCAGCAGTGACTGTTCAAGACGCTGAGTCTCGTCCATCTCTTTTGGCAGCTGATTGTAGAGATCAACCGCTTGCTGAGTTTTGCCTTCTTTTAACAGCGCATGAATGGCGAGTAATTGCCAGGTGGTCTTGCTATCATCACCGCTTTGCTGCATCTGTTGCAGGTAATACGCGGAATCGGCAGTGGCCTCGCCCTGCATGTGCGCACTCGACTGATCTGGTGCTTTAGTGGTACAGCCTGCGAAGAAAAGCGCGGCCAGCACAACAGGCAGACAACGCCCGGCTTTAGAACGAATAAATTTAGACGGTACCATTCTGTATCCAGTGTAATTTTTATCTCAGTGTTCAATATTAAATCGGCAATACGGATGAAACAATGAAACAACTCGAAACGGCGGCTATTTCTGCCAGCACGCTCTACATCGTTCCGACACCCATCGGTAACCTCGGCGATATCACACAGCGGGCGTTATCCGTGTTGCAAAGCGTTGACCTGATTGCCGCCGAAGATACTCGCCATACCGGTTTGCTGCTGCAACATTTTGCCATTAATGCGCGATTGTTCGCATTGCACGATCATAACGAGCAACAAAAAGCAGAAACTTTGCTGGCTAAACTTAAAGAAGGCCAAAGCATTGCGTTAGTTTCTGATGCAGGAACGCCACTAATCAACGACCCAGGTTACCATTTGGTGCGTGCATGCCGTGAAGCAGGCATTCGCGTTGTACCTCTGCCTGGCCCATGTGCTGCGATTGCTGCATTAAGTGCTGCCGGTTTACCTTCCGATCGCTTCTGCTATGAAGGCTTTTTGCCTGCAAAATCTAAAGGCCGTCGTGATGCGCTCAAGGCAATCGAGCAAGAACCGCGTACGCTGATCTTTTACGAGTCTACGCATCGCCTGCTCGATAGTTTAGACGATATATGCGCCGTGCTGGGCGAATCGCGCTATGTGGTGCTGGCGCGTGAGCTGACCAAAACCTGGGAATCGATTCATGGCGCACCGATTGGTGAGCTGGCGGCGTGGGTGAAAGAAGACGAAAACCGCCGCAAAGGCGAAATGGTACTGATTGTCGAAGGCTTCAAAGCGCCTGCCGACGATGCACTGCCAGCCGATGCGCTGCGCACTCTTGCTTTGCTACAAACGGAACTACCGCTGAAGAAAGCCGCCGCGCTGGCTGCCGAAATCCACGGCGTGAAGAAAAATGCGCTGTATAAATATGCCTTAGAAAACAGTGAGAAATAACGTTTCTCGAGCAGTCTCGCATTCTGTTATTACGGGTATCAGTATTGTTAGTGTGGTTTAAATAAGCGATGGTAGTTTGCTCATCATTTAGGGATGAATAAGTGAGCAAATTATGCCGGTGTTAATTCGTGGGGACTCGAATATGATCGTAATGCCATTGTCTTATAGCCCTGCGGCGATTGAGCGCTCCTTTCTGGTGGTTGATGAAATCACGCTCGCAGGAAAGAGGTTTCTGGTTATCTTTGATAAGCAGACGCCGCGTGCCGCGATAGTTAAAGCTGAAATCGAAGAAGTTGATGGCGTTGCGCGTCATATCGCGGTGGCGATGCTTGAGCTAGCTAATCAAAAAAGTATTGGCGATAACGTCATTTCGGTTGAGCGTTTTTGGGAAGAAACGGATCTGCTTCAGGTTGAGGGGGTCTGTGTTGATCGACGTTATCAGGAAGCGGGTTTTGCCACTCGGTTGTATGAAGCGCTAGTGATTAACTGCGGAGTCATTCTGATGAGTGATAATACGCAGTATCAAGGCGGAAAGGCTTTGTGGCAGAAGATTGCGCGTGAATCAAAAGAGCTGGTGGTGTTTGTTCTGGATACCGATTCTGGCAGGTTTTATCCCTATGACGGCACAAAAGTCATTTACGATGGCTTGAGTATTCCAGAAGAAAAAATCTGGAGCGAACATCCTGATACCACTCGCTTTGGCATAGTATTGATCGCCGAAGATAAGCGGAAAGTCGACAAACTTGCCTCAAATTAAAAACCCGCTTTCGCGGGTTTTTATTTATATATTAATGAAGAACATCTTATTTTCCGCCAGTAACCGGCGTTGCCTCAATAACCAGAGTTTCCAGCGGTTTCAAGGTAACAATCACCGGCTTGCTGTAGTCACTCGGCAGCGTCGTATTCGCACCGTAGACTGATTTCAGCGTGAAGCTTGTCGCTTCGCCATCCGGGATTTCAAAGCTCTTCGTCAAATCCAGATAGTAGCTTTGTTCTTTGTCTGACGGGTTACGCAACCCAAAGATGGCTTTATCTTTACTCCACGATGCCCAGCCATACGCTTCCAGCGCTGTCGGATCACCGCCAATCCAGTGGGTATCGACCAGCACCGCGCTATTTGCGCGTGACCATTTCGCGGCATCAGCCAGGGTGTCCCACTTGGTGCTATTTAACATGGATGGCGTGATATACATCTCTTGCAACTGCGTCCCGGTGGCAAAATAACTCCAGACCTGGTCGGCAAAATCGCTGTCGGTTTGTACTTTCTCAAGTCCGAAATAGGCATGTTCGGCGCTAACAATTCCGTGATACATCAGTGAGTTTATCGGGAACAGCGGGCCTTTACGCACGATAGAACGATAGGTTTCGGCATCACGATAGGTCATCCATTGTTGAACCGGTGAGCCTTTGCCATACACGTTAATATCATCGCCCTGGCGCCAGATGGAGTCGGCATAAAATAGCCAGGAAGGGCTGGCGTCAGTACCGGTGGTAAGGTTAATAAACAGGTCTTTATTTGCCTCACGCATGTTCTTGATAAGCTCAATCGATGCATCAAAGTCAGACGCAAACTGGCTGCCTTTAATCCAGTTATTGGCATTTCCCATGCCATCAAGTTTGAACGAGGTAATATGTTCATTCTTGATTAGCTTAATAATCTGCTCGTTGAAGTTGCGGAAATAATTTGGGCCGGAAAGCGCGAGTTTTCCATCAACGGTTTCAAAGCCATTTTCTTTCGCATGAGAAACGCGAATATCACGCGGTTTGTTATAGCCACCCCATGGCGATAACCATAAACCAACGGAAGTATGCAGGCTGTCGGCTTTTTCTTTTACGACGCCAAAGCCATTACTGAACGCCGGGCCAAATAGCCATTTACCTGTGCGGTCATCCCAGCCGTCATCCAGCAGGAAACCGTCGAGTTTGACGCCGCGCTTTTTAATTAGCTCATCGGCGTAGCTATCCATCCGGTTCAGCACATCTTTTTCGGTGTAGGTGGTGAAGAAGCCAATATCCATCCAACTGTTGTAATGCAAATACGGCTGATACGAGCGCGGGCGCATCGCATTAATAAATTCGTTGAAGTTACGGCGCAGCTGATTTGTCGCTTCAAAGGTGCCGAAGTAGGTCGTAAAGGTAACCGGTGCATCTGTTTTAATCGGGGTTTTTAGCTCGACGTTCAGATTGGTTGTCGTTTCATACGCATAAGTATTAACGATAGGTTTTTCCGGCAGAATAAAGAAGCTGTCGGCAATAATCGGCGAGCTATTAATTGCGCCGTCAACGTAAGGCGCTTGCGATTGTCCCTTGGTTGGGAAGAAGGTTATTTTCGCAACCTCCCGCGCTTTATCTTTCGCTTTAATCGTGTAGTCGATACTAGCGTACTTGCCTTTGAGGACGTTCAACACCACGGTGACCGCGAAATCTTTATGGTCGTAATCAATATGAATGGAGTCATCTTTTTGGCTGATGTTTTTAATTTTAAAGTCAGCAGCGTGAATAACATCTTCATTCGGCAGGGTTAGAAAGAACAATTCTTTGGGGGCGAGTTTGCTCGGTGAAAGCTTATCCTTCACCACTACAGCAGAATTAGTATCGTCAAAGGAAATTGAGATATTGTTGTTATTCAAAAGATATTCGGAAGCGAACGCGCCATTGCTAACCAGAAGTAATAATACCGAGCTTTTTATGATTCTCTTCATCGTTTGTCCTTGTGATTCGAGGTTTTCGGGGCAAGTTTCAAACTGATAGCGTTACCCGATTTTCCGGGTAACGCTTTAAAGCATAAGATTTATAGCGAGGTTTCAGTTTCAGGAATTAATTTATTGGCGGACCCGCAAACGGTGACTTTACTGCGCACCACTTCTTTCATGGCATCCATCCCGACACGCATGTAATAGCGTGGGTCGTTGCCTTCTGGGTTATCGGCAAACCATTTTTTAACGGCGGCAGCGAACGCGATTTTTAATTCTGTAGCGACATTCACCTTACACACACCCAGTTCAATGGCGCGTCTTACGTATTCATCCGGCACGTCGCTTGCACCGTGTAGAACGAGTGGAATATCCACAACTTCGCGGATTTCACCCAGGCGCTGGAAATCAATTTTCGGACGTTTAGTGTAAAGCCCATGTGCGGTGCCAATGGCAACGGCAAGGCTGTCGATGCCGGTGAGTTCTACGAAACGGCGTGCTTCTTGCGGATCGGTAAGGAAGGCACTTTCTTCGTCCACATCCATATCGTCTTCCACACCGCCGAGGCGGCCTAACTCAGCTTCAACGCTGCAATCCTTACTGTGGCAAAAATCGACCACGGATTTCACCAGGCGCACGTTTTCGGCAAGAGGGAAGTGGCTGCCATCGATCATCGCGCTGCGTACACCGGCATTCACTTTACGGCTGATATCCGCCAGTGATTCATGGTGATCAAGATGCAGCGCAAGCGGCATGTCGTAGCTTTCAGAGTAGGCTTTGCACAGGGCGTAAATCTCTTCAAACGCGATGTGCTTAAACGTGCCTGGCGTGCCCGCAAGGATGACTGGCGACTGCATTTCTTTGCAGACTTCCAGAATTGCCTGAATGGTTTCTGCATTGTGAATATTAAACGCAGGGACGGCATAGCCGCGGGCTTGCGCGTCTTGCAGAAGGTATTTGGTGGAAATAATACTCATGTTGAAATCCTCTCAGCCTTTCCACGGATGAATAATCACACCTTTCACAACACGGTTTACCGTGCCGCTGGCAGAAGGCGTATCAGGGGTGATGCCTGCTTTGATTGATTCGGTTAGCGCGAAAATCTGTGCATACATCAGGAAGCAGAAAGCCTGCTCAACGTCGATAAAGTCGCGGGAAGGGGGTAGCCAGATATGCGGGCCAGCTTCGGCTTCCGGGCACGGTGAAGCGCAGATGGCGACGACGCGCAGAGCCTGCTGGTCACGGCGTAATTCAGCCAGTAAATCAAGGTCATACTGGCGGGTGTACGGATGGCTTGAAACCATGACCACGATTAACGTTTCGTTGTTGACCAGTGATTTCGGGCCGTGGCGGAAACCGGTTGGCGAATCATAAAAAGCAGCCAGTTTTCCTGCTGTTAGCTCCAGCACTTTTAGGGCAGATTCACGCGCAACACCTTGCAACCCACCGCTACCGAGATAGACGACGCGCTTGAACGGAAGGTCGCCAAACACGCTTTCGTTGAACTCGCCCTGTGAGGCAATGATTTGCTCGCAGCGATCGGCCACGTCCTGGAAAGTAGTGCTGTTGATGACATCAGGGGCAAATACGGCAAGGCAACTGGCCATCATGGTAGTGATGCTGCTGGTCATGGCGAAGCCGCGGTCGTGCGTTTCCGGCGGCATTAATAGCGCCAGAGAATTGCTGCTTGCCGCCGCGTTCTGATACAGGCAACCGGCTTCGTTACACGTAATGATCAGGTGGTAGCAGTGCTCCATCACCTGGTTGACTAAATCGACTGCCGCAACGCTTTCTGGGCTGTTGCCAGAGCGTGCAAAAGAAACCAGTAATGTGGGTTCTTTCGGGGACAAGTAATCCAGCGGGTTGGTGACAAGATCGGTGGTTGGCACTGCAACAAAGTTTTTCCCGGTGTGGCGCGAAAGCCACGGCGTAATAATATCGCCAATAAAAGCAGAGGTTCCTGCACCCGTCAGGATAATTTTTAGAGAGGTGTTTTGTAGCAAAGGCTCGAGGAACGCATCGATGCTACTACGTTGATTACCGATATTTTTTAACGATCGGACCCAGCTTTCCGGCTGTTGGCGGATCTCTTTTTCGGTCCAGGTTGATGTGCCGGAAAGACAGGCAGATTGGGTTTCGCTCATTACTCAGTCCTTAGCAGTGCAAGATCATCGGAAGTAGCACAAAGCAGAACAGGACAATCTTTCGTTTTGTTTCATTTACTCAACTTCATGCTTAAATAAAATCTATAGAAAAGAAAACGAAAGGTCAATGTAAGAAAAACAATAAAACGAAAAATGTGATCCGAAAATGGATTGTATTCATTTAATGAATTGATTTTATTTATAATTATTATTAAATGGATAATTGATGTGACGTTAATCGAAAGGAAAAGAAAGGTCTGTCGCGGGCGGGCGACAGACAAAAGTGAGGAGCAACGAAAGAACTACAAAGGGAGATTCTGGCCATTAATCCAGATGTTTTGAAGCAGCAACTGTGAGTTAAGCGCAATCAAATTGGCTCGTTTCCCCACGGCTAGCGAGCCTAACTGTTTGTCTAAACCAAGCATTTTTGCCGGATGCAGTGAGGCCATATGGATGGCATCTTCCGCACTGACACCAACGTGATTCACCATATTTCGCACTGCTGCATCAAGCGTTAGAGTACTTCCGGCAAGCCCACCGCTTTCGGTTCGTACGATCCCGTTGCGCATGGTTACCGGATGCCCGCAAATCGAATAGTCGCCGTCGGGCATTCCCGCCGCACTCATGGCATCCGTTATCAGCAGAGTTCGGGGTTTAGCGCAGCTACAACAAATATTCATGACGGCAGGGTGAACGTGGTGCCCGTCGGCAATCAGTTCAAGCCAGGCGCGTTTGTCGGTTAAACCCGCTCCGACCATGCCAGGATTGCGGTGGTGCAGACCCGTCATCCCGTTAAAACAATGCACCATGCCGTCTGCTCCGGCATCAAGAGCCTGAATTGTTTGTTCGTAGCTGGCAGCGCTATGACCGAGCATTACGCGCACATCACGGCTTTTCAGATGCTTAATTGTTTCCAATGCCGCAGGTTTTTCAGGTGCCAGCGCCACCACCCGTAGGGTATTTTGCGAGATTTCTATTAGCCTGTTTAGCTCGGCAATATTCAGCTCGCGGAACAATTCGGGTGGATGGGCACCTTTGTTCTGCGGCGTGAAATACGGCCCTTCAAGATAGCTTCCCAGCACGCTGGCACCCGGCCCCCCTTGATAATAGCGCTGGGCAATACGCTGCAGTGCCTGTTCAATGTTGGCCAGCGGCGCGGTGACGGTTGTAGGCAACCAACTACCTACACCTTCACGCGCTTTGTGCATCGCTAGTCTGTCGAGGACACCGGGATCGTCGTCCATTACATCAACCCCGTCGCCACCATGAACATGAATATCTATATAAGCCGGGCATAACAGTTCAACATCTCGCGCCATCGTTCCCACAGGAATAGGTTCGATGGCGACAATCTTTCCGTTATCAATAAGTAACTGATGATCGTCCAGCCAGCCGTGTTCGGTTAGCACACGCCTGGCTCGCAACAGCGTGGTCATATTCCTTCCTCAACCGCCTCAGCTTCGCGGTAACGCCCCATTTCATCGACCAGGCTGGTTAGCCCACGGTGGCCGCATTCCAGCGCCTGGAGGCGAAACTCTATGCTGCTTAATCCGTCGCGTTCCAGCACCATTTCCAACAGCAGTTGCAGGTTGATGCCGGTGATAACTTCGCGGCCCGGCTGCTGTAACGCCAGGGTTGATGCCACGCGAAATGGTGTGCCACCGAGTAAATCGGTTAAAAACACCAGGCCTTCACTTTCATCTAATGCACCGATGGCTTCTTCAAACTGTTGGGTGAGAAGCGCTGTCGAAGATGTCTCTGGGAAATCAATGGCGATAAGTTGCTCTTGCTCACCAAGGATCTGTTTCATCGCTTTTTCCAGCCCGGTGGCAAAGCCACCGTGACCGCTAAGAATAATACTTAACATATTGTTTTCTCTCGCTTACAGGAAGTGGGCAAACTTCCCAACAACACCCAGCACTACCGTGATACCGATAAGGCGCAGAGGGCTCCAGCCGCGACGCACCAGCGCATACATGCACAGGGTATAAACCAGGGGTAAAAATGCTGGCATCAGTTTGTCGATAACGTCGGTTTGCAGTTTCACGACTGCATCACCCGCCGTGATTTCCAGCGTGGTTGAAAGGCGAACGTAAGTCGCAACCAGCGCACCAATGACCGTCATCCCCACAATAGACGCGGCATGACCTACTTTACGAGTGTTGGCTTTAATAAGCGGGATGGCTGCCACACCCATGCGGTAAGCGTAGTGAGCCAGGCCGAAACGCAAACCGAGATGCACGACGTTAAACAGGACGATAAAAATAACCGCGCCGAGAATGGAACCCTGAAGCGCCAGGCTTGCCCCTATACCGCCGCAAATAGGCAGCAAGGTCAGCCAGAACATGGCGTCCCCAATCCCACCCAGCGGCGCACCCACGGCAATTTTAGTGCTCTGGATGCTGTTCACATCCTGCTTTGAGCGCTCCATCGCCAGAATAATGCCGATAACAAAGGTCACGAGGAACGGGTGGGTATTGAAGAACCCCATGTGGCCTTTCATCGAGCGCGCCAGGTCGCTTTTGTTGGTATGGATTTTTTTGAGCGCGGGCAGCAGGCCATACAGCCAACCGGACCCCTGCATACGTTCATAGTTGAATGAGGCCTGCAATAACATCGAGCGCCAGGCCACGCGGTTGATGTCTTTTCGGGTTAGCTCTGCACCGATGGTCTGGTCTTCATAAATGTTGTCGTTGCCATGAGTCAGGGAGGTTTCCGCAACGTCTGTATCTGGCAAAGTCTGGATATTAGATGCCATCTTCAAATTCCTCTTTCTGGGCGCTGGAAGGTTGCTGTGGTGCCGGGTCTTTGCGTAAGAAATCAATCAGCGCCATGGCTAACGCGGCGGCAGCAATCGCCAGTACCGGTAGTTTTAGCCAGGCCGCAGCCACAAAACCGAGAATGAAATAGGGGATATAAATATTTTTCATCATGATTTTCAGCAGTACGGCAAAGCCGATTGCTGGCATGATGCCGCCTGCCACACCCAGGCCGTCAATCAAACGGGTGGGTAAAACATCAATAGCGGTTTTGGCATGTTCCGCACCGAAATAGATGGGCAAAAACGCACACAGGAAATAGAACGTACCGAGCGCCAGTAATGCCAGATAGTTCACGCGTTCTATGCCATCGGTATCAGCTTGCGCCGCCATTTTGTCGCAGCGAGCCATCACGCCAGACATGATGGAGAACAGGAAAGTAATCCCCATTTGCACCGCTACAGCGAACGGCACAGCAACGCCGACGGCAACTTCCGGTTTAACCCCGGTAGTGATGGCGAAGGTGGTACCAACAATGGTGCCGATAATAACGTTAGGTGGCTGGGCACCGGCTAGCGGCGCAAGCCCCATCCAGACTAATTCCAGCGTACCGCCGGTCAGAATGCCGGTGTGAAGATCGCCAAGAATCAAACCAACCAGTGGCCCAAGTACGACCGGACGGTGCATGTGCGTCAGGCCGTTGAACATATCCAGGCCCGCAATAAAGGCCAAAAGACCCAACGCCACTGCCTGTAATAAGCTAATTTCCATAGAAAATTCCTCAGAGGAGTTTATAGAGATCCTGAGCGGATTCCGTCGGCACACCCTGAACAAAACATTCCACTCCGGCCTTTTTTAGGCCATTAAAAGCGGCAATATCCTGGTCATTTACAGAGACGGTTTTCGCTATTTGTTGTTTGCCTTCTGCGTAGTGCATGTTGCCGACGTTAATTCGCGTCACAGGCACTTCCCCTTTAACCAGCGTCAGAAAATCATCCGGGTTTTTGCAAACCAGCAGGATTTTCTGGCGGTCGGCTGCGCGGTGAATATTGTCGATAACTTTTTGCAGCGACCAGAAACGGACGGCGATCCCTTCAGCCAGAACCATCTCCATCAGATTTTGCTGTACCGGATCTTCTGCAACTTCATCGTTGGCAACCAGCACGAGATTTGCTCCGGCAAAACCGACCCATTGAACGCCAACCTGGCCGTGGATCAATCGCTCATCAATGCGGCTTAATACAATATTTGGCATTTTTACCCCGATTATCATTATGTTATTTGTTTGAGTCTTAGCGCTGACAGGCTGTGTGGTACTGGCGCAGCACATCCTGGATATGGTCGATGATCAGTTCATGCGGCATTGCCGCGATTTTTCCTTCACGGACCTTAGCGTATTGAAGTGGCAGATATTGGCTGATCAACGGCAAAGGAATCGATTCATCAGCCAGATTGCTAACAAGTTTGGAATAGGCTTCGTCAATATCATGATCCGGCCAGTAGTAGCGAACGCGGTCGGAATAGCTGTATCCGCGAGCCAGACGACGGTCGCTGTCACTGCCGTGGTAGTGGTGTTTCCAGTAGTCAGGATGCTCAAGCATCACGCTTTCAAGAACTTCCCGCAGTCCTGAGCATTTATGTGCTGGACGTAATTCGCGTTCGATAGCAGCCAGCGAAAACAGGGTTTCGCGCAATGCGAAGGTGAGCGCTGGGCCTACTTTTAGAATCGCAAAGTGGTTTTCAACCAGTTGCTGCAATGCTTGCGGCGTCTGGTAGTCGGTGGAGTGTGCTTCAAACACCATGGTGTCGAACGCTTCAATCATCTGGCTGAGGAAAAGCGCTTTCTCAGGCTGGTAATCAATCACTTGGGTATGGTCGAACTCAACGCCAGGCTGGACAACCAGGCCGATAATGCGCGGCCACAATTCGCTTAAACCCTGTAATTCAAAGGCGTGGCGATGGGCTTCAAGTGTTGCTTTTGCCGCTTGTGGCGTGGTGACCGCGAGTTCTGCCAGCGTTTCATGTGCGCCGCCTGGAACGGGCACTTCGGTGCCAATTACGTAAACCAAATCGGACTCACCGAATGTCTCAATCGCCGTTTGCTCGGCAATTTTCGCAAGCCTTGCCGCACGTATGGCGACGATGGCATCGGTTAAAGGAACGGGGTCATCTGCACAAGACATGCTGCAATCGAGATGGATTTTTTTAAAACCAGCGGCGACATAGCAACGAATCAGTTCATCAGCATTGTGCATGGCTTCTTCTGCGGGTAGCGCTTGCCAGCGGTTTGGGCCAAGATGATCGCCACCCAAAATCAATTGTTCGCGCGGGAAGTGGTGTTTATCTGCCATCTGCTCGGCAAAACCACGGAAATCTTCCGGTGTCATTCCGGTGTAGCCGCCGTGCTGGTCAACCTGGTTGGATGTCGCTTCTATTAATAAGAGTGATTTAGCTTCCCGGGCATGGCGCATGGCAGCTTCGAGAACCAACGGGTGGGCAGAACAAACGGCAAAAATGCCACATCGTGAATCCTGTTTATGGTCGGCCACAAACGCGGTTAAATGTTTCACTTTCCTCTCCGTATGAGTTGGTTTTGTATTTGTCTTTCGATTTGTTTCATTTAATAGTGATGTATCGTGCGATAAAAACAAAACGAAAGATAATAGAATTGCGATCTGTTTCGCAAAAGAAACATAATGAAAGGCTATTTGACACGATTGCAGTGAATGCAGTACGCGATGCAAAGGCTTGCTTTTCGCCAAAAGAAAGGTGTTAATAGACAAAGTGAAATGAAACGAAAGGTTTTATGAAAGGATCATTTATGAATAATACCGACGCAGCAACGGACAAGCGTGTAACGGGTACAAGTGAAAGGCGCGAGCAGATCATTCAGCGTCTTCGTCAACAAGGAAGCGTGCAGGTTAATGATCTTTCATCATTTTTTGGTGTTTCGACAGTGACGATCCGTAACGATCTGGCTTTTCTGGAAAAGCAGGGCGTGGCGGTGCGTGCATACGGCGGGGCATTAGTTTGTGATTCAGGTACGGCGGCGGTTGAACCGACGGTCGAGGATAAAAGTTCGCTTAATACGTCTTTGAAACGCAGCATTGCGCGTGCGGCTGCCGATCTGATTAAGCCCGGTCACCGCGTGATTCTGGACTCCGGTACCACCACTTACGAAATAGCTCGCCATATGCGCAACCATAAAGAAGTGATTGCGATGACCAACGGCATGAACGTGGCGAATGCACTGCTCGAGGCAGAAGGTGTGGAATTGCTGATGACCGGTGGGCATTTACGCCGTCAGTCGCTTTCATTCTATGGCGACCAGGCAGACCAATCGCTACAGAATTACCATTTCGACATGTTGTTCCTTGGCGTGGATGCTATCGATCTTGAACGCGGTGTTAGCACTCACAATGAAGATGAAGCACGCCTTAACCGCCGGATGTGTGAAGTTGCAGAACGCATTATTGTGGTGACGGATTCCAGCAAGTTTAACCGTTCAAGCCTGCACAAAATCATTGATACACAACGGATTCATATGGTTATCACTGATTCGGGTATTCCAGCGGAAAGCCTGAATGGGTTGCGTAAAGGTGGGATTGAAGTGGTGCTGGTGGATGAGAGCTGCGTTGTCGAGCATTCCACTGTGCGAAATCTTGCTGAGAAACTTAAGAAATCATGATAAATGGATCTACAACGGGCAGCGCTTTTGTGAGCTACCGTAGCCAGGCACAGCGTGATTTCATCTTCAATATGCCAAACAGCGCCTGTGGGTTACTGAATGCCGTTCATCTTGACGAAGCTCTGCTACAACAGTGCAATCATTTCCATATCATGGGTTCGTCGCTGTTTTCGTTCCGTTTAATTGATGCCGTGCGCAAGGCAATTGACATTGTGAAAGCTAACGGTGGCACGGTATCGTTTGACCAGAATATTCACAAAGAGATGCTGAATATTCCTGAGATGTCACAGGTGTTTGAATACATTCTGGATTACACGGATTTCTTCCTGCCAAGCGGGGCTGCTTAATGGCTAATTATCAGCCGCCATTTCGTATTACCTCAGCAATCATTAATCGAGTGGTTGAGGTTGGTGAGTTGTTAGGGCGGTGGGCTGCTCATGCGGAACAAGCATCACCAATGTTGCGTAAAGAAAACCGTATTCGCACCATTCAGGCCTCACTCGCCATTGAGCACAATAGCCTCTCTACTGAGCAGGTTTCTGCCATCATGGACGGTAAACGCGTACTGGCACCGGCAAAGGATATTCAGGAAGTCCGCAACGCGATTCTTGCTTATGAAGCAATGCCTTCCTGGAAAAGCGAATGTGTTCAGGATCTGCTTGCGGCACAACGGATTTTAATGGCTGGTTTAGTCGATGTTCCGGGGCAATTCAGAAGCGGTAATGTTGGAGTCTACAGAGAAGAGCAATTAATCCATATGGCACCACCTGCCAACCAGGTTTCACGTTTAGTGACTGATTTGCTCAGTTGGTTGCACCAGACAGAAGTCCATCCTCTGATCGCGAGTTCCATTTTCCATTATGAATTTGAGTTTATTCACCCTTTTGCGGACGGGAATGGGCGAATGGGACGGTTATGGCAAACGCTTATTCTGAGCGAATGGCGTGAAGAACTGGCATGGTTGCCTGTCGAAACCATTATTCATAATCAGCAGCAAAGCTACTATCAGGTATTAGGCGAGTGCGATCGGGCTAGTGATTGCACACTTTTCATCGATTTCATGCTCGAGAAATTAGTTGAAGGCCTGAACGAGGGTATTGCCACTCAACAGGGTCGATCCGCCAAAGTGGCGGTAGAAGTGGCGGTAGAAGTGGCGGTAGAAATAAATGACAGCGAAGCCCGGCTTCTTACTGTTTTAGTCGACAAACCCTCTGCAACAATTACTGAACTGGTCAAAGTTCTTGGTAGTAGTCGTAGGACGGTTGAAAGAAACATTAAGTCGCTCCAGGACAAAGGAAAGCTCCAGCGAGTCGGGGCAACCAAGAACGGTTTTTGGCGCGTAATGTAGCAAGGTGTGGAAAGAACCACACCTTTTCAGCAAGCTCTATTCCGCAGCTAATTTATATCCCCGCAAGCGACTAACGCTGAGAATAATCGCTAAAACTGTAGCGATGACCGCCATCCACAAGCTGAAATGCACGGCGCTGCTCTGCGCATAAATCGACATCATCACTCCAACGAACGCGGCACCCAGGCACTGCCCGAAGGTGCGCATGATTGCCAGTACGCCAGAAGCGTATCCGCTGTTTTCCCGCGACGCGTTTGACAACATCTCTCTATTATTCGGGCTTTGAAAGCAGCCAAAGCCGATACCGCACAGCAAGCTACGCAGGCAGATATCCCAGGCTTGCGCATGTTCTGGCAGCATAGCCAGTAATGCCAGGCCAATGGCGAAGATGCACAACCCAACTGTAGAAATTATTGCGGCAGAGTAGCGGTCGGCGAGGCGGCCTGCATGCGGCGCGGCCAGAATAATGCCTATTGGCCACGGGGTGAAAAGCAATGCTGAAACCAGTGCGCTGTACCCGTAAACGCTCTGGAACAGGAACGGTAATGCGATAAAGGTGATGCCCTGGCTGACAAAAGAGGCCAGCGACGTGAGCGCTGCCAGTGAAAACCGTGAAGAGGCAAAGATGTCGAGAGGCAGCAGTGGCTTCGTCACACGCCGTTGAACCCAGACGAAAGCCATACCCGTAATAACGGCGGTGCTGGCGTAAATTACGGCTGCGGTCAGATCGCCGTTGCCGGGATGAGTAAAGGCATCAGCTGCCATAATCAGCGCACCTAAGGCGATGGCAGATAACAAGGCTCCCGCAAAATCGAACGGTTCGCGCTTTAACGCCGGGTTATCAGGGATTACGCGCAGGGTAAGGATCACCGCAATAATGCCCAGCGGAATATTAATCGCAAACAGCCATTGCCAGCTTAGCGTTGAGAGTATTGTTCCGCCAAGAATAGGTGCGATAGCGGTGCTTGAGCCAATCAGTAATGCGTTCAGGCCAAGTATTCGCCCCAGCAGGCGGTTAGGGAAAACCGAGCGCAAGATTGCCGGGCCAATGCTCAATGTGGCGGCACCGCCAATGCCTTGTAGTACGCGCATGATAATGAGCATATCCAGCGATGTTGAAAGCGCGCAGCCCACGGAAGCCAGGGTGAAAACGCTGAGGCCAAAGGTGAAGATTGAGCGGAATCCGATGCGGCTGGAAAGTGCGGCAAATATCGCCAGTGTCATCGCAGCAGAGAGCAGATAGCCGTTTGAAACCCAGACGGTGGCACCCACTGACGCGTCAAGCGAACGGGCGATTTGTGGCAACGCTATGTTTATCATCGAGCCGTCGAACACGGCCATTGTCGTCATTGTCATGACGGCTGCCATCGCTAAACCGCGTTCGCGGCCGGGTAATCCTTCATCGCCTGGGTTATTGGAAAATAGTGCCATCGGTTAAAACTCTTTATCGCTGGTGGGTGCCAGAAATATAGCGGGGTTGGAGATATGGCGGAAGACGCAGCATTTGCATTAATAACCTGCACCAAACGCCTTCTCTCATGTTAAAGAGCAGGCTACTATGCCGTATGACTGAACCCGATCTGAACTTACTCATTGCCCTTGATGTGCTTCTTGCCGAAGGAAGCGTGGTGGGCGCTGCACATCGTCTGGGGTTAAGTGCTTCTGCGATGAGCCGGACGCTGAGCCGCCTTCGCGCCACGGTGGGCGACCCGCTATTGGTGCGTGCAGGGCGCAACATGGTGCTGACACCCTACGCCGAAGAAATCCGTGGGCGCACGCAAAATGCTGTTTATGAAGCGCGTGCCATTCTTCGTCCTTCTTCAAACGCCCTGAATCTGGCGACACTTGAGCGCAGTTTTACCCTGCGAACGAACGCTGGATTTATCGAGATCTTCGGCGCAGCGCTGATTGCCGCCGTAGCCGCTGTCGCGCCTTTGGTGCAATTGCGCTTTATGCCAAAACCTGAGAAAACCGCGAAGTATTTACGTGAAGGTTTGATTGACCTTGAGGTGGGTGTGCTCGGGGAAATGGGGCCAGAAATACGGATAACGGCACTCTATCGGGACAGGTTTGTCGGCGTGGTCAGAAAAGGCCATCCGCTGGAGCAATACGGGGAAATTACGCCTGAGAAATATGCCGCATTAGGGCATGTGGTGGTTTCGCGCCATGAACGAGGAACTGGCCCGGTTGATGCGCTGCTGGCAGAACTAAATTTAACCCGCAAGATTGCAGCGATGGTGCCTGGTTTTCCCGCGGCATTGGCTGTGGCTCAGGCGTCTGATCTAGTGGCGTTGATGCCTGGGACTTTCCTGTTAAACCAGCCGGGGATGAATGGGAATGCGGGGGAAGCCAGGCTCTATGTTTTTGAGCTGCCGGTAAAAACCAATGAAATTACGGTGTCGTTGATGTGGCACCCACGTTCGGAAGTTGACCCGGCACATCGCTGGTTACGGCAACTGGTGCTGAAAGTTTGCCGCGAGCGTGTGCCGGGGTAAAAGCCTGAAATCAGGTCACTGGCGCTGGGTTAAATACCGCCAGTGCGTTGTGCAGACCCCATTGATCCGAGAAGGTTTTCTTGCGTCCGCTAGCGACATCAAGAATAAATTTAAACAATTCCATGCCCACATCTTCAATGGTCGCCTCGCCCGTGGCGATGGTGCCAGCGTTGATGTCCATTAAGTCATGCCAACGGTTTGCCAGCGCGGTGCGGGTTGCCATTTTAATGACGGGAACCGCCAACAAGCCGTATGGTGTGCCGCGACCGGTCGTGAACACTTGCACCGTAATACCGGATGCGACCTGTTGTGTGCCGCAGACGAAATCACTGGCGGGAGTTGCCGCGAAAATCAGGCCACGTTTGGTTGGGCGCTGTCCTGGTGAAAGCACTTCGACAATCGCGCTTTTACCTGACTTGGCGATTGAACCGAGCGCTTTTTCCACCACGTTTGCCAGGCCGCCTTTTTTGTTACCCGGAGACGGGTTAGCACTGCGGTCAGTTTTGCCCATTTCAAGATAGTTGTCGTACCATTCCATCTCTTCCAGCAGGCGTTTGCCGACTTCTTCGTTGATGGCGCGTGGCGTTAACAGGTGGATGGCATCACGCACTTCTGTTACTTCGGAGAACATCACTGTTCCGCCGCAGCGCACAATCAGATCAGATGCGTAGCCCACTGCTGGGTTTGCTGTTACGCCAGAGAACGCATCGCTGCCGCCACACTGCATTCCTACAACCAGGTCAGAAGCTGGGCAGGTTTCGCGCTGGCGTTGGTTCAGTTTGACCAGGTGACGTTCGGCAACTGTCAGAATGTCATCGACCATCGATTTAAAGCCGACGTGGTGTTCGTCTTGCAGACGCACAATGCTTGCATCGCCCACGTTAATGGACTGAACGTCCTCGGTACCTTCCAACAGGCGCTCTGGCTGTAGTTTTTCACAGCCCAGGCCAACCACCATAATTTCGCCGCCAAAGTTCGGGTTCAGAGAAATGTTATGGATGGTGCGAATCGGGATAACCGCCGCAGGCGCGTTGATCGCCACACCGCAGCCGTAAAGGTGATTCAGGCCAACTACGCCGTCAACATTCGGGTAGCGCGGCAGCAAATCACGTTCAATAATTTTGATGACATAATCCACCACGCCCGCAACGCAATGTACGCTGGTGGTGATGCCGAGCAGGTTTTTGGTGCCGACGCTGCCGTCTGCATTGCGGTAGCCTTCGAAGGTATATCCTTCCAGCGGTGGTAATGGCTCAGGTACTTTAGTGGCCAATGGCAGGGTGTTGAGCGGAGGTGCTTTTGGCAACTCCACTAATGATTCGTCAATCCAGCTACCGCGAGGAATATCACGCACCGCATAACCGATAACTTCACCGTAACGGACAATTTCACCGTGGGCGGGAATATCGACCAGTGCGGCTTTGTGGCCTTGTGGAATATGCTCGATGAGTTCCAGTCCATCCGGGAAGCGAGTACCGGCTTTCAGACCATTGTCATTAACAATAATAGCGACGTTATCTGTCTCATGGACTTTTATATAAAACGACCCTGGCGGTTGTTGTTTAATTTCTATATTTGACATTGTCACTATTCTCCAGACATTACCGGAAAGGTAATAAAATAATTTTCTAATCGTGAGTTCTCACAAGCTAAATAAAGAATGTCAGGGTGCGACAAATAAAAATGTGAGCAAGATTACTTAATATTATGTGGCTTTAACCATGAGTGGAGGCAATCAATGAATTTGTGCAATACACCCCACAAACATGTGCGTAAGTTTAACTATTTGGCTTTTTAAGTGTTATCTATTGGGCAAATGCCTAATGTCCATTTGTTCTGTGCTGGCTATACTGTGTTGCGAATGACAAACACCAGGTTAATTTCAATTAGCGGTATTATCCCAAACTTTTATATCGAAAAGATAATTGTGAATTTCCGCTTTATATAAATAAAAATCCTTGCATTAAGTGCCCGCTACAGAGGATGTCGAAAATGATTTTGGATACAGCAGTCGAAGCAAGAAAAGGTAAGCACACGAGATATTTAATACTCTTAATTATCTTTATTGTTACAACGATTAACTATGCGGATCGCGCCACGCTCTCTATTGCGGGTACCGAAGTTGCTAAAGAATTGCAGCTCAGTGCAATCTCAATGGGCTATATTTTCTCTGCATTTGGCTGGGCTTACCTGTTGATGCAAATCCCTGGCGGCTGGTTACTTGACCGCTACGGCTCGAAGAAAGTTTATACCTACAGCCTGTTCTTCTGGTCACTGTTTACGTTCATGCAAGGCTTTGTTGATATGGTGCCGCTGGCCTACGCCGGTATCTCTATGTTCATCATGCGCTTTATGCTCGGCTTCTCTGAAGCGCCTTCTTTCCCGGCTAACGCCCGTATTGTTGCGGCCTGGTTCCCGACAAAAGAACGCGGCACGGCTTCGGCAATTTTTAACTCTGCACAATATTTCTCACTGGCGCTGTTCTCTCCATTGCTAGGTTGGTTGACCTTCGCATGGGGCTGGGAACATGTGTTTACCGTGATGGGCTGTATTGGTTTTGTACTGACCTTCCTGTGGGTGAAGTTTATCCATAACCCGACTGACCATCCTCGTATGTCTGAAGAGGAACTGGATTACATCACTAAAGGTGGCGCAGTGGTCGATATGGACCACAAAAAACCAGGTGTCGTCGTCGAAGGGCCAAAACTGCATTACATCAAACAGTTGCTGACTAACCGCATGATGCTGGGCGTGTTCTTTGGTCAGTACTTTATTAACACCATCACCTGGTTCTTCCTGACCTGGTTCCCGATTTACCTGGTGCAAGATAAAGGTATGTCGATTCTGAAAGTGGGCATGGTCGCCGCCATCCCGGCGCTGTGTGGCTTTGCTGGTGGTGTGTTGGGCGGCGTATTCTCGGATTCGTTAATCAAACGCGGTTACTCGCTGACCGTAGCTCGTAAGATACCGATTGTTCTCGGGATGTTACTCGCTTCAACCATCATTCTTTGTAACTACACCGATAACACTGTGCTGGTTATCGCGCTGATGGCATTCGCCTTCTTCGGTAAAGGTTTTGGTGCTCTGGGTTGGCCGGTTATTGCCGATACTGCACCAAAAGAGATGGTTGGCCTGTGTGGTGCTGTGTTCAATGTGTTCGGTAACGTCGCTTCTATCGTGACGCCACTGGTGATTGGTTACCTGGTTTCTGAACTTCACTCCTTCAATGCGGCGCTGATCTTTGTTGGCTGCTCGGCGCTGATGGCAATGGTTTGTTATCTGTTCGTGGTTGGTGACATTAAACGTATGGAATTGCAGAAGTAATTAACTCAACAGATAACTGGATAAATAAGGGCAACAGATGAATACCAACGTTTTCCCCAATAAATTCAAAGCAGCACTGGCAGCAAACCAGACGCAAATCGGTTGTTGGTCTGCGCTGGCAAATCCTATCAGCACTGAAGTGCTGGGCCTGGCTGGGTTCGACTGGATTGTGCTGGACGGCGAACATGCGCCAAACGACATCACGACGTTTATCCCACAACTGATGGCGCTGACCGGCAGCCACAGCGCGCCGGTAGTGCGTGCTCCAACTAACGACCCCGTTGTGATTAAGCGTTTGCTGGATATTGGCTTCTATAACTTCCTGATCCCGTTTGTTGAGACTCAGGAAGATGCGGAACTGGCGGTGTCTTCAACCCGCTATCCACCGGAAGGTATCCGTGGCGTGTCGGTTTCACACCGCAGCAACGGCTACGGCACCGTGGTGGATTACTTCAAGCAGGTTAATCAGAACATCACTATTTTGGCGCAAATCGAAAGCCAGGAAGGGATTGATAACCTGGACGCGATTGCTGCGACCGACGGCGTGGATGGCATTTTTGTCGGCCCTGGCGATTTGTCTGCGGCTCTTGGCCATCTCGGCAATCCGTCGCACCCGGAAGTACAAAGCGCAATCCAGCACATTTTTGCTCGGGCAAAAGCACACGGTAAGCCTTCGGGCATTCTGGCTCCAGCCGAAGCGGATGCACGCCGTTACCTGGAATGGGGCGCAACCTTCGTTGCTGTCGGCAGTGATTTGGGCGTGTTCCGCTCTGCCACACAAAAGTTGTGCGACCAGTTTAAAAAATAACTTCCACCCGTATCTAAAGAGAGATTAACGCTATGACACTGAAAGTTGGCTTTATTGGCCTGGGCATCATGGGCAAACCAATGAGTAAAAACCTCATCAAAGCCGGTTATTCCCTGGTGGTTGCCGACCGTAATGCAGAGGTGATTGCTGAAGTTATCGCTGCTGGCGCAGAAACAGCTGCCACACCAAAACAGATTGCTGAGCAGTGTGATGTGATTATCACCATGCTGCCTAACTCCCCACATGTTAAAGAAGTCGCGCTGGGCGAAAACGGCATTATCGAAGGGGCGAAACCTGGCACCGTAGTCATCGACATGAGTTCCATTGCACCGCTGGCGAGCCGTGAAATCAGCGCAGCGCTGAAAGCAAAAGGCATCGACATGCTGGATGCGCCAGTGAGTGGCGGCGAGCCAAAAGCGATTGAAGGCACGCTGTCTGTCATGGTTGGCGGTGATAAAGCGATTTTCGACAAGTATTACGACCTGCTGAAAGCGATGGCGGGTTCCGTAGTGCACACCGGTGATATTGGCGCGGGTAACGTAACCAAGCTGGCAAACCAGGTGATTGTGGCGCTGAACATTGCGGCGATGTCCGAAGCGCTGGTACTGGCGACCAAAGCGGGGGTTGATCCTGAATTAGTTTTCCAGGCGATTCGTGGCGGCCTTGCGGGCAGCACCGTTCTGGAAGCTAAAGCGCCGATGGTGCTGGAGCGTAACTTCAAGCCTGGTTTCCGTATCGACCTGCACATTAAAGACCTGGCGAACGCGCTGGATACTTCCCACGGTGTGGGGGCGCAACTGCCACTGACCGCGGCGGTAATGGAAATGATGCAAGCGCTGCGCGCAGACGGCCACGGTAACGATGACCACAGCGCGATTGCGTGCTACTACGAAAAACTGGCGAAAGTAGAAGTCGGTAAATAAAAGAGATGGGCATCTGCGGATGCCCCGTTTTTCTCGGCCCTTTTGGCATGGACATACTATGAAAATCGTTATCGCACCCGACTCTTATAAAGAAAGCCTCTCAGCGGTTGAAGTGGCACAGGCGATTGAAAAAGGATTCCGCGAAATATTTCCTGATGCGGAATATATATCGGTCCCGGTTGCCGATGGCGGGGAAGGTACGGTCGATGCCATGATCAGCGCTACGCAGGGCATAAAAATCACCACTACAGTAACAGGGCCGCTGGGCGAGCCGGTTACGGCGTACTGGGGAATGTCCGGCGACGGGCAAACCGCGATTATTGAAATGGCTGAAGCCAGTGGACTTGCTCTGGTGCCAATCGAAAACCGCAACCCACTGGTGACCACCTCGCACGGTACTGGTGAACTGATTTTGCATGCTCTGGATAACGGTGCGCGCAACATTATTATCGGCATTGGTGGCAGTGCAACGAACGACGGCGGTGCAGGCATGGTGCAGGCACTTGGCGCGAAATTGTGTGACGCAGTGGGCAAAGAAATCGGCCACGGCGGTGGCAGCCTGATGAGTTTGAACAGCATTGATATTTCAGGCCTGGATAGCCGTTTGGCAGACTGTGTAATTAGCGTTGCCTGTGATGTGACTAACCCATTAATCGGCGACAACGGCGCATCGCGTATTTTCGGGCCACAAAAAGGGGCCGATGAAGCGATGATTGTTGAGCTGGATGCCAATCTTGCTCACTTTGCTGATGTGATTAAAAAGGACTTACACGTTGATGTGAAAAATGCGCCAGGCGCAGGTGCAGCAGGCGGTATGGGCGCGGCGTTAATGGCGTTCCTCGGTGCCGAATTACGTAGCGGTGTAGAGATTGTGACGGAAGCTCTGCATCTTGAAGAGCATATCCATGATTGCTCGCTGGTTGTGACCGGTGAAGGGCGCATGGACAGCCAAAGTATTCGCGGCAAAGTCCCGGTGGGTGTGGCGGCGGTGGCGAAAAAGTACCGTAAACCGGTGATTGGCATTGCAGGCTCGCTGACCAGCGACGTAGCTGTTGTCCATCAATATGGCATCGACGCGGTTTATAGCGTGCTCAACAGTATTGGTACGCTGGAAGAAGCGCTGAAAAATGCATTCGATAATATTTATCGCGCATCGCGCAATATTGCAGCAACGGTCGCAATGGGTATGAACATGACCCGTTAGCGAGCGTGACAGCTGAGTGCAAACCCTTTATACTCCGCGCCGAAGCTGACCAGACAGTCGCCGCTTCGTCGTCGTCCTCTTTCGGGGGGAGACGGGCGGAGGGGAGGAAAGTCCGGGCTCCATAGGGCAGGGTGCCAGGTAACGCCTGGGGGGGTAACCCACGACCAGTGCAACAGAGAGCAAACCGCCGATGGCCCACGCAAGTGGGATCAGGTAAGGGTGAAAGGGTGCGGTAAGAGCGCACCGCGCGGCTGGTAACAGTCCGTGGCACGGTAAACTCCACCCGGAGCAAGGCCAAATAGGGGTTCACAAGGTACGGCCCGTACTGAACCCGGGTAGGCTGCTTGAGCCAGTGAGCGATTGCTGGCCTAGATGAATGACTGTCCACGACAGAACCCGGCTTATCGGTCAGCTTCAACCATTCAGAAACGCCCCGCACAATGTGAGTTGTGCGGGGCGTTTTCTTTTGGGGTGAGGGTGAACAATTGCCATAATAGAACTCCCCTTCTTATTATCGGGCTGCCCCAGCATGATCAAATCCCTGTATATCGACAATTACCGCTCAGTGCGCAAACTCTCTATCGATCTGGAACAACTGAACGTGGTTTTTGGTCCGAATGGTTGCGGGAAATCCAACATCTATAAAGCGATCCATTTGATTCACGGTGCCGCGACCGGGATGCTGTCGCACTGGTTGTCAGATGAAGGTGGGATTCAGAAAGTCATGTGGGCGGGATCTCGTGCCAAAGGGTATGCCAGCGCGCCGCGCCGTTTGACGCTTGCGGTGGATACCGATGACTTTGAGTATGAATTGCAGGTCGGCTTCCCGGACAAACTGCCGTACCCAACCATGTTCGATCTCGATCCTATCGTCAAAGAAGAACAGATCTGGCTGAGCGGGTTCCGTCGTCGCCCTTCGTCTTCCATTATGCATCGCCGTAACCAGGCTGTTTTTCTCAATGATGTAAACGGTGAGAAAGTCACGCATGCCGCCACGCTTTACGAAAACGAATCTCTGTTTGGTCAATTGGGTGAACCGCATTTGTACCCCGAAGTCTCCAGCGCGCGTGAAACGCTGCGTAACTGGCGCTTTTATCATGAGTTCGATATCACGAAAGGGGCGGGTTTACGTTTGCCGCAGGTGGGTTACCGCTCACCAGTGCTGGCGGGTGACGGCTTAAACCTGGCCGCCGCTTTCCAGACTATCGTGGAAATCGGGGATAGTGAGTTAATGTTTGCGGTATTGGATGAGGCATTCCCGGAATGCACGTTCTTCTGTGATAACAGTAACGGACGCTTCCAGATGATGATGCACCGGCAGGGGATTAATCGCCCGCTGGAGTCGGCAGAGTTTTCTGACGGAACGCTGCGTTTTCTGTGTCTGACCGTGGCGCTGCTTAGCCCACGCCCGCCTCGTTTTATTGCCTTGAATGAACCTGAAAACAGTCTGCATCCACAAATGTTGCCTGCCCTTGCACACCTTATCGCGCAAGCGAGCCGCTATACGCAAATCTGGCTAACCAGCCATTCGCCGGAGCTGGCCACGCTTATCGGAAAACATACGCCGTTTACGCTTTATCAGTTGGGGATTGAAAACGGTGAGACATCCGTGAACCGGCTTTCGTGACAGTTTGCTGTAATGAAAGGGCAGGATGGCAGTGGAAAACACTTAACCTTAACTTTATGGCCACAATATTAAGATGTTAATTCTGAATGGCTTGTAGAGTGTGAAGTGCTTCAAAAACTGGGGCTGGCGATGTTACACGGCATTAACTTCGATTGGTGCGCTGGCTCACATCACCTTATGTGAGAGTCGTTTCCCTTAAGAAATATGATTTATAACAAAACCATTAAAAACAATGTATTAGCTTGTTAATTCATCCCCTTCAATAATTCTTTCCTACACAATCGTAAAAAAGAAAAAGTAAATGTGCGTATTTCTCTCTGAATGGAGAAATTTTTCCTCTTTTGCTCACGTTGTCTGGATGGAGTAGCAAATTTTTTCTCCGCTGCTCGCGCTATCCTTTTCAAACTCTAATAAGACCGACAAACAATAATTTCAGACATGCCAGCGTCAGGGAAATAACTCTGTAATGAATAATCACAATTAAAACCTACAAATATAAGCGAGCATTTTTATGGAAACAGGAAGCATTACTGCGATTGATATTCCAGCATCCGGCCGAGCAGGAATGACCGAGAGCGAGTGGCAAGCAGCAACTAAATTCGATAGTACCGATGTTGGCTGGATAATCATGAGCATCGGGATGGCAATTGGTGCGGGGATCGTTTTTTTACCCGTGCAGGTTGGATTGATGGGGTTGTGGGTTTTTCTACTCTCCTCGATAGTCGGTTATCCGGCGATGTATCTTTTTCAGCGATTGTTTATTAATACGCTTGCTGAATCACCAGAATGTAAGGATTATCCAAGTGTTATTAGCGGGTATCTTGGTAAAAACTGGGGTGTGTTATTAGGTGCGCTCTATTTTATTATGCTGGTTATCTGGATGTTTGTTTATTCCACAGCGATTACGAATGACAGCGCTTCTTATTTACATACGTTCGGTGTCACTAAAGGGCTATTGTCTGATAACCCCTTTTATGGACTGACGCTGATTTGTATTTTGGTCGCTATCTCTTCGCGTGGGGAACAGCTTTTATTTAAAGTTTCTAGCTTTATGGTACTGACTAAGCTTCTGGTGGTGGCGGCACTGGGCATTTCGATGATTGGCATGTGGCACCTGTATAACGCAGGATCATTGCCACCAATGGGGCTGCTCATTAAGAATGCTATCATTACGCTGCCTTTTACTCTGACTTCCATCTTGTTTATTCAAACGCTTAGCCCAATGGTTATTTCTTATCGTTCAAAGGAAAAATCACGTGAGGTGGCACGTTTCAAAGCGCTACGCGCCATGAACATTGCGTTTGGCGTACTTTTTGTCACGGTCTTCTTTTACGCGGTATCTTTTACTCTCGCGATGGGGCATGACGAAGCGGTAAAAGCCTATGAGCAAAATATTTCTGCCCTTGCTATTGCAGCTCAATTTATTAACGGAACCTCCGGTGCATGGGTTACGGTCGTGAGCGTGGTATTAAATATCTTTGCTGTGATGACAGCCTTCTTCGGTGTTTATCTGGGTTTCCGTGAAGCGACACAAGGGATCGTTATTAATATTCTGCGCCGTAAAATGCCAGAGGAAAAAATTAACGAAAAATGGGTGCAGCGCGGAATTATGGTGTTTGCCATCTTGTTGGCATGGAGCGCAATTGTACTCAATGCTCCGGTATTAAGTTTCACTTCAATTTGCAGTCCTATATTTGGCATGGTGGGATGCTTAATTCCGGCATGGTTAGTTTATAAAGTCCCGGCATTGCATAAATACAAAGGTGTTTCACTCATCATCATTATTATTACCGGATTGTTGCTGTGCATTTCTCCGTTCCTCGCCTTCTCCTGATATGCGGGCGTTTGTATTGTAGTTATAAGTATTAAGGCTAAAAAATGGCAAATCATAAAATGAACCCAGAATGGGCCGAATTAATCCGCGCTGTAAAACAAAATGTGAAGCCAGCCGTTGGATGTACAGAACCTGTTTCACTGGCGTTGGCAAGCGCATTGGCGGCCTCACATTTGGCAGGGCGAGTGATTCGAATTGAGGCCAAAGTTTCCCCGAATCTGATGAAGAATGGGATGGGTGTGACGGTTCCGGGTACGGGCATGGTTGGCTTGCCTATTGCCGCCGCAGTCGGTGCACTGGGCGGAAACCCGCATGCTGGTTTAGAAGTGCTGAAAGGCGCGCCGGTAGAGGCTATTGCCGCCGGAAAAATATTGCTGGCGACCGGTAAAGTGACGGTGGTCATCCAGGAGCCTTGCGACGAAATCCTGTATGCCAGCGCCACGGTGTATACCGCAGATGAGTCGGCAACCGTAGTTATTTCTGGTGAACACACAAAAGTAACGAGAATCGAAAAAGACGGTACGGTGCTATTTGATGCAAAGGAAGAACGTCAGCCAGCTGAAAATGCGCAGCAATGCCATATGGAACGTTTTAACCTTGAGCAAATCGTTGAATTTACTCAAGGTGTGCCCTTCGTTGAAATTGGCTTCATTCTTGATGCGGCCTTGCTCAATAGCGAATTGTCTCGCGAAGGGCTGCGTGCCCAATACGGTTTGCATATTGGTTCGACATTACAGCGGCAGCGTGCTCGCGGCTTAATGTCGAAGGATCTGTTAACCGACATAATGATCCGCACCGCAGCGGCGTCTGATGCGCGAATGGGGGGCGCTTGTCTCCCCGCGATGAGTAATTCAGGTTCTGGAAACCAGGGCATTACCGCGACCATGCCGGTTGTGGTGGTGGCTGAACACCTTGGATGTGATAGTGAGCAGTTGGCACGGGCGCTGATCCTTTCACATCTTACGGCGATTTATATTCACCATCAGCTACCTTCGCTGTCTGCATTGTGTGCTGCAACAACGGCTGCAATGGGGGCTGCGGCGGGGATCACTTGGTTAATCGACGGCAGCTACCAGAGTATCTCAATGGCGATTAGCAATATGATTGGTGATGTCAGCGGCATGATTTGTGATGGCGCATCTAATAGCTGTGCGATGAAAGTCTCTACCAGTGCGGCTTCGGCATGGAAAGCGGTTCTGATGGCATTGGACAATACCGCTGTTAGCGGTAATGAAGGGATTGTCGCGAATGATGTGGAGCAGTCGATTCGCAATCTGTGTGCGCTGGCAAGCCATGCTATGCAGCACACAGATCGTCAGATTATTGAGATAATGGCGAATAAGGTCACTTAATTAAATCAGGCAACTACAGGCTGGTTTCTTCTTCAGCCAGCCGCACACCGGCTTCGCTGACAATCGCTTCAAGTTCCGTCAGCATCTCATCGTAGCTCAGTTCGGAGGCGGCGGTTTCCATTACAACGGCAACCGCTGCTGGCGACACTGCTTTTTTCTCGCTTCGTTTTGCTGCTGATTTTTTACTCACGGATGACTCCTGTAGGCACTGGTCAGACCGGTAAATCTATCAGCAATGCACGCAATGGGGTATCGGCGACCAGCGTTATGTTAGCTTCGTCACGGATAAAAGCGCCATCGCCACAGGTAAGCCCTTCTTTTTCCTTGGCGGAAGTCACGGCGTGAACGGTTCCATGAATCGACTGCAAATACGCTCGCGGGCCATGTAGCTGGAAACTTAACTGCTGGCCTTTCTCCAGTTCAATCTGGTGAATCCATACTTGTTGGCGCAATTGCAGGCTCTCTTTGCTGCCATCTGGCGAAGCCAATAATTGCTGCGAACTGTCTGTAAGCGTGATTTTTTGCACCAGTGGGTTTTCACGCTCCGGGCACGCATCCAGCCACAACTGCATCCGCGTCAGAGAATTTTCTTTGCTGAGGTTATGCTCGCTGTAACTGAGCCCTGGCTGAGTCGAAAGCAGCAGTGCTTCACCGGCTTTAGCCTGAACGTGGTTGCCTTCGCTATCGCGGTATTCTGCTTCGCCTTCCAGGATCAAATTAAGAATGTCGACCTTTGGATAGGTACGCGGCTGGAAAGATGCGCCGGGCGCTAAGACCTCCTGATTGAGTACACGCAACGAAGCATAGCCCAGCAATTTAGGGTCGAAATAGTGACCGAAGGAAAACGTATAGCGTGCCTGTAGCCATCCGTAGTCCGCTTTCCCGCATTGTTTGGCAGTTCTTGGCGTAATCATAATTTCTTGACCTCTTTTTACACTAAACCCATGGTAAAGCTCTGGACGATGCATTGTTAGCCAGTTAATCTGCTTGGTATGTTCAAATTTCCTGAATGAGAACGAGATGGCAAAAGATAGAGCGTTGACGCTGGAAGCATTGCGGGTCATGGACGCAATTGACAGACGTGGGAGTTTCGCCGCTGCGGCTGATGAGCTGGGGCGCGTGCCGTCAGCACTGAGTTACACCATGCAAAAGCTGGAAGAAGAATTAGATGTCGTGCTGTTTGATCGCTCCGGCCATCGCACGAAATTTACTAACGTTGGGCGGATGCTGCTGGAACGTGGGCGAGTTTTGCTCGAAGCAGCTGAAAAACTTACCACCGATGCCGAAGCGCTGGCGCGAGGCTGGGAAACGCATCTCACCATCGTGACTGAGGCGTTAGTGCCAACCGCAAAACTATATCCATTAGTAGGAAAACTGGCAGAAAAAGCGGATACGCAGCTGTCGATTATTACCGAGGTATTGGCAGGTTCGTGGGAGAGCCTGGAGCAGGGGCGCGCCGATATTGTGATTGCACCGGATATGCACTTCCGTTCTTCATCGGAAATTAATTCGCGCAAACTGTATAAAGTTTTGAGCGTATATGTCGCAGCCCCGGATCACCCGATTCACAACGAACCTGAACCGCTTTCAGAGATGACGCGCGTGAAGTATCGCGGAATTGCAGTAGCGGATACCGCGCGTGAACGCCCGGCTCTGACGGTGCGGTTACTGGATAAACAGCCGCGTCTTACGGTTAGCAGTATGGAAGATAAGCGTCAGGCGTTGTTGGCGGGTTTGGGCGTGGCGACGATGCCTTATCCGATGGTTGAGCAGGATATTGCCGAAGGGCGTTTACGAGTGGTGAGCCCTGAATATACCAACGAGCTGGATATTATTATGGCGTGGCGGCGCGATAGTATGGGCGAGGCGAAAGCCTGGTGTCTGCGCGAAATTCCGAAACTGTTGAAGTAAAAAGTGGGTGGATATCCACCCACAGTATTGATTAATCCGCCACTATTCTGGCATCCAGTAGTTTTGGATCGCGACCAAATTTGTTCACTCCCGGCGTACCGTTCTGGCAGTTAAATGCCAGAATAATCAGCCAGCCGACAATCGGAATTAGCAGCAGTAGCAACCACCAGGCTGAACGATCGGTATCGTGCAAGCGTCGGAACTGTACGGCCCAGTAGGGTAAGAATATGAATACACCGTAAACCGTGGTGAGCATTCCTTCATCGCCCGCAATACGCAGCCCTAACATTTTATCCAGAATGCTCAGTACTCCGGTCAGCACAAAGTTGACGAGAACAAACATCCAGTATTCTTTGCGGCGTGCGCGCCCACTAAAGCCAACATAATTTTTTAATACTTTGAAATACCAATCCATTTTTAGCCTGCCTTGATTTGTCATCAATCTATTTCAAGAGTAGCCGTGAATGGATTTCACGTAAATCATTGTCTCGGTGAATTTTATCAACCCTTGTTAAACCGTTCGTCGCGCCCGTGGGGTTCGTTTAAATCCTGAGCGGGGCCAATGGAAATAATGCCGGTTGGGTTAATCGTTTTATGGCTGCGGTAATAATGATTACGGATATGCGCGAAATCGACGGTTTCAGCGATGCCCGGCATCTGGTAAATATCACGCAAGAAACCGTACAGATTCAGGTAATCACTAATGCGGTGTTTGTCGCATTTAAAGTGGGTGACATAAACTGGATCGAAACGCACCAGTGTCGTCCACAAGCGGATATCTGCTTCAGTCAGTTGGTCGCCGGTTAAATAGCGGTGCTGACCCAGGATTTGTTCTACGCGGGCCAGTGCTTCAAAGACTTTCGTCACGGCTTCATCGTAGGCTTCCTGCGAAGTGGCAAAGCCCGCTTTATACACCCCATTATTAATGGCGTCGTAAATCCAGCTATTCAGCTCATCAATCTGGCTGCGCAGCTGAACCGGATAGTAATCCCCGGCGCGAGCACCTTGTGCATCAAACGCGGTATTCAGCATACGTATGATTTCAGCCGATTCATTGCTGACAATTGTCTGTGTTTTCTTGTCCCACAGAACCGGTACGGTGACGCGGCCTGTGTATTCTGGGTCGGCTTGCAGATATAGCTGGTAGAGATATTCGTGCTGGTACAGGCCATCGCCGGTCGCGTTCGGGAAGTCATCGTCGAACGTCCAGCCATCTTGCAACATCAGCGGGTGAACAACCGAAACGGAGATAAAAGACTCAAGGCCTTTTAGCGCACGCATGATTAACGTGCGATGCGCCCAAGGGCAGGCGAGGGAAACATAGAGGTGATAGCGGTCTTTTTGCGCGGCAAAACCCTCTTTCCCGGTTGGGCCTGCTTCACCATCAGCGGTCAGCCAGTTGCGAAACGCTGACTCTGAACGCTTGAAACTGCCACCCGTCGATTTGGTGTCATACCAGACGTCATGCCAAACGCCATCAATAAGCTGTCCCATGTTTCATTCCTCTTTGTGTTGCCTTTAAAAACAAAAAAGCGAAGGGATTAACCTTCGCTTTTATCAATACTCAGTATAGAACTGTTACCACTTTTTATTCAGAACTCGGTCGATGCTGTAAGCACCCGGTCCGAAGATAGCCAGCAACAGATAACCACCGGCAATAGTAAAGTTCTTCATGAACATGATGGAGTTCGGGCCCTGGGCGAAGTCACTGTGGAACAGGAACGCGGTCAGCAGGGTGAACACCGCAGTAATAATCGCTGTGGTACGAGTCAGGAAGCCGAACAGAATCGCCAGGCCGCCACCGAACTCAAGCAGAATGGTCAGCGGCAGTAAGAACCCCGGAACGCCCATCGCTTCCATATATTGTTGAGTGCCGGCATAACCCGTAATTTTGCCCCAACCTGCAACGATGAACAGAATCGGCATCAAAACACGAGCTAACAGTACACCAGCATCATCTAATTTTTTCATTTTACTCTCCAGCGAATCTCTTGTGGGTGCTATCAGCCCAGGGATGTTTGTCTTTGCAATTTCCGGTGGTTACCGTTAACTGCGGTTGATGGGGAGGATAATAGACGTGACGTTAAAGGATTGTTAGCAAGGAAAACTGTCGATGTTCTTCAAATATCTTGAGTAATGCCAGATATGAAAACGCCGCCCAGATCAGGCGGCGTTGAGAATTAACGCGATTGCTGTTGAATCGTGTTGCGAACCAGGCGCCAGGCGCTCCAGGCTCCAAACCCGCGTCTGGCCCAGCGCATCATGAAGCTAGGATGGCGCACCGACCAGATAGCCATCACGCTGCTGGCGGCTAAGGCATAGCGCCGTAAGCTCACAAGCGTGTTCCAGCCTCTGTCGTAAGAGCCCGTCACTTCAAGCCAGTCGCGTGTGCTGGCACTTAAATCCAGCCGCTGTTGTTGAATTTTGCTGAGCAAAAATGCTTTACGCTTTTCGCGCTCGCGGTCACTCATGGCTTGTCGTCTTCCAGCAACGCACGGTCGTTGTCGAGTTCGCGCCGGGTGTGGCGTAACAGGGTGGACTGCCGGGATTTATGGAGTGTCCATAGACCGCCGATTAAGGCCAGCGCCAGCAGGACAACTGTCGTGGCAATCATGGCATTCAGGCGATACTGCGGATCGACTGCCCAGATAACCAGCACCATCAGACTCATTAATCCGAATGCTGCAAAAAGCATGGTTAATCCAAGCATCAATAAGAGCTGGATGATGTGAGCTTTTTCTTCTTCCAGCTCAACCACAGCAAGGCGCAAACGCGTTTCCACCATCCCAACGACGATGGTGACGATACGCTGACCTATGCCGAGGACGCTTTTACCCGGCCCCTGAGTTTGATGGGATTCAGGCATAATTAACGACGAGTAAGCAGGACACCGAGCACGACGCCAATCGCCGCCCCAATACCTACGCCAGTCCATGGATTTTCACGGACATAATCGTCAGCTTTTGCTGCGGCTTCGCGCGTTTGTTTGGCAATAATGTCGCTGGTATCACCCAGACGCACGCGGCTTTCTTTCAGTGCTTTTTCCGCTTTGCCACGCAGTTTTTCCAGCTCGGATTTAGACTTGTCCGTTGAGGCGCTCAGCACCTCTTCAAGGGTATCTGCCAGGGATTTCAACTCAGCGCGCAAATGTTCTGATGTAGTATCTTTTGACATGGTTAGCTCCTTAATCCTTAGATTTTAGTAATCACGGGCCTGCAAGGTTTTCAGTTCATGTTCAGCTTCTGACAGTTTTTGTTCCCGCTTCGAAATTTTGTCGGCGTCGCCTTTTTCGCGCGCTTCTTTAAGATCTGCTTTTCGCTCGGTGATTTCAGCTTTTTGTTCGTTTATTTTCTTCTGGTGATCGGCACGTAAACTACTGTCGGTACAATTGGCGCGAACTTCTTTCAACGCTTTGTTCAGCCCATCGACACGACTTTGGTTCTGGTGTTTCTCCGCATAGCCAATTTCTCGCTGAATATCCTGCTCTTTTTCACTGCACAGCGAGCTAGCATGTGCCGCAGATGTCAGGGATAACAAGGCGATAGCCAATACGGTACGATAGTTCATGATAAAAACCTTCCATTGTGAATGTACGTTAATCCGCAAGGTTAAACACACATGAGATCCAGAAGTTATACGAAAATAATAACTTATAGCGATTTAGGTCAGAACAAGCATAGTCAGAAATTGAGTAAAACCCCAACCCCTTGTTAACAAATTAGGATTTCAGGAAAGGGTTAACCGATGCGGATATTTTCGTTGAGCACGCGCGTAAGCCAGGAGCTGGCGCTGATATCTTCTTCTTGTTGAGCAATCACGTAACCATGCGGCAACGTTCTATAGAGCACTTCTTTGGCTGCTTCACTTTGCGCTGTGGAGTCAAACTTGATAAGCAGCGTGTTGTTGTCCGGTGTGATGCTTTTAAAGCGAATGCCATTGGCGTCAAGATGATGCCAGACAGAAAAACCATCTGGCATGCTAATGCCTTGCTGGCTGGTACGTATTTCCAGTGTGGATTCTGTGCTTTGCATCCCTGACCAGATCAGGGTAGCGGCCAGCACAATGGCGCCTATCAACATCGTGGCCCTCAGGCCACGAAAAAAATGTGGTTTCATCGTCATCCCTTTTAACCGCGGTTTCCGTATTTTTTACGCCAAAGCACAAACAACGAACCGATCAGGCCGATTACCAGTAACACGACGGGTAACAGCATCAGGCAGGACATCAATGCATCTTCATATTTCAGGAACACCGGCGTTTTGCCGAGCAGGTATCCTAGCGTGGTGAGGATCAGTACCCATAACAGGCCGCTCATCCAGTTGAAGAACTGGAAGCGCGCATTGTTCAGACCAGACAAACCGGCAATGGTGGGTAACAAGGTACGAACAAAAGCAATGAAGCGACCAATCAACAACGCTGACAAGCCATGTTTATGGAACAGGTTGTGCGCGCGCTGGTGATAATGTGCGGGAAGATGCGAAAGCCAGTTCTGCACGATTCGCGTGTTCCCCAGCCAGCGCCCTTGAATATAACTGAGCCAACAGCCCAGACTTGCGGCGGTTGTTAACAGAAGAAGTGTCTCTGGAAAACCCATTGCCCCTTTGGCAATCAGCACACCGACCAAAACCAACAAACTGTCGCCTGGCAGGAAAGCTGCGGGCAACAGGCCGTTTTCAAGAAATAAAATCATGAATAACACGAAGTAAAGCATGCCAATCATTCCTGGATTGGCGAGCGTTTCAAAATCCTGGCTCCACAGAGCGTTCAACAATTGCGAGAGAAGTTCCATTCAGTGTTCCTGGCACATCGGTTAAGACCGCTGATCAAAGTCAGATTGGTAGAGCACGGCATTGTTGTGTGTTGAGTTGTCGCCGATTGCATTCCACCGTTTGTTACCTGTTCGCGTCACCACTCCGTGTGAATACGAGCCCAGGCAGGTGTAAGCAAAGCTGACACCGATGATGGAATTGCATCTAATTGTAACAAAGCTCTGCCGTGTGCGTCACAGTATTTGTGCTTTGTTGAGGATTGATTTTGCTGGCTAGCAGGGGGGCTGGCGAGGGTATTTACAAACGCTGACACTATTGGTTGGTTTGCTTACCCTCGCGCGGAAAAATGACTATTTTTGACCGTTTGCGGCTGTATCGAGATGAACGACCGGATTATCTGCAAATAAGTAGCGATCGGCATTAAATTCGAAATCATCGCTGGTTGCATCAAACAGCATCTGTTTGGTGTTTTCCAGGTGCTGCCACATTGCCACTTTAGCGGCATGTGGGTCTTTACGAATCAGTGCTTTAAGAATTTGGTCATGATCGTCACACCAGTTGTCAGCGGTGCGTTTATCAATATGCTCGTGGAGTTTTTTCCAGTATGGGTTGTGGATACGTTGGCTCCACATTTTTTCTACGATGGCGGCGAGGGCGCTATTTTGCGAGGCCAGCGCAACCTGAGTGTGAAAATGCAGGTCCCACTCTGAATCCTGGAAATTATGCTCATTACGCGCCATTTCCTGAATTTCCATGAGCTTGACGATATCTTGCTTGGTGACCTGTGTTGCCGCAAATTCAGCGATATTACTTTCAATCAGCTGACGAGCTTGCAGCAGCTCAAATGGCCCAAAGCTTGCAAACTCAAACTGTTCATCAGGAAGATTGGTGTATTTTGCCTGATTCGACATAACGTGGATGCCGGAGCCTTTGCGGACTTCAACGTAACCTTCCACTTCCAGCATGATAATCGCTTCACGAACCACAGTGCGGCTCACGTTCTTTTCTTCAGCAATAAAGCGCTCAGCCGGGAGTTTTTCCCCTACCAGGTAAACACCGTTTTCGATGCGTTGTTTAAGTTCAGCGGCTAGTTGCTGATAAAGACGACGTGGTTCCATAATTTCCATCTGTAGCTCCGGGAAAGACCCTGCGGGTAACCTTATTTGTTATACCACTTTTCAAAGTTAGGCTCCACATTCCAGATACACAAAAGCCGCCTGTGCGGCGGCTTTGTATGCAAATTGAGACACCGATTAGGCTAAGGCTTGCTTCGGTTTTTGCGAGTCATTTAGCTCACTGATAGGTTTGTTTTGCAGCACGGTCCAGATAACGATAGCACCAAGGATATCGAATACTGCCAGCGCGGCGAACAGTGGGCTGAAGCCAAGGGTATCGGCCAATGCGCCAACAACCAGGGCAAACAGAGTACTTGCGGTCCAGGCGGCCATACCGGTCAGGCCGTTTGCCGTTGCCACTTCGTTACGACCAAACACGTCAGAAGACAGCGTGATCAGCGCGCCAGACAGTGACTGGTGAGCGAAGCCGCCAACACACAGCAGGGCGATTGCAACGTACGGGCTGGTGAACAGGCCGATAGTCCCTGGCGCAATCATCAGAATCGCGCCCATGGTCACAACCAGTTTACGAGAAACAATCAGGTTCACACCGAGTACGCGTTGGAACAGTGGTGGCAGATAGCCGCCAACGATACAACCCAGGTCAGCAAACAGCATTGGCATCCAGGCAAACATCGCAATGTGTTTCAGGTCAAAGCCATACGCTTTAAACATGAACAATGGGATCCAGGCGTTGAACGTGCCCCAGGCCGGCTCAGCAAGGAAGCGTGGCAGAGCGATGCCCCAGAACTGACGGTTTTGTAAAATCTTCCAGGCGCTCATTTTTTTGCTGTTGTTGGTCTGGTGCTGTGCTTCCTGACCCCCAATGATGTACTCACGTTCTTCTTCAGAAAGACGCTTCTGATCGCGTGGGTGTTTGTAGAAAATCAACCATGCCATTGCCCAGGCAAAGCTCAGCACACCGGAGATGATGAAAGCCAACTGCCAGCTGTGCATCACAATTGCCCAAACCACTAATGGAGGAGCAATCATGCCGCCGATAGATGAACCTACGTTGAAGTAGCCAACAGCGATAGAACGCTCTTTAGCCGGGAACCATTCGCTACTGGCTTTCAGGCCGGCAGGGATCATGGCCGCTTCAGCGGCACCCACGGCACCACGAGCGATGGCCAGGCCACCCCAGCTTCCCGCCAGTGCAGTTGCACCGCAGAAAATTGCCCATGCGACTGCAAAGAATGCGTAGCCAACTTTGGTGCCCAGTACATCCAGCGCATAACCTGCAACAGGCTGCATGATGGTGTAGCAAGCTGAATAGGCGGCGATGATGTAAGAATATTGCTGAGTGGAAATATGCAGCTCTTGCATCAGGGTTGGTGCAGCAGCGGCAATCGTATTACGTGTCAGATAACCCAGTATGGTACCCATGGTTACCAGGGCAATCATGTACCAGCGCAAGCCTTGGATCTTTCGCATTTTGAAGTTCATCCCGTCTTAATAATCAACCGCAGGTTATGCGGCTGTACGTCTGGCATTGCTGCCCGAGCGTCTGTTCTATTTAGAGGGTTCATATCCGGGGGGTATCACCCGGTACGACCCGTACCTTGCCATATTAAAAAACTGCCTGTGGCAATTCCGGTTTCCGTACCGTGTTGCGCTGTTCGTGATATCAGCGTCTGAAGTATTTCCATTACTTGATGTATTGCGACGGCAGAAAGATAACTTGTCATACAGCTTCAAAAGTTGAGTGATATCACAAAAGTGTCGATCAGCTCACTCCAAGGGGGTAGGGGCTTGCAGGCCAGAACTGGCGCGGGATACGGGTTCTTTTTAAACAGAGTATTAACAATAAAAGTGTGGTTTTTGTGATGAATGCCACAAAAATCCACTCGGTCTCGAGAAATTGGTGTGATAACTTTGTTTGCATTATGCGCAAGCATCGAACTGCTATGAACAGAGGAACCCTACAATGGCCCAGTTTATGACTGAAGATTTTCTCCTGGACACCGAATTTGCCCGCCGTTTGTATCATGAGTTTGCAGCCGACCAGCCTATCTTCGACTATCACTGCCACTTACCACCGCAGCAAGTTGCTGAAGACTATCGTTTTAAAAACCTGTATGACATCTGGTTAAAAGGTGATCACTACAAGTGGCGCGGTATGCGTGCGAACGGTGTGGAAGAGCGCTTGTGTACTGGCGATGCAACTGACCGTGAGAAATTCGATGCCTGGGCCGCGACGGTTCCGCACACCATCGGTAATCCTCTGTATCACTGGACTCACCTCGAACTGCGTCGTCCGTTCGGCATCACTGGCAAATTGTTGTCTCCAACCACTGCCGATGAAATCTGGAACGAATGTAATGAGTTGCTGACCCAGGACAGCTTCTCTGCGCGTGGCATCATGAAGCAGATGAACGTGAAAATGGTCGGCACGACTGACGATCCTATCGACGATCTGCGTTTCCACCGCCAAATCGCACTCGACGGTTTTGAAACCAAAGTGCTGCCAAGCTGGCGCCCGGATAAAGCATTCAACATTGAACAAGCGACCTTTGCTGAATACATGGGCAAACTGGCAGAAGTGTCTGATACCGACATCCGTCGTTTCAGCGACCTGCAAACTGCACTGAGCAAGCGCCTGGATCACTTCGCTGACCACGGCTGTAAAGTTTCTGACCACGCATTAGACGTTGTTCTGTTTGCTGAAGCAGACGAAGCGACGCTGGATGGCATTCTGGCTCGTCGTCTTTCAGGCGAAACGCCAAGCGAGCACGAAGTTGCCCAGTTCAAAACCGCGGTTCTGGTTTGGCTGGCTGCGGAATATACCCGTCGCGGTTGGGTTCAGCAGTACCACATTGGTGCGCTGCGCAATAACAACCTGCGTCAGTTCAAACTGCTGGGGCCTGATGTGGGCTTTGACTCCATCAACGACCGTCCAATGGCTGAAGAACTTTCTCGCCTGCTCAGCAAGCAAAACGAAAACAGCGAACTGCCAAAAACTATCCTGTACTGCCTGAACCCACGCGATAACGAAGTGTTGGGCACCATGATTGGCAACTTCCAGGGCGAAGGTATGCCAGGCAAGATGCAGTTTGGTTCCGGTTGGTGGTTCAACGATCAGAAAGATGGCATGGAGCGTCAAATGACGCAGCTCGCGCAACTGGGTCTGCTGAGCCGTTTCGTCGGCATGCTGACTGACAGCCGTAGCCTCCTGTCGTACACCCGCCACGAATATTTCCGTCGCATCCTGTGCCAGATGATTGGCCGTTGGGTTGAAGCGGGAGAAGCACCGGCAGATATCCAGCTGCTGGGCAAAATGGTGGAAAACATCTGCTTTAACAACGCCCGAGACTACTTTGGCATTGAACTGAACTAATCAGGCTTTGAGGTTGATATGCAATACATCAAGATCCATACGCAAGATAACGTCGCTGTTGCGTTAGTGGACCTGGCCGAAGGTGAAGTCGTTACCGTTGAAGGTGCAGAGATTGCTTTGCGCCAGCCGGTGCTACGCGGCCATAAATTTGCGCTTGTTACCATTGCGCAAGGTGAGAATGTCGTTAAATACGGTTTGCCAATTGGCCACGCGTTGGCAACGATTGCAGCCGGTGAGCACATTCATTCACACAACGCGCGGACTAATCTGAGCGATTTGGACGAGTATCGCTATCAACCTGATTTCCAGTCTTTGGCAGACCAGGCCGCAGACCGTGAAGTCAGCGTTTATCGCCGTGATAACGGAACGGTGGGTGTGCGTAACGAGTTGTGGATCCTGCCAACCGTGGGTTGTGTCAACGGCATTGCGCGTCAGATTCAGAACCGTTTCCTGAAACAAAATAACGACGCTGAAGATATCGACGGTGTGTTCCTGTTCAGCCACCCGTTCGGTTGTTCACAGCTGGGCGAAGACCACATCAACACCCGTACCATGCTGCAAAACATGGTGCATCACCCAAATGCGGGTGCGGTGCTGGTGATTGGCCTGGGTTGTGAAAACAACCAGGTGAGCGCCTTCCGCGAAACGCTGGGCGAATATGATGCGTCTCGAGTGCACTTTATGGTTTGCCAGCAGCAAGACGACGAAGTAGAAGCCGGTCTTGAGCAACTGCAAGAACTCTATGAAGTGATGCGCCACGACAAGCGTGAACCAGGCAAACTCAGCGAGCTGAAATTCGGCCTTGAGTGCGGCGGTTCTGACGGTTTGTCCGGTATTACGGCTAACCCAATGCTGGGGCGTTTCTCAGACTATATGGTGGCAAACGGCGGCACGACTGTGCTGACCGAAGTCCCGGAAATGTTTGGCGCTGAACGCATTCTGATGAGCCACTGCCGCGACGAAGCCACGTTTGAAAAAACCGTCACCATGGTGAACGACTTCAAACAGTACTTCATCGAACACAATCAGCCGATTTACGAGAACCCATCACCAGGGAACAAGGCTGGCGGTATCACCACGCTTGAAGAAAAATCCCTCGGCTGTACGCAAAAAGCCGGTGAGAGCGAAGTGGTCGATGTGCTGCGTTATGGCGAGCGCCTGAAAACGCCTGGCTTGAACCTGTTAAGCGCACCAGGTAACGATGCCGTTGCCACCAGTGCGCTGGCTGGCGCGGGCTGCCATATGGTGCTGTTCAGCACCGGGCGCGGTACGCCATACGGCGGTTTTGTGCCGACAGTTAAAATCGCAACCAACAGTGAACTGGCGACCAAAAAGCCACACTGGATTGATTTTGACGCAGGCAAGCTGCTGCATGGTAGCGACATGAACACGCTGTTGACAGAGTTTGTCGACACCATTGTTGATTTTGCTAACGGCAAGAAAACCTGCAACGAACGTAACGATTTCCGCGAGTTGGCTATCTTTAAAAGCGGCGTCACGTTGTAAGTCGCATTACAGGTGCTACCATGAAACGGCATTTTGATATTCGAAATGCCGTTTTTTTTCGTCTCGAGATTACTAACAAGGACATGTCATGACCGCGTATTGGGTTGCCCAGGGCGTCGGCGTTCTCGCCTTTGTGGTGGGCATCACCACCTTCATCAACCGTGATGAACGGCGTTTTAAGCTACAACTGGCGAGTTACAGCGCCATCATCGGTATTCACTTCTTTTTGATGGGTGCAAGCCCGGCGGGCATGAGCGCGGAACTTAACGCGATACGCACCGTGATTTCCCTGCGCACTCGTAGCATTTGGGTCATGGGGATTTTTATCGTCTTAACGTTGGGCCTGGGCCTTGCGAAGTTTAACCACGCGATGGAATTACTGCCGATTGCCGGAACCGTCGCCAGTACCTGGGCATTATTCCGCTGCAAAGGGCTGACCACGCGCTGCGTGATGTGGTGTTCTACCGCTTGTTGGGTGACGCATAACTTCTGGTTGGGGTCGATTGGCGGAACGTTGATCGAAGGGAGTTTTCTGGTGATGAACGGCCTGAACATCATTCGCTTCTGGCGCATGCAAAGGCGAGGAATTGATCCGTTTAAAGTTGAAAAAGAAGTGCAGCAGCAGGAGTAAAAACTCCCCGCCTTGAATGGCAGGGAGTATTGAGCATTAACCGCGTAACGGGTTTTTATCAGCCAGGCGTGCATCTTCTGCCTGGCAAGCCGCCGCAGTAAACAGCACGTCGGTTGAGGAGTTCAGCGCTGTTTCGCAAGAGTCCTGCAACACACCAATAATGAAGCCGACCGCAACTACCTGCATGGCAATCTCATTCGGGATGCCAAACATGCCGCATGCCAGTGGGATCAGCAGCAGAGAACCGCCCGCCACACCCGATGCGCCGCAAGCACACAGAGAAGCCACCACGCTCAACAGCAACGCAGTTGGTAGATCCACCGGCACACCCAGAGTGTGTACCGCAGCCAGCGTCAGCACTGTAATCGTGATTGCCGCACCTGCCATGTTAATGGTTGCGCCCAACGGGATAGATACGGAATAAGTATCGCGGTCCAGATTCAGCTTTTCGCACAACGCCATGTTGACTGGAATGTTTGCCGCAGAACTACGGGTGAAGAAGGCGGTCACGCCACTTTCACGCAGGCAAGCGAACACCAGTGGATACGGGTTGCGGCGAATTTTCACGAACACCAGTAGTGGGTTGATAACAAGCGCTACGCCGAACATACAGCCAACCAAAACCAGCAGCAGTTGTCCGTAGCCCCACAGTGTTTCAAAGCCAGTCGTGGCAAGCGTTGATGCTACCAGACCAAAAATACCGATTGGCGCGAAGCGAATCACCACTTTAACGATAAAGGTGACAGCGTTGGAGACATCGTTAATCAGGTTTTTAGTGCTTTCGTTACCATGACGCAGAGCAAAACCCAGACCCACAGCCCACACCAGAATGCCAATGTAGTTGGCGTTCAGCAGCGCATCAATTGGGTTAGAGACCATGCTCAGCAGCAGGCCGCGCAGAACCTCCACAATGCCCGATGGCGGAGTGATGCCCGTTGCGCCAGTCACAAGATGCAAAGAGGAAGGGAATGCGAAGCTCACCACAACGGCAGTTAATGCCGCAGTGAACGTACCCAGAAGGTAAAGCACCAGAATAGGGCGAATACTGGTTTTCTGACCGTGTTGATGGTTGGCAATCGACGCCATTACCAGCATCAGAACCAGCACCGGAGCGACAGCTTTCAGTGCGCCAACGAATAATGTACCGAGCAAGCCGACGGCAATGGCCGCAGGTTTTGAAATTGCCGCCAGTGCGATACCCAGCACCAGCCCTATCAAAATCTGTTTTACCAGACTGCCCTGTGCCAGGCGTTGTAGAAGACCCGGGGATTGTGTAGCCATGAATAACCTTCCTGTGTTGTGTGTCGTCCCATCCGCATCTGCACTCTGAGGTACTTAACTGACCGGATGTAAAGAAATGTGTTTGCCTGGTCGAGTATAAGGAAATGTCGCAGGGTAGTAAGTAGTAATCACTGATTATTTCGATAGAGGTTAGATTTTATAACTGTTTATTAACAAATATGTGACATTAGCAACAATTTGCAGGTAAACGCGGAAACTGAATTGACAGCCATCAGTTGTAAAAAGAAAAACCCCGTTCGCGGCATTGCCGATAACGGGGTTTGTTCAGTCGGGAAGCGTTACTTCGCGTGTTTCTTCTGATCGTTACGGTAGTTCACGACAGCGTTAATAATCAGTGTCAGTGCCAGAATACCGCCCACCACGCCCAGCGAAATCGCGATTGGGATGTGGTAGAAATCGACAATCATCATTTTCACGCCGATGAACACCAGAATGATCGACAAACCGTACTTCAGCATTGAGAAGCGCTCAGCCACGCCCGCCAGCAAGAAGTACATCGCACGCAAACCGAGGATTGCGAACAGGTTTGATGTCAGCACGATGAACGGGTCAGTGGTTACCGCAAAGATTGCCGGAATACTGTCGACCGCGAAAATCACGTCGCTCAGTTCAACCAGAATCAATACCAGCAGCAGCGGTGTTGCGAACAACACGCCGTTCTTACGAATAAAGAAGTTCTCGCCTTCGATTTTATCCGTCATGCGCAAATGGCCGCGAATCCAGCGAACCAGCGGTTTATCGCCGATACCACCTTCATCTTCTTTGGCTAACGCCATCTTGATACCCGTGAACAGCAAGAACGCGCCGAAGACATACAGCAACCATTCAAACTGGGTAATCAACCAGCTACCGGCGAAGATCATAATGGTACGCAAAACAATCGCGCCCAGCACACCGTAGACCAGCACGCGGCGCTGCAATGCTGCAGGGACAGCGAAATAGCTGAACAGCATCAGCCAGACGAAGACGTTATCTACCGCCAGCGCTTTTTCAATCAGATAACCGGTGAGGAAGGCGAGTGCTTGTGTGTCCGCCACTTCACGGCCAGATGTTTCAGTGAGATACCACCAAAATGCGGCGTTAAACAGCAGCGAAAGCGAAACCCAGACCAGGGACCAGGCGGCTGCCTGCTTCATGGACATGGTGTGCGAGCCTTTACGCCCCTGAAGCAGGAGGTCGATAGCCAGCATGATGACGACCACGACGGCAAAGCCGCCCCACAGTAATGGAGTGCCGACACTATTCATAAAAATTATTCCTTCAAAAACAAAAACGGCCAACGTCGGAAGACGCCAGCCGCTAATGCTTGCAACAGGGATCTCGCCTTCCGGCAAGGTCTCACTTACAACGTATAAAACGTTGCCCGGCAACCGGGTGCTTTAGCAGCACCGTAATGACGATTAACCGGCAATGAAGTTACTCCCCTTTGCGTGCGGAAAATTATTACATCTCACACATCTCGTCAACATTTAGACTTTTGTTTTACACAGCTTTACGCCGTGTATTACGCAGGTGAATGTGCTGACACATCATCCGCCGGGAATTTCACGCCAGTTTGTGCGCGAATTTCCGTACTCAGCGCCGCAGTTGAACGCGACGTGACTAAACCTGGATGATTCACTTCGTTGTCGATGACCAAACGAGCAAAGACTTCGGCTTCATAAAGCATAGTATTGATATGCTGCGGCAGCGTCAGATCCTGCGGTTTGCCACCACGCGGAATAAAGGTGATGCGCTGACATTCAGAGATCTTTTCGATAACCAGCGAACCGGCTTCGCCCTGGATCTCGCTTGGGATAACCGAGTCACTCACTTTGGAATGCAGCAGATTCACATCAAAATCGCCGTAATTCATCTGCACTGAACCGTGTGCATCGACACCGCTTTCCAGAAGGCTTGCCGTGGCATGAACCGAATACGGCTCGCCCCACAGTGCAACCGCCGAGGCCAGCGTGTAAAAACCGATATCCATAATCGAGCCGTTTGAGAACGCCGGATTAAAGGTATTTGGGTTCTCGCCATCCAGATAACGCTGATAACGCGACGAATACTGGCAATAGTTGAGCAGCACTTTGCGGATCTTACCCACTTTCGGCAACGCCTGTTGCAGCGCGATAAAGTTCGGCAAGCTGGCGGTTTTAAACGCTTCGAACAGCACCACTTGGTTTTCGCGCGCACAGGCAATCGCCGCTTCCACTTCACGCAGATTAGACGCCAGCGGCTTCTCGCAAATCACATGTTTTTTATGGCTAAGGAACAGGAGCGTTTGCGGGGAGTGCAGGGAATTGGGGCTGGCGATGTAAACCGCATCATACGTATCGCTTTGCGCCATCGCATTGAGGTCGGTAAACAGATGTTCTACCGGATAGTCGCTGGCGAAGGTTTGCGCTTGTTCAAGTGAGCGGGAGTAGACCGCGGTGAGTTTATATTTGCCACTTTCGTGAGCAGCATCGACGAACTGACGGGTGATCCAGTTAGTTCCAATAACAGCGAGGCGTATCATAAACGGGTGCTATCTCCGAAGGGATTATCTTTGAAAGACTATCATGATGTGTGGGGAAAACCAGTGTTGGGTACCACAGATTTTAGGGGCTGGGATGAGATAGATTCACTCCCATGCCAGCTTCAAAGGTACACCAAACTGGTGATGTGTTTGTTTTTTCAGCACTTAGCACGCAAAAGGTAGAATGGGGCTTGCAAGGCGGTCTGTGAAAGGTATAATCCCCAACGTTTTCCGCATACCTCTTCGTGCCGAAGTGGCGAAATCGGTAGACGCAGTTGATTCAAAATCAACCGCCGCAAGGCGTGCCGGTTCGATTCCGGCCTTCGGCACCATATGTATGTAAATAGACCTCAACTGAGGTCTTTTTTTATGTCTAAAATTCAGCAATTACCTTCTTTTCTCGCTATATTAACTCTCTCAAGGTCAACCGACTTCAACGTACATCTGTACGGGCGGCTTACATTCATAAAGCCGAGCATCTTGATGAACGCAGACTGATGCTGCAGTGGTGGGCAGATTATCTGGATGTGAATCGAGATAAGGGATTAGTCCATTTGATTTTGCAAACGTAAATAATCCATTCAAATAACCATTACCAGCATTTATAGTAATACGTTTCATTCAATAATTATATTTCGTTGAAAGCCTCTGTCAAAAGAC
>CBCPKK010000011.1:0-205830 GCA_965119215.1 uncultured Buttiauxella sp.
TGCCAGGGGAGGGAGCAGAGCAGACTAGCGCTTTTAGCTCCTCCCCTTGGCAAGAGGTGGAGCACTAGCGCTTTTAGCTCCTCCACCTGGCAAGGGGGAGGCTGGGAGGGGGTCATTCCTTCCCTTACCTGTTTGCATCATTTTCTTAACAAAGCGTGAGTTTCTTCACGTTTCTCACTGACAATCCTTCACGATTTTGATCCGGTTAACACTTATCTCTTTATTCGTTGGAAACCGGTTTCCGTATTGTTTCACAATAAGCCCACTTACCAAAAACAATAGCAAGGATACCGCCATGAGCATGTACCAAAAAATGGTCAATGTGATTGAGCAAGTAGTCACGCCGATGGCGGGAGCGATGGGCTCTCAACGCCATGTTATCGCCATCCGTGACGGTTTTATCTCCGCCCTACCGTTTATGATCATCGGTTCTTTCTTGTTAGTGTTTATCTTCCCGCCGTTTTCACCAGACAGCACCTGGGGCTTTGCTCGCTCGTGGCTGAATTTTTCTCAGACCTACCGCGAACAACTGATGCTGCCGTTTAACCTCAGCATGGGCGTGATGACCTTCTTTATATCCGTCGGGATCGGCGCAAGCCTCGGGAAGCATTATAAGCTCGACCCTATAATGACCGGCTTACTGGCATTTATGGCCTTTTTACTGGTTGCCGCACCTTATAAAGATGGGCAAATCTCAACGCAATATTTCTCCGGTCAGGGCATCTTCACCGCGCTGATCACCGCGATTTACGCAAGTGAGATGTATGCGTTCTTGAAACGCCACAACATCACCATCCGCCTGCCAAAAGAAGTGCCGACCGGTGTCGCGCGTTCGTTTGAGATTCTGATCCCCGTCGTGGTGATCGTCGCCACCCTGCATCCACTGAATTTGTTTATTGAGTCCACCACCGGAATGATTATTCCGGAAGCGATTATGCATCTCCTGGCTCCGCTGGTTTCTGCATCCGACTCACTGCCCGCGATCCTGATTTCCGTGTTTATCTGCCAGATCCTGTGGTTTGCCGGGATTCACGGTGCACTGATTGTTACCGGCATTATGAACCCGTTCTGGATGGCTAACCTTTCTGCTAACCAGACGGCGCTCGCCGCCGGAAACGTACTGCCACATATCTACCTGCAAGGATTCTGGGATCACTACTTGCTGATTGGTGGTGTCGGTTCAACATTACCACTGGCATTCCTGCTGCTGCGTAGCCGCGCCATTCACTTGCGCACCATCGGTAAAATGGGCGTGGTGCCGAGCTTCTTTAACATCAACGAACCGATTCTGTTCGGTACGCCAATCATCATGAACCCGCTGTTCTTCCTGCCGTTTACTTTAGTGCCGATGATTAACGCCACACTGGCTTATGTCGCCACTAAATTGGGCTGGGTTGCACAGGTTGTGTCGCTGACACCGTGGACGACACCTGCCCCAATCGGTGCTTCGTGGGCTGCAAACTGGGCGGTAAGTCCCGTAATCATGTGTCTGATTTGTATGGTCATGTCGGCTGTGATGTATTACCCCTTCCTGAAAGCCTATGAGCGCACCCTGTTACTTAAACAGGATGAAGAGCGCAATGCGCAGGATGAAAGCCGTACAGTGACAGTGAATTAAACTTTTATTGCCTGCCCGGATGGCAGGCACGTCAAACGAGGAACGAAAATGAAATACGTATTTCCTGATAATTTTTGGTGGGGCAGCGCAAGTTCAGCGCCGCAAACCGAAGGCGAAACGCTCTCCTTTGGCAAATCTGCCACCATTTGGGATCAGTGGTATAAAGAGCAACCAACCCGTTTCCATAACGGCGTAGGTCCGGCTGATACATCGACTTTCTACAAAAACTGGAAGCAAGATATCGCCCTGCTCAAGGAGCTTAATCACAATACTTTCCGTACCTCTATTTCCTGGGCGCGCCTGATTCCAGAAGGCCGTGGCGCAGTCAATCAGGAAGCCGTGACTTTCTATAATCAAGTTATCGACGAGTTGGTTGCACAAGGCATTAAGCCGTTTATCAACCTGTTCCACTTCGATATGCCAATGGTGATGCAAGAGCAAGGCGGCTGGGAAAATCGTGACGTTGTCACGGCTTATGCCGAGTTTGCCAACGTTTGCTTCGAATTGTTTGGCGACCGCGTGAAGCATTGGTTCACGTTCAACGAACCGGTTGTGCCCGTCGAAGGCGGCTATCTGTACGATTTCCACTACCCGAACGTAGTGGATTTCAAGCGTGCAGCCACCGTTGCTTACCACACCATGATTGCGCATTCGCTGGCAGTAAAAAGCTACCACGAACGTAATGACGGCGGCGAAATCGGGATTATCCTGAACCTCACGCCTTCTTACCCGCGCTCGCAAAACCCTGCGGATGTGAAAGCGGCGAACATTGCCGACCTGATGTTTAACCGCAGCTTCCTCGATCCGGCTCTGCGTGGCGAATATCCACAAGAGTTAGTGGCGCTGCTGAAAGAACACGGCCAGTTACCTGAATGCCTGCCTGAAGATAAAGCCCTGCTTGCTGCGGGCGTTGTCGATTTACTGGGTATCAACTATTACCAACCGCGCCGTATCAAATGCCGTGATTCGCTGGTCAACCCAGAGAGCCCATTCATGCCAGAATGGTTCTTCGAGTCTTACGAGATGCCGGGTCGTAAAATGAACCCATACCGTGGCTGGGAAATCTACGAGCAAGGGATTTACGACATTCTCACCAATCTGCGCGAAAATTATGGCAACCCAAATTGCTATATTTCCGAGAACGGAATGGGCGTTGAAAACGAAGGTCGTTTCGATGAGAACGGTCAAATTCAGGATGATTACCGCATTGATTTCGTACGCGACCACCTGAAGTGGCTGCACAAAGGCATCAGCGAAGGCAGTAACTGCCTCGGTTATCATATGTGGACGTTTATTGATAACTGGTCATGGTGCAACGCTTACAAAAACCGTTATGGTTTTGTCTCGTTAAACCTTGAAACGCAAGAACGCACTATCAAGAAAAGCGGTGAATGGTACAGAGCGACCGCCGCGGAAAATGGCTTTAACGATCGGACGTAATCTCAGCATTCGGGCCGCAAGGCCCGTTTCTGGCTGAGTGCAGGGAAACACACCATGTCGAATATTAATGATGTAGCACGCCTTGCGCAGGTTTCTAAAGCAACTGTTTCGCGAGTATTAAGTGGCAGCCGTGGCGTCAAAGAAGAGAGCCGCCAGGCCGTATTACGCGCAGCGGAAATCCTTAATTACAAACCTAATGCTATCGCTCAATCTTTGAGTAGCCAGTCGACTAACTGCATCGGCGTTATCTGCGCCACCGAGCATATTCAGCAGTCCACCGGTTACCTGCAAGCGCTTGAGAAACAGCTTAACCAGCATCACAAACATTTGTTGTTACGCTTCGCCAATGACCATGACAGCGTGGCACAAGCAGCTCAGGAGCTTTCCAACGGTTTGTGCGACGCGCTGGTTGTGGTGGGCGCACGTTTCCCGTTACCAGAATTAGACGACGACATTATGTTGATTGATTGCCTGAGCGGTTCAAACAATTTCAGCATTCAGTGCGACCATATTTTTGCCGCAGAAACCGCAGTGCACTATTTATGTAACCAGCAACGGCGGCATATCGCATTGATTAACTTCGGCAGTGGAGAAGCCGCAGCGCTCACTCTCGAAGGTTATCACCAGGCGCTTCACAACCACGTCGTGCCGTTTAACCGCCAACTAGTCATTGAAGATGAGTCGTCAGTGCGAATCGCGCTGCAACGCTTGATTAACCGTGGCGTGAAGTTTTCTGCTCTGTTAGTCACGGATGATACCCAGGCGCAGGAAGCGGTGATGATGCTTAATCAGTATCAGTTAAAAGTGCCGGAACAAGTGATGGTTTTCAGCCTGGACGGTTCAACAAGAATGCCTGGCTCGAACGCAATCCCGGCTATCAAATATCCGCTTGAGAGCATTGCCCGTCGGGCAGTTGAGTTGTTGTTGGGCGAACGCCCGACCTGCGATTTGGTGCGTGGAAGTTTGTTGATTGCCTGATGTGAAAAAAGCGGGTGAAGTCTATCGCCCGCTTTTCGTTTTGCTATTCCTTCGGCAATACCGCATCCAGCGTGGCTTCACGTTGCGCCAACACGCGCTCAACGGTATCGACAATCGCCTGGGTTTGCGGGTCGATTTCAATATTAATGCGGTTACCCAGCTTTTTGGTGCCAAGTGTGGTGCGCTCGAGCGTTTCTGGAATTAAATGCACACAGAAACGCGATGCGGTCACTTCGCCAACGGTCAGGCTAATACCATCAATACCGATATAACCTTTATGCAGGATATATTTCATCAGTTCTTTATCGCGCATTTTAAACCAGATCTGACGGTTATTTTCTGAAGTCAGGATCTTCGCGACTTCGGCCGTGGTCATAATATGACCGGACATAAGATGCCCGCCGATTTCATCGTTAAATTTAGCCGCGCGTTCGACGTTCACGCAATCGCCCACCACTAACTCGCCGAGATTGGTGATGCGCAGCGTCTCTTTCATTAAATCAAAGCTGACATGGTTGCCGTTGATTTCTGTGACTGTCAGGCAACAACCGTTATGCGCAACAGATGCGCCCGTTTCAAGGCCCGGCAGCATTGCGTCTGGCATCTCGATGACGTGCGTGCGGAAATTAGGTTTCTCATCAATAGAGACCAGGGTCGCAGTGCCCTGCACAATACCTGTAAACATCGTAAAGCTCCTGGTAAAAATTTGGCGGCTGAAAATTTATAATGCAGCACTTTAACAGTTGGAAAAAAGCCTTGCCAGCTATCCGCACTGCCCCACCATTATTTGGCTGGCGAAATCGTTTTCTCACGCTACAATAGTCAGGCTTATTCCCCTGCAATTCCTATTTTGCTGCCATTTATGGCGGCCTCGTAGTCTTTCTAATAACTAAAAATAATCAGGTGTAGACATGCAGAAGTACGTTATTGAAGCCCGCCAGTTGCTCGCACTGGCGATACCCGTGATCCTCGCGCAAATTGCACAAACCTCTATGGGTTTTGTCGATACCGTTATGGCCGGTGGCTATAGCGCAACCGATATGGCCGCTGTCGCAATCGGTACCTCCATCTGGCTACCTGCCATTCTCTTTGGTCATGGTTTGCTGATGGCGCTGACGCCAACCGTTGCACAACTCAATGGCTCGGGCCGCCGTGAGCGCATTGCCCATCAGATTCGTCAGGGCTTCTGGCTCGCGGGGATTGTCTCCGCGCTTATTATGGTCGTGTTATGGAACGCGGGTCATATCATCCACGCGATGAAAAATATCGATCCACAACTTGCCGATAAAGCCGTGGGCTATCTGCGCGCGCTGCTGTGGGGCGTCCCCGGCTATCTGTTCTTCCAGGTGGCACGTAACCAATGTGAAGGCCTGGCGAAAACCAAACCCGGCATGGTGATGGGTTTTATCGGCCTGTTGGTCAACATTCCTGTTAACTACATCTTTATTTATGGCCACTTTGGCATGCCAGAACTCGGCGGCGTGGGCTGTGGTGTTGCAACGGCGGCGGTGTATTGGGTGATGTTCTTCTGCATGATTTCTTATGTGAAGAAAGCCCGTTCAATGCGCGATTTGCGCCACCCTGAGGGCTTCGTGCAACCTGACTGGAAAGTGATGTACCGCCTCACCCAGTTAGGGCTGCCTATTGCGCTGGCGCTGTTCTTTGAAGTGACGCTGTTTGCCGTCGTCGCGCTGCTGGTTGCGCCATTGGGTATTGTTAATGTTGCAGGTCACCAGATTGCCCTGAACTTCAGCTCGCTGATGTTTGTATTGCCGATGTCACTGTCTGCGGCGGTCACCATCCGCGTGGGCTTCCGTCTGGGCCAGGGTTCAACGCTTGATGCGCAAACCGCAGCCTGGACAGGCATCGGCGTTGGGATGTGTATGGCGATGTTTACCGCTATTTTCACCATCCTGATGCGTGAACACATTGCCCTGCTCTACAACAACAACCCTGAAGTGGTCGCGCTGGCCGCTCATCTGATGCTTCTGGCGGCGGTTTACCAGCTTTCCGACTCCATCCAGGTTGTCGGCAGTGGCGTATTGCGTGGTTATAAAGATACGCGTTCAATTTTCTTTATCACGTTCATCGCATACTGGGTGTTGGGATTACCGAGTGGTTACATCCTGGCGCTGACCGATTGGGTGGTTGAACCGATGGGCCCAGCAGGATTCTGGACCGGCTTTATCATTGGCCTGACTTCCGCCGCAATTATGATGATGTTCCGAATGCGTTGGTTGCAACGCCAGCCATCGCTGCATATTTTGCAACGCGCTTCACGATAACCTCTGATAGCCGCCGTTATGGCGGCTACTTTTCCATCGAGTTGCGCAGATGCGCAGCAAACAAGTGAAATATGGAAGAAAATTACTGTTTTCCTCTTGCAAGGCTTGGGTGCTGCCGCTAATATTCGTCCCCGTTGTCACAGACAACACGATGCGTCCGTAGCTCAGTTGGTTAGAGCACCACCTTGACATGGTGGGGGTCGGTGGTTCGAGTCCACTCGGACGCACCATTTAAGATTTACCGCAATACGTTTTACCGCAACAAACAGTGCGTCCGTAGCTCAGTTGGTTAGAGCACCACCTTGACATGGTGGGGGTCGGTGGTTCGAGTCCACTCGGACGCACCATTTCATGAAGTCCGTTATATTGTTTTTAACAAATATGACAATCTATCTACTCCTCTTATTTATCAAAGCCTCTCCTCTCTTGATATCACTTTACACTTTGTAAACACTGCATTTTCACGTCCTGAATTTAACCATTCTACTACCCGTGCAGCATGTGAAAGCATTTGTCAGAAGCCAAAAAAACGATGCAAACGATGCTCTGGCAATTTGTGGAACAACATGCCGCCCGGGTTCCGGTCAAAACCACGGAACAGCAGCGTTTCCCAGGCCATGGACAGCGCTTTACCTGTCAGTGCAGAGTCCGGGAAAAATGACATCGCCCAGCCAATGGGTTTACGCCTTTGGTGGTGACCATCGCGGCAATATTACGAGCACCTGCGGAGCCATTACTTTCGCGATAGCTTTCACGAACAATATTGAGTAATGCCACGCGTGTGGCTTATCCATCGTTGATTTGCCGACATTCATTGCCGTGGCAGCGGCGGCAACGGTGTAATGCTGTTCGAGAACAAGTTGGGCTGCTTCGTGACGAAACCAGGGGCTAAAATTGCGTCTGTTACGTCCGGTCATAATGTCACCTGTTTTTGACTATGAGGCGATGATATCACCTCTATTCAGGTGGCCAAATTCAGTGTGCCACTACACTTTTATTGGAGTTCAAAAATTAGACTGCAAGTAGGATTTTGTCGAATGGCGGACAGAAAAATGGCCGCGAAATGCGGCCTTCATATCCCTAAATATATGCATCAAAAATCAACGTTACCCTGCCCTGCCATGTCGAACCTGGCTGTTTCAGCATCTCTTCAAGATGCGGTTTAGCCACTTCAAAATGAATGGTCGAACGGCTATTAAAATAGCTGCTGTCGAAACCTCTGCTATAGAAGTTACTCCCCGGACCGAAAATATGACGTAAGCGGGTTCGCGTCGCCGGTGCATCAGTGCCCTGGTAGTTAATACCTGGCAAGGTAAGCAGTATATCCAAAGGAACAACATCACCGTTGTCCGTGTTCATAATACCGCAGGTATCCGCTTCTGAATATTCACAGTCCAGTGACACGTTGAAGGGGCCGCTGCTTGACATGATAAACGTCACATCTTTCATCAGTTTTGGTGGTGTTGTTTGGCTGTTTAGCCACTGTTCCCACCCGCCTTTGGGTGCCAGCACGACCCGTTCAGAACCCGGCAACTGGCGGACGTCGAAGACGTGACCGACGTTAGCAGTTATCTGAAATTCAACCTGATTGGTGGAATAATTCCCCTCACCAAAGTCTATTTGTTGGCCGCTGCCAAAGGTGTAGGTGATCGACCCCGTCCAGGTACCGCTCGCCATACGTAACGGATCAGGTGTTACCATCTGATAACCCAGAGAGATATCATCAACAAATACCGTTCTGTTCGTCGTTGGTAGCGTCGTTACGTAGCAAGGTCTAATTCCCGACGTATTGGGATATTCCCACACCCAACGCGTCGTTGCCCCTCCAGCCCCCACAAAGCCCGTACAACCTCCAAGCGGTTTATCATATGCGTTGGGCTCAGCAATATCCTGCCATCGGTTGTGTATACGCTGAGTTAAAACGTTGATCCGAAAACGCACAATTGCCCGCTCACCAGTGCTTGCATGGATCATTTCGATATCTTTGAATTCGGCATCCAACGCCTGGTAGTTTTGTTGGCTGAGCGGAGAGGCATCGTTGCTATAAATACGATCAGTGATCGTCACACCCGTTAAAATTGAAAATGAACCTGGTGGACATTTATCTGGATATTCTCTACAAATCCCCTCTGATGGCGTGGTATTCACAAATTCATATTTGGGATTAGCAACCGAGGGGACGAACTCCGCCGTCAGTTGCACAACTTCAGCTCTCACAGCGCTGGCCATCATCAATAATGTCGCGACAAGCACACTTTTCCAGCTGAATAGATGAGGTGGTTTTTTCATTTTTTGCTCCAATTCTTCGATACTTAGCCCAGTCGCGGACATTGCAGGTTTCCGGTCAGCAGTGTGTCGCCTTCACGGCGATGTTCTTCAGGCTTCAAGCGGATTTCGCACTTCACGCCGCTCTGGTGTTCGATAGCTACGGTCGGGTTCCCTTCATGAAGATCCAGCGAGAAGAAGCCGTCGGATTCGCTGACACTACGCCCGGCGTGGTTAATCACTTTCGCGCCGCCCAGCGGCTTCCCCTGATGGTCAACGACACGTCCGAGGACGGTGACAGTTTTCATTACGCGTACCGTACTGTGGCTGACGCCACCTTTATTGAGGTGGTAATCCTGCGTTGTCGGGTGAATTTTCAGCTCCGGCGTATCATCGTTATGGAAGTCGTACTGCACCTGCCCGCTTTTATAAGCGGTGACTGGGACAAAATTACGCCCCGGGCGCAGCGTCGCGCTACTACCGTGTATATCATCAGCACGCAAACGAACTGTCGGATCATCAGATTCCACATCAATGATCATCCCGGTATGGCCGCTACCGGTGATGCCAGCATTACTGGTAGCGATTTTGCCTGCACCGATTACCACGGTGTTATCCAGGTTGATACCGCCGCTTAAGTCGCCATTCATAGAAGAACGCTGCGCATATAAATCACCCTGTACCGATTGATGCTCGAAACGACCGTAACCACTCATACCTACGCCGTAACGGTCGCCGGTCAGTGTGCTGGAAACCTGTTTAAACCAGCCGTTGTCGATCTGCTGGTCGAGTGACACTGACGCGTAGTTATCGCGTCCTCCCCGGTTATCATTTCGGCTGCCAAGGCTCGCGTAGACGTTACGTTTGTTATCTCCAAACGAGAAGCTGGCGCTGAGTGTTGCGCCACGATTGCGCTGGCTGCCGTTGTCACTGTAAGGACGATCAAAAGCAGCAAACGTCACGGTGACTGGGGAATTGAATATCTCACGGCGGGTATTCCAACTGAGATCCAGCCCAAGGCCACCATTGTTACTGGTGTGAGATACGCGGCTGGTTACTGTGTTGGTAGTGTTAAGACGGTGATTGAGCGAAACACCGGTATTGTGTTGCAGCGCAGGGGTTTTCCAACCCGAACGATCACGATCAATTTCGCGCCATGTGCGGCTATGGTTAAACGTCACACTGCCTTGCGCGTACCGCCAACTGGCCTGTGAATCAAACCCATTGCCATAATCGCCGGTATGAAAAACGTTGCCGTAAACCCGCACGCTTTCTGCAGGTTGCCAGTCTACCGATGCACCCACCTGCCCCTGCTCACCGATCTGCTGAAGTGCCAGGCCACCGACAACACGCGGATGGAACAGGTAGTTCACGCTACCACCGAAGGCCAAATCCCCTTCGTTTTGATGTGAATTGTTACTCCACAGACTGTCCTGCTGACCAGCAAAGACGTTATATAACCAACGCTTGCTGGGGTTGCGCCACAGCGAAGGTTTATAAATCAGCTCTTCGGTATTACTGGTAATGCGGCCGTCTTCAACCAGACGCACCTCCACCGGGTAAATACCGCCCGGTAAGGGCTCGGTGTTAATCAACTGCAAGCCTGGTTCAATGGGTTGGCTATTGATCATCACGCCGTCGCGATAGATTTCAACCGTGCCCTCACGGTTCGCAGTGACATATATCGGGTAGTAACTGGCGGTCGCGCTGTCCTGTAATAGCGTATCGGAACTACCTGTCATTACACCCAGCGTGGTCATCGCCCTGCCACCGGAAGTACGGGGCTGACGAAGGACACCCTGACTGTCAGGCGTAAAGAAACCGACGCGCAAGAAGTTAGTATTAAACTCACGTTGGGTATACAACTGATAAATGCTGTGATTAAGCTGTGCGTTCTCATAACCGCTGCGATCGAGTTGCATACCCGCTACAGTTGACCAGTTGCCGATACTGCCGGATGCATCCAGCGCATAACGGCCGGATGTGGACTGCCCCTGCCCGCCGTTAAAATTGAACTGATTACGCATGATGAGTCCGTGGCTACCATCCTCTGGCAGTTCGTGATAACGAGCTTCACCTTTTTTGGATGCCGCATCAGTAATAATGGAAAGCTCCGCCGTAGTCAGGCTGTACTGAATAGCCACCAGACCATTGTCACACCCGCTTTTACAAGGACCGAGCTGAACCGGCTTATTCAGATATCCCGACCAACGTTGACGATCGGCGTGTGGCAGTCGGCTTTCACCTTCGTCTGTAAATTCAATTAACTGAACCGTATTGTCGCGGGACAGCATAAGCAAGGCATCACCCAGTAATTCACCGTTCAGCATGACCCGCGCAGAGAGCGGAACATTGAAAAAGTGCTCACTAAAATCAGCAGGCAGATTTTCAGCCTGACTCAATACTGAGGATAAGGCTTCAGCCTCAGAAACCAGGGGAAAGAACGCACCGGAAACGGCCAGCGAATACATAACGGATTTAAATGATGATGACATGATTATCCTGACTCGATAAAAAAGGGCACCTGGTAGTGCCCTAATAACAGCTATTGCAGAATTAAACCTTTGATTACGCTTCGGAATCGAACATCATACTAACGGTGCCATCATAGTTACCCGGTGTAAAAATTGCACCTGCTGACGGCCCTACGACCAGGTTAACTCTTTTACCTGCTGTAGATTCCGTATCATTCATAACAACTTTTTTATTCGCTGAGCCGACACCCAATTTTTCGGTATTCACGGTAATATCCAGACCGATATTGTTAGCAACGTCGGTGCCGATTAGCTCAGGAGCAGAAACTAAATACGCTTCAATACCTTTACCCACGGCGGTGTTTTTCATATCCAGAACGCGAGATTGTGGATTTAAAACTTTACTCGTTGGATCCCATGCAAGTAATACTTTTGTATTGTTCCAACCACCATCGGCAATAACATGGAACTCATTGGTTGGAATTTGTGCGCTGACATCAAAATCTAAGCTAGTCGGTAGAGCAAATGCAGCGGTAGAACAAGCCAGCAGGGAAGCGGCAACAACGATTTTTTTGTTAAACATATTAAAACTCCACAAGGTTAATCTAACTACAGGTTATCGACTAAAGCTCAAAGACTCCGTCTTCTTGCCTTCAATCAGTTTAAATTTATAACTCTTACCACTATCTTTATTGATAATGGTTTGCTGACCAGGCCTGATATTATTTGTTACTGGTTCAAGACATTTTTTCGTCCCAGTATCGCATTCAATAATATTTTCAAGAATGATCGAACTGTTACCGTTATTTTTGACAACATACTGAGCGGCAGTATCTTTGATATCCGTAGCGTAACGTTGTTCTTTCGGTCGAACGGTGACCACAATACCGAATCCATTTAACATAGTAACGCCAGCACTAATGGAATCTGTATATTTTTTAAACTCAGCCTCACTTTGGCCAAATTCATTTTTATCTTTCGGTGCAACCGGTAAAAAACGGACACGATAATATCTTTCTACGTCACGTGGGCCGACATATAACAGACGGTTAGTTTGCATCCCTTTTACTGGAATAATCATCCGCGCCGGGCTGGCAACCATACCATCAGCTTTACCACTGGCAACATTATTACTGTTAGCCGGAACTTCCTTTGATTTACCTGATGTATCAAAAACAATTTCGCTAACATCCACTTTTACAAAAGCAGTAGCATCACCATTATTACGGATGCGTTTTATTAAAGTGCTTTTATCTGAATCGAGATATTCATACATTGAACCTACATTTATAGAGGGGCCCGCATATGCAAAGAAAGACCCGGTCAGACTCAGCACCACGGCTGCGGTGATTTTTTTCATCAACATTATTCGCTATTCCTGATTCGTGAATGAATTGCAATCTGCGATATAACGTTTCTTATTGTCCGCCCAACTTTCCTGACCTCACCTGTAAAGGTTAATGTCTTCCCGGCTCATCAGTAACGCATCGCACTCGTTTTGTTGGAGCCAAGATTAGGGGCTCACCACAAAAAAGTGAACTGACTAAACCTGAAACGACCTGAATGCCGAATTACGCCATATAATCAATTTGTTACGAAAAGAACGGTAAGTAAGGTAAGCAAGATAAACATGTGGTGTTAGCTTTCAATTCATTTACAAGGTAGATCAAATAGTGGGAAAAATGAGTACAACAGGGCGAACTGAAGATTCTGATGATGCAGGTGAGAGATTCATCGATAGCACCAAGGGGAAATACATTACTAGTGATGATGATTGAACAATCCTACACACAAGCCCTAACCCATTTTGTCGAGACTGTAATTAAATTTATAAAAAACCTCACACTACCGAAGTTATTTCACCTCAACACTTATCGCGTTAAGACCCAATTTTATAAACTTAAAGAGTCTGGACGACAAAATTAAGAGATAACAACCTTAATGTTCTTTTTGACGTCAATATAAAGCACTTCATTGTACCAGGCATAACTGACCCCCAGTGTTTTCTCAAGGTGTTGTTGCACGTCAATGAGAAAATCTTTTCCTGTGTCTATCCACTGAAAAACACCTATTTCCGGATCGAAGAAATAAACCTCTTCTTTACTGGTTTTCATAAAGGCCACCAGATGTCCGGTATCATCGTGAAATTGCCAGCCCAGAAGACACAAGATGGTTTTCTTCTTCGCCAGCTTAAACTGCGCCATGAAATGGCTCATAGTGATGCTCCGCCTCACAACTTGATGGTGGACCGGGGCGTAATCGCCTTTGTGCGTCCACGTTATTTCGGCAAATGTTGCTGCATCTTTAGCGAACGATTCAAACTGAAACTGCAAATAATTTTTATAGTACGGAAAAAGACGTACGTATTCTTCCTGATAGTACGTTGCGGGGAAATAATCTACTGGCGGTTTAAGGTCGGCAATTTTGCCTGCACGCAGTATTGACATAATCCATTCACAACTCAGTCCCGTACAAATCCCTTCAGGGGCATATTTTCGCAGATGTGTGTGATAACCCACCGTTCGGTATTTTAAAATCAAACTCATTGAGTGCCCTTCTGTATTAACTAAAATATGTTACGTAACTCTACCGACCCCAGATTCATATCAGAAATGATACGCCCTCATGAGTACTGATGAGGGCTGAATAAACGATCCTTAACTATGGGCTACTGCGGTAAGCCCTTAAGAAAGCGCTAAATACAAAATGACAACATGCTTGTTTCAGGAAGGCGAATATCCGATGGGAGTCCAGGATTAAGCCCTTTGACGTGCTCCCAATATTTCAGCAGGTTTTTATCCGTTACTTTGTTATTTCCCACCTGATCGCGGTCAGGCAGCAGCAATAATTTTGTAACCTTCACCCTTCCTGTCGCCGGACTGTTTTTTCTCAGAGTGACACCGGCTTTAGCGACAATCACCACTTCGTTATAGCTGTAAAGACTGGCGTTCTGATGTGTGACCAGATGTTCAGGGGTTTTTATACTGTAGCCATGCTGGTAGTAATCTGATTTATAATGACCAGCAAGTTTCGCTTTTTCTTCAAGGGACGATCCCTGATAAAAACTGTTATCCGGCGTGCAGGCATCCGTTTCACATGTATAGAGAATATTGGCACCCGGCACATCGAGGACCAGCACTATTTCAGCAAAGGTAATCACATCTCTGCTTTTTCGATCGGTTAAATCAATCAGGCTGGTGCTGATAATATCCCTTCGGGCCAGCGCCTCTTCCGCCGGAAGTTGCATTAATAAGCTATTGCCCTCGGCATTCCCCATAGTGAGGGTATGAACCAGAATAAGGTTGGAAGGGAGATTATCCCATTTCGTGATCGTCGCATCCTGAAGGTTAGCGGGGCATGGTCTGGAGATTCCATTTTTTTTCATAGTGTGATGAATACTCTTAAAGAGAGATAATAGGTATGTTCGCTCGAAAACATCTACATCAGGTTAAAAGGGCGAATTAATCGCCCTGAAATCAGCAAGTTACTACATTATCCCTACACGACAACATGAGGTTTATTGACTGCGATATCCTTTGTTGTTTCCGTCATGGCAATAGTCTGAAGCCAGACGTTTTGACCATAACGAGATTTGATATGTGTCTTTATTTCATGATAAATATCGATTCCAGTGTTTTTCCATAAATAGACACCCTCATTAGGGTCATAGAAGTAGATCTCCCCCTTGACTTTATCTTTAAATATACCGACCGCATGGCCATTAGCCCCAAATCTCCAGGTCATATTACAGGCTATATTCTCCCCCTTCATTTTTGGAATACGTAAAAGCAATCTTTTAACGTCATTATTGGATGTCACACTGCCCCAAAAATATTTTTTTGTTTTTTTCGCTGTTACTTGAAATCCCAATTCCTCCTGAATGACTTTCCTGCAATACTTATGATCGTTATTCACCCCCTTCGTTTGATTAAAATAGTCGCTGTAAGACTTATGTCTCGACATCGCCGTAGAGGTATAAGGCCCGGGACTGCCGACAAACTGAGCTTTATTTGTCATAAGATTGACTATCCATTCCATTACAATGCCAAGGCAAATCCCCCCGGAATTATGTTCCTTGAGATATTTTTTATAGCCATATGAACTACTGATCATTTCTAACGCCACTATTTCCTCCTGGATGGGCAAACGACATCACTCAAATTGAGTGACCTTACTGATTAAGCAGAAGAAAGGTTTTGGTGAGCCTTTCCACTTGCTGCTCAATATTCCTGAACTCTTGCTCTTCGCCTGTTGGTTTGGATTTCCCCTGCTGCTGCGCCCAAAGCAGAACGCTCACCGGCACATCCATATTTTTCAGCGCCTGTTTCATCTCGTAGACGTCGGTTTTCAGTTCTGAAATCGTGATGTGATTGCGCTGTGTCTTTTCGGACTCCAGTAGACGCTGCTCGAGCAGATTTAAACGCTGCTGTACGTCGAACCAGCCTTGCGCGCGGGAGAGATCGCCGCTGCCCGCTTTCAGCGTCTGCTGCCACGCGAGCGTTGCGCTATTGTCCGGCTGTATGTCCTGCAAGCGCGTGGCGATGCGGTTGCCCTGCTGTAAGAGCCAGGTGGGATGTTTGTTATTCAGAAGCAGAAGTTTTGTCTTCACCCACTCAATTTCCTGGTGGTTGAGCGGTGAAAGCAATAACGCAGGGGAATCTATCTGTTTTTCAATGCTGTCGATGTCACTGAGCACTTTTAATACTGGATGCGGGGCGCTCAAATGCTTAAACGCCAGATACCCCGCAGCCGGCACCAGCCACAGTGCACTCGCCAGTGCAATGCCACCGGCCATCCAGCGCCAGCGACGATCGGGTAAATCTTCAATCAGCGTGGGCGCAGTTGCCGCTTCACCTGCGCACTCCTCCAGCTCAGGTGAAGCGGCAACCTTCTCGACGGCGACGTCTTTGCAGATCAACTGCATCTGTGGCGAATTTTCAACATCCAGAACAATCTGTTGCCCTGCCCGCCCGCGCACCTGCAGGTAATAGCCGAGATTGTTCAGCATGTCGCTGCCGCGTAGCTGCAATGAGTGCGCCTGTTTCTGCATCACTTTCAGCGCCATTTCCGCGCGGTTTAATGATTCCGCATCGGTATCGGTTTGCGCCTGCACGTAAACTGGCGTGATGACGTACTCGGTAAACCACATCAGTGCATAACGGCGCTGCGAGTCATCGTTCACCTTACGTTCGGCAAAACTCAGGCCGGATGCCAATAGCTCGAGCGCTTTCGCCAGCCCCGACCAGCCGTTCATACGCAATTGGATCAGGCAATACCAGGCTCCGGTATGCAGATCATAGCCATAGCTGGAAAAAATCCTCTGACACAAGACATCCAGTTCCTGCCAACGTAGCGGACTATTTGGCACGCGTTGCAGTTTGCTAAGCTCACTGCTCAGCAGCAGAAATATCTGGCTACGCTGCGGAACAACGGAGTTGAATTTCACCTCCCCCATCGTATTAACTTGCGGACTCATGCGCTCACCTTAGTCGCAGCCATAGGCGTCAGTACCAGACGGTTTTTACTGATGCTGGCGCAGATGAGTGAGTGCGTATCGCTTTGCTTACCGCAGGTAAACGCAGAGAGTTTCGGCAGCAGCAGTTTGTTAAGCACCGCATCAATGTCGCGCGCGCCGCTTTGCGCAACCAGGCAATGCGCCGCCAACCAACTGACCACTCGAGCATTGTATTTAAACTGCAACGTCCCCAGGCTCGCAGCAGTAAAGCGTTTTGCCACTTTATCAATCTTCAGGCGGATGATGCGTTGCAGGCTTTCCCCCAGGATTGGGCGATACGCAATGAGTTGAATGCGCCCCATCAACGCCGGACGGAATACGCGGTCAAACTCAGGGCGGATAAGCGTAGCCAGCTCATCGTTACTGACATCACTCTCTTCGCACGCCGCCATAATACGGTCCGAGGCGAGATTACTGGTCAGCACAATCAACGTATTACGGAAGTTAATCTGCTGCCCTTCTGCATCCTCCATCCAGCCTTTATCAAACACCTGATAGAACAGTTCCATAACGTCCGGGTGGGCTTTTTCCACTTCATCAAGCAGCACCACGGAATAGGGATTACGACGCACCGCTTCGGTCAGCACACCGCCCTGGCCGTAACCGACATAACCCGGTGGTGAGCCTTTGAGCGCAGAAACGGTATGCGCTTCCTGATATTCCGACATGTTGATAGTGATAAGCCCGCGCTCACCGCCGTAAATAAGCTCCGCCAGCGTCAGCGCCGTCTCGGTTTTGCCTACCCCCGACGGGCCTGCAAGCATAAAGACGCCGGTCGGCTTAACCGGGTCACTCAACCCGCTCTGGGCGATACGGATCTGCGTGGCAATGGCGTCCAGCGCCTGATCCTGGCCGATCACTCGCTGCTTTAAACGTGCCGGTAATTCGTCGATGCGCTGCGAGGATTTTTCTAACATGCGCCCGAGCGGAATGCCGGTCCAACCCGCCACCACATCGGCAACGCAAATGTCGTCAACGCATTCAAACACCAGCGCGTGTTGCTGATGACACTGCGCCAGACATTCACGGAGTTCAGCCCGTTGCTGGGTATCTTCACAACTATCGATTTGTGCCACCAGCTCTGCCTGTTGCTGCCACAAAGGAGTGAGAATATTCAGACTCTCCGCAAGCTCCGTTTCACGCTGCGCAATCGCTTCCAGACGAATGCAGTGCCCTCCCTCCTGTTCAAGACTTTCGCGCTCGGTGTGCAAATTAGTGAGTAGCGCCTGTAAATCCTCGATCTCTTTTGGCTGATGACATTGCGAAATCGCCACCCGCGCGCAAGCAGTATCAAGCAGTGACACGGATTTATCCGGCAACTGCCGCCCAACGATATAACGCGAAGAGAGCTGAACGGCGGCGGTTAAGGCACTCTGACGGATTGTGACCTGATGATGGCGCGCCATCATCGGCACCAGCGAACGCAGCATGGCGGTCGCCACTTCTTCGTCAGGTTCGGCTACTTTCACTACCTGAAAACGACGCACCAGTGCGGCATCTTTCTCGAAATACTTTTTGTATTCAGCCCACGTGGTTGCAGCAATGACATGCACTTCCCCACGCGCCAGTGCCGGTTTCAGCAGATTAGCCGCATCGTTTTGACCCGCGGTGCCGCCTGCGCCGATCAGCGTGTGCGCTTCGTCAATGAACAATACGATGGGTTGCGGGTAGGCTTTGATCTCTTTAAGTAACGTTTGCAGGCGATTCTCAAATTCCCCTTTGACATTCGCCCCCGCCTGAAGCAATCCGAGATCGAGCGTCATCACTTCGCGGGATTTGAGTGCATCCGGCACGCTGCCCGCAGCAATTCGCTGTGCCAGTCCTTCAGCCAGTGCAGTTTTGCCGACGCCGGGCTCGCCAGTTAACACCGGATTGTTCTGGCGACGGCGCAGCAGTATGTCGATCATCTGGCGGATCTCAGCTTCGCGGCCAAGAACCGGATCCAACTGTCCGTTTCGGGCCTGCTCGGTCAGGTTATGGGTGTATTTTGCCAGGGCAGAGTTTTCATTCTGCGGGCTGCGGGAAGAGGACACAGGCGCAGCAACCGCCTCCTGCGCAAAATCCCGCAACTGCGTTTCCGCCTGATTGACATCACATTGCAGGGCGTCACACACCTGCAATGATAAGTTACACTGTAACCCTTTCTCATTCGCCAGCAGGCACGCCAGAATGGCCGCCTGAGTGATATTGCCCTGCTGCCAGTTCACGCTGGCGTGCAGCCACGCCGCTTCAATACAAGCCGTGAGTTCTTCAGACAGAACCGGGCCACGGGTGTTGCCGCTACGCAGGCGTTCCAGCGAGTGCTGAAGTGCGGTAAAAAGTCGGTCACCCGCTAAACCGCTGTTCAGGCAAAGTGTCTCAAATTGCTCGCTGCACAAACTGATATTGGCCAGCAGCAGATGTTCAATTTCAACTTCATGATGCGTCTGCGATACCGCCATTTCGATGGCTTTATCCAGGCAACGGCGCGCTTCTGGCGTCAGTAAGTGGACGATATTTTTTAAATAATTGCTCATTTTCAATGTTCCTTATTGGCGACAAATTGCAACGGATGTCGGTAATTCGGCGAGTTTCCCCATTAAGTAACGAGGCTGCTGACGCTCCCGTTGCTGTTGCTGGTGTTCGTCACGCAAGATTTCGAGTGCTGCGATCTCTTCATTCAATGACTGCCAGCGCTGCCATTGGCGGAATACGGTCTGCTGCCCCTGTAATCGGTAGCGCACCAGGATCTCGTGAATACCGGTACTTTCAAGCCAACTGCGGCCTTCGCTGGAAAATTCATCCGGCGTGAAGCGGCGCTCGCCGCTGTCAAAATCGGTGAGGAAATCATTCCAGGCGTTATCACCCAAATAGTGATGAGTCAGGTCAAAACCCGGAAACTGAATGGTCAGATTCACTGCGCTGCACTGTGCAGGCGCTGAGCGAAACTCCGCTTCGGTCAGCAGGTTTTGGCTATCCAGCCGCCATGTTTTGTCTTCGCAATGCAGGGCCAACTGTGTACCCACCGGCATCAGCCGCGCACCGCCCGGAATAGTGGCGGGTAAGCTGGTCACCTTCACTATGGTCAATTTTTTTATTAACGCGGTCTGTTCGGCGTCCAGTTCTGCACGTTTTTCGTCGATGACGCTCAACGCATCGTGAGTCAGGGTTTGCGCCCGCTCGGGCATCACGCGCAGCGCATCCGGGTCGATGACATGGTTGATGAGGTTTAAAAACTGTGGGGCAAACGGAATGCGATACCCTTCAAATTCTCCCGCTTGCAAACCGGAAGAAGACAAATGCAGTACAGGTTGGGCTTCGCGCACGAAGTCAGTCAGATAACGCCACAGCGCTTCCTGCTGGGCTGCGGGATCACGGTATTCGGCACGATGAGCCAGCGGGGATAAAACACTGTTGTGCCATTGTGTCTCCAGCCAGCAGGCTGAAGTCGCCATCGCGTGGCTGGTCAGCAGGCGCATCTGGCTTTCCAGTAATGCCCATACCGCACCGCGCCCAATATTGTTTCCCGGGTTTTCAAGCTGGGCGCGCAATTGAACATACTGCGCATACAGTCTGTTGAGTGGGTTAATGCCATCAGGTTGGGGTTCACCAAACAATCCGGCCGTCAACTGCGCAGACTCTTTTCCCACCACCATCATCTGATTAACCGTTTCATGCAGCGCAGTACGCCAGTCGCCCCACGCCTGCAAATCTGCGGTTTCCCTCCGGATTTCTGCAGGTTGCCCTTGTAACCATGCACGTAGCCACCTGCGGGTATTTTTTTCGCGATCGTCCCATAAATCGATCAAAGACAAGCTTTCCGGCAGGTGTTGTAAGCGGTGCAGACGGCGTGCCTCTGTGAGCCACGGCTGTGCCTCGTTAACAGGAATAGCCGCCAGTTCACCGATCAGTAAACGGATAAATGTCGACGCCGGATCGTTTCCCTGAATCAACGCCATGAGCTGTGCGGAGCTTGCGAGCGTTCCCGCAGACAGCGGCTCTTCTTTCGCTAACAGAAGTAAAAAAGCCAGCCACGCTTCCTGCTGCTTCACTGGCCAAAACTGACGAAACTCGGCCAGTGCAGGCACAGAAGCCTTCTCCCCACCCATTGCCTGCTCAATCAAGTCCAGTTGTGCGGCAATTTTTTCATTTCCGGCGCTCTGCCAGATGCCCGACAAAGACGTTTTCTTCGCTGAATGTGGCCAGAAACGGGTGATCGGGAGCCCACCCAACGTGGCATCTTCCGCCACCAGCCAACGCCACTGACTGTCACTGCTGACAAATTCGTGCAGGGTCTGCTGTAGCGTGGTAATGCCACCACCATCGCCGTTTAATCGCACACGCGCCCGGGTAATCGCCAGTTGTATTAATGGCGTTGCGCCACTGGAGCTAAAAACTGGCGGCAACGAGGGGCGTGTCGCCAATACGGAAAGCTTCTCGCCCTGCGCCATTGCCTGCCAGGTCAGAATGGTTTCGGCCAATTGCAAGATTATCTGGCGCTGCTGCGGCGGTGAGGCGGCATAGAATGACTCACGATAACTCTCCATCAGGTTTTCAATGGGTTGTGGTCGCGCACCTGCCGTATCAAAAAGTGCCCTTTCAATCTGTACATGGCGATATTTAAGCAAGGATACAAACGGCAGATAGCGCAGCGGCTGCTCGCGCCATTTTTCATTCATCTCTAAGCGCGCAGTCAATACCGCCGCATCCTGTGAATCTGCCGGTGAGAGCAGCGCAGCCGTCTGCCAGGCGCTGAAGAGTAACGCGCATGCGGCGGCGGCAGTGAACAGCGCTTTCCCACGCAGGTTAAACCACTGCTGTACGCGGCCAAAAGCTTCGGGCCGGGTGGAACGGTTGATGTCGGGCAAACGGCTGAGGATCAGATCCTGCACAAAAAGCGCGTCACGCTGCGGTGAATGCACGACATTTTCAGTGCAGGCGGTAAGCCAGATACCACCAAGCGCACCGGTAGAAAAGTAGGCGTCGGGTTCACTGAGCGCGGCAATATAGTGATGCAACGGCAACTGTAAGGCATCAAGCCGACCGGGCAAATCCAGCAGCATCGCGGTTTCATCCGCCGAAAGTTCTCCGCTAAGCATCCCCAGACGGCTGAGTCCGGTGCCGGTGCGCAGTGCACTGAATAGAGGATCGAGCAGCGTCAAATCGCGGCGGTCCGCCACCGGGGCTTTGCGCCAATGGTAACCCAGTGCCTGACGACGTTGTGCGGCTGAAAGCTTCGACGACCAGAGCGTAAATCCGCTGATTTGATCGCACTGCGTCACCACCACATAAAACGGCAGCTTGCGGTTGACCGATTTCATCAGCGTTTCAAGCTGTACGCGCAAGATGCGGGCATGCTGATGCAGTTCCAGCGCCGAACGGTTTTGCAAATCGCGACAAGAAATGACGATCACCACTCCCGAAGGCGCAGGGAGGCGTCTGCACCAGCGAGTCAGGCGTTGCCAGCCCTGCTTCGCCACCGGTTTACCTTGTAAAAAGTAGCTGCTGCAATCTAGGAAGCAGGCGGTTTTGAAAAACCACCAGCGCAGAGTGCGCGTTGGCACTACCACGTTATTTTCCGGCTGGTGGGAAAATAGCGGTAGACCCGACCCCGCCATGAGCGTGGTTTTTCCACAGCGTTCACCCATCATGACAAACCATGGGATCCCACCGTTGCGGCGGCTGACGCGTTTAATGACGCTGGCCCCGGATTTCCACTGCTCAAATAAAACCTGCTCTAGCCGTGAATAACGTGCCGATGGAAATAACCGTTTTAATTTTCCACGGGCAACCCAGGGAATTAACGCCACCCAAATCGCACGCATCAATATTGTCGCTAATAACAATACCAACCAGAAGAACAAGGCATAATAAAGCGACCAACCCTGCCAGGCGGTTAATAACAAACACCCTATCAGCATGACTGAAAGCAGCATAGCCCATCCCGCGAACGAGAGTATTTTTTTGAACATAACAGACTCAGAATAAAGTAAGCAGTGAAAAACCAAGCAATGCGTACTGGGTTAATATAATGATGACCCCGACCCGCCAGGAATTGAAAATTCGTGATAGAAACCGTTGACCGACACCGTGGTGAACGCGATGGCAGGGCGTAATATCAGCGTCATTGGGCCAATCCTGCCAGGGTTCCGGTAGTTGATGCCGTTCACGGTTAATCAATTCAGTTCGCTCATCACTCTCCTGCTGATGATATTTCCCCTGAAAACCGAGCAATAAGCAAAATAGATAGATATATTTTACCTCTGTGTTTTCGGGAGAAAGCAGATTCAGCTTATTAAAAAATAGCTCGCCACCAATAACTGTCTCAAAATAATCGGTTTGCAAAAGTTCAGATCGCCAGGTGATAACATGCGGCAATTCCGACCTTAATACTTTTTCATCAAACCAGACACTTACCGCAAATAATGCGTCATCGCAATCCTGAGCCGAAAGCGAAAGCTGCTGACTGTCCGCTTTCGCCTGCGCAAAAAGTACTTTTGCCTGAGCACGGAAATCTTCATACAGCGGATAAGACTCCGGCCGTTGGGTAAACTCGCAAACGAACCGGAACAGGGGAATATAGCACTCAATTAGCCGCATCAGGCACCTCCCAGAAACAGCAGTTGCACCTGAAGATCGTCAGGCGCCTGCATCCAGTAAAAACCGACGCTTTGCTCGCACTCTATGGTCTGCCACAAAGCGGATTGGCGGTCGATAATGAAGTAACGTGAATCGCTACGCTTTGGCACACCGCGCGGCGGTTGTGAACAAGGTTGCAATGCAACCCCCGGCAGCGCATGTTGGATCAGTGCATCAATGGCTCCGGCGGTAGCGAGTTTGACTGAGTTCGTTTGCTGATCATGACCCGGCTGGCTGAAACGCGCTGACCGCAGCAACAGATACAGATCCCGTGCCTGACTGCTTTGTTGTCTGTCGAGCGTTGTGCGGTAGATCCGCTGCGCGTCACCTTCCAGCGTGATGTAGGTATTTTCTTCCAGCACTAGTCCGTTGAGTAGGCCAACCAAAGTACGGCGCGCGCTGTCAAAACAGGGCAGCAGATCGTCATGATTGTAAGGAAGCAGAGCATCACCGCCGTGGCTCCATTCCCCCTGAAAATTACAATCATCATTAAACGAAGAAAACTCACCGATTAACTGTGCCAACTGAGCGTAGATCATCCACGGATGGCACTGCGGTGCCTGACGGTAAAGTGCCAAAAGAGGCAGTGCACGGTTCAGAGAACGCATTGCCAGCAGTTGGATCATCGATTCCGCATTATCACTGCCGCCCACCAGACGCTCCGAGCGTTTGTATTCTTCCAGCATTTTCGCCCGGCTGCTCAGCTCGTGATAAATCAGGTCGAGCAACGCGGCCAGTGGCGCAGAGGCACAAAGCGATAGGGCTGGCGGGGAAAATTGCCCGTTTTCCTGCGCACACTGGCCGTCGAAACGAAACTGCGCCAGGGGGAAGCAATGGTAATCAACCGCATCTTCTTTCTCGTCATCCCACATCAGACGCAGGTTGTAACTGATGCGCGGTACCGACGTTTCCGGTCCCTGATGATAAACATCTTTCATCGTGTGCTCTTCGCTGCTGCTGATCCAACGGGTGACGGCCTGCGCATTTTCTTCTTTCACCACACTGACGTTCTGACGCTGCGGGTCAAACTTGCGCAATGCCAGCCACAGCGTGAACGGACGATCGCGATGTTTCCAGGCCTGACGGAAGCTGCGTTTTTCAATCTGGCAGTTGCCCGGATATTCGAGGTACAGGCCACCGGGCATGATCAGCCGCAGTTGTGTCACTTCGCCAATAAAATCCACCAGCGCACCCTGATTCCATTCGCAGGCGATCACCCCGTAGTGATACGGCTGCGACATTTGCAAAACGCGGCAGTGCATCCAGCTCTGATGCAAATCAGCGGACTGGAAATGTTGTGGCTGGAGATACAGCCCGGAGTACCAGTAGATTTGCTGTTGTTCAGGCAACATATTATTTCATCCCCTCAGCCGATTTCCGGGCGATGGTGCGTAAATTTTCTGCGCCGACAAAACGGACGATCCCCAGGCTTCCCAATGTGATATTGAGTTTCAACGGAGACAGAATCGCCTGCCAGTCACTGCTCCACCAGTTGCTTTTGCTGAGACTCACCGGGATAGCCACGCGTGCCATCTGAGCATCTGACGGGAAGGGGTAATATCCAGCAACCACGGCAATTTGCCGGGTGTTTTCCATGCGATCGATATGCAGCGTATTTTGCTGGCCGGGCATGACCACGTAGCGATCGACTTTGAGGATGTTTTCCTGCGTGCCGCTGCCCTGGAACAACGCCCGAAGCTGCCCCTGATTTGCTAATAATCCTTCGAGCGCTGGTTTATCTTTGCCCTGAATGACCAACAACGTGACGCTGTTCGCCATCTCATTCCAGGCATTCATGCCAGGTTCGGCGATAATATTCACCGTGATGGCTGATTCAGCATAAGGCGCAGCGACGTCCTCTCGCGCCTGCTGTTGTCGTTGCGCGCTGTCACTGCCGCAACCCGCGAGCAGCAGCAGGAGACTCACGATCCCCCGACGATAAAAACGTGTTAAAAAGTTCATTTCGGTGCCGGTCCATGTAAAACAAAGTTAATTTCCTGCAGGCTTTTCTCATCTCCCACCATCTCTTTGAGCCATTCGCTGAGCGGCATGGTAGCCCAGCGCGCGGCGCGTTCCATCAGCATCGGCACAGGGCTTGAAGGCTCGGTCTGGCGAAAATAATGGGAAATGGTCAGCATCTGACTTATCGCAAGTTCCCTGGACATAACCTGCTGTTGCGTGCTGTCGCGGCGCGGGGAAACCGGTGCGTCGCCGACGGACTGCGGATCCAGCACGTTGAGCATCAACGTTTCTTCTTGCTCCTGCGTATTACATTTAGCGATGCGCTGCACGAAGTCATGCAAATCTCCGAGCCGTTCCTGAGTCTGGCGTAACACATACCCTTCCGCCTCGGGATTTTGCTGCGCGTAACTCTGTTCGAGCGCATCGATCCGTTGCTGACAGGCTGCCACTTCGTCAAGCACCCTCTGGACTTTTTGCACCGGTAACTTACTGGCCCAGACGACAAACGTCGCCATCGAAAAGTCTTCACCCAAAGGCTCGTTTTTTTGCGATTGCGCCTGATGTTCGTAACTAAGCACCTGCTGCCAATGCATCAGCGAGCTTTCGGTATCCTGCAACAACGGGCGAGTCAGCAATAACTGACTGAGATCGCGATCCAGACGGTTCAGTTGTCCGTGGCGGTAGCTCGCGCCCTCTTCTTCCAATACAGGCCAGCAGGCCTGCCACCAATCCGCGATCATGGCGTTGAGCAGTTCCAGACCGGCGAGTAAACCGGTGGTGCCATTGATCTGCGTCCAGGCTTCAGTCAGCCAGCAGGCGACCTGCATATCTTTACTGTGCTCTTTGAGCACCGTTTCACTGACTCTGGCGACCATCAGCCAGTCGGCTTTACGCGGCGCGCTGGACCATTCATCCTGCGGTAAATAATCAGGATCGCTTTCGCGCGCCTGACGGATTTGCTCATACAGTGGCTGATACTCCATGTTGCAACCTGCGGGTTGCGGGCCGTCAATAGGCAGGAGTAAGGCAGCGGTGACCGACGTGCTTTCTGTGTCCATGTTTTCTTTACTTCTCCTTTTTATCTTTCAATCTTCAGCCGATTAACACTTTAGGGAAACCGGCGACAATGGTGCCGCCGTGGGCGCAGTTGTCGCCCATGCGCGCGGCGGGTTTTCCGCCAATCATCACTTTGGTGCTGCCTTTGGCAACCGTGTCCGGCGGGCCATTACAGACCGCCATATCGCCCACCACGGCGGCGGGCATCCCGCCAATCAGTACTTTCGCCACGCCGGGACCGGAGATTGGCCCGCCTACGTGCGGCACAGGTGGCACACCGGGGATAACCATCGGACAAACGTGCATATCGCCCACGCGGGCGGCAGGTTGGCTCATATTTCCTCCTGTTATCCGAGCTTGATGAGGCCGCCATCGACGGTGACCATCGCGCTGCCTTTGACATCCACCTTCGCCCCTTCCACCGCGACGCTGGCGCTGCCTTTGATGCCAACCTTCGCGCTTTCAACGGCCACATCCGTATCCGCTTTCAGCATGATTTTGGCGGATTTCAGCGTGATGCCGTCGGGTTTGAGTGTGATCTCGCTGCCGCCCACTTTTAGTGTGATGGCTTCGGTGGATTCAATGACGCAGGCTTTGTCGGCTTTCAGTTGGCTACCACCACCTGCAATGCTGGTTTTATGATCGCCCCCTTTCAGGGTGATGATTCGGTCGCCTTTTTTCAGCGTCAGTTGATCATTACCTTCGGTAATTTCGCTGGTGCGGTTGGCGGCGATAGTTATGTCTGCATCATTTTTCACCGTCAGAAGCAGATCTTTTTGCGAGGTAATGATCAGTTTTTCCTGCTGTTTTTTGTCATCAAACAACAGGCGATGCCCTTCGTTGATATCGCCGTCAAGGGAGCTACGGGAAATCAACCCGGAGAGATTTTTCTCGTCCGGTAGGGTCACTGGCGGCTTCTGACGTTCGCTGTACACGGTGCCGGTGATAATCGGATGATCGGGATGGCCCTGAACAAAACTCACCAGCACTTCGGTGCCGACGCGCGGTAAAAATAGCGCACCAAAGTTGCCCGCAGACCACGGCTGGGAAACCCGCATCCAGCACGAACTGCTATCGTCGTGCGGGTGTTTTTCATCCCACGGGAACTGAATTTTGATGCGCCCGAGTTCATCGGTGTGGATCTCCTCTGAATCCGGCCCGACGACTGTGGCGGTAAACACGCCGCCCAGATGTGGAATGGAGGTGGTGAGGGCCGGTTTGTAAGGCTGGCTAACAGGAAACACTTCTGCGTGACACTGGTAATCCGCCACGCCGTCGAGATTGTTGACCGCCTGGAAAGACAACGCATAAATCGCATATTGCGCATCTGCCGAAGGATGCTTTTCCAGCGTGAAGCTTTCGCCGCAGCTCATGCCTTCGCACTGCAATTGTGCACGGGAAAATGACACCGCCGTAACAGGCTCGCAGATTTTAGCCGCCACCGCCTCCGGATAAATATCATCCATCTGATGAGCATTGCGCTCGCCACCTGGCAACATGGAATCACGCGCTGACCAACTGGCAACGCCTTGATTTTGCTGCCTACCGGACACGGGTAAATAAGGCAAGGTCTTAAGGCTAGCCCCCGGCCAGGCATTGGCGTGATCGGCAAGAATCAGTTCGTTCTTATCCGCATGATGAACAAAAAAATAGGTGATCCCCGCCGCTTCCAACAGGCGGTTGATGAAGCTGAAATCCGATTCGCAATACTGAACCAGATACTCTTTTTCAGGGTAATCACCGCTCAGGCTCAGCTTTACATCATTAATTTCATGCTCTTTGAGCAGCGACACCACCAGATCCGGGACACTAAGGTGCTGAAACACCCGCATCTTGCGCACTGCTTTGGTCAGCACCAGGTCCGGTTCTATACGTCCGGAGAACGTCTGAACACCGTCGCGCGCGTTGCTTTGTTCGACCCACGTCAGCACGCCCTGCACGATACGTTTTCTTTCCCCTATGCCAATTTCACAGGCGATTTTTTTGCCCGCCTGCGGCAGTTCCGCGCCTTCGGCAACGCGGAAAGTGGCTTCCCAACAGTAAGGCTGGGAAAGTTTTTCCTCGCCCTTAAGGGAGAGTAAAATCCATTGCTGCGCGCAGTCCCCGAGCCAGCGAAGAAAGCGCGTCTCCTGATTCATTAACGATGACATTCTGTCGACTCCATAGATAAACGAAGGGTGCGTATCACCTGCGATTGACGGCTGCCGAGGCAGGCATTAATGCCTAACTGGCTGCTGGCCAGCGTTAAAGGCACGTCGGTAAGGTTGCTGATATGCAGTTCAATAGAAAAATCCAGCCCTGGCCCAACGTAGTCACGCAGTAGGTGACATAACGCCTGATAATCCGCCTGCTGCGGGAAGAATCGCGATGCCTGTTTTTGTGCCAGCGGCCCGAGCGTGACGCGAAAACAGCGCTGATTTTCCCAGCGAACCTGACCGAGCATCGGCGCGTCGGACAACGCTTGTCCGCCACTGAGTTGGCATCGCCACTGCTTATCTACCGCGCTCCACTGACTCACAAACGGCGTGATTTTTACCGGCACCGAGAACGCATGGCGTAGCAGGCTTTCGAGATTGACCATTGAGCGTACGGCAGGTGCCAACAGCGAGGCGTACCGCCCTTCTGAAAACGCAGAGGGTTCGTGTAAAACACCTGACAGCGCCTGTGTCGCACGGGATAACGGCAACGCTTCCCGCAGCTCGGCGCGAGCGTAAAAATGATGCTTCTCCCACGCCAGAAACCGCAGGCATTGCAGCCGGTGAGTGAAGAGATCGAAAAAGGCTTTCCCGGCGCGATCGCCATACCGGTAGTAACGCTCAATAGCCCATTCGGTATAGGCTGCTGGCAGCGCGCCCTGTGCGCCGGTCAGCCCCTGAGTCAGGACTTCCACCTGTACACGCCCCTCTGGCGTTGTGGAGATTTCCCCCACTTCGCCGGTGGCCGCATCCAACGACAACGGCGAAACAAACGCCAGCGAGGCATCCAGTAACTGCGCTTTATCCGCCACATTGCGCCGGGATGCGAGCTGATTGAGCAACTGGCGCACCTGCTGATAGAAACCGGTGCGATGGCCTTTACGATTTAGATCCACGAGAGCCTCCCAGCACGGATCGGCCACTGCCGCTGTGAGGATTCAAGCCGGTCGATGACCGTCACCAGCCGTGAAAAACTGTTAACCGGCGCATAGAGCGCCAGGAAATGATCGAGGAAACGGCAAAGCATAAAATGTCCGGCGTCCTGATGCGCATCGGCAGAAAAAGTCACGATGATTTCGACACCACGCGCCAGTGAATGCGGATCGCTGGCTATCAGTCGGCTACTCACCGGCCGGACGTTAAGCGCAGTGATGAGCTCAATCAGACGTGTGATCGCCGGATTATTGGTGAAGTTGTACAGCGACAGCGTCTGCTTGAGTACCTGACAACCCTGCGATCCGCTCAACAACAAATGGTTGAGCGTCAGTTGCGAAAGCAAGCGCCAGCGCGCCGCGCCGTTACCCGGCGGCGATTGCGGTACCGTCGGACGGGTCAGCGCGGTGATGCGGATACCGGCGAGCGGAAGCTCGGCATCAAAATCTCCGCGCGGACAGCCATTGGACATCAGCGTCGGGATCTCGCCATTGCTGCACGTTAGCTCAAGTAACGCGATATCCCCCTGCGGTGCCACCCCTTCCCCCGAGCGGTCGGCGAACGCGATATGGCAGGCGTTGCCACCTGCTGTCGCACGCTGTAGTTCCTGCCAAAACCAACCGCGACTTTCGTCTTCACGGACATCACATAGCCCGAGTAGCGCCGCCACCGGCCAACTGGCTGTGTGATTATTATGCGTCCGCTGCACCATCACGCGATCGACAGACCAGACCTGAATCCCCTTCTGCGCGCGAACGTCCGCAATCACCGGATACTCGGCAGTATCCGGGTTCAGATTGATGGGTTCAGCACGTTGCGAAAACAGATTCACCGCAGGCGTACAGTTAAGCTGGAACAGGCTGCTATCAATCTGGCTGGCGAAAGGTTCGAGTTGCCGCGCCAGAGAACAACGGTTAAAAACCAGATGAAACTGAAACGTCTGACCATCACTGGCGCTGAATGCCAGGCTCAGCGGTAAATCGATAAAATGGAATTTCTGCGGAAACACGACATAGTCGTGTAACAGGCTGTGCGTCGCATTCACACGCCCGTCGCGGTTAAACAAAGCGTCCTCTTCGGCAAAACCCACTTCGCCAATACGCTCCACCGGTAAAGGCTCCTCGTGACCGTCCTGAATCAGTGACAACTGTTTCACTTCGGACAGCAGCAAGGCGTGCAATGTGTTGACCAGCGTACCGTTGCCATTGAGGTAGACACGCAGGCTGTCACCTTGTACAGATGCGCCAGGCCACACCGCAAAATTGAGTTTCAGGCACCAGTTCATCGCATCAGCATCAAGCTTTAGGGTCACGCTCTCGAAATCGAGCGGCTGAAGCGTCACTGGATATAGCGTCTCAAAACGACACACCTGTTCGGCTATCAGCCGCGACGTTAACCCCAGCTTCGCAGACAGCATTTTCTTCGCGGTCATGCCGCTAGCCTTGCGATCAGGCTGCATCTGCACAATGCATACCGAAGGGAAATTACGTAACAATTGCGGCGCGAGGGTCTGCATTAGCCCACGCGTGACCTCCGGCATATCGTCATCCAGACGCTGATGGATCTGCGCGGTCAGCAAAGCAAAAGACTCGATTAATCGCTCAATATGCGGGTCTTCTGATTTGCCTTCCGACATACCCAGCCGCTGCGCTACTTTGGGAAACTGGCGGGCAAATGCACTGCCGTGCCGGTGCAGCGTGGCGAGCTCCTGCTGATAATAGGAGAGCAATTTTTTAATCATTGTTAATCATCACTCATTTAAATAAAAACAGCTCATGGCATCGTCCCAAATTAACGTCATTAATACGGGTTGCGCAGCGCAAAGGGCCTGAATAATAAAACGGGTGTTGGCGTCCTCAGCCGGTAATAATTTGACATCCACCTCGTTCAGTCGTGGCTCAAAGCGGCTTAATGCCGTGGCTATGCGCTGGCGCAGTATTTCCTGGCGCGAGACATTTCCCTTCGGATAAAAGAACCCTTCTTCCAGACCATAATTCACCACGGTGTTGTGAATATCGGGATTCATTTCAATGGCGTGCGCACGTGGGCGAGAACTCAATACCATCTGGATTTCCTGAAATATCCAGCAGTGTGGTTCTTCGGTGTTAAGCCGGTCCACATGAATGTCCTGCGGCTGGTCGTCTGCCAGACGCTGTAATAATGACGTGATCACTGTATTTCCCACTGAAAGAAAACAGCGCACCGGAATGCGCTGCCGGACTAGATTACAGCTTGGTGTTTTCTACCAAATCCCAACCTACTGGGCCGTGTTTCACTTCTTGCGAACCATGGTTAATGGTGTGTGCAACAAAGTTAAACTTACCAAAAGCAAAGCTTATTTCTTCCTCTGGAATACCAGCGCTGTTGCTGACCGTAATATTCTGGCCAGTGATTAAGCATTTCTCGTATGTCCAGCGTCCTAATTCCAGATACTTTTCTGCAGTTTTAGAAGCCAGAACAATTTCGATTTTGGTGATATTTTTACCCTGTGCCACATAGCTCATGATTTCTGCGGTGGTAGCATCGAGTTTTTTGCTCACTGGAATAGTGTCAAAATGAATACCCTGGCTGTTTAACTGGCCGCTGCCGTTATCCATTTTTGCAGAGCTGAATAGACCAGAACTGAAGTTCTCAATGGCGATCCAATTCTCATAACCTTTATCAGTTACGGTGCCAGTAATACCTTCAATTTTCATAAACAGGTTATTTTGAGACATACCTAACGATCCTTATTAATAAATAATTTTATGCACCTGATGATGCGGGAAGCTCTGCAACTAAACGCAGAGAAAGCGTTAACCCTTCCAACTGGAAGTGAGGTTTTAAATAGGCAACGGCGCGATAAGCTCCCGGCACGCCCGGCACGTCGAGAACTTCAACACGGGCTTCGCGTAGCGGATGACTGGCTTTGATGGTCGGCCCGACGTCGTCTGAACCGACCACGTACTGACTGATCCATTTTTGCAGGAACACTTCGCACTCTTTGCGCGACATAAAGCTGCCGACTTTGTCGCGCACAATCGCTTTGAGGTAATGCGCGAAACGGGAAGTCGTCATGATGTATTGCAATTGGCTAGACAGCCGCGCGTTAGCGTTAGCCAGATCGGAGTCGTATTTGCGCGGTTTATTTACCGACTGCACGGCAAAGAACGCGGCATAGTCAGTGCCTTTGCAGTACACCAGAGGAATAAAGCCTAGCTCGGCCAGCTCTTTTTCACGGCGATCGGAAATCGCCACTTCAGTCGGACATTGCAACACGCTTTCACCGCTTTGCGCGGTGTAGCTGTGTGCCGGTAAGGATTTAACCAGACCGCCGCCTTCCACGCCGCGGATTGCCGCGCACCAGCCATAATCCTCGAAGGCTTCGACCATACGCCCGGCAAGTTCGTAGGCGGCATTCACCCACAAATAGCTACGGTTGACGTCATTTTCGTCATGCACTTCTTCGAAATTAAAACTGTCCACGCTGATGGTTTTCGCGCCGTACGGCAGGCGGCCAATAACACGAGGCAACGTCAGGCCGACGTAGCGGGCATCGTCTGTCTGGCGGAAAGAGCGCCAGCGCGCATAGTCGGACGTGTCGAATAATTTACCCAAATCACGCGGGCGTGGCATTTCACCGAAGCTGCCCATAGAGAACAAACCTGGGTTAGCTGCGCTGAGGAAAGGCGCATGTGCCGCCGCAGCCACATGAGAAATCTGCTCTAACAGCATGATGTCTTCTGCGGTGTTGTCGAATTCAAAATCGCCGACAAATGCGGAATATGGCAGGCCGCCAAAGGTCCCGTACTCGCTTTCATAAATGCTTTTAAACAGAACGGACTGGTCGAAATCAGACGCCGATTTGAAATCCTTCAGCAACTCTTTCTTCGTGCAGTTGAACATGCGGATATGGGTGTTTTCCGTCACGCTGCTTTGCACCAGTTTATGCAGGCCACGCCAGGATGACTCCAGTTTCTGGAATTCCGGCGCATGCATAATATGACTGACCTGCTCTGAAAGCAGCGCATCAATGGCGGCAATACGCTGTTCAATGCTACCCACCAGATCGTGGGAGACAATGACGGCTCCACTAGCAACTTCACCGAGAAAGCTGTCCAGTTGGCTTTTGACTTTGCTGCGGTCGGATTCTTTACGGATCGCCTGGGTATTATCAATAATGCTGTCGAGGTAATCAGTACCTTCACTGAGTGCTTGCGTCGGAGTCATGGCTAAATCACTCATCGCCCTCTCCTTTCCCATCCTGCTTATTCAGCATTTCAATCAACTGTTCTTTCAAGCGATCGTTACTGGCGGTTCGATTGCGTAAATCACTTAATTGCTCACGCAGTTCAAGTAATTTACGCAGCGGTTCAACCTGCGCAACGATATTATCCGGCGTGAAGTCATCCATTGAATTGATGGTCAATTCAACCACCATTTTTCCTTCCTGATCTGGCAATGCGCTATCGACCAATAATTCCAACTTCGGTGCCATACCTGACATCACGTCATTGAAATTATCTTTATCGACTTTAATAAACTGACGATCGCGTAAATTACTACCGTCCTGAGTAAATTCACCCACAACGCCAATCACCAGAGGTAATTCTTTGGTTTCCTGCGCACCGCCGGTTTCAACGTCATACGTTATTTGCACCCGTGGCGGACGGGCTTTACTCAACTTACCTTGTGTGTTGCTCATGATTCATTACCAATGCTGATAAAAGGATGTGTACCTGCCGGTCTGAGAGGCGACAATCTAGCAACAGCGCGGTTGAATCCCTACTGAGTAACACTGATTAACCCTCAGGTAAGGCTGAATACTTCCGCGCGATCAATCATTTCCAGGCGGTAAGATGTCAGAACGGGATGAATAATCATCAGGTTTGCTGTTGAGCTCATCAGGTCTATTTAGCGGGTTCTACAACTGAAAATAAAAAGGCTAACAGGGTCAGCCTTTTAAATAAGAGAAAGGCATTCAGACTGCATGGCAATAAAGAGGGGGCATTCCGGCAACGTTAATTAATACATCCCGGTTAGGTAAGTAACTGAGCTGGAGATAATCCCGATGCTGAGATTTGAACAGCGGGAACAGGAAGTTATCTGAATGAGATTTCGGCAGGTTATCGCCAAATCCGTTGTAGGATTCATAGGTTGTGGCATGAAGGTAGTTATTATTGATTTCATAACGCGCCACGGCACGGCGATTAATTCGCCAATAATCATCCTTGTCCCCTGCGGGATTTTTTTGCTGGAAGTAGCCGGAGAGAAAACTGATGGCGGTGAGATCCTGATAAAAGTGCGTTTTGAGGGTGCCGTGCATGGCCATCAGCGGCTGTTTATTGGTTTCTATATGGAATGGAACGATGCAACTGAGCGTGACGGCCTTATTATTAAAAAGTGCCCAAAAAACTAACCAGGGTGCTACAAATATCACTAACAGGCTGACTCTGAAACAATTCCTGTTCATCCCTCCTCCGTTTTGTTGATATAAATCGCCGATGCACAGCCGTTATCATTTTCGTTTATCGCTTTATGGCAGAAGAAATAACTGCGGATAGCCATATCCGGCATAGTATTAACGTACACGTATTTCACCCCGCTGCCGTCCGGCATCTCATAAATGGCCGGTAATTTGAGCTGTTCCTGACTTGATGCCCACTCTTTTTGTGGATGAGGGCTTTGTACCCAGACTTCAATCTCTCCTTCGCGATGAGAAAGGGAGTAATGCTGTTTATAAGGCTGAATGCCTTTTCCCGTTGCCAGAGCCTGCCACAGACCCACGGCCACCAACAGATTGAGGCCAATAAACATTAAATAATAATACCGTTGGCGCGTGGAAAGCGTCACCCGTGAGCCTGTTTGTATGCGGGGCATAGCAACAGGTGGCGGCGTAAAATTCGCTGAAGCGGAGGTGTCTGTTAGCGCAGTGAGATTTTGCGTGGATTTTGGCACGACCTCCTTTTCCCTCTCCGCGACGTCGGGATGAGTGGCAGACAGGCTTTCGATATACAATTCCTGCGAGATTTTATAGCCGATACGCGGCACATTGATGATCCAGCGGCTATCGAGCCTGACCAATTCGAAGGCTTTACGTAGCTGTGAAATGACCTGCCACATGCTGCCGTCAGCGACCACTGCGCCGAATTTCTCCCAGGCTTCATGCAGTAGTTTTTTCTTCGCAACCACATCCCCCCTGGAAGCCAACAAAATTTGCAGACAGCGGCTGGCAGTGGCCCCCAGGGAGATAACATCATCGGGCGTATTTTTGTCGGTTAAGGTACATTTTTCATCATCATAATAAACACGATCGTTTAATAAGTAGCGAGCCATAAGAGTCCTTGTATTATATTAAATCTCTTTCCCGGCACTTCCAGATAATACGACAATGAAATCCATCAGGATAACAGTAAAATAAAGTCAGTCGCGGTAGGTGTTGAAACACCGTGCTGGCGGGTCATCATGATTATTATTCATTGATGACGCCAAGGCGCTTGTGTTTCTCCCGCCGTCTCATTTTTGAATAATGAAATTATAAAGGGGAAGTCGGGGAATTGCTCTGAATAGCCCTGAATAAACCTGATCGACATACAAAAAAATACTTTTTACAATCAACAAGTAAGGTGCGATTTCATGAGTATCCAGGCGAGTAAGCCCGGGCCCCCCTGTTCTTTCCTTAACGCTGTCTTAAAACCGATAGCCAGCCACATACCAAAAAGCGCTTTCATTACACATACAAAACAAGAGGGTATTTATCCTTGTTGAAACGGTGATGAAATCCTTATAACCCCTGATTCACCCCTCAATTATGGGTGTAAACCCCGATAATATAGCCTGAACACACTTCCCATTCCTGACCTCATCCTGTAGTATTTTCGCACGCTGAAAACCGGCAATGTTGTTTATCAAAATGGACTTTATCCCCGGAAAGGCAATATCGCGTAATGGCCCATCATTATTAATAATAATTATTATTATGTGAGATATTGCTTTGCGGCCACGGGAAATGATCCCCGTCAATGACGGAGAAATTATGAGTGGGGCACGTCGCCGTTTGGGGATGCTGTCGTCTACTCTTAACTTAAACGACAAAATTTCTTGCTAAGATCCCGTAACGTGGCATGACGGCGACGGTGAAGCTCCGGGAACACGCTAAGGTTGTATTGAATGACCCGATATTATTTGCATGAATCTTTGATTTTCGATGATGAAACACTTCAGATCGCTCCAGTTTCACAACCCGATGCCACCCTTAAACTCAGCGCTACCGCCTCCCGCTGTCTGTTGCTGTTCATTCAGCGTCAGGGAGAAGTTGTCGACAAAGAGACGTTAATCCATGAGTGCTGGGGAAAATATGGCGTGATGGTGACGGAAGGCAGCATGTGGAAAAGTATTTCACAGTTGCGGCAGATGTTTCAAAATCTGGGCATTGCGTTTGAGGTGATCGTCACTGTTCCGCGTCTCGGTTACACGTTTACCTCAGAAATGCAGGTCAGAGAGTTACTGCCTGGTGAATTAAAAGGTTATCAGACCGGTGTTCCGCTTAATAAAAAGGTGGAAGACCCGATAACCGATGCCCCCGCCGCTAAGGTGCAAGACGGTGAACAGAATCATGAATCTCGTGCGCCTGAACCCGTCGCTTTGCACGATCTCACGGTCACACGCGCCCTGCCCTCACCCCTTCACAAAATTCGCGATACGCTCCCTGCTAAAAATCATCGTAAATGGGGTGTGCTACTGGCCGCGATTTTGGTGAGCAATCTGGTTGCTGCCGGCTTGATGTGGCATCACGTCGCGCAGAATAAAACCTGGGGCGTATTTAACAGCACCCAACAATATCGGCACATTGCTACGCAGGGAGAAACGCAGATTTTTCTGCAAAACTCCGTTGATGAGAAAATGCTTTTTTCCACTGAAGCACAAACCCGCTTCGCTCAAAAACCGGTTGTCACATTAACCGGAAAAAAACCGGCCTATCTGTATATCAACAAAGTCGCCTCCCATGGTTTGAGCAGCTATTTCATATGTGACCTCCCCCTCTCTCAGGCAAAAAATCACTGCAGCGCCTACTTTATTCTGACCGGGCAGGAAAATTTATAATGAAGAAGTCCTTGATTATCTCCCTTTCTGTTGTCCTGCTGGCTGCACCATGGGCGGGTGTCTGGTACAAAAGCAAAAACAGCAATCTATCGCTTTATTGCCTGATCCCCTACACGTTGGCATCGGACAAAAACGACAACGACATGCAGCTAAAAGCCTCTATCAAGGTTCATTATTACCCAAGCGGAAGCGGTATTGGTTTACTCGGCGGGAACATGAAATTCACGCCGAAAGAAGGGGCCGGCACGCAGCAATACACTGTAAATCGTAACAGCGCTTTCACCTATACGCTGAACAACGGCTATGTGGTCGCAAAGACCTACAACATCCATGCGCAATACGGCGAAGACGTACCAAAAACCCTCTCCGATCAGTATCTTTTCCCAAGCTTTAAAGACAACGCCAGCGACTACTACCAACTGCAAAAAATGGCCAATGGCGACATGATGATTAGCGTCGGTAATATGCCCCGCCTTTATTGCCAAAGCGCGGAGTAATCTCTCATCGCCGCACACTGACGTCTCTTGTGTTCGTTTCGACCATCAGGAAGGTTCAGGTGCCTGCGCAAAATATTTGTGGGAATTAGGCCACCGCCAGTTCGGCTTGCTGGGATGGCCTGCGCAGTCCATTTCTACCCGACGGCGTCTTAGCTGTTGGCGTGAATCGATCTGGCCTCATCCACGAGAAGATAGTGCGGCGGGAGTTGTTGGACAATTGAAAGCCCAGATTAAGCAGCTTTGAAAGGGTAGTGACGCGATACCACCTAACCGTTACTGAAAATACACTACCTATATTTGTGTACTTCCCCTCTATGATACGTCCATTTGTAAATATACCCGTCATACTCCAGGCTGCATGTACGTTGGTTTGACGCCAAATGAATCAAAGCGATTGTTCTGGAAAAACTCTAAAACTGCGGCCAGTTTTTGTTGACCACTTCATTTCGGGGAAAGCTGCAGGGAAAATTACTGTCGGGATCAGGAACATCACACTAAGGGCATCTGGATCAGTGGATAGCTCGCAGGCCAGTAACACTCCCGTACTTTTTTATGAAGATAAAAGCAGCATTTCCCGGTAATACGCGATGAACCTTCTTGGTGGATTACAAAGCTACGGGTGACAAACTTCACAAAACACTGACAGGACTAAACCGCCGAATAGTGGACAAAAACATGACGCTATTACTTCAGCTCGGCAACGCTGTGGTACTACGCTGCCCGCTAATCCCTCGTTATAACTTTAATCATGAACATTTTCAGGCAATTAGAGACATGGTGGAGCGTTTTGACAATATCATGCACGTCGAGATCCTACCCTATCACAACTTCGGTGCCCGAAAGTCGCGGGAAATTGGCGAGATTTATACGGTAGACAGCGAGATGCCGAATGACTCGCAGGTTGAACAATGGATTGAAACCATAAGCCGGAGTGGCAAAATTAACGTATTACGTAGTTGACGAAATCAGGCTAAACTAATACATCATTTTGTACATCCCCGGAGAATGAAATGAATAAAATAAATTCAAATCAGTACTTTACTTTTAAATCAGAAATCCACTCGGACGCACCATTTCGTAGTAGCAACTTCCCGATTCAAACCTTTCCAGCTCGTCAAAAAACAACTCTTTGCCTCTAATAATTCATTTATATTTAACCATCTTTATGTAGTGTCCGGTAATAAATATTTCTACCGTTTTATTCAGCTTTCTTTATTCTCTGCCTCCTTCAATATCCGAATAATCTGTATTAATCCCCCATAGTGCTCTCTCAACTATACTTAACTCCACATTCAGATTTAAGGAGTTCCGCATGTTTGATAAAGCCGCAGACAAAGTTAACGAAGCCGCAGGTACCGCCCGAGAAATGTATGGCAAGCACAGCAATCGCCCTGATGATGTATTACGGGGAGCGGCACAAAAATATGCCTCGCAGGCTAGCTATGCCGTAAGGGATGCCACGGATAACGTACGAGACCAGGTTTCAACCAATCCTATAGCCGGGCTGGCGGTTGCCGCCGCTGTCGGTGTGGTATTTGGTTTTTTGTTAGGCCGTAGGTAAAAATCAGGGCTGTTAATTGTCTTAGATGATGATGACAGCCCATTGAATTTCCCCAGTAATCATTAATATTTCCGCCATTCATCAATTCTACTCATCACCGTATTCCTGTTTCAGGACTAATCCCAACGCAAGTGCGGTCTATTATTAATAGCTCGTTATAAAAATCCTGCGCTGCGGCTGCGATAAGTTTCTATTTTCCCTGGCGCAACTTTGAATTTGGAGGTGGTATGAGCAACCATGATAAAAATGCCTGCGATATCCCGATAACACCCCCACCTGAAATGTCTCACATCTCATTGAAAGTTAACGGTGAAGTTCAGCACCTGGAAGTCGATACCCGCACCACTCTGCTGGACGCGTTACGCGAAAACCTGCATCTCACTGGAACCAAAAAAGGTTGTGACCATGGCCAGTGCGGGGCATGTACTGTCATTGTCGATGGTCGCCGGATCAACGCCTGCCTTACTCTTGCCGTGATGCAACAGGATGCTGAAATCACCACCATCGAAGGCCTTGGTACGCCTGACAATTTGCACCCGATGCAGGCGGCGTTCATCAAGCATGATGGTTACCAGTGTGGCTACTGCACACCTGGCCAAATTTGCTCATCCGTGGCTGTCCTCAAAGAAATTGAAATGGGCATTCCGAGCCATGTCACTCTTGATTTGGTTTCCCCTCTACAGGCAACTCCTGATGAAATCCGCGAGCGCATGAGCGGCAATATCTGTCGCTGCGGCGCATATTCAAACATTCTTGCCGCGATTGAAGACGTTATCGGGAGCCAGAAATCATGAAGACTTTCACCTATGAACGTGTGAAAACACCAGCCGATGCTGCGGCAAGCGCCCTGCGAATGCCTGGCGCGAAGTTTATTGCGGGCGGCACCAACCTTCTCGATTTAATGAAACTTGAGATTGAAACCCCTTCCCACTTGATTGACGTTAACAGCCTGGCGCTGGATAAAATCGAGCCAACCGACGATGGCGGCCTACGCATTGGTGCGCAGGTGCGCAATACCGATCTGGCAGCCGATTCACGGGTACGTCGCGACTACGCGGTGCTTTCCAGGGCGTTACTTGCTGGCGCGTCAGGGCAATTACGCAATCAGGCGACCACCGCTGGAAACCTACTCCAGCGTACGCGTTGCCCCTACTTTTACGACACCAATCAGCCCTGTAATAAACGCCGTCCCGGTAGCGGCTGCGCAGCACTTGAAGGTTTTAGCCGCCAGCATGCGGTGATTGGAGCAAGTCAATCCTGTATCGCGACTCATCCCAGTGATATGGCGGTCGCAATGCGCCTGCTTGATGCGGTTGTGGAAACGGTAAAACCAAATGGAAGCGGGCGAAAAATTTCGATAGCCGACTTTTACCGTGCGCCTGGCGATACACCCCATTTGGAAACCGTGCTCTCACAAGGTGAGTTGATCACCGCCGTTACACTGCCGCCGCCTGCGGGTGGGACTCATGTTTATCGCAAAGTGCGCGATCGCGCTTCTTACGCTTTCGCGTTGGTTTCAGTTGCGCTCATCGTGCATCCCGATGGTAGTGGACGCGTTGCATTCGGTGGCGTTGCACATAAACCCTGGCGATTAGAAGAGGCTGATGCGGAACTTGTCCACGGGGCAAAACGTGTTTACCAACGGCTGTTTGCTGATGCCCATCCTACCCCAGAAAACGAGTTCAAATTAATTCTGGCGAGGCGCACGCTTGCCTCTGTTTTGACGGAAGCGAGGGGGAAGACTGATGAAATTTGATAAGCCTGCCAAAAATAACCCTGTCGACCAGCTCAAGGTCGTTGGCAAGCCTCGTGACCGTATTGACGGCCCACTAAAGACGACAGGAACCGCCCACTACGCCTATGAATGGCACGATGAAATGCCCGATGCCGCGTACGGCTATGTCGTAGGTTCCGCTATTGCAAAAGGCCGCATCAATGCGATGGATCTTCGAGCCGCGCAAAATGCGCCAGGTGTGCTTGCCGTTGTCACCGCCGATAACGCGGGTCAACTTGGCAAAGGGGAAAAGAATGCCGCAACGCTGCTCGGCGGCCCAGAGATTGAGCATTACCACCAGGCCATCGCCGTTGTGGTCGCAGAAACTTTCGAGCAGGCACGTGCGGCGGCGGAACTGATTAGGGTGGATTATCAACGCGAGCAAGGTGTTTACGATTTGGCGAGTCAAAAGCCTTTGGTGACGGAACCGCCGGAAAGCGAGCCAGATAAATCGCTGGGTGATTTCGCCAGCGCCTTTTCTTCATCGGCGGTACAACTGGATGCCACCTATACCACTCCAGATCAAAGCCATATGGCTATGGAACCCCATGCTTCAATGGCGGCGTGGGACGGTGAAAAACTGACGGTATGGACATCAAACCAGATGATTGACTGGTGCCGAAGCGATCTCGCCGCGACGCTTAAATTACCTAAAGAAAATATTCGCGTGCTGTCGCCCTATATCGGTGGCGGTTTTGGCGGGAAACTGTTTCTGCGTAGCGATATTGTGCTGGCGGCTCTCGGGGCTCGCGCGGCAAAACGTCCTGTTAAGATTGCACTGCAAAGACCGTTCATTCCCAACAATACCACACACCGTCCAGCGACCATCCAGCACATCCGCATCGGCACGGATAAAACTGGGCGGATTAACGCCATTTCACATGAGAGTTGGTCGGGTAATCTTCCAGAAGGGCCTCCGGAAACTGCGGTTCAACAGACTGAATTGCTTTACGCCGGTAACAATCGCCATACAGGGCTACGGCTGGCAGAACTTGATTTGCCAGAAGGTAATGCCATGCGAGCACCAGGAGAGGCACCTGGCCTGATGGCGCTGGAAATCGCCATCGACGAGATAGCCGAAAAGGTCGGCATTGATCCTGTAGAGTTTCGTATTCTCAACGATACCCAGGTTGATCCCGCCGACCCAAAACGCCCCTTCTCGCGCCGTCAGCTCGTTGAATGCCTGCGTACTGGCGCCGAGCATTTTGGCTGGAACCGCCGAAATGCGCAGCCTGCACAAGTTCAGGATGAACGCTGGATGATTGGTCTGGGTGTTGCCGCAGGTTTTCGCAACAATCTGGTGATGGAATCCGGCGCGCGCATTCATCTTGATGCCAGTGGCACCGTGACCGTTGAAACCGACATGACGGATATCGGCACCGGCAGCTACACGATTATTGCCCAGACTGCGGCTGAAATGCTGGGCGTGCCGCTGGAAAAAGTTGTGGTGCGCCTTGGCGATTCCGACTTCCCCGTATCAGCCGGTTCTGGCGGGCAATGGGGAGCCAATAGCTCAACGGCGGGGGTTTATGCCGCATGCGTTAAGCTGCGCAAAGCCGTGGCTAAAAAACTCGGTTTTGATCCCAGTAAGTCCGAATTTGTCGATCAATACATCCGTTGCGGGGATCGCAGTGCCCCACTTACCGAAGCTGCCACTGACGGGACTCTTACCGTTGAGGACACAATTGAATTTGGCGAGCTAGATAAGAAATATCAGCAATCCACTTTCGCGGCGCATTTTGTCGAAGTCGCAGTAGATAGCGCTACCGGTGAAACACGGGTTCGCCGCATGCTTGCCGTGTGTGCTGCGGGCAGAATACTTAACCCCAAGACGGCACGCAGCCAGGTTATTGGCGCGATGACGATGGGAGTCGGTGCCGCGCTAATGGAAGAATTAACCGTTGATACGCGCCTGGGTTATTTCGTTAACCACGATTTGGCGAGCTACGAAGTACCGGTTCACGCTGATATCCCCGAACAGGAAGTCATTTTCCTTGATGATGCCGACCCGGTGTCCTCGCCGATGAAAGCTAAAGGTGTGGGGGAACTGGGTTTGTGTGGCGTGAGCGCTGCTATCGCAAATGCCATTTATAACGCGACAGGTGTACGCGTGCGCAATTACCCGATCAGGCTGGATAAGTTACTGAAAGGGTTGCCGGATGAAATATCGTCATGAATACGCCATTAAACGCAGCCGTAGACTTCCGTCCAGTTGTAGTTTGTAAAAGCCAGCTGGGCTTGCGCTGAAACTTCACCGTAATTGCGTGGCTGCCGGGTGTGAAAATAATCCCTGAACCGCGCGGGGAGAAAATCTGCCTGATAGCGCAAAAGCGTGCTGTGCCAGAACGGAGGCGGCAAAGGAATGTCGCCATGTCTTTCGCGGAGTTTTTCACGCCACGGCGAATCCAGTAGCTGGCTGGCAAATGCCTCTTTGGCCGCCAGGCTTTTCACATCTGGCGTACCCGCTATCAGCAGCTGATTCGGCAGCGCCACCAGCCGCAAATTGCTGATACTCACCGTCAGATCCTTCGCATGTTCTTTGAAGGCGGTTAGCAAAAACGGGTCAAGTTTTGCAATATCACTCGGTTGGTAGAGCGGCATCGTGATGGCAAAAAAGGTAAAATGTAACCCGTTAAAAGGCATGACATCGGCAAGTGCATCGTTTCCAGCAAGTTCGTGTAGCTCTTGCAAAAGCAGTTTTAATGGCTCAGTCAATGCAGGCTGGATACCGCTGGTAATCGCCAGTTTATGCGGTTCGTAGAAAGCCTCTTCACGAATCTTCCCAATACCCGGTTGCGTGGCCCACGTTGCGAGAGTTTTTTCACTTGTGCGGGCATAAAGTTGCTGTAGTTCATCAATGTTTAACAACGGCACCTCCATGCCCTAAGTAGTCGACGCTTAGTAAATCTTATTCAGATCCATCTCTTCCTGAATCCTCTCGCTCCAGGCAGTATGCGTTTTGATAGCTTCTTCAATGCCCGCGTTATAGATCACTTTTCCCAGTTCCTTAATGACGAAATCAGTGAAAAAGTCAGCGTCGAACTGCTCAAGTTTCAGATCGAAATTCTGCTCGCAGTAGGTGATCAGCTTCTCGCGGATGTCATCCGTTTCACCCACATTCAGTTTAATTTCAGCCATTACATTTCCATATACCAGAGGGAGTTAGGTTACTGTAACGCCCTCTGCGCCTGGCTTCAACATTCGTGGCTTCTATTCCGACACTACGCTCTTTGGTGCGGTGCGGCTTTCTGAAACACGGTGATGGCGCGTTTCCGGAAGCAGAGACATCACACACAAGCTCACGGCTGCGGCAAAAAGCACATAGTAGGCAGGAGCCACAGGATGGTTAGTCCATGCCAGCAACGCAGTCAGAATAAAGTGCGTAGTGCCACCAAATAACGCAGACCCGAGGGCATAAATAAGCGAGGTGCCGGTGCTACGGTAACCGGTGGGTAAAATCTCCGGCACAATCACCAGCACCGCCGTGGTCGGGAAGGTAATCAGTGTCGATATCACGAAGGTTACCGTCAGCAAACGTGCCGCATCTGGCGCATCGTGCAGCCAGGAGAACAAAGGCACGATGACAAAGCACAGCACAATAACCGGCAGGATTAACACTTTCTTGCGGCCATATTTGTCACACAGTCGCCCCGCCGTCAGCGCACCAAAAAACGACACCAATCCGGCAATCAAGATACTGGTCTGGGCAATACTCGGATCAAGATGCAGCGTTTTGATAGCGTAAGAAGTCATGTAGTTAATTAGCTGCGACGTAACGTTAATGACAAGCATAATGCCCAGCCCAATCAGTAAAAAACGGCGGTGATCGCGCCACATACCTTTGAGAATTTGAACGGTAGTTTCTTCCTTTTTATCCTCAGTATGCAGCGTCTCAGGGACGTTACGGCGAATATAAATCGTTAGTGGTACCATCAGCAGGCTAAAGATAAAGGGAATACGCCATCCCCAGCTTTGCAAATTCTCAGGCGACATGGAAAGCGTCAGAATCACGCCAATTATTCCACCCGTGGTGACCGCAATGCCCTGGCTGGCGATTTGCCAACAAGCATAACGTCCACGTTTATCTGCAGGGGCAGATTCGATAAGTAATGACGTCGCAGGACCGATTTCACCGCCAAGCGCAACCCCTTGCAATAAGCGACAAAACACCACAATCACCGGGGCAACAAAACCAATGCTGGCGTAGCCTGGGGTCAGGGCTATTCCCATCGTGCCAATGGTAATGAGTGAGACGGTCAGGATCATCGCTGGTTTGCGTCCGACCCTGTCCGCGTAGCTACCAATAAGCAATGCACCTAATGGCCGTGTAAAAAAGCCCACACCGAAAGTCGCCGTTGCCACCAGCAGGCTGCCATAATCCCCGCTTATCGGGAAAAATGTCTGGCCAATATAGACTGCAAAATAGGCATAAATAACAAAATCATAGACTTCAAATGCATTGCCTGCGACGGCGGCAACAATCACACGCCAGTGAACAGACTGTGTCGGTACGGCGCCACCGCCCTGAGCTAAACTTTCGGTATTATGACTCATGCGACTCTCCAGGAATTGATCAGTCTTGATTACGATTAATACCCGCTACCGCTTGCAGGAACACCAGTTTGCCTTGCGTCCAGATAGCGTCCTGCCACCAGGGATCTTGCGGGTTAAACGCATCTTTTAATGTCTGTCGAATCGCCGCGCACTGACGTGGGTCATCGCTGCCATAACGCGTTAACCAGTGTGCTCCACGCATCGCCAATACAGTTTGTGACTGCGGATACGTGCCATATTCCAGGCAAATGTTGGTCTGCTCCGCCTGCTCGCACTCACGAAACAGCGCGGCCTGAATCGGGCCGGTTAGCGGGACGCTGGTAGAACTGCCGGTATTCACAGAAGTGATGGTATCTCCCCACCAGTCGTGTGCGCGTTTAAGGGAATTACCCTCGTCTTCACAGCCAAAAATACGCTCTCCATAACCGTATGGCCCCAGCCCAGTGTGGATATCCAGCGAGCCGATGCGAAGGCAACGGGTAGCGTAACGACGCAAAATCGTGCGGAACGTGTCGTTACTCCAGGTTGGTTGTTCGCCACCATAATGCAACCCATCCGCAAAGCGATATTGCCCAAGGCTTACTGCGCACTGGAAACCTTTATCTCCCCAGAGTTTCGCAAGTGTTCGTAATTGGTCTTCACTTTCTACCGGAGGTGGCCAGCTTGACGGCAGCAGCAGGTCGTGAATATCAGCATAGCGATCGTTAGTCGGTAACGGTTGGTTGAAGTCGACAAAATTTCGGTTCAAGTCGACATTTTCCTGAGTGGTACGATGCGACCAGGAAAAGCCCCACGGGTTAATCGCATGCACATGTAAAACCGCGGTGTCCGGTTCTTCCGGCGCGCCCATCTCCAGTAATCCGCGCTGGATTGCCGAACCGGGATACCCTTCCACGCCATGCACACCACTGATCGTAATAATCAGGTTCTTCGCATCCTTTGGCCCGTCCAGCACCACGTCGGTCGCCAGCGTTTCACCTTCGGCTCCTGGAAGATCCAAAATGTAACTATCAACAGGAAGCCCTCGGGCGTGTGCCGCGTCAATAAATGCCTGGCGTGAAGCTGCATAGTTCCGACTAAACAGCGTATGCGCTAATGAACTCATCATTCTCTCCTGTCAATTTAGTAGACAATCTGGACTGCTGGCGGCCGCGACATGCATCGCCAAATGTAGCGAAAAGCTGTTGAGCAAGGGCGCTGCGTCCGAGCGACATTTCAGGATGCCATTGCACTCCCAACACCAGGCCTGCCGCATCTGGTGCGGTAAAAGCCTCAATCAATCCGTCTGGTGCAAAAGCCTCAATTCGCAATCCTTGCCCGAGCCGATCAACGCCCTGGTGGTGCAAAGAGTTCACCGTGACGCTTTGTGTGTGCGTCAGTTCTGCCAGCATTCCGTCTGGGGCGATATTGACCAGATGACTATCGTCGTACCACTCCTCCACAGGCCGATCGTGATGCCCTTCCCGATGATCCATAGCATCAGGCTGTTCATGAACAGCGCGGTGCAACGTACCGCCATAAAAAACGTTCAGCTCCTGAAATCCCCGGCAGATAGCCATCAGCGGAATGCCCTGGGCAATAATCGACGGCAGGAGTGAGAACACCGTTTGATCGCGATGAAGATCCGTAAGCGTCTCGGCAGGCAACGGTTCGACACAGTAACGCTCCGCAGCCACGTTCGAAGGGCTTCCCGGCAACAGCACGCCGTCCACAGTGGCAAGCAGCGTGGATAAGTCCATTATTTCTGGGCAAGCTGGAATGAGTACCGGCATCACCCCCGCCGCTTCATGAAGCGCACGCAGGTAGGTGTCTGGCACAGCATGAACGTTGTGCTGGAAGTAACTGATTCGATCGCAAATCACGGCCACAACGGGGCGAGGTAAAGCGGGTTTAACCTTTTGCATAACGGATACCTGTTGAACAAAGATTAACTCAATGTTAATAATTTGTTTTAGTTGCGTGAAATGCAGAATCAGGTCTATTTCCATGCAGAAATTGCAAGTGGAGGAAGGATGAACACCCGCCAGCTACAGCACTTTATTGCTTTGATGGAAAATATTTCGCTCAGCGCTGCGGCCGAAGCGGTGCATTTAAGCCAGCCTGCGCTTTCCCGCAGTATCAAAGCGTTGGAAGAGCAGTTAAACGTTTCGCTTTTCAACCGCAGTGACCGCCGCCTGAGCCCAACGCCCTATGCTCTGGCGTGGGAAGCAACCGCCCGTCAAATCCTTATGAATGAGAAAGAGGGCAAACGGCTGCTGCAGATGATGCAATCGGGTGAATCCGGGCGTGTCGCGTTAGGAATGGGGTCGTCATTAATTGATGAACTGCTGGGGCCACTGCTCGAAACAATGCTCAGAGTGCTGCCGGAAGTGCAGATTAAAGTCAGCGTAGACACCTCTGGCTCACTGCTAAAATTGCTACGCGATCGACAAATTGACTTTTTCGTGGGGGATGCAAGTATTGCGCGCTATCAACAAGATCTCGCCGTTGAAGCACTTTTTACCTGTGGTTTTGCCTGGTACGCCAACAGCCAGCACCCTCTGGCACAGCAAAACAATATTGATATCACTCAACTCAAATGCTGGCCGATGGTGATTGCCGCAGGCTATTTTGACCCTGCGGTTGTAGAACATATGGAAAGTTTGTACGGGTTATCTTCCGGGCTTTACGAACATTTTGCCGTGCAGAGCAATGATTTTCAGGTCGTCAGATATTTGCTCGATTCCAGCAATGCGATAGTCGCCGCTACAGATATTTCAATGATAAACGCCGTGGCGACAGGAAAAGTGGTGAAACTCCACGTCACTCCCCCACTTTCCCTTACCTTAACACTCGGCATTCTTCGGCTTACCGATCGCATTCAACCACCCGTAGCAGAACGCGTGATGGCGCTTATCCGTGAACGGCTTAAACAGACAGAACTTCGCCGCGCGTAGATTTCAGCTCGCAATCCAGCAACGGTGCCTGGGCAATAAACTGCCGTACCGTTTTAACGTCAGGTGTTGCAGCCAGTGCCCCTTTTTGTGTGGTGACTAATGCTCCACACGCGCTGGCCTGTTCCATCGCGCGTTTGAGTTGGCCGAGATCCTGCGGCAACTGTTCCTGCGCGATGTGCGCTAACAAGCCCGCGATGAAGGCATCTCCTGCTCCCGTCGTGTCCACGCTATCGACCTCATAGCCACTAAAATGGATAACCTGATCCTGCCATAAAACCATCGCCCCTCTGGCACCGAAGGTGACGACTTTCAGACTTGCGGGCAACGCCTTTAGCGCTTTAATCGCCACAGTAAATTCATTGGTGCCTGCAAGCCAATACCACTCTTCTTCGGATAATTTGAGGATATCTGCCTGCAGCGCAAAGTGGCGAACGGTGATCAGCATTGTCTGTCGGTCAGGCCACATCTGTTCGCGCAAATTCACATCAAAACTCAGCAAGCCACCCGCCTGTTTGATGTTTCCAATCGCCCGCGCCAGCGTTTCGCGGCAATCTTTTGCCACCAGCGCCAACGAACAAAAGTGGAGAATGTCTGCGCCAAATTCCGGCAGGGCTTGCGTGGTAATAAACTGATCGGCAGACGGGTTCACCAAAAAGGTAAATTCGCGCTCGCCGCCCTCACCCAGTGACACCAATACCGTGCTGGTACGATGCTCATCATCCATCTGGATGTGTTGCGTCGTTACTCCGTACTCGGTGAGTGTACGTTGTAAAAAGTGCCCAAAAGCATCGTTCCCCACCCGGCCAATGAAACCGCTTTGGCGGCCAAGCCTTGCGCACCCCACTGCTACGTTAACCGGCGCGCCGCCCGCACAGGCACGGTATTGCATGTCCTCATGCGGCAATAAATCCACTACCGCATCGCCAAATGTCCAGATATTCATTGCTGCTCCTCAACATTAATCTTCATTCTTTAAAACAGATATTTAAAGCGCAGGCGTGCACCGTAGCGCGGCTGATTGTCAGCCTGTTCTTCCGCTGTAGAATCAAGCCATGACGCATAGGCTCCAAGGTAAATATTGAAATTAGGCATTTCCATAATATTCGGCAGTTGCCAGGAGGTATGAATCGTATGGATATCGTAATTTCCCGGCGCGAGAATAGCGCAGTCATCATCACACTCACTGCTAACGCCGGATGTATTAAAATCAGATATTTTGTTGTGTGCGTAAATATAACCAAGCTCAACACGATGCCAGAGTGCATTAATCCCCGCACTAAAGTCTTTTTCTTCTTCTGCATTCATATAGGCAGTATTCAGATTCACAACGACGCCATCTTGCGGATTATTCTTTAATGTATTCCAGCTCATTGTCATGCCGTAACCGGTACGCCCGGATTGATCGTGCCAGTTTCCCGCATCGTCGTTATAACCGTAAGCATTGTTAACCAGGTTTGTTTCCATGGCGGCCGCAATAGAATAATCACCTGAACGCCAGGCAATCACCGGCCGGACGTAGACCACATTTTTTTGGTTATCCAATTCAGAGCCGTGGTAGCGCTGGTCAACGTAGAGTGAACTTCCATCTTCGACGAGGGTATTAACTTCCAGATACCAGTTGTCCAGCGTGGTGCTGAACAGCAGATTTCCGCCGCTATTGCTGCGCCCACGCGCTTCTTTCATCATATAGATGTAGCCATAACCGTCACTGTAGAGGTCGTTGGCGGTGTTACCGGAATACTCGATGAAGGTATCCTGGTTGAGCGGGAACATATCGTAGGCTTCAAAGCGCCCGACTTTAATCCGCCAGTCTTTGTCTTGCTGCTGTCCAAAGTAGAAAGCGGCATCATCGAGATTCATTTTCCCGTTCATATCCGCCAGCGGTTGTACGGTAAACCCGGCGTATTTGCCGTTCGTTGAATGCTGCACGCCGTCTATGCCCAGTAATATTCGGCCATTGATATCCCAGCGTTCTTTGTCCCCTGGTGCCCAATTTTTATTGGCGCTGGTTTTCACCGATGTCAGGCTTCCTGTGCGGCTGGCACCATCGAGATTAAATTCCACATCGCCATAAAATTTCAGGCTCGTATCATTATTTAATGTCAGCGTAGGTGTAATTTTTTCTTCGCTGGAAATAATGTTTGTTTCTTTTTCAATTACGGGTGTATTTTTTAGCTTCGCAATTTCTGACTCGGCTTTATCAGCTCGGTTTTCCGCATCCTGTAGACGTTGTTCAAGCAATGCAAATCGCTGTTCAGTGGTTAATGAAGATTGTGCAAAAATAGGCCCAGAGAATAGACAGGCGCACAGCGCCGATCCGATTATTGTTTTCATCGAATGAATCCTTGCTAATCATAATCAAATAAAGAGGTTGTACGACGCCCATGCTTATTATCCACAGGCGTCTTTTTTTATTACTTTATTCTAAGTGCCAGGCTCCACACTCTTTCAGTACGGCATTACCTGACCAGGCAAACACATCCAACTGGCGTGACTGAGGATAAATACGGCTACTGAGGCAGGCTTCGCCATCATTCACGAAAACTTCCACCGAGGAGCTATCAAAGAACACTCGCAGATTCAGCGTCGCCATTTCTGGCAATGCAATACTGCGCTGCCCGCAAAGCCCGAACTGCGGATAATGCCGCTCAAGAACCAGGCGTTGTGCCTGATTATCGACATAAAGCCGCATACCGTCTTCCAGCGCAATACCGTATTGCTCGGCGTCGCTGGCAGCCAAATCCCATTGCAGGATAACTTCGGCTGCTTCGCAATTATCCATGACGTTTAACGCCTGGTTTTGTAGCGTAGGAACATCCCACGCATTCCACGTCTGCCGCAGGCATTCCAGTTCTTTCGCCGGGCGCATTTGCAGGCGATTATCCGCACTCAGCGTTACTTCGCGCGGCAGTGTCAGCATGCCTGCCCAGCCGTCCTGCTGCTCGGGCATTGGTGATTCCCACATTGCCATCCAACCCATCACGATACGGCGACCATCAGGCGTGAGGAAACTTTGCGGCGCATAGAAATCATGGCCGTGATCCATTTCCTGGAACGCACTCTCCTGGTTGAACGTTTCGCCTGGCTGCCAGTTGCCGACGAGATAACCGCTCTGGAACAGATTGCGATTATCGTAGCCATGAGCCGCCATTCCCTGCGGGGAAAACATCAGGATCTGTTTACCGTTGAGCGTAAAGAAATCCGGGCATTCCCACATATAGCCCATCTCTTTTTGCGCCTCGGCCAGCAGCCCTTCATCTTGCCAGTGATGCAGGTCATCCGAGCGATAAAGCCGAACCTGGCCGGTGTCGCCTACTCGCGCACCGACGACCATGTACCACGTATCCCCTTCGCGCCAGACTTTCGGGTCGCGGAAATGATGCAAACCTGGGGGTGTATCAATAACTTGCCCCTGACGGGCAAACTCGACGCCGTCTTTACTGGTTGCCAGGCACTGCACCTGATAGAGGTTGTCTTCGTTGGTTGGGTCGCCGTGGAATTTATGTCCGGTATATATCAGCGCCAGTTCATCGCCATTGACCACGGCGGAACCCGAGAAGCACCCGTCTTTATCTTCTGGCCCTTCCGGTGCCAGTGCGACAGGCAAATGTTCCCAGTGGGACAAGTCGCGGCTGCGCGCATGGCCCCAGTGCATTGGCCCCCACTGTGTTGAATAAGGATGATGCTGGTAAAAGGCGTGAAACCAGCCATCGAACCAGACCAGCCCGTTAGGGTCATTCATCCAGCCCGCAGGTGCCGCAAGATGGTAATGCGGATACCAGCGCATATTGACCTGGTCGCGTTTTTCGTTAAGCGCCTGCCCGGCATTAGCAATTAATAAAGTCATAACAATTCACTCTTTTTTCATTCAAACGGTAGAGGGTTGCGACAGCAAACCTTCTGATGAGGACTTATTGCCGCGCAAAAGGAATATCGAGATAAAGGTGATGCAGAACACCATCAGCCCCATGATTAAGTAGGTCTGAGCGAAGCCATATTGTTCATAGCTGTAACCCGCAAGCGGCGACAACACGGCGGCGATAACGGAACTGGTACAGGCAAAACCCACCAGATAGAGCGTTGAGGAGAGGCGTTTGTCGAAATTAAGACTGTTATATTTGAAGATGGAAACCAGCAGAACAGGCAGTTCCACCGCGTGGAGCAACTTAGTAATGGAAATAAGTACCGGCCCTTCCACCAGACCAGATGCAACCATACGCAGCGCCATCACCATGCCAGCAAAAATAAGTCCGTTTTTGGCACCAATACGATTGACCAGCCAGGGCGCACAGAACATTCCAGCCGCTTCCAGGAATACCTGGAATGAGTTGAGATAACCAAACATCTCGTTACCTTCGCGCAGCGTGGCAAATTGTGAGGAGAAATAAACCGGGAACTGCTGATCGTAGACGCCGTAAATACAGGTTCCGACAACGAAAAAGATCAGCGCTCTGAAGCGCGGCAGAGTCAGTAAACGCAGGGCGTCATTCAGCGTGACTTTTTCTGCACCGAGTTCTACTTTCTCAAGGCTTGCCGCCGTCGCCACTTTTAACTGCAACAGCAGGAAAAAGAACACTAATCCTGAGCAGGAGGCCACGAGGAAGTTGAGTTTAGGGTTGATGTTGAACAGCAAACCGGCAAAGAAGGTAGCAACCGCCCAGCCTAGTGAGCCCCACATTCGAGCTTTGCCGAACTCAAAGGTACTCTGGCGTGCCACCCTTTCCGTATAAGACTCAAGAACGCCAATCCCACCGTTGAAGGTTAAGCCCACGAACAGACCACCAAAGATGCTGCCCAACAGAATGTTAATGCTCAGCAGATAACCGAAAAGCAAATACGCCGGGCCGGATAAAATCAGCAGCGCGGTGATGTACCACAATAAATTTTTTCTTAAGCCCAGCCGGTCCTGGATAAAGCCGTAACAAACCTGCGCGCACAGTGCTGAAACCGAAAGCACCGAGAAAATGATGCCGGTATCCGTCGCTTTTAACCCGACTTCCTGATGCAGCCAGATTGAAAGTAACGAGCTGGAAGATGACCAGCTAACGAAAAAGAAGAACAGCAACGCACTTAACAGCGGGTAACTGCGGAAATGAAGTCTTTTCATCAATGCTTTCTCATGTAGGGGCTATGATGAAATGATAACGTTAACATAATAAATTTTTCATAGGGTTTAGGAGCGGGACATGATGTTAATCACACAAGTTAACGTTAACATAATATAATTGAGATCGTGATCAAGATTTAATGTCGATCCGAGGGATGCATTACAGCGGCCTGACGGCCAAAATATCGCGGCAATCTTTTACATCAGAATCTGAGTTGTATAGCCTGACGCATACAGGACACGGGTTCAGATTTCCCCTTATCAGGACAAGTACTTATGGCGTCATTAAAAGATGTGGCAAAGCTTGCAAACGTGTCGTTGATGACGGTATCGCGGGCACTGAATAACCCGGAACGGCTCAAGCCCGACACGCTCACCCGCGTACAAGCCGCTATCAGCCAGTTAAGTTATGTCCCCGATCTGTCCGCCAAAAAGATACGTGGAGCACGCGCCACCCCCAATACCATTGGCGTACTGGCACTGGACACCGTCACAACGCCCTTCTCGGTTGAGATAACGCTGTCCATTGAGGAAACTGCCCGCGCTCATGGCTGGAACAGTTTCGTGGTGAATATGTTTTCGGATGACAGCCCGGAAACGATGGTGGATTTGCTGCTTTCCCACCGGCCTGGCGGCATTATTTATACCACTATGGGTCTGCGCCAGGTGCCCGTTCCGCCAAAGTTGCTGACATTACCCTGCGTACTGGCTAACTGTGAAAGCCTGCACGACCCGGTTGCCAGCTATATTCCTGATGATGAACAAGGGCAATATGAGGGCGTGAAAGCGCTGCTTGCGGCAGGTTATCGCAACCCGTTGTGTTTGCATCTGCCCTCTAACCATCTGGCAACGGTTCGCCGCCGTAAGGGGCTGGAGCGTGCCGGCCGTGAAATGGGGATTAACCCAGACAATCTGTTTCACCATTACATGGAATATGGCGACGAGCATTACCGGGACATTCCGGCGATGGTCGAATCCCATATGCCTGGCGGCAAGCCACGTTTTGATTCCGTTGTCTGCGGTAACGACCGTATCGCGTTTTTGGTTTACCAGGTTCTGCTTGCCCGAGGAGTGCGTATTCCTGAAGATGTTGGCGTGCTTGGCTATGACAATATGGTGGGGATTGGCGATCTGTTTCTGCCGCCGTTGTCGACAGTGCAACTCCCCCATTACGAAATTGGCCGCCTGAGCGCCCTGCATATCATCAACGGTGACAGCCATCGCGAGACTGTTCGTGTGAACAGCCCCTGGCTGCAACGCGAATCAATGTAAGGGTTAAGGAAAGCAGATTAGCCAATACTGCCCGGTTCGCTCACCGCAGGTACAAGGGGTTTACGGTACTTATCCAACAAATGGATCTGGATTTTTCGCAGCATATCGCCGTTCAGTTTGTAGAGGCGGAAGTAGAAAACCAGAGTGATAAGGAAGAACAGCGCAGGCAACGCAATCATGATGAACTGCATCCCAACCACGGTGCTTTCAGACTGTGCCACGTTCGGCACGTAACCGATAATACCGAGCACCAGCGCGATAAAGAAAGCGGCGAATGCCGACCCCCCTTTCACCACCAGCGTTTGAACGGAGTAGGCAATACTTTCACAACGCACGTTGAGTTTGTACTCCCCGTAATCCACGGTGTCCGCCACCATAATTACCTGCAATACCCAGAACAGCGCGGTACCGACATTCAGCAAAATCCCCGCCAGCGAAATAATCCAGACGTTGTGATACCCGGCCAGCGCTATCCACAACAGCACCCCGCCACCCAGAATCGGCAGCACTGAAGCCCCCGCCCACAGCAAGCGGCGTGACAACGTTTTTACCAGACGAGGGAACAGGATGAGGGTTAACAGGTTCGCCGCCCCCGCGTAAGACATGTAGTACGGGAAAAGATCGGCATCACCGATAACATAAGTGAAGTAATAAATCGCAAATCCGGAAATGATATTCGAGGCAATGTTATAGGCCAGAGCCATACCCAGCAGGCAGGAAAGCTGATCGTTTTTGTAGATTAACGCCACAATCGCTTTTAACGTCAACCGGCTGCTGTCAGCGGTGGCATCGTTGTCTGACGAAAAAACCTCTTTAACATTACGCAGCGTGATAATGGTTGAGGCGATGAAAAAGACAATCAGCACCAGAGTAAACATCTGGAAGCCGAATCCGCGATCCGCCCCACCCACATAGTTCACGAACGGCAGCGTCACGCCTGCGGTGATAAACCCTGCAAGACTGGCAAAAAAGCGCGGGAAGGGAACCAGTTGCTCGCGTTCACGTTTATCCAACGTGATAGTCGGCACCAGCGACCAGAACGGGATATCCATAATGGTGTAAGTCATTCCCCACAAAATGTACGTCACGCAGACGAACACCACCTGGGTTGTGCCTTCAAAAAGATGTGCACTGAACAGTAAAAACAGCACGATGGAGTTAGCAATAGTGCCCACTAAAATCCACGGTTTAAACTTTCCCCAACGCGAGCGCGTACTGTTAACTATCCATCCCATTATCGGGTCGTTGATGGCATCCCAAATCCTGGCGACCAGGAACAGCGTACCGACCACGCCCACCGACAAACCCACGATATCGGTGTAGTAATACATCAGGTACATGTAAACAATGCCAATAGCGAAATCTTTACCAAACGCCCCAAATCCATAACTGAGTTTTGTTTTAATCGATATGCTCATATAGGGTACAGGGTCACTGTTACCAGTGCCCTCCTTCTGTTATTAGACACGTCAGGTGCCGGGCGTAATGCCCGGCGTTCGCAATTATGCGCGGTGCAGCCACGCCGGTAACCAGTTGCCATGCGCGGCAATCAGGTCGTCAACCAGGGCGTAGATTTCTTCAATGCCCAGTACAGCCGACGTATGCGGATCAAGCATCGTGGCGTGGTAAACGCGGTCACGATTCTCAGTCAAAATGGCCTCCGTCAGCAGCGTCTGCACGTTAATATTGGTTTGCATCAGTGCGGCGAGATGTGAGGGCAGCGTGCCAATGCGCGTCGGTTGAATCCCGTTAGCATCCACCAGACAGGGAACTTCAACGCAACATCCCTGCGGCAGGTTTTCGATGAGATTATCGTTGCGTACGTTGCCGTAGATAACGCTCGGTTCACCGGTCCACAACGCGTTCATGATGGTGCTGGCATACTCGCGCGACGGCTTAATATCAATGCGATCGGCGGTTTTGTACTCCTCCAGCTCTTTGTGCCACTTAGCCAGTTGTTCCACACAACGTTTGGGATATTCATCCAACGGCACTTTATAACGCTCAATTAAATCCTCGCGCCCAGGCTTGATAAACCACGGCGTATATTCGGCAAAGTGTTCAGAGGATTCCGTCACGAAATAACCCAGCTTTTTGAACATCTCGTAGCGAACGATATTTTCGCAACGCGGGTTACCATGAAGATTCGGTTTCGGCGCCTGGCCTGACTCGTATGCCTGCAACAGATCAGGGTAGATACTGACGTACTCGCCATCCGCCGTTTTTTTCTCAAGCGACAGATAAAAGGCCATGTGGTTGATCCCGGCAGAACGATAGCGCAACGTGGCCGGGTCGATGGATAAATCTCGCGCCAGTTCTTCCGCCGTGCCCTGCACGGAATGGCAAAGACCCACCTGCTTAATCTGCGGGAAACGTGCGTACATGGCCCAGGTATTCATCGCCATTGGGTTAACGTAATTGAGCATCGTGGCATCCGGGCACACTTGGGTCATGTCCTCACAAATCTGCCACAAATGGGGGATGGTGCGCAGCGCACGCATGATGCCGCCGGGGCCGAGGGTATCCGCAATGGTTTGTTCCAGCCCGTGGCGTTTACACACGTCAAAATCAGTGACGGTACAAGGCTCATACCCACCAATCTGGAAAGCAACCACCACGAAATCAGCATCCTGGAGCGCTTGTTTCTGATCGGTATGGCAGGTAATTTTGCCGCAGGCACCCGCGGAATCCATCAGCTTGCGCACCACAATGTGCGACTCTTCCAGACGCGTTTCGTCGATATCCATCAAAGCGATGTGGGCAGATTTCAGTGCAGGACGATGAAAAACATCACCAAGAATGTTTTTGACGAAAATCGTGGAGCCTGCGCCGATAAAGGTAATTTTGGGTGCTGACATTTTCTTTCTCCGTGGCGTAAATGAACAATGTCAGCTTGTCACGCCCAATAGTGCTTATCCTCCCTCTTCCCTGCTATGCATTCCTGAAAACTCATATTTATTCCATTACTTACTGAAATCTGAGGTTTCAGGAGTTTATTGCCAGGAAAGAAGATAATTCAGGGCTACACAGAGAGGTTTTTTTGTTTAAGGCCACATAATTCGCAGGCTTTTTGGTCACTTTTTATCTCTTGTGCCATTATTTCTGATAATTCAGGAACCGGAGAAAACGATGGATATCAGCAAGGCTGACCTGCCGCCAGACCCGCATATGTGCAGCAGTACCGATAGCGCAACGCGCAGCCCTCTGTCGCTTTATTCCGAATACCAGCGCATGGACATCGAACTGCGTAAACCGCATTTCATGGAATCCAGCCACTGGCACGGCCAGGTTGAGGTAAATGTGCCGTTCGACGGCGATGTGGAATATCTGATTAACAATGAAGTTGTGAAGATTAAACAGGGGCATATCACGCTATTTTGGGCCTGTACCCCGCACCAGCTCACCCGTCCTGGTGACTGCCAGAATATGGCAATTTTTAATCTGCCCATGCATCTGTTTCTTTCATGGCCGCTGGACAGGCAACTGATTAACCACGTCACCCACGGTATGGTGATTAAATCCCTGGCAGTGCAGCAGCTCAGTCCTTTTGAAGTCCAACGGTGGCAACTGGAGCTAAACAGCCCCAACGAGCAAATTCGCCAGTTAGCCATAGATGAAATTGGCCTGATGCTTAAACGCTTTAGTTTGTCGGGATGGCTTCCTATTCTGGTGAATAAAACGACCCGAACACGCAGCAGCTCGCATAACGTTTCGCGTCATGCGCAGTTTTACGTAAGCCAGATGCTGGAGTTTATCGGGGCGAATTTCGACCAGGCGCTGACCATTGAGCAAGTCGCTGAACATGTAAAACTCAACCCCAACTATGCGATGGGGATATTTCAGCGAGTGATGCAGTTGACCATGAAGCAGTATATTACGGCGATGCGCGTCAACCATGTGCGGGCACTCTTAAGCGATACCGACAAATCTATTCTTGATGTCGCCCTCACTGCTGGTTTCCATTCCAGCAGCAGTTTCTACAGCACATTTAATAAATATGTCGGTATGTCGCCGCAAAATTATCGCAAGCTCAGCCAGTCCAGAACTGCGGGTTATTAAGGCGCTTATTTCGCCGCATTTTGCACTTTAGCCACGTCGTCTTTTTTCGCCTGTGGCGCACCCTCCCCCCAGGTTCCACGGACGTAATTCACCACATTCGTCATTTCATCGGCTGACATAACCTTTTTATACGCGGGCATTTTGAAGGAAATTTTGCCCTGCGTTTGCGGTGTTTCGGTGCCCTGGTTAATGACTGAAATCAGCGAAGACGGATCTTTGGCGGTGACGATTGAATTGTTCACTAACGAAGGCACGGTGAAATCTTTGCCTTTGCCGTCATCGCCATGACAGGTCGAACAATACATCGAATAAAGTGTTTTCCCGTCAGTTGGTGAATACACAATTGAGCCGTCGGAGGCGACCGGCGTTGGGTTCTTGTGATTAAAGTTCAACAGATAATACGAGATTGCATCCAGATCGCTGTCGGTCAAATATTGCGTGCTCTGGGTGACCACTTCGCTCATTGGCCCGGATATCGCGCTGTGCTTACTTCTTCCCATCCGCAGCAAATCCTTTAATTCTTCTGGCGGCATGGTGATGTCTCTCAGCGATGGCGCGTACCAGCCGTCGATTGTCGCACCGCTAAGATACACATCGCTGGAGGCGTCGTAGCCTTTTTCCTGCATCGTCACGCCCCTTGGCGTATGGCAGGCACCGCAATGTCCTGGCCCTTCAACCAGATAAGCGCCACGGCTCAGTAATACTGCGTTCTTATCATCAGGCTGAATAGCTTTCGTTTCTGGCTGAGTTTCATCGACGTATAACCAGTTCCAGACATGCAGCGGCCAGCGGGCGGACAGCAGCCAGGGAATGTCATTCTCTTTGTTTTTTACCGCGGAAGGCGGCACCTCTTTCATGAAATACTCATAAAGAGAGTGAATGTCTGCATCGGTCATTTTTGCATATGAAGGGTATGGCATGGCGGGATACAAAGCGTGGCCATCTTTTGCGATGCCCTGCCTTACCGCCTTTTCGAAATCTCCATAACTGTAATTACCGATGCCAGCCGTTTTATCCGGGGTAATGTTGGTGGCGTAAATATCCCCGACCGGCGTGGAGAACTTTTTCCCGCCCGCCATAGGTTGGCCGCCTTGTGCCGTGTGGCAAGCCACACAGTCCGAAGCCCTTGCCATGTATTCGCCCGCAGAAATCGCGGCGGCATTACCCGTGTAAATTAAGCACCCGAGAGCCATAATCATCTGTTTCATGTCAGGTTATCCCATCGCCTTGAGTTCATTGACCGCTCGCCACGCCTGGTCAATCGCAGTATGCGCGTAGGCGTCCCAGTCTGAATCAGAATTAGCAATCGCAATGCGGCCAATCGGCTTGCGTGCCCGCTCAATAATTTCCGGCATTTTGTCCATATCATCGAACAACGCGCTGGCGTAGTACGCATAGCCATGCGCCCAGCGGTTAACGGTGATCGCCGTAATATCGCGCTCGTGGTCAAACCCTGCCTGCCCAAGCATTTCCTGAAGCTGCGAGCGGATCATTTGTTCGTGGGCATCAAAAGTGGTGCCCAGCAAATACGCTCGGCCCTGGCGGAACTGCTCGCGGGCGCTCAGTTTGCTTCCAGGGTAAGTCGGGACGTAAACCATATGCAGGCACATTGGCTCGTCAGGGTTTTGGGGATGCTGATAACTCCCGAGACTGACCGGATAATCGAGCTTAACGCGGCTATAAGGTGCAGCCGGAGAGTAAAATTCGTGAATCCCCAACTGCATGAATGCGTGCCAGTTTTTCACCACCACATTGGTGTAAACCAGCGGGGCTTTCACGTTTAGCCGCAGGTCAGCTTTTTGCTCCTCCGGCGTTTCAGGAACAAGGTAAGGGATCATCATGTTGTAACCCGCCATGATCGCATTTCGGCCTTTAATACGATGTGCTTTGCCGTCGTTAACGTAAGTCACTACCACGCCGTCATCGGTATTTGCCGCATTGATGACGATGCTATTGAGGCGAATGCGGGTGGCGTTTTCTTTGCGATCCAGCGTTTTATAATTAAGTCTTGAGGTGATGGAGTCTTCCATCGTGTTACCGGGCAACGATTCAGGCACCAGATGACGGACTATCAGGCGTGCCAGGCCAGCGTTACCATCCGGGAAATGATAAACATAAGGTTCTTCAAGGTCAGCAAGGGCCTCTTCATCAAGCGGCGGTAATTTCATAGCTTCAAGCCCAGGCAGCGCACAGGTTCGGGCGTCGCTACAGCTCACCCCTTCTATGCCGATGGCAAAAAAGTCGTTGGTTCGCTGCTGGAAATACAGGATGGCCATTTTGCTCAGCCCCACTTTTTCCGCCAGGAAATCGTGGTAACTGTGGGTGTCCATCCACGCCGTTTTTTCGTCAACGGACATGCCTTCCAGGTAGTCCACAGGATTTACGTACAAATCCAGAATCGCTTTGCGATCGGTTTCGCTAAACGGGAAGTCGTTAATAAAGGCATCAAGACTGCGGCCATTGAGTTTGTTCGGGGGAATATCATCAGCAACCGCGCGCCCAGGATCACCACCAACAATTTTTGTTTCGCCGAAGTTCTTTTTGTCGAAGAAAACGCCACGGCTAAGTTTTAAATCCGGATAGAAATTGACATCAAAGCCCTTTTTCATGCGCTCGACGCTGACGCCCACTGCGGACATCAACCCGTTAACGACAGGGCTAAAATTGCGTGTTGGCGACTGAAACGCTTCGCTGCCGCCATATCCGATAACTTTTTTACCGCCAGCGTTAAATTCATTGCGTTTGGCGTGGCCGCCAAAGTCATCATGGTTATCGAGCACCAGCACTTTGCTGTCTTTGCCTGCTACGTCACGCCAGAAACTGGCTGCGGCTAATCCACTAAGCCCGCCACCGACGATAACCAAATCGTATTCTTCTTCGATGGGAAGATGGTCGGTACTGAACTTTTCATGGTCACGGCCAATAGCATGAGCCATCTCGAAAGAACCGGGATGGTTGCCGCGCAGCCCGGTTAACTGGGGAGGATAATAGTCCTCGCCCAGAACCGCGCTGGCTTTACCGGCCGCAGTGGCAAGGTCGAGAGGTGTCAGCCCTGTAGCTATAGTGATGGCAACACCGTTAAGAAAATCGCGTCGGGTAATGGACATATAAAACCTTACTTGTCAGCCGGTAATCACTTTATTTCGCCTGGGGTTTCAACTCTTCATCGAGCTTCTTCGAGTCGTAATAATCGCCCTGCCAGGTGATTTTCCCGTTATTGACGGTGATATAACTGACACCTTCAAATTTTATCGGGTTATTTGTGGCCGGACTTCCAGCCCATTCACCGCTATTTTTGCCGGTGAATTCCCAACGAAATGCGATGGTATCGTGGTCGTAAACGGGCTTGCTGGTCATTTGCCATTTCAGGTCAGGAACGGCTTTAATAAATGCGCCAATAACATCTTTTTCGGCGTTGCCTTTACCTTTAACGGGCGTGCCGTTCGCCGCATCGTAATAAACCACATCGCTCGCCAGATATTGCGCGGCTTTTGCTGAGTCATGCGCATTCCACGCCGACATATAATCTTTAACCACGGTTAATGGCGAAACATCAGCCAGCGCCAGATTTGAAAATAACGCGAGTGACAAGACAGCGACTTTCATTGCTTTCATTTGAGCACCTTTTATTCAGAGATATCGCACATGATGTGTTTCACGCGCGTGTATTCATCCAGCGAGTAGGAGGACAAATCTTTGCCGTAGCCTGATTTTTTGAAGCCGCCGTGAGGCATTTCGGCGCACAGTGGAATGTGGTTGTTAATCCAGACCGTACCGAAATCGAGGCGAATACTAAACCGCTGGGCACGACCGTGATTGCTGGTCCAGATGCTGGCCGCCAGCCCGTATTCCACATCGTTTGCTTTATCCAGCGCCTCGGCTTCGGAGGAGAATTTCTGCACCGTCATCACTGGACCAAAGACTTCGTGTTGAATAGCCTCATCGCGCTGCTCAAGCCCTGAAATAATGGTCGGTTCAAAATAGAAACCAGGGCCTGCACCTGGTTTTCCACCAGTTTCAATTTTGGCGTGCGCCGGGAGTCGGCTAATAAAGCCTTTAACCTGCTCAAGCTGATTACGGCTATTGAGCGCGCCATACAACGCGTCTTTATCTTCCGGCGTACCGAATTTGATTTCGCGGGTTTTGCTAACCAGCTTTTCAAGGAATGGCTCGTAGATAGAATCTTCTATCAGAATGCGTGTAGCCGAGGTGCAATCCTGCCCGGCATTGAAGAAACCTGCGGTGGTGATGGTATCCACAGCCTTTGAAATATCCGCATCGGCAAAGACAATAACCGGCGCTTTGCCGCCCAGTTCAAGGTGCGCCTTCGTTAAGTTTGCCGCAGCAGATGCCGCCACTTGCAGGCCAGCACGAACCGAACCGGTGATGGAAACCAGCGAAGCCTCCGGGCTGGAAACCACCAGCGAGCCGGTTTCCGCTTTACCCAGCAACACGTTAAACGCACCCTGCGGGAAAATTGGCGCGGCGAGTTCGGCCAGAATCAAAGTGCTGATTGGCGTGGTATCGCTCGGTTTGAGGACTACAGTGTTTCCCGCAGCCAACGCAGGTGCGATTTTCCACACCGCCATCATGAACGGGTAATTCCACGGAGTAACCTGGCCGACAATCCCCAGGGGTTCGCGGCGGATGGTAGACGTGAGCCCAGCGGTATATTCATACGACGCTTTACCTTCCAGGCAACGCGCAGCACCAGCAAAGAAACGAAGTGCATCGCATGACGCGGCAATCTCTTCCTTTTCTATAAAGTGGCGCAACTGCCCTGTTTCTTCGCTTTGTGCTTGAGCCAGCCTGTCGATATTGCGTTCAATTTCGTCTGCCAGTTTTAGCAGCGCAAGCTGTCTTTGCGCCGGAGTAGAATGCTTCCATACGGCAAATGCGCTTTTCGCCGCGCCATAAGCCAGGTCGACTTCGGCACGCCCTGCACTCGGCGACAGCGCATACGTTTCGCCATTGACCGGACTCACCAGTTCAAAGAGATTTTCTTCCGAACCTGACACGTACTGCCCATTGATAAAATGCTTAAGTACTTTCATCGTGCTCTCCGACCGTTTAAACATATATTATATTATGTAATATGTTTAATGACGGTTAATTTCAATAACATTATGCTAACAACATGATATACATCCCATTTCGAAGTGATTATTTACGGTGCAATTACGAAGCGGGAATCGTTGAAGCCAGCCAGTACCAATACTTAAGGCTTTCTTCATTACCAAGGGGTTGTATGCTATGTTTAGTCGTTCATATAAAGGATTGTTTCACCAAGGAAAACTATGATTACTCATGCGGTGATATTCGCGCCAATCGGTCAGGCCAGCCGTTCCGATCAGATAGTTCAGCGACTTTCGAATGCCATTATTACCGGGCTGCTTGAGGCAAATGAGCAGTTACCTAATGAAGCCGACCTTGCAAAAATGATGGGGGTTTCGCACATCACCATCCGTGAAGCGTTGAATACCCTTCGCGCCAATAATTTAATCCACACCGTGCGTGGGCGTAACGGCGGCAGTTTTGTCTGCGAGCAAGTATGGGAATTCAGTAATACCCTTAATCCATTTAAGACATTAAGCACTGACTACCTGTCTGACCTGGGTGAAATGCATTGCGCTATTATTAGCCACAGCGCAAGACTGGCGTCGCGCAGAATGACCAATGCGGATATTACCCGCCTGCGTGAGTTTGTTGCGGTGCTTAATTCAGCCAGTTCGCCGGAAGCAAGAACTCAGGCAGATATGCGCTGTTTGTTAGCGCTGGCGGCCTGCTCTCAGTCAGCTCGTCTTGCGAATCAGGAGCTGATTTTACAGTCCGAGTGGTCGTCACTGGTGGCTATTCTCTTTCGTTCAGAAAATATACACCGTGAGATTGTTGATCTGTACACCAGGTTAATTGACACGCTGGCTTCGCACGACGAATCCGAGTCAGTTAACACGGCCAAGAATTTAATCGACACATTTACTTTCTATCTGATAGAAAATAAATTGAAGTACAATGCAAAATAACAATAGGCATAAATATGCTATTAACAACATCACTCCGTACCCTTAGCGAAAAAATTGATAGCATCATTCACTCCACTATTGACTCCACTGGTCTGCTGGCGAAGGATATTGAATCTTCATTAGCTGACATTAAGGATGTTAATCTGGAGCACCTTCTTGAACCTGCGGTCAGAAAAACGATTCAGGAATGTATTAAAGCCACATTAAACAGTAATGTATATTGTTCAGGCGCAGGCTTTGCAAGCCATATAGAAAACAGCGCCAGCAATAAAGAATTTTGGTTGCTTGAATGGTGGTATAAAAAGGCCGACGGCGTAAAGCAGGTGAACCTTGATTTAGACCAGGCAACACAGCAACGCCTTGATTTCAGAACCTTTGAATGGTTCAAGCAGGCTCCCGACGTGGGTAATGCTTTTATTCATGGGCCTTATGTCGATTATATCTGCAACACTTCTTATACCCTCACCTCAGCCGTACCCGTCTATTTCAATAAACAATTTTTAGGGGTTGCCGCAATAGATATTCTGGTGAGCCGTGTTGAGGATGAGTTATTACCCTACGCCGTAAATGATAAAGTTATTCTTACCAATAAAGATGCACGAATTGTTTTCTCTACCCATCCAAGATTTCGGGTGGGTGATTTGCTTGATACTAAAAACGCGACTCTCGTTTATGAGAATGCTTACTTTAATCTTTATCAGTCTTGATAGTTTAAGTGGTGGTGGATGTTGGATTAGCGTACCGACATCCCCTATTAACACACGCTACTCTGGAATTAATTCGTAACGCGGATCGTCTACCGGGCTCACCAGCAACGGTTCGACTAGTTTTAGCGTGATCCAGTTAGACGTCACTTTCTGGCCTTTATCATCCTCAATCACCACTGAAAGACGATATTCATTTGGCCCTTCGGCGCTCCACGTCGGCATAATCATGCTCCAGCCGTTGGTGTCGCGGTTATCGGCAGGCGGCGTCAAACTAAGCGCCTGGGTATCACCTTGCCAGGTAATACTTCGAACACCGTGGCTGGCGCGGATTTGCAGCTTAAGTGCCACCGTTTCACCCGGATGTAATTCCCAGGGCGGTGTCGCCAAAAATGCCGATAACGTTTTACGTTGGCGATATTCCACCACCGGCAGCGAATCACGTTCTACGTTGTCATAACGGCTGCCACGCAGTGAACTGGTGGTGGCAACTTCGGCAGATGACAGCTGTTTTTCAATCGGCACGCCAAAACGGTAATTCACTTTAAGGCCGAGGTTATCCAGCGATTCGCCACTTTCCCCCTGCTTATGTTGCGCGGTGAGCGTCAGTAGCGGAATGGGTGTGTAATTTAGCCCCATCGTCACCGCAACGGGATTGCGATAACCGGAGCCGCTATCAAACAGATCAACGCTTTGACCAAAATATTGCTCAAGGCTGACGCTGGTATTGATATGGCGATAAAACGGCAGCCAGGCTTGCGCAGTCACGTCATAGCCACGCGCCAGACGTTGTTCCAGCGTGTCACTGTTCCCCGCCTGCCAACCGGATAACGGCTGATAATAGTTCGCTGAAAGACGGAAATACTCGCCCCACGCTTCGGCCCCAAATCCTGCACGCTGTAAGTTACTGGCAAGTTGATTGTCGTAAAAGGTGTTGTAGCCCAGCAACCATTGACCCGCAACCCAACGCTGCCCGGCACCAATATTGCCAATCGTTCCATCATCTTGCTGCGTAAAACCGACCTGGCTCCAGGTCAGATAACGGTTGTTATCCTCCCAGGGGGTAAACAATGAGCCACTGCTGCCGTTCCAGTTGCCATGCTCATCCACCAGCAAATTAATGCTGGCCTTTCCCCACGGTGAAAGCAGCGTTTCGGCTTCATTGGTTACTTTGTTGGTCAACACATCACGCAGTTGAGAGAACGCGAACATACGCGCCTGCTCGCCGGTATCCAACCCGTTATCAACCATGCTGTCTTCACCGAATTTCTTGGCTATTGCTGCAATTTCACGCGCTGCGGCATCGGTTTCCGGTGCAATGCCCATATCAGGTAATTGTGGGTTGGTCTGGTCGAAAGGGTCTGCGGCTTTCTCGATAAAGGTCTTCGGGGTACTGGCAGCCCCTCCTGCGCTGAGGAGTGCGTATGACAGGGTGACAAATGGAACGGCTTTTCTAAACATCTGGAAATTATAACATACTGTATTTCCGGATATCAGCGCACAGCGGCCTGGTTGCTGATTTCAGAATACACTCACTGTAGGATATACGGACATTCATACCTGAAACGGCGAGGAGAGAAAATGCAAAAGATTGTGATTATTGCCAACGGGGCTGCTTACGGCAGCGAATCTCTGTTTAACAGCCTGCGCCTGGCGATTGCGCTATGCGACCAGCAACCCCAGCCGGAAGTGAAACTGTTTTTAATGTCTGATGCGGTGACAGCCGGTTTGTGCGGCCAGAAACCGGCTGAGGGCTATAACATCCAGCAAATGCTTGAGATCCTGACCGCGCAAAATGTGCCGGTGAAACTGTGCAAAACCTGCACCGACGGGCGTGGCATCACGGCTCTGCCACTGGTTGATGGTGTAGAAATTGGCACGTTGGTCGAGCTGGCAGAATGGACGCTGAGCGCCGATAAAGTGTTAACGTTCTAATCAGCCAACAAACAATTACAGTTTGATACCAAATTTAATGATGGCCTGACGCACATTTTCCGCATAAAAAGTCATCAGCTGAATGGTTTCAGGCACATCTACACTAAAGTTTAATCGTTACGGCATTTTTTGATCAAAGTCAGCATCTGTGACACTGGGGTCTGGTGTTATGCATGAAGTGTAATTTGTGAACAACGTCACTGATTGCGGCAAATACCCAGCGGTGCGGATGTCTAACTTTGATGTGATAGCGGAGTAAAAAATGCCAGTAGTGAAAGCCAGTCTGCATCTTTTTGGCGGTGATACCGTGGTGGTTCGCTGTTCAAACAACTGCCATATCCATTTGATGAGCGAAATAAATTCTGCGGGTAAACCGCAGGCCGATATTCTGAGCGTGGAAGATAAGCAGTCTGCGTATTTGACCGTGCCATACAGCGGAACGTGGAAGGTTTTGATTGATAGCCACAGTAAGTCGCTGGAGCATTCAATTAGTTACGTTGCAGCATAAATAACTCATCCGGCTCTAAAGGGCCGGATGAGCGTTTAAATAATCGGGTTGTCAGGCAAATCCTGGTTGCAAATCCCCTTCATCGCCCGGTAGCTGTAGCCAGGCTCTGACTTTATTCACCAGTTCATCAAGACAATCGTCATGCATACCGCGCTTCATCAATTCTTGTTCCAGTGAGAACAAATACTGTGCGTTAGTGCCCAACGGGCCACTGGCAGCAGCAATCAGCGGTGCAATAATTTCAGCTCGTGTATCGGCTTCGTAAAGCGGATGGCGCGGGTCCATGATAAACACCAGCGCATTCACTACGCGGCCATCATCAAGCTCGAGCTTGCACCAGGTCGGCAAATAACAGCCGGTGATCATTTCGCGCTTCCACACCAGCGTCAGTTCGTCTTCAAGAATGGCTTCCGGTAGACGATAAGCAAGCCCGGTAGTGCGACCACCTTCTTTCAGTGCCAGCATGCGACCAGGCTGACACGCCGTTCCGCGGCCTGCCGTTAAACGCAGACAAAAAGCGCGATGCCAGCCGACAAGCATTCCCGCCGCCGATTCTTCATATTCAAATGCCGGGTTCCACATCAGGGAACCATAGCCAAAAATCCACACTGAACTGCTATCGGGACGGCAGGCAAGCGTTGCGGCGAGTGATGCCGAGCGCTGCTCAGGGGTCCACAACAACGATTCCTCAATGGAACCAAAAGCTGTCTTACAATCCGCTTTCATTAAGAAATCACGCGTTAACACCATACACCTCCGCCACTGCATACTTCCTTGTGACTACGTCAGATGCGCCTTCCGGGCTTTTTTTGCTGCTCACTAATAAAGCTGCATATACCTGAACATAAGCAATAAGCGTGGCGCTGGCAAGTTTGATGACGATCACAAAACAATAAAAATGTCATATTAACTTGCCATACTGAAGAGTGCTGCATCACATCCCTGGTACATCACCTCGGATCTAAAACATCCATTATTGATTTTATGAAAATCATATCCTGATGTTTTATTTTAGGTAATTACAGAAAACATCGATTTTCATACATCAGGAATAGTATTGTTGTATAAGCGGTAAAACTGAGTAAATTTCTGCAGGGAATTGCCATTCTTTGCTATTTTAGCGAGGTTTTAATGTCCGACTATAATGAATAAATAGCTTAACACCTGCACAGATGGAGAAGTATCTTGACGAAAACACAACATGAGGCGGTGAAAACCCGTCATAAGGAGAGTTCCCTCATTTTCCCGGTATTGGCGCTGGTTGTACTGGTGATGTGGGGAGGAAGCCAGTCTTTTCCAGCGGTAATTGCGATCAACATTTTAGCCCTGGTGGGTATTTTAAGTAGCGCCTTTAGCGTTGTTCGTCATGCCGACGTACTCGCTCACCGTTTGGGTGAACCCTACGGTTCCCTGATCCTGAGTCTTTCTGTCGTTATTCTTGAAGTCAGCTTAATTTCAGCATTGATGGCGACCGGTGATGCCGCACCAACGCTGATGCGTGACACGCTGTATTCCATCATCATGATTGTAACCGGTGGTCTGGTCGGTTTCTCGTTGCTGTTGGGTGGCAATAAGTTTGCGACGCAATATATGAATCTGTTTGGCATCAAACAGTATTTGATTGCCCTGTTCCCACTGGCTGTGATTGTTCTGGTGTTACCTACCGCGCTGCCAGATGGCAACTTTAGTACCGGCCAGGCATTGATCGCCGCCGCTATTTCAGCCGCCATGTATGGCGTGTTCTTGCTGATTCAGACCAAAACGCACCAGAGCCTGTTTGTTTACGAGCATGAAGATGAGTCTGACGACGATGACCCGCATCATGGCAAGCCGTCTGCACACAGCAACGCATGGCATGCAAGCTGGCTTATCGTGCATCTGGTGGCGGTTATTGCGGTAACCAAAATGAACGCCGGCCCGCTTGAGTCACTGCTGACAACTTTGAATGCCCCAGAGCAATTTACCGGCTTCCTGGTGGCGTTGCTGATCCTCTCCCCAGAAGGTTTAGGGGCGTTGAAAGCGGTATTAAGTAACCAGGTTCAGCGCGCAATGAACCTGTTCTTTGGTTCCGTGCTGGCGACGATTTCACTGACAGTACCTGCGGTTACGCTGATTGCGATGCTGACCGGCAATGACCTTATCTTTGGTTTAGGGAAACCGGAGTTGGTGGTGATGCTTACGTCACTGGTGCTGTGCCAGATTTCGTTCTCAACCGGGCGCACCAATGTGCTGAACGGCACCGCGCACCTTGCGCTGTTTGCTGCTTATTTGATGACGATTTTTGCCTGATAAATCAGAAGTATAAAAAAAGCCCTTATCTTGCGATAAGGGCTTTTTACTCTCTGGATTTCAACAATTACTTGCTGGTATCCAGCGGTTCAAAATTCTTCACCAGATCGTCAATCGCTTTAATCTGCTTGAGGAACGGCTCAAGTTTCGCCAGCGGCAATGCAGATGGGCCATCACAACGCGCTTTTTCTGGATCGGGATGCGCTTCGATAAACAGACCAGCAAGACCCGTTGCCATACCTGCACGCGCCAGTTCAGCAACCTGAGCACGACGGCCACCTGATGCTGAGCCAAACGGGTCGCGGCATTGCAGAGCGTGAGTCACGTCGAAAATAACCGGTGAACCGTTAGAAACTTGTTTCATCACGCTGAAGCCCAGCATGTCGACAACCAGATTGTCATAACCGAAGTTTGCACCACGGTCACACAGGATAATCTGGTCGTTGCCGCCTTCATGGAATTTATCAACGATGTTACCCATCTGGCCAGGGCTGACGAACTGTGGTTTCTTCACGTTGATCACAGCACCGGTTTTGGCCATGGCTTCAACCAGGTCGGTTTGACGCGCCAGGAATGCGGGCAACTGAATCACATCAACCACCTCTGCAACAGGTTGCGCCTGGCTTGCTTCATGCACGTCAGTGATGATTTTCACGCCGAAGGTTTGCTTCAGTTCCTGGAAAATCTTCATCCCTTCTTCAAGGCCTGGGCCACGATAAGAGTTGATGGATGAACGGTTGGCTTTATCGAAAGACGCTTTGAAGACATAGGGGATGCCCAGTTTCTGGGTCACGGTGACGTAATGCTCACAAATACGCATTGCCAGGTCGCGTGACTCCAGCACGTTCATGCCGCCAAACAACACAAACGGCAGGTCGTTTGCGACGTTGATATCACCAATGCTTACCACTTTCTGTTTCATGTTTTCGCCTTACTTAATAGAGGGCTAAAAAAATTACCCGTTATTCTTAATAATGGGTCTTAATGCAAAATAATTTGCTTCTGCGAGATAGAGTTAATTTGTGCTTTGATCATCTCGCTTATCGGATCTTCCGGGCACTGCTCAACAAAATAGTTGAGGTCGGTTAGTGCCACGTGTTCGCAATCGAGTTGAGCATAAATCAAACCACGGTCACGAATTTCATAAGGATCTTCGGGATTAAACTGCAGCAACGCTTCGCTGGTGCGCAATGCCAACTCCATCTGACGTTCTTCCATCAGCGCAGATTTCATGGTGTCGAGTAATTTACGCACCACTTCCGCGTTGTCAGCTTCATCTAAATCTTCGTCAAACAGTTCTGCCGTCGGCCCGACATTGCCTTTTAACCAGACTTCAAGCGTGTGCTCGTTAAGCGTGTCGCCATTGAATGGGTTAATCAGCCACATTTCACCGTCCATCCAGTCGCCGCGTAAAATCAGCTGCGTCGGGAAGATGACCGGATTTAATGGGATGTCGAGGCGCTCGGCTATCCACAATAAAATGGCGCCCAACGACACTGCACTGCCCTGGCGTTTTGTCAGCACGTTATCGAGCCATAGGGCGTCAGATAAACGATAGACGCCACTCGCGTCTTTAAAACCCCAGGTGCCGTAAAACAGTTCGATTAATTTTTCGAGTTGCACATCCTGATGCTGACCTTCGCAGATCTCTTCACGAGCCAGGCTCGCCAGGTTTTCCAGTTGTACACGCACTTCTTCTGCCGGGAAATCATCACGGATCAGCTGCGAGACTAAAATCATGCCCTCGCACAACGGCGCCTGATTGAATTCGAAATCGGCTAACGACCTCATGACTTACCCCAGTAATGGTATTTTTGTGGTGGCGAGTTTAATGATGATGTAAAGCACCACCAGCGCCAGCAGAAAGGCAAAGCACCGAATCTGCTGACTGCGTGGGCGTTTGCCCAGCACGATAAACCCTAAAACGATATAGATAATAACGCCAAATAGCTTCTCAGTCAGCCACGCACCTTGTGGCGTGAAAGGATAGAAATGCGTGATCATTACAAGAGCGACGCCGCTGACCAGCAGCACGGTATCATTCACATGCGGCACAATGCGCACCCATCGCTTGTTCGACATGGCTGAATCGCGGTATTGCCACCAGTAGCGTAAAACAAACAGGCTCACGGAGATGAAAACCGTGAGGATGTGCAAATGTTTGAGCGCGAAGTAAGTTGCCATTTAGCTCGGTTCCTTATCTTTAAAAATAGCGTCCTACTGTCAGACGGTCGTTACCGCCGTAATCCTGACAGCTTTGTATCTCGGTATATCCGGCATCAGAAAACAATTCACGGGTCTGCTCAGCCTGTTGCCAGCCATGTTCAAGCAGCAACCAACCACCAGGCTCAAGGAAGTCTCGCGATGACTCAATCAACGTGCATAAATCGGCTAAACCCTGGTTATCCGCAACCAGCGCACTGCGCGGTTCAAAGCGAACATCACCTTGCGAAAGGTGCGGGTCTTCGCCATCAATATACGGCGGATTACTGACAATCAGCGCAAAACGCTGTGTATTGAGCGCACTAAACCAGTTGCTTTGCAAGACCTCAACATTGGTTATGCCGAGGCGGCTCGCATTATCGCGCGCGAGTTCGACGGCTTCCGGGATCAGGTCAAGCGCCGTAATGTCACAATCCGGGCGTTCACTGGCGATAGCCAAAGCAATAGCACCGGTACCGGTGCCTAAATCCAGGACCGAACATGGTGTCGCAGGCATTCTGGCAAGCGCTTGTTCGACGAGGCATTCCGTATCCGGGCGCGGGATTAGCGTCACGGGAGAAACCCGCAACGGCAGCGACCAAAATTCGCGTTCACCCACCAGATGCGCAACAGGTTCGCCCTTCACTCTTCGTGCCAACAAAACACTCAGCTGTTGCTGTTGCTCGGCTGTGAGTTTGGTTTCACCAAATGCCAGAATGAAGGTGCGTGCTTTTCCGGTGACAAAACCCAGCAGGATTTCCGCGTCACGACGCGGACTTTCACTTTCCTGAAGCTGGGCTATTGCTTGCTGTAACCAGTGTTTAAAATCCATTAATCCTGCTCAGACAGCGCCGCTAACTGGTCTGCCTGGAACTCCTGCACAATAGGTTCGATAAGCGCATCGAGTTTCCCTTCCATCACTTCATCCAGACGGTATAACGTCACGTTGATACGGTGGTCAGTCACACGCCCTTGCGGGAAGTTATAGGTACGGTTGCGGTCTGAACGGTCGCCGCTGCCAAGCAAGTTGCGACGTGTAGACGCTTCTTCCTGATGGCGTTTTGCCATTTCAGCAGCGCGAATACGCGAGCCCAATACAGAAAGCGCTTTGGCTTTGTTTTTATGCTGGGAACGTTCATCCTGACACTCCACCACGATACCGGTCGGCAAGTGGGTAATACGGATTGCGGAGTCGGTGGTGTTAACGTGCTGGCCGCCCGCGCCCGAGGAGCGGAAGGTGTCGATACGCAAATCACCAGGGTTGATATCTGGCAATTCCGCCTCAGGGATTTCTGGCATTACCGCAACGGTACAGGCTGACGTATGAATACGGCCCTGGGATTCGGTAGCCGGAACACGCTGAACGCGGTGACCACCGGATTCAAACTTCAGGCGGCCATAAACGCCGTCGCCGCTAATTTTGGCGATAACTTCTTTGTAGCCGCCGTGCTCGCCTTCGTTGGCGCTCAGAATTTCAACTTTCCAGCGACGCGCTTCCGCGTAACGAGTGTACATACGGAACAGGTCGCCAGCAAAAATCGCCGCTTCATCACCACCGGTACCGGCGCGAACTTCCACAAACGCATTGCGCTCGTCGTCAGGATCTTTCGGCAGCAAAAGCACTTGCAGTTGCTGCTCTAATTCTTCGCTGTCGCTTTTTGCCTGGTTCAATTCTTCTTGCGCCATCTCGCGCATTTCCGGGTCATCAAGCATGCTTTGTGCGGTTTCAATATCTTCCTGAGCCTGACGCCATTGCAGGAAACAGCGAGAAACGTCACCTAATTGAGCGTATTCACGCGACAAAGCGCGGAAACGATCCTGGTCGGCAATTGTGGCAGCATCACCAAGCAGAGCCTGAACTTCTTCATGGCGCTCTTGCAGGGCTTCTAGTTTGGCAACGATAGAAGACTTCATGGGCGGTGTTTCACCTTGTAATAAGAGTTTATTTGCTAATCCAGCCCGAGGCTGTTGCGCAGAATCTGCAGGCGTTCATCATCCCCATCACGGGCAGCCTGCGTAAGCGATTTGGTTGGTGCGTGGATCAAACGGTTGGTTAATTTCCAGGCCAGATCCTGTAGAACGGTTTCGGCATCGGCACCCTGTTGGAGTGCGGCGACAGCCTTTGCAGTCAGTTCATCACGAATTTGTTCGGCCTGACTGCGGTAATCGCGGATAGTTTCTGTAGCACTTTGAGCACGCAACCAGGCCATAAATTCACTGCATTCCTGCGCGACAATGGTTTCCGCTTCTACCGCTGCGGCTTTACGTTGTGCAAGGTTGCTTTGAATAATCGCCTGGAGGTCGTCCACGCTGTAGAGATAGGCGTTCGCCAGTTTGCCGACTTCGGGTTCAACGTCACGAGGAACGGCAATGTCCACAATCAACAGCGGTTGGTTACGGCGGGCTTTCAGGGCGCGCTCTACCATACCTTTACCAATAATAGGCAGCGGGCTGGCGGTAGAACTGATAATGATGTCGGCTTCTTGCAAGCGCGAGTCAATGTCGCTAAGACTGATAACTTCGGCACCGACTTCATCTGCCAGTACCTGCGCTCGTTCACGTGTGCGGTTAGCGATAATCATCTTCTGCACATTGTGTTCACGCAAGTGACGCGCCGCCAGCTCAATAGTTTCACCTGCACCGACCAACAATACGGTTACGGTCGATAAGGACTCAAAAATTTGTCGCGCAAGACTGCACGCCGCAAATGCGACAGATACAGCGCTCGCGCCGATATCCGTTTCAGTGCGTACACGTTTCGCAACGGAGAAGGATTTCTGGAACATGCGTTCCAGCTCGCTGGAAAGCGAATGCCCTTTCTGAGAGTCGGCAAAGGCTTTTTTGACCTGGCCTAAAATTTGCGGTTCGCCGAGCACCAGGGAGTCAAGACCGCTGGCAACGCGCATTAAATGCGCTACTGCGTCGGTATCATGATGCCAGTACAGGCTTTTACGCACTTCCTCTTCATTAAGGTTGTGGTAGTTACAAAGCCAGCGCACCAGCTGCTCGTGCAGGTTTTCCTGTTCTTCAACACTCAGATAAAGCTCGGTACGGTTGCAGGTAGACAACACGACGCCGCCTTGTACCATCGGCTGTTCAAGCAGGCTGTTCAAAGCCTGGTCGAGCGTATCCGGCGAAAACGTAACGCGTTCTCGCAACGACACTGGAGCTGTTTTATGGTTGATGCCAAGTGCTAAAAGGGTCATTGAGCGGCTGCGAGTAATACCGATGTTGGTAAGGATTAACTCGGCGCATCATACAGGATGCGCGCAGTCAATAAAAGAGAGCCACCCCTTGTGGGGTATCAGCTCAATTAATGATTTAAGACAACTTGACCGTAGACGACCAGACTATGCGCCGCTAGCATAAACAGTTAACAACTAAAATGATTAATAAGGATTCGCTGCCGTTATGTTTACACCAAAAGCCCGTCTGATGCGCCTTCTGCCCCTTGCAAGCCTGGTTCTGGCTGGCTGCGTAACACCTCAAAAATCCGGTCCGGGCAAAAGTATTGATTCTCCGCAGTGGTTACAACACCAGCAACAAGTGCAAAAAATCACCCAATACCAGACGCGTGGAGCTTTTGCTTATCTTTCTGATAGTCAAAAAGTCTATGCGCGTTTTAACTGGCAGCAAACCACGCCAGAGCGTTATCGCTTACTACTGACCAATCCATTAGGCAGCACTGAACTTGAGCTGAATGCGCAGCCAGGCGTGGTACAACTGACCGATCGCAACGGTAAAAAGTACGTTGCAGATAATGCAGAAGAGATGGTTGGCCGTTTAACCGGAATGCCGATTCCGCTCAATAGCCTGCGTCAATGGATGCTGGGTCTGCCGGGTGAAGCGACTGACTATAAAATTGATGACCAATATCGCCTGAGTGAAGTCAACTACACGCAGGACGGCAAAACCTGGAAAGTGGTTTACAGTGATTATGACGACAAAGTGCAACCTGCCCTGCCGTCAAACATGGAACTGCGCGAAGGCTCACAGCGAATCAAACTCAAAATGGATAGCTGGACGGTTAAATAATGAGAAAACGTTGGCCATCACCGGCAAAACTGAATCTTTTTTTGTACATCACCGGTCGTCGTGAGGACGGCTATCATAATTTACAAACTTTATTTCAGTTCCTTGATTATGGCGACACGATAACCATCGAGCCGCGAAATGATGGCCAAATTCACCTGGAAACGCCTGTTGAAGGCGTGCCAGATGATGAAAATTTAATTGTTCGAGCAGCAAGATTATTGCAAGACACGGCGTTGCTGATGGGGTCTTTGCCGCAGGGTGCGGGAGCTAATATCAGTGTTGAAAAACAATTGCCGATGGGGGGGGGGTTAGGTGGCGGTTCGTCAAATGCGGCAACCGTGTTGGTTGCGCTCAATCATCTCTGGAACACCGGCCTGACTGAAGATCAGCTGACTGCACTTGGTGTTACCCTCGGTGCCGATGTACCGGTATTTGTGCGCGGGTTTGCCGCTTTCGCAGAAGGCGTGGGCGAGAAACTGACGCCCGTATCCCCACCGGAAAAATGGTACCTGGTTGCACATCCTGGGGTCAGTATTCCAACACCGGTTATTTTTAGCGATCCGGAGCTTCCCCGAAATACCCCGATTAGATCAATTGACACGTTATTAAACGGTGAATTTGGTAATGATTGTGAGGTTATCGCAAGAAAACGTTTTCGTAAGGTTGATGACCTGCTTTCCTGGCTGTTAGAATACGCGCCGTCGCGCCTGACCGGCACCGGCGCTTGTGTGTTTGCTGAGTTCAACACCGAGTCCGAAGCCCGCCAGGTGCTTAAGCAAGCCCCGGAATGGTTGCATGGGTTTGTTGCGCGAGGCGTTAATGTCTCCCCGCTGCATCAGGCCATATCCGGGAAAGCTGAGTATTGGTGACAACGTCACCTTGTTTCAGACGTTGCATCAAGCTCTTTATACACCGCCTGGATGGGTGTTGCCCCACCCGCCTTCCGCTTTGTTGCGGTAGCAACCATCCGCCACTGGACGCATGCCTGAGGTTTTTCTCGTGCCTGATATGAAGCTTTTTGCTGGTAACGCCACCCCGGAACTAGCACAACGTATTGCCAACCGCCTGTACACCTCCCTTGGTGACGCCGCCGTCGGTCGTTTTAGCGACGGAGAAGTAAGCGTACAAATCAACGAAAATGTACGCGGTGGTGATATTTTCATCATCCAGTCCACCTGTGCACCAACAAATGACAACCTGATGGAACTGGTTGTTATGGTCGACGCCCTGCGCCGCGCTTCTGCAGGTCGTATCACCGCAGTTATCCCTTACTTTGGTTATGCCCGTCAGGATCGTCGTGTACGTTCCGCCCGTGTGCCAATCACCGCTAAAGTGGTTGCTGACTTCCTCTCAAGTGTTGGGGTTGACCGTGTTCTTACCGTGGACTTGCACGCAGAACAGATTCAGGGCTTCTTCGATGTGCCTGTAGATAACGTCTTCGGCAGCCCAATCCTGCTTGAAGATATGCTGCAAATCGGCCTGGAAAACCCAATTGTGGTTTCTCCGGATATCGGTGGCGTTGTGCGTGCTCGTGCTATCGCAAAACTGCTCAACGATACCGATATGGCTATCATCGACAAACGTCGTCCTCGCGCTAACGTTTCCCAGGTTATGCATATCATCGGTGATGTATCCGGCCGTGATTGCGTACTGGTAGACGATATGATCGATACCGGCGGCACCCTGTGCAAAGCAGCTGAAGCGCTGAAAGAACGTGGTGCTAAACGTGTGTTTGCTTATGCAACGCACCCGATTTTCTCAGGCAATGCGGCTCAAAACCTGCGCAACTCCGTTATCGACGAAGTTATCGTATGTGACACCATCCCACTGTCTGATGAAATCAAAGCGCTGCCAAACGTCCGCACCCTGACTCTGTCCGGTATGCTGGCTGAAGCAATTCGCCGTATCAGTAATGAAGAATCAATCTCTGCGATGTTCGAGCACTAATCGAACCCGCTTAAAAAAACCCGCTGCGGCGGGTTTTTTCTTTTATAGATCACCTGCCATTTTGACAGATGATGCGCTCACGGATGGAATCAAAGTGAAAACCGTATCTTCTTCTGTATTACCTTTTCGCGCTCTGGTAGACGCTTGTTGGCGTGAAAAATACACAGTATCCCGTTTTAGCCGCGACGTGATTGCTGGCATTACCGTGGGGATTATTGCTATCCCATTGGCGATGGCTTTGGCAATCGGAAGTGGAGTTGCACCTCAATACGGCCTTTATACCTCGGCAATCGCCGGGATTGTCATTGCATTAAGCGGCGGCTCGCGCTTCAGTGTTTCCGGCCCTACCGCAGCCTTCGTGGTTATCCTCTACCCCGTCGCTCAACAATTTGGCCTCGCCGGTTTGCTGATAGCGACGCTAATGTCTGGCCTGTTTCTTATTTTGTTCGGTCTGGCGCGATTTGGCCGCCTGATTGAATACATTCCCCTTTCCGTGACACTCGGTTTTACCTCCGGGATTGGGATTACCATCGCCACCATGCAGGTGAAAGATTTCTTTGGCCTGACGCTGACACACGTCCCCGAGCATTACCTCAATAAAGTGGCGGCGCTGGCAATGGCGATGCCAACGGTTAATATCGGTGACGCAGCAATTGGCGTCGTGACACTCGCCGTATTAATTCTCTGGCCGCGCCTGGGGATTCGTTTACCGGGTCATTTACCGGCATTACTGGCGGGCTGTGGGGTAATGGCGATTGTTCATGCCCTGGGTTTTGATGTCGCCACTATCGGCTCACGCTTTCACTACGTTCTGGCTGACGGCACGCAAGGCAACGGTATTCCGCAGTTATTGCCGCAACTGATGCTGCCCTGGAACATTCCTGATTCAAACTTCACGCTAAGTTGGGATTCGCTAAGCGCCCTGCTCCCGGCAGCATTTTCGATGGCAATGCTCGGTGCGATTGAATCATTGCTGTGCGCCGTCGTGTTAGACGGCATGACCGGCACCAAACACAACGCCAACAGTGAGCTTATCGGCCAGGGGCTGGGCAATATTATTGCGCCATTCTTTGGTGGTATTACAGCTACGGCGGCGATTGCCCGTTCGGCGGCAAACGTGCGTGCTGGTGCAACCTCACCCGTTGCCGCAGTGATTCACGCATTGCTGGTGATTATGGCGTTGCTGGTACTGGCTCCTTTGCTCTCCTGGCTCCCGCTTTCAGCTATGGCGGCTTTGCTGTTGATGGTCGCGTGGAATATGAGTGAGGCGCATAAAGTCGTCAGCTTGCTGCGCCGCGCGCCCGCAGACGACATCATCGTGATGCTAATCTGCATGTCATTGACAGTATTGTTCGACATGGTCATTGCGATTAGCGTGGGTATCGTTCTGGCATCATTGCTGTTCATGCGCCGTGTAGCACGCATGACCCGACTCGCCCCAGTGAACATTCATACTCCTGAAGGCGTACTCGCATTACGCGTCACCGGGCCGCTGTTTTTTGCCGCTGCCGAAGGTTTATTTAATGATCTTGCCCAACGCGTTGAACAAAACCATCTGATCATTTTGCAATGGGATGCCGTTCCGGTGCTGGACGCCGGTGGTCTGGATGCATTTCAACGATTTGTGGAAAAGCTGCCGGAAGGTTGCGAGTTGCGAGTAACAAATCTGGAGTTTCAACCATTGAAGACGCTGGCTCGTGCAGGTGTGCAACCGATTCAAGGCCGTCTTGCTTTCTTCCCTGATATTCAGGCCGCACTGGCTGGATAGAATTTTTACCAAAAAAAAACGGTTCTGCTTCAGAACCGTTTTCATTTATCGCCAACTCTAACTGTGGCGATGATTGCCGTCACGGCGACAACGTTTATCAAAGTGGCGTACCCACCAGTAACGGTCACCTACTTGTTCGTGTCCACCCACTCGCGCACCGGCCAGCCAAAGTACTGCACCAACAAAGATGCTTAAAACGGCACCGTGAGCGAAATATTGCGGGAAGTTAAATTGAGGGAGCTGGTTTAAAATGGAGTAACCAACACCACCTACCATAACGACAAGCCCCAACCCCATGAAAATGTTGCCGAGTAACGAAGCGTTTTTGCGTTTCATATGTCACCTCTGGGTGTTCCTGGGTCGGCGGGGGAAATCCCCACTCCTTGTGTGTAAAGTATAGACAACACCGCTTCGGATTGTGTGCGTTAGCGATCACAATTACGAATGAAAGAATGACAAAACCTTACAAATAACTCGCTGAATAGCATGAAATTCTAATGGTTCAACTGGTTAACTATTCAATAGTTTAGCTAGTGGCACAATGTCACTTTGTCATCAAGACGCGAGCGCAGTAAACTACGCGGCTCTGGTCTGTTTTCAGGAAATTAAACGTGAGTATTAAATTAATAGTTGGCCTGGCAAACCCAGGTGCGGAATATGCGGCAACCCGCCATAACGCCGGTGCCTGGTATGTCGATCTGCTGGCGCAGCGTCATAACCAATCGCTTAAAGAAGAAAGTAAATTCTTCGGCTACACAGCGCGCATAAACCTTGCCGGTGAAGATGTTCGTCTGTTAGTGCCAACCACGTTTATGAACCTCAGTGGCAAAGCTGTTGGCGCAATGGCCACTTTTTTCCGCATCAATCCGGATGAAATTCTGGTCGCACACGATGAGCTGGATCTCCCGCCAGGTGTGGCGAAATTTAAACTCGGTGGCGGTCATGGCGGCCACAATGGCCTGAAAGATATCATCAACAAATTGGGCAATAACCCCAACTTTCATCGCTTACGTATCGGAATTGGTCATCCGGGCGATAAAAACAAAGTTGTCGGCTTCGTGCTGGGTAAACCACCGCTTAGCGAACAAAAGCTCATTGATGATGCAGTAGATGAAGCGGCACGTTGCACCGAAGTGTGGCTGAAAGAAGGCCTGACCAAAGCGACCAATCGCCTGCATACGTTCAAGGCGCAATAATACCCAGTACGGCTTTCAGCAAGGATTTCTGCGCCCGTTATATGCCGTTTGCGTGTATAATGGGGAAAGTCGTGATCATTTTATCAATGAGACAACATTAACTCATTGAATATCAAGTAATTAAGGTGAATTAAACCATGGGATTCAAATGCGGTATCGTCGGCTTGCCGAACGTTGGTAAATCAACCCTGTTCAACGCGCTCACCAAAGCGGGAATCGAAGCAGCAAACTTCCCGTTCTGTACCATTGAGCCGAACACTGGTGTGGTACCCATGCCGGACCCACGTCTGGACCAGTTGGCCGAAATCGTTAAACCACAACGCATTCTGCCAACGACCATGGAATTTGTTGATATCGCCGGTCTGGTAAAAGGCGCATCCAAAGGTGAAGGCTTGGGTAACCAGTTCCTGACCAACATTCGTGAAACCGAAGCTATCGGCCACGTTGTGCGTTGTTTTGAAAACGACAACATTATTCATGTTAATAACAAAGTTGACCCAGCGGACGACATCGAAGTCATTAACACTGAACTGGCGCTTTCTGACCTCGACACCTGCGAACGAGCTATTCACCGTGTGCAGAAGAAAGCTAAAGGCGGCGATAAAGACGCAAAAGCTGAACTGGCTGCGCTGGAAAAATGTCTGCCACAGCTTGAGAACGCCGGTATGCTGCGCGCTTTGCCTCTGACAGAAGAAGACAAAGCTGCAATCAAATACCTGAGCTTCCTGACGCTGAAACCAACCATGTATATCGCTAACGTCAATGAAGATGGTTACGAGAACAACCCGTACCTCGACAAAGTGCGCGAAATCGCCGCTGCGGAAGGTTCGGTAGTTGTTGCCGTCTGCGCAGCTGTCGAGTCTGACATTGCTGAGCTTGACGACGCTGACCGTGACGAATTCATGGCTGAAATGGGCCTGGAAGAACCGGGTCTGAACCGCGTTATCCGCGCAGGTTACGAGCTGCTGAATCTGCAAACTTACTTCACCGCTGGCGTGAAAGAAGTGCGTGCCTGGACTATTCCTGTTGGCGCTACAGCCCCACAAGCAGCAGGCAAAATCCACACCGATTTCGAAAAAGGCTTTATCCGTGCGCAAACTATCGCGTTCGAAGACTTCATCACCTACAAAGGTGAGCAAGGCGCGAAAGAAGCCGGCAAGATGCGTGCAGAAGGCAAAGATTACATCGTTAAAGATGGCGATGTAATGAACTTCCTGTTCAACGTCTAAATCGTTTTAATCTCTCTCGTCATTTTCTAATGTTGTGATGACTGAGTAGAAAACTAAAAATCCACGCAATTGCGTGGATTTTTTTATGGTTTAAACGAGCGGGCTTGCCGTCCCCCGTGTTCAATACAATATTAAGCTTTGCTGGCTTCCGCCGTCAGAAACTGGCTGCGTGGAGAACTGCGTAGTGTAAAGAATGAAATAACCGTGAAACTTGCGGTAATCAAACCCAATACAAGATACGCATGGCTGAAGCCCACCGAGTCGTACATTGATCCCGCCCAGGTGGAGAGCACTACACCCGAAAGTTGTTTAGAGAGATTAAAACCAATCAAAAACAGCGTGGCCGACAGGCGTGGATCAAATACTGACGAGATGTATTTAAACGTTCCCACTAATAAGAATGGCAGCTCAAACATATGCAGCGTTTTAAGAATAATGACTTCAACGCCGGTCGTCGCAAATGATGAACCGGTGATCCTTGCTGACATAATCACACCCGCCACCAGCAACGCATTTTTTGCACCGATGCGATTAATAATGACAGGGGCAAAGAACATAATGGTGGCATTGAGTAATTCCCCACCGGTTGTGACATAGCCAAATATTTCGGTGCCTTTCTGCGGTGATGAGAAGAAGCCTTTAAAGAAGTTAGCGAATTGCTGGTCAAATACATCGTAGATACTGGCAACGCCAATGACATACAGCAAGAATGCCCAGAAGCGTGGCATCTTCAGTAATTCCACCACCATCCGCAGCGAAAACTCTTGCGGCTTGCCCACCACGGTATCTGCCGAAACGGATTCTGCTTTAGGATCTGGTCGGGAAAGTAGCAGCAGCACCGCCAGTACCAGAGCAAAACCGGAAGCAATCCAGAAAGTAATATTGGGGTTGATGCTAAATAAAATCCCCGTCAACGAGGCACAAATCGCCCAGCCCACACAGCCTGAAACGCGCACCCGTCCATATTCAAAGCGGTTATTACGGCTGACACGTTCAATGTAGGCTTCTACGGCACCGGAACCGCCGGAGAAAACGCAGCCAAGATAAATACCGCCAGCCATCGCCCCCACGTAAATATTGTATTGCAGCAGTGGCGATAAAACGTAGATGAAGAACGGCGCAAACAGCACCAACAAGACGACAATGAACCACATCAGATGCTTACGCAGCCCTAGCTTGTCAGAAATTAAACCGAAGGCGATTTGAAAAATAATGGCAAACAACGATATGGCGGAGAACACTATCCCCGTCTGCGTTTTCGTTAAATGGTTTACGTCCGCCAGCCAAACCGGGAAAAAGGGAAAATAGGCGGACATAATGAAATAATAGAAAAAGAAGAACAGCATAAAATAGATGAAGTTATGTTGTTCACGAAGGCTGAGCGCTGATAATTTCATAGGGTATTTCCGATATTATTATTTATGGAAATGGAGAGGTTTCCCCCTCCGGCGATCAGTTAAGGCTAAGAGTAAGCTGGTAGTGCCATTCTGTATCGAGTAATAACCATTGCTTCAGCACGCTTGGCGTCCAGGAGTCATCCCCACCAACACCCATATGCTGCGCATCAAGCGAAATCCACACTCCGTCTTCTGGCGTCATTCTGTGCCAGTGCGAAACTTCCATTAACTGCGCCGTGCTGTAAGGCTGAACAGAGAAATGAAAATGGCCGCGCACTTGCCAGATGCCCCAATCCAGTGATTTGGTTTCACAGCGCAGGCCATTTTCCGTCGGGAAGATGTAAGGCGTACTCATTTCGCTTACAGGTAATTGCCAGCGAGAAAAACAGGCGCTGTTACGGCGATCCGGGTAGTTTTCGTGAGGCCCAAGACCAAACCAGCTCACCTCATCACTCTGAGGTTTAACTTTGAAAGTCAGCCCGACGCGTGGCAGCGGTGGCAAGGTTTCTGCTCGCGCGCCTTGTACGGTGAGATGCAGCGTTCCATGCCCGTCAAAACGCATCTGCCAGCAGCTTACAATCGCCACGCCCTGATGATTGTGATAGCGCCACTCGCTAATGATCACAACGTCTTCACCAAAACGTGTCGCTTCACAGCGAATACACTCCGCTTCCAGTTGATAAAGCCCTGCGCTTTTCCAGCGTTCAACCCACGCGTTAGGGTCGATACGCGTCGTTTCGCTGACGCCAATGTCATTATCAATAGGAGCGCGTACAAACTGGTCGCGCAGCGGTTGCATCAGCTGCTCTTCGCCGCTTTTCTGCCACTGGCACAGTAACCCGCTGGTACGGTCGATCACCCATTGCTGATTGGCTGCTTGTATCTGAAATTGGCTTGTCGATGTCGTCAGAACCGGAGCAGCAACGGTGGTTGGCTGTGGTGCGCAGACCAACATGGCTGCAATAGAATATTGTTGCCACGCAACGCGATGTTCAGCCGCAGACCACGGTGTTTCCTGCGGTTGAATCACTTCCAGTGTCAGCCAGACATCATGCGCGCCGTCAGCCAGCTTCAAGTTTTCGGCAAGCGTCAACTCGATGTACCCTTCCGGTTGGATATTCAGCTTCTCACGCCCTGTCATGACCGGTTGCCCTGCGGCTTCGATTCGCCAGTTAAGCTCTTCGTTGTCGGTGGTTCGGAACAAATACTCGCTGTAGATCCGCACCCTTAGCGGCTGCTGGCTCAATAACTCAAACTGGAAGAATTGCTGTGCCTGTTTGGCTTCAAGCAGCGCCGGATGTGCCGTACGATCCGGGAAAACCAGGCCGTTCATACAGAATTGACGGTCATTGGGCTTATCGCCAAAATCGCCGCCGTAGGCCCAGCCTCGCGTACCGTCATCAAATGTTTTCATGATGGCCTGATCCGCCCAGTCCCAGATGAAGCCGCCTTGCAAACGCGGGTACTCCCGGAAGGCTTGCCAGTAGTCAGCAAAATTACCCAGGCTGTTACCCATCGCATGGGCATATTCACAAAGAATCAGCGGGCGCCGTTCACCTGGAAGGCTAATCCACTTTTTAATCGCCCATTTGGGAACTGCCGGGATAATCAGGTCAGTTTCTACACGGGAATACATCGGGCAAAGAATATCGGTCGCCGCCGTGTCTCCCCCTCCTCCTTCGTACTGAACCGGACGCGACGGATCGCTTTTTTTCAGCCAGTGGTAGAGCGCGTCGTGGTTTGCGCCATATCCCGACTCATTACCTAAAGACCAGATAATAATGCAGGGGTGGTTGCGATTGCTTTGTACCATTCGCGCCACCCGCGCGCTGTAGGCCGGAAGCCAGCTTACGTCGTCAGAAAGTCGGCTCATCGGCATCATGCCGTGCGTTTCAATATTCGCTTCATCAACAACATACAGGCCGAAGCGATTACAAAGCTGATACCACAGCGCGACGTTCGGATAGTGAGAACAGCGGACAGCATTAAAATTATTCTGCTTCATCAGCAAAATGTCCTGCACCATATCGGCCTCGCTGACAACCTGGCCGTGCAGATGATGGTGTTCATGACGGTTAACGCCGCGGATCAGCAAGGGTTTACCGTTGACCTGCAATAATCCATTTTTAATTTCGACCGTGCGAAAACCCACATCGCAGGCTTCTGCTTGTAGCAACGCATCTCCCTGCCACAACGCTACTACTGCGCGGTAACAATGCGGTGTTTCAGCACTCCACAAACGCGGTTCGTCAACCGGCAACGTCAGATATGTCCGTTCAGCGTAATTTCCCCGATCATCAATCATCGGCGTGCCTGGCGGCTGGCGTATTCCTGCGACTTGCTGGTTGCCCTGCCAGAGCGTCACTTCGACTTCCAGCCCAGGTAAACACTGAGTCGGAGCCGAAACAGCAAGGTCAATGTTGAGCTTTGCATCGCGGTAGAGCGCATCAAGCACGGGTGTAATCTGCATATCTGTCAGGTGAATTTCCGGCAGATGCAGCAAGGCGACTGAACGGAAAATGCCGCTCATGCGCCACATGTCCTGATCTTCAAGCCAGGTTCCCGCACTCCAACGCATCACCATCACACAAAGACGGTTTTCACCTTCCTGCAACCAGGGCGTCAGATCAAATTCAGCAGGCAAACGGCTGTCGACCGAATACCCAACCCAATTTCCGTTACACCACAAATGGAACGCCGAGTTAACCCCGTCAAAAACGATGCGCGTCAATCCGGAATCAAGCCAATCAGCCGGTAGTTCAATGGTTCGGGCATAGCATCCGGTGGCATTTTCTTCCGGTACAAAGGGAGGTGCAGTTTCAATGGGATAGCGAACATTGGTGTAAATCGGGGCATCATCGCCAGTCATCTGCCAGTTCGACGGCACAGTGACTGCGCGAGCATCCGCGAGATCTTGTTCTAGCCAGTGGGCATCCACCGCCTGTGGACTCGGTCGCCAGCTAAACTGCCAGTCGCCATCCAAAGAACAACGGTGCGGCGATGCTTGTTCATCACGGGCTGCCATGATGTCTAGCCATCCACAGAATTGAGGATGTGCGGGTAAGCGGTTGATATGCGTAACGGCGTGTTGCTGCCAGTCGCGGCGATTGAGGATATCCTGAAATCCTGGGGTTGTTCCGGAAGAACCCGAACGTTGTCTCATGTCTGTCCACCTATGATTCGTCAAAATGTAATGCGCTATACAATGCGTCGAATTTAGGCAGACAATCGGTATTACAGGCAAACAGCGGATTTATCAATTTAAAGTACGATCACGAAAGTGGTCGTTTCATCGCCATTTTTGTCGTCATCAAGACAGTAAATGTTAGCGCTCTACATTTCGCAAAAACCTGCCTTGACGAACGTATGCCCAGCACGCATCATGCTGCGTAAAAAGGGGAAAGTGATGAATAATCGACAGGCAACCCTGAATGATGTTGCTCGTGAAGCAGGTGTTTCGCAGCAAACCGTTTCACGGGTGCTGAACAGCCCGGATCTGGTATCCCCTCGCACCCGCGAAAAAGTGCTGCAAGCGATGAACGTTTTGCACTATGTACCCAACCGTTCAGCTCAGTTACTGGCGGGCAAGACCATGCCCGCGCTAGGACTTATCACTTCTTCTCTCACCTACCATGCCCCTTCACAGATTGCCGCAGCCATAAAAAGCCACGCGGAGGAGCAGCAATTGCAAGTGTCTGTCGCGATGCCAAAAGGTGCGGAATACGAGGCCTTGCAGACAGTGCTCAACGAATTTCGAGCGCAGAACATTCGAGGCATCATCGCGAACTTACCTCTTGAGAGTATTCTCGCCGAACGACTTGCCCGCGAAAATAACGATCTGGCTTGTCTATTTCTGGATGTTCCGCCAGATACGGACGTGTGTTGTGTTCGCTTTGATCACCAGGAAGGTTCTGGCGCCTGCGTAAAGCATTTGTGGGAGTTGGGGCATCGGCAATTCGGGTTACTGGCCGGTCCTGCTCAATCTATTTCTGCCCGACTGCGCCTGGGTTGTTGGCGAGAATCTCTGCATCGGTTTGGCATAACAAATGCCATTACCGCATGGGGTGACTGGAGCGCCAACAGCGGCTGGGCAAAAACGTTTGAATTGATTCATGCTAATCCGCGCATCAGTGCCATTATCGTGGCAAACGACCAGATGGCGCTCGGTGTCCTCAGCGCGTTGGCTCAACTCAAACGCACTGGTGCTAATGCTGTATCCGTGACGGGTTACGATGATACGGCGGATAGCCTCTTTTTCCAGCCAGCCCTGACCACTGTTGCTCAGGATTTCGATCTGTTGGGTAAACGTGCGGTGGAACTCGTGACAGCGCTGATGGCTCAATCCGACCGGCCTCGCAAAATGCTGACGTTACTCCCCACCCGATTGATCATGCGTGAATCCACATATCCCCATCCACATGAAGAAAAGTCGGCAGAAATTGTGGAACAACTGAAGTCGCTGATAAACCGGCTTTAAGGTATCGATTAATAAGCAATCACAGTCACATTTAATTTTCCATAATAAATAATGTGTATTTTTCGACAATGGGCCGACTCATTTTTGGATGAGAAACAAATAAAAAAACTGACGAATACCTCACCGCCATTTATCGTTGACGCATAAATTGGCTAACTTTATAATTCAAAGACTAAGTGATATAATCTTATAAAATAAATTCGCATTTGTTTCATAACAATAACAAATCAGCAAGCCCCACAAATCACTAACATCATTCATACAATACATACAACATGCAGCAATATATAAACGACAATTAAAAAACAATCGTTTATATGATTACCCATCCATCTTGAGCCTTCTTTATTCGCTGGATAAGAGTACTAATAGAAAAATGGTTGATAAAGAGCTCAGCACTCATGAGATTGCACCTGCACATAAACAAAATCCTGTCTTGCGTGGGGAATACCGCTGGTATCACTCGATTACGGGTAAAGTCACTATTTACCTGATGTTGGGCATTTTGATTGCCTTTGGCGTGGGTTCAGGTGCGGGCGTTTTCGAGGTTAATCGCATTTCTCACGAGCAATGGTTTAAACAGGCTGCCTCCCATTCGCAAATCGCCAGTTATATCATTCGAAATATCTACACTTCCGTCACGGTTAAATCCAATCACGAAGGCCAGGTCGTCATCATTGAGTCTGAGCATGCGTTTGGCGACGATGAGACATTGATCCAGACCGGGATCAATCCAGACGATATGTTAAGTCAGATATCAACGCAGACCCGTAATCCAGCATGGCTGCTGAAATATGACAAAAAACACGGTTTTACTGACACCCACTCGGCACAAAAGATAACAACCGTTGGCGAGCAAGCGGATAATTGTGAGTTAGAACAATATTATCGTGGCTTTATTATCATCGACGGCAAAGAGTATTTCGTCGGCTCAATTCCTGTTGTTAATTTTTCTGGCAAACTTTTAGGTGCGGTGGTCACCAGCATTGGCGAGCGCGACGCCCTGTTTGCCACTCATAACCGGTTATTGAAAAACACCCTGCTGATGTTGATTTTAATCCTCGGTGCCACCGTTGTGGTGGTCAATTGGCTGGTGCGTAAACTTTTTCGCCCCGTTCCTCGCCTTATCCAGGCGGTATCGTTGATAGCTGATGAAAAAACCGATCAGGTCACGCCTTTTCAGAGCCAGGATGATGAGATTGGCCAACTGGCGAAAGCGATTGAGAAACTGCGCGTGGCTATGGTTGATCGCGGTTATCTGCAACGCATGCAGGAGATGGCGCAAAAAATGGAGTACATGGCCCATCACGACTCCCTGACATTGCTGCCAAACAGGGTTTCCTACAGAAACTCCATCGACGAACGGTTAATAAAATTAAGAACCGAGGGCCGTATATTCAATCTGTTGCTTATCGATCTCGACAATTTTAAGCCTGTTAACGATACCTACGGCCATGTTGTGGGCGATGAACTACTCATTGAATCAGCAGTACGATTATCAGCCCTACTCGGTGATGGTGATATGGCCATTCGTCTGGGTGGGGACGAATTTGCCATTCTTCAGCATGTCCATCACGATGCGATTTCTGAGGCAAAAGTGTTGGCGCAACACGTATTAGAAGCGTTTAACAAACCCTTTGCCTGTAGCGGCCATATTTTTTCTATCAGCAGCAGCATTGGTATTTCCTGCGCGCCGCAGCATGGTAATACCCGCGAGGACTTATTCGCTCACGCAGATCTTGCGCTCTACACATCCAAGAGCTTCGGGCGTAACTGCTTCCATTTTTATTCTCATGGCATGACGATGAATCCGTCCAATAACCTGCAATTTAGTCAGGAGATTGAAGACGGCATCAGAAATAATGAGTTCCTCCTGCATTATCAAAAAATCGTCAATCTCGATAGCTGCCACACCACAGGTTACGAAGCACTGGTGCGTTGGCAGCATCCCGTTCGAGGCTTGCTGCACCCCCACCATTTTATCTCTGTCTCTGAAGATATTGGACTTATTGCGACATTAGGTGAATGGCTGATTCGTAACGCCTGTATGGACGCCGCCAGGTGGTCACAAGCGTTAACCGTTGCGGTTAATGTCTCTTCACATCAGCTACGTAATCCAAAAATATTGGATACCATTCGAAATGCATTGCAAGACAGTGGCCTGGACCCTGCCCGCCTGGAAATCGAAATAACCGGGTCAGAACAACTCGACCGTGAAGTCATTCTGCCCATTCTCAATGCTATTCAGGCGTTGGGAGTCGGCATTGTATTGGACGAATTTGGAACGGGCTTTGCCACACTGGATTACCTGATTATCTATCCGTTTAGCCACATTAAAATTGCTCGCGCACTCATCGAGGTGCTCGACAAATGTGACGACAGCCAAACCTTAGTCAGCATGCTGGTTCGTTACGCACTGCTACGGGGATTGGACGTCACCGCTGTAGGTGTTGAAACGCAGCAGCAATGTGACTATCTGGCTTCCATTAGTGAGGGGAAAATGACCGTGCAGGGTTATCACTTTGGACGACCGGTAGAAAATAGCAGCGTGATGGCAGAACTTGAGCAACAAAGACTGGAGTCGACATGCAATTAATAGCCATTCATCTTTATCAACATTTGTTAGCTCTGGTGACAACAGTTTTGCTCAGTATCGGCCTGCTTACCCCTTCGGTTAGCCGCGCTAGCGACTTGATATCAGATATCGTACAAACCAAGAGTATTACGCTGAGTTACCAAATTGATGTATTCCCTTTTTCTTATGTCGAAGATAGCAAACCGCAGGGTTACTCCATTGATATCTGCTACAAGCTGATCGACATGCTTAAGCAGGAACTGCATCTCCCGACATTGAAAATTAAATGGGTTCCCGTCAGTACCGCGACCCAATTTCTAACCATCAAAAATAAAACCATCGATATGGGATGCATCCCCACTATCTACACGGCTGAACGCCAAAAAATGGTGACGTTTTCTGAACCTTATTTCTTCTCGGCAACCCGCTTTGTTTCGCGAAAAGAAGATGATATCTCGGATCTTAATGAGCTTAATGGACATACCGTTATGGTCAAAAGCGGAACCGTTTTTGTCAGGCACATCCAGCAAGCGAATGCCGAACATCAGCTAGCCCTTAATATTGATCTCGGGACTGACAACATCAAAGCTTTCTCCGATCTTGAAAGTGGTAAAGCGCCTGCGTTAGTCTCAAGTGATGTCCTGCTCCTTGCACAAATCGCGCTTTCCGGGCACCCGCAGGCCTTTAGTATGTCTGAAGACTCCCTTAGCCCACGCCTGCCTATCGGTATGCCGATGCAGAAGAATAATGCTGAGTTCACCCGCCTTATCAATCGCGCCATGAAGCGTTTGATGCTGAGCAAAGAGTTCATCCCTATTTATAACAAATGGTTTTTGCAGCCCATAATGCCTGAGGGCATTACCCTTAATTTGCCATTATCCCCTGAGCTGCGACAGTCAGTTTCTTCAGAAAAACTCTATTCTTACTAATAACAAAAGACCCATGAAAAAGAAATATTGTCTGAATTACATACTAAGTATTTTATTATTTTGCTCTGCAAGCGTAGTCAATGCAGAGTTGAACATGTCTACTTTGCAAAAAATTGCCGCACATAAAGTGATTAATATTGGCTATCGTGATGTTGCGCCTTACTCTTACAAAACCAACGATGGACATGTGGTGGGTTATGTCATTGACTTGTGCAAAGACGTGACCGAGTCGCTGAAAAGAGATCTGCACATTAATAATCTTGTCGTTAATTATGTTCCTGTCCCGCTGACCATGCGGACCATAATGCTCAACCACGATATTATTGATATGGATTGCTCGTTTAACACCGATACGGTGAAACGCGAAAGCATAGTACTTTTTTCTCGCCACTACTTGTCCGTTAATACACGTTTCGGGATGCTAGCGGGAAACAAAATTCGCTCCAGCACAGATTTAGCAGGAAGAACAATCAGCGTAACCAAAGGCTCTACAGATTTAATTAATCTCAACCGTCTTAACCGCCTGCAAAAACTGAATCTGTTGATCCTTTCTCAATCCTCGATGAAAGAGTCGTTTGATACGATGAGTAATCGTAAAAGTTTTGCGACGGTCATGAACGAAGTGTCGTTGAAGGAGTTCATTGAAAGCAGCGCCAACCCAAGGCAGTATGCGGTTTCGGGTGAGGTACTGGGCACCCCGCTGGACTTAGGGATTATGATGCGCCATGACGATACAGAATTAAAAAGAATAGTCGACAGCAGCCTGACTGCTCGCTTTAAACGTGCAGACTTCAAGCAGTTTTATGACGCGTGGTTTAATAGTAATTTGCCCGGTAAAGATATTAACCTGCATTTACCTCTAACCCCTGAGATGCACAAATACCTAACCCGATAAATGTAGAATTTTGGATATAAAAAAGGGAGAAAGATAACTTTCTCCCACAATGCATTGATAAGTATTACATCAGTTGCAGAATCATACAGAAAGACATTCCGCATAATACACCGTATAGCAAGTTATTCTGCGCCGTTTTGCGTACACGTTTTTGTGAATGGATAGTGACATCTTCCAGTCTTTTGCGTACGTCGCGAGATACCTGAACATGGTGCGTTATTACATCTTTTGAACAGTGCCGGAACCTTGCAATATCATCCCGAATAAACTCATCGACCACACCCTTGTTAGCTTTGAGTTCGCGGACAATCCCTTCAAGCATTTTTTCCATGCCTTTTACCCGCAGGACAACATCTTCTTCCATTTCCAGTGACAGCATAATCCAAATCCGTGATTAATAAGAACACTTGGGGGTAATTCATTTACCGCCCATCCCTTTCACAGTAATAATGTAGTTAAGAAATAACCTAATCAAGACAATAAACATTAATAAAACTTAACTTGAAAATATTTCAGGTGGATTGGCGTTATATTGGTCATCTGTATACCTGAAAAATTCTGCGTTGCGGGAATATAACGACTATTACATCCCCGCGGGTGATTTATTTTTGAACGGTTACGCGACTGACCTGTGTTGAAAGATCGGTAGCTGAGAATGGGCTTTCCATATCAAAATCCCATTCATGCGCCACACATACCCCATCCCTTCCACCGTGATTTTCACATTCAGCAATCCGCTGTGCAGGTGCATGTACACAAGCAATAAAGAAAGCCACCACAATGATTCCAGGAATAACTAGCTTAATCATGACAAAAACTCTTCACCTAAATAAAAACCACAAACGAGGTAGCGCTGTTTAAACTGCCCCAAAACCTGACTGGGCATTAAACGTACAACTTTGTCGTCAGCAGGACGCTGTCTGTTTGCCTACCCTATTCAAAAAAACATTATATTCCGCAAATATATTTTAAGAAATGATCCATATGTGTTACTTATGACTGATAGACCCCGTAACGCGATGTTCTCGTTACCTGTCGTTGCTGGAACACAGGTTTATAACTTTTTGACCCACTCATCTCATTAATATCTCTTTAACGCACCGATAACACCTCGGTGTATTTCTGCGCATTCCGTACTTGAAACGGCGTTTTCAATTCCTTTCGGGGCAAGTTCCCTCTATAATGTGCGCGACCCTGACTTGAATGGTTTCAGCGCATTGAACTGTCGTAATACATTAGAAAGCAATCAATATCACCGGCTGGCTGAACCGCAAGCACACTTTCCTCTGCACGCTTTATTTCTGTCACCTATCCTTAGCGGGTGGCACATGAACAATACCAGCTTTAGTTTGCGCTCCGGCGCCCGTATCGACCGGAACCGAATTTTCACAATCCTTCTCAACTTACAGATAAGACTGTCATGAAAAAGACTAAAATTGTTTGCACCATCGGTCCAAAAACCGAATCCGAAGAAATGCTGAGCAAAATGCTTGATGCTGGCATGAACGTAATGCGTCTGAACTTCTCCCACGGTGACTACGCAGAACACGGTCAGCGTATCAAGAACCTGCGCAACGTATTGGCGAAAACTGGTCAGAAAGCAGCAATCCTGCTGGACACCAAAGGTCCTGAAATCCGCACAATCAAACTGGAAGGCGGCAATGACGTCTCCCTGAAAGCGGGCCAGACCTTCACTTTCACCACTGACAAAACTGTTGTGGGTAACAGCGATATCGTTGCTGTGACTTACGAAGGTTTCACCAGCGACCTGAGCGTGGGCAACACTGTACTGGTAGACGATGGTCTGATCGGCATGGAAGTGACTGCAATCGAAGGCAAAAACGTTGTTTGTAAAGTACTGAACAACGGCGACCTGGGCGAAAACAAAGGCGTTAACCTGCCGGGCGTTTCCATCGCGCTGCCAGCACTGGCTGAAAAAGACAAACAAGACCTGATCTTCGGTTGCGAGCAAGGCGTTGACTTCGTTGCTGCGTCCTTTATCCGTAAACGTGCTGATGTCGTTGAAATCCGTGAGCACTTGAAAGCTCATGGCGGCGAGAACATCCAGATCATCTCTAAAATCGAAAACCAGGAAGGCCTGAACAACTTCGACGAAATCCTCGAAGCTTCTGACGGTATCATGGTTGCCCGTGGTGACCTGGGCGTTGAAATCCCGGTTGAAGAAGTTATCTTCGCTCAGAAGATGATGATCGAGAAATGTGTTCGTGCACGTAAAGTTGTTATCACTGCAACTCAGATGCTCGACTCCATGATCAAAAACCCACGCCCTACCCGCGCAGAAGCTGGTGACGTTGCTAACGCCATCATCGACGGCACCGACGCAGTAATGCTGTCTGGTGAGTCTGCTAAAGGTAAATACCCACTGGAAGCTGTGACCATCATGGCGACCATCTGTGAGCGTACTGACCGCGTGATGACCAGCCGTCTGGATAACAATCAAGACAGCCGTAAACTGCGCATCACTGAAGCAGTTTGCCGTGGTGCAGTAGAAACTGCAGAGAAACTGGAAGCTCCAGTGGTTGTTGTTGCGACTCAAGGCGGTAAATCTGCTAAAGCTGTGCGCAAATACTTCCCTAACGCGACCATCCTGGCACTGACCACCAACGAAGTGACTGCTCGTCAGTTAGTTCTGAGCAAAGGTGTTGTTGCGCAGCTGGTTAAAGAAATCGCTTCTACTGATGATTTCTACCGTCTGGGTAAAGAAGTTGCGCTGGAAAGCGGCCTGGCTCGTAAAGGCGACATCGTAGTGATGGTTTCTGGTGCTCTGGTACCAAGCGGCACCACCAATACTGCGTCTGTTCACGTACTGTAAATTTCCTGTGAACGAATAATTTGCTTAAAAAGCGCCCTCGGGCGCTTTTTTTATGGGGTGAAGTAGACAGTCTGAGTTAAAAAGCAAATCGGCCTCATCTATTTAAGTCGCATTTAACCAAGATGAATCCGATTAAAATCCCCTGTTTTTTCTATTTTTTTTAGGTTTTAGCCCCAGTTCGGTGTTTCTTTGAGCGAACGATCAAAATTAAGTGCATTCCCATCAAAAATTTATTCTCAAGATAAAAAAGTTTGTGTAATACTTGTAACGCTACATGGAGATTAACTCAATCTAGAGGGTATTAATAATGAATCGTACTAAACTGGTACTGGGCGCGGTAATCCTGGCTTCTACTATGCTGGCAGGTTGTTCTTCTAACGCTAAAATCGATCAACTGTCTTCTGACGTTCAGACTCTGAACGCTAAAGTTGATCAGCTGAGCAACGACGTGAACGCAATGCGTTCTGACGTTCAAGCTGCTAAAGATGACGCAGCACGCGCTAACCAGCGTCTGGACAACCAAGCTCATAGCTTCAAGAAGTAATATTACTTCTTGTATTAAAATGGCGCACATTGTGCGCCATTTTTTTTGCCTGTTATTCCTGCTCTCAAAATCCCTCTAATTCATAACCACGCTGCTCGGCCCACTGACTAAACTTCCACTGCCTGTGGCTGGCGCGCTGCCTGTCGTCGCTTTGACGCTCTGAATAGGCGTAATCCTCACCGGTTGTGATGGAACGCCCTGCGGCGCGTTCACCAGCACCGGATAACCCGCACGACGCACGATAGCACTATCAATCTGCGCTTTATCACTCAGAGCATTATCTATAAACGAGTCAAATGATGCGGAAATCGCTATCGGCACTGTCTGCGGATTATCCCAGTCGTTACGCGATAGCGGCTGATGCACTTCCACATAGCGTCTACCATCCGGCTCAACGCTGTATTTCACCGGCTCATTGATAATTTGCACCCGTGTGCCCCAGGCAACCTGGCTAAACAACGCCTTAATATCCGGTGCACGCATACGCATACAACCCGAGCTCACGCGCAGGCCAATGCTATTACGTGCATTCGTGCCATGAATGAGAAACTCTCCACCGCCCTGCTCCAGACGCAGTGCATAGCGTCCCAGAGGGTTATTTGGCCCTGCTGGCACCACCGCTGGCAACGTAATGCCCTGGGCGGCAGAACGCGCGCGAATATTGGCAGTAGGTGTCCAGGTAGGATTAGGGATTTTCTGGCTGATACGCGTCACCATCACTGGCGTTTCACGCCCAAGCTGGCCAATCCCTAACGGATAGACTTCCACGCGGTTCTGGCCCGGTGGGTAATAATACAGTCGCAACTCCGCGAGGTTGATAACTATTCCCACGCGAGGGGTATCCGGCAGGATCATTTGCGATGGAATGGTTAACTCGCTGCCCGCTGTAGGCAGGAAAGGATCGGTAGTATTGTTCGCCTCAAGCAATAACAGCACGCCGGTATTATATTTTGCGGCGACCGCTTCAAGGTTTTTACCGTCATTCGGAACAATATAGGTCTGATTTTCGCCAATTATTCGGCTACCCGGCGACGGGAGTAAATAATCGACAGCCCACGCCGACTGGCTTGCCGCCAGGGCACTGAACAACATTAGTGCTATTTGAGAGAACGCGCGTTTCATACTGAATTCCTGTATTCACCGGCTGAACGCCGGAATGCTGAAAGCCATGCGAGGCAATAAAATTACCTCGCGTTAACAGGATGAAAGCTGTTCTTTGAGTTTAGCTAAGATTAGCGGCTTTGGTGCGGATGGCACGGATCATTGCTTCAAGCCCTTGGGAGCGTGAAGGTGTAAGGTGCTGAGCAAGTTCAAGTTTCTCAAACCACGGGCGCACATCAAACGCGACAATATCCTGTGGAGTCATCTGTTGGTAGAGAATAAACACGATAGCAATCAGCCCTTTGACAATCGCGGCATCGCTGTCGCCCTTGAGCGTAATCACACCGTCCGGCTGCTGCTGCATCACAATCCACACCTGGCTCTGGCAGCCCTGAATGGTGTTTTCTGCTTTGTGTTCATCTTGCGCAAGCTCGGGCAATCGCCCGCCCAGCTCGATAATATAGAGATACTTCTCTTCCCAGTTGCTGCACCGGCTGAAATTCTTCAGCAACTTTTCTTTATCTGGCAATGTAGCCATGGCTTTCTCCCTGTTAGCCCAACAGACGATGGATGCGCTGTAACCCTGCCACCAGGCGGTCCACCTCTTCTTCAGTGTTGTACATCGCAAACGAGGCTCGGCACATCGCTGGAACCTTGTAGAACGCCATTAGCGGCATTGCGCAGTGGTGTCCGGTGCGTACGGCAATCCCATAGTTATCCAGGAAGCTGCCTACATCGTAAGCGTGATGTTTGCCCAGATTAAACGCAATAACACCCAGACGATGCTCAGGGCCGTAAATCGTCAGGTCAGGGACGGCCTGTAACGCCTGCTGTGCATAGCGCATTAACGAGTGCTCGTACTCGCTCACCTCAGCAAGGTTCAGGCTCTCCACGTAGCGTAGCGCCGCTCCCAGCCCGATAATCCCAGCGGTATTCGGCGTCCCGGCTTCAAAACGCCACGGAGCGGCGGCATATGTGGTGCCTTCCGTCAGACTTACGCTTGCAATCATCGACCCGCCCCCTTCCCACGGTGGCATGTCTTGCAAGATTTCTTCACGCGCAAATAACACACCGATTCCCGTTGGGCCGTAAATTTTGTGACCGGAGAAAAGATAGAAGTCGCAATCCAAAGCCTGCACGTCGATGGCGTGGTGCATGATAGCCTGTGCGCCATCCACCAGCACTTTAACGCCAGCCTGATGCGCGGTAGCAATCATTTCACGCACCGGATTTTCAGTACCGAGGACGTTAGAAACCTGGGTGATCGCCAGCAGTTTGGTGCGTTCATCAATCAGCGTCGGGAACACATCCAGCTGTAGCGTGCCATCCTGATTAAGCGGGATCACACGCAGTGTAGCGCCAGTGTGCTCGCAAAGAATTTGCCACGGTACGATATTCGCGTGATGCTCCATCGCGGAAATAATAATGTTATCTCCGGCATGAATATTGGCACGCCCCCAGCTATTCGCCACCAGGTTTATCCCTTCGGTGGTGCCGCGAACAAAGACAATTTCTTCGGGCGAACGCGCATTGATGAATCGTGAAACCTGGTTGCGCACGTTCTCCATCAGCTGCGTCGCTTCGGCACTCAGCGTGTGAATACCACGATGCACAGCCGCGTAACCATGGCTGTAAAAATCCAGTTCGGCATCAATAACCGCCTGCGGTTTTTGCGCGCTGGCAGCGCTGTCTAAATAGACCAGCGGCTGCCCGTTAACTTCACGGCTTAGAATCGGAAAATCAGCACGTACCCGTTCTATGGAAAAACTCATGCCTCGCCTCCTGCAAAGCGCTGGCCAATCCTCGCCAGCACCTGCTGTTTTAATGCTTCGTCACGAATGCTTTCCGTAAGCTGCGCGGCAAAGGCAAAAATAATCATCTGAAGGGCAGCCTGTTCTTTAATCCCACGCGAGCGCAGATAGAACATCTGTTCATCGTCGATGCGGCCAATCGTGGCACCGTGGCTGCATTTCACATCGTCGGCGTAAATTTCCAGTTGTGGTTTGGTATCCACTTCCGCCAGACGCCCGAGCAACAGGTTATTGTTGGTCATCTGTCCGTCGGTTTTAATCGCGTGCTGCGCCACTTTAATCATGCCGTTAAACACCGCACGGCCTTTGTCGCGCACGATGGTTTTATGCAGCTGGCGGCTATTGCAATAACCCTTGTTATGTTCAAGCCAGGTGCGCGTATCGCACACTTCGTTGTTGATCGGTAACGCCAGGCTATTCATGCGCAGTTGAGTATTTTCACCGTTAAGCTGCGAGCTGGTGTTGTGGCGTAATACCGCAGCCCCTAGCAGGAAGCTATTGCTCTCAACCGTGGCATCCTGGCCGATCACTAAATCGTTATGAGCAAAGTGATAACTCTGCGCATTTTCAAACGCCAGTTTGTCGTGATGCAACTGGGCGTTTGCCGCCACATCAGCGGTAAAACGCGCGCCAGTAAAATGCGCAAGTTCATCAAAGCTGACGTAATGTTCGATAACCGTCGCCTTTGCCCCTTCGCCAAGAGACATGTGATGGCGATAATGCGCTGTATTCATTTCACCCTGCGCACTGCCACGGCTGATATGCATCAGCAATAGTGCTTTAGCCGGGCTGTGATTACGGGCAACGCGAATATGCGTTACCGTTTCAGCAAGGCTTTCCGTGAGATGCAAAAACACTTCGCCCTGCACGGCCGCAGGCAAAGACTCACGGTTTTCATCAACGTTTACGTCAAAGCCGCTGTTGGTCAGATCATCGCTTAATTCGCTGCTGTATCGTCCATCGACAAACACTAACCGCCACGCATCCACCGATAACGCCAGCGCATCTCGCTGCACTGCACTCAGTGGCTCTGGAACAGGCAAAACAAACTGGTTATTCAACAACCCTTCAAGTGGCGTGTATTTCCAGTTTTCGTGTTTGCGTGTCGGCAAGCCCAGGCGCAGCATTTGCTGCATATGCTCCTGCGCTTCTTTGCTGCGTTTATCGCCCTGCGTTTCAAACAGATGATGCCACTGTTGCAGGGCGTTGCTGTTACTGCTGTTCGGTAAGCCAGCCATAACCCTGCTCCTCCAGTTGTTTCACCAGACTGAAATCACCCGATTTCACGATTCGGCCCTGATAAAGCACATGCACGAAATCAGGTTTGATGTAGTCAAGAATGCGCTGGTAGTGCGTGACAATCACAAACGAACGGTTGCCATCACGCAGGGAATTTACCCCTTCTGCGACGATTTTCAGTGCATCAATATCCAGCCCGGAATCGGACTCATCAAGAATGCAAAGTTCAGGTTCAAGCACGGCCATTTGCAGAATATCGTTACGTTTTTTCTCGCCACCCGAGAACCCTACGTTTACCGAACGCGTCAGCAAATCTTCTGGCATTTTCAGCAGTTTAATTTTTTCTTCCATCAAATCCTGGAAGTCAAAACGGTCAAGCTGTTCAAGCCCGCGATATTCGCGTACCGCATTCAGCGCGGTTTGCAGGAAGAACTGGTTGCTGACACCCGGGATCTCTACCGGATACTGGAATGCCATAAAGATGCCTTCACCTGCACGATCTTCCGGGGATAACTCCAGCAGGTCTTTACCTTTAAAATGCACCTGGCCGCCGGTAACTTCGTAATCTTCACGTCCGGCAAGTGTCGCGGAAAGCGTACTTTTCCCTGAGCCGTTCGGCCCCATAATGGCGTGCACTTCACCCGGTTTTATTTCCAGGCTTAAACCACGCAGGATCTCTTTATCCTCAACGCTTACCTGTAGATCTTTAATGCTCAGCATAATTTTCCCTTAATTCTTATCCGACGCTGTGTTCGAGGCTAATTGCTAATAGTTTTTGTGCTTCCACTGCAAATTCGAGCGGCAATTCCGAGAACACATCTTTACAGAATCCGTTGACTATCATTGAGATAGCATCATCCTGGGCAATCCCGCGTTGCAGGCAATAGAACAACTGGTCTTCACCGATACGCGACGTCGTGGCTTCGTGCTCAAGCTGGGCGGTATTGTTGCGGCATTCCACATACGGGAAGGTATGTGCGCCGCTATCCGGGCCAATCAGCATGGAATCGCACTGGGTGAAGTTACGGGCGTTGGTCGCAGTCGGCATGATTTTCACCAGACCGCGATAGCTGTTCTGGCTATGCCCGGCGGAAATCCCTTTCGAGATAATTGTCGAACGGGTGTTTTTGCCGATGTGGATCATCTTGGTACCGGTATCTGCCTGCTGATGTCCCGCCGTCAGCGCCACCGAGAAGAACTCGCCGATAGAGTTATCGCCCCGCAGGATCACACTCGGGTATTTCCAGGTAATAGCTGAACCGGTTTCAGACTGCGTCCAGGACATTTTGCTGTTCGCCCCTTCGCACAATGCGCGCTTGGTCACGAAGTTCAAAATACCGCCGGTATTGCCGTCGCCTGGGAACCAGTTTTGCACCGTGGAATATTTCACTTCCGCATCTTTATGAATGATGACTTCGACTACTGCGGCGTGAAGCTGATAGCTGTCGCGCACCGGAGCCGAGCACCCTTCGATGTAGCTGACGTAACTGCCTTCGTCCGCCACTAAAATGGTGCGTTCAAACTGGCCCGTTTTCTCCGCATTGATACGGAAATAGGTTGAAAGCTCCATCGGACAGCGCACGCCTTTCGGCACATAGATAAACGTGCCGTCGGATGCAACCGCCGCATTAAGGGCTGCGAAGAAGTTGTCGTTACTCGGAACCACAGTGCCGAGATATTTTTGCACCAGCTCAGGAAACTCGTGAATCGCCTCACCAAACGAACAGAAAATAATCCCCTGTTCAGACAGTTTTTCACGGTAAGTCGTTGCCACAGAGACAGAGTCAAAAATCGCATCAACCGCTATTTCAGAACCTTCACGCACCGGTATACCGAGCTGTTTAAATGCTTCTTCAACTTCACCCGTCAGATACGCATTGCTGCCAGGCTGCTGGACAGCACCAGGCTGTGATTCGCAGTTATCGTCGCAATTTCCGCACGATGGCGCGGAGTAATAGCTGTAATCCTGATAGTTGAGCTTTTCGTAATGTGCTTTCAGCCAGTGCGGTTCTTCCATTTGCGTCCAGGCGCGGTAAGCGCTCAGGCGAAACTCCAGCATCCACTCAGGCTCATTACGCCGTGCAGAAATTGCCCGCACCACATCTTCGTTGATGCCGTGTGCCAGTTCGTCGGTTTTCAACTGGGTGAAAAAGCCTTCTTTATAGTGATGGCTGCCCGCCCAGGTTTGCACTTCTTCAGACGTTTCAGTGTTACGTGACATAATCCCGCCTACACCCCAAAGCTTTCACCACAGCCGCATTCGTGCTGTGCTTTCGGGTTGTTAAATTTGAATATTTCGTTTAGTCCTTCGTGCACATAATCGACTTCCGTTCCGTCGATAAACGGCATAGCTGAAAGCGGAACCCACAACTTTGCGCCGTCCTTTTCAAAAAGGAGATCGCCGGGTTGAGGTTCTTTTACGGTATCGAGCACGTAACCAAACCCCGCGCACCCTGTCTGCTTAATGCCCAGACGCACACCCAAAAAACCCGGCTGTTGGCTTGCCAGTTTGCGAATATGCGCGCTCGCGTCAGGCGTTAGCGTCAGTCCCTTCCAGGCGAATTCAGTGGGATCGAAACTACCGGTTTGCACATCCATAGTTCACCTCTTTTATGTTTTGCCGCCCAAAGGCCAATACCCTATGTTAATGATAACTATTATCAATACAACATCCTGATAACAGGGGTATTCACGAAATGCTGCATTTTTGGGCGTCTTTACTAAGGATAGACCCTGCTGAAACTCTTGCAGATGGCGAAAAGAGCTATTTAACCCGCTGAAATAAAGAGGATTTAGCTAAGGGAGAAAGGCGTGGGTGATAGAAAGTAAAAGATGTATAGAGAATATCTATTTATGCGATTGGTAGCAGACAGAAAAAAGAACGCAGGCCGGGGAAGCCTGCGTTTTTGTGAGAACAGAACAGTTGAATCAGGAAGCGTTAAGCAGCGACTTGGTACTTTCCAGCGCATCTACCGCACATTGCTGGTCCAGATGGCCGCCCGGCGCACCACCAATACCAATGGCACCGATGGTCTGGTTGTCTACTTTCACTGGCACTCCGCCGCCCAACAGCAGGAAGCCTGGGATATCACGCATGTTTTGCGCGCCCGCATTGTCTTGCGCACTTTTCATGACATCGCCAGTGACGGATTTAGTTGTCAGCGCGGTGTACGCTTTCATACGGCTCGCTTCTACCGTATGTGGACCTGCGTTATCCATACGTTTGACGACTTTCACCACACCCGCGCGATCCACAACCGTCACCGCGACGTTGTAGTTTTTTGCGCTACAAGCCTGAATGGCTTTTTGAGCTAACTGCTCAGCAAATTCGAGTGAGAGATTCTTTTCAGTCAGAACGTTGCTGGCAAATACAGGCATTGCAGCAGCGCTGCTGAACAAGGCTGCGGCTAACAGAAGTGATTTTTTCATGGTTTATTCCCTCAACTCGGCGTGTTTAATTTACGAGAGTTAAGGTAACCAACCCAGGGAGATGAAACCATTCGGGTGAATACCTGGCAAACCAGGTAATTTTACGTAGTGCCTTTAAGGCCGCCATAGATTTTAATCAGCTTAGCCAGCGAGTTTATTTCCAGCCGCGCAAACAAACTCGCACGATGCGCTTCCACCGTTCGTGGCGATAAAGAGAGATCTCGCGCCATCTCTTTGTTCGATTTACCCTGCATAATCAGCGCCATCACTTCCTGTTCTCGGGCAGAAAGAGTCGCCAGTTTCGCCAGCAAATCGGTCTGATTTTCTCGTTGTTGCTGGCTGTGTTTTTGCTGTTCCAGTGCGGCACTCACCGTTTCAATAAGCAGATCAGCGTCTATGGGTTTGGTCAAAAATTCGAATGCCCCGTTTTTAAACGCACGGCGACAAAGATCAATACTACCGTGCCCCGTCATCATGATAACCGGCAGCGTACTGCCCATTTGCTGCCAGTTTTCCAGCAGCGTGATACCAGACTTTCCTGGCATGCGAATATCCAGCAGTAAACAGCCGTTAAGGCTTTGCAAATCAGGCTCAGATTCCTGAAAACGCTGCACGCTATCGTAGGTTTGCGTTTCCCATCCCATCGTCGCCAGCAGCGCACTTAACGAAAAGCGTATCGCTTCATCGTCATCAATTAGGTAGATACGTTGCGCCATCACGCCTCCTGTTGGGTTAGTGGAAAAGTCACGGTAAAACATGCGCCACCGGCTGCACTGTTTTGCGCCTGAATGCTGCCATTAAGCCGCTGAACTAACGTTTCAGTCAGTGCCATTCCTAGCCCCAACCCATCTTTACGAGTAGTGAAGAAAGGCATAAATACCTGTTCTAGCGCCTGTTCGGTTAGCCCTGGGCCGCCATCCGTGACAGTTAAAACGATGCTGTTCGCGGTTTGCTTAGCATTGACAGCCACCCAGGCTTTACCCTGCGGCATTTGCTGCTGCGCCTGAATCGCATTATTGAGCAGGTTATGGAATATCTGCTCAATGCCCAATGGAGACGCCATCAACGGTGGTAACGATTCGGGGATTTGATTTATCACGGTGACTTTACCGCGCTCAATCTCATTACTTAGCAGCATCACAACCCGCGCCCAAATCTGGCGCAAATCCACGGGTTGCAATGGTTGTTCATCACTATTTAATTTTTCCCGAAATGCCAGCAGCAACGCACTGATTCGTTTTGTTTGCATAACTGAAGCATCGAGCAGCGGTTGCGCCTTTTCTGCTTGCTGTTGGGCAATAAGCCGTTGTGCCGTTTGCGAATAACTGAGAATAGCGGTAAGCGGCTGATTCAGCTCATGCACCATGCCAGCGGCAATTTCCCCCATCGCATTCAGCCGTGCAAGTTCTGAAAAGTGGGCACGTAAATCGGCGATATTGCGCTGCCGTTTGGTCATTTGATACTGATGATAAAAGTAGATTGCCAGCGCCCAGAAAACACCCACCAGCACCAGAGCTAACCAGGGCAGTTTTCGCCAGTCAGGATTATTGGTCACCGCCAGGTTGAGCGGTTGAGAAGGACTAGCCACTTCTTTTTCCCAACGCCACCAGTCCCCTTTCCCTTCAGCGCCTTGTGTCAGAAGCGGTGTTCCTTGCCAGCTCAAACTAAAATGGTGAAATTTCTGCGAACGGACGAAGTCAGCCAACAACGTTGGCAAATCAATTAACAAGGAACCTTGCGGCGAATTTATCCAGTACGTTCCGGCACGAGCAGGATTGATATCCGGACGCGGAGGCTCATGAGGCTTGGTTTGCCAGCGCAGAATATAGGGAAACTTTTGCTGTACTACAGTTGGGTCACTGCTGTTAGAAAGCAGCGCGAGAATGACATCGTTTTGCGACAGCTTAACCGTGATATCACGATACAGAATGCGGAACTCGGCGCTTTGTTCTTCATATTGCTGATGCAGTGCGTAGACCACCACACCGCCGCCAGACAGCACCGTGAGAACCAGCCAGATGAGCACTTTAAGCATCGCGTTCCTTAATTCGAGAGAGTTAAACAGCAATCAAATCCACCCTTTTTTATTAAAGGTGATTCTGGTCGCTTCATTCAAATCGTATTTGCCGAGTTCCGAATGTTTAACCCAGGCGATTTCCTGAAACTCTTCATTGAAAGTGACCTCGCGGTTGCTGCTCACGCAGTCAAACATCAGGTAAATCATATAAATTTCTTCTTTGGTGCCATCGGCGTAGGTCTTCACTCGCACATCATCCGCGAAGGTCCAGGGTTTGATGCTGGTTATTTGTAATTCCGTACCCAACTCTTCCCCGATTTCACGCAACAATGCCTCTTCCATTTGTTCGCCAGGTTCCATTCCACCGCCGGATAATGCCCATTGTCCCGGAAACACACCGCGATCGTTCGCCATCTTGCACAGTAAAACTTCGCCATTATTTTCGATGATTGGACAGACGATAATTCGTTGACGCATATGACCTCCGGTTGTCATTAATTTTTCCAGACGTTAGCAGAAATGCGCCTGTGAGTCCCACACGACATAACGCTTATGCCGCTGATAATTAATTATTTGCGAGGCACTTTCCACAAGCTGAAAAAGCGAATGTTCTTGTCCTTGCAATAAAACTAAAGTCACAGCCCCATGCCGACACCTAATGTCAGAATGGCAATAAATTTCGTACCAAGTACGAAAAAACCGTTGACACTCGCACGTCGTACGATTAAAAATACAGCACAAGGATAAGCAGATAATGGAATATTTTGAGTTTATCGAAACCCCAACATTTGTCAGGCAACGCGAAGGTTTGTTAGATGATGACACCTTCCAACAGCTGCAAGAATATTTGATTAGGCAACATGTGGTTGGCGACACAATCAGAAATACCGGAGGCTGTAAGAAACTCAGGTGGAATCGCCCTGGTACAGGTAAACGCGGCGGCGTGCGGGTTATCTATTACGCAGTCACCGCCAAAGGTCGGCTTTACCTGCTAACGATTTACGCCAAAAACGTCAAAGATGATATGACGGACGCGGAAAAATCCGTGCTCAAGCGGTTAACGGAACATCTGGATCAGGCACTATCAATTCTTGATCACGAAAATTTAAGGACAACATGATGGATAAGCAACTTTTCAGCGAACTTGTGCAAAGCATGGAAGAGATGGTGGCGATTGAAAAAGGCGAAATGCAGCCTGCACGAGTCCATCGCCACCCAATACCTAATGTAAAAGCTTTACGCGAAACCAGCGGCTTAAAACAGGAAGAGTTCGCCCAGGCTGTTGGTGTGAGCCCTTCCCTGGTTCAAAGCTGGGAGCAAAATCGTCGCATCCCTTCTGGTTCATCGCTAAAAATATTGCTGATGCTCGAACATAATCCAGCCATGATTAACGTGCTGCTGGCGCTGTAGCTAATAGCTCAGGATCGCAGACTTAAACCACTGCCGTGGTCAGCCGTGAAGTACAGCAAAGCCGCCCTTGCTCGTCGCTAATTTCAATTTGCCAGACCTGGTGACGGCGGCCAACGTGAACCGCCGTACACACGCCGCGCACGATACCTTCGCGTGCTGAACGCAGATGATTGGCGTTGACTTCAAGACCGACAATTTTTTGCTCGCCTTCAGTACACAAATACCCGGCGACTGAGCCAAGCGTTTCTGCCAGCACGACGGACGCGCCGCCATGCAACAGGCCAAACGGCTGTCGGGTACGATTATCAACCGGCATGGTGGCTTCCAGCGCGTTATCGCCAATGCGGGTAAACACGATCCCGACATGTTCCACCATATTGTCAGCGCCCATTTTATTGAGCGCTTCCAGATTCACTTCGCGTCGCCAGATCATCCCAGAATCTCCAGTAGCGCCTGTAGCGGATGGCGAACACCGTTGCCTTCCACGCGTTTTACCTGGCTGCGGCAGGAATAGCCGGTGGCCAGGCAGCGTTGGCGCGGTAAGCGCTGCATTGCCTGATGCCAGGAAAGCTCGTAAATCCCCAGCGAGTTAGCATGATTTGTCACTTCATGCCCGTAGGTTCCGGCCATGCCGCAACAACCCACGCTGACGTTTTCAAGCTTCGCACCTAAACGGGAAAATATCGCCGCCCATTGATTTGGTGCGGTGGGCAGCGCCGTAACTTCCGTACAGTGGCCGAACAAATACCAGGATTCACCGCCCACAGCGGCTTCGCGGCTTTCCAGCACGCCCGGTAACCATTCGTGAACCAGTTGGACGTGGAAATCCCCCCGTTCATCACCCAGCGTTTGTTTGTACTCATCGCGGTAGCAAAGCACCAATGCCGGATCGACACCCACCATTGGCATGCCTAATTTCGAGATACGATTCAGGAATTCAGAGGTTTTACGCGCAGTGCGAGCAAATTTTTGCAGGAAACCTTTGATGTGCTGCGCTTTACCGTTCGGTGAGAATGGCAATACCACAGGCTCCAGTCCAAGTTTCTCAACCAGTTTTACAAAATCGGCAACCACTTGCGCATCGTAGTAACTGGTGAACGGATCTTGCACCACCAGCACCGTTTTGGCTCGCTGCTCCGCACTGTAACTTTCAAGCTGTTCAAGCGTGGTGTTTGCCGAAGCATGCCCGACTAATTGTTGCTGTAACGATGGCGTGGAGAGCATCGGCAAATCAATCATGCCGATATGTTTAGCGGAAAGATTGCGCACCCACGGCTGGCTCATAAAGAAGTTAAACGTTTTCGGCGCACGAGCCATTAGCGGCGCGTAGCTTTCGACAGTTGCCACCAGATGGTCACGCATCGGGCGCAAATAGCGAGTGTGATAAAGCTGCAAGAAGCGCGAACGGAATTCCGGCACGTCGATTTTGATGGGGCACTGTGTCGAACAGGCTTTGCACGCCAGGCAACCCGACATCGCTTCTTTTACTTCATGGGAAAAATCGTACTCACCTTTACGGGCATGCCAGGAATTACGCGTACGCTCGATAAGCGAACGTAGACTGGCGCGTTTTTCCGGCATCTGTTTTTCCAGCTCGTCCGGGTCAACGCCGCGATCCGCCAGCAAACGCAGCCATTCGCGCGTTAAGGTCGCTCGCCCTTTCGGGGAGTGAATGCGGTTACTGGTGATTTTCATCGACGGGCACATTGGGCTTTTCACGTCGAAGTTGAAGCACAAACCGTTGCCGTTACACTCCATCGCGCCGCGCCAGGAAGTGCGCACCGCAATCGGGATTTGCCTGTCGAAGGTGCCGCGTTTTACTGCATCAACCTTCATCATCGGGTCATCCACGCCCAGCGGCGGGCATATTTTTCCGGGGTTTAAGCGGTTATCAGGGTCGAATACCGCTTTGATACGGCGCAGTTCTTCGTACAGTGTTTCGCCAAAGAACGCCGGGCTGTATTCGGCGCGGAAACCTTTGCCGTGTTCACCCCATAACAAACCGCCGTATTTCGCGGTCAGCGCGACCACATCGTCAGAGATGCGTTTCATCAGCACTTCTTGATGTGGGTCGGTCATATCCAGCGCGGGGCGCACGTGTAAAACACCCGCATCGACGTGGCCAAACATGCCATAACTCAGGTTGTGGCTATCCAGCAAAGCGCGGAACTCAGTGATGTAATCAGCCAGATGATGCGGTGGCACACAGGTATCTTCCGCAAACGGAATCGGTTTCGCCTGCCCTTTCGCATTGCCCAGCAAACCAACCGCTTTTTTACGCATGTTGTAGATGCGTTCAATGCCCGCCAGCTCAGTGCAAACCTGCCAGCCGATAACGCCGCCTTCACCCTGAGAAATCAACGAATCCATGCGTTCACACAGTGAAGCAACCTGGCCTTCAATTAATTCCAGATCGTCACCTGCAAATTCAACGATGTTCAGGCCGAGCATTTCTTTACCTGGGACATCGGTGATTAATTCATTAACTGAATGCCAGACGATATCTTCACGTGCCAGATTCAGAACTTTTGAGTCAACGGTTTCAACCGATAGCGCGCGAGCTTCCACCATAAATGGCGCGTTACGCAGTGCAGAATCAAAAGAGTCATATTTGATATTCACCAGGCGGCGCACTTTTGGCAGGCGCGTAATGTCCAGCTTCGCCTCGGTGATAAACGCCAGCGTGCCTTCTGAGCCGCAAAGAATGCGCGTCAGGTCGAACTGCGAGAGGTCGTCGTTAAAGACGTGGCGCAGATCGTAGCCGGTCAGGAAACGGTTGAGTTTGGGGAACTTGTCGATAATCAGCTGGCGTTGTTCGCGGCAGCGCCCAAGCACGGTGTTATAAATCTTCCCGATTGGACTTTCGTCGCGCCCTAAATCTTCTGCAAGCATCGTCGACATTGGGCGGGTGTCGAGAATATCGCCGCCCAGCAATACTGCACGAACGCCCATTACATGGTCAGACGTTTTGCCATAAACCAACGAGCCTTGCCCTGAGGCATCGGTGTTGATCATCCCGCCAAGCGTTGCGCGGTTACTGGTTGAAAGTTCCGGCGCGAAGAAATAACCGTAAGGTTTCAGGTATTGGTTGAGCTGGTCTTTAATCACGCCCGCTTCGACCCGCACCCATCCCTGCTCAGGATTAATTTCGATGATACGGTTCATGTAGCGCGACATGTCGACGACGATGCCTTTATTCAGCGACTGACCGTTGGTGCCAGTGCCGCCGCCGCGTGGGGTAAAGACCAGTGATTTGAAACGTTCTTCCGAGGCAAGCCGGGCAAGTAATGCCACATCTGCCGTAGAACGTGGGAATAACACCGCGTCCGGTAACAGTTGGTAAATACTGTTATCGGTGGCCATCGTGAGCCTGTCAGCGTAGCTGGTGGCGGTATCGCCGGTAAAACCCTGTTGTTCCAGTGCCTGCAAAAAATTGAGCACCAATTGAACAACACCGGGTGCCTGAGAAATTTGTGGGATCATTGACTTTCCGACCCTGCCTGACGTTATAAGTTGTGAGTTATCGTTTGCGTTTGCTTCCATTTATTTTTTAACACATTTTATTCAGACATTCCCGTCTGTTTTGCTCCTGTCAAAAATCGAGGAAATACATCATCATTAACTCATCCGCTTTGCGGTTTTAACGCAGGCACTTTGCCCGTTATCAGTTATTAAGGTGATTTTATCTATGGTTAAAGTCAGTCAGCCAAAGGATCTGCTACAGATCCTGCTGTCAGTGTTGTTTATCTCGGTGATGATCATCGCTTGTTTATGGATAGTTCGCCCGTTTGTGCTCGGTTTTGCCTGGGCAGGTACGATTGTACTTGCCACCTGGCCGCTCATGCTCAAAGTGCAGCGTTTGTTATGGGGAAAACGTTTGCTTGCGGTGCTGGTGATGACGTTGTTATTGCTAATGTTATTTGTTATTCCGGTGGCGATGTTGGTAAACAGCCTGGTGGATAACAGCGGCCCGGTGATTGACTGGGCTACCAAAGGTAATATGGAATTACCTAAGTTCGATTGGCTTAACACCATTCCGCTGGTGGGTGACAAGCTTTATGCAGGTTGGAATGCGCTGGTAGACAGCGGCGGCAGCGCCATTATGGCAAAAGTTCGCCCTTATATCGGCACCACCACGACCTGGTTCCTGGGCCAGGCGATACACGTCGGCAGCTTCCTGATGCATTGCGGCCTGATGCTGCTATTTAGCGTGCTGTTGTATGCAAAAGGGGAAACGCTGGGCAACGGTATTCGCCACTTTGCGTTCCGTCTGGCGGGCAAACGCGGCGATGCAGCTGTGTTACTTGCAGGCCAGGCGATTCGTGCCGTGGCATTGGGTGTTGTCGTTACCGCGCTGGTTCAATCGGTGCTGGGCGGAGTGGGTTTGGCAATTGCCGGGATCCCAAATGCAACGCTATTAACCGTGGTAATGATGCTGTGCTGTCTGGTGCAAATTGGGCCGTTGCTGGTGCTGGTTCCCTCCATTGTCTGGCTGTACTGGACTGGCGATAACACCTGGGGCACGGTGCTGCTGGTATGGAGTTGCGTAGTCGGTACGATGGATAACTTTATTCGCCCGGTGCTGATTCGTATGGGCGCTGATTTGCCGATGATCCTGATCCTCTCTGGTGTTATCGGGGGTTTGATTGCGTTCGGCATGATTGGTTTGTTTATCGGGCCGGTATTGCTGGCGGTATCTTATCGTTTGATTTCGGTATGGATGCACGAAGCGCCGCAGCCGCAAGATGATCCGAATGAAGTGGTAGAAGTGCTCGAAGAACACGAATAAAAATCCCGCTGTAATCTTATGTCGCCCCTGCTGCGGGGCGACATAACGAAACTGATTAACAACTCTTATCAATTCTGCGCTTTACAAGCCCTTGATTCTACAAACATGCAGTAATGTGACTCAAACCGTTTACTTTCCATTAACTATTGAGACGAATCCGAGTGACGCTCCAGGATGAGATGCCTACTATTACTTCAAGGCTATGAATCAACACATTGATTTATAAGCATGGAAATCCCCTGAGTGAAACAACGAATTGCTGTGTGTAGTCTTTGCCCATCTCAACGATGGGCTTTTTTTTCGTCGCTCACCTTCCAATAAAGACTATTTAACAAAGTCTTCGTCGCTCAGAATGCGCAGTGGATCAATATCACTCTCTTTTTTAATCACCAGGCTACTTTCGGAGCGTACACACACGCCGCCGTAATGCCCACCTGTAGTAAACGTGCACAACTGCACATAGCGCCCTGCCACTTTCGGCAGACACCAGAGCTGCTGATAAATATTTTTCTGCCCGGCGAAGTTTCCGGAAGTTTCATCCAGCACTTGATCCTGGTGGTTAACCAACCCGATGTTATTGCCGCAGCGCCCGGCTATCGGCTTGATGGCATAGCCACTTCGTTCAAGCTCAGCGTTGAGTTCAAACCCGGCATTCAGCAAATAACGGTGGTTCGGGAACAAAGACCAGAGAACGGGCAATATCGCTTTATTGCTGGGGATAATCGTCCATAGCGGTTCAAAAACCATCACCTCAGGGCGCAGCAACACGTCTATCAGCCTTACGCTATTTTTAGAATGCCCTGTGCGAATCGGCAGCCCTGCGTATTCAGCTTCACTTTCGGCTCGCAACTGGTCTAGTGCGGTTTCCCATGCCCATGTCTTCCAGACGCAATTAATCGGGCGATAATCACCGTCAACAAGTTGCCCGGAGACATCCCATTGCAACTGTTCCAGGCCATGCAGAATTTTACTTTCAAACCCCGCCTGAGACAGCGAGCGCTGCACAAACTGCGCATGATAATTTTCTTCCGCATCATTATCCTGGAGGATATGGACGAAAGGACGCGCATAACTGTGCTTCCAGGTATTGGTTAATGCATCAAGCAGCCGCATGCCTGGGTCATCGCCTTCCGTCACCCCTGCTTGCTGCGCCCATTTCCCCAGAATCAGGCCGGTTTCGGTATGGCAAGACGCCGAATCTGCGTTGTACTCATATACTTTGAGCCCGCGTTCATCCATGCAGAAATCAAGGCGACCAGTGACCATATGATGACGACGGTTCTGCCAGGATAGCCTCAAGCGTGGCCACAAAACTTCGGGGATGTCGAACAGCGCCAACAGATCATTATCTTTCAGAACTTTGTCCGTGGCATGCAGGTACATGAGATGTACCTCATTGGTAGCGCGGATTAGCTCCTGCTCGGCACTGCGGGAAAGGGTGAAATAACGATAGGGATCGGCGTTAACAATATGGCCCTGTTTGGCCTGAACATAGGCTAGCGTGACGGGGTCCTGCTCATCCAGCCACGGGCTGGCAAATTGCCCTTTATCATCCACCTGTTCGCAATGAATCGCCAGGTACTGCGCGGGTATTTCCGGTTGTGGAACACTGTATTGGCTATCAGCAGTCTGGATCATCCACCCCAGGATTTCCGTATCATCGAAGGAATCCTGAATGAAATATTTCCCACCATGCTGAACCAGTACCAACTCGCGGCACCATTGCTGCCCCATCGGAAGCAGGTTGTGGACGACATTCTGTTCTGCGATTCTGACTTTATCAGCCAGAACCTGCGTGATAATCGCCACATGCCCGGTTTCGGCAAATTCCCCACCGTTCTGCCAGACAAGCAAACTCCCTACCGCTGGTGGGCGTTCACACCCATTGGCAAAAGCCTGGAGGGGAAGAATGTTGTCATTGATGACCTGCCGCAGATAGCGCAGTGAGAAGATGTCATAGGCCATTCTGACATCGGTAAAAACCATTCCGTAATTGATATACAGAAAGCGGCGCGCGAACTCGACGCACTGCCACTTATAGCCCATATATTCGTGGTTCAGATAGTGCCTGAACCCGCTGTCATCGGCCAGGGTTGCAGGATCAAGCGAATCGTAGTTCGAGGAGTAAATCGCCACACCACCGGGGGCATGGCCCAACAATGCCCCAAACGGGGCATGATTTTCTGTAGAGCCAACACTCATAACAACAACCTTACACACATAGCGCTGCCGTCCCGACAGCAAGAATAAGCCTTCATCTTACTCTTACTCGCTTCGCTCGGGGCAAAGGAATGCTACACGCTCAGAGGCTCCACCTCACAGTGACTTACCATCCGCCAGTTGCCCGTAATTACACGAATTTTACCCGTCACCGTTACAACACCCGAACTTCGGATATCAGCGCTAGAAGCCCCGATGCGAAACTCAAACTCGCCGGGTTCAACGACACGTTCGCCGCGACGTGAAGTGAAATTCAGCATATCGGTGGGAACATTAAAAGTGAGTCGAGCACTGGCACCTGGCTCAAGTTGCACCCGCTGGAAGGCCTTCAGTTCCTGAACCGGGCGCACCATCGTTGCTACTTTGTCGTGCACATAAAGCTGCACTACTTCACTTCCCGCCACTGTTCCACTATTGCTTACGGTTACGCTAACGCTGACTACACCGTCGTCATTAGGAATTTCACAGCTTTCAATTTGTAGCGCGCCATAGTCAAATTCCGTCCAGGTTTTGCCAAAACCAAATGGGTAGCGAGAACCAAAATGGAAAGCAAACGGCGTACCGCCACTTTTCAGTTTGTGGTTGTAATAGTACGGTGTGGCTCCCGCACTTTTGGGGATGGATACCACCAGCCGCCCGCCGGGTTCGGTGCGTCCGGTAAGTACATCAGCAATCGCGTGTCCGCCCTCTTGCCCTGGTGCCCAGGCCATTAATAGCGCCGCAACGTTATCTTCCTGGCCGCCCAGATTGTAAGGTCGCCCGCCCGTCATCACGACCACGACTGGTTTTCCTGTCGCGACCAGTTCATCGAGCAACTGTTGCTGCACGCCAGGCAGCACAAGGCTGTCGGTGTCTGAACCTTCGCCAACGGTACCGCTCTGGAACAAGCCGGATAAATCCCCGACGCACAGCACCACAACATCACTTTGCTCAGCTGTTTTCACCGCTTCAGGAATCAGCGAAGTGTCGCGTGAAACAGGTGATGACTGCATTGGTTTGCCGCCGCTGTCGCCGGGGAATACCGGTGCACCAGCCATGCGTTTCTCAATAATATGGCAGCCTTTGCTGTAACGAACGTTGTCGCTGCCCAGCAGTTCGCGCAGCGCTTCAAGCGGCGTCGTCACTTGCGATGTTTGTTCCAGCATATCGCTGATGATGAGATGCACCGGGAAGCTATAGCCGCTCAACAGTGCAAGTGGATCATCCGCAGTTGGACCAATCACCGCCACGCGCGGTTTGCCCTGCAATGGCAGGATGCCATTATTTTCCAAAAGAGTGATCGAACGAGTCGCCACATCACGGGCGATTTTTATGGTGGATTCAGTTTGCAGCGCGACACCCTTTTCGTCGCGATAGGGATGTTCAAACAGACCCAGTCGGAATTTTTCTTTTAATACGCGACCAACAATCTCATCCACTTTTTCCATGGTTATCAGCCCGCGTTCCACTGCTTGTGCCAGGTGGCGGGCACAATCATCTTTCGGCAATTCCACATCCAGCCCGGCATTAAACGCCAGTGCCGCAGATTCAGCCGCATCGTGCGAAACACCATGATGCTGATGCAACAAACTCACACCACCGTAATCAGCCACAATCAGGCCGTCAAAGCCCCATTGTTCGCGCAAAACGGTGGTCATCAGAAATTCGTCAGAGTGACCCGGCTGGTTATCAATGTCATGATATGCAGGCATCACAGAACCCGCATTGGCGAGCTTCACCGCCATTTCAAATGGCAGCAGGAAAGTGTCATTTAACTCACAGAATCCAAGGTGAACGGGGGCATGATTGCGTGCGCCCTCGCTAAATGAATGGCCGACGTAATGCTTGAGTGTTGCCAGCAGGTCGCGCTTTTTACCCTGCAAACCTTTGACATAATGCGTTGCCATCATGCCCACCAGCCACGGATCTTCGCCGAAAGTCTCTTCTGTTCGCCCCCAGCGGACATCACGCGACACATCCAGAACGGGCGCAAGCCCCTGATGGCAGCCTGTTGAGCGGGCTTCTTCACCAATGGCCGCAGCCGCACGTTCTATAAGATCCAAATCCCAGGTTGAGCCGTAGTTGAGTGATGACGGGAATAACGTGGCGTCTTTGCACAATAATCCAACTAAGCACTCTTCATGAAACAGCGCCGGAATGCCCAGCCGCGTCTCTTCGACCAGCGTTTTCTGCAAGCGATTGGCCGCACGAAGCCCCTCTTTCGCATCAACAATATGCGTGCCTAACGGTCGGGTGATTTGCCCGACACCCAACTTGAGCCGCTCGGAAAGTGCGGCCTGTTCGGTTGCCCCAGAAAACTCATCGCTTAAATCTGTACGTTCACGGTGATCCCCATCGCTCGACAAAATCAGCCAGTACGCATGCATCTGCGCAAATTTTTCTTCGGCGGTCATGCGCGACAGCAGATCGGCGACACGTTCATTGACTGGGCGGTGAGCATCCTGATAAATGGCAGACATATTATTCCTCTTTCAAGTTCAGCTATCCGCGTGACGGCTCGCGGAGATGATTTCCAATCATCAATATGAGTGATGAACCACCGCGCAAACAATTGTCAGAATAATCAGTAAGATTACGTTTTTTGGTTTTTAGTCATAAGTGTGACGGGATTCAAAAACATGCAGGAGAGAAGGCTAATTCAGGACAAAGCCGGGGGGATAATAGATAACTCCGTCACAGTTGATAAGAAACATAAAACACAAATGAAAAATTACAATACTCCTGTCCACATTCACAACATATAACTAGTGTCATATTCCGGCTTTAAATAAAGGTGAATGTATGTCGGTGTTAGCTGAAAAAGTAACTAATAAAGAGAAATTTGGGTTTGGCCTGGGCGATGCAGCAAGTCACATCGTCTTTGACTCATCCGTCGCCATTCTGGCTTATTTTTATACGAATATTTATGGTTTACCCCCAGCTGTTATGGGGACACTATTTTTAGTCGTCAGGGTATTAGATGCCATTACCGACCCCATTATGGGGGCTATTGCCGACCAGACTAAAACTCGTTGGGGAAGATTCCGTCCCTGGTTATTGATTATCTGTGTTCCTTTTGCCGTAAGTTGTGTGCTGGTTTATTCAACACCAGATTTTGACCAAACCGGTAAAATTGTTTATGCCGTTCTCGCTTATATATTCATGACGCTAATGTACACAGCGATTAATATTCCTTATTGTTCATTAGGCGCAGCGATTACGTCTGATCCACAAGAAAACCTGTCGTTGCAGTCCTGGCGTTTTGCCATCGCGCCAATCGGTGGTGCAATGGGTACCGCACTGATTCTGCCGTTGGCTGACTTTATCTCACCTGCCGACAGAGCAGCAGGTATGCAGTGGGCGATGGGGATCTTTGGTGTTATTGGTTGCATCATGTTCCTTATTTGCTTCATGACCACTCGCGAACGCATTACCCCGGTTAAAGAAGAAAATCTTAATATCATGCGTGATGTGCGCATTTTATTGAAAAACGATCAGTGGCGTATTTTGTCGGTTTATAACCTCGCCATGTTATGCGGTGTGGTCGTGCGTGGCAGTTTATTAGTCTATTTCGTGCAATATATTCTTCATCAGGGCAGCGGCATTATTTCCATGTTCATGCTTGCCACCACAGTCGCCGCAGTATTCGGCAGCCTGTTCGCAAAACACCTTGGCAGTTGGATGTGTAAAATCCGTGCCTCCGTTTGGGTGAATGTGCTGAGCGCATTGATAGGGTTATTGTTCTTCGTATTGCCAACCAATTACTGGGTTCCTGCCTTCCTGGTGCATATTGTCCTTAATATCTTGCAGGGTATTAATGCACCACTTCAGTGGTCAATGATTACCGATGCTAATAATTATGGCGAATGGAAAACCCAGCGTCGTATTACAGGCATGAATGTTGCTGCAAATATATTTATCATTAAATTGGGTGTGGCCATTGGTGGTGCATTAACCGGTTGGGGTCTGGCGTGGTTTGGTTATCAGGCTGGTGTAGAACAGCAATCTGCCGAAGCTGTTCGCGGCGTATTGATTCTGTTTACGGTATTACCGGCTATTTTCTACTTAATTACTGCCATCTCGATTCGTTATTACAAGTTAACCGAAGACAGAATGAACAGTATTGTGGGCGACCTTCGGGTAGGTAAATTCCAGACTGAAAGTGAAGTCACAGGTGCGATGAGTCCAAACACGTCATCGTAAGAATAAAAAATGGCGGATGTCGCTTGCGCTAATCCGCCCTACAATTTCAGTTTAGTAGGTCGGATTAGCGTTAGCGGCATCCGACTTTAAATTACTTGTTGGCTTCTGCCAGGCTCAACCAGGTTTGCACCACGGTGTCCGGGTTCAGAGAAAGACTATCAATCCCCTCCTCCATCAACCAGACAGCAAAATCTTCATGGTCGGACGGCCCCTGACCACAAATCCCAACGTATTTGCCTTGTTTCTTCGCCGCTTTAATCGCCATCGACAGCAGTGCTTTTACTGCATCGTTGCGCTCATCAAACAGTTCAGAAACGACGCCGGAATCGCGATCCAGACCCAACGCCAACTGAGTCATGTCGTTTGAACCAATTGAGAAGCCATCGAAATATTGCAGGAACTCATCGGCCAGCAAGGCGTTCGATGGGATCTCACACATCATGATGATTTTCAGTCCGTTCTCACCGCGTTTCAGACCCTGACGTTCCAGTTCTTCCACCACAGCTTTCGCCTGCGCAACGGTGCGCACAAACGGCACCATCACTTCGACGTTAGTCAGGCCCATTTCGTTACGCACACGTTTCATGGCGGCGCATTCCAGGGCGAAACATTCACGGAAACTATCGGCGACATAACGACCCGCACCACGGAAACCGAGCATTGGGTTTTCTTCTTCCGGCTCGTAACGCGCGCCGCCCACCAGGTTGGCGTATTCGTTGGATTTGAAGTCAGATAGACGCACGATGACGCGCTTCGGCCAGAATGCCGCGCCCAGTGTCGCAATCCCTTCTGTCAGACGGCCAATGTAAAACTCAACCGGGTCGTCGTAGCCTTTCATCATTTCACGGATTTCATTTTGCAACTGAGGCTCTTGCTGGTCGAACTCCAGCAGCGCGCGCGGGTGCACACCAATCATACGGTTGATGATAAATTCCAGACGCGCCAGCCCCACGCCTTCATTCGGCAGGCAGGCAAAATCAAAGGCACGGTCAGGGTTACCGACGTTCATCATGATTTTCAGCGGCAGATCCGGCATGGTATCGACCGTTGAGCTTTTCACGGTGAAATCGAGCAGTTCCTGGTAAACGTAACCGGTGTCCCCTTCAGCGCAGGAAACCGTCACATTCTGGTCCTCGGTCATCCGTTCCGTGGCATCGCCACAACCCACAACCGCCGGAATACCCAGTTCACGGGCGATAATTGCCGCGTGACAGGTGCGCCCGCCACGGTTGGTGACAATGGCCGCCGCTTTTTTCATGATCGGTTCCCAGTCAGGGTCAGTCATGTCGGTAACCAACACGTCGCCTAGCTGAATGCGATTCATCTCGCTGATATCGTGAATCACTTTTACCGGACCCGCACCGATGCGATGACCGATAGCACGCCCTTCGGCAATGATTTTACCTTGAGCATGCAGCTGGTAGCGCTCCGTTACCTGGCCCTGGGAACGCACAGTTTCAGGGCGTGCCTGGACGATAAATAGCTTACCGGTGTGCCCATCTTTGGCCCATTCGATGTCCATCGGGCGGCCATAGTGCTTCTCGATTTGCACAGCTTGTTTCGCCAGTTCCTGCACTTCTTCAGCCGTGATAGAGAACTGGTCGCGGTCGGCCTGCGGCACATCTTCAATACGAACCTGCTTGCCATGTTCCTGGCTTGGCGCGTAGACCATGCGGATTTTTTTCGAGCCCATATTGCGGCGCACAATCGACGGTTTACCGGCAGCTAAAGTCGGCTTGTGAACGTAAAATTCGTCTGGGTTAACCGCGCCCTGCACCACCATTTCGCCAAGGCCATAAGCAGAGGTGATAAACACCACCTGGTCGAAACCGGATTCGGTGTCGATGGAGAACAGCACACCGGACGAGGCGAGATCCGAACGCACCATGCGCTGCACGCCAGCGGAGAGCGCAACGCCACGGTGGTCATAACCCTGGTGAACGCGATAAGAGATTGCGCGGTCGTTAAAGAGTGAAGCAAATACGTGTTTCACGGCAACCAGCACCGCGTCATAACCTTGCACATTGAGGAAAGTTTCTTGTTGTCCGGCAAACGACGCATCCGGCATATCTTCGGCAGTGGCGGAGGAGCGCACGGCAAAAGAGGCATCAGCATCGTCAGAAGAAAGTTGTTCATAGGCATCGTGAATGGCTTTTTCCAGCTCGGGCTGGAATGGCGTATCGATTATCCATTGGCGGATTTGCGCACCGGCTTTGGCAAGCTGGGTCACATCATCAATATCCGTTTTATCCAGCAGCTCATAGATACGCTGGTTCACGCCACTTTGGTCAAGAAACAAGTTAAACGCTTCGGCCGTGGTGGCAAACCCATTCGGCACGGAAACACCCATACCGGAAAGGTTAGTAATCATTTCACCCAGAGAGGCATTTTTGCCCCCGACCCTGTCTACATCATTCATGCCGAGTTGGTTGTACCAAAGCACCAGCGGTGACGAGTTGGACATCGAAACAATCCTTTTGTGATATATGAATGAGAAATACATTACATCCTTTTTAGATTGGCATAATTATATGAGGGAATAAAACAGGTGAATCGTTCAAGCAAAATAAAAATTTGAATTTTTCAGATTTATTTACTTTTCACATAACCTATTGATTCTTAATTTAATCCCTATATTAATAAAGGTTTAATGGTTGGATGAAAATGAACTACTCATTTCATTAAAAATAAAAACCACATTTCATTTTTAAAATTGAGATAAGAATGATCCCGAAGCCCGTTGTTTTAATTTATGCTTCAGCCAACCTCACGACGTTCAGGATTGAAAAATGGATAACGCTGTAGACAGACAGGTGTTTTATATTTCCGATGGCACCGCGATCACCGCCGAAGTGCTCGGCCATGCGGTGATGTCGCAGTTCCCCGTCGCCATCAACAGCATTACGCTGCCGTTTGTCGAAAACGAAAGTCGAGCCAATGCGGTGAAAGAGCAAATCAATGCGATTTACCAGCAATCTGGCATACGCCCTTTAGTGTTCTATTCCATCGTGTTGCCAGAAATTCGCGACATTATTTTGCAAAGCGAAGGTTTTTGTCAGGATATCGTGCAAGCGCTGGTTGCCCCTTTGCAGCAAGAATTGAAACTTGAGCCAACACCGATTGCCCACCGTACTCATGGTCTGAATCCAGGAAATTTAATTAAGTACGACGCGCGTATCGCCGCAATTGATTACACGCTCGCGCATGATGACGGTATTTCGATGCGCAATCTCGATCAGGCGCAGGTCATTTTGCTGGGCGTTTCACGCTGCGGAAAAACCCCAACCAGTTTGTATCTGGCGATGCAATTTGGGATTCGAGCGGCAAACTATCCGTTCATTGCCGACGATATGGATAATATCCAACTGCCTGCGGTGCTGAAGCCTCTGCAACACAAACTGTTCGGTCTGACTATCAACCCAGAGCGCCTTGCCGCTATCCGTGAAGAGCGCCGTGAAAACAGCCGTTATGCGTCGATGCGCCAGTGCCGACTGGAAGTTGCCGAAGTGGAAGCCTTGTTTCGCAAGAACCAAATTCGCTATCTCAACAGCACGAATTATTCGGTTGAAGAGATGGCAACTAAGATCCTTGATATCATGGGATTGAATCGCCGCATGTACTAACAAACTAGTTCAAAGGTGCAATTTTGTATGGTAGGGTGTACAGAATTTGGCGATAACCATTCAGTTATGCAGTTGAAATCGACATAAATTGGTTTATCGTGACAGCCATCACTTCCCGGTACTCCTGCCGAGCTGAAGACAAAATTTCTGAGACACCCAATGAACAAAACAGATGAATTGCGCACCGCGCGCATCGACAGTCTGGTTACACCTGCCGAGCTGGCACAGCGTCTGGCTGTGTCCCCGGAGGTTGCGCAAAACGTAACTGCCTCGCGTCGTCGTATCGAAAAAATCCTCAATGGCGAAGATAACCGCCTGCTGGTCATTGTTGGCCCTTGCTCCATTCATGACCTGGATGCGGCAATGGATTACGCCCATCGTCTGCAGGCTGCGCGTGAAAAGCACCAGCACCGCCTTGAAATCGTGATGCGTACTTATTTCGAAAAACCACGCACCGTTGTTGGCTGGAAAGGGTTGATTTCAGATCCTGATTTAAATGGCAGTTATCGTGTAAACCACGGTATTGAGCAGGCACGCACATTGCTGCTAAAAGTAAACGAATTGGGTGTGCCGACCGCGACTGAGTTCCTGGATATGGTGATCGGCCAGTATATTGCCGATTTAATTAGCTGGGGCGCAATTGGCGCACGCACCACCGAAAGCCAGATCCACCGCGAAATGGCGTCTGCCCTTTCTTGCCCGGTTGGTTTCAAAAATGGTACCGATGGCAACACGCGTATTGCAGTTGATGCGATTCGTGCAGCACGAGCCAGCCATATGTTCCTTTCGCCGGATAAAAACGGCCAGATGACCATTTATCAAACCAGCGGTAACCCATACGGCCATATCATCATGCGTGGTGGCAAGCAGCCAAACTACCACGCGGCAGACATTGCCGCAGCCTGCGACAGCCTGCATGAATTTGATTTGCCAGAACAACTGGTTATCGATTTCAGCCACGGCAACTGCCAGAAACAGCATCGCCGCCAGTTGGATGTGTGTGAGAACGTCTGTAACCAAATTCGTAATGGTTCACGCGCGATTGCCGGTGTAATGGCTGAAAGTTTCATTCGTGAAGGCACGCAGAAAATCGTCGCCGGACAACCGCTGGTTTACGGACAGTCGATTACCGACCCTTGCCTGAACTGGGAAGATACTGAAACGCTGCTCGACATGCTGGCCGACGCAACGGATAGCCGTTTTTGATTTGATAAATAACCTCTCCTCGTGGTGTACAGAGGAGAGGTTATTTAATGGATATAGTAGATTCAGATGAAGGTTTTTTAAACCCTGCCGTTTTTACGTATTAAATTTAATGAATTATTACTAATAGCGCCAGTAACTGCAACGGTGCAGTAACAATATCCAATGCTATCGTAACGGGCATAAATACCAGTTTAGCGTCGCCGCTGGAATAATGCGATTCATAGAACTTTACTTCAAATGGATTTTCGAACATCAGCATTTTTGATTTGTAATTCTCAATGCTATTTTTCTTATGAATTGTTCCACCAATTGGCGAAATATAATAAGAACACATAGAGCCATTACATTTAAATCCGTAATTCTCTGCAAGAGTTTTATCTTCCTCACCCGTGAATTTATAATTTAAGAGTATACCCCCAGTGAATGATTTATTGTTTGCGTCGATCAAAATTCGAGTTTCACTTTCCACGGTGAGATTTTTCTTGATAATTAACTCATCTTTGAGAATATCAACAACCTTATCTCCTCCTTTAACTAAAAGATAATCATAACTTTTTCCGGTCAGTACCCATCCCTTCTGCCCAGTCTGGCTTTGCGCAAGAGACATACCGATTATGGTGTCTGAATACTTATCCTTCGTTACCTCTTCGCCGTTCCTGGAACTGTTTGACAACAAATAAGTCATGCATCCTGATAACATACTGGATATTAGTGCAACACATATTAACCGATACAAATTAGGTTTTATTTTATACATCACTACAATTCCTTATGTAATTACTGGCATGGTCATTTCATGCTGTTAAAAAAATATTCTTTATGATATTCGACAGTAAATATCTGGTTAGGGTTTTTATTTAAAATCATGTGTGCCAAATGCCAGAATTATAGCGACAACGAAGAGTAAAACACCGCCACTAGCCACCACGCCTATCAAGCTTAAAATAGTCAACCCAGCATGATCACGGTGATAACTTTGCATAAGACCAATGAGCAACAACGCAAAACCGAGTATTAGTGACCAAAAAAAAGCAATGAACCCCTCATTACAAAAACATATAGCTGAAATAGCTAAAGAGAGGCCTCCGAGAGGAACAAACCAACTGATATTGATATCTTGCTCTACTTCATTTCCCTGACTCATAGATATTTCCTTTTTATATAAAATATCAATTATTTCTGACGTTCTTCGTTAAAATACAAAGTTCAATCCAACAGCAGGCGTCATTCTGCCTGAACCCTCGCTCCTGAAACACAGCGTCTGGACTCAAGATGAGTTCCGTTTTCGGACTAGCACCGTCGTTGCTTTAAGGGATCACAAGGTACAGAAGCGCCTTTGCGGCCAAAATTGATCCATTCACAAATTTATTACAAATAACACTTGATGCCGAAACATAGTTTATTGATAATGATTATCATTGTTACATTGATTGTCATTTGTATACAGAGTGAAACATGGATAAAGCATTCACCCCTGCGAATCCGCAATCTGCGGCCGTTCCCCGTCAGATAGACAGTAAGCTGTTACTCGGCCCTGACGGACGCGTGGTTATTCTCCACGAAGGCCAACAATACCAGTTACGTCAGACTCAGGCCGGGAAGTTAATCCTGACCAAATAAACCCAAATACAACCTAACATTACGCAAGCCACCCAGGTCATCCCCAGGCAGCCAGCGCTTTCAATTTTCCTGATGGAGATTTGCGCATGCCTGCTTTACACACAGTCGGATTCCGTCTGTCATTACTGACTGTTGCGGTGTTTACTGCCCTGCCCGCCAATGCAAAAGATGACCAGGTGACTGTGGTCGCCACCGGTAACCAACGTAGCACTTTCGAAGCGCCGATGATGGTTACAGTCATTGACGCCGATAGCCCTGAAAGCCAAACATCTTCTTCCGCCGCCGATATGCTTCGCCGAGTTCCGGGGATAACCCTTTCTGGCACCGGGCGCACCAACGGCCAGGACGTTAACATGCGTGGTTATGACCGCCGTGGCGTACTGATGCTGGTCGATGGCGTTCGCCAGGGCACGGATACCGGTCACCTCAACAGTACCTTTATTGATCCGGCGTTGATCAAACGTATCGAAATCGTGCGTGGCCCATCTGCTCTGCTGTACGGCAGCGGTGCACTCGGCGGTGTGATTTCTTATGAAACGGCAGATGCCAGCGATTTGCTGTATGAAGGCCAAAACAGCGGTTTCCGCGTATTTGGTACTGGTGCAACCGGCGATCACAGTATCGGCATGGGTGCCAGCGCCTTTGGTCGCACAGACAATCTTGATGGCCTGGTTGCCTGGTCAAGCCGCGATCGTGGTGACATTCGCCAGAGCGACGGTGAAACTGCACCGAACGATGAAAATATCGGTAACTTGTTGGCGAAAGGCACCTGGTACATCGACCCGGCGCAATCCCTTGCAGGTTCCCTGCGTTACTACAATAACGCCGCCCAGGAGCCTAAAAACCCGCAAACCACCGATGCAGACCCAGGCAACCCAATGGTTGATCGCTCAACCATTCAGCGTGATGCGCAGGTGAAATACCACATTGGCCCAGACCAAAGTGACTGGCTGAATGCCGATGCAACTGCTTACTGGTCTGAAGCGCGTATTAATGCCCAGGGCCAGACTGACGGTGCCGAGTTCCGCAAACAAACCACGACGGGCGGCAAACTTGAAAACCGCAGCCGACTGTTCACCGACAGCTTCGCCGCTCACCTGCTGACTTACGGGAGCGAATATTATCACCAGGATCAGAAACCAGGCGGCAACACGACCGGGTTCCCGCAGGCCAATATCGATTTCGGCTCTGGCTGGTTGCAGGATGAAATCACGCTGCGCGACCTGCCCGTTTCCTTGCTGGCGGGGACTCGTTATGACAATTACAGCGGCAGCAGCGATGGCTACGATGATGTGAATGCTGATAAATGGTCATCACGCGGGGCGCTTTCCGTTACGCCAACCGACTGGCTGATGCTGTTTGGCTCTTACGCTCAGGCATTCCGCGCCCCAACCATGGGCGAAATGTATAACGATGCTAAACACTTCTCGATTGGCACGCGTTACACCAACTATTGGGTACCAAACCCGAACCTGCGCCCGGAAACTAACGAAACTCAGGAATACGGTTTTGGCTTGCGCTTCGACGACTTGATGCTGGCGCAAGATGGCCTGGAGTTCAAAGCGAGCTACTTCGATACCAAAGCAAAAGACTACATTTCTACCACCGTAGACTTCGCCAAAGCGACCACCATGTCCTATAACGTCCCTAACGCCAAGATCTGGGGTTGGGATATGACGGCGAAGTACACAAGCGCCTGGTTCAGCTTAGATCTGGCCTATAACCGTACTCGTGGCAAAGACGAAGATACCGGCGATTGGATTTCCAGCCTGAACCCGGACACCGTCACCAGCATTCTTGACGTGCCGGTCGCACAAAGCGGCTTCTCATTGGGCTGGGTCGGGACTTTTGCCGATCGCTCAACGCACATCAGCAGCAGCTACAGCGCCCAGGCAGGTTACGGCGTGAACGACTTCTACATCAGCTATAAGGGCCAGCAGCAGCTACGCGGGCTAACCACTTCCCTGGTACTGGGTAACGCCTTTGATAAGGAATACTGGTCACCACAGGGGCTCCCACAAGATGGCCGTAACGGCAAAATCTTTGTTAGTTATCAATGGTAAGTAAGGAAACGATATGACTCAGCGTTATGAAAACTGGTTACAGCTTAAACAAGAAAACCCTAAAAAATATGCTCGTGACATTGCGAAACTGATGAATATTAGCGAAGCCGAACTGACTCATGCCCGCGTAGGGCACGACGCATGGCGCTTAAAAGGTGAGGTACGCGATATTCTCACCTCCCTTGAAAGCGTCGGCGAAATCAAATCCATTTGCCGTAACGAATATGCAGTGCATGAACACATCGGGCGTTTTGAAAACCAACAGCTGCACGGCCATGCCGGGCTGGTACTTAATCCGCGCGCGCTGGATTTACGCCTGTTCCTCAATCAATGGGCTTTCGCATTCCACGTTCGTGAAGCAACTGCACGCGGTGAGCGCCAGAGCATTCAATTCTTTGACCATCAGGGTGATGCGCTGCTTAAGGTTTACACCACTGACAGCACAGATTTCGCCGCCTGGGGCCAGGTGTTGGCGACGTATATCTACGCGGATAACCCAGCACTTGAGCTGCAAACGCCAGAAGAAGAAAGCGTGATGACACCGGAGGTTGATAACCGCCAGGTTGAAGCCGAATGGCGCACCATGCGCGACGTGCATCAGTTCTTTAGCCTGCTCAAACGCAATCAGCTGACTCGTCAGCAAGCGTTCCGTCTGGTTTCTGACGACCTGGCCTGCCAGGTTGATAACAGCGCACTGGCACAACTGCTGGCGCAGGCTTTGCAAGACCAGAACGAAATCATGGTGTTTGTTGGCAACCAGGGCTGCGTGCAGATTTTCACTGGTGTGGTAGAAAAAGTCGTACCGATGGACAACTGGATCAATATCTTCAATCCACAATTCACACTGCATTTGCTGGCCGACACCATTGCTGAAAGCTGGATAACGCGTAAACCAAGTGGCGATGGTTTTGTCACCAGCCTTGAGCTGTTTGCTGCCGACGGCACGCAAATCGCACAGCTTTACGGCCAGCGTACCGAAGGTCAACCTGAGCAAAAACAGTGGCGCGCGCAGCTGGAAACGCTGGTCAACAAAGGGCTGGCTGCATGAAACGTTGGCTAATTGCCCTGCTTGCTTTGCCTGCGATTGTCGCCGCCAATGAACGAGTGGTGGCCATTGGTGGCGACGTCACTGAAATCGCTTATGCATTAGGAGCGGGTGACCAGTTGGTCGCTCGTGACAGCACCAGCCTGCATCCGGCGGCAGCAACCAAACTGCCGGACATCGGTTATATGCGTCAGCTTAACGCCGAAGGGATTCTGGCGATGCGGCCAACACTGGTGCTGGCAAGCGCGCAGTCAAAACCATCTCTCGCACTTGAGCAAGTCGCCAGCAGCCACGTCAAAGTGGTGACCATTCCTGCGGATAATTCGTTGAATGGTATTGATGCAAAGATTGATGCAGTCGCCCAGGCAACGGGGAAAACGACACAGGGTGATGTTTTGCGTAAGCAAGTGCATGACAAACTGGCGTCAATTCCTGAAAAACAGTTGCCGGTGAAAGTGTTGTTCATCATGAGCCACGGTGGCATGACGGCAATGGCCGCAGGGCAAGAAACAGCAGCGGATGCCGCTATTCATGCCGCGGGTTTGCAAAATGCAATGCAGGGTTTCAAGCGTTATCAGCCCATGTCGCAAGAAGGTGTGATTGCCAGCCAACCGGCACTGGTGCTGATCACCGCAGATGGCGTTAAAACGCTGGGCGGTGAAGATAATGTCTGGAAGTTGCCTGGCCTTGCGCAAACACCGGCAGGTAAAGCTCGGCAGCTATTAGTAGTTGATGATATGGCGCTGCTTGGTTTCGGCCTGCAAACGCCGGACGCCATCCTTGCATTACGTTCAAAAGCGGAGCAATTGCCTTGATACGCCGCCCCCTGCCTCAACGCGCCCTGCTCGCCATGATTCTGGTGTTATTGGCGCTGTCTCTGGTCGCTGCCAATTTAGGGGCTATGCGCCTTTCCATCGCCGTGTTGTGGCAAGCGCAGGATGAAGCATTGCGCCATATCTGGCTCAATATTCGCCTGCCGCGCGTGCTATTGGCAACGCTTGTGGGTGGCGCATTAGCACTTTCAGGCTGCGTGATGCAGGGATTATTTCGCAATCCGCTTGCCGATCCGGGCTTGCTCGGTATCAGCAGCGGTGCGGCTTTGGCCGTTGGGTTTTCGGTTGTGCTGCCGCTTGCGTTGCCTGCGGTGTTGGCATTGTATGTTCCGATGCTCGCGGCATTTTTCGGCAGTCTCGCCGTCACGCTGGTGATTTTCTTTCTCAGCCGCCAGGGGAACAACAGTTTGTCGCGCTTGCTGTTGGTTGGCATCGCCATCAATGCCTTGTGCGGCGCGGCGGTCGGCGTTCTCTCCTGGATAAGCAACGATGCCCAATTACGCCAGCTTTCGCTGTGGGGAATGGGCAGCCTTGGGCAAGCGCAATGGTCAACATTGCTCGCCACCGCTTCGTTCATTCTTCCGGCTTCACTGGCTATCGCGTTTGCCTCCAAACGGCTTAACCTTTTGCAACTCGGCGATGAAGAAGCCCATTACCTGGGTGTGGACGTCAAAAAAACGCAGCGACAGTTACTGATTTTAAGTGCGCTGTTAGTGGCGGCAGCCGTGGCGGTAAGCGGCGTGATTGGCTTTGTCGGCCTGGTGGTTCCGCATCTGGTCAGAATGTGGCTAGGAGCCGATCATCGCTGGCTTATTCCCGGTTCGATTCTGGCAGGCGCAATGTTATTGCTGGTTGCCGACACACTAGCCCGTACGCTGGTTGCACCTGCGGAAATGCCCGTTGGTTTGCTGACCAGTCTGCTGGGTGGCCCATGGTTTTTAGCCTTGATTTTCCGCCAGCGGAGAGAAACTGATGGTTGATTTACTCCAGGCGCGAAATGTGACGCTACGCCTCGGTGAACGCAAACTGCTTGATGATATTAATTTGACGCTTTCAACCGGTGAAGTGGTGGCATTGATTGGCCCAAACGGTGCAGGGAAATCAACGCTTTTGCGCGTGCTGACTGGTTTCCAACTGCCGGACAGTGGCGAAATCAGTCTCGCTGGACGCTCGTTAAATGAGTGGTCTGGCGAAGTGTTATCACGTAAGCGAGCTGTGATGCGCCAGCGTAGCGGTATGGCATTTAGCTGGGCCGTGGAAGATGTTATTGCCATGGGCCGCGCACCGTGGCCGGAAAAAGAGACGAAATCCGTCGTGCGGGAAGTAATGGCGCTTACGGGTTGCGATACTCTTGCCGAACGCGATTTCTGCCAGCTTTCGGGCGGAGAGCAGCAACGTGTACAGCTCGCACGGGCGCTGGCGCAGTTATGGCTTGAAGGACAACCCCACGGCTGGCTATTTTTGGATGAGCCTACCTCGGCGCTGGATCTTTATCATCAGCAGCATATTTTGCGTTTGCTACGCCGCTTGTCGCTGATGGGGACGCTGTCGGTTTGCGTGGTGCTGCATGATTTGAATCTGGCTGCGCTTTGGGCCGACCGGATTGTGTTGCTGCATGAAGGGCGATTAGTGGCAAATGGCTCGCCGCAAGAAGTGCTGGACGAAACCACGCTGCAACACTGGTATCAGGCCGATCTCCGGGTGTTCCACCATCCAGAACACCCGGTGCCACAGGTTTGGTTGAAGCAATGAGTGATAAAAAAAGCTTAACTTGAACAACTCACTTCTAAGCGTTTCCCCCAATCTGGCGGGCGTTGCGTGAACTCGTCCGGGTGGTCAGCGAACGGTTGTTTCAACGTTTCATGCAACTGTGCCAGAACACTCACATCGCCCTGCTCTGCGGCGTCGATGGCTCGTTGAGCCAGCCAGTTTCGCAAAACAACTGACGGATTCGCGGCTTTCATTGCCTGCTGGCGCTGCTCGTCGCTTATCTGCTCGGCCTGTAAACGTGTGCGATAACCCGCAAACCAGCTATCAAAACTGGCACGATCAATAAATTCATCGCGCAACGGCGAGCTTGCTGAGTGTTGTTCTGTCAGGCTTAACATTCTGAATGTGCGCGTGTAATCGCTGCCTTCTTTTGCCATCAACGCAAACAATTCCGTGAGGATTTCGTTGTCAGCAGTTTGTTCAGTCGCCAGCCCCAGTTTGCCGCGCATGAGTTCCCCGAATGCTTTCATCAGTGCGAACTGATAGTGCTCGAGCAATTCGTTGAGCCACTCCACGGAAATAAACGGTGACAGCGTTTGTGCCAGGCGTTGCAGGTTCCAGAGGCCAACAGCCGGTTGATTATCAAAAGCATAGCGGCCTTGATGGTCGGAATGGTTGCAGATGAAATCAGGCTGATAATCATCAAGGAAACCATACGGGCCGTAATCCATGGTCAAACCCAGAATCGACATATTGTCGGTATTCATCACGCCATGCGCGAATCCTACGGTTTGCCAGTGAGCAATCATCTGCGCGGTGCGTTCGATGACATCACGGAACCAGAGCTGATATTTATCAGCTTCATCAACAAGATGCGGCCAGTGATGGGCGATGACGTAATCCGCCAGTTGCTGAACTTTTTGCGGTTCACGGCGATAGTAGAAATGTTCAAAGTGACCGAAGCGGACATGGCTTTGCGCGACACGCAGCAGCATGGCTCCTTGCTCGGTGGTTTCACGCTGTACCGGCGTATCGCTGGTAATAATGCTTAGCGCGCGCGTGGTGGGAATACCCAGCCCATGCATCGCTTCACTGGCAAGAAACTCCCGCACGGTTGAGCGCAGCACTGCCCGGCCATCGCCCATTCGTGAATAAGGCGTTAAGCCCGCCCCTTTCAGGTGCCAGTCAAATTTGCGGCCATCCGTTAATTGTTGCTCGCCGAGCAACATACCCCGCCCATCCCCAAGCTGACCAGCCCAGACACCAAACTGGTGCCCGCTATAGACCTGCGCTACCGGCTGCATACCCGGCAGCAGCGTTTCACCACTCCAGATACCGGTATGAGATTCGTCAAACAGCGAGGCATCAAGCTCAAGGTCATCGGCCAAGGGACGGTTAAAATAAAACAGCCGGGCATTATGCAGCGGCGTTGGCTTTAGAGCCGTATAAAAGCCGGGCAATTCATCGTGCCAGCTATTGTTAAATACAGGTTTATTCGTCATGGAACCTCCTGCCGATAGTGTAGTGCTTGTGTGAAGTTTTAAACACGGCACGTTGGCAGGGTTATTAGCTCAATGAGGAGGAGTCCGGATGAAACCAGTCTGTCAACGCTTGCGGGGTAATTGCGGGCCAGAGATTCCCCTGCATGCCAAAAGCGGTTAAAGAAAGTACTTTCTGGTGAGCAACTTCATTATCTATGCCGGTAATAATTAATGTTTGGCATACCGGTGAAAGTTGCGCAAGCATCGCTAACATGAAAGGTTCAAAAGAATGCTGTTTAATTTGTTTATGAATAAACGCCTTGTCTAAAAAAACACGTTTAAATATTCCGTCAAAAAGTGATTTTGTGGTCGCAATTCCCGCACCAAAATTTGCCAGCGCTAATGGATAACGCTTACTTAATGCCACTAAACGGACATTTTCTTTCCCAAGATTTAACTCAGGGAAATTCTCACTGATGGAAAACTCAATGAACGGAAGGCGCGCCAGACGGGAAGCCAGCTCGGCGCTGGCGAAAATATCATCAACAATTACCACGCTTATATTAAGCCAGACAACTATACTTTGAGCCTTAAAGAACTCTTGATAGTTTTCAATTAATTCTATTTTCTCTTTGAATAATATCAGCTGTTGTTCTGCTGTAATAACCGGCATAACTAATTCTGTCGGAATACGCACCGGCGCATCAACCCCAACAAAATTAGCTATTAGTTCAACACCTAAAACCTCACCACCAGGCAAGTAAACAGGATTAAAATAAAAATCTGAACGATATTGTGCATCGAGTGCAAGGATCATTTTGCCAACCGTTTATAGAAAGAGGTGGATGGCATCGTGACACGATGAGCATCCAGCGTTAACTGGATTGATTTTATTAGAATTAAATGCAATTTCGTCCCTGAGTGTGTTTCAGAATCTTCTTTGAATATATTTATATTATCCTGGATATCTTCCTATCGCCAGTTTTAGCGAATATGGCGAACAGAATCACGGTAGATTATCTCAGGAGAAAAAGATTCATTCTCACGATGGATATCCAATAATTTCCTGATAGCAAAACGCGCCATTTCAGTTATTGGAAAATGGACGCTGGTGAGCGCCGGGCGAACAAAGGCTGCACGTTCACCGCTGTCGTAACAAATAAGGGAGATATCCTGGGGAATTCGCAGACCACGCTCAGTGATGGCCAGCATGGCACCAATTGCCAGTTCTTCGTTACAGCAATAAATCGCCGTCGGCTGCTTATTTTCAAGCAGTTGAGAGGCTAATTGATAGCCACCAGGCATATCATACTCACCGCCAAGCACCTCTACGGGTTCAAGCTTTGCTCGCTTCATTGCATCAATAAATCCCAGCTTGCGCAGCAGGCTTGAAGAACGCCCGCTCGGCCCATGCAAACATGCAATCTCGGTATGGCCTGCATCGATAAAGACTTGAGTAGCCAGCGCACTCGCCGCCCGGTGGTCAAACACGACGCAGCGTTGCTCAAGACCCGGAACATCGCGGTCTAATACAATGAATTTGCGGTCTTGATCTGCCAGATGTAGAAGAGTTTCATCTGTGATGGCGCGAACGTGTAATACCAGACCATCGCAGCGCAAATTGAAAAGGCGTTGGATCGCGTTCAGCTCTTTTTCTGCCGTATCGCGCCCTTGCGTCACTAATAACTGCTTACCCTGCAACTCGGTTTCGCTCTGCACGGTGTCCATCAACGCACCAAAGAAGCCACCGCGATAAGACGTGGTAACTAACCCTAAGGTGTTGCTTTGGCTGGATGCTAATGCGCGGGCCGCCGGATTCGGTGTGTAACCCAATTCGACAATTGCCGCTTCGACTTTGATTCGGGTTTGCGTTTTGACTTTGCTGTCGCCATTCACCACGCGTGAAACGGTTGCCCGGGACACACCTGCACTTGCAGCAACATCTTCCAGAGTAACCATCAACTATCCCTTCGAAGGACTAGATACGGCGAGCTTGCCAGAACTTTTTACGCCAGTAGACGTTATCAAGCGATGAACGCATGACACCGCGACTGGTCGAGGCATGTATGAATTGGTTGTCGGTGTCGTATATCCCAACGTGCAGGCCACTTTCACCGGCACCGGTTTTAAAGAAAACCAGATCGCCGGGAAGCAAATCGTCTTTATCAATTTCAGTGCCGATTTGCGCCTGCTGGCGTGTTTCACGCGGCAGTTGCAGCTCAAATCGGTCACGGAAGGTGAGTGACACAAAGCCGGAGCAGTCGACACCTCGACGGCTCATTCCACCATAACGATACGGTGTCCCGTGCCAGCCGTTGAGTTGATCATTGAGCTTAGCAATAACCGTTATCGAGTCTGAAAGACGAGAGTTTGGCTTCGGCGCATGATGGCTACACCCTGCAAGTACCAGACACGCCACTATAATAATCCATACACGCATTTTCAGGCTAATCCTCACCCGTTTATAATTTCCAGTAATTTAGCGCTTACCCATGATTTGGTGCAAGTTTTTACCGTCAACTAAAGTGGGGCTATTAGCATACTGTGCCCTTCTATCTGCAATCGACGGAAGTGCATGTTATAGGCCGTCGCTAAATGTTGCGGGGACAGCACTTCATCCCGATTTCCCTGCGCAATCATTTTACCTGCACGCAGTAACCAAACGGTATGTGCGTGTCGTAAACTGTGATTTAAGTCATGGCTGCTCATCACAACAGCAATACCAGCCTCGCACAATGCCATAAGAATTCTGTCCAACGCGGTTTGTTGGGCAACATCCAGGCTGTTCATTGGCTCATCGAGTAAAAGCAGACGACCATGCGGATTGATCTCAGGATGAATTTGCAACACGACAGCCGCCAGCCGAACCCGTTGCCATTCGCCACCGGAAAGCTGGTTAACACCACGCGTGAGTTTATCTTTCAGACCTAAATTTTCGGCCAGCTTGAGCATTACGCTATTGTCAGGACTGACAGGCTGATGCAATTGCAGATAGTGCCAGACCGGCATTGAAAAAGGCGGCATCTGTTGCTGAGACAGATAAGCACGATGATGAGCCAATTGCGTCGGCTGCCATTCGCTAAGACTGGTGCCGGAAAATGTAATTTTTCCGGTACCAGAACTCAACCCCGCCACTCGCGTTAGCAATGTGCTTTTCCCGGCACCGTTCGGCCCAACAAGATGTACCAGTTCACCTGTTTGTACAGTGGCGGAAATCGGCCCAAGCCGCTCCGCCACAGCAACATCATCTAATTGCAACAACGACATTATCTCGCCAGCGCCGCTTTGATTGCCTCAACAACAACCGGATCTTCTGGGGTCATATCCGGTGAGAAACGTTGTATAACCTGGCCATCACGCCCTACGAGGAATTTTTCGAAGTTCCAAAGAATATCGCCTGCATGTGCTGGTGCACGGCCTTTGCTGCTCATACGCTCAAGGAAACCGCTGCCTTCTGGTGCAATAGCGTTCGGCGCGGCAGCAACCAGTTTTTTGTACAGCGGGTGACGGTTTTCACCGTTCACGTCCAGCTTGCTGAACATCGGGAACGTCACGCCATAAGTGGTGCTGCAAAAAGTTTTGATCTCTTCTTCGCTACCCGGCTCCTGGCCAAGGAATTGGTTGCAAGGGAATCCCAGCACGGAGAACCCTTCTTGTTCCAGCTCTTTTTGAAGATTTTCTAATTGTTCGTATTGCACCGTCAGGCCGCACTTAGAGGCAACGTTCACCAGCAGCAGCACTTTACCTTTCCAGTTTTCGAGCGTTGTTTTTTCACCGTCAATGGTGGTGACTTCAGTGTTCAGAATGTCTTGCATTACGTCCCCTTGATTAGCATTGTGGTTCAATATTTCCCAGCCTTTAATAATAGCCAGATAAATACAGGTGCGCCCAGCGTTGCTGTTACAACGCCTATCGGTAATTCTGCTGATGTCAGTGCCAGGCGGGCAATGATATCTGCGCCAAGCAGTACGGCGGCCCCTGCTAGCGCACTTGCGGGCAGTAAGATACGGTGGTCGGTCAGGCCTTTGAGACGCAACATATGTGGAATGACCAGGCCGATAAAACCTATAGCTCCGGCGAGCGCAACACTCACCCCCACCAGCCAGCCTGTCGCAATCACTAAAATGTTACGCCAAAGCCAGATGGGTAAACCTAGCTGGCGGGCCGACATTTCGCCCAACGCCATTAAATTCAACGGCGCATAGTTACGACATAACCACACTATTACGGGTAGCAGGGTGACCATTAGCCACCATTGGCGCCAGTCTACGCCGCCAAACCCACCCATCATCCAGTACATTAATTGTCGTAAGTCGAGGCTGGAACTGAAATAGATAGCCCAGGTCATTAGTGCGCTACAGATAATCCCCAACGCAACACCCGCGAGCAGTAAACGGCTGTTAGAAAGATGACGCCGGGAAAAACGCAGCAAGATAAAGGTGATAACTAATGCGCCGGCGATGGCACAAATCCCCAGCACCCAGTCAGGTAACATGCCTTGCCCGAGTAATACAGCGGCCACCAGCGCGACACCTGCACCATTCGAAACGCCAAGTAAACCCGGTTCTGCCAGCGGGTTTTCGAACAATGCCTGCATGATGGTGCCAGAAATTGCCAATGCCGCGCCAACAAGCAAGACAGCTAATGTCCGGGGAAGGCGAATTTGCCAGATAAACAGTTGCGCATCCTCACGCATCCAGTGCTGAGGGGCAAACCATTGATCGCCTGCACACAAACTCAGTACGGTCATGCCCAACATGATGGAAAACAAAGCGAGTAGCCAGAGGCGTTCGAGACGTTGCTGCCTTGCGACAAAAGTGTGCATCTGGTTGATGAGATCCGATTCTTAACAATTTATACAGCTGATTTTACGGGGAGTTTCACGTGCAGGACAAGCGGTAAAGGGAAGGAATGTTACGAGGGTATATTTTAGGCATTCTACCCCTGCGATATTACATAGCAGTTAAACGAAAAATGGATAATAGGTAAAAACAAACCAATATCATCACTCACCACGGTAAATCTAATATTTCCCTTTATTATCAGTCGCATTGGAATATATAAACCTTCCATAAACAAGCGTTAAATATAAAAACACGATAACAAACATTCAAGGCTGTAGGCATTAAAATAAAGGAAAATTCATCAGAAGGTAATTATCGTGTCTGACAACACTCTGCTAAATACATATGTGCAAAACCCGCGCAGAAATCTCATTTCAGATCTCATCACTGGAAAGCTGCTCCCGGGCGCGATATGGCACAAGCGTAATTACCGGTTTAAATTTATGATGCGAACCGCCCTTTTCTACTCACCGACTTGCCGAATGCTCGAGAGCCTCGCGCAGCGGCCTGACTTCGAACAGATGTTAAAGGCGCAAGTGACCTTACCGAGCAAGCCGCATCGCGAGTATTTGCTTCGGGGATTAAATGCCAGCCAGCGAGCCGATGCGGTAATCGGGCATTATCAGTTTGTGGATTCGCTCTCTTCCCGACAGTTAGCCAGTGCATTAACCGCCGTGCAAGAAACGCCACTGCTGACTCTTTGCGGTAAAGACGAAAGCCAGTTTACCTTTTCCGCATCCTGCGCCAAAAGCGCCGAACGTGAAGGCGAAAGCACGCTGTGGCTGCGGGATGGTAATCAGGACGTCCTCGCCAGCCTGACGTTTAGCGTTATTCGTGAAAAAGACCAGTGGCACCTCGTGATTGGTGGCCTCCAGGGGCCAAGAAAACAGATTTCTCACGACGTGATAAAGCAGGCTACACGTGCCTGTCACGGCCTGTTCCCTAAACGCATGTTGATGGAGTTTATCTGGCAGCTTGCGGCGCAGGGCGGAATTACCGGAATTTATGGTGCCAGTGATAATGGCCATGTCTTCCGCGCACTGCGTTACCGGCTGAGTAAAGGCCGCCATTTCCACGCAAGTTACGATGACTTCTGGCAATCTATCGATGGTGTAAAAGAGAGCACGTGGCGCTGGCAGTTGCCGCTCCAACTGGAAAGAAAAACGCTTGAGAGCATCGCCAGCAAAAAACGCGCAGAGTATCGCCGTCGTTTCCAGCTACTGGATGATATGGCAGCACAAGTTGCGAGCCTGGCAACAAGATAGATTTGAATTTTAAGCAAAGAAAAAGGCCGCTATATGCGGCCTTTTTGGTTTGTTCAGGTTACTCGTCTTTTGGCGACGCGTTTTCAACCCTACTTTTCAACTTCTGACCAGGTCGGAAGGTCACTACACGGCGTGCCGTGATAGGAATATCCTCACCGGTCTTCGGGTTACGCCCGGGACGTTGGTTTTTATCGCGTAAGTCAAAATTACCAAAGCCTGATAGCTTAACCTGTTCACCGTTTTCCAGAGCGCGACGAACCTCTTCGAAAAACAGCTCTACCAACTCTTTAGCATCACGTTTGCTAAGCCCTAGCTTATCAAACAGATATTCTGACATTTCAGCTTTTGTAAGCGCCATACGTTCAATCCCTCAATGATGCCTGGAATCGCTCTTTTAATGCCTCTACACATTTTGCAACGGTAGCGGCAATCTCCTCTTCTTCGAGTGTACGGCCCGTATCCTGCAGGATAAGGCTTATGGCAAGGCTCTTATAACCTTCGGCTACGCCTTTGCCACGGTACACATCAAATAAGTTTACGCCAACTACCTGATTTGCGCCAACTTTCTTACATTCGACCAAAATATCTGCTGCGGGAACGTTTTCAGCGACCACAACAGCAATGTCGCGGCGGTTCGCAGGGAATCGTGAAATCTCTTTCGACTCAGGCACAGCGCGGTCTGCGAGCTTGTTCCACAGCACTTCGAACACCAGTGTACGGCCATTCAGAGAAAGCTTACGTTCAAGCTCTGGATGCACAACACCAATGAAACCAACGTATTCCCCACCTAAATAAATGGCAGCACTTTGGCCTGGATGCAAGGCTGGGTTGCTCGCCGTTTTAAATTCTATGTCAGAAAGTTTGCCAGTCAAATCCAGAATCGCTTCCAGATCGCCCTTCAAATCATAGAAGTCGACGGTGTTACGCGCCAGATCCCAATGCTCTTCGTAGCGATTTCCGCAGATAGCACCGGCCAGCATAAGATCCTGACGAATGCCCAGGTCTGCCTGAGTATCAGGAACAAAGCGTAAGCCTGATTCAAAGATGCGCACGCGACTCTGCTGGCGGTTTTGGTTATACACCACGGTATTGAGCAGGCCTGTCAGCAAGGACAGACGCATTGCGGACATTTCGCTGGAGATTGGGCTTGGCAAAATCAGATTTTCTTCACCCGGGTGCAGCAGTTGCTGAACTTTTGGATCAACGAAGCTGTAGGTGATCACTTCCTGATAACCTTTATCGACCAGCATGGTTTTCACACGCTTGAGTGAAAGGTCTGCTTCGCGATGGGTTCCCATGATAAGACCCGCTTGTACAGGCTCATCCGGAATGTTGTTGTAGCCGTAAACACGAGCCACTTCTTCAACCAGATCCTCTTCAATCTGCATATCAAAGCGCCAGCTTGGAGCAACCGCTGTCCACTGGTTTTCACCGTCAGTCACTTCACAACCCAGACGACGCAGAATGTCGCTGACCTGCGCATCTTCGATGTGATGACCAATCAGGCGATCCAGCTTGCTGCGGCGCAGTGTAATGGTGGCCGCTTTTGGCAGATGTGCTTCATCGGCTACGTTAATAACGGGGCCTGCTTCACCACCGCAGATGTCAATCAACAGACGGGTAGCACGTTCCATCGCTTTAAATTGCAGTGCAGAGTCCACGCCACGCTCATAACGATGAGAAGCATCAGTATGCAGGCCATGACGACGAGCACGCCCTGTGATGGACAGAGGGTTGAAGAATGCGCACTCAAGCAACACGTTCTGGGTTTCGTCATTCACACCGGAATGTTCGCCACCGAAAATGCCGCCCATTGCCAGCGCTTTGTTGTGGTCAGCAATAACCAGCGTATCTGCATTCAGCTTCACTTCGTTGCCATCCAGCAGCGTCAGGGCTTCGCCCTGTTGCGCCATACGCACAACGATGCCACCTTCGATGCGGTTCAGGTCGAACGCATGCATTGGCTGGCCGAGTTCCAGCAGAACGTAGTTAGTCACATCAACCACTGCGTCAATAGAACGGATGCCACAACGACGCAGTTTCTCTTTCATCCACAGCGGCGTTGGCGCTTTAACGTTGATACCTTTGACGACACGACCCAGATAACGTGGGCAGGCTTCAGGCGCATCCACACGAATTGGCAGCATATCAGAAATGGTTGCAGCAACAGCCGCCATTTCTGGTTCGTTTAATGGCAGTTTGTTCAGTACCGCAACATCACGAGCAACACCGATGATACCGAGGCAATCTGCACGGTTTGGCGTCACGCTGATTTCGATAGTGTTGTCATCAAGCTTCAGGTATTCGCGGATGTCGGTGCCAATTGGCGCATCCAGCGGCAGTTCGATAATACCGTCGTGATCGTCGGAAATACCCAGCTCAGAGAATGAGCACAGCATGCCTTCAGACGGCTCGCCGCGCAGTTTCGCCGCTTTAATTTTGAAATCGCCTGGCAATACGGCACCGACAGTTGCTACTGCAACTTTCAAGCCCTGACGGCAGTTTGGCGCGCCACAAACAATGTCTAACAGACGATCGCCGCCAACATTTACTTTTGTGACACGCAGTTTGTCGGCGTTTGGATGCTGGCCGCACTCAACCACTTCACCCACAACCACGCCATTAAATGCGCCCGCAACGGCATCAACACCATCAACTTCAAGACCAGCCATAGTGATTTGGCTGGAAAGCTCTTCACTGCTGTTGGCTGGGTTTACCCATTCGCGTAACCAGAGTTCACTGAATTTCATTGGATATCCCGCCCTTATTTGAACTGTTTGAGGAAACGTAAATCATTTTCGAAGAATGCACGCAGATCGGTCACACCGTAGCGCAGCATGGTCAGACGCTCCATGCCCATACCGAACGCAAAGCCTGAATAAACTTCTGGATCGATACCGACGTTACGCAGAACGTTCGGGTGCACCATGCCGCAACCTAATACTTCCAGCCATTTGCCATTTTTGCCCATCACATCAACTTCCGCGGAAGGCTCAGTGAACGGGAAGTAGGACGGACGGAAACGGATCTGCAGATTTTCTTCAAAGAAATTATTGAGGAAGTCGTGCAATGTGCCTTTCAGGTTGGTGAAGTTGATGTTGGTATCAACAATCAAACCTTCCATCTGATGGAACATTGGGGTGTGAGTCTGATCGTAGTCGTTACGATACACGCGGCCTGGCGCGATAATACGAATCGGCGGCTGCTTATCTTTCATGGTGCGAATCTGCACACCAGAGGTTTGAGTGCGCAGAAGACGTGTCGCATCGAACCAAAAAGTATCGTGGTCAGCACGGGCTGGGTGGTGCCCTGGAATGTTCAGCGCATCGAAGTTATGGTAGTCATCTTCAATCTCAGGACCGGTTGCTACGGTAAAACCCAACTCACCAAAGAAACTTTCAATGCGGTCGATAGTGCGCGTTACCGGGTGCAAACCACCATTTTCGATACGGCGACCAGGCAGTGAAACATCAATGGTTTCTTCGGCCAGGCGAGCATTCAGCGCTGCACTTTCAAGCTGATTTTTACGAGCATTCAGCGCTTCTTGTACTTTTTCTTTAGCTTCATTGATGACCGCACCAGCGGCTGGACGCTCTTCTGGTGGCAATTCACGCAGGGTGGTCATCTGGAGAGTCAGATGCCCTTTCTTCCCTAAATACTCGACGCGTACGTTGTCTAACGCGGCAACATCCTGGGCCTCGTTTATGGCGGCCGTTGCGTTGGCAACCAGCTCTGCGAGATGTGGCATGGTATTCCTCTTATGCCGGCACAATTGCCGGGGTGTAGTTGATCCGGATACAAAAGCAAAAAAAAAGCCTCCATAGTGGAGGCTTTCGGCGCTATTTTTCGTTTCTTTTCTTACGCGCAAAGCCCCCTGATTCAGGCGCTAAAGTAAAAAAAGAAACGGAAAATAGCAGCATTCATGCTTGCAGTTACCTTATTTGCCAATTTTAAACCTTGCCTGGTGAAAGGTCATGGTCAAAAAAAGTCAACGATTTGATTTTGTTATAAATTAAAAGAGGGAGACAAGCTCCCTCTAATAACTGACTTACGCCAGAGCTGCTTTCGCTTTCTCAACCAGTGCAGTAAATGCCACTTTGTCGAATACAGCGATATCAGCCAGGATCTTACGGTCAATTTCAACAGAAGCTTTTTTCAAGCCGTTGATGAATTTGCTGTAAGAGATCCCGTTCTGACGAGCTGCAGCATTGATACGTGCAATCCACAGCTGACGGAATTGACGTTTACGTTGACGACGGTCACGGTAAGCGTATTGGCCAGCTTTGATAACAGCCTGGAAAGCAACGCGGTATACGCGTGAACGCGCACCGTAGTAGCCTTTGGCTTGTTTAAGGATTTTTTTGTGACGAGCACGTGCGACTACACCACGTTTTACGCGAGCCATATTAGCTCTCCTGTTCTATATTCTGAATTAATTAAAAAAGTGCTACTTATGCGTACGGCAGGCAAGCGATGACCAGGCCCAGATCCCCTTTGGAGACCATACCTTTCGGACGCAGGTGACGTTTACGCTTAGTAGACTTTTTAGTCAGAATATGACGCAGGTTAGCGTGCTTACGCTTAAAACCACCACCGGCGGTCTTTTTGAAGCGCTTAGCGGCGCCGCGTACAGTTTTAATCTTTGGCATTTAATAACTTTCCACTTCGCATTGTTAATAAAACGAACCAGAAGGCGAACAAATCTCACGAGGTTTAACCCTCGCGAGAACTGTTACTTGATGGCCTTACTGTTTCTTCTTCGGAGCGAGCACCATGATCATCTGGCGGCCTTCGATCTTCGATGGGAAGGATTCGACGACTGCCAGTTCACTCAGATCGTCACGGACGCGGTTAAGCACTTCCATACCAATCTGTTGGTGAGCCATTTCACGACCGCGGAAACGCAGTGTGATTTTAGCTTTATCACCCTCTTCCAGAAAGCGAACCAGGCTGCGGAGTTTTACCTGATAGTCGCCATCATCGGTACCAGGTCGGAATTTGATTTCCTTGACCTGAATAACTTTTTGCTTTTTCTTCTGTTCCTTAGAAGATTTGCTTTTTTCATAGAGAAACTTGCCGTAGTCCATAATGCGGCAAACAGGCGGTTCAGCATTAGGACTGATTTCGACTAAATCAACTCCTGCCTCTTCGGCTTTTTCCAAAGCTTCATTCAGACTGACAATACCAATAGGTTCGCCGTCTAAGCCTGTCAGACGAACTTCTGTGGCACGAATTTCTTTGTTTATGCGATTAGGACGCGCCGGTTGAACTCTTTTTCCGCCTTTAATAACTCTATTCCTCTAGTTGGTTAAGATTGCGACTGCGAATTTCTAATTGCAGCTTTTCAATCAATTCGTTTACGTCCATGCTCCCCAAATCTTTGCCACGACGGGTACGAACGGCTACTTTGCCTGCTTCGACCTCTTTGTCGCCACAAACTAACATGTAAGGGACACGACGCAACGTGTGTTCACGGATTTTAAAGCCAATCTTCTCATTTCTCAAGTCTGCTTTTACACGAATGCCTGCATTTTGCAGTTTACGGGTCAATTCGTTCACGTAATCAGCCTGTCCATCAGTGATATTCATCACCACTGCTTGTACCGGCGCAAGCCAGGTTGGGAAGAAACCCGCAAATTCTTCGGTCAGGATACCAATGAAACGTTCCATTGACCCGAGAATTGCACGGTGAATCATTACCGGAACCAGGCGCTCGTTACTTTCGCCGATATAAGATGCGTTGAGGCGCGATGGTAAAGAGAAGTCTAGCTGTACTGTACCGCACTGCCACGCTCGATCCAGGCAATCGTACAGGGTAAATTCAATTTTAGGGCCATAGAATGCACCCTCTCCCGGTTGATAATCAAACGGAATATTATTTTCTTGCAACGCAACAGCCAAATCCGCCTCTGCACGATCCCACATTTCGTCGGTACCGATACGTTTTTCCGGGCGGGTAGACAGCTTAACAACGATTTTTTCAAAACCGAAGGTGCTGTACATGTCATAGACCATGCGGATACAGCTATTTACTTCGTCACGAACCTGTTCTTCAGTACAGAATACGTGAGCATCGTCCTGAGTAAAACCACGAACGCGCATCAGACCATGTAACGCACCTGACGGCTCGTTACGGTGGCAGCTACCAAACTCAGCCATACGTAATGGCAGGTCGCGGTAGGATTTCAGACCCTGGTTAAAGATCTGAACGTGACCTGGGCAGTTCATTGGCTTGATGCAGTATTCACGGTTCTCGGAAGACGTGGTAAACATCGCATCTTTATAGTTGTCCCAGTGGCCGGTTTTTTCCCACAGCACGCGGTCCATCATGAACGGGCCTTTCACTTCCTGGTATTGGTATTCTTTGAGCTTGGAGCGTACAAACACTTCCAACTCACGGAAGATTGTCCAGCCGTCGTTGTGCCAGAACACCATACCTGGCGCTTCTTCCTGCATATGATACAGGTCGAGTTGCTTACCAATTTTACGGTGGTCGCGCTTAGAGGCTTCTTCCAGACGTTGCAGATAAGCATTTAACTGCTTTTTATCTGCCCACGCGGTGCCATAAATACGCTGCAACATTTTATTGTTGCTGTCGCCACGCCAGTAGGCACCGGAAGTTTTCTGCAGTTTGAAATGATGGCAGAAACGCATATTCGGTACGTGCGGGCCACGGCACATATCAACATATTCTTCATGATGATACAGACCAGGCTTATCATCATGGCTGATGTTTTCATCAAGAATCGCGACTTTGTAGCTTTCGCCACGGTTCACGAAGGTTTCGCGGGCTTCATGCCAGCTCACTTTCTTCTTGATGACATCGTAATCTTTCTCAGCCAGCTCGTGCATACGCTTCTCGAGCAGCTCAAGATCTTCCTGCGTCAGCGTGTGGTCAATGTCAACGTCATAGTAAAAACCGTTATCAATAACCGGGCCAATCGCCATTTTGGTGTGCGGCCACAGCTGTTTGATAGCATGACCCAACAGGTGGGCGCATGAGTGGCGGAGAATCTCCAGGCCAGCTTCATCTTTAGCTGTGATAATCGCAAGTTTGGCATCGTGCTCAATGAGGTCGGATGCATCAACCAATTCGCCGTCTACACGGCCCGCAATACAGGCTTTGGCAAGGCCAGGACCGATGTCCAGTGCCACATCAAACGGGCTAACAGCGTGGTCGTAATGGCGTTGGCTGCCATCAGGAAGAGTAATAACAGGCATTATAAGTCCTTATCTGCAGTGGTGACCCACACGTAAGATCACATGCAACGTTTATTTTGCTTTAGTTTCAACTGGTTGTGTCGCCATCTCGCCTACAAGTGCAAGGCCGGGTTCACAATTTATGCGTGAGCGTGCAGTTCACTGCTTCACGACGGTTGAGAATACTATCACTTTAAGGAGGGGATGTCGCGCTTTGCAGTCCATAGCAATCATGGAGTGGTCATAATAACCAACTGTTTTACACCCATTTTCTTACGCCATTATCTGTACGAATACACTTATTCACCGATACAGAAACAAGAGTAATTAATAAGATTATCTAAACATTGGACCCTACAAATAATTACATAGCAGGGTTAACAATTTACAGACATAAAAAAACCGGGCATTTTGCACCGGTTTTTTTATTTCATGCGCTGTTGGTAAATGAGTGATTAATACCACTCACCCGCGACCAGTGTATGAACATTAAACGCATCATCCATTGAACGACCAGTAGACTGAGCGCCCGGCTGTATATTTGAACCTGCTTCAATATCAGTGGCATGCCAGGTTGCAGACGGTGCAGTTTGCGTGGTGGTTGTAGTGCTTGCTACGGTGGTTGTAGTCACAGGCTGAGCTGCAAATGCACCGAATGAAATCACAGAAAGTACAACTGCTGCAGCGGTATATTTAATATTTTTCATATTCATTATTCTCTTATTTAGTGGGCCAGCAAGTTATTATCTCGCCATGAAATAAGAGTAGATCCAGATCACACTTCTGACAAGGCCATTTATTTATCAAATCGTGTCAAATATATAGCAACATATGACGAAGCGGAAGAATGTGGAGAGATTATGAAGAAAAGTAGCCGTGATTGATTTTATTTAAAATAAAACTCTGGACCAAAATAATATTAGCACGCATTGATAAAATAAAACAATAAAGCCGGGTATCACCCGGCTTTGCCAATTACATCTTATACCCAAGAGTAATTGCGGTACGTCTATCTGTATGTTCCGGCGCAGAATCTGGCGGATTCGAGTTCCAGGTGACGTTATAACCCACTCGTAAACCAAAGTGTTCGTTGATTGCGACTTCAAGCGCAGTCTCTGAGTTTACCGTCGTGTCTTCACTACCCAGCACGGAAACACCCTGGATAAATTTGGCGTTATCGGTCAACTGCCAGTTATAGATGCCCGAGGCGTAACCTAATGCCTGAGTTTCATGGCCGCCATCACTGTATTCGTCGTAACGCACACCAGGACCAAATTCCACACGCAGACTGTGAACCGGGCCGCTGAGGAACTGACGACCATAACCAGCAGTCAGCACATCACGCGCTTGATAGCCGTTGTAACGGTCAGTTAACCAGCTCGCCTGGCCAAACAGATAATCGCTGTCGGTAATGTTGTAACGGCTACGACCACCAGCAGAATAAGTCTCAGAGGAGCGCTCATTGTTGGAGGAGGTGTTGTTTGCGTTGCCCCACAATGACCATGCAGTCGAGGTGTTGTACCAGGTCATGTTGGAGTTAGCGGTCAACGACGAGCTTGTGGAGTTACCTGATTGCGCAAGGTAGCCTGCATTCAGATTACCTTCGAACGGTTTCTTTGCGGTAGATGGGTCATCCATGACAGTGAAAACCGAGTTATCTGCAACTGCAAAGTGACTTAATAGCGCACTTCCGGTCAGCAAAATTGCAGCCGGTACTGTCTTAACAAAATTCATTTAATCGTCCGTACAACATAAAAGGAAACCATCAAGGTTCCGGAATCTCTTCACTGGATCAAATATTTATGAACCAAGAAAGGTTACAAATTATAAAAAAGCCCGAATAACATAGCAATGAATTCTTCTTTCATTTTTTGTATAAGAAACTTCTCAAAACAGCTTTATTTTCATAAACATAGTACGCAGTCACTTTTTACAAATTATTTGATAAATCATGGTGTTAATTGACATTTTTTAACCGAAAACAGTGCTACGCTTGATCCCAATGTTAAATTAAGGAGGATACATGACCCGCATTTATACGCTGACACTTGCCCCCTCTCTGGATAGCGCGACCCTCACACCACAAATTTATCCCGAAGGTAAACTGCGTTGCACCTCCCCTGTTTTTGAACCTGGGGGTGGCGGTATTAATGTTGCTCGCGCGATTGCCCATCTTGGCGGGCAAGCCACCGCTATATTTCCAGTTGGAGGAGCCACCGGGGAACACCTCAGTGCCCTTCTGTTAGATGAACACGTCGCGATTGATACCGTAGACGCCCACGACTGGACACGCCAAAACCTGCATGTTCATGCGGAATCAACCGGTGAACAGTATCGCTTTGTGATGCCAGGTGCCGCACTGACTGATGATGAATTCCGTCGCCTCGAAGAAAAAGTGTTATCCATCGAATCAGGTTCCATTCTGGTTATCAGCGGTAGTCTTCCACCGGGAATTGATGTTTCAAAACTTTGCGCATTGGTAAAAGCCGCTCAAAAGGCCGGAATACGTTGCATCGTTGACAGTTCAGGCGAAGCGTTAAAAGCCACTCTTGAAATCGGCAACATCGAGCTGGTTAAACCTAATCAGAAAGAACTCAGTGCATTGGTAAACCGCGATCTCACTCAGCCCGATGATGTGCGCAAAGCCGCGCAAGAAATTGTCGATAGCGGCAGAGCAAAACGCGTAGTTGTTTCACTTGGCCCGCAAGGTGCGCTGGGCGTAGATGCCAGTGGTTGCGTACAAGTTGTGCCACCGCCAGTGAAAAGCCAAAGCACGGTTGGGGCGGGCGATAGCATGGTCGGCGCGATGACGCTAAAACTCGCACAGGGTGCACCTTTATTGGATATGGTCCGCTATGGTGTAGCCGCCGGGAGCGCTGCAACCCTCAACCACGGTACGCGTTTGTGCTCGCTGGAAAATACACAGAAAATCTACGACTACCTACGTAATTAATGAGAAAGGCGGCTTGTTACTTCGGCAAAAGTCGCCATTTCACGCAGAACGGCTATGCTAAAACCTTCGGGATAACAACGAGGTGAACCATGAGTAGCGGAGACATCGAGCGCTATGTTGTCACATTGAAGTTTCAGGAAAGCAATCTCACAGAGATTAACGAGTTGAATAACCATCTGACCCGCGGCGGTTTTTTGCTTACTCTGTCTGATGATGAAGGAAAAATTCACGAATTGGGCATCAACACTTTCGGTTTGATAAGCCCATTAAGCCAGGCAGAAGTGGAAGAGTTAGCCCGAGGCCTTGGCAAGCTGGCGCTAGGTGTTGAACCAGAAGTTTCAGTCGCAACCTGGGATGACTGGCGTCACGAGAGTGAAAGCAAATAGTCTCATCTCAAATATCATGACCGGGGATGTGCGTTAGTTCGAAGTTTGACCCGGTTAACAGCGATAAGCTAATGATCTACCAGAAAACCTGGGGAGAAGCATCATGTGGCAAGCCATTAGTCGTCTGTTAAGTGAACAACTCGGTGAAGCAGAAATTGAACAACGCACGGAATTACCCGGCGGAGAAATTCATGCAGCCTGGCGAATTCACTATGCCGGTCATGAGATTTTTGTCAAAAGCGACGATCGGGAGATGTTACCCATCTTCACTGCCGAAGCCGATCAACTGGAATTACTTTCACGCAGCAATACCGTGCGAGTCCCTAAAGTCTGGGCGCTAGGTGCCGATCGTGATTACAGTTTCCTGCTACTCGAATACCTGCCAGCGAAGCCGCTTGATGCGCACAATGCCTTTTTACTTGGGCAGCAACTGGCGCGTTTGCATGAATGGAGCGATCAGCCGCAATTTGGGCTCGATTTTGATAATGATCTTTCTACCACTCCGCAGCCGAACGCCTGGCAACGCCGTTGGTCAACCTTCTTTGCAGAACAGCGCATTGGCTGGCAGCTTGAACTGGCGGCCGAAAAAGGGATTCAGCTCGGCGACATAGATTTGATTGTCGAATTTGTGCATCAGGCTCTTGCCTCTCACCAGCCGCAGCCTTCATTACTGCACGGGGATTTGTGGTCAGGAAACTGTGCGATGGGGCCGGATGGGCCGTTTATCTACGATCCGGCTTGTTACTGGGGGGATCGGGAATGCGACCTGGCGATGCTGCCATTGCACCCGAACCAGCCACCGCAAATCTACGACGGTTACCAGTCAGTTTCCCCACTTCCGCAAGACTTTCTCGCACGTCAGCCTATTTACCAACTCTACACCCTGCTCAACCGGGCGATTCTCTTTGGCGGCCAGCATTTAGTTGCCGCGCAAAAGGCACTGGACAGAGTTCTGGCGGCATAATGACTTCGCCACTCCCCTTTCAGGAGTGGCGTTTTTCTAGATAAAACCCAATAACGAGAAGAAGAAATAACCGATAACAATAATGATGATGGGTAAAACATAGAGCGGGAATATTTGCAGAAAAATAGTGTGCCGTGGCACAACGATTTTTGCGTCGATCTGCTCTTTGGTTAATCCATCCGGGCCTTTTGCCCGCTCCAGAATCAATTGATCCTGCACACCCTCGCGCAGGAACTTCGCCTGGCGACTCATTCGAGCGCCTGATGCCTGCAACGCCAGACCAACAAATATCAACACGTAGATCACCCAAAACAGCACGTTTGCCTGCTGATGAAAATCCGGTTGCGGCGAGTTGTACCAAAAGAAGTTTAAAAATGGCGTATTGAAACGCATCATTTCAATCATGACATGAGCAAAATCCAGCATCACAGCATTAATGCCCGCCTGTTTCTCACTGTGGTCATACATAAACTTCAAAATTGAAATCAGTGTCGAAATCACCGCCGGGATGAAAATTACCCAGCCAGCCACACGTTTGAGCACGGCAATGCGTCCAGCTTGTTGATACGTCATTCGTTCCCCTTGATTAGGACGTAACTTACACGCACAAAGTTTACCTCGTCCGGTGTGATTTCGCCTGAGCTTTACGGGCGATTTGTCACAAAGCGGTGGCATCATGCCGTAATTCCAGCTATTGATAAGAGATCTTATCTTTAATGCACACTGACAGGAGTCGATAAATGGCTGTTACTCGCCAAATTTTAGCTGCGATTTTTGATATGGACGGTTTATTGATTGATTCTGAACCGTTATGGGACCAGGCTGAGCTGGATGTACTGGCAAGCATTGGCGTGGATATTTCCCGCCGTTCTGAACTGCCCGACACACTCGGTTTACGCATCGACCTGGTCGTGGAGTTGTGGTTTGCCCAACAACCGTGGAATGGCCCAACGCGTGAAGAAGTGACCAACCGCGTCATTACCAGAGCCATTACATTAGTTGAAGAGAAACGCCCAATATTGCCAGGCGTACGTGAAGCTATCGCTTTGTGCAAAGCGCAAGGGCTTAAAGTTGGCTTAGCGTCGGCATCTCCACTGCATATGCTTGAACGCGTACTGGAGATGTTTGATCTTCGCTCAGAGTTTGACGCGATTGCCTCAGCAGAACACCTCCTTTATAGCAAACCCCATCCGCAAGTTTACCTCGATGCAGCAGCCAAACTGGGTATCGACCCGCTGTGCTGCGTAACGCTTGAAGACTCCGTAAATGGGATGATTGCCACCAAAGCCGCGCGCATGCGTTCTATTGTGGTTCCCGCTGAGGAAAACCGTAACGACGAACGCTGGTGTCTGGCTAATGCCAAACTTTCATCGCTTGTCGAATTACGTGCCGAACACCTGCTTGGCTAACTTATTTTAGATGCGGGACTCCCCGCATCCTTCTCAAAACCCTACCTGCGTCAAAATTATTGAAACACTATTTCATATTTATTTGAGTTTCTGCCAACCCGTATCTACTCTTTATCTACACGCGCGAATGCGCTTTTCCGGATACCGGGGTAACTATGATTCTCAACGCTTTTAATCTGCAAGGCAAAGTCGCTATCGTCACAGGTTGTGATACCGGACTGGGTCAGGGAATGGCGATTGGCCTTGCCGAGGCTGGTTGTGACATCGTCAGTGTGAACCGAAAAGTCCCGCATGAAACGGCGCAGAAAGTACAGGATCTGGGCCGCCGCTTTATCGCAATTCAGGCAGATTTAAGCCAACAAGACGTAATACCCGATATCATCACGCAGGCCGTCGCAGGCATGGGGAAAATAGACATTCTGGTGAATAACGCCGGAACCATTCGCCGTGAAGATGCTCTGGAATTTAGCGAGAAAAACTGGGATGACGTGATGAATCTGAACATTAAGTCCGTGTTCTTTCTCTCGCAGGCGGTGGCAAAACAATTTATCAAGCAAGGCAACGGCGGCAAAATTATCAATATTGCGTCCATGCTTTCATTCCAGGGCGGTATCCGCGTCCCTTCCTATACCGCATCGAAAAGTGCAGTGCTCGGTGTCACGCGTCTGCTGGCAAACGAATGGGCGCAACACAATATTAATGTGAATGCCATCGCACCGGGATATATGGCGACCAACAATACTCAGCAACTGCGTGATGACGAATCCCGTAACCAGGAAATTCTCGACCGTATTCCTGCTGGCCGTTGGGGGCTTCCGGCCGATCTGCAAGGCCCGGTGGTTTTCCTCGCATCAAGTGCTTCCGATTACGTCAACGGATACACCATTGCAGTTGATGGAGGTTGGCTAGCCCGCTAATCACGCCGCCGCCGGGACAACCGGCGGTAGCAAAATGTTACGCCGTCACCTCTTCCGTCTACTGTATAAAATCCCTATACTGTATGAATCGACAGTTTTCATCCAGGTAGTATCATGACGGCGGAAGGCCACCTTCTTTTTTCCATAGCCTGTGCAGTATTCGCTAAAAACGCCGAACTCACGCCTGTACTAGCTCAGGGGGACTGGTGGCACATTGTGCCGTCTGCAATCCTGACCTGCCTGCTACCCGATATTGACCATCCAAAGTCATTCCTTGGCCAGCGTTTACCCTGGATTTCAAAACCCATCGCCCGAGCCTGCGGCCATCGCGGCCTCACACACAGTTTATTTGCCGTGTTCGCAAGCCTTGCGCTGTTTTATCTCAAAGTCCCTGAAACCTGGGTTATTCCCGCCGATGCCTTGCAGGGTATGGTGCTCGGGTATTTAAGCCATATTCTGGCGGATATGCTGACGCCTGCCGGTGTTCCGCTGCTTTGGCCTTGCCGCTGGCGCTTTCGCTTCCCGATAATCAGACCGCAAAAAGGGAACCAACTTGAGCGAGCGTTATGCATGGCGCTGTTCGGCCTGGCGGTATGGATGCCGCAAAGTTTGCCCGATAACAGTGCAGTGCGTTGGTCGTCGCAGATGATAATTTCGATGCAAATGACCTTCAACAGCTTTTTAAATCACCATCTGGAACAATAATTAGACGAAATAGCTCAAATTGGAATAATCAATTCCTTTTGAATATAAGAGTCGTTCTTAGGTTCTGATACGATTTACAGAATAAAGGTGGCAATCAGTCCATCTGTTTACAATACATTCAGGAGATACGGGGATGAATTTTCCACTTGTAGCGAACGTTATCGTGTTCGTTATTCTGTTGCTGTTGCTGGCGCAAACTCGCCACAAACAGTGGAGTCTGGCGAAAAAAGTACTGCTTGGTCTGGCTATTGGTGTGGTATTCGGCCTTGCGCTGCACACTATTTATGGCGAAAACAGCCCGGTACTAAAACAATCTATCCAGTGGTTTAACATTGTCGGTAACGGTTATGTTCAACTGTTGCAAATGATTGTTATGCCATTAGTGTTCGCGTCTATTCTGAGCGCGGTTGCGCGTCTGCATAACGCTTCTTCATTGGGTAAAATCAGCTTCCTGACCATCGGAACATTGCTGTTTACGACTTTGATTGCGGCTCTGGTCGGCGTACTGGTAACCAACCTGTTTGGCCTGACGGCTGAAGGCCTGGTTCAGGGCACGGCAGAAACAGCGCGTCTGAGCACCATTGAAACCACCTATGTGGGTAAAGTGGCTGACCTGAACGTACCGCAGCTGATTCTCTCCTTCGTACCGAAGAACCCGTTTGCTGACCTGACTGGCGCGAACCCAACGTCCATCATCAGTATCGTGATTTTCGCCGCATTCCTGGGTGTCGCCGCACTGAAACTGCTGAAAGACGATGCACCGAAAGGTGAACGCGTTCTGGTGGCGATTGATACGCTGCAAAGCTGGGTCATGAAGCTGGTGCGTCTGGTGATGCAGCTGACTCCATACGGCGTGCTCGCGCTGATGACCAAAGTGGTTGCCGGTTCTAACCTGCAAGACATCATCAAGCTCGGCAGCTTCGTCGTTGCTTCTTATCTCGGCCTGGCCATTATGTTCGGCGTGCATGCGATACTGCTCGCAGTGAACGGTGTTAGTCCGCTGAAATACTTCCGCAAAGTTTGGCCGGTACTGACGTTTGCCTTCACCAGCCGCTCAAGCGCTGCCAGTATTCCATTGAACGTTGAAGCGCAAACTCGTCGTCTGGGTGTACCAGAGTCTATCGCAAGTTTTGCAGCCTCCTTCGGGGCAACTATCGGCCAGAACGGTTGCGCAGGCTTATACCCAGCAATGCTGGCTGTGATGGTCGCGCCAACAGTGGGTATTAACCCACTGGACCCCGTCTGGATTGCGACTTTAGTCGGGATTGTTACCGTAAGCTCCGCAGGCGTTGCCGGTGTGGGTGGCGGTGCAACCTTCGCCGCACTGATTGTTCTGCCAGCCATGGGCTTGCCGGTCACATTGGTAGCACTGCTGATTTCTGTTGAGCCACTTATCGATATGGGCCGTACCGCACTGAACGTAAGCGGTTCAATGACTGCGGGTACCATCACCAGCCAGTTGATGAAACAAACAGATAAAGAGTTACTTAATAGCGACGAAGAAGCTGAATTAGCCCATCGCTAACAATAACCACCAGTAGCAAAACCACCGAAGAATCTGCGACAATACAACGGCTCCTCTAACAGGGAGCCGTTTTTTTATTGATAACAACTTAGAGCCCCCTTATAGGGTGCCATAACAATATCGCCTTCTACGGACCCCTTCCCTCTATGAAACGACTCTGTATCCTGTTCTTCGTTTGCATGTCTACAGCCTGGGCAGAAATGCCTGACAATCCTTATCTAAAGCACGCACAGGCCGGTGACAGCCGCGCCCAGTTTTATCTTGCCGATACCCTATTCAGTGCAGGCGAATATCAGCAAGCAGAAACCTGGGCGGCAAAATCAGCGGCACAGGGAGATGCCGATGCACTGGCACTGCTGGCACAACTAAAAATTCATAACCCTGCCACTGCGGATTATCAGCAGGCTAAACCGTTCGCCGAACAGGCTGTACAGAATGGTAGCCAGGCAGGAAAAGTGACTCTGGCGCGTATTCTGGTTAACACTCAAGCGGGCAAGCCGGATTACCCTGCCGCCATTAAGTTACTGGAAAGCGCCTCGCAAGATACAGAAAGTGACTCAGCAGTCGATGCGCAAATGTTCTTAGGCTTGCTTTACGCTGATGGTGTAGGTATTGCGCAAGACGACGAAAAAGCGACATTCTGGTTTAAGCGCAGCTCGACGCTGTCCCGCTCAGGCTATGCCGAATACTGGGCTGGCATGTTATTTTTAAACGGTGAGAAAGGCTTTATTGCCATCAATAAGCAACGGGCGTTGCAGTGGCTGAACCTGAGCTGCACCGAAGGCAATGATACGGGTTGCGAAGTGTTTGAACAGATCAGTAACGGCGGGTAAACCCGCCGTCATCACATCATCTCTCAGGAAATCTCATTTTCCTGTCTTACCTGCGTAGCCCAACGCTGCGCCGCCTCCGGTAACGTAAACGGCGGTGACTGGCTGAACGCATTCCCTACCAGCACAAAAGCCACATAGCGATTGCGCAGCATCCACACATCCTTAAATCCTTCTACTCGCCATGCATGCGCTGGCGGCGCGGGTTCAACACGCGGTCGGTACGTAAGAACAGGACGATTATTTTGTTGGCGCAAAGGTTTCATAGGCAATGGAGTCAAAACTAAATTGATGAACAACTTCACTATGATAGCGGAGAACTGCCCTCCTCGTCTCGCGTTGAGATGTCCTTGTTCTATAGTTAAAGGTGTTTTTGACCTCACACGACCCGTTCGAACAGGGCTAACCCCAAAATAATTCGAGAAGGAGATGTGTTCAATGTCGACGCATGATAAACATCCGTTAACCCACAGTGCACCTGTACATGACGCTAATGAATCAAAGCCCGGTATGGACTCACTGGCACCTGAAGATGGCTCTCATCGCCCTTCCACTGAACCCAGCCCTCCAGGGGCACAACCCACTGCTGCGGGAAGCTATAAAAGCCCGGATACCTCAAACGAAAAACTGAAATCGCTCGATGTGCATCGCAAAGATGGCGAAAACTTCCCTCTCACCACTAATCAGGGTGTGCGCATTGCCGATGACCAAAACTCACTGCGTGCCGGTACGCGTGGGCCTACGCTTCTGGAAGATTTTATCCTGCGGGAAAAAATCACCCATTTTGACCATGAGCGTATCCCCGAGCGTATCGTCCATGCCCGTGGCTCTGCGGCACACGGTTATTTCCAGCCTTACAAAAATATGGCGGAAGTGACCAAAGCAGATTTCCTTTCTGATCCCGACAAAATCACACCGGTTTATGTACGCTTTTCTACCGTACAAGGCGGCGCAGGCTCAGCGGATACCGTGCGAGATATCCGTGGATTTGCCACTAAGTTCTACACCGAAGAAGGCATTTTCGATTTAGTCGGCAATAACACCCCGGTCTTTTTCATTCAGGACGCGCATAAATTCCCGGACTTCGTTCACGCGGTAAAACCCGAACCACATTGGGCTATCCCGCAAGGAGGCAGTGCCCATGACACCTTTTGGGATTATGTGTCGCTGCAACCTGAAACGCTGCACAACGTCATCTGGGCGATGTCTGACCGTGGTCTGCCGCGCAGCTATCGCACCATGGAAGGTTTTGGTATTCATACTTTCCGCATGATCAATGCCGAGGGTAAAGCGACCTTCGTGCGTTTCCACTGGAAACCCACCGCCGGTAAAGCCTCGCTGGTTTGGGATGAATCGCAAAAACTCACGGGACGTGATCCTGACTTCCACCGTCGCGATCTTTGGGAATCTATTGAAGCGGGTGATTTCCCGGAATACGAATTGGGGCTGCAATTAATCCCGGAAGAAGACGAATTTAAATATGACTTCGACCTGCTCGACCCAACCAAACTGATCCCAGAAGAACTGGTTCCCGTTCATCTGGTCGGCAAAATGACACTCAATCGTAACCCGGACAACTTCTTTGCTGAAAACGAACAAGCAGCATTCCACCCAGGCCACATCGTTCCAGGGCTAGATTTCAGCAATGACCCGCTGTTACAGGGGCGTTTGTTCTCTTACACCGATACGCAAATCAGCCGCCTTGGCGGGCCAAACTTCCATGAAATCCCGATAAACCGTCCGGTCTGCCCGTATCACAATTTCCAGCGTGACGGCATGCATCGCATGGATATCGACAGCAATCCGGCCAACTATGAACCCAATTCCATCAACGATAACTGGCCGCGCGAAACACCTCCAGGGCCAAAACGCGGTGGTTTTGAAAGTTACCAGGCTCGCGTTGAAGGCCATAAAATCCGGGAACGTAGCCCATCGTTTGGCGAATATTACTCGCAACCTCGCCTGTTCTGGCAAAGCCAGACACCTGTTGAGCAGCAACACATCATCAGCGCATTTAGCTTTGAATTATCAAAAGTGGCCAGGCCGTATATCCGCGAAAGAGTGCTGGATCACCTGACGCATATCGATATTTCTCTCGCGCAGCCGGTGGCAGAAAATTTGGGTATTGAGCTGTCCGATGAACAAATGCACGTTGCTCCGCCCAAAGACGTGAATGGCCTGAAGAAAGATCCCAGTCTCAGTCTGTATGCCGTGCCGAGCGGTTCAGTTAAAGGGAGAGTCGTGGCGATTTTACTCAGTGAAAAAGCCAATGCGGCCGATGTCTTAGCCGTGATGCAGGCGCTCAAAGCTCAGGGCGTGCATAGCAAGCTGCTATTTTCAAGAATGGGTGAAGTCAACGCCGATGACGGTTCTCTGCTGCCAGTGGGGGCAACGTTTGCAGGTTCGCCTTCGGTCAGTGTCGATGCCGTGATTGTACCAGGAGGCGATCTCAATTCGATTCTGAATAACGGGGATGCAGCTTACTACTTGCTGGAGGCGTATAAGCACTTGAAAGTGATTGGTCTTGCCGGTGATGCTCGTCAGTTCAAAACAAAACTAGGTATTGATAATCAAGGTGAAGACGGCGTTGTCGAGGGTGACACTGTCACAGCTGCGTTTACCGATGATTTCCTTAAACTTTTAGCCGCGCACCGAGTCTGGTCGCGGCATAATAAAGTGGGGCATATTCCGGCATAACACCCTGTAATAAATAAAAAAGCCGCCACGCGAGTGACGGCTTTTTTACTGAAAACGGAATTACTTCTGTTTGGTTTGCGGGTCGGTGTCATATTCCGCACAAGACTGGTAACCCGAATTTATGACATGCCCTGTGTCATCAAGAGCCACAAAGTAAGTTTCGGTTTTACCTTCACGCTGGCCAAGAATATAGGTCTGGCATGTACCACGGGCGTGAATCATTGTTACTTCAGAAGACGGTTTGCCGGCAATCTGCTGAACCTGTTCACGACTCATGCCTTTTTTAACATCCTTCACGACCGGAGTAGCAACCTGATCTTTGGTGCGGTCATAAGCGGTACAACCTGCAAGCATCGTCAGAACCGCTGCAGCACTTAACATTCCCACTAATTTCTTGTTCATATTATATCCTCATTTTTCAGGGTATTGCTTATGCGTGTTAGTTAAGCCTGGAATATAAAAATGCATTTTTCAACTATTCAGACCAAATGAAGTCATTTTAGGATTATTAGACAAAACACCAGGTTAGCTCTAAATCGCTCTAATTCACACCAAATGACTCCCCCGCTCTTGCATGAGCCTTGTCGTTTTACCCACAAACGGGTAGTTTTAACAAATCTGACTTTTGCTGCCTGCGCGTGCAGGTACACCGTAACCGGAGGGTTAAATGGCTCTGCAACAAGAGATTATCCAGGCATTAGGGGTTAAACCACAGGTCGACCCGCAGCACGAAATCCGTGTCAGCATCGATTTTCTAAAGTCGTACCTGAAAACGTATTCGTTTATTAAGTCCCTGGTACTGGGTATCAGCGGCGGCCAGGACTCCACGCTAACCGGCAAACTTTGCCAACTCGCTATCAATGAGTTACGTGAAGAAACCGGTGACGACAGCTACCAGTTTATCGCGGTACGTTTACCGTTTGGCGTGCAGGCCGATGAACAAGATTGCCAGGACGCAATTGCCTTTATCCAGCCCGACCGCGTGCTGACGGTGAATATTAAAGGTGCTGTGCTGGCGAGTGAACAAGCGCTGCGCGAAGCAGGCATTGAACTGAGCGATTTTATTCGCGGCAACGAAAAAGCCCGCGAACGCATGAAAGCCCAATACAGCATCGCGGGTATGACCCAAGGTGTAGTCGTGGGTACTGACCACGGCGCAGAAGCTGTCACGGGTTTCTTCACCAAATACGGTGACGGCGGCACCGATATCAACCCTATTTTCCGTCTGAATAAGCGCCAGGGAAAAGCGTTGTTAAAAGCGTTGGGTTGCCCGGAGCATTTGTATCAGAAAGCCCCAACCGCTGACCTCGAAGACGATCGCCCTTCTCTGCCAGATGAAGCCGCACTTGGCGTCACTTACGAGCAGATTGATGACTATCTTGAAGGCAAAAAACTGGATGAAGCCACCAGCAAAATCATCGAAGGCTGGTATCTGAAAACCGAACACAAACGTCGCCCGCCGATCACCGTGTTTGATGATTTCTGGAAAAAATAATATTCCCCCTGGCGGATGACAACAGCTCATCCGCCTCTTATCTGGAAACTCATGGACAGCTCTGCAAAACGCGCTACGGCCTTCGGCCTGCTGGCGATCCTCCTCTGGAGCACTTCGGTTGGTTTATTACGCAGCATCAGCGAGCATTTTGGCCCCGTCGGTGGCGCAGCGCTGATTTATACCGTTAGCGCGGTGTGTTTGGTTCTGGTTCGTGGTTTACCCAAAGTCCGCGAAATGCCAACCCACTATTTATGGATTGGCGGCGCATTATTTGTCACTTATGAAATCAGCCTCGCGCTGGCTATTGGGCTTGCGCACAGCCGCAGCCAGTCGCTGGAACTGGGGATGATTAATTATTTGTGGCCCAGCCTGACCATTCTGTTAGCCCTGTTTATCAACCAACAACGCAGTAATTTATGGCTATGGCCGGGGCTTGCCCTGTCTCTTGCGGGCATCATTCAGGTCATGAAAGGGGATGGAGACTGGTCGCCGTTGCAGATGTGGCACAACATTCTGGATAACCCGCTGGCCTACGGATTAGCCTTTGCCGCTGCCTTAATTTGGGCGCTGTATTGCAATGTTACGCGCCGCTGGAGCGACGGAAAAAATGGCGTCTCGCTGTTTTTCTGCGCCACCGCCATTGTGCTGTGGGTTAAATTCGCGTTCGTCAGCGAAGCCCCGATTCACTTTACCTGGCCTGCATCGTTACAACTGCTGTTTATGGGCGTTTCCACGGCGGTTGCTTACTCTGCGTGGAACCACGGGATTCAGCGTGGGAACATGACGTTACTTGCGACAGCCTCGTATTTTACGCCAGTGCTTTCGGCGTTAATCGCAAGTTTATGGCTAGGGTTGCATCCCGGTTGGGCATTCTGGCAGGGTGTTGCGATGGTAGTTGGCGGGTCGCTGTTATGTTGGCTTGCAACCCGCCGTTACGGATAACGCGTTATTTCACCATAGGCAGTTTTAAATCATGCTGATGGGCGCATTCAACCGCGCTTTCGTAACCCGCGTCAGCATGACGCATCACACCCGTTGCAGGGTCATTCCACAGCACACGTCCTAAGCGCACAGCGGCTTCTGGCGTGCCGTCTGCAACAATCACCACGCCAGCATGTTGCGAGAAGCCCATACCCACTCCGCCGCCGTGGTGCAAACTCACCCACGTCGCCCCGCCTGCGGTATTTAACAGCGCATTCAGTAATGGCCAGTCGGAAACCGCATCCGAGCCATCTTTCATTGACTCGGTTTCACGGTTTGGTGAAGCCACCGAACCACAGTCCAGATGGTCACGCCCAATCACAATCGGTGCTTTCAGCTCGCCGTTGCGTACCATTTCGTTAAATGCCAGTCCCGCAAGATGGCGCTCGCCCAAGCCCAGCCAGCAAATACGTGCCGGTAAGCCCTGGAAAGCAATGCGCTCTTGCGCCATTTCCAGCCAGCGATGCAGGTTCTGGTTATCCGGGAACAACTCTTTAAGCTTCGCATCCGTTTTGGCGATATCTTCCGGGTCGCCAGAAAGTGCTACCCAACGGAATGGCCCTTTACCTTCACAGAACAGCGGACGAATATACGCCGGAACAAAGCCTGGGAAATCAAAGGCATTTTTCACGCCTTCATCAAACGCCACCTGGCGGATATTGTTACCGTAATCCACCGTCGGCACGCCCATTTCCCAGAAATCGAGCATCGCCTGAACGTGTACCGCCATTGAAGCTCGAGCCGCTTTCTCAACCGCTTTAGGCTGCGAGGTGCGCTCGTTCTGCCAGCGTTCTACCGTCCAACCCTGTGGCAAATAACCGTTTATCGGATCATGTGCGGAAGTTTGATCGGTGACGATATCAGGCTTAATCCCCCCGGCTTTCGCCCGTTTTACCAGTTCTGGCAGCAATTCAGCCGCATTACCCAGCAGACCAACGGAGATAGCTTTTTTCTCTGCGTTGGCTTTCTCGATAATCGCCAGCGCTTCGTCAAGATTGGTCGCTTTGTAATCCAGATAACGGGTGCGCAGACGGAAATCAATGCGCGATTCCTGGCACTCGATGGCTAATACCGAAGCGCCTGCCAATACGCCTGCCAGCGGTTGTGCGCCGCCCATGCCACCTAAGCCTGCGGTGAGTATCCACTTGCCGCGTAAATCGCCGCCGTAGTGCTGACGCCCCGCTTCGGCAAAGGTTTCAAACGTGCCCTGCACGATGCCTTGCGCACCGATGTAAATCCATGAGCCCGCCGTCATTTGGCCGTACATCATCAGCCCGGCTTTATCTAGCTCGTGGAAATGATCCCAGTTCGCCCAGTGCGGAACGAGGTTGGAGTTGGCAATCAATACTCGTGGTGCGTCAGTATGAGTGCGGAAAATACCGACCGGTTTACCCGATTGCACCAGCAGCGTTTCATCGGCTTTAAGGCTACGCAACGACGTGAGGATCTGTTCAAAACAATCCCAGTTACGTGCGGCTTTACCGATCCCGCCGTACACCACCAGATCTTCCGGGCGCTCTGCGACATCCGGATCGAGGTTATTTTGGATCATGCGGTAAGCGGCTTCGATCAGCCAGTTTTCGCAATGCAATGTGCTGCCATGTGGCGCGCGTACCGTGCGGGCTACCGCCTGTTTTACAGATTCAGTCATTGTGGTGGCTCCCGGCATCAGGCCGACGTAGAAGGAAAGAGTTGAGTGACAACATCAGGTAATTCGCCGCTGGCACCCCACTGGCGCATGCTTTCGATGTCAGGTGCCAGTAAGCGATCTTTCTCGAGGAAAGCTACGCGCTGGCGGACACCGTTAAAGACCTGCTCCATCAATGGCGAACTGCGCAGAGGGCGCGAAAACTCAATGCCTTGTGCGGCGGCCATCGCTTCAATTCCCACGACGGCGGAGGTGTTGAAGCACATATCGCCCAGACGGCGTGCGGCGTAGGTTGCCATTGAAACGTGATCTTCCTGGTTTGCCGATGTGGGCAAACTGTCCACGCTGCCAGGATGTGCCAGTGATTTGTTTTCGGATGCCAGGGCTGCGGCGGTCACCTGTGCAATCATAAAGCCGGAGTTGATCCCGCCTTCTTTGACCAGGAATGGCGGTAAACCGGAAAGCCCGGTATCCAGCAGTAATGCCAGGCGACGTTCTGAAATTGCACCAATTTCAGCCACCGCCAGCGCGATAATATCGGCAGCGAACGCCACAGGTTCGGCATGGAAATTCCCACCAGAAATAACTTCACCAGTTTCGCTAAACACCAGCGGGTTATCGGATGCGGCGTTGGCTTCAATTTGTAACACACGAGCGGCGTGGCGCAGGTTATCCAGACACGCGCCCATGACCTGCGGTACGCAACGAATGGAATACGGATCTTGAACACGCCCGCAGTGCTGATGGGAATCAACAATTTCGCTGTCTGCCAGCAGTGCTCTGACTGCCGCTGCAACGTCAATTTGCCCGGTTTGCCCACGCGCTTCATGAATGCGTGCATCAAATGGTTTCACCGAGCCTTTAATCGCCTCGAGCGATAAAGCCCCTGCTACTAGCCCGGCACCAAATACTTTTTCACCTTCAAACAGGCCACGCAGCGCCAGTGCGGTAGAAACCTGCGTACCGTTTAGCAGCGCGAGGCCCTCTTTTGGCCCAAGCACTAACGGCTCAACACCAGCAATTTTTAGCCCTGCAATGGCAGGCAGTTCTTCACCGTTGATACGCACATTCCCTTCGCCTAGTAACATCAGCGAAAGATGCGCCAGCGGTGCAAGGTCACCGGATGCGCCAACTGAACCTTTTTCAGGAATTACCGGCATCACACCGGCATTAAACAAGCGCAATAAACTGTCGATAACGTCCATACGCACACCAGAATGGCCACGCGCGAGGCTGATAACTTTGCTCGCCATCACCACACGCACCACATCGTCAGGCAGGGGTTGCCCAAGACCCACGCTGTGCGAAAGCACCAGGTTGCGCTGTAATTCAGCCAGATGATCCTTAGCAATGGTGGTTTGCGCCAGTTTGCCAAACCCGGTATTAATGCCGTAAACCACGTCGCCATGATTCACGATGGCTTCAACGGTTTTTTGTGACTTAACGACGGCATCAACGGCCTGTGGATCAAGACTCAGAGTCACTGTGCCGTGATAAATTTCACGCAGTGTGGCGAGCGTTACGCGCCCCGGTGTAAGACAGCAAAGCTTTTTTTGCAGAGACATATTTACATCCTGATGGCATCAATTCAGATGAACGTATAGAGTTGTATAGACAACCTAACGAATAAACCCAATTGACCGCCAGTACGTCATAGGTAATTTTTATAGAATAGTGAGCGGGATCGCGCTTAACCCATAAGAAGATTAAGGACAAACATGTCTGATTTAGAACCTCTGGAGCAGTTACGTTCAGCTATTAGCGATCTCCCCGCCCCTATTTATTTGCGGGTCAAACAGGGCATTATCAGCCAGATACGCAGCGGCAACTGGCTTGCCCATCAGCGGGTGCCTTCGGAAACCGAACTGGTGAACGCGCTGAGTGTCAGCCGAATGACGATTAACCGTGCGCTGCGGGAATTAACTGGCGAAGGCTGGCTGGTGCGCATGCAGGGTGTCGGCACATTTGTTGCAGAACAAAAAGGCCATACGGCAATGCTGGAAGTGGGAAGTATTGCGGAAGAAATCACGGCGCGCGGTCACCACTATCGCAATCAGGTAGTGGCGCTTGAGCAAGTAAAAGCGGATGCAACGCTGGCGCACGCTTTTTCGGTCAACGTTGGTGAACCACTGTTTTACTCACAACTGGTTCATTACGACAACGATATGGCGGTGCAACTGGAAACGCGCTATGTGAATCCGGCGTTGGTCGGCGACTATCTACAACAGGATTTTAAGCTGTTCACTCCGCACCATTATCTGAGCAACATTGCGCCGTTAACTTCGGGTGAGCATATCGTTGAAGCGGTGTTACCCGATGAAACGCAGCAAGGGCTGCTTGAGGTCACTGCCAGCCAGCCTTGCTTGTTGATTCAACGCCGTACCTGGCATCATTCGCAGGTGGTTACCGTCGCCCGGCTGTTATATCCGGGCTCACGTTATCAGTTGGTGGGGAGTTTTACCGGTAAGTAATCAGAGGTAAGTGATCTCGCTAAACAGCAATTTCCCTTCCGATTTCAGCAGGCGCAAGGTGTGACGACCCTCTTGCCACCACGCGCCTTGCTCTGGAGTCAGCAGTTTGTCACCCAATTGCCACTCGCCGCTTAACACATAAACAATGCCACCACGCGGGGCGAATGTCGTAAATGTGCGCTCCGCAACGCGCACTTTGGCGCGGCAGCGGTCACGGTGCGTCATGACATTAAAATCCATCGACATACCCTGTTTCAGCTCTGCTTTAACCGTGTAATCACCGGCAAACGCGAAAGGCTGAAAGTGTTTAAGGGTATGACGAAACGCCTTTCCGGCATCCAGAACCACTTCCCCCCCTTCAAGCAACGTAATGACGCGGTCGACCTGAGGAAACGCTGAAAACTCGCCGCTGCTGGCGATTGAAGCGATACTGGCACGCCAGTTGAAATCACGCGTTGCGGGCGGGAAACAGCAAATCTCGCGAGTTTCCCCGGCTCCGTTACGCCACAAGCTGACGGGCACTTTCCGTATATCAAAAAATTCCATCACCACTCCTGAAGAGTACGCATTACCTGCGCAAACTGCGCATTACTTTGTTCATCGAGCGGGTGCTGCCTGTCAGATATCACCTGTTTTCCTGCAACCCACACGTCTTTAATTTGTTCGCTTTTACCACCGAATAACCAACGGTTAATGACTGCGTAATCTTCTACGTGCGCCAGCCATGAATCGCGCTCCAGCACCAACCAGTCTGCACGTTGGCCTGGGGCAATCATCCCCATCGTCACACCGCACGCTTGCGCGCCACCCACTGCGGCCTGGCGCCATAATACTTCGCCAACCTGCGGCAGCTCGGGGAGCACAATGCGGTTACGGCGACGGTCGCGCAGGCGCTGCGCGTACTCAAGCCAGCGTAATTCCTCCAGCGCATTAACCGAAACATGGCTGTCAGAACCAATGCCCCAGTGCCCACCCTGGGCGATGAAATTGGTCGCCGGGAAAATACCATCCCCAAGATTCGCCTCGGTCGTTGGGCACAAGCCTGCCACCGCGCGGCTTTCCACAATTTGGGTTAACTCTTCGGCAGACAAATGCGTGGCATGAACCAGACACCAGCGGTCATCCACCGCAAAACGGTTATACAGCCATTCCACCGGGCGTTCACCGCTCCAGGCGAGGCAGTCATCCACTTCTTTCTCTTGCTCGGCAATATGAATATGCACCGGTAAGCGGTAATCGCTCGCTTCCAGAACATCTTCCATTTGCTCCTGCGTCACCGCCCGCAGTGAGTGGAAACACAGGCCATGATTAATCAGCGGATAGCGACGAAGTGCGTTACCCAGCGCTTGCTGCTGGCGCAGATAACGGTCGACATCCTGAATAAATCTTTTTTGCCCTGGCTGCGGCGGTTGCGCACCAAAACCTGCGTGGCTGTAAAGCACCGGCAACAACGTTTGCCCTATTCCGCTGTTATCGGCAGCAAGCAGCAATTGCTGTAGCATCAAATCACCTGACGCATACGGTTTTCCGTTAACGTCATGATGTAAATAATGAAATTCAGCGACCTGAGTGTAACCGCCCTTGAGCATATCAATGTACAAACGGGTAGCAATGGCACCGACTTGTTCCGGCGACAATTTTTGCACCATGCGGTACATCATGTCGCGCCACGTCCAGAAGCTATCTTGCGGATTACCGGCGACTTCCGTCAGCCCCGCCATCACGCGCTGAAAGGCATGAGAATGTAAATTGGAGACAGAAGGAATCACGGTTCCCGGAAGCAGCGTCGCATTCTCCCCGGAAGCTCCAGCCTCAACATGAGTGATGGTGCCTTGTTCATTGACGGTAATGCGCACGTTGTGCCCCCAACCTTGTGGGAGCATCACAGCTGGAGCAAAAAATGCAGGCATAAATTTGATTCCTTCTTTTGCGATGCCAATGATTTAGCGATTAATTGCAGCTAACGCAAACCTAATTTCAAACTTGTTTATCGCCGTCATAATTCGGGTGACTTAAGTTGCCGAAAAGAGCGGGCTGCGCTAGCTTGTAGTCAATTGTCTATACAACCTGATGTGGAGAATATCATGCCTTATCCTCGCAGCATTGACAGCCTGTGGAGTGGTGCAACGCTCGTCACAATGAAAGAGGGGCAATACCAGCTGATTGAAGATGGGGTTATCGCCGTGCATCAGGGGAAAATAGTCTGGATTGGCAAGCGCGAAGCGCTCCCCGACATTACCGCACAAGCCCACCATCATTTTGACGGCGGAATTGTCACGCCGGGATTTATCGACTGCCATACCCATCTGGTGTTTGGCGGTGACCGCAGCGCCGAATTCGAAATGCGGTTAAACGGGCTGAGCTACGCGGAAATTGCAGCCCAAGGCGGCGGGATTATTTCCACCGTTCGCAACACGCGTGAAGCGCACGAAGATGAACTGCTGGATTCTGCACGCCAGCGCCTGCATCACTTGCTGCAAGAAGGCGTGACGACAGTCGAAATTAAGTCCGGTTATGGGCTGGATATCGATAACGAAATCAAAATGCTGCGCGTAATCCGTAAGCTGGGGGAAACACTGCCAGTTGAAGTATATGCCACCTGCCTTGCGGCTCATGCTATTCCACCGGAGTTCAGCAGCAATGGCGACAAATGGGTGGAAGTGGTGTGCGAACAACTGCTCCCACGAGTCGCACAAGAAAAGCTGGCCGATGCCGTTGATGCGTTTTGTGAGCACCTGGCTTTCAGCCCCGCTCAAACCGAAACAGTTTTTGCCGCCGCGCGTGCTTTAGGTTTACCGGTAAAACTCCATGCCGAACAACTTTCGGCGCTGGCGGGCAGCAGCCTTGCCGCGCGGTATCAGGCGTTGTCTGCCGACCATCTCGAATACGCCACCGAAGCCGACGCACAAGCGATGGCTGCTGCAAACACGGTTGCCGTTATGTTGCCAGGTGCGTTCTATCTACTGCGTGAAAAACAACAGCCTCCAGTTGCCGCGTTCCGTAAATACGGCGTGCCGATGGCCGTCGCCAGCGATGCAAACCCTGGAACATCACCTGCTCTGTCGCTACGTTTAATGTTGAATATGGCGTGTACGCTGTTTGGCTTAACGCCAGAAGAGGCGCTTGCGGGCGTCACGCTACATGCTGCGCAAGCACTGGGTATCCGCGCCAGCCACGGCAGCCTTGAATGCGGGAAAGTTGCAAACTTTGTGCACTGGCCCGTGGCACGTCCTGCAGAACTGGTCTATTGGTTAGGGGGGCAATTGCCCTGCACCGTTATTTATCAGGGAGAGAAACGTGACAGCACCCTTTAATTTCAGCCGCGGGAAACTGCCTTTGCTGGTGAGTATTCCGCACGCGGGCACAGCCCTGACACCAGAAGTAGAGTCAGCGTTAAGTGATGCCGCAAAGCCACTGCCGGATACCGACTGGCATATCCCAAAATTGTATGAGTTTGTTCAGGCGTTGGGTGGCAGCGTCATTGTCGGCAACTATTCGCGTATGGTTATCGACTTAAACCGCCCGGCAGATGACAAACCGCTCTACACCACGGCGACCACCGGGCTTTATCCAGATACGTTATTTGATGGCAAAGCGGTTTTTGTACCGGGTAAAGAACCCAGCGCTGAACAACGAAAAGCTGCGCTGGACAATATCTGGCAGCCCTATCACCGGCAATTGCAAAGTGAACTCGAAAGAATGAAAGCGGAGCACGGTTACGCGCTGCTTTTTGATGCGCATTCCATCGCCAGCCATATCCCGCGTTTGTTCGAAGGGAAACTGCCCGATCTTAACTTCGGTACGAACAGTGGCAAAAGTTGTGACGAGCTGATTGAAGAACATCTGGTGGCTTGCGTGGCATCGCAAAAGCAATTTAGCTGGGTCGCAAACGGGCGTTTCAAAGGCGGCTATATCACCCGCGCTTACGGACAACCCGCGCAAGGTATTCACGCCGTGCAGTTAGAACTGGCGCAATGTAATTATATGGATGAACAGCCGCCGTTTGGCTGGCGAGCGGATCGCGCAGAACAGTTACAACCGCTGCTCGAACAGCTTATTCGTTCTATGCTGACTAGCGCGCAGCAAATTGCCTGATTACAACGGGCAAAAGAAAACCGCCGGCCCTGTCCACAGCATGCGATTCCGCTTTGTGGACAAGACCGGCGGTCTTAAGTCAGACGATCAGTTATTCCTGATCTGCTGGCATTTTACCTTCATGTTGAGGACGTTCTGTCAGACGCTTCTCAAAATTGGCATTAAATTGTTTTTTCTGTTCCGGCGTCAGAATGTTGTAGATCTTATTCTGCGTTTCCATATGAGCCATCATACGGGCTTTGTTCTGCTCGGCCATTTTATCTACCTGAGCCTGAGCTTTGGCTTTATCGAAGCTGTCGCTGGCGATGATGCTGTGCGCCGCACGACGTTCTTCTACTGAAGGGCGCTCCATTTTACCGCGCTGTTCTTTCATGATGTCGCGCACTTGCTGTTTCTGCGCGTCAGTCAAATTCAGGTTTTTAAACATCATATCGTGATGACCACCACGCATGCCTTTATGGTGCATCATCGGCGCATCGGTTTTTGCAGCAGGGGTGGTGGTGTCAGCTGCATGAGCCAGGTTCGCCGCGCCCAGAGCCAGAGTTGAAGCAACAAAGAGAGCTGTTAATTTACGCATATTGTTTATTCCTATTCTGATTTCTATTACGACAGGGTCTGTCGCGTTGACGAGATTGAGTTTACGGAGCTTTGCGTCAATTAGTCAGAGCATCGGTAAAGCATTGAAAGGGTAAACAACAAATTTGCATCAATTATGGAGATAATAAGGATAAAGGCGGGAGGAATTGCAACAGAATATAACAAGATGATGATTTTAAACGAATTATGTAGATAGTGTATAATAGTTTGAGCGCTGAAAAAAGCATCTTCTCGGATTTGTCTGTATATCGTGTTAGCAATGATAGTTTCACAAAGGTGGGTGATATTATTTTTCACCCACTTAGTATCATTTGATGATCTTAGCACGACCGGTAAATACCAAAGAAAGACCACCACCAATACACGAATAGCAATACTACAAATATTGGCCAAATGTATTTTTTTCTTCTCAGAGAAGAATACAGCTTCAGTAGCAATGGGAAAATTAACAGAAAAGTCACTGGAACAGACAGTGCTCTGCTATCTTCCCCACTCTCTATCATTTCGCATAGCGTGTGGATAGCATCATCTGCACTAAGTTGAGGGGAGTCTATATAAGAAAAAAGGGCAATTAATGCTACGCAAAACACATAGTACGCAGGAGCAAAGGGTTTTATTATTGTTAGTATAGATACAGGCTGGATCTTGCTCATTAGTACATCCCCAGAAGTTTCTTTATATGTTCCCTTCTCTTTAATATAGCCAACCCATATGAAATATAATCACGTCGCGAATCTCCAGATCCAAAAGATATAGCTTGAATGAAATCGTCTTTTTTCCTCTCAACCCCTCGATTATAACGAGCACCGACTAAAATAAGTTGCTCATCAGTCAAATGAAAAGTATCTGCATTTGGATAATCATACTTAATTAAGTTACACAAGTGCATTGCAACTATTTTTAAATTAAAGTCATCCGTTTGTAAGCATCGACTAATTTGTAACTGTTGGGTCGTGGATAAACTTCTGGGATCTATTCCTAATGTTTCAGCCACTACTCTTATTTGCATTGCCACAACACCAATAGACACTTTGTTAGAGTAATCATTATTTTTCTGAAAATAATCTATTAATTGTCTAAATAACAGAACTTGAGGTTTCAAATTATCAGGTTTTCCACCTGCCTCTTGCCAGGCAACACTAGCCAGAAGCAACGCAGGTATCTTAGCCTGATGTGCACAGGTAAAGATTAACTCCTTATGGAATTTTATAAAGGAGTCTTTATAAAGATAGAGATAAGGTTGCCCCCAATAGTTGACTGGATCATCCTGATGTAATTTCCATATCGAAACATCCATCATATCCCATCGCCGAAAATTGCTTCCTTGAGGACTACAAAAATTCCCGTCTAATTCATTCATGATATTCCATCCATTTATTTTCATATCATTAGTATTTTTATACTCTAATAGATACGATCTTCCCATATACTATATCCTGAGGTACCCGCAGCATGATGCTCCCATGTAATGGTTTCATAATGAAGAGATATCATTTCTTCTGGCTGATTACCGGAGTGATCAATCGTATGTGGATATATTATACTAACACCATTTAAATATGCTTTTCTTACTATTATTGAATAGTAAAGCTCTTGAGAACCAGAAGATGATGTTCTATACATGTCTAACTTTAATTCGAGCTCTTCATTGTTTGATATTGCAACACCTAAAAGAGGTGAGGCCTTGTCAATAAACTTAACAAAGGAAAGTGGCCCATGATTAACATTTTGCACTCTGGATATTGAGTGTTCCATGGAGATAACCATTATCTGATTCAAATGATTTACCTGGAATTTATTACCAATTGAATCATAGGAAGAACAACAAGCAGATAATACACCTTGTTTTTTACCCGTAATTGTTACATAAATCATATTACTCATAGCAAACTATCTTTTCGTCAGGATTAAAAATCAATGCTGACACTATAAGAAGTTGTTATCAAGTAAGTTTATTACCCAGTCCTAACTCAGACTAATAGAACCATGTCTTAAATTTATAAAAAAACGCAAGGCATAAATTATTTATATATTTCACACCATAATAAAATATTAAAAAAAGGCCCTAAACAGGGCCGAGCACTATACATAAAATGCTGTACTATGACGTATACGTAATTATATTTCCCGCAGCATCAAGCCTGCCCGTAAACCCGTTGCCACGTTGGGGTTCGGGAATAAAACAAACTCAATATCTTCTTTCACCACATAACGCGTCTTGCCATCTTCTGCCAGCAAGGTGCCTTTCGGGAATGCGGTAAAGTTTTGCGTCTGTGCCGACATGTGCAGCACAAAGGCGTCACTGTGGCGTGTGAGTTGCTGCGTCACTTTATAACGCAATGGCGGCCCTTCGGCATCCGGTGATGGTTCACCGCTCAGTAACGCCTGTAAAGCCTGCTTTGTCACCGCAAACTGGCTGAGGTCGTTTTCACCAAACGGTTGTGCTTTACCTAATTCCAACGTGCAACTCAACGCGTTGAAATGCTCGCTGGTGAAGTGCGTAAAAGTACCTGCGGGGGATTTATGGAATACCAGCGCCTGCAAGCCCGCACACCCTAACCAGGAGAGAAACTCTTCATCGTAAGGTAAAGCGCGGGCGGGTAAGACACCGAATCGCGGATGATACGAACTGCGAATGGCGGTGTGCATATCCAGGTGCCAACAAACTGTCTCTTCACACTGAGCCAGAAACAGTTCAAGCGCATTTTCAAGACGACCGGCACGTTGGGTTTCAATGCTTTCCGGGAACTGCTGCCAGCGCCCACCAAACATGCGGTTCATATCACTGTGCTGGAAACGTTGATTACTGCGTAATGCGGCAGGGTTCCCCAGCACGACCAGCACACGCCATTCTAATGCCAGCTCACCCGCTAGTAGGCTATCCACCAGCTGTGCGAGTATTTCCACGGGTGCGGTTTCGTTACCGTGAACGCCAGCAGAGAGCACCAGCGTTTTTTCCACAGCCTGATGCGGAGTCAGTGTCAGAATCCCTTCATCCCACCATTGCCAATGAAGATGGGCATTGTTCCCCTCGCCCTGTGTTGGCGCTTTGCCCGCCAGGGTTTGCGCCAGAAAATCCAACATTGTGCCTCCAGTTAGTGCTGAAACGGATAAACAGATCCTAAGTCTAGTATACGCGTCAGTTCATCAAGCGCCTCACGTCCTTCGCGCAGCAATTGCGGATCGGCTAAATCCGCCTGGGTTAACTGGTCACGATACCAGCGATCCACCCAATTATTGAGCGTCACAAACAGCGCGTCGTTCATCATTACCGCTGGGTTTAACGCTTTTAGTTCTGCTTCGTTTAATACCACGCGCAGGCGTAAGCAAGCTGGGCCACCGCCGTTTGCCATGCTTTCACGCAGATCAAACACTTTCAGCTCGCTGATTGGGTTATCTGCCGCCAGCACTTCATTGAGATAACGCCATACCCCCGCGTGTTGACGGGATTCTTCCGGCAATATCAACGTCATACTGCCGTCGTCGCGGCTGAGCAGTTGGCTGTTAAACAGATAAGTTGCGACCGCATCTGCCACCGAGACTTTATCTGCTGGCACTTCAATGGCGGTGAAACCAGGCACTTTTTCACGCAACTGCTCGTAAAGTGCGTGCTGGTGCAAGAACGCCTGTTCGTGGCAAAACAGCACCTGGCGATTAGATACCGCAATCACGTCGTTGTGGAAAACGCCCTGGTCGATAACCGCCGGGTTTTGCTGGGCAAAAACCTGCAATTCAGATTTAACCTGGTTGAGCCTTGCCACAGCCTGGCTTGCTTCTAATGTCTGGCGTGCTGGGTATCTCGCTGGCACCTGCCCTCTTTTCGCATCTTCACGCCCGTAAACAAACAGTTGCGTGGATGGTTCGCCATACGCACCGCCGAGGCGGTTATGGTTTGCCGCGCCTTCATCACCAAACATGGCAACCTGCGGCAATGCACCATGCACAGAAAAATACTGCTCATTACGGAAGATGGCTCGCAACACGTTCTCAGTGGTTGGAGCTTCACTGGCGCGATGGAATTTGTTGTTCAGATTCGCCACGGTGAAATGGACTTTACCGTCCAGGCTATCTGCCGATGGGCAAACTGTCGCGGCATTCGCCACCCACATAGAAGAAGCTGAACTGACTGCCGAAAGCAGTTGCGGTGCCTGTTTTGCCACGCGTTCAACAATCTGCGCATCCGTTCCGCTAAAGCCCAACTGGCGCAACAGCGGAATATTGGGTCTTTCTTGCGGCGGGATAACCCCTTGTGCAAAACCCGCATCCGCCAACGCTTTCATTTTCAGCAAGCCTTGTTTAGCCGCAAGTTTAGGGTTGGAGGTGCGAAACTGGTGTTTGGTCGAGGCTTCGTTACCGAAAGAGAGCCCGGCGTAATGGTGGGTCAAACCCACCAGTCCATCAAAATTCACTTCACGCGCTGTCATGATTATTCCTTACTGCTGAAATCAAGCCCTGGGCTGAGGGTTGCAGGCAACGGGAAGGACGGGCTTTCCAGCGTCGCCATCGGCCACGCGCAGTAATCTGCCGCATACCACGCACTTGCGCGATGGTTACCGGAAGCACCCACGCCACCAAACGGTGCAGCGCTGGAAGCCCCCGTTAGCGGTTTATTCCAGTTAACAATCCCGGCGCGAGCTTCCAGCAATAGCTGGTCAAACTGCTCACGATGCGGGGAAATCAGCCCGCTTGCCAGGCCATAGCGCGTGTCATTTGCCATGCGGATAGCTTCGTCAAAATCGGTATACCGATAGACCGTTAGCAGCGGCCCAAACACTTCTTCATCTGGCACATTTGCCACGCCGGTTAATTCAACGATTCCCGGCGTCAGTAACGATGTTCCCGCTTTCACCAGTTTAGGTTCGAGCAATGCTTTGCCACCGCGAGCGATATGTTCCTGCCAGCCAGTCAGTACACGTTCTGCGGCCTGCACGGAAATCAGCCCGCCAATAAACGGCTGCGGCACCGCGTCCCACGCATCAGGACGAATCCGCCCTGCCACTTCTACCAGACGAGTTAAGAACGCATCACCCTGCGCCCCCTGTTTAACCAACAAACGACGCGCACAAGTACAACGCTGCCCGGCAGTCACAAATGCCGACTGAATCACCAGATGAACAGCGCCGTCGATATCTTCAGGATCTTCAACGATCAACGGATTGTTGCCACCCATTTCGAGGGCGAGGATTTTCTCCGGCTGCCCGGCAAACTGGCGGTGAAGCTGGTAGCCGGTGTTGGCGCTGCCGGTGAATAACAAACCGTCCAGCCCTGGTTGTTGCGCCAGCGCCTGGCCGGTTTCACGCCCGCCCTGAACCAGGTTCAAAACACCATCAGGAACACCTGCCTGCTGCCAAAGTTTCATGACTTGCTCGCCAATCAGCGGTGTCAGTTCACTCGGTTTAAAGACCAGCGTGTTGCCCGCCAGCAGACCAGGCACAATGTGCCCATTCGGCAAATGCCCAGGGAAGTTATACGGGCCAAATACCGCTAATACGCCGTGTGGACGATGGCGTAAGGTGGCAGCACCGTCTGGCATCGCAGTGTGAGTTTCGCCGGTACGCGTGTGGTATGCCTTAATCGAAATGGCGATTTTGTTAACCATCGCCGTGATTTCAGTGGCGGCTTCCCAGCGTGGTTTGCCTGTCTCCTGTGAAATGGTGACGGTCAGCGATTCTTTGTTGGCTTCAAGCAAGGTTGCGAATTTCTCAACGATGGCCTGGCGTTCAGCAAATGGGCGTTTTGCCCACGCAGGAAATGCAGCACGCGCAGCCAGGCACGCTTGTTCAACTTGTTTTGCATCGGCAGCAACGCCTTCCCACAGCAAATCTCCGTTCACCGGATTATGCTTTTGTAGAGATTCGCCCTGCCCGGTAAGCCATTGTCCATTAATCCACTGAGTCATACTTTTTTCTCCTCGGGGCATAAGCGCACCAGGCGCACTTTATCGCCAGTGCTGCATTTCAGGGCGTCAGCGGTGACGGCATCAATAATCAAGCAATCACCTTTTGGATTTGCCTTAACCAGCATGGCGCGGAAATCGTTATATTTTTCATTAGCGACCAGACACATCGGCAATTCCTCCGTTGCCGGTTGCCCGATAGCGACCTCAACGAGGCGGCTTTTACGGATCGCACGGACCCGGTCGATATCGCATTCAAGCGTTGGGCCACCGTCGAAAATATCCACGTAATTGCGATAGCGGAAACCTTCGGCTTCAAGAACTGCCCGTGCAGGCGCGGTTTGCGGATGCACCTTACCAATCACTTCCCGCGCTTCTGGCGACAGGAAATCGGTATAAATGGGGTGTTTTGGCATCAGCTCGGCAATAAAGGCTTTTTGCCCGGTGCCGCAAAGATAATCTGCACGGCTAAATTCCATAGAGAAGAAGCGGTTGCCGAGGCTTTCCCAGAACGGGGAATGACCGTGTTCGTCTATTACGCCGCGCATTTCTGCCACGACTTTCTCGTTAAAGCGATCGCGGAATGCGGCCATAAACAGGAAGCGTGATTTGGAAAGCAGGTAGCCGTTACCCTCTTTGCGCCAGTCGGCATCCAGGAACAGCGTGCAAAGCTCGCTACTACCGGTGTGATCGTGGCTCAGGAATAGCGTCGGCAATGCGTTATAAATATTCAGTTCTTTGGAAGCGTGAACGTGCGTGCCAACGTGGTAGTTGTACCAGGGATCGTTTAATCCGACTGCCACCTCAATGGCGCAAATACCCACTATGCGCTCGGACGCAGTATCTTCCAGTACAAAAACGTAACCCTGGTCACCTTCTGGCAGGCCGCCCTTCCAGGTGTTAATGGAGCGTTCTATACGTGCCGACAGCGTTTTTTCATCAGCAGGCAACGAGGTCAGCCCGCCGCCTGTTTTACCCGCCATTGCCAGCAGCCCGGATAAATCCCCGTGCTCAACCGGACGGATAATCATCATGATTGCTCTCCCGCTAAGAAGCGTTCACAGGCGCGCTCAAAACGATCCAGCCCTTTTTGCACATCGGCTTCGCTGACGTTCAGCGCTGGCGCAAAACGAACCACATTTGCTCCGGCGATAAGCATCATCAAGCCCTCAAGTGCGGCGGCCTGTAGAATAAGTTTAGCTTTTCCGCTGTATTCTGGTTGCAGAACGCAGCCAATTAACAGCCCCAAACCACGCACTTCGCTGAACAGGTGGTGCTTATGGTTAATTTTGTTTAAACGTTCCACAAACCAGGCGTGGCGCTGTTTCACACCATTTAGCACTTCAGGCGTATTAATGATTTCCATCACTCGGCCTGCTACAGCTCCCGCCAGCGGATTGCCGCCGTAAGTGGTGCCGTGCGTGCCCACCACCATCACTTTTGAGAATTTATCGGTCGTCAGCATTGCGCCAATCGGGAAGCCACCGCCCAACGCTTTGGCGGTAGAAAGCACATCTGGGGTGATGCCGTAATGCATGTAGGCATACAGCTCACCAGTACGCCCGACGCCGGTTTGTACTTCGTCAAAAATCAGCACCGCATTGTGGCGGTCGCACAACTCGCGCAGGCCTTGCAGGAATGTTGGGTCAGCCGGTACAACGCCGCCTTCCCCTTGCATCGGTTCAACAATCACCGCGCAGGTATCTTCGTTAATCAGTTCGCTTGCCGATTGCAGGTCGTTATAAATGGCGTGGCTGATTTGCGGTGGCAGCGGCGCAAAATCTTGTGAATAAGCCGGTTGCCCGCCCGCCGAAACGGTAAACAGCGTGCGGCCATGGAACGCATTTTTGAAGGCGACAATGCCGCTTTTCTGCGGGCCAAAGTTATCGTGAGCGTATTTACGAGCCAGTTTCAGCGCGGCTTCGTTAGCTTCCGCCCCTGAATTGCAGAAGAACACTTTGTCGGCAAATGTCGCATCAATCAGCTGTTTTGCCAGACGTAAAATCGGCTCGTTGGTGTAGCCATTACCGGTGTGCCAGAATTTTCCGGCCTGCTCTTCGAGCGCTTTACGCAATTCTGGGTTGGCGTGCCCCAGGGCGTTAACCGCAATCCCACCAGCAAAGTCGATATAATCTTTGCCTTGCTGATCCCACAAAGTCGACCCTTCACCTCGTACCGGAATAAAAGAAGCTGGGGCATAAACGGGCATCATCCATTCGTCGAAATTTTGGCGGGTAATTGACTGCGACATAGCGACCTCTTCCGGTAAATAAAAAGTTATTCATATGTTAAATAATTGAGTGTTTGCGCTGTAAATGTAGATTGCACGGTTCATGCCAGCCAGCGATAAAAATGCATATCAGAGGGAGGTGGTTGTATAATCAATAGGTTACAAATAGAGTCTATTCACATAAAGTGAATATTCAGTGCATAGTTTTACGGTGCCGCTTGGATCGCCGCATAAAAACAAGAAAGATTATGCAGTCGTAAAATTTAATACTGGATTTGTGATCGATGATGGGGTTTGCACAGCGTTTACGCCTCAATACGGTGCAGCCAGCGCTGTTTTGGTGCAGTTTTTGCTCTGTAACATTCATTGATGCTGTCTATGGCAGCGTATTCAGCACGTTGATTCATTTTCTGCTAACATCCTGCAACATTGAACAGCAACCACGGCAGCGACTTATGAAATTCGTCTCTTTTAATATCAACGGCCTGCGCGCCCGTCCGCATCAACTTCAAGCGATTGTTGAGCAGCATCAGCCCGATGTTATCGGCTTGCAGGAAACTAAAGTCCATGACGACATGTTCCCGCTCGAAGATGTCGCAAAGCTTGGCTACAACGTCTTTTATCATGGTCAGAAAGGCCATTACGGTGTGGCGCTGTTAACCAAAGAAACGCCGATTTCGGTACGCCGTGGCTTCCCCGGTGACGATGAAGAAGCGCAACGCCGCATTATTATGGCGGAAATTCCCTCGCCATTAGGCAACCTGACGGTGATCAATGGTTACTTCCCGCAGGGTGAAAGCCGCGACCATCCAACCAAATTCCCGGCTAAAGCAAAGTTCTACCAGGATCTGCAAAACTACCTGGATAACGAACTGAATAAAGACAATCCGGTGCTGATTATGGGCGATGTGAACATCAGCCCAACCGACCTGGATATCGGCATTGGTGAAGATAGCCGTAAGCGCTGGTTGCGTACCGGCAAATGTTCCTTCCTGCCGGAAGAACGCGAGTGGATGGACCGCCTGATGAGCTGGGGTCTGGTCGACACTTTCCGCCACGCCAACCCGGAAGCGCAAGACAAGTTCTCGTGGTTTGATTACCGCTCAAAAGGTTTTGATGATAACCGCGGGCTGCGTATCGACCTGCTGTTGGCAAGCCGCCCGCTGGCGGATCGTTGCGTGGCAACGGGCATTGATTACGAAATTCGCAGCATGGAAAAGCCATCGGATCACGCACCAGTTTGGGCTGAATTTAAGCTCTAAGTTTTGCTTTAAGGACACATTATGAACACCACGAGTCGCAGAGGTTTCTTACCCGATGCGTAAGTTACTCTTTGCCACTCTGGTCGTTATTTTTGTCCTGATGATTATCTTCCTGCCGCCTGGAACCCTTGCGGCACTGCAACATTATCAAGCGCAGTTCTCCGCCTGGCACCATCAACATCCACTGCAAACGGCGGTGGTGTTCTTTGTGATTTATGTCGCAATCACCACCCTTTCGATCCCCGGCGCTACGCTGTTAACACTGCTAGCCGGTTCGCAGTTTGGCCTGGTTCAGGGAACGGTGCTGGTTGCGCTAGCGGCGACCTGTGGCGCAACACTTGCGATGCTCATCAGCCGTTATTTACTGCGCGATTGGGTACAGCAACGATTCGCAGCCCCTATGTCGGTCATTAATCGCGGGATGGAACAAGAAGGTTTGTACTATCTTTTTGCTTTGCGCCTGACGCCCCTCTTCCCGTTCTTTTTGATCAATTTGCTGATGGGACTGACGCCCGTCAAAACGCTGCGTTATTTTGCCGTTAGCCTTGTCGGGATGCTGCCTGCGATTGTTGTCTACCTTAATGCCGGACGTGAATTGAGCCAGCTTCGCACACTTAGCGATATTCTCTCACCCGGCATGATGGTGATGTTTATTTTGCTGGGGTTATTGCCGCTGGTTTCACGCCGTATTGTTGCCCGATTTCGCCCACGTTAATTTTTGAGGACTCCACTTTGCGCGGTTTTATTTGCCTGACAGTTTCGCTGCTGCTAAGCACAATGGCTTTCGCCAGTTCCCCTTCTGACTGGCAAACATTACGACAGCAAGCAAAAGGCCAGACTGTGTATTTCAATGCCTGGGGTGGTGATCCTGCGGTAAACAGTTACCTCGACTGGGTTGCGGGCGAAATGAAACAGCATTATGGCGTGACGGTAAAAATGGTGCGTCTTGCTGATGCCGCCGACGCGGTAAAACGTATTCAGAGTGAAGCAACCGCCGGGCGTAAAGATAATGGTTCGGTCGATTTACTGTGGGTCAACGGCGAGAACTTCCATACCCTGAAACAGGCCGGATTACTCAAAGAAGGCTGGGCGTGGGAATTACCCAACTGGCGTTATGTTGATCAGAAAAAACCGGTACGCGAGGATTTCTCGCAACCTACTGACGGAGCAGAAGCACCGTGGGGCAGTGCGCAGCTGATGTTAATCGGCAATGCGCAGCCAAACGTCGCTTTCCCGCGTAGTGCGCCAGAATTGCTGGCGTTTGCCAAGGCACACCCAGGCAAACTGAGCTATCCTCGCCCGCCAGATTTCACCGGTACCGCGTTTATAGAACAGCTTTTGATTGTATTGACGCAAAACCCGCAGGTATTACGCCTGCCGCCTGATCCGGCAACGTTTAATCAGGTGACAGCGCCGCTGTGGGATTATCTGGATAAGCTGCATCCGCTTTTATGGCGCGAGGGCAAAACCTTCCCGCCAACGCCTGCGCGCATGGACCGCATGCTGGCTGACGGCGAACTACTGCTTTCCGTCACCTTTAATCCCGCACATGTCGATAATCTTATCGACCGCAAACAACTGCCGAAAAGCGCTCAGGCATTTGGCTTTACGCAAGACATGTTGGGCAACGTCCATTTTGTGACGATCCCTGCCAATGCCCGCAACCAGGCCGGTGCTCAGGTGCTGGCTAATTTCCTGATGTCACCTGAAGCGCAAATCCGCAAGGCCACTCCGGCAATTTGGGGTGACGCCACAATTCTGGATAGCGAAACGCTGCCGTCGCCGCTGAACAAGCAGCTTAATGCCCAAAAACCTGCCCACCAGCAAACGGTGCCATATCTGGCTGAACCGCACGCCGCCTGGGTTAATGCACTGGAAAAAGAGTGGTTACAGCGTTACGGGGCAATGTGAGCCATCGCGCTTTACAACGCGGGTTAGCCTGGCTTGCCGTGGGGGGTGTTTTCGCCCCGCTGATACCAGGCTTGGTCATGATGTTCAAACCCGTGCTGATGGCAGACATCTGGCAGGCGCTGTGGGCTGATAACCAATGGCCTGGCGCATTGCGAGCTACGCTGAACTCGACCGTGATTAGCGTAGCCGGTTCACTTGCGCTGTGTCTTATTCTGCTTTGCGGGCTGTGGCCTGGCGCGCGCTGGCAGCGTTATACCTCGCAACTGCCCTTTCTGCTGGCGTTACCGCATGTCGCCTTTGCCAGCGGTTTCTTGTTCCTGTTTGCCGATAACGGCTGGCTGGCGCGACTGTGCGGCGTATCGTTTCATCTTGATGAAAATGGCGTTGGCCTGGGTATATTGTTGGCGCTTAAAGAGAGCTGGTTTTTGCTGTGGATTGCCAGCACGCAGCTTGATCACCAGACACTTTCCCAACAGCTCACCGTCGCGCAAAGCCTGGGCTATGGCCCGCTGCAAAGCCGCGTGCGGGTACTGATCCCACAGTTATTACCGCGCCTTAAATGGGCATTGCTGGCGGTGGTGGCGTACAGCCTTTCGGTTGTGGATGTCGCCATTATTCTCGGCCCGGCAAACCCGCCTACGCTTGCGGTGCTGGCCTGGCAGTGGCTCAACGATGCCGACCCGCAACGCATGGCGATGGGCATGTTAACGTCGCTATTACTGGTCGTTATTCTGGGGGTTTTTATCGCGCTGGGCTATGGCTTATGGCTAATGCTGCACCGGGCTTTAGGGCAGTTTTCCGGTCGACGGCATCAACTGAGCATCCAGCCGCTGGCATCTGGTTTAGGTTCCATAATCACAGTCATCGGCATCGCGGCGATTGTTATGCTGCTGCTTTGGTCATTTGCCGACGGCTGGTTTTACCCGGCGATTCTGCCCGATGATTTCGCATTTTCAGCCTGGCAATCAGCTGAGCTTTCGCCATTAATCACCACATTGCTGCTGGCGCTGGCAAGCAGTCTGATTGGTTTGCTGGTAATTATTTTGTGGCTTGAAGGCGGTAGTTCGCGGTTTGATCTCTGGCTCGCGTTGCCGTTATTTCTGCCTGCGTTGCCGCTGGTCGCCGGGCAATACCGAATGTTGCTGATACTTGAGCAAGACGGCGGTTGGCTGGGCGTTATCTGGAGCCACCTGTTGTGGGTTGTGCCTTACATGCTTCTGGTGGCGCGGCCTGCGTGGCAGCAATTAGATCCCCGCCTGGTTATTACCGCCCGTACTCTTGGCTGGTCAGACTGGAAAATTTTGTTTGGGGTTAAACTACCGCTTCTTGTTCGCCCAATGCTTGCCGCATTAGCCGTCGGTTTTTCGGTAAGCGTCGCACAATATCTACCGACGCTGTACGCCGGTGCCGGGCGTTTTGCTACCGTTACCACAGAAACCGTGGCACTGAGCAGCGGTGGCGACCCACAGCAACAGGCGATTCAGGCATTATTGCAAATGCTCCTCCCGACGATGATGTTTATCGCCACACGCAAGGTTCACCGCCTGATAGGCCATTATCGGCAAGGATTACGCTAATGCTGAATGTTCAGGATTGCTCTATTTCTAACGCTTCCCGCTCGCTGATTCAGAACGTAAATTTCACGGTTTCCCCCGGCGAAGTGCTGACGCTAATGGGGCCGTCTGGCGCGGGAAAATCAACCTTTTTGAGCTGGATGATTGGTGCGCTAACGGCAGAATTTAGCGTGAAGGGCGAGCTGTGGCTTAACCAGCAACGCCGCGATACGTTACCCACTGAGCGACGCAAAATTGGTATTTTATTTCAGGATGCGCTGTTATTCGCCCATCTCAATGTCGGGCAGAATCTGGCGATGGCGCTTCCCGCCGGGATCAAAGGACGCGAACAGCGGCAGCATTGTGTTGAAGAAGCGCTGGCAAACGCGCAATTAGCCAACTTTTCACGGCGCGACCCGGCAACACTTTCTGGCGGTGAACGCGCACGTGTCAGCGTGTTGCGAGCATTATTGGCAAAACCGGAAGCCTTATTGCTTGATGAACCTTTCTCACGCCTTGATCAAACATTACGCGAGCAGTTTCGCCAGTTTGTCTGGCAGCAAGTTGAACAGCAGGCACTTCCGGTGGTGCTGGTGACGCACGATCTGCAAGATATTCCGCTAAACGGGCGCGTGATTAGGTTTGATTCGTCATACCTATAATGCTGATGAATATGCGTTACCGCAAAGAATAGCCGCCGTTATTGGGCAAGAATAGCGGCTCTTTTTTTCTCTCCTTTCTCAGGTTATAAGATGAAACGTGTTTCTCAACTAACCGCCGCCTTGATGTTATCCGGGTTGGCGCACATGGCTTTTGCCGCAGATATGCCTTCTCAGATGACTTTTCCCAGCCTTCAAGCGCAGCACGGCGTGGTTATTGATACACGTCCAAGTGCCTTTTATAACGGTTGGCCGCAAACCGTTCACGGTGTGGGTGGGCATGAGCCTGCCGCGCTCAATTTATCTGCCAGCTGGCTGGGTATGATGAATAACGAGCAGCTAAAACTGTGGGCGCAGCAGCACAACATTGCGCCGGATAGCCTGATTGCGCTGTACGGTCAAAGTGATGAAACAAACGCGGTTAAAGCGCGCCTGGTGAAACTGGGCTATCCGCATATCGCGGTGTTGTCCGATGCTCTGCAACAACCTGCCCGTCTGCAAAAAATGGCGCATTTCGAGCAGCTCGTTTATCCGCAGTGGCTGCATAACCTGATGCAGAATAAACCCGTTGCGGCGCAACCTGCGGGTGAAGTAAAAATCATCGAAGCCGCCTGGGGTGCACCAAAACAGTATTTGCTGAGCCATATTCCAGGTGCTGATTACATCGACACCAACGACATTGAAAGCGAACCGCTGTGGAATAAAGTTTCTGACGAAAAGCTCAAAGCGTTGCTGGCAAAACACGGTATTCGTCACGACACCACGGTGATTATGTACGGGCGTGATGTTTACGCTGCTGCGCGTGTCGCACAAATACTGCTGTATGCAGGCGTGAAAGATGTGCGTTTGCTGGATGGTGGTTGGCAGAGCTGGTCTGATGCGAAATTGCCTGTAGAGCGCGGTTTGCCAAACGACGTTAAACCAGCACCCGACTTTGGCGCGCCAATTCCTGGCCAGCCACAGTTGATGCTCGACACCGAGCAAGCTCGCGGGCTGTTAGGCCGTAAAGATGCATCGCTGGTCAGCATTCGTTCGTGGCCTGAGTTTATCGGCTCCACCAGCGGCTATAGCTACATTAAACCAAAAGGTGAGATTGCCGGTGCGCGTTGGGGCCATGCGGGTTCTGACTCCACGCATATGGAAGATTTCCATAATCCAGATGGCACCATGCGTTCGGCTGATGATATCGCGGCGATGTGGAAAAGCTGGAACATCATGCCGGATCAGCACGTTGCATTTTACTGCGGCACCGGCTGGCGCGCGTCCGAAACCTTCATGTATGCCCGCGCAATGGGCTGGCAGAATGTTGGTGTGTACGATGGCGGCTGGTACGAGTGGAGCAGTAATCCGAACAATCCCGTTGTGACGGGTGAACGTAAACCTGACTAAGCCTTTACTAAACGGTAGCTAACACTACCGTTTTTCTGCCCGACTTAACGTCTGATAACCGCTCCATACTCGCGTAAAAGTCGTCATCCAACACAGCGCACCAAACACCCACGCGAACCAGACAAACAGTTCCGGGAACAGGCAACTCAAAACAAATAGCGCGATGGTTTCCGTCCCTTCTGTTAATCCGCCTAAATAGTAAAACGATTTGTGTGCATAACCTGGGTTATCAAGCTGATGTTTTTGCGCGACAGCGGCAAAGGCCAGAAAACTGCTGCCCGTACCGATAAACGCAAACAGTAACCATCCGCCAGCCAGTGCGTTTTGTGCCGGATCGGCAAGAATAAAACCAAACGGCACCAGCGCGTAAAACAGGAAATCCAACGCGATATCCAAAAAACCACCGGCATCGGTCAAACCACGCCGCCGCGCCAGCGCGCCATCCAGTCCATCAAACAGACGGTTCAGAACAATAGCCACCAGCGCTGCGCCATACCATTGCAGCGCCAGCAACGGCAAGGCGAGCACACCGATGGCAAAACCAAATAGCGTCAGCCCATCCGGTGTAATGGCGGGTTTATCCAGCGCACTTGCCATGCGCTCAAGAGTCGGCTTAATGCGGGGATGAAGATAGCTATCAAACATTGGGCTGTTTCCCGGTAGCGCTGACACATAGCCCTTGAGCAGGAATATCCAGCGCGGCATTAAAACGTGCGGACAGGTTCTGAAAAGCAATCAGCGCGGTTAATTCGGTGATGGCTTTCTCATCAAAATACACTTTCAATTCGGCTTTCAGCGCATCACTGATTTGGGGTGGTGTTGCGGTCATAGCATCAGCATAGGCCAGCGCCGCTTGCTCTTTATCGGTGAAAAGCGTTTCTTCACGCCAGTTGGCCACTGCCAGCACTTTATCCATCGAACCGCTGCGTTCTGCCAGGCGCAAACTGTTGGCATCAATGCAAAATTCGCAGCAACATTGTTGAGATACGCGCGTCATCACCAGTGAACGCACCACCGCATCAATACCCGAGCGGCGTCTTTCAAGAAAACCGACAAACAGAGCGACCAACCAGAATAAATAGGGAAACCGTCCCCACCAGCGGGTGGGATTGAGCACCGCGCCGAAATGCTTTTGTTGCATCGAAACAATGGGCCGTAAACTGGCAGGCAATTTTTCAAGCGGCGTCACCCACGGGGAGCTCTTTTTAGTCATCATTCGGGAAAATCTTCAGATAAGCCTTGGTGGCAGGTATTATGCCACGCCCACGAACGAAGTTTGGATTGGTATGATGAAAAGCATTGATGTGGTTGCGGCCATTATTGAGCAACACGGTAAAATTTTGCTCGCGCGTCGCCCGGAAAGCGGTGACCAGGCGGGTTTGTGGGAATTTCCCGGCGGCAAAGTCGACGGTCAAGAGTCCCAGCCTGCGGCACTTGCGCGGGAACTCGAAGAAGAATTAGCGATTAAAGCCGTGGTGGGGAATTATGTCGCGAGCCATCAGCGTAAAGTGTCCGGGCGAATTATTCATCTTCATGCCTGGCATGTGCCTGAATTTACCGGTGAGATGAAAGCGCTTTGCCACAGTGAGCTGGTCTGGTGTTTACCTGCCGAGGCGTTTAATTACACGCTTGCCCCGGCAGATATTCCATTACTTGAAGCGTTTATGTCTTTACGCGACGCCACACCAAAGGATTCGTGCTGAGGGTTTTCTCGTCACGTTGGCATTGCAGCAATACGCCACCATCCGCTTTTACTACTGCACCTTCAGAATAATTCTGATCCTGATAAATACAGCACTGGCTGCACGGTGCAGCACGTTGCCCTTGCGAGCTAAACACTTCCGGCGGCACGTTGATGTCCACCTGCGGATCAAGGCGTTGTGCCATCCCCGGCAGGCTGGTCATTATCAGTGCTGCGCCGACGACGAGCAGGCTTTTTAGTCGCATCATCACTTCCCTCTTTTTTCGCCCATTGCTTGCGTGGTTTTTTCTGATCGTCCGGGGCTTTAACCCCTTTGAAAGCGTGATGTACCGGCTTGGTGCGCGCCTGATGAATCAGCTCATACAGGGTTTGCACCAGCGGCTGCATAAAGTCCTGATAACGGCACTGCTTTTCGCTGATTTGCGTTAGCATTGATTCCCACTGCGCCGTCATATCCGGCCTTGCGGCCAGTTCTGGAAGCGAATGGATCAATGCGCGCCCCGCATCAGACGAATGAATATAGCGCCCTTTTTTTACCAGGAAAGTACGCTTAAACAGCAGTTCGATGATCCCCGCGCGGGTGGCTTCTGTACCGAGTCCGTCCGTTGCACGCAGGATCTTTTTCAGATCTTTATCCTGCACAAAACGGGCAATCCCGGTCATTGCAGAGAGCAACGTCGCATCGGTGAAATGGCGCGGCGGCTGAGTTTGACGCTCATTCACCTCACCTTTTTCACACAACAGTTCGTCACCTTTAGCCACTACCGGCAGCGGCGTGCCATCGTTCTCTTCGTCGCGTTCTTTACCGCCTAACAACGTGCGCCAGCCTGCTTCGGCCAGGAAACGCGCTTTGGCGTTAAATTTACCGCCAGCAATATCGAGATCGATGGTGCATTTACGGAACACCGCATCGGCACAGAACTGCATTAAGTATTGTCGGGCGACGAGGTTATAAACTTTAGCTTCATTTTCAGAAAGCGAGATTTTTGAGCTACGCGCCGTGGGAATAATCGCGTGGTGAGCATCAACTTTTTTATCGTCCCAGCAACGGTTACGCAGATCGGTATTTAACGCAGGCTGTGGCAGTAAGTCAGGCTGGTGAATGCTAATCGCGTTCAGTACCGCATGGCGGCCAGCGAAATGTTCTTCCGGTAAGTAACGGCTATCGGAACGCGGATAAGTAATCAGCTTGTGCGTTTCATACAGCTTCTGGCAGATATCCAGCACGTTCTGCGCACTTAAACCAAAGCGCTTTGCCGCTTCAATTTGCAGGCTGGAAAGCGAGAATGGCAACGGAGCCACTTCTGATTCCCGTTTATCATTATACGCGGTGACGATGGCCGGTTGCCCGCCGATACGGTTCACCACATGCTCTGCCAGCGGGCGGTGCAGCAAGCGCCCTTCTTCGTCCTGATAAGGCTCGCAAGATTCGCTTGGTATCCACGTCGCCACAAAACGTTCATCCGCAGGCGTGACGATATGCGCTTTCACTTCAAAGAAATCTTTGGAGACGAAATTCTCGATTTCTTCATCACGACGCACAACCAGGCCCAGTACCGGCGTTTGTACACGCCCGACTGAAAGCACACCCTGGTAACCCGCATTACGCCCAAGAATGGTGTAAGCGCGGGTCATGTTGATGCCGTAAAGCCAGTCAGCACGGGCGCGGGCAAGCGCGGAAACACACAGGGGGATAAATTCGCTGTTAGCACGCAGACGACTAATGGCGCGTTCAACGGCTTGCGGGTTGAGATCGTTAATCAGGCAGCGTTGCACTTGCTTGCGCTTTTCAGGCGCCAGATCAAGGTAGTCCAGCACTTCGTCCACCAGCAGTTGCCCTTCACGATCCGGGTCACCTGCATGAACCACTTCGTCTGCCTGCACCAGCAATTTCTTGATGGCATTCAGCTGCTTGGTCACCGACGGGCGCGGCTGTAGCTGCCATTTTTCCGGCACAATTGGCAGGTCGGCAAGGTTCCAGCGCGCATAACGGCCATCGTAAGCATCCGGCTGAGCCTGTTCCAGCAAGTGACCGATACACCAGGTCACGACTTGCCCATTTCCACACTCAATGAACCCATCACCCCGACGATGAGGTTTGGGTAGCACATCAGCAATAGCGCGAGCGAGGCTGGGTTTTTCGGCAATAAACAGACGCATCAGATTAACGGATCTCAATCATCGGGCGACCGGCGCGTGCTACTTTTAGCTCGCCAATTGCCGTCAGTTTGATGCCATTTTTTTCGGCTACGGCGGCAACGTCCGCTTCCGCATCGGCTTCAACGGCTAACAGCAAGCCACCGGAAGTTTGTGGGTCGCAGAGTAAATCGCGCTGCGCCTGGGTCATTTCGCCCATCACAGAACCGTAGCTTGCGAAATTACGCGCAGTGCCGCCAGGCACACAACCTTGCGCGATGTAATCTTCGACATCCGGCAGTTTCGGAACTTTATCGAACCAGACATCGGCCTGAACGCCTGCGCCCTGGCACATTTCACTGAGATGCCCCAGCAGGCCAAAACCAGTGACATCCGTCATGGCGGTAACGCCTTTGATGTCGGCAAATTCTGCACCTGGTTTATTCAGCTGACACATAACTTCTGCCGCAAGACCGTAGTGTTCAGGTTTAAGCAGCGATTTTTTCTCAGCCGTGGTCAACACACCAATACCGAGCGGTTTGGTGAGGAACAGTTTGCAACCTGCGGTGGCAGAACTATTTTTCTTAACGCGATCGGTTGGCACGATGCCGGTTACTGCAAGACCAAAAATAGGTTCAGGTGCGTCGATGGAATGGCCGCCAGCCAGGGAAATACCCGCTTGCTGGCAAACGAATCGCCCGCCCTCAATCACTTTACGAGCGATTTCTGGAGCCAGCGTATTGATAGGCCAGCCGAGAATAGCGATAGCCATAATCGGTTTGCCGCCCATCGCGTAGATATCACTGATAGCGTTGGTGGCAGCAATGCGCCCAAAGTCGAACGGATCGTCAACAATCGGCATAAAGAAGTCGGTGGTGCTGATGACACAAGTGCCGTTGCCCAGATCGTAAACCGCCGCGTCATCACTGGTTTCGTTACCGACCAGTAAGTTGGGATCGACAAATTTCGCCTGCTCAGAATGCAGAATGGTTTGCAGGACTTTCGGGGAAATTTTGCAGCCGCAACCAGCTCCGTGGCTGTACTGCGTCAAACGAACGGTTTGCTCACTCATGGACTACTCCTGTCATTGGCAATCGCTCTATGGTAGCGCTCAAATGACGAGGAGGTAAGACTACGTGTCTGAATTGCGCCGTTCTTGCTCACAATCCAGACAGCTTTTGCCTGTTTGCTTAGAATCTGCGCACAAACGGGGTGATGTCGGGCACGCTCACCGTGGTAGAGGCTTTGAGTTGTGGCGTTCCCAGATACAGGAAACCGACCACTTCGTCTTGCTCACGGCAATGAAGTGCTTCACGAACGGCTTCGCTTTCCGTCCAGATGCCAGTACGCCAGATGCCGTTATAACCCTGGGCTACCGCCGCCATCTGCATTGCCATTACCGCGCAACCCGCAGAGACAACCTGTTCCCAGACCGGAACTTTATGGTTGTCATCACAATGGGCCACAACAGCGATAATCTGTGGAGCACGGAACGGCGCAGTGCGCGCTTTTTCGATGCCCTTTTCGTCTTGTTCTTCAGCAATAGCGGCTTGTTCCATGACTTTACTGAAACGGTCACGGCCTTCGCCTTCAATTACAATGAAACGCCACGGTTGCAATGTGCCGTGGTCAGGCGCGCGCATACCGGCACGAATAATATTTTCTAACGCTTCACCCATTGGGGCGGGTTCTGCCAGGCGGGAAGCGCTGCGGCGGTTAAGAAGTAGTTCAAGTGCATCCATTTGATAACTCCTGCAATGATTTTAATCGGCAAAATTAACACAGCAGTAGATTTTGTTACAGCGCAGGGCAGATTTCCTACTGACTTTTGGCCTGGGGGTATTTAGGATAGCAGTCACTTTAGCTGTTACTCAGTTAGATGCTGAGCATTACGGAGAATACATGCGCACCATTGGGCGATTTGTTGCCGGTTTTTTTAAGTGGACCTGGCGTCTACTTAACTTTATTCGAGAGTTTATTCTCAACCTATTTCTGGTTCTTCTGGTACTGGTTGGTGTGGGGATCTGGATGCAGATCAACAGCGCGCCCGCAGAGCCTGCGCGCGGCGCACTGCTGCTTGATATCACTGGCGTGGTGGTCGATAAGCCATCGGTCAGCAATAAGCTGGGGGTGATTGGCCGTCAGTTGTTGGGTGCCAGTTCCGACCGCTTGCAGGAAAACTCCCTGTTTGATGTGGTCGATACCATTCGCCAGGCCAAGGACGACCACAATATCACTGGTATCGTTCTGGATTTAAAAGAGTTTGCCGGTGGCGATCAGCCATCTATGCAATATATCGGCAAAGCGCTGCGCGAATTTCGTGACAGTGGCAAGCCAGTGTATGCAGTAGGCGACAGCTATAACCAGGGGCAATATTACCTGGCGAGCTTCGCCAATAAAATCTGGCTCTCTCCGCAGGGCATGGTGGATTTGCACGGTTTCGCGACTAACTCGCTGTACTACAAAACGTTGCTCGATAAGCTGAAAGTGTCCACGCATATCTTCCGCGTCGGAACTTATAAGTCTGCCGTTGAGCCGTTTATCCGCGACGATATGTCTCCTGCTGCGCGGGATGCGGACAGCCGTTGGATTGGCGAACTGTGGCAAAACTATCTTGGCACCATTGCCGCTAACCGTCAGATTACCGCTCAGCAAGTGTTCCCTGGTGCGCAAGGGTTACTTGATAACCTGCAAAAACTCGGTGGCGACACTGCGAAATACGCACTGGATAACAAACTGGTCGATGAGCTTGCCAGCAGCGCAACCGTTGATAAAGCGATGATCAAACAGTTTGGCTGGAACAAAGAGAACAAAGATTTCAGCTACACCAGTATGTATGACTACGTGGTGAAAAAACCTGCCAACAAAGGTGATGCTATTGCGGTGATCCTCGCAAATGGCGCAATTATGGACGGTGAAGAAACGCCAGGCCAGGTGGGTGGCGATACCACGGCTATGCAAATCCGCGAAGCGCGCCTTGATCCTAAAGTGAAAGCGATCGTGCTGCGTGTGAACAGCCCAGGCGGCAGTGTTACCGCATCAGAAGTTATCCGTGATGAACTGGAAGCGGCGAAAGCTGCAGGCAAGCCGATTGTGGTTTCCATGGGCGGTATGGCGGCATCGGGTGGTTACTGGATTTCCACCCCAGCCGATTACATCGTCGCAAGCCCGAATACACTGACGGGTTCAATCGGTATTTTTGGCGTCATCAATACGGTTGAAAACAGCCTGAATTCGATTGGTGTTCATACCGACGGCGTGGCAACTTCACCACTGGCTGACGTTGCGGTGACAAAATCACTGCCTCCGGAAGTTCAGCAGATGATGCAGTTGACCATCGAAAATGGTTATAAGCGCTTTATCAATCTGGTTGCTGAGTCCCGCAAGAAAACGCCGGAAGAAATCGATGCCATCGCACAGGGCCATGTCTGGACCGGCCAGGATGCAAAAGCTAACGGTTTAGTTGATAGCCTCGGTGACTTCGACGACGCCGTTGCCAAAGCCGCTGAACTGGCGAAGCTGAAAACCTGGCATCTGGTTTTCTGGCAGGATGATCCAACCTTCGTTGATATGGTATTTAACAGCGTAAGCGGTTCGGTTCGCGCCATGTTGACGCAAGCGTTGCAGGCGTATTTGCCCGCACCGTTAGCGGATGCCGCCCTGGCGGTAAAAGCGCAAAACGACAAGTTTGGCACCATGAATGACCCGCAAAACCGATACGCCTTCTGCCTCACATGTGGTGATGTGCGTTAAAACGAATTCAGCCCGGTATTTACCGGGCTGATTTTTTTCCCCCTTCCCTCTATACTGCGCCGCATTAAGGACAAAGCTGCGAGCCCCTCATGCAAAAGAAATCCATCTACGTTGCCTATACCGGCGGTACTATCGGTATGCAGCGCTCAGAACACGGTTACATTCCCGTTTCCGGTCATCTGCAACGCCAGTTGGCTTTGATGCCAGAATTTCATCGCCAGGAAATGCCTGATTTCACGATTCATGAATATCAGCCATTGATGGACTCCTCTGATATGACGCCAGAGGATTGGCAGCACATCGCCGATGACATTAAGGCGCATTACGATGAATACGACGGTTTTGTGATCCTTCATGGCACCGACACCATGGCATTCACCGCCTCGGCGCTGTCGTTCATGCTGGAAAACCTCAGTAAACCGGTTATCGTGACTGGCTCGCAGATCCCGCTGGCTGAACTGCGTTCTGATGGGCAAATTAATTTGCTTAATTCTTTGTATATCGCGGCAAACTTCCCGATTAACGAAGTCACCCTGTTCTTCAACAATCGTTTGTATCGCGGTAACCGCACTACCAAAGCCCATGCCGATGGTTTCGATGCCTTCGCCTCACCGAATCTTGCTCCGTTACTCGAGGCGGGGATTCATATTCGTCGCCTGAATACACCGGCGGCTCCACACGGTGAAGGTGAGCTGATCGTTCACCCGATTACGCCACAGCCGATTGGTGTGGTGACGATATACCCTGGAATCTCTGCTGATGTAGTGGGTAACTTTTTACGCCAGCCGGTGAAAGCGTTGATCCTGCGCTCTTACGGCGTGGGTAATGCCCCGCAGCACGGCGCGTTCCTCAAAGAGTTACAAGAGGCCTGTTCACGCGGCATTGTGGTGGTAAACCTGACGCAATGTATGTCCGGTAAAGTGAATATGGGCGGCTACGCAACGGGCAATGCGCTGGCGCAAGCCGGTGTTGTTAGCGGCTATGATATGACGGTAGAAGCAACACTGACTAAGCTTCACTATTTGCTCAGCCAGAATCTGGACGTGCAATCCATTCGCGAAGCAATGTCGCAAAACATGCGCGGCGAACTCACTCCAGACGAGTAAGGAGAAACCATGAAACGTGCTTTGTTACTGGTTGATATACAGAACGATTTTTGTGCCGGTGGCGCACTTGCGGTGCCCGAAGGCGATAGCACGGTTGATGTGGCGAACGTATTAATTCGCTATTTCAAAGAGCGCGATGAAGCCGTTGTTGCCACACAAGACTGGCATCCGGCAAACCACGGCAGCTTTGCCAGCGTGCAAAAAGCGGAACCTTACACCCAGGGAAAACTCGACGGACTGAGACAAACCTGGTGGCCGGATCACTGCGTACAGCACAGCGAAGGCGCAAAACTCCATCCCCTGCTCGACAGTAAAGAAATTGATGCTGTTTTTCAGAAAGGTGAAAATCCGCTGATTGATAGCTACAGCGGGTTCTTCGACAACGGCCACCGCCAGAAAACGCAGCTCGACGACTGGTTATTTCGCCATGAAATTAAACAACTTATTGTGCTTGGCCTTGCGACCGATTATTGCGTGAAGTTCACTGTACTTGATGCGCTGACGTTGGGTTATGACGTGACGGTGATAACTGACGGTTGCCGTGGAGTGAATCTGCATCCACAAGACAGCCTGCGGGCATTCCAGACCATGTCTGCGGCAGGCGCAACATTGATGACGTTTGCTGATTTTATTTACTAACTCTTTTCAGGGCGTTATCGCGCCCTTTCCCCCCTTTCTCGATTCCGCTCTCATTCCTGGCTTTTTTTGCTCGCTCATTTTTGAGAGCGCTCTCATAATGACTTTGCTTATTAATGCAGCATGTTAGCTGTGTTTTTACCTCCGCCCCCCTGGGTTGCGGCAGGTTTTATTGATATTGCTCGTCAAAGAGGAACTACCCTATGGTCTTCACGCGTAAACTGCTGCCATTGCTGGCAGTAATACAAATCGCCTGTGCCGGTGTGGCTCAGGCCAGCTCTTACCTTTCAGTCGGTTATTTCAACGGTGGTGGCGATGTCACAGCCGGGCCTGGCGGCGATATCGATAAACTCGATGTCCGCCAGATAACCCATCTCAACTATTCGTTTGGCTTGATTTATAACGATGAGAAAGACGAAACCAACGCAGCACTGAAAGACGCATCAAAGCTGCATCAAATTTGGCTCTCGCCGAAAGTTATTTCAGATCTTGAAAAGATCCCTGCTCTGCGTAAACAAAATCCACAGCTAAAGGTTTTGCTGTCGGTTGGTGGCTGGGGCGCGCGTGGTTTTTCAGGCGCTGCTGCAACACCTGAAAACCGAGCGGTGTTTATTCGTTCGGTGCAGGATGTGATTGCACGCTACGGGCTGGATGGCATCGATCTGGACTGGGAATATCCGGTAAATGGCGCGTGGGGGCTGGTTGCCAGCACGCCAGAGGATCGCGCTAACTTCACCTCGTTACTCAATGAGTTGCGTACCGCGCTGGGCAAACAGAAATTGCTGACCATTGCAGTAGCTGCCAACGTGAAAGGCCCATCCGAGTGGGTCGATATGAAAGCCATCGCGCCAGCGCTTGATTACATCAACCTGATGGCCTACGACATGGCGTATGGCACTCAGTATTTCAACTCGAATCTTTATGATTCGAAAGCGTGGCCAACGGTTGCGAAAGCGGATAAATACAGTGCGGATTATGTGGTGAATAACTACATTGCTGCGGGTATGAAACCTGCGCAGCTTAACCTTGGCATTGGTTTCTATGGCCGTGTACCTAAACGTGCGGTGGAACCTGGCATTGACTGGGATAAACCAGATGCAGCTAAAAACCCAGTCACCCAGCCCTATTTTGGCGCACCAGAAAAAGCCGTGTTCACGTCGTTTGGGTTAGATTTGTCGAAAGACACTTATCTGAAATACAACGATATTGTGAGCAAAATGCTCAACGATCCGCAAAAACGTTTTACCGAGCATTGGGATAACGATGCGCAGGTGCCGTATCTGACAATGAAATCTGCCGATGGCAAAGATCTGTTTGCGATCTCGTACGAAAACCCACGTTCTGTGGCACTCAAAGCGGAGTACATCAAAGCTAAAGGATTGGGTGGCGCGATGTTCTGGGAGTATGGCGCAGATGACAATAATCAATTGGCAAAAGAATTAGCCAAAGATTTGGGTATTAAAACAGAGCATTAATTTCAAAATCAGGGCGGGTGGCATTGCGCTACCCGCCTTTTCGAATCTACAGCTTCACCGTCATAATGGGTGCGGGCTCAATCCCAAAATCTGCTTTGAGTTGCTGTTTACTCTTCATCACGATATTGCCATCCGTACCGATGGTCATATGCTGCGGGTCAGTGTTATGGCGTGTCTGCCACATCATCACTAATTGCAGGCTGTTCTCTTTTTGATCGGGTGTCAGTGCCACACCGTCAGGCCATTTTCCCAGCTCAACGGCAGTCATCAGGCGTTGATAAACTTCCGGTGTCATTGAGGCCAACATCTCATCCAGGTTCATCATGCGGCAAGTTCCTGTGGAATAATTTGCTGAATCGATTTTTCAACCTTCGATTTGCTCACCGTCTTTGTCGTCGGTAAAGTTCAACGAAGCTGAGTTTACGCAGTAGCGCTCACCGGTTGGCTGCGGGCCATCCGGGAAAACATGACCTAAATGAGCTTCACAATTGCTGCAACGGATCTCAATCCGCTCCATTCCATGTGAAACATCTTTGATGTAGCTGATGGCGCTATCGCTTACCGGCTCGTAGAAGCTCGGCCAGCCGCAACCCGAATCATACTTGGACTCCGACATAAACAGCGGTGCATCACACACCAGGCAATGATAGACACCATCGCGCTTGTTATGCAGCAGACGCCCGGAAAACGGTGGCTCAGTGCCATGTTTCTGGGTGACATAAAACTGCATCTCAGACAGATTTTTTTTAGATGAATCAGGAGGTAATTGGTTTGCCATATGCGTACATCTCGTGCAGTGATTACTGTAACTGATAACAGCATGATTCTAACAAATAATTAACAACGCTGTGCTACTTTTTGTTCTAAACTTAGCCCTGAATTTCTGACGTGACGTCAATTGTGATCTTTGTCACATTCCTGATGGAATTGTCCTTTAAAATTCCTCGCATCGTCCCCATTTGGATAAAGAGCCAAAAGGGAAGCGCGAGGCGGTTCAGTCGCTCAAATGATGTCCATAGGATTGATTTGTCGCAATGATTGACACGATTCCGCTTGACGCTGCGTAAGGTTTTTGTAATTTTACAGGCAACCTTTTATTCACTAACAAATAGCTGGTGGAATATATGACTATCAAAGTAGGTATCAACGGTTTTGGCCGTATCGGCCGTATTGTTTTCCGTGCTGCTCAGGAACGTTCTGACATCGAGATCGTTGCAATCAACGACCTGTTAGACGCTGAATACATGGCTTACATGCTGAAATACGACTCAACTCATGGTCGTTTTAACGGCACTGTAGAAGTCAAAGACGGCCACCTGGTTGTTAACGGCAAAACTATCCGTGTTACCGCAGAACGTGACCCTGCTAACCTGAAGTGGAACGAAGTCAACGTAGACGTTGTTGCTGAAGCAACTGGTCTGTTCCTGACTGACGAAACCGCTCGTAAGCACATCACTGCTGGCGCTAAAAAGGTTGTTCTGACTGGTCCTTCTAAAGACAGCACTCCTATGTTCGTTAAAGGTGCTAACTTCGAGAAATACGCTGGCCAGGATATCGTTTCTAACGCATCTTGCACCACTAACTGCCTGGCTCCACTGGCTAAAGTTATCAACGACAACTTCGGTATCGTTGAAGGTCTGATGACGACTGTTCACGCAACAACTGCAACTCAGAAAACTGTTGATGGCCCGTCTCACAAAGACTGGCGCGGCGGTCGTGGCGCAGCTCAGAACATCATCCCTTCTTCTACCGGTGCTGCTAAAGCTGTAGGCGTTGTACTGCCAGAGCTGAACGGTAAAATCACTGGTATGGCGTTCCGCGTTCCAACTCCAAACGTGTCTGTAGTTGACCTGACCGTTCGTCTGGAAAAAGCAGCGTCTTACGAAGAAATCAAGAAAGCAATCAAAGCGGCTTCTGAAGGCGCAATGAAAGGCGTTCTGGGTTACACAGAAGACGACGTTGTATCTACTGATTTCAACGGCGAAATCTGTACTTCTGTGTTCGATGCTAAAGCGGGTATCGCACTGAACGATCACTTTGTGAAACTGGTTTCCTGGTACGACAACGAAACTGGCTACTCACACAAAGTACTGGACCTGATTGCTCACGTCTCTAAATAAGTTGAGATGAGTAATTAATCCTGAAGGGCGACTATGGTCGCCCTTTTTTTTCGCCTTTGATCGACAGGTTGAACAAATGATTAATAAAATTTTTGCCCTTCCGGTTATTGAACAGATCACCCCTTCCCTGTCTCGTCGTCAGATTGATGAGCTGGACGTAATCGTTGTTGACCATCCAAAAGCGCGTGGTTCTTTTGCTCTACAGGGCGCGCACCTGCTGTCATGGAAACCAACCGGTGAAGAAGAAGTGCTGTGGCTGAGCGACAACACGCCATTCCAGGACGGTAAAGCTATTCGTGGTGGTGTGCCAATCTGTTGGCCATGGTTTGGCCCGGCAGCACAAGCAGACCTGCCAGCGCATGGTTTTGCCCGTAACCTGCCATGGACACTGACTGCGCACAACGAAGATGAAAGCGGCGTATCACTGACCTTCGAATTGCAAAGCAGTGAAACAACACGTAAGTACTGGCCACATGATTTCACCCTGTATGCACGTTACAAACTGGGTAAAACCTGTGAGATGGAACTGGAAGCACACGGCGAGTTTGAAGTTAATTCAGCGCTGCACACTTACTTCACCGTTGGCGATATCGCTAAAGTGAAAGTCAGCGGTCTGGGTAACAGATACATTGATAAAGTTCTGAATGCCACTGAAGGGCAGCTAACCGACGGCATGCAGACCTTCCCGGATCGCACAGACCGTGTGTATCTGGAACCAGAAGAATGCAGCGTTATCCACGATGCCAGCCTGAATCGCACCATTGATGTGGTTCATCACCATCATTGCAACGTGGTTGGCTGGAACCCAGGCCCGGCACTTTCTGTTTCTATGGCAGATATGCCAGACGATGGTTATAAGACATTTGTGTGTGTGGAAACCGCATGCGCAAGCGCTACACAGAAAGCGACAGCTGACAAGCCAGCTCGTTTAGCGGCGACACTTCGTGTAGCGAAAAAAGCTTAAATCTTGTCTAAAGGCGTTTTACGGCTGGTGCCGGGAACGCCTTTTTTATTCTTTTTTTTCTGATTCAAGTGTTGCCACATTTTCTTAGCACTCTATGTAACTCCACTACATGTGGTTGGAGTGAATATAACAAAGCAGGCAACTTTAATTACAGTTTCGATAAATGTTTATGAGTATCACTCGAAAAAACAACCATATTTAAGAGTGATTTAATTAGTTTCATTATATTTTATTAGCGCCTAACCGTGCACTAAAGAATCACATTAACCATTGAGAATATAGAAGAACCAACTAAGTATGAACTCTATATTCTCTACCATCACGTGAACACTGCTCCAATAAATCAATGACAATATATCTCTTGATATCTTATATTTATCATTCAGTTTCATAATCATAAATCAGAGCATGCTCTAACTTATGAGGTAACAATACTTTCATTGCATGTTCAGAAACAACCAATCTAAAGTCTTCTGTCAAACCAAAATCATCAGAACCAGCGACACCAGTAATTTTCGCCCAGTATGCTGCAGGTAAATCCCTGGTGGGGTAAAGTTCTTTAAACACTTCAGATTTTGAAACGATAACCGGTTCAAAAACAATGCCTGTTAATTTAACATTTTCGACATCAATTTTAGCTAATTCAGTCATAACAAAGCACGGGAATGTTTCTAATAGACAATCACCCAACCACCCTTCAAAACAATATTCAAATATATGTACAATAGGGGGATGCGTACTTGTATCCAATAAGGTTTTCCCGCCAAACCCACCAGCGACCTCTGGCTCTATACATTTAAACATTTCTTACTCCTGCATTGGTATTGGTATTGGTATTGGTGGATTAAATTGGCTACCAAATTTCTGGTCAATCTCTGATGCTTTATTTAATAGTTCTTGCTTTGTCGGATTAGGGTGTGTTCTGTAGAATGCATTCCATTCTCTGCGTATTTTACTCAAATGCAAGTCTGAATTCAATTCCTTTGGAATGCCACGTAAGTTTTCTAGCGAATGTATTTCTGACTCATTAAGAATGCCTAGATATCTTTTCAAAACTTGTTGTTCGATAGCATCGATGTACGATTACTTGATTCTGTAGCCATGAATAGTCGAAAACTTCATATTCCGGGCGCTGGTTCGGCAGACTGTACTGCACCTGCCAGTTCGGTGCCGTGAAGGTGTAGTCCTGCGCCGTGACTCTAGCCGAGCGAATTTGTGCGGTACAGCGAAGTGAATTGATGCAGTAATCGCTGGATTCATTCGCCGCGTTCGGGTTATACGGCAACGGTGACATCCCGCGCAGCAGAATGTCATGGGTTCGGATATCCATCTCTTTCAGCAAGATGCCAAAAATTGTCCTGATATCCAGATTCTGGAAACTGCGGCAGTTCTGCTGCTGAGAACTGCGCCAGAACTCAGGATGGACCGTCTGTCTGGTGTTTCCCGGTGCGCCCTGCTCACAGGCACTCACCCTGCCCCTGACGCAAACACAGATTCCTCACTACTACCCATAATACAACTCACCGATAACAAAAAGACCTACTGAAATAGACCTTGATATATCTAAATACTGGTTAGCCCCCCCTAATCACTCATCAGGAGTAAAATATATATCAAAGGAACATTCCAAATTTAAATTCGATATATTCTTCATTTGTTCAGGCCACAATACAGGGCCGCCATGCCCATATTTGGAACACCATACACAGCACAGCGACATTTTGACATTTTCGTTACATTGCAACTGCTTTAAACCAATTTCAGATGGGTTTATTTTTTCTAAGATCCAGTTAAGATGCTCCCTTATATCTTTTGATTGAACATATAATTCCGAAGATAAATACCAAGCAGCTTGCTTAATCACACGTGTACGCCCAAGACTATTAGTTATAGTCTCGCCAAGATTGTTTTGTTGTGTTGGTTCAAGGATTAAAATTTCACTAACCTCATCAGGATGCATTCCTCCAGGATAAATCGATAACTTTACATAGCATTCTGCGCAGGTTGCATAATCATTCGACACTGGTGTAATTCTAGAATTAATAGTACTCATGGCACGTAATCTCCAATGTTTCCAATAACATTTCCAGCATCATCTACATAGTCCCCATTATCCAATATTCTACCATGAAAATCATTTCTTAGAATATTATCACTTTTTAAAGATTCGAGAGCACGCCCCCATTCTCGACTAGAAAAGCTTTCCCCAAAATATTTATTTAACAAATCAGCAGTTTTCTTATTAAAAGTATGACCTCCTGTCTGTAATACCCGAGGGATTCTACCAGCAGATCCGACACTGGGTGGTATGGGCAAGGGTAAACCATTTGAGTCAAACCATTTACCTCCAATAAGCTTGTTTTTGCCAAATACAACTTTAACACCACCCACCCCTTTTCCGCCACGCAACCATGTCAGAGTATTAAAACCACCTTTTATCAATGCCCTGATAGCTAACGCCCATTCAAGCCCATTTTCCAGTTTTGCCCCCATTTCCTGAGACTCATTCTTCATATCCAGAAGCGGTGGGCTGGCGTCTATTTCTTCTATTGTCGAGTTGTTAAGTGCATTTGCCTTTTCCATCAGGCTGGTGTCTGCACCCATGGCCTTCAGTATCGCTATCTGCCCCTCAAAATCCATTGAGCCATTACGCATCCCGCTCGTCCCCAGTCCACGACCAAGCTCATACTGGTTGTTAACAAAACCTCTGCCTATTCCCGTGTAAAGATCCGGCATCTGCTGTATTGCTTCCATTTCCCACTTCTGCCTTTCCGCTTCTTGCGCCTGCAGCTTGTCCCAAAAGGAAGTACTGTCGGCTACCGGGATTGGCCCGTTGGGTGGATTAACCTGGGTATACAGCTTGCCAATGGTATTTCCGTTGTTCATCATCACCAGCGAACCATACCGGGCTATGGGCTTTCCCTTGCATTTGATATGCGGTACACCGGTTAATATCTCGCAATCACCTTTGTCCTGGCTGGTGCCGGAGATTATCCCCTTCCCGGCATTACTTTGCGTGCCTGCAATCACACTCCCTACCGTAAGAATCGATTTGCCACGAGCCCGTACATTACTGATGTAGCTTTTTTCGAATGATAGATTCTGAAAACTGTCGAAAGGTACGGGCACAATGCCCACCACGCACACATCCGGTGCGGTATTAAGCACCACATACTGTGACTCCCTGATACCAATATGTTTCTCAGCCATGAGAACACTCCTGCTCTGTCACCAGAACCATACGCTCCGGTAAGGTTTGCGCTGATAACGTCAGTCTCCAGACAAGTGTTATTTGTTCATCATCTGTGTGGCAGGTCAGCGTATCAGCCTGCAATTCCTGTCGAGATTGATCGGGATGAGGCGTTTTAGCGACAACCTGCAGACCGGGTAAAAAACACGTTCGCGTCGATGCTGATTTCAGCAGACCTTTCAGCACAATTTTTTCATTGCCCTGTAAATACCCGTCGTACTGCTGCTCAGGCGGGGCGCTGTTAAAGAAAGCCACATCAAATTCAGCAGGATAAAAAGGCATGACTCTTTTCTGCCACGCTGTTGTAAATCCCTGTGCATAGCGCAACCTGGAAGGCCAGCTCCGACATATTGCCCCCGGAGACACCGACAACTGAGGAGCTAGGATGGGTGATGTTTGATTTATAGAAGAAGGAGCTTGTCTGCCGGAAGGATTGTATTCACTGCGGGAAGCCAGTTCATGGAGCAACGAAACACTGTCGACCCTTTCTGAGCTGCTGAGTTGCCAGCCGCCCTCTACAGATTGCCACTCACGCGGACCACAGACATCAATCTTTCGGTTAAGGTTTCCGACATGAAATTCTGCCTGCCAGCCGTTAACTGGCTCTCCGGCATGCCAGGCAGAACCGGTCAACAGGATATCTGCTCGTACTTTTCGCCAGATAAAATCGCTTACGGTGCGCAGGCTGCTGAATTCCGGCTCGCCATACCAGGAATCAGCCATAACCAAAGGGCGTTGTTTGCCTGCAACCGAACAAATCCCGTCTGACTCCGGAATATCAAACGTCTGGCTTACAGCGATGACAGTAAACAGTTCGCCATAGTGCCCGACCTTTTCGAACTGAAAATAAGGAAATCCAGTTTCATTAACAATGTCCATTTACCCTCTCCCTGAATCAATCCAGATCAATATCAGCACCATAAATATTGATTTTGTCTTTCCCTTCCAGTTGGATACTCACACCATTCAGTGTAATTGTTCCGTCCTTGCTCATTTTTAACAGGCACTTACCCACCTTAATGGTCAGACTTTCCTTCACTGTGAGTGAGTAGTTTTCTCCAATGTCGATATCCTGTGACTTCGTCACTTTTTCGTGATCTGCACCCACGACTTCACTACTCTGATCCGCACCAACCTTCTTCTTCCGGTTCTGGGTAACGTCCAGCCGCTGGTCGTTATCAACTTTCGTTATATCATCGTGTGTTATCGTGTGTTTTTGATCGTGTTGCACCGTGATTGTGCGGTCATTGTTGACGGTCACCACCTGATCGTTCGCCACTGTCACCGTCTGGTCGTGCCCGGCTTCTTTCTTCTTACCGACGGTGACCGTCTGCCCTTTGCCCACCGTTTCTGTGTGATCCACCGCCACGTTTGTCATGCGGTTGTTCAGCACCACCGTTTTCATGTCCTTCTGGGCGTGCATCGACAGCAATTCCTGGCTGGTCAAATCCTCGAACATCAGTTCGTTGTAGCCCTCGCCTTTGTAAGTCTGTGAGCGGATAGCCATCTGCGTTTTGGTGCCCGGCAGGTCCCCCGGTGCGCGGTTGGTGAGGTGATAAGCGCGCCCGGTGATAATCGGCTGATCCGGATCGCCGTTGAGAAAATCAACAATCACTTCCTGCCCGACACGCGGAATGGCGATGTTGCCGAATCCCGTTCCTGCCCATGCCTGCGAGACACGCACCCAGCAGGAGCTCTCTTCATTCGCCTTGTTGTAGCGGTCCCAGGCGAATTTCACCCGTACACGCCCGTGCTCGTCGCAGAAGATTTCTTCCCCCGGCGGACCGGTCACCACCGCGCTCTGCACACCATCTATCTTTGGTTTGGCCGGGGGCGTTGGCCGCCAGGTCTGGTTCGCAGAGATGATGCTGAAACTGTTGGTCAGTGTTGTGCCCTGCCCTTCGCTGCCAATCAGTGCCTGCGGCTGGCTGCCCGACAAAATGCTCGACACCACCTGCCACTGCACGTTTAAATCTTCCCGCGGGTGGTCTGTCAGTTTAAAATGCCGCCCCGGCTGTAACTGCGGCGAATTACTGCTGCCACTGGCAACCTCCACGTTATTGCGATATCCCTCCACCCGGTAATGCACAAAATCCTCGCCGTGTTGCTCGTCCTTGAAGCGCCCCGGATAGTCGAACACTTCATATTCAGGGCGCTGGTACGGCAAAAAGGGAGCCTGATGACTGTACTGCGCCTGCCAGTTCGGCGCGGTGAAGGTGTAATCCTGAGTGGTGACTTTGGCCGGGCGAATTTGTGCGGTACAGCGAAGTGAATTGATGCAGTAATCGCTGGATTCATTCGCCGCATTCGGGTTATACGGCAACGGTGACATCCCGCGCAGCACACTGCAATTATCAGCAAAGGTCAGTTTCTGGTCATTCTGCTTCAGATATTCGTCTTCGAAAAAGAACAGCCCCTCTTCTGCCGCAAGACGGGCGATAAAAGCCTGGTCAGTTTCGTTGAACTGGACACAGAACTCACGAACCGGATGGGGACGGCGCAGCAGAATGTCGTGGGTACGGATATCCATCTCTTTCAGCAAAATGCCAAAAATCGTCTGAATATCCAGATTCTGGAAGCTGCGGCAGTTCTGCCGCTGACTGCTGCGCCAGAACTCAGGATGCACTGTCATGCGGTATGTCGTCTGGTGTTTCCCGGTGTCGCCCTGCTCACAGGCACTCACCATACCGCGTACCCGACGCACTATCTCATCCCCTTTCCAGATGGTGAGAATGGCCATTTCATCAATGATTTTTCTGAAATCAATAGCCGGGTCATTGCAGGCAACGCTGATATCGAGACTGAACAACGTGGAGTACGACTGAGTGAGCTGAAAACTTACCACCGCAAAAGTGTCATGCGGCGTTCGCCCGGCATTAAAAGTAAAGCGGGTTCCGTCAGAAGCCATGAGGTTATTCCTTCAGGGACGCAAAGAAATAACGTCCTGCGAACAGGACGTTTTACATTTAACCTGAAATCAGGATTCCAGCGGCGCGCGCCAGTCATCTGCACCGGACGTTCCGGCGGAAGTGTGTTCCCACTCAATTTTGCGGTATGCCAGAGAAACCTGGATAAGCTGAGTGAACTCACGCTTGGTCGAGTCCTGGCAGTGCGGCATATGGCAGTTGATATCCACAATGGTGGAGTCGGTCAGGCGCGTGGTGAAGAAATGCTCCTGCTTGCCTTCAACGGAGGTACGGAACCATTTCAGTTCTGTGGTTGGCAGCATTTCACCGGAAGCCAGTGCGTTATAAAGCAGCGGAACCGCTTTATTCAGCGCCACAGTAAAGATGAACGGCTTGTGAGCACGCTGACCAGCAGGTTGCCCTGACTGTGGGTCGGTAGGCACGGTAACGATATGCTGGAACTCTTGCACCAGCATTTCGTTTTCATGCCCCTGAACATAAATATTACCGACTGATTCTGCTGTGAAAGCACCTGCGGTGATATTGCCCTGAGTCTGGCCCGTCATAGAGATATAACATGGGGTAGGCATGGAAAAACTCCTGTAAATAATAAAAACATACATGATTAACGTTGATTACAATCAATCCTTTCAATTTATCCAAATCAGTTTTTCATACATAAAAGAAATGAATAAAGACGAGCGACTCGATTTAAAAGCGCCTCTGACAACTGAAAGAAATGAGTAATCAGCAGTAAAGTATCACCAGAAAACAAATGGAAAAACTAAAAAAACGATAATGTCCGCAACCCTACTTTCATGAAAAACCGCACAAATGAACAATCCCACAACAAAAGATATAAATCCAAGCACCCGTTTCCCATAACCACTCAATAAAATTAAGAAGAAAATTAAAAAGTAATTTTTCGTACTTTATTGCTTCTACACAATGAATACCGATAGTGATAACGTGACTAAGATTCAGAACCAGTCTCACAAAATAGTAATTAACCTGTGAGAGGCGAATAAAACAGACCCTCAGTATTTATTAACCAACACAAATCAACCAATGCCAGACATGCCACTGAGTATGTAGCAGAAGGGTAACCAAATATGAGCAATAACAAAGACGGCAGCGTCGCTCCTAAAGAGCGAATTAATATTCGCTATGTTCCTAAAGCAGATGGATTAGGTTCCGACGTTGAGCTGCCACTGAATTTATTGGTGGTCGGTGATATGAAAGGCCGTGGGGAAGATGCCCCAATTGATGAACGTCAGGCTGTTTCCATAAATAAGAATAATTTTAACTCTGTCATGGGTGAAACGGGTATCAACCTGAACTTTAGCGTGGGGAATGCCCTAAGCGAGAAAAAAGGCGAAGAGATCCAGGTCGAGCTTAATGTTAAGAAGCTGGAAGATTTCTCCCCGGACAATATTGCAGAACAGGTTCCGGAG
>CBCPKK010000012.1:0-131531 GCA_965119215.1 uncultured Buttiauxella sp.
ATGGGAACGGGGGCGGTGATGGCATTGATTATCGGGAGTGCGGGAGCCAGCCTGACAGAGGTTATTCTACTTAAGTCCATGTTCAGAACGCCGATGATTATTGCGTTCCTTACGGTAATTTTAGGTATGGCCGTGATGATGGGATATCTGACGCAACTACTTTTCTGACGAAAAAATAAGGGAGCATTCAGTGCTCCCTTAATCAATATTTCAGAGGCTATCAGCAACCAGGGCAATGGGACGGTGAGTGCAAAAGGTGTCCCATTAAGTCGCTGGCGAGCCAGCAAGATAATGAAAGAGCTTAATATGAGGTGGCGATTAAAACCGAGCCACAACGCATAGCCGCCATTTATCCCAATCTGCGGTATCCTCCGCTCAATGTACGCGCCGTCATAGATTACTTCGTGGAAGTGTACGGCACGCCACTTTATTGGCAATTTGATTGATGGCTGAACAGGGCGCGTCTAGTACACAACACGGTATCCATCCGCGGCAGGGAGGATGGACGCAAAACCCTCCCTACCGAAATGCATACCTGCAACGAGCAACTTTTCCTCGACGACCTGCGCCAGGATCTTTTCACGTGTGGCTTCGGCCTGAGCGGGATCGCAGTCAAAAGCAATGGAAACTGCGGGTTGCGCTGACTGAATATGCGGAAAATGAACAATATCACCCCAAATCAGGAGACTTTGATCGCCTGAATCTATGCGAAAACCAGTATGACCTGGCGTATGGCCGGGCAACCAGACTGGGCTAATCCCTTTGTGTATTTCGTTCTCGCCCAGAAAATGTAGATTCTGTTCATAAGCGGTCAGTGTGCGGCGGGCCAGCGCAAAATTACGTTGCCCGCGTTCGTTGACTAGTTTTAGCTTTTCATCATCCAGCCAGTATTTGGCTTCCAGAGGATGGAGATAAACAGCTGCGTTTTGATAAACCCCACGCCGTTCAGTATCCAGCAGGCCACCAATGTGGTCAGGATGGCAATGCGTCAGTAAAACGGTATCGATATCTTCAGGGCTGATCCCTGCGACTGCGAGATTATCTTTCAGCAACCCGCCCACGTTATTCAGGCCACCCGTGCCGGAGTCAACCAGAATGGTTCGCCCGTTCCCACGAATCAGATAACAGTTGATATGGATGTTGCCAGGTTCAGTGATCCCGGCCTTACGTTGTATTTCCCCGGCATCAGCAGTATCAATACCGGACAACAAATCCAGGCTGGCGGCCATGTTGCCATCGCTCAGGGCTGTTACCAGAAAATCACCAATCTGGCTGGATGCAAAGGCTAGAGTGTTCATAAACGCTTCCTCTTGAGGATGTTACTGATATTTCCTCATGCTACAGGCTGAATTTTGTTATCTGAATCGATATTATCTCATTACACCGTGACATTTAGTCACTGACTACACATTGCAAAAGGCCGTGATTATGCGCAGGAAGATCCCCAGCAGTTCCTCTCTGCAAGCTTTTGAAGCGGCTGCACGGCACGGTAATTTTGCCCGCGCCGCAGAAGAACTGTCGCTGACGGAAGGAGCTATCAGCAGGCAAATTGCGCGTCTTGAGTCACTACTGAAATGCAGGCTGTTTGACAGGACAGGAAGCCGTGTAAAACTCAACCCGGTTGGCGCACGCTACGCGCATAACGTGCGTGAAGCGCTTGAGCGACTCGACCGCGATACCCAGTACATAACCGGAATGCCAGAAGGCAACAGAAGCCTGGAAATTGCCGCTTTACCCACCTTTGCCAGCCGCTGGCTTATTCCACGTTTGAACGCTTTCAGGTTGCTGCACCCGGACATCACACTGAATATTAGCGCCAGGCTCGATCCGTTCATCCTCACTGGCAGCGGCTTTGACGCCGCCGTTCATTTTGAACATCCCGCATGGGCCGGTATACGGATGCACTCTTTGTTTCAGGAGCATTTACTGCCGGTATGTCGCCCCGAATTGCTGATGGATGGCGACGTACTCGGTCAGTTGAACACTTTGCCGCGTATTCATCGCCGACAAAATCCTGAAGCCTGGGATAACTATGCCAGTGAAAATGGATTGACTCTGGATAGTCCAGCTCAGGGTGTGCGCTACGATCTTCATGAAATGGCAATTGCTGCCGCGCTGGCAGGGCAAGGCGTTGCATTAGTGCCGCGAATGTATGTCGAAAAAGAACTCAGCAGCAAAGAGTTGGTGGCCCCGTGGCCGCAGTCAGCTGTACTGAGCAAAAGCTTTTGCCTGGTAAAGCCCGCAGAAACGGGAATAAACGAAACGGCCCTGCAAGTTTTCGAACAATGGTTATTCGCTGAAATTGGCGAGATCAGAATAATGTTGGGGACGCCCACGTGAAGACGTGTTGGGCTTGGTCATTACCAAGCTCAGTTTTCTCGTATGCTGACGAAGCTTACTGTCGAAACAGCGCTCAACGCTGAGTTAACTGACCATCTCGGACACGAGAAAAATATTCCGATAAAAGGCCGCACGACATTTCGACCGTTATGCGAACCAAGCGACAAATGAACCAACATGTTATGCCAGATTAAGACTAACCTCGAAATCACTGGATTCTGCCTTACCTTACCTTTGTCAAAGCTCAGTAGAATTGTCTATTCATTGGCTCGTTAGAAATGTCTAAGACCGGATAACGTTGAAATGTCCGTTGAGTGCCAGCATCAGCCTGTTTCAAGATCATCGTCTACTTGATATTTTTATTCGGCTGAATTCTTCACCATAAACTTGTTAAATACCTCAGCCATAAAATCCACAAAAACACGGACCTTGGGTGTCATCTGGCGAGTACTGGGCCAGAGTATGTGAAAAGTGGTTGTGTGCGTTAAATCATTAATCAGGATTGGCTTCACCTTACCTTTGGCTAGTGCCTCTTTTACCGAATAATCAGGCACACAGGCAATGCCTCGACCGTTTTTGACCATATACAACAGGACTTCAAGACTGCTGCTAATGAGCGTCTGCGGTACTGCCAGTCCGCCGCTTCTTGAGGTTGTGAACTCAAGCGGCCATTGAGCTATTTTTCCCGAGTTGGGATAGCGATAGTGCAGGCAGGCATGACCGGATAATTCGTCAGAACAGGAAGGGACTCCATGACGCAGGAAGTAACCTGGCGAGCCAACGATACACAGTTGGAACGAACCCAGGCGGCGCGATATCAGCCTTGAATCACTTAGCTCCCCGCCACGAATAACAACATCCATTCCGTCCTCGATGACATCAGACAATCTGTCCGAAAAATCAAGGTCCAGTTCTATCTGGGGGTAACGTTCCATGAATTGTGAAATCATGGGTAGCATCAATCCTCCCGCCAGTGGTAGACCGACGCGGAGTCTTCCGCGTGGTTGTTCTGTCATCGCTGACAGTTCATCTTCTGCGGCCTGGATTTCACCAAAGATACGGTGACATCGTTCCAGAAAAACTTCTCCTTCCGACGTCAGGCGAACCGAACGGGTACTTCGTTGAAAAAGCCGTACGCCCAGACGTTCTTCCAGTCTGGAAATACTCTTGCTGACTGCTGACGACGAAATGCCTTTAACTCGCCCTGTTGCGATGAAACTTCTCGTCTGGGCCACATGTACAAACACCTCAAGACCATTCATTTTTTCCATCATTTGGGCATCGAACCATTAGTGACATAAATGTCATATATGTTATGACTTTTATCCCCATTAATCCCGGGAGAATATCATCATATTATTGCCTGCATCCCGGATGGCTGATTCTGACAGCCTGCCTGATGCTCAAATAATCTGATAACAGAGAAGACATTATGAATAACGATAAAATCCGCGTAGGTATTATTGGTACCGGTGGCTGGGCCAGATATGGTCACATTCCTGCACTCCAGTCGTTGAGTGATTTTGAAATTGTGGCCCTGGCAGGTCGTAACATAGAGAAAGTGGAAAAATATGCTGCTCAGTTCGGTATCAGCCAGGCCTACGGCAGCCCTGAGGCGTTACTGGCTAACCCCGATATAGACCTGGTTGTTGTTCTGGCTCCGACACCCGAGCATGGACGACTGGCAAAGGCAGTTATTGAAGCGGGAAAAGATGTCTACAGCGAATGGCCTCTATCCACGACGACATCAGAATCAGAGGCGATTCTGGCACTGGCGCGTGAGAAAGGTGTTAAGCATATCGTCGGTCTGCAACGTCGCTTCTCACCCAGTTCTCGTTACTGGCACGACTTAATCAAACAAGGCATCGTCGGAAAAATCAGGGCTGTGCGTATGTCGGTGGGCGTAGACGCATTTGGCGAAGTGATGCCGGAGTTTGCAAAATGGGCGCTGGATGCGGCTAATTTTACCGAAGTGCTGTCGATTTATGGCGGGCACTTTCACGATATGCTGTTCCACGGAGTCGATTTCCCGGAAAAACTGTTGGCAATAGCTGTTAACCAGTTCCCGGTTACCACTGTTGCGCAAACCGGTGAGAAAGTGCCCTATACCAGTCCTAATGAAGTGATGGTTATCGGTACACTCCCGGGAGGATCACTGTTTTCCATTCAGCTTGAGGGCGGCCAGAAGCATCGTACCGGCCTGCAAATTGATATCACCGGCACTGAAGGTGTGCTGCGTATTACCAATGCGCGTGGGTTTGAGAATAAGGATGACAATTCAGTAGCGGTCATGCGCAATGGCGTTGAAATCTTTGAGAAACTGCCAGTGCCCGTGGAATATGAGTTCTTGCCGGTTTCCCATCTTGACGCCAGCTCTCAGGACGTCGCTTACCTCTACGCAGCATATACCCGATACAAAACAACAGGTTATAATGATTCAACAACCTTTGATGATGCAGTGCGTCAGCATCAGCTTATTGACCAGATCACCGCTTCTTCAGAGAGCTTTTTCAACTAACCGACTTCATGTGATAACAAAACAGCCCGAATGAAATTTCGGGCTTCTTAGATAAATCTAACGGATGTTAAACCAGCCAGTGGTTTCCTCAATTACACGCCAGAGTTTCTGGGGTATAGCTAGTTGCTCAGCGTCAGATGCAGCAATATTGAGAGCAATTTTTCCTTCGACTTTGCCATCTACAAACTTAACCCAGTCTGGGTTCATCACCATTCCCTGGCCTACGGCCGTCAAAGATACTCCTGCTTTAACAGCATCCTCTGCTTGCTCTGGTGTTCGTAGCTGCCCGGCAACAATCAGAGGTATACGTCCAGCAAGGTGATCGCGCATAATTTCGATAATTTTGGGTCCATTCGGTGCATCAGCGGGTCTGGCTTCAAGTGCATTACCGAGTGACACATGAAGATAATCAATACCCTCATCGACCAGGCGATCAACCAGTTGAAGCGACTCATCAATGCGCAACCCATCTTCGTAATGCTCATCCAGTGAAATGCGATATCCCATCAGGAAGGGATTGATTGCATGCTCAGCAATAGTTTTGCGCACACTCTCGATGACGCTGAGTGGGAAACGCATACGGTTCTCAGGAGAGCCGCCCCATTTATCTTCTCTTCGGTTAGAATGTGGGGAGAAAAAATTCTGAAGTAAAAAACCATGAGCACCATGTAACTCAACACCATCAAATCCAGCTTCTATTGCACGACGAGTTGCTTCACCGAAAGCCTGAATAACAGTTTCGACTTCAGTGCATGTCAGTTCGCGAGGGGTAACGGAAGGTGCGAATGGACCGGCATCACCGGGAACAGCGCTTGCGGCTACGATATCTGAAACCAGTTCAGGGCTGGTTTTCACACCTGCATGGAAAATTTGTAAGATTGCCGGTGCTCCACCGCTTTTTGCAGCCGCTGCAAGGCGCTTTAAACCGGGAATGAATTTGTCGTCATATGCAGCAAATTCCCCTGTAAATCCAATGCCATTTTCCTGAACATGCGTACAGCCAGTAATCACCAGCCCGATGTCCTGAACGCGTCGACGATAATATGCTTCTTCCTCATGAGATACCGTGCCGTCATCATTACCCGCCCAGGTCGTCATCGGAGCCATCACAATACGGTTGCGCAGAGTCACACCTTTACCGAGTGAAAATCTTTCAAGAAGTGGAGTTTGTTTCATGGATAGTCATACCTATACGAGATGATTTTTGAAGAAAGGAGCCAGCTTAGTCGTTGCAACCGTTGCCCCCTGACCATCATAGAGATCCATATGCGTCGCACCTGGGATGATATGCAGGTTTTTTTGAACAGAAGCCGCAGTTTTGTGTAATTCCTGGCTGTGCCAGAGCGAGCCAGCCTTGCTACCGGCTACTATCAGAAGTGGCTGTGTTAAATAGACATCAGCCCCTTCAAATCCGGTGAAAGATGCCAACGTACTGATACTTGTCATCAGCATTTGATTGGTGGAAGTCGGATATTTACCGCGTTCGGTCAGATAATAGTCAGCAGCTTCCTGAAGATCTTCTGGGGCACTGGTATCACCCAATTTGGGAACATAGTGGACATAAATCGGTGCGCCGCCCGCAACTTCGACTGTGCGCTGTTTAGCAACCGCATCCAGAGTCGGAATGAGTTCAGATTCTGATGTCGTTCCTTCCCAGCCTTTACGTGTTGCTGCTCCAACATCTACGGCACTGACCGTTGCCAGCGCTTTGATTCGGCGTTCCGTCATCGACGCTTTAACCGTGATACCACTGCCTGCACAAACGCCTAATGCGCCGATTCGATTATTATCGACATAAGGTAGAGTCGTCAGGTAATCGACTGCGCTATAGAAATCGACAACTCGCTTCATTGGATCATCTACAAAGCGCGGTAATCCGCCACTAGCCCCCTGATGGGAGGCATCAAACGCGAGGGTGACAAATCCTTCTTTAGCCAGTTTGAGAGCATAAAGGCCCGCAGTCTGTTCCTTAACGCCGCCACCTGGGTGGACAACGACAATTGCAGCGTATTGACGGTTTTCGCTGAAATCCGGGGGAACATAGATGTTTCCGGACATTATTATCTCATTGTTCCGGAACAGAACACTGCTGACTGTAATGCCATCCACGCGTGTAGTGGTGCCAGATGTATGAGGTGTAGGTGAGAGCAGGGCTGAAGCGTGAGCAGCCATCAGTAATCCTGCTGAGGCCACTGAACTCGTCAGGATAAAATTTCGGCGGCTTAACCCACCTTTTTTTTTACTCATTGCAAGACTCCTTCATTTACATGACGACGACCCGGGCCGCTGAAAGAACATGGATTGTTTCAGCGGCCATCTTAATCTCTTTAGTATTAAGAAATTAGATGCTTAATTTCGCATGGGCTTAGAAGGAGGTTTTATTAATAGGGTTATAAGAAGGTGAGTTTGATATGAACCAGGACAAACAGCGCTCAAAGGTTATGGGGCGCGGAGTGCTTCGAGCACAAGTGCAAATGCCGGAGAATGTTGTAGACGGCTGGGGTAGTAAAGATGATAGGGGGGACGCGGTGGACACCAGTCTGTCAGTACCTGGACTAACATCCCGTTTTCAAGATAATTCTCCACGGTATCTAGCGGCAGATATGCAAGTCCCAGTCCATCCAGGGCGGCCTGCCTCATCATATTTATTGTGCTGAAAGTCGCTCGTCCATCAATACGGACCTTAATTTCAGTCTCATCCTTGCGAAACTCCCAGGTATAGAATCCGCCATGAGTCGGCAGCCGTAATCTGATACAGCTGTGGTCGTTTAAATCACGAGGCGTTCCCGGATATGTCTTCCCCATGAAATAAGAGGGCGCTCCGACCACTGCAAAACGGAAGTCCCTGGAAAGCGGCAGGGAAACCATATCCATATCGACCTGTTCGCCCAACCGAACTCCAGCATCATAACGCTCAGCGACAATATCTTTGAGTCCGTACTCGCTGATAATTTCAATGTTGATATCGGGATACTTAAGCATCACCGGGGCGAGTTTAGGCCAGAGAATTGTATCAGCTGCATGTTCAACAGCAGTAATACGCACAGTACCGGCTGGTTTTTCTCGCAATCCGCTGAGCGCGGCGATCTCACTTTCAATTTCATCAAAGTGTGGTCCTATACGAGAAAGCAACCGCTCGCCAGCTTCTGTCACAGAAACGCTACGCGTGGTACGGGTAAGAAGACGAAGGCCAAGATCCGCTTCAAGAGTCCTTACGGTGTAGCTCAGCGCGGACTGTGAGACACCTAACTGAGCGGCCGCTTTTGTGAAGCTTTTTTCTCTGGCCACTGCGATAAAAGCTTGATAATCGTTCACATTTTTCCGGCGCATTTATTAACCCAATTTCTTAGTGAGGTATTATTACAGGCATTAACAAAATAATCCGGGTAGGGGTAATTTGTCCATTATTAACGACTGGAAAATCAGATAGTTTGTCGTAAGTAGGGAAGTGATATGCCATTCAGCCGGAGCTCTTTATGCCCATCTGGGTAATGCCAGACATCGATGTATTTGCCAATCGCCCGACGATTGAGGTAATCACTCAGCATAATCGCTTACAGGCTGCACCTGCGATGATAGAGCAAAGCACCGGCGTTATCGCATCAGTCCAGTCATGACCACAGAACCCTTAAATCCCGTCCATCCCTATGTTTGTCAAAGCTCAGTAGGATTGTCTAATCAGTGGCTCATTAGAAATGTCTAAGACCGGATAACGTTGAAATGTCCGTTGAGTGCCAGAAACGGACATTAAAATGATTCAAGAAAGCGCTATTCCAGGCTGATTAATATTTTGCCGATAGCCTTTCCCTGCTCCATAGCCTCATGACCAACGGCAATATCAGCAAGAGGAAGCGTTAACGCGATCTCAGGATTGTATGCCTCCATTCTCAGGCAGGCTGTGATATCACGGATGGCTTCGTTTCGTGCTTCTTCCGGCATGGTATAGACAAATACAAAACGAAAGACAAAACCTTCAAACATTGTTTTTAAAAAAGGAATATGCAGCTGAGCCGATGGCTCTTCAGTGGCATAGGCACTAATGACACCGGATTTTTTCAGGCAAGTCACATCTGTATTGAGGTTACTGACTAAGTCGACATCGACAATGCGATCAACACCGAATCCACCGGTTGCTTGTTTGACTCGCTCAGCCACATCCTCGGTACGCCGGTTAACAATAATATCGGCGCCAAGTTTACGAACGACGTCTTCTTGCTCCTGACGACTCACAGTGGTGATAACGCTTGCCCCAGCCCATTTACTCAGAAGAATGGCTGCTGTTCCTACAGCCCCAGCGCCGCCCTGAATCAGTACCCATTTCCCACGTAAATCTCCATCGGCAAACAAACAGCGGTGTGCTGTCATCGCTGGAATACCGAGGCATGCACCTGTTTCAAAAGAAACATTGTCCGGTAATACAACGGCATTTTGTGTAGGAATAACAATATATTGTGCAGCGGTTCCAAAAGCACGCCCTGATTGCGCCTCATAAACCCACACTTTCTGTCCAACGCGCTCTGCCGTAACTCCAGCTCCGACCATATCAATCACGCCCGAACCATCTTGATGCGGAATAATTCGTGGAAATTTCTGTTTTGATCCCGCAAATCCAGTACGAGATTTGATGTCAGTCGGATTGAGTCCGGAGAAGGCTATGCGGACGCGCACCTCACCTGGCCCAGGGGTCGGGTCGGGTAACTCGCTGATCAGCAAGACATCATGTGCTGCACCGCACTTTTCATAAAATGCTGCTTTCATTCCATTATCTCCATAGATTTCATTAAATATTTCGCCAAACGGTTATGTGATAATCAGTCCAAGAGTATAAAATCGCAAGTAGGCACATTTTTTATATATAGGTGTATTTTTTACACTAATGGGATTGGCATGAAATCAAAATCGTTTAACTGCCCGGTAGAAGTGACCATCGCCGTGGCTGGAGGAAAATGGAAACCGCTGATTATTTTCCATTTAATGTCAGGTACTAAACGGTTTGGGGAACTCCGTCGGCTCGCAGGGAATGTATCTCAGCGTTCGCTGACACTACAGCTTCGGGAACTGGAATCGCATGGCATCATAAACAGGGCGGTTTTTGCTGAAGTGCCGCCACGGGTCGAATACTCCTTGACGCAATACGGAAAAACTCTGGAGCCCGTTCTACATGCAATGAAAAATTGGGGGGATTCATATGTGGATCGTAATGGGATTAAATGTGTTCAGCTGGAAACGTCGGACGTTAATCTGGATAACTCGGTAAGTTAATCGGGAGTCCGCGTTCCATTGGCAACAGTGACGCGGGGTTATCTCCATTGATGAAGCCGCATCAGCCAGACTTAATTCCCCGTTGATCACGGTTTCAATGAGCGCCATCCGGTAGCGTTCTCTGAGCGACATCATCACTTTTTCAGTAAGCGTAAACCCAGCACCGCATGTAGCCATTAAGCCAGTACTGATAACTTAGACGCCCACCTCTTACAGACGGACATCTAAGTATGGAATTCAAATCCTGGCGAAAAGAACCTCGTAAAAATTATTCGAATGACTTCAAGCTACGTATGGTTGAACTTGCTTCACGCCCCGGTGCCTGCGTTGCTCAAATTGCCCGTGAAAACGGCGTCAACGACAACGTCATCTTCAAATGGCTACGACTCTGGCAGAATGAAGGCCGTATATCACGTCGCCTTCCGGCAACAGTTGAATCTTCACCATCACCGACAATGCTGCCTGTTGAGGTGATACCTGATCCGACACCATCAGCCGGGATGAATACAGAACCGGGGCAGTTCTCAGCGCTGAATGCCTCCTCCTGTTGTGTTGAGTTCCGCCACGGCAAAATGACGCTGGAGAACCCGTCACCAGAGTTGCTGGCCGTGATCCTCCGCGAACTGACCGGGAGAAGCCAATGATATCCCTCCCGTCAGGCACCCGTATCTGGCTGGTTGCTGGCGTCACCGATATGCGTAAGTCCTTCAATGGTCTGGGCGAGCTGGTACAGCATGCCCTTGATGCGAACCCGTTCTCCGGTCATCTGTTTATCTTCCGTGGCCGCAGGGGTGATACCGTGAAGATACTCTGGGCAGACGCGGATGGCCTGTGCCTGTTTATCAAACGCCTTGAAGAAGGCCAGTTCATCTGGCCTGCTGTACGCGACGGTAAAATCGCGATCACCCGCTCACAACTCGCCATGCTCCTCGATAAGCTGGACTGGCGTCAGCCAAAAACAGCACGGCTTAACTCACTGACAATGTTGTAAAAAGAGCATGACCGCATTATAAATGGGGTCATGAGTCAGGACTATCTCGCCCGTATAGCAGAACTGGAAGCCAAACTCAGCCTCGTTGCAGAGACTGAAGCGTTCCTGCGTTCAGCGCTGGCCCGCGCAGAAGAGAAAATAGAGAACGAAGAGCGCGAAATAGAACATCTGCGGGCACAGATAGAAAAACTGCGGCGAATGTTGTTCGGTACCCGCTCTGAAAAGCTGCGCCGTCAGGTTGAAGAAGCCGAAGCCCTGCTGAAGTTGCAGGAGCAGCAAAGCGATCGTTACAACGGTCGGGATAACGATCCGCAGGTTCCGCGCCAGCTTCGCCAGTCCCGTCACCGTAGGCCTCTTCCTGAGCATCTTCCCCGCGAGATCCATCGTCTGGAGCCAGTGGAAAGCTGCTGCCCGGACTGCGGCAGTGATATGAAATACCTCAGTGAAGTCAGCGCTGAACAGCTGGAACTGGTCTCCAGCGCCCTGAAAGTCATCCGCACGGTCAGAGTGAAAAAGGCCTGCACCCGATGCGACTGCATCGTTGAAGCACCTGCGCCATCACGCCCCATCGATCGGGGTATCGCCGGGCCGGGTCTGCTGGCCCGCGTGTTAACAGCCAAATACTGTGAGCACACCCCGTTATACCGACAGACGGAAATCCTTGCCCGCCAGGGCGTAGACCTGAGCCGGGCGCTGCTCTCCAACTGGGTGGATGCCTGTTGTCGGTTAATGGCCCCGCTGGATGAGGCCCTTTACCACTACGTGATGGACTGCCGCAAACTGCATACGGATGATACCCCGGTGCCGGTACTGGCACCGGGCAGAAAGAAGACAAAAACCGGGCGTATCTGGACATATGTACGTGATGACAGAAGTGCAGGTTCATCAGATCCGCCAGCAGCGTGGTTCGCCTTCTCCCCGGACCGGCAGGGGAAACATCCTCAACAACATCTTCGGCACTATCAAGGTGTGCTGCAGGCGGATGCCTTCGCAGGCTACGATCGGTTGTTCAGCGCAGAACGTGACGGTGGCCCGTTAACAGAAGCTGCCTGCTGGGCCCATGCGCGCAGAAAAATCCACGACGTGTATATAAGCACTCAAACGGCCACAGCAGAGGAAGCGCTGAAGCGTATCGGCGAACTGTACGCTATTGAAGGAGCCATACGCGGCCTCCCGGCAACTGAACGCCTGGCAGCCAGGCAATCGCAAAGTAAGCCGCTGCTGGCATCCCTGCATGAGTGGCTGGCAGAGAAAAGCACGACGCTGTCGAAAAAGTCCCGTCTGGGCGAAGCGTTCACTTATGTACTGAACCAGTGGGATGCACTGTGCTACTACTGTGATGATGGTCTGGCAGAGCCTGATAACAATGCGGCCGAGCGAGCATTAAGGGCAGTATGCCTGGGTAAAAAGAAACTATATCTTCTTCGGCAGCGACCACGGTGGTGAACGTGGGGCTCTGCTGTACGGTCTGATCGGTACGTGCAGGCTGAATGGCATCGATCCGGAGGCCTATCTTCGCCATATCCTGAGCGTGTTGCCGGAGTGGCCCTCTAACAAAGTCGCTGATCTTCTGCCGTGGAACGTGGTTCTTCCGGCCAAATAAGTGTCAATACGGCGCTGCCTTTACGCTTACCTTTTTCATCTGTTTCTGGCATGTTTTACCTCTTTTTCTGGTTGTTTCAGCCAGTATAGCCTCATCGCCTCATACCCGTTTTTTCCCAAAAATGGCCTCAGAGTTCCCCTGAAGCGTTATCATCGCTTCAAGCAGGTCATCTTCGTTCAGTGAACGCTGAGTTTTCCTGATGTCGGGTGTATGACGCCTTCGGGAAGGTTCATCGCCAGAGGGGACCGACTGTGAACGGTTATTGTCCCGTTTAGCCTGGACCTGGCGGGCAACGTCCAGTACATGCCCCAGTCTTTTGTTATCAACAACAGCGACAGGATCAACGTCGGACAGCCGGTCATAAGTGGAGTAGGGAAGTAATACACCATTCAGCCGCAACTCCTTACGTCCGTCAGGGTAATGCCAGACATCGATATACTTACCGATGGCCCTGCGACTGTACTCACTGTCTTCAATCAGATAGAGCATTTTATCGTACTGCACGGTCAGGCTTTTTGAGACCCGACGGGGTTCTCGCCAGGTAAATTCCGCATCAAGATCATCGTCTAATGCCAGCGACCGGTGAGCATTAAAATCATGCCGGGGTGCTTTGGCAAATCGCCGGTTATAATCGGCCATGTATTCTTCAGCAAACGCATTTGCGGCTTCTATCTCACTGTACAGGATCATGGGCTTACCGTATTTCTCGATATAGCCCCGGGTCGCTTCAAAATAAGTAAATGTGGATTCTGATTTCACAAACAGCAAGTGCATCAGACGACTGGTCGCATCATCAACATAGACCAGTGCCGTACAGGGGCCACTCCGGTTTTCAAACCAGTGATGGTCACATCCGTCAATCTGTATCAGGCTACGAGCCAGGAATAGACATTATCATAGAGCTACTACAACCTTGGTGCGCATAATGTATATTATGTTAAATTGAATATTAGCATACGAACCTGAAACCATCCGGCAAACTAACCAGGCTAACTCACCTCACCCCTTATCATAAATCACCGTTGGATTATGGCCTGGCAACAATACGGAACCGGAGATCACTGGCTCACAGTTACCACCGGTTCCGTATTACGCGTCAAAACACTTTGGATGAATAATCGGATTTCACTTCGCTCTCTATATACGTATTCAGGCCCCATCCTGCTCGCGCCAATTCTTTCATCTTTTCCAGATGTTCAGGTCCTGGGTGGCGAAGATCGTAGAGATACACGTGATTGTTTTTGAAACGGACTTTGATCGAGTTGGCATCAATCTGGAAACTGACAACTTGTGAATCACCACTTTTATTCGCGTAATTTTCCATAGTGCATCCTGTTGGTTAAGCTTGAACTCTGGCGAAGTTATCTATTAACCACGTTCCGCGTTTTTATACAGGGTTATAGCTCACGGTTTGGTTAGAACCCGGTTTGAATCATCCATAAGTGCTTAACTTATTGACTTAAATTCGAATAATAAGAAAATGATTCTTCTCAGTCGACTACCAGAGAACGGGATCACATCATCAACCGTTGCTTTCAGTGTGTATCTAAAATGAAAAAAACAGGCATTTTTATCACCGTCGCTTTTTTACTGGCCAGTTGTGCCAGCAAACCACCGAAATCGCTCGTTACGCCACCGCCCCAACCTCTTCCGGCGAAATCTCAGCAGAACCAGGAACCGGTTCGCGGTGTCTGGCTGACTACCGTTTCCCGTCTTGACTGGCCGCCGGTGTCATCTGTCAATATCAGCAATCCAGCTACTCGCATCAGCAAGCAACAGAAAGCACTAACCGATAAATTGGATAACCTGAAAAGCCTCGGAATCAACACCGTGTTTTTCCAGGTTAAACCAGATGCCACCGCTCTGTGGTCATCAAAGATTTTGCCCTGGTCAGATATGATGACCGGGAATATTGGTGAGTATCCTGGTTACGACCCGCTACAGTTTATGCTCGATGAAGCGCACAAACGCGGTATGAAAGTCCACGCCTGGCTTAACCCTTATCGCGTTTCGGTTAACACCACACCTGGAACCGTTGCGGAATTAAACCGGACTTTATCGCTGAATCCGGCCAGCGTATTTGTACTGCACCGTGACTGGATTCGCACCGCAGGTAATCGTTTTGTGCTCGATCCTGGAATCCCGGAAGCACGTGACTGGATAACGAGTATCGTGGCCGAAGTCGTTTCCAACTACGCCATTGACGGCGTACAGTTTGACGATTACTTCTACGCAGAATCGCCAGGTTCAGCCCTTAACGATAACCAGACCTATAAGAAATATGGCCAGGGTTTTGCCTCAAAAGCAGACTGGCGGCGGCATAATACCGAGCAGCTAATTCAACAGGTTTCCCATACTATCAAACAGTTAAAACCTAACGTCGAGTTTGGTGTTAGCCCTGCAGGCGTATGGCGTAACCGTTCATTTGACGCAGCAGGTTCCGACACTCGTGGTGCAGCGGCCTACGACGAATCATTTGCTGATACCCGCCGCTGGGTACAACAAGGTCTGCTGGATTACATTGCACCGCAGATCTACTGGCCCTTCTCTCGCGATGCGGCCCGTTATGATGTGATCGCAAAATGGTGGGCTGATGTGGTTAAGCCTACAAATACGCGTCTTTATATAGGCGTGGCACTGTATAAAGTGGGCGTTCCTGCGAAGAATGAGCCGGACTGGATGGTACAAGGCGGCGTGCCAGAGCTGAAAAAACAGCTCGATTTGAATGATTCCATACCGCAAATTGACGGTACGATTTTGTTCCGGGAGGATTATCTCAATCAGCCGCAGACTCAGAAAGCCGTCAGCTACCTTCGAAGTCGCTGGGGCAGATAAACGACCGAAATTACGTTAATTCGTTGTAATTTAAGTAATTATCTTATTTTGGTGTCGCTACGTGAATTTTACAAAACTCGCAGTATCATTGTGCTGTAGAATTCACGCTGCAATAACTGCGCACATAAACAGATTTTCCACCGAGATTAACTTACCAGGCTTCCTGTTCACGTAGCATATGCACAATATTGCAGGGACTCATGATCCATCCCCCTTTAAAACTGTCTGGTAAGGGTTCGACAGTATCACAGCGGGTGACCCCATTTTCTGCAACATGCTTTTCAGCCAATTGAAAATCAGATGTGAACAGTTCAAGCCAAATTTCAGCCTGGCTCATGCCTGGCGCTTCATCAATCCACAGCCGGTTTGGACCAAGTACAAATCCGGTGGCAGGTGGTTTGTCCGTAATCTCTTCGAGTCCAATAACATAACGGTAAAAATTAAGCGTTTGTTGATACTGGTGTGGGGGGACTTTAATAGCGATATCAATCCCACCCTTAATTTCTGCGCTCATAATGATTTTCCTTCTCAAGCGATATAAAGAACATTTTGGTTAAGCTCTAAGAATAGAATATAAATGACCAAATCTGGTCATTTTATAGGCATGAGAAGGGATTTAGATATTAAGAGGCAGACGGAACAGCGCTGCTCGTGGCTCATAGACGTGAACAACACTTAAGTTAAATTCATCGCACTGTTCTGACACCCACCCGAAACTCCCGCCAGGTAAATATTCCATGGCGGAAGTGCTCTGGTAAGATGACTATCTAAGACGCCGTAGCACCCGGATTGTCTGACAATGAAATGAACTTCCCGCATTTGCTATCAAAGGCTTCAATGCATCCTGATTCGATATCATAAACCCAGCCGTGCAGCGTAATGTTGCCTTTCGCCAGTGCTAACGCAACGCAGGGGTGAGTGCGTAAATTCCCCAGTTGGGCAATCACGTTTTGGTGCACCATGCCGTCTACACGAGATTGCGCCGAGCTGTGTTCTTCTGCTTCGTTAATGGCTTTTGCAGCATCTGCATATCGCAGCCAGTGGGCAACGGCGGGCATATGGTCGAGACACTGGCAGGTGGCGACGGCAGTCATTGCGCCACAGTCAGAGTGACCACAAACCACGATGTCACGAACGCCAAGCGCCATCACCGCATATTCAACCGAAGCTGAAACCCCGCCAGGCTCAGGCCCGAACGGTGGCACAATATTGCCTGCGTTTCGAATAACAAACAGTTCACCCGGTTCACGTTGGGTCACTAATTCAGGAACCAGTCGGCTATCAGAGCAGGAAATAAAAAGTGTTTTAGGGTTTTGATTTGATGCGAGTTTTTTGAAAAGTTTGGAACGTTGAGGAAATGCTTCTTTCTGAAACCTCAAAAAACCTTCAATAACGTCTTTCATCTTAAGTCCTGGATATCTTTCGTGCCGTTATGATGCCACGCTGAAAATGACAGATCAATCAACAGTCATGTAACATTTATGCCGTAATCACGCATCTTCGCCCAGACGAGTTATCACCCTGCGTAAGTAGTCAAGAACCACTCTCGCAGGCTCGGTAATCTTCGATTCCCCAAGCGTAACGGCGCCCACATCCATATAGGTGATGCTATCCACAATGCTGTGCCGCATGACGCGCAACCCTTCCAGTGACCAGGGCCGATAAACAAGATCTGACAAAATGGTCACGCCTTTGCCTTTAGCCACCAGGCTTCGCACCGTTTCAAATGAAGTTGTTGTAAAGCTGACATTCGGACTACCGCCGCGTGAACGCCAGTGTTCTCGAATCACATTGGGGTATTCGTCGGTATCGAGCAGCAAAAAGGGTTGTTTTTCGATGTCTGCTAAATAAATGGCTGATTGGTTCAACAGCGGGTGACCTTGTGCGGCCCACAATCGACGCTGAGAACGGATAAAAATTTCGGTTTCCAGCGAGCTGTCGTAGGGGATGTTCGACGTTAATAGAATAGAAAAATCAATTTTCTTAAACTTTAAAGATTCGGTTAACTCCTGTGAATCGCCTTCGACAAAGTTAAGCGTCATTAATGGGAAATGCTGTTCAACCTCAATAAAAATCGCCGGTAATAAATAAGCTGATAGCGTTTTAGCAATGCCAATATTTACGGTGCCTTTTTCCAATTGTGGTTGATACAGCAAGTCTTCAATTGCCCGTTGGCTGTCATTAATAATCTTATGAGCATAATGGAGAAAGCGCTCCCCGGCCGCCGTAAGTTGGATGCCCTTCGGCTGGCGTAAAAAGAGCTGATTGTTTAACGAAGATTCAAGGTTACGCATAGCAACAGTCATCGACGACTGCGAAATATTGCAGCGTGAGGCCGCTTTCGATATCTGCTGCGTTTGCGCTAACGCGATGAAAAACTCCAGTTGCCGCAACGTAAACTTCATAGTTTTAAACTATACCCCGTAACGAAAAAGATGAATTAGCTTTCCCCACCCTGCAACCTTATCATTGTAGCCCACAGACCAGAACATTCCCTTTGCATTGATATGTAAGATATAAATTCCATATCGACTCGTAAGGTGTTCAAGTTTGAATGCCATTAATAGCATGCATTTTATCAATACCGCAGTATTCATAACTGAACTTCGGAACCCAAATTATGCCGTATCTACTGTTAAGCCTTGCTGCCTGTTTCTGGGGTGGGAACTATGTTGTGGGCCATCTGTTAGTTGCACAGATTGACCCTATCATTCTTTCTGAAGCCCGTTGGTTAATCACCGCTTTCTTGCTGATGGGAATCTATTTCCGACAGGTCGCCGTGCAATGGCAGGCAATGAAACGGGCAAAATACACCCTACTTTTTCTGGCATTATGTGGGCAAGTGTTATTTCCGGTAACGCTTTATATTGGTCTGCAATACACCTCATCATTAAATGCGGCGATTTATTTATCCACCACGCCAGCATTGGTGTTGCTTATTAATAAATTCATTTTTAAAGAGGCTATATCGCGCCGGAATATCTATGGCGTGGTATTGAGTTCATTAGGCGTAATATATCTGGTGATGCAAGGTGACCTACTCCATCTGAATACGCTCAAAAACCTGAACCGTGGTGATGCGTGGACAATGGGTTCCGCCGTAAGCTGGGCACTTTATTGCGCGTTCCTACGGCTGAAACCGAAACAGGTCGGTGGCAATGCGTTTGTTGCGGTTAGCGCCGCGATTGGCGCGATAGTTTTGCTGCCAGTATTGTTCTTTCACTCAGCGTCACATCATGCCTCAGGCATGATGCTGTACTTTAATCCAGGCTTTTTGTTGGGGCTGGGTTACCTGGTCATCTTCCCGTCGTGGCTTTCTTACCTGCTCTGGAACAAAGGTATTCAGGCAATAGGTGCAACTCGCGGTGAAGTTTACTCGCATCTCATTCCGTTAAGCGGCGGCGTATTTAGCGTGCTGTTTCTTCATGTTCCGTTACACGGTTTTCATCTGATAAGCGCCCTGCTTATCACTCTTGGGATTGCTCTTTGCTCGTTGTCACCAAAGCAGCCACTTTCAGCTCCTGAGTCATGCAGTCGATAAAATACTCACTGGCGCGATTAAGCACCTGATCCTTACGCAGCATAAAACCAAAAGTGATATTGGGTAATTGCGTCTTAATGGCCAATGGGGCTAACTTGCCCTCCGGCAGGCGGGAATGCAGCAAAAATTCAGGCCAGATGCTGACGGTGTTGGCATCTTGAGCCAGCGCTGAATACAGCCCCCAGGAAGTGCAAATATTTACCTGTGCGGGTTCCGGCGCAGTGTTATCCCCCACAAGCTGCTGCCAATGCGGCGGCCAGCTTTCGCGGGTGTGACTATACAACCATTGGGCATTAGACAATTGATCGAGGCTTTTCGCCTTTGCTAACGGGTCGTCCTTCGCTACTGCCAGAATTTGCGGCCAACTTTGTAAGGCAATCAGGCGAAACTCTGCAATAGGATCGGTTTGCGCTACAAAGGCCAGGCACAGATCAAAATCACCGTTACGCAGCCCGTCAATAATCTGGCCAGGCATCCCTTCATGAATATTCACATTGGCCTGCTGAAAACGCAGCCGGAAACGGCGCAGGGCTTCATAAACCGGCACCGTTGATGAAAGCAGTGAAACACCAATGTTCAGGCTGGCGTGGGACGCGGCTTTCATCGCCGCGATTTCATGTTCCGCACGGTTAATTTCCGTCATCACGGTTCGCGCATAGCGCAGCAGCGTGTTGCCATACGGCGTAAAACGAACCCCTGCACCGCTTCGAACCAGCAATTGCACCCCAAGCCTGGACTCAAGTTCTTTAATGCTCCGCGTGACGCCTGGCTGTGATAAACCCAGTTCTCCGGCGGCTGCGATTAACGTTCCGTGGCGGGCAACCGCAACCAAAATCCGTAATTGAGATGTCTTAATAAATCCTCCGCTATAACAGTTTGTTATAGGCATAAGAAACGGGAAATTGACCAATGATTTCAGTCTCTTCTAGCATCACTACGTAGGCCTAATCGCAAAATCAGTATAATAGAGGGCGTTATAAGTGGTGAACAATAACCTTGATTTGACGGTAAATATTGCCGAACTTGTCGCGCTGCGCCGCGATTTACATGCTCATCCTGAAATTGCCTTTGAAGAAAACAGAACCAGTGAACGTGTCGCAGATTGCTTGCAACAATGGGGAATTGCCCACTGGCGCAATATTGGCGGAACGGGCGTAGTCGGTGTTGTGGAAGGTGAACGAGGGCCTGGGCGAACCATCGCGCTGCGCGCAGATATGGATGCGCTGCCGATGGAAGAAGAAGGAACCCCTGAATACCGCTCAACCCGTCCGGGTGCTTTCCACGGTTGCGGCCACGACGGCCACACGGCGATGTTGCTGGGCGCTGCGCGTTGGTTCAGTCAAAATCGTGATTTTGCAGGCAAAGTGGTCTTTGTATTCCAACCGGCTGAAGAAAACGGCGGCGGCGCTTTGGCTATGCTGGAAGCAGGTGTCGAAGCGCAGTTCAACTGGGATGAAATTTATGGCCTGCATAACGCGCCACATTTTGAACCTGGAACATTCGGCGTGCTGGATGGCGCAATGCTGGCCTCCTGCGACGATGTATTGATAAACATTGATGGCGTTGGTGGGCATGGTTCGGCTCCTGAATTAACGCGCGACCCGGTGATGGCGGCGGCGCAATTGATTTGCGCGTTACAGACGGTCGTCAGCCGTACCATTTCCCCTTCTGAGATATCGGTTCTGAGCATCGGCAGCCTTCACGCTGGCAGCACGCCAAATGTTATTCCGGCTCACGCCTCTCTCGCAGGCACATTGCGAACCTTTAACGAAGCCGTACGCGCTCAGGCTAAACAGCGTATTCAGGCTATTTGTGAAGGTATCGCGCTCACCAGTGAATGTGCTATTTCCGTGCGCTTTGCCAATGGTTCCCCTGCCACCGTTAATCACGCCGAACAGGCTCAGGCAGCGGCGCAAAGTGCTGAGAAAATCTTTGGCGCATCGAACGTCTTACGCAATTTTCCACCCATGAATGGCTCGGAAGATTTCTCAGAGTTTCTGCTTCGCCGCCCAGGAGCTTATGTCCTGCTCGGCCAGGGCGGCGTGTTCTGCCATCACCCACTTTATGATTTTAACGATGACGTATTGCCGCTCGGCGTGCGTTTCTTTGTCACCCTCGCCCTCGACCGTCTGGCGGCACTGACCGACAATCACCGGAGTTTATAATGAACAAATACGTTGCAGGGATATGTGGATTGCTGGTCCTGACGGTTTCGCAGGCCGCGCTGGCGCAAACCTTACGTTTCGGTACGGACCCAACTTATCCACCGTATGAATCGAAAAAAGCAGATGGCAGCCTGGTTGGGCTGGATATCGCCATCGGCAATGAGATTTGCAAAACCGCAGGCGTGACATGCGTGTGGGTAGAATCAGGATTTGATGGGCTGATTCCGGGCCTGAATGCAAAAAAATTCGACGCGATTATGTCTTCAATGGCCCCCAACGCGCAGCGCGAGAAGGTTATCGATTTTAGTCAGACGCTCTATGAAGATGACAGTCGCTTAATTTCTGCAAAAAATGCGCCGCTACAACCCCAGCCAGCGTCATTGAGTGGGAAAAATGTTGGCGTGTTGCAAGGTTCGCTACAAGCGAAATATGCCGATGCGAAATGGCGCTCACAAGGTGCGAATGTGACGGAATATCCTGATCAACAAACCATTTACGGCGATTTAGCCAATGGCCGCCTGGACGCAACGTTTGTTGTTGGCACATCGGGGCAGTCCGCGTTTCTCGACCAACCGATTGGTGCGGCTTATGCGTTTTCAGGCGATCCCGTAAAAGATCCCATGCTCTCAGCCAACAGTGCCATCGGCGTGCGTAAAGGTGATGACCAGACATTGAAACTCATCAATGACGCACTCACCAAACTGACGCAGGATGGCGTTGTCGCCAGGCTGGAAAAAGAATATCTCAGCAAACACTGATGCGGTGCTGCCTCGGGGTAAACCTGGGGCTGCGTTTTCTATTTTTTACTTTTCGCATTTACGTCCTTTAAGCCAGACACCCCAGCCTGATGCTATCTGGCTTAATGGAGTATCAAGTACGTAAGCCATCAATTGTGTGGTCATCGAGTGCGATCACTGATTTCACGCTGACGCTGATTCTATCGAGGATGCTCTGGCGTGGGCCGCTGCGCCATTCTTCACTGCTGTAAAAAGACTCCTGGGCGTTTTTCAGCTGGGGCAAATCTTCAAAAGCTCTTATCAGATAGTAAGCATCGGGATCGTCGAGCGAAAGACCAAAAGAGACGACATCCATTCCAGCGTCACGATGAAGCGGCACACTTTGCTCAATCATAATTCTATGAAAATCCGCTCCTGTTCCAGGCTTTAGGGTATATAGCAAAAATTCCACTGTTTTCATCGTCATCTTCCTAAGTGATTTTTCCATCCCTTAAGGGATATTGGTGTGTGTCTACGCGGCCTTAGCTGGCGTTACAAGTGATATGATTTTCCGGGCTTTTTCAAAGTGGTCCAGTTTCATTTCCATGATCCACCAGTGAGCGACTTCCATCAGTAATTCAGGGTCATCATTCTTGTTGGCGAAAAAAGCATAAAATGACACACCAACACCCTCACCTTTCACAGCAATTTTGGCTTCACAGATTTTCACAATCTTCGCTCTAATACTGGCTCTCATTACCTTCCCCTTGTGATTACATGCGGTTGCAGCATTACAGACAACCGAAGTTATTTTCAATTCAGTCGGTTGTTTGTGCAATCAGCCGATCAATTTGTTGTGATGGGCCATTGGATCCCTTTGGTTTTATCTGGGATATTGCGCAAAAACTGTAAAGAAAATGTCCGTTGGACGGACACAGGTGGTGGATGTCGCTTTGTTGTAAATCTATGGTTACACCATCTGTAACCCTCATTTGACGCCCGCACCACAATCCCTTACCCTGCGCGACACAATGTCGTTATAACAAGCGTAAATTCAGAGGGAAGCGTGAAGAATCGCACTCTTGGCAGTATCTTAATCGTCGCCGGAACCACTATTGGCGCAGGAATGTTGGCAATGCCGTTGGCTTCGGCGGGCGTCGGGTTTGGTGTAACGCTACTTTTACTCGTCGGCCTGTGGGGGTTGATGTGTTATACCGCGCTGTTGCTGGTTGAAGTTTATCAGCACGTTTCCGCAGACACCGGGCTTGGCAGCCTGGCGCGGCGCTATCTTGGTAAACCGGGGCAATGGATAACCGGTTTTAGCATGTTGTTTTTGATGTATGCCCTGACGGCGGCGTATATCAGCGGCGCAGGCGAGTTGCTGGCAGCCAGTCTTAGCCAGTGGTTCTCGACCTCAATTTCTGTCACTACCGGCGTGCTGCTGTTTACTGTGGTTGCTGGCGGGATTGTCTGTGTTGGCACGCACATGGTGGATATGTTCAACCGTGTGTTGTTCAGCGCCAAAATAGTGATGTTGGTGGTGATGCTGGCGTTGATGATGCCGCACATCCATCACACTAATTTGCTGACGCTGCCGCTAGAAAAAGGCCTCGCACTTTCCGCCATTCCGGTGATTTTTACCTCTTTTGGTTTCCATGGCAGCGTGCCGAGTATTGTCAGCTACCTGGACGGCAATCTGCGTAAATTGCGCTGGGTATTTATCATCGGCAGTGCCGTTCCGTTAGTGGCTTATATTTTCTGGCAAATAGCGACGCTTGGCGCGATTGATTCAGGGGTGTTCCGTGGGCTTCTGTCTAACCATTCAGGGCTGAACGGTTTATTACAGGCGGTTCGAGAAGTAGTCGCTTCACCACATGTTGAACTCGCTGTGCATTTGTTTGCCGATCTCGCGCTGGCGACATCGTTCTTAGGTGTGTCTTTGGGGCTGTTTGATTACCTGAGCGATTTGTTCAACCGCAGCCACAAGGCGTCTGGCCGCGCTCAAACAGGGCTGATGACCTTTGTTCCACCGCTGGTCTTTGCCCTGTTCTATCCGCAAGGTTTTGTGATGGCGCTGGGTTATGCCGGTGTGGCACTGGCGATCCTCGCGTTGATCATCCCTTCGCTGTTGGTGTGGAAAAGCCGCCAGGTGCAAAAAGAAGCGAGTTATCGCGTTGCTGGCGGCAAACCGCTGCTGATTCTGGTGTTCGCCTGCGGTATTGCCGTCATTGTTATTCAGGCGTTGATTGCCACTGGCGCACTGCCGGAAGTGGGTTAATTACACCAGTCCGGTATTTACGCGCTTGCCTATCTCTTTTAGCTGCGAATATTTTTCCAGCAGCGATGGGCCGTCATCCAGGCTCATGGCAAACATCCACATATAAGTCATGACCGAGTAAATATGCCCGGCGTTCCCGACACCTTTCACCGTCATCAGCCAGATGGTCATCGAGAACAGGAACGCTGCGGCAGTACCAATCGACAAGTAGCCAATCGCTTCTCTGTCGGACAACCGAATCCGCACTCGCGCTAAAAAGTTGTAATGCTTGTTCAGCGTGTTTTCACTGGCGTAGCCGACGAATCCCACCTCTTTTTCCAGACGGTCGTTGAGTTTCTCATACAGTTTTTCGTTCTTGCGCGTATAGCTCGGCAGGAATAACGAGAAGAAAACTAATACCACCAGGCAAGCGACTCCCGCCCAGAATTCAATCGTCAGCAACATAATCACCGCGCCGATGATGGAGGCCACCGACGTAATCAACAGCGGCAGGTGCGTTTCAAAGAAATCGACAAATTCACGTGACAACGTCACACGCGCGGCAATGGTCGAATGATCATGGTTGTCTTTACGCTGCGCGAGGATCACCGGCACCGCAAGCCCGGCATAAATTCTGGCGAAGGTTCGCGTATCCATACTGCGGCGTGCCGCGCCAATCACCCACATAATGAAAACCACCAGCGCATACAGCAAAGCATGCAACGGCTGCCCTTTGATAATGGCGTTGATGGCGAAACCGGCCATTAACGGATAAAGCAGGTAAATGATGTTCTCGGCAACCACCAGCATCAGCGTAATAATCAGTTTTTTGTTATGGAGTCTGGCGAGTTTTTTTAAGGTATTTAATGCACCGCGCGATGGCGTAAGCTCGGCGGTTTGGGAAGTATGCATGACTTTATATTCTTAGATTGTTATTCTTGAGCGGTTGCTCAAGAATGGACGGATTCTATTTGAGCACTTGCTCAAAGTCAACGAAGGTACCGGAATGAAACAAAAAGCGTCTGTTCTAAAAGAGAATATTCTTGATGCCGCAATCGTGCTGTTCACCGAAAAAGGGGTGGAAAAAGTCACCACCCGCGAACTAACGGAACAAGTGGGGATTGCGCGTAGCCATATTTATCACTACTTCCCTGACTGGCAGACGTTGTGCATTGAAGCATTTTCACGCTTTATGTATGCCGAGCTGGAAACCTTTACCCATAAAACTCGTGCTTTGCCGCCCGAGCAGGGGTTGACGGTTTTTGTGGAAGATTATTTACCCGACCGCGCCGATGCCGTTTGGGAGTTGTACGGTTCGCTATGGCGCCTTGCGGTGCATAACAAGGTTTACGCCGAACTTGCGCTAACGCTGACGGAAAAGTGGGATGTGTTGCTGGCGAGCATTATCGAAGCGGGCATTCAAAATGGTGTGTTTCGTCAAACCGATGTTTTGCGCGTTACCCGCCAGCTTGGAGCCTTGCTGAACGGGTATTCGGATCAACTGATTATCGACAATGCGCCGCTCGCACGCGTTCAGGCTTTAGACGATATTCAGGGGTTTATCAGCCAGGTTCTTCTGGCTTAAATCATGCAGCGCTACGGATAAGTGATCCCCGGAGGGTTAACCTCAGACGTAGCGACTTCTTCGCCCTTTTCTCCCCAACGCGCCAGAACTTGCTGATATTCACCCCGCTTCGCGGTGCCATCCAGTGCGGCTTGTAACGCATAAACCAGGCCGTTACCTTTTTTGGTGGTTGTAGCGACATACGCTTTCTTCGGGCCAAGCCCAACCACACGCGTTTTCCCAGTTAAAGCCGCTTTATAGGCCGCAACACTTTGCGGGCCAAACATGGCATCCGCCCTTCCTGCCTGAATATAAAGATTGCCGGAGGCATCATCCGTCAAATAAACAGGCAAAGCGGGTTTTATCCCTTCGCGTTCATTTTGCTCATTCCATCCCAACAGGATTTTTTCCTGATTGGTGCCCGAGCCTAAAATAATGCGCAATCCTGCTACGTCCGCTGGCTGAGCAATTTTTTGAATCGGACTGTCTGATTTCACGGAAAACGCCAGTGAATCTACGCGATAGGTCGCAAAATCAAACTTCGTTTTACGCTGCTCGGTCACGGCAATATTCACCAACGCCACATCATATCTGCCAGAGGTTATCCCAAGCGGCCAGTCTTCCCAGGCGGTAGGCACCAGTTTGAGTTTCAGGCCAAGGCTGTCTGCCAGCAAACGAGCGATATCCGGATCGCTACCGATCCTTGTGCGGTTATCACTCGCCAGCATGGCAAGCGGCGGTGAATTTAGCGCAGAAATAGCCACCGTCAGCGTGCCAGGCTCAACAAACTTAAAACCCTGCGGAATTTTGCCGATAGCTATCGGGTCTTTCGCGGTATGAATCGGTTGCTCGTTAGCTTTTAGATCAAGCGTTCCTTGCGCATAAAGCGTGGTGCTAAACAGCATCAGCGCCAGGGGGACTAATTTCATGCCTGCTCCTTAAAGAACTTTGGATAAGAACTGACGCGTTCGTGAATGCTGCGGATGGTTAAGCACTTCGTCGCTGCTACCCTGCTCAACAATTTTACCGTCCACCATAAACACCACGTTATCCGCCACTTCTCGGGCAAACCCTATTTCATGCGTCACCACCACCAGCGTGGTGCCGGAACGGGCGAGCTTTTTAATCACATCCAGTACTTCGCCCACCAGTTCCGGGTCAAGTGCTGAGGTCGGTTCATCAAACAGCATTACGCGGGGACGCAATGCCAGCGCACGGGCAATAGCGATACGCTGTTGTTGCCCGCCGGAAAGATGGCGCGACCAGGCATCCGCTTTATTACGCAGCCCCACTACATCCAACAGTTGATAAGCCTGCTCAATGGCCTCTTTGCGATTAAGTTGTTTGTGCGCAATCGGCGCTTCAATCAGGTTCTCCAGCACCGTGAGATGGGGGAATAAATTAAAGTTCTGGAACACATACCCAACATTCACGCGCTGGCGCAGGATCTCTTTCTCTTTCAACTCATACAGTTTGTCGCCCGCCAGGCGATAGCCAATGTAATCCCCATCAATCTGTATAAAGCCTTCGTCTACACGTTCCAGATGATTAATGGCGCGCAGTAAGGTGGATTTCCCCGAGCCTGATGGCCCAAGGATCACCGTTACAGAACCGGGTTCTAGCTCAAGAGATATGTTATCCAGCGCCTTGTGGCGGCCAAAATACTTACTGACGCCGGTAATCGAAATATGGCCGGTCTGATTATGGGAGTGGTGCATGAGCGGCCTCCTGGGTTTGCAGCACTGGCTGACGTTGCGGATTACGTACCGGGCTTTGTTGATTGATAGCGGAGCGGCGTTCACTGCGGGCGAGCCAACGTTCAACTACGTGTTGAATCAGTGACAGCACACTGGTGATCACCAGATACCAGACAGCCCCAACCATCAGCAATGGGATCACTTCCTGGGTGCGGTTGTAGATCATCTGGATGGTGTAGAAAAGCTCAGGCATCGCCAGCACGTAAACCATCGCCGTACCTTTCGCGAGGCTGATAATTTCATTGAATCCTGCCGGTAAAATAGTGCGTAACGCCTGCGGCAGAATAATGCGCAGCGTCCGTCGCCATGCTGGTAAGCCTAATGCCGCTGCCGCTTCATATTGCCCGTGGTCCACACCCAAAAATCCGCCACGAATAATTTCTGCGGTATAGGCGCTTTGCACTAACGTCAGCCCCACAACAGCGGTGGAAAACTGCCCAAGCACATTGATGGTCTGATAACTGCCCCACTGGATTTGGGTAAACGGAATACCGATTGAAAGCGTGTCGTACAGATAGGAGAAGTTATACAGAATGATCAGCACCACAATCAGCGGCAGCGAACGGAACAGCCAGATATAGCCCCACGCCAGGCTGTTTAGCAGCCATGAAGATGAAAGCCGCGCCAACGCCAGTAAACCGCCAATCACCACGCTCAGTGCCGTACCAATCAGCGTTAACAGTAATGTCTGCGCCAGCCCTTCCAGAATCACCGGGTCGAAGAACCAGCGCGCAAACACGCTCCACTCCCAGCGCGGGTTAAAAGCGACCGACTGAACCACAATCGCCAGCACAAAGAGCGCGACGATAGCCCCCAGCGTTCGCAGCGGGTAACGTGCCGGAACAACTTTAATGGTTGATGGTATGTGTGAAGATCTAGTCATAATGATGCCTCAGGCCGTTTTGCTCAGGTGAACCGGTGCCAGCGCTTTGGTGAAACGCAAACGCCCATCGAAAGGAGCCTCGCTGTATTCTTCAGGATTGCGGTGAATGTCGAATTGCGGTTGATAGCCGAGGCTTAAGTACAGCTTTACCGCTTCCGGCTGGCGAAAACCGGTGGTCAGGTAAACGTGGCTGTAACCCGCAAATTGCGCCCTGCTTTCCAGTTCACGCACAATGCGCTGGGCAAGCCCTTGCTGGCGCAGTGCGGGATGTGTCCAGATACGCTTTAACTCGGCGGTATGTTCATCGAATGGCTTATACGCGCCGATGGCAATAATGTCGCCGTCACGCTCCAGCACAATGAACAGCCCCTGCGGCGCGAGATACCATTCGGTTAGCTCCACTTCCGCATCACGAGAAAAATAATCCCCGTAACGCGCTTCATATTCACCAAACAGGCCGTTAACAATCGGCTGGAGTTCAGGCGCTTCCGGTGAAACATCACGAAATTGTTCACTCATGGTCTGCTCCTTAGTCGCCAAGGCCGGCTGGGTTAATTTCGGATGCCGGGATTTGTTCAACACTTTCCCCCCAGCGGCTCAGCACTTTGTTGTAGTCACCGTTTTTGATGACGCCGTTAAGCGCGGTTTGCACCGGTTCAACTAAACCACTCTCTTTTTTCAGCGTGACCGCTATGTGCGCCGCTTTCGGCCAGCCCCCATCAACAACGCCGACTAGCTGCGTTTTCTGTGTGAGTGCCGCTTTCCATGCGCCGGTCACGTTCGGGCCAAAGAAGGCATCAGCACGGCCAGACTGTAATGCGAGGGTTTGTGCTGCATCGTCTTTGGTATAAACCGGCGTGAAGGCTTTGAGTCCTTTCTTCAGGTTCTCGGCGTTCCACGCCAGCAGGATAGATTCCTGGTTCGTCCCCGAGCCGACAATAATGCGCAGCCCGGCGATATCTTCAGCTTTCTCAATCTTCTTGATTGGACTGTTCGATTTCACGTAGAAGCCCAGCGAGTCTTTACGGTAGGTCGCAAAATCGAATTTCTGTTTGCGATCTTTAGTGACGGTAATATTGCTGATCGCGGCATCATACTTGCCCGATTGCACGCCCAACGGCCAGTCTTCCCATGAGGTAGGCACCACGTTCAGTTCAAGCCCTAAGCTGTCGGCGACCAGACGCGCAATGTCCACCTCGCTCCCCAGCAGCGTTTTGTTATCTTCGGCAAATACCGTCAACGGCGGTGAATTGAGTGCTGCCACTGCCACGGTGAATTTACCCGGCACGGCAAAACGATAATCTTTTGGCAATTGCGCCACAGCCTGCGGGTTTACCACCGTGTTAATCGGCGATTTGTTGGCTTCAAGACTCACACCCGTGCCATTAATGGTGACGCTTTGCGCCCATGTTGCCGTTGAGGAAAGTGCCAGAGCGATAGCCAGGATTAACGATGATTTCTGCATAGGTTGTCTCTTTATTTTTGGAATTGGTTTGTTGGAGTAGCTAGCCCCAGGCTTTCACGCAGCGTGGTGCCAGGATATTCCGAGCGGAACAATCCGCGAGCTTGCAGCACCGGAACCACTTCATCGACAAAGCGTGGGAAGGTATCTGGCGTGCCGCCCTGAATAATGAAACCGTCTGCGGCATGGCTTTCGAACCACTGTTGCAACCCGTCAGCAACCTGTTGCGCGGTGCCAGCAAAGCGCGGGCGTGGTGATGCCGCTTCCAGCGCGACCTGGCGCAAAGTCAGATTGCGTTCGCGGGCATTACGTTTGATTTCATCGGTGGTGCTACGGAAGCTGTTCTGCCCCAGGTCACCGACATCCGGAAACGACGCATCCAGCGGGTACTGGCTGAAATCATGATGCTCAAAATAGCGGCCAAGATAATTCAGCGCATCGTTTATAGAGACCAGCGCGGCAGTCGTTTGATATTGGTTTTCTACGTCATCGGCATCTTTACCGACAATCACGCTGACGCCCTGGAATATATGCAGTTCATCTGGTCGACGATCATGGCTTTCCAGCTGGCTTTTAACGTCGCGATAAAAATGCTGTGCTTCTTCAATAGTTTCATGATGAGTGAAAATGGCATCCGCATGGCGGGCGGCTAATTTTTTGCCATCGTCGGATGCACCAGCCTGGAATACAATCGGCCTGCCTTGCGGTGTGCGGGAAATATTCAGCGGGCCAGCGACCTGGAAAAAATCACCGCGATGATCCAGCGTGTGTAATTTATTCGGATCAAAAAATTGTCCACTTTCTTTATCACGAATAAATGCGTCTTCTTCCCAGGAATCCCACAGCCCTTTGACCACATCAAGATATTCATCGGCAATCCGATAACGCAGCGCGTGCTCGGGGTGTTTTTCACGGGAGAAATTCTTAGCCGAACCTTCCAGGGGTGATGTCACCACGTTCCAGCCCGCGCGGCCTTTGCTTAAATGATCAAGGCTTGCGAACTGACGCGCCACGGTAAAGGGTTCGCTATAAGAAGTCGATAACGTGCCGACCAACCCTAAATGTGTAGTGACGCTGGCTAAGGCCGACAGCACCGTTAGCGGCTCGAATCTATTTAAAAAATGAGGGATAGATTTTTCATTAATATATAAGCCGTCTGCGACAAATAAAAAATCGAGTTTCCCCTGTTCGGCTTTTAATGCCGTATTTTTTACAAAATCAAAATTAATGCTTGAATCAGGAGTAGCCGCAGGGTGACGCCACGCCGACATATTTCCTGAAGCGCCATGCAAAATAGTGCCAAGGTGCAATTGTCGATTATTAGACATAGTTAACTCCGAATAGTTAATTTACCAGTAGCGCCTGTTCAGCAAGCGTTGCGAAATATCTCGCTGCATCTTCAATTAATGCTTCATCCGGATTAAAGGCCGAATGATGTAAACCATATGCACTGGCGCTGCCAATGCTGACAAATGCGCCGGGAATGGTTTGTAAGTAAACGGCGAAATCTTCACCGCCCATATGTAATTCGGAGGTTTGCGTTTGGTAGCCCACGTCTTGTGCGACACGGGTCGCAAACGTCGCCCATTTTTCATCGTTGATTAACGTGATCGGCCCGTTGAACCACTCCACTTCAATCTGCGCACCAAACGCGCTGGCAAAACCGGAAGCTATCTCGCTAATTCGTTTTTCAACCTGCCGCTGAATATCGGCGCGATGCGTGCGCACCGTTCCTTCCAGCTCGACGCTTTCCGGCAGCACATTCCAGGTATTTCCGCCCTGAATACGGGTTACGCTGACAACCACTGAATCCAGCGTGTCGATATTGCGGCTGGCAATGGTCTGCAACGCCACAACCAACTGGCTGGCGAGAACAATGGCATCGTTGCCTTCGTGTGGACGCGCGGCATGTGCGCCTTTACCTTTCACTCGCAAAACGAAGCGATCGACGTTGGCATAAAACGCACCGCCGCGAGTGGCAAACGTGCCAACAGGTAAACCGGGTTCGTTATGCATCCCGAAAATAGCAGAAACGTTTTCCAGTGCTCCGGCCTTAATCAGCGCTTTTGCCCCAGTGAAGTTTTCTTCTGCTGGCTGAAACAACAAACGCACGCGGCCTGCCAGTTGAGACTCACGCTCTTTGAGTAACAGCGCTGCGCCCAGAATTACACTGCTGTGAATATCGTGCCCGCAGGCATGCATTACGCCCTCGTTTTGCGAACTAAACGGCACACCGCTCGTTTCGTGAATGGGCAGCGCGTCGATATCCGCTCGCAGCGCAATCACGTTTTCGCCGTGGCCCACTTCGGCCACCACGCCGGTTGCGAGCGAATACGGCAACAAACGTAAGCCTGCCGATTCCAGCCAGTGACGGATCCTGGCCGTTGTTGCCACTTCTTTGCCAGACAGTTCCGGGTGCTGGTGTAGCTCGCGTCGCCAGTCGACAAGCTGTTGTGCGAATGTCATTTGCGTCCCCTTACCAGGCTTCATGTTCAGCGGCAAAATCCGAGACAGATTTCACGGGCTGAGCGCCTGCCAACAAACGCAGCGACTGAAAACGCGCAGCGGGATCGGCAATGGGGGTGTCAATAATAAATTCATCAATGCCAAATTCCTGGCTCAACGCTGCAAGCCCGGCACGGACGGTTTCGGCGGTTCCTTTCAGTAATGACGGTTCACGGCGTTCGATTTTTTTGATGGCGCTACCGGCCTGGCGGGCAAATACGTGCGCCTGTTCTTCGCTAGCGACACTCACCCGCTGTGCGTTTTCCAGTTCAACACTCCAGATTTGGATCAGGCTTGCCAGTTCGTCAGCTTTTTGCGCATCCGCTGCGACAATAACCTGCACCGCCACCAGCGTGTCGCGCTGGCTTTTATCGCGCCAGGCGTTAAGCACTTCGCGCATTAACGTTTTGTCGCCATTCAAATGCGCGGCATAGACAAAATTCCAGTTCAGATTTGCGGCCAGTGCCGCACTTTCCAGGCTCGCACCTAGTAAGAAACGGTCGGCAGTTCTGGCTGGAACTGGCGTAGCACGTAAGGTTTCTTCTGCGTCTTCACCTGCGGGTAAAGAGAGCCAGTGATCAAGCTGCGTGAGTTTTTCGGCGAACGTTTCTTTATCTTGTGCACCGCGTTGCAGCGCCTGTGTGGAAAGCGGCAGTCCGCCTGGTGCTTTACCCACGCCCAGGTCAATTCGGCCAGGCGCAAGGTTTGCCAGCAGATTGAAATTTTCGGCCACTTTATAGGGGCTGTAATGTTGCAGCATCACCCCGCCGGAACCGACACGAATACGCTGTGTCTGCCCGGCAACCCATGCAATCAGCAGCTCAGGGGATGGGCTCGCCAGCCGCAAGGTGTTGTGATGCTCGGCAATCCAGAAGCGGTGATATCCCCACTCTTCTGCGAGTTGCGCAAGATGTAGCGTGTGTTTCAGGGCGTCGCCAGGGGTGTCATCCTGAGCGACCGGGCTTTTATCCAACAGGCTGATTCGATAAGACATGCAACAAACTCGTGTTGATTAACATGCCTTCATTAATAAGGTTTCCGTTCAAACGAGTGAAACAATTAATTTACATTTGGTTAGCAATATTCTGGATAAGTCACTTTACCAATGCCAAAACAGCTCATTAATGAGCTAAAATAGCAAATAAAAACCACTAAAGGACTTTTAATGAACCTTTACGTTGACAAAAGACCGTAAATGAACCATTTTCAGTTAATAGAGAAAAATAAGGTCTTTTATGACACACATCCGTACAAATAAGTCATAAACGAGCCAATTACCTGCTTTAGTTAAAATTTAAGGTCAAATATGAACTATGACAATACATCGCTCGCAGACAAACTGCACACCATGAGCGAGTTATTGAATGACGTTAAAAAAGCCGTAACGCTGCGGGCACAAGAATTTGACCTGGCAATAGACGAACAAGTCATCTCTGATTCCGCGCAGCTAGGGCAACAATTGAACCAGCGCCGCAAAGAACTGGCCATCGACATGGCAACGCTTGAGCTGCAAACCGGCGTGTCAGCATCAACGCTTAAACGGCTGTTCAAAGATCCCGAGCAGGTCAAATTTGGCACGGTATTGCGTGTCGCGGATGCGCTGGGTGTGAAGATATGCGCCGCCGTGTAGAAGTGTGGTTATACGGCGAAGCCGTGGGTGAACTGCGCCAGGATGATGACGGATTTGCATTCACCTATCGCGCTGATTACATCGGCCCTCCGCTTTCTCTAAGTTTACCGGTGCGCATCGGCCACTTTCAAAGCAATACATTACCGCCCTTTTTTGCCTCACTGGCACCGGAAGGCTGGTTGAAAATGCGCTATAGCCAGTTACAACAACGCGACGAGCATGACCTGCTGGGAATGCTTATCGACAACGGCAAAAACCTGATTGGCGCGGTGCAACTGGTCAACATGCAGGAGGATTAATGATGAGATTACCCAAGCGTTGCCACATTCTTTTGACTCCTCTGGTGCAGACCAAAGAGCAAGAATCTGGTTATTCGACAAAGGGCCTGAAACATCTTACAGGCTCAGGGAAAGTGAATCCGCAGCTAAGTTTTACGCGCAATGAATTTATTCACGAATTGCCGAAAGCCCAGCGCGGGATGAGCATTTCCGGGTATCAACCTAAGTTGCAAATGGTAGTCCAGGATGGTGAGTTTGCGGTGGTTGAACACCAGGGCGAATACATCCTCAAACCATCTCCGGCTGAATTTCCACACCTGGCAGAAAACGAACACGCCACCATGACGCTAATGACACGGCTTGGCTTTGATGTGCCACCGCACGGGCTGGTGAGTTTTTCGCGTGAGCAAGATGACAGCGAAAATGAACTGGCCTTTGTTGTCCGCCGCTTTGATCGCGATATTCAGACAGGTGCCGCGATTCATCAGGAACAGCTGGATGCGGCCATGAACGTCGGCGAGAAGTACGGCAAAACAGGCAGCGACGGTAAGCAGTACGTCAGTTATCAGCAATTAGCTGAGTTCCTGACTCAACATGTGAATAACAACCTCGCCTTTAAAATCGATCTGTTCCGGCGCATTGCTTACGCCTATCTGCTGGGTAACAACGATATGCACCTGCGTAACTTTGGGTTGATAAACCCGCGCATGGGCGAGCCTACGCTGTCGCCGGTTTATGATTTTGTCTCTGTCGCACCGTATCCCGCCATATTTAGCTCAGGTTTTATGGCCTTGCCGCTGCTGGCGTGCGAAGAAGGCGACCGCGAGTTAGCACCGGGCTTTAAAACGGCGTATGGCGAATATCTGGGGATGGATTTCAAAGTGCTCGGGCTGAGCATGGGGCTGACAGACAAACTTATCGTCAAACTGCTCAATGATTTAAAGAAAGAGAGCCGCGTTGTAGAGGCGGTATACCGTGATTCGTTTATGCCCGCACAAGCCATTGATGCCACGCTGCGTTGTTATCACCAGCGCCTGGATCGTTTGCTGCGTTTAGATGAAGCGGAGATTTAATGAAGATAGCGGTTCTTATGGACCCCACCCCAGCCCTCCCCTGGCAAGGGGAGGGAGCAGAGCAAACTAGCACTTTCAGCTCCTCCCCCAAGCAAGGAGAAGGCAGCAGACTAGCGCCTTTAGCTCCTCCCCCTGACAAGGGGGAGGCTGGGTGGGGGTCATTTAAACGGCTTAAATTTACGCTATCAGAACGTTTCCCAATTATCGTTTGAATCGCTGGCCGCAGCTTTACGACCAATAACCGGTGCAATAGCCAGTTTTGGCTCTACATTACGCGTTTGCGCTTTCACTTCCTGGTTAATGCGAAACACGGCTACAGCCTGAGTCAGACGGCTCGCCTGCTCTTCCAGTGCAGAAGCGGCAGCGGCAGATTCCTCCACCAATGCGGCGTTTTGCTGCGTCACACGGTCCATTTCAGAAACCGCTAAACCAACCTGGTCGATACCACGGCTTTGCTCGTCAGATGCCGAGGCAATTTCGCCCATGATATCCGTCACGCGAGTAACCGCATTGACGATTTCATCCATCGTTTCACCCGCGCTTTCAACAAGCGTTGAGCCGGTATCCACTTTATTGACGGAGTCTTCAATCAGACCTTTAATTTCTTTCGCGGCTTGCGCACTACGCTGTGCCAGATTACGCACTTCACCGGCCACGACTGCAAAACCACGGCCTTGCTCGCCCGCACGTGCAGCTTCAACCGCTGCGTTCAGTGCCAGAATATTAGTCTGGAAGGCAATGCCATCAATCACGCTGGTAATATCGGCGATCTTCTTAGAGCTGCTGGCGATGTCATTCATGGTACGCACCACGTTATCCACCACTTTACCGCCCTTCTGCGCGGTTTCAGATGCGCTTAATGCCAGTTGGCTTGCCTGACGGGCATTTTCGGCATTCTGCTTCACCGTCGCGGTTAGCTGTTCCATGCTGGCGGCAGTTTCTTCAAGCGATGCCGCTTGCTGCTCGGTACGGGAAGACAGATCGTTGTTACCGATAGAAATTTCGCTGGCACCACTATAAATCGCATTTGCGCCGTTACGAACATCGCTCACCGTGCTCACAAGCTCTGACTGCATATGACGCAGGCTTGCCGCCAGCTGACCCATTTCGTTTGTGCCAACCACATCAATGGAATGCACCAGGTCGCCGTCCGCAATATGGCGAATGTTATCAATCAGGCGATGCAGCGGTTCAATCAGGGTTTTCTTGATACCCAGCCAGACGACGATAATTGCCGCAAGAACCAGCGCCAGAATAACGATAATTATCCAGATGGCCTGTGAGTAAGACTGGTTATTGTCGTCTACCGCTTGCTGATACAGACGGTCATTTTGTTGTAGATAGTCGACGTACTCTTTCTCGAAACCATCCTGATACTTTTGCGTTGGCTGGTCGAAAAATTCGTTAATTTTACCCGCACCAAGTAATTGGATCAGCTCCGCCAGCGCACCGTGATAAATCCCGTAGTTACGCTTGATTTCAGCAATCGATTCTTCGCTCTGACGCGGATCGTGTGGCAGGGCTTCATACATCGCCCATTCCTTTTCCGCCTGCTTTAACGACTGGCTGGCAATAAGCATCAGCTCATTTACCGTCGCGCCGCTGCCAGTATTGTTGGTATCCATCATATGACGAATACCTGCACGGTTCAGCGTGTTACGCGTTTGCAAAAGCGCAACCCAACTGCCGTTAAGTGTGGACTGTTGCTGGCGAATAGTTTGCAGCACAGTGAAGTTTTCTTTGTCGTTTTTCAGCGCGTTGAAGAACAACCCACCGGAGGTAATTTGTAAGACACCAAATAAACCCAGTACAAACAGCAAACTGGTTACAACTTTTATGCGATTTAACATGCTCTTTTCGTCTCATGGCAACAGAAGCATACAGTTTCGGCAGAAAACGCTAAAACTTTATGCTTCATTGCTAAGAAAGGACGATATTTTAGCTGCGCTCGATGTCTTTCGCGGCCTGATCCAACGTGTCGATGATTTTATACAGCGTCTCTTTTGGCAGGTCACTGCGCCCGAGTTTCGTGTTAAGCGCCATTTTAAAATTGTGGATGGCACGCTGTATTTCAGGAAGCCGACGGTTATCACCCAGGACGCCCAACGACTCGAGCTTAGCGATGATATGCCCTAAATGTTCCTGTTGTGCAGCGAGTTCAGCCTGCCCTTCATCGGTTAGCATCCACGCTTTTTTGCTGCTGTCGCCCTGCACCGCCGCGATAAATCCCATCTCCTCAAGCAAAGACAGGTTCGGGTAAATAATCCCCGGACTTGGCACGTACTCGCCTTTAGCCGTTGCCTCGATGGATTTGATCAACTCATAGCCATGCGCGGTATTACCGGACAGGAAATGCAGGATCAGCAGGCGAATGTCATTGGCATCAAACAGGCGTTCACGGCGCATACGCGCTTTGCCGTCCATACCGCCACCATGTTCGTGATGGCCGTGGCCGCCATGCGAACCGTGTCTTTCGTGACGTTCATGTTTTTCGCTCAAGCGATGATTAAAATGGTGAATTTTCATGGTTGTTGCCTTATTTGTTATGCCAGTAAGCCACGGCGCGAACGTAATCGCCGTCCAGACCACGGTTTTCCAGCAGTTCATCGCTAAGTTGCTTCACGTCATTCCCTTCACCAGTAACCCAGATGAAGTAGTCGCTGGCCGGGAATTCAAAAGTGCTGACGCGTTTAGCGATAGATTCAGTATCAAGCCACTCAATTTGTGCGTGTGTAAATTCACTGAGGTATTCGTGGCTTTGTGAGTGATGGCTGTTAACCAGCACGATGGGTGCGATGTGTTCAGGCAACGACAGCAAGCGGCGGCGAACCGCTGGCAGGCCACTTTCATCGCAAATATAGAGTTGGAACGTGTAATCGGTCGGGATAACCAAAGATCCTCTTGGCCCACCGATCAGGAGCGCATCGCCAACGGCTGCGTTATCGGCCCACTGGCTTGCGACACCGCCGTCGTGAATATAGAAATCTAATGCCAGTTCATTGCATGACGCGTCGAAGGCCAGCGGCGTGTAATCACGGGAAACCGGACGCTGGCCTTCCCCCCAGACAATGCCGTCGTCAGTGACTGATGGACGTGCAAACTCGCCGTCTGCTGATGGGAAAAAGACCTTTATATGGTCATCAAATCCCCGAGAGGAAAAGCCAGTCAGTTCCGGGCTAGTAAAGATGATGCGGTGAAAACAGCCTGCAACTGTCTGTTTGCTTTTAACGGTCAACTCGCGAAATTTGAGTTCATTTTTCACGCGTTTTGGAAGATTAGGTTTGGTTTCGTGGGCCATCAGGTTCTCATTTTTTGATGTGTAAGATATATCATAGATATGTTTTAGCACATGAGATTGACGTTGTCGTTATCAATTTTTGCCGTTTAGCAAGACACTAAGTGCTGAAAATGTAATCAGTGCGGCTAACTCGCCTACGGGATCGCAAATTGACAAACCCTTACGATATTGCGCTTTCATTTGAGGCGAGACGGTACCTACACTGGGTCTGGCAGCAACTGCCAGGCGAAATTCCTTTCACCATCTAACAGTCCAGGAGGTTTGCAATGTTTCCTGAGTACCGTGAACTGATCACCGAACTAAAATCCGCTAACCCGCGTTTCCTCAGCTTGTTTGACAAGCACAATCAGCTAGACGATGAGATTTTACGCAAGGGAGGACCGCAAGGAACGGGATGCAACGAGAAGGTCGTGCAGATGAAAAAAGAGAAGCTGCGGCTAAAAGATGAGTTGTATCAGATGTTGAAGAAGGCCAGTCAATAGATTGATTTTCAGGGAGGGGTCACTGCCCCTTCCTTTTTTCCAGGTCTCAGTTCTACGCTTTAGCAACCAACGTAAAAACAATCGCATAAAGCTCATTCAAGCCTGGGTAAATTTCAGCGATCACCTCTTTGAGCTGCGGCAGCGTCATATTCTCCTGGCGCGCGTGCTCTTCGGTCAGGTGGTCAAGCGCCACTGGCGTTACGCTGACAACTTCGATGGTGCAAAAATAGACATCATCTTCATAACGCCCGACGCGTAATTGCTGACCCGGCGTAAAATGTGATTCAGAAGCATCACGCAGTGTTATCGTTTTGCGCCCGGCGACAATATCGCTTTCAAAACGCTGAAAAAAAGTTATGTCATTCATCGCGCACCCTAACCTGTCGATAATAAAAACGAGTTAAAACAAAGAAAATATCAGCACAACTGGAAAACTGATCGGCCATGTCGCGCCAACCAACAACGCGCTTAACAGTCTAATTCGTTTGGTATCGTGAGACAAAAACCAGGTGATGCAAGCAGTGACAAACGACATTGCAGCGTAAAAAATCAACATTTTTTGATAAACGGTCATAACAAAACGAGTAACTTGTTAAAATAATTTTGCAAAATATGCTCTTTTTTATGACTCGAATCAAGTTTTTGTCCCCTCCGGCTCAGTCTTGCCGCTTTGCTTGTTGAAAGGAAAAAACAGGCGTCATCCCTTCCCTCTTAAATAGCCATAATTAATGATCAGCGAGTCATTTCTTCATATTCATAAACGATCTATCAGGATAACGACTATCTTTAGTAAAGAAATGTAGTTTCTGAACAGAGGTCGCTATGTTCCTCAACTATTTTGCCCTTGGTGTGCTGATTTTTGTTTTCCTTATCATTTTTTACGGGATTATTATTCTTCATGACATCCCCTATCTAATTGCAAAAGCAAGAAATCACCCTCATGCCGATGCCATTCACGTCGCCGGTTGGGTCAGTTTATTTACTCTACATGTTATATGGCCGTTCTTATGGATTTGGGCGACGTTGTATCGCCCTGAACGTGGTTGGGGCATGCAGCAAGACGCAGACGCAACACTGGCTTCGTTACAACAACGCGTGACTGAGCTGGAACAGAAACTCGACGACAAGAAAATAACTCCATCGGAGTAATATCATGGATTTGCTCATTATCCTGACCTATGTTGCGATCGCGTGGTCCATATTTAAGATATTCAAAATACCGGTAAATAAATGGACGGTGCCCACCGCTGCATTAGGTGGCGTATTTTTAATTGGCGCACTCATATTATTAATGAACTACAACCACCCTTATACTTATCTGGCGCAAAAAGCAGTTATTTCTATTCCACTTACGCCACAAGTTACCGGTGTTGTTACTGAAGTTACCGATAAACAGAATATGATGATCAAAAAAGGAGAAGTGCTGTTTAAATTAGATCCTACCCGCTATCAGGCCAGAGTCGACAGGCTACAGGCTGATTTAATGACCGCGAAACACAATACAGAGACACTGAAAGGTCAACTCGAAGAAGCCATTGCCAACACCACGCGAGTTACTGCAGAACGCGACAGACTGTATAAAGATTACCAGCGTTACCTGCGTGGAAGCCAGGCGCGTGTTAATCCCTTCTCTGAAAGTGATATTGATAATGCGCGGCAAAATTTTCTGGCTCAGGACGCACTGGTAAAAGGCTCCGTTGCAGAGCAATCACAAATAAGAAGCCAGTTAGACAGCATGGTAAATGGTGAGCAATCTCAGATTGTCAGCCTCCGCGCTCAACTTGCCGAAGCGAAATATAATCTGGACCAAACCATAATTCGCGCGCCAAGTGATGGCTATGTGACACAAGTGCTGATCCGCCCCGGCACCTACGCGGCGGCGCTGCCTTTACGCCCCGTAATGGTTTTTATCCCGCAACAAAAACGGCAAATAATCGCCCAGTTCAGGCAAAATTCGTTGTTACGTTTAGAACCGGGTGATGAAGCCGAAGTGGTATTTAATGCTCTTCCCGGACAGATTTTTGAAGGCAAACTCACTGCGATCCTTCCTGTTGTGCCTGGTGGTAGCTATCAGGCACAGGGTTCGCTGCAATCATTGACGCTGACTCCCGGAACGGACGGCGTTCTTGCGGTGATTGAGCTTGCACCCAATGCAGCGGTGGACGCATTACCGGACGGGATTTTTGCTCAAGTCGCCGTCTATTCCGACCACTTTAGCCATGTCTCCGTTATGCGTAAGGTGCTACTGCGCATGACCAGTTGGATGCATTATCTGTATCTTGACCATTAACAGTTTTACCTGCCGTTAAGCTGATTTAAGTAATCACCCCGTCAAATTCACTTCGACGGGGTGATTAATATCAATGCTTAATCATCACATGCCGGATAACGGTGTAATCTTCCAGACCGAACAGCGACATATCCTTGCCATAGCCCGACAACTTTTGCCCACCGTGCGGCATTTCACTTACCAGCATGAAATGGGTATTCACCCAGGTACAACCGTACTGCAAGCGGGCGCTTAAACGATGCGCGCGGCCAACGTCTTGTGTCCACACCGAAGATGCCAGCCCGTAGCTGGAATCGTTCGCCCAGCCCAGAACTTGCTCTTCATTGTCAAACGCTGTCACGCTGACGACTGGCCCGAAAACTTCTTTTTGCACGATGTCATCTTCCTGCTTCGCACCGGCAAGCAACGTTGGCTGGAAGTAATACCCCGGCCCTTCTACTTTCGCCCCGCCCGTCACCACCTTCACATGCGGCAGCGCTTTGGCGGCATTAACCGCTTTGCTTACCCGTTCTAAATGCGCGGCAGAACTCAGCGGCCCCAGTTCGGTAGATTCATCATCCGGCGCGCCATATTTCAGGCTACTGACCGCTTCACCCAGTTTCTCGACCAGTTTGTCGTAAACCCCTTTCTGGGCGTAGATACGGCAAGCCGCGGTACAGTCTTGTCCAGCGTTGTAATAGCCGAAGGTGCGCACACCTTCCACTACCGCATCCAAATCTGCATCATCAAACACGATGACGGGCGCTTTGCCGCCCAATTCCATATGAGTACGTTTAATCGATGGCGCGGTATGGCTGATGATATGTTCCCCGGTCGCAATCGAGCCGGTTAACGAAACCATGCGCACTTTGTTATGTCCGGTCAGCGCATCGCCGACCGTTTTCCCGCGCCCAAACAGCACATTCAACACGCCTGCGGGGAAAATATCTTTCGCCAGTTCAGCAAGTTTAAACGCGGTGAGTGGCGTGATTTCAGACGGTTTGATGACCACACAGTTACCTGCGGCTAATGCCGGGCCGAGTTTCCAGGCTGCCATCATTAACGGGTAATTCCACGGTGCGATAGAAGCAACAACACCGACAGGATCACGGCGGATCATCGAAGTATGACCGCTGAGATATTCCCCCGCAGCCAGTCCGTTCAGGCAACGGCTCGCACCAGCAAAGAAGCGGAACACATCCACCACCGCAGGGATTTCATCGTTCAACACGCAGTGATATGGCTTGCCACAGTTTTGTGACTCCAGACGGGCAAACACCTCACCATTTTGCTCAATCACATCCGCCAGTTTTAGCAAATGTTCCGCACGCTCTTTCGGCGTGGTTTGCCCCCAGGTGACGAATGCCTTATCCGCAGCCATCACCGCGTCGTTAACCTGTTGGGCTGTCGCTTCTGCTATTTCCAGCAGCACTTCTCCCGTTGCCGGATTGTAGACCGGCAACTTATCCCCAAGGCCGTCCACTAACTGGCCGTTAATTAATAGCTGGCTTTGCATAGTGATACCCTTCTCATATTTATTTACCGCTGCCCGCAACTTCATCTCCACCACGGCTCAGCCAGTACGCCCCTAAAATCGGAATGGTGGTCATCAGCATCACCATTAACGCCACCACATTAGTAACCGGCACTTCACGCGGGCGGCCCAGTTGATTGAGCAGCCATAACGGTAATGTGCGTTCGTGTCCGGCGGTAAACGTGGTGACAATAATTTCATCAAACGACAGCGCAAACGCCAGCATGCCCCCGGCTAACAGCGCCGATCCCAGATTGGGCAAAATGACATAGCGGAAGGTCTGCCAGCCATCAGCGCCTAAATCCATCGACGCCTCGATCAAGCTGTACGAAGTGCGCCGGAAACGGGCGATAACGTTGTTAAACACAATCACCACGCAAAACGTGGCATGGCCTACCACAATGGTCAGAAAGCCTGGTTCAAAATTCATCATTTTGAACGCGGTGAGCAAGGCGATACCGGTGATAATTCCCGGCAAAGCAATCGGCAAAAGCAGCAGTAAAGAGATAGCATTTTTGCCGAAGAACTCACGCCGCCAAAGTGCAGCGGCAGCCAGTGTGCCGAGGATCAAAGCAAGTAGAGTTGCCAATGAGGCAATCTTAAGTGACAACGTAACGGAATCAAGAATATCCCCCCGCGATGCCGCCACGCTGAACCAGTGCAGCGTCAGCCCTTTTGGTGGAAAGCTAAATGCGGCTTCCTCTGTGTTAAACGCATAGAGCGCAATGATCAGCAGCGGGAAGTGCAGGAAAATCACCCCGCCCCAGGCGGCTATTTTTAGCAGTAAAGGTGCGCGTTCAGAGTGCATCGAAGGCCCCCAGTCGTTTCACCAGCGTAAGGTAAATGGCGATCAGCACTATCGGCACCAGCGTAAACGCCGCTGCCATCGGCATATTGCCAATCGCGCCCTGTTGGGAATAAACCATGTTGCCGATGAAATACCCAGGCGGCCCCACCAGCTGCGGCACAATAAAATCACCGAGTGTGAGCGAAAAGGTAAATACCGAACCTGCGGCAACACCAGGGATAGCCAGTGGCAAAATCACATGACGGAAGGTTTGAGAAGGACGCGCCCCCAAATCTGCCGAAGCCTGTAACAATGACGGAGGTAAACGCTCCAGTGCGGCCTGAATCGGCAAAATCATAAACGGCAGCCAGATATAGAGAAACACCAGGAAGCGCCCAAGACCGGACGTAGACAGCGTATTGCCGCCAACCGCCGGAATGGTCAATATCAGGTTTAATATCGGCTCCAGCCCCATATGCCCCAGAAACCACTGGGCCACGCCATCGCGTGAAAGCAACAGCGTCCAGGCATAGGCCTTAACAATGTAGCTGGCCCACATCGGCAGCATCACGGCGATATAGAAAAACGCTTTCAGCTTGCCACTGGTGTAGCGCGCCATGAAATAAGCCATCGGAAATGCCAATATTGCGCTGGCGAGCGTCACGGCGATGGCCATTGTTAGGGTGCGTAAAATGATGTCGTAGTTAGCCGGGTTAAACAGTGCCGCGATGTTGGCGAATGTCAGATCAGGCGTGACCGACATGGTGAAATCATCGAAGGTGTAAAACCCCTGCCACAGCAGCGTTAGCAATGATCCAAGGTAGATAACGCCGAACCACATCAGCGGCGGCAATAACAATAACGCCAGCCAGAATCCGGGGCGCTGCCACAAAAACGTGGCGATGCGCCGCATCAGGCGGTTATCAGGATGGGATGCGGAAATACTCATATCCATTTCATCCTTCCCCCTGCAACGCAACCATCGCTGCACGGGGCCAGACGGCGGTAACCTGTTGGCCGATTTGATAGCGTTCTTCGCTGATAATGCGTTGCGGATTCGCCTCACTGACCAACAATTTTTCACCACCCGCCAGGCGCAACTCAAGGCGTGTCGCCGCTCCCTGGTAGTGGATTTCCTGAATCATGCCGCTTACCTGAATTTCGTCACTATTGGCCGGTTCGTTATTCAGAACAATATGCTCAGGACGCAGTGAAAATAGCCCTTCTTCGCCGCAGACTTTCCCGGAAAGCTCGGGCTGTAAAACGTTTGAGGTTCCAACAAAACTTGCCACGAATGCGGTGCGCGGCTTCATATACAACTGCCGTGGCGTATCAACCTGCTCAATGCGCCCGTTATTGAATACCGCAACGCGGTCTGACATCGACAGCGCTTCGCTTTGGTCGTGGGTGACGAAAATAAAAGTGATGCCCAGCTCGCGCTGGAGTTTTTTCAGCTCGCCCTGCATTTGCTCACGCAGTTTGAGATCCAGTGCGCCCAGCGGTTCATCAAGTAATAACACGCGTGGACGATTCACTAACGCGCGAGCCAGTGCCACACGCTGGCGTTGACCGCCGGAAAGTTGCGAGGGTTTGCGGGCATGAACAAAACCTAATGCCACACGCTCCAGTGCTTCCTGCGCTTTGGCGAGCCGCGTTTTTTTATCAACTCCTTTCACCATTAACCCGTAGGCGACGTTTTCCAGTACCGTCATATGGGGGAATAAAGCGTAATCCTGAAAGACAGTATTCACATCACGCTGATAAGGCGGCACGTTGTGTGCCGGCTTGCCAAAGATTGCGATTTCGCCGGAAGTCACCTGCTCAAAACCGGCAATCAGCCGTAAGCAGGTAGTTTTGCCCGAGCCAGATGGCCCGAGCATTGAGAAAAACTCCCCGTCTTCAATATCAATCGACACGTTATCGACGGCTCGCACATCACCATACAGGCGCGAGACGTTATGAAACTGTACGGCGTACGACATAACTCCTCCAGGCTTAACGGCCACCCATAATTGCGATGTAATCCTGAGTCCAGCGGCTGTACGGCACGAATTTACCGCCTTCTGCGATTGGAGTTTTCCAGAACACAATCTTGTCGAAGTAGTTATAACCGTTGGTTTCACAGCCTTTATCACCCAGCAACGTGCTGGCTTTGCATCCTTCGGCTACGGCTGGTAGTGAACCAAACCACGCTGCCACATCGCCCTGGACTTTCGGGGTCAGCGACCAGTTCATCCATTTGTAGGCGCAGTTCATGTGTTTCGCGTCAGCATGCAGCATGGTGGTATCAGCCCAACCCGTTACGCCTTCTTTCGGGAACACGGTTGCTATCGGCTGGCCTTCACCTTTCAGAGCGTTCGCCTGATACGGCCAGGCGCTGGAGGCCACCACGCCTTCGTTTTTGAAGTCGCTCATCTGAACGGTGGTGTCGTGCCAGTAGCGGTGGATCAAACCGTGCTGGTCACGCAGCACTTTCAGTACGGCCTGATATTGTTCTTCGGTGAGCTGGTACGGGTCGGTAATGCCGAGCTGGGGCTGAGTGGCTTTCACAAACAGCGCAGCATCGGCGATATAAATTGGCCCATCGTAAGCCTGCACGCGGCCCTGGTTGGTTTTGCCATCGGGCAAATCTTGCTTAACGAACACCACGCCCCAGCTATCTGGTGGTGTTGGGAAAGTTTTAGTGTTGTACATCAGCAGGTTTGGCCCCCACTGATACGGCGTGCCATACACTTTATCGCCGACGTTAAACCACGATCCTTTTACCAGGCGCGGATCAACGTTTTTCCAGTTTGGAATAAGTGCGGTGTTAATCGGCTGCACGCGTTTGCCCATAATCAGGCGCAACGACGCATCGCCAGATGCGGTAACGAGGTCATAACCGCCCTTCGCCATCAAGCTGACCATTTCGTCAGAAGTAGCCGCCGTTTTCACGTTCACCTTACAACCAGTTTCTTTTTCAAATCCGGTCACCCAATCGTAGGCTTTGTCGGTATCGCCACGTTCGATATAACCCGGCCAGGCGATGATATCGAGCTGCCCTTCACCGGCACCAATTTTGTCTGGAAGCCCTGCCGCCTGTGCCGAGAGCACGGTCAAACAGAGAGAGGAAAGGGTCAATAGAGCCTGTTTTGTACGCATTGCTGCTACTCCTGTCTGAAGATAAAGGCGGCACGCCACGGAACGTAGTGCCAAAAGTGCAAAAAATCCCCGTATAAAAACAATAGTCTGCGGCTATATGGCAAGCATGCTGCTGACAGGAATTTTCACCAGGTTGTGATAGACAGCGCAGTAAAGCGCGTACCTGGGATTTTTCGCACGGTAAGATAACTGGATGATTTTTAAAGTGTAGATAAGGTGTAAGCGAGGCGGGAAATACACGCCATCGATTTTCGCAATTATCGAAATTTCATATGGATGGAGGTGAATTTGAAACCACCACCCTATGCTCTACGATTAATGCAGTTTTAAATAATACACTGGAGAAAAAATGACTATTTCCGCACGTAACCAGCTCACCGGAACGGTTAGCCATATTGCCGATGGCGCAATAAACGACGAAGTGGAACTCACCCTGAATGGCGGCGGCAAACTGGTGGCCGTAGTGACCCGTTCCAGCCGTGAAGCATTAGGACTAAAACCGGGCAAAGAAGCGATCGCGCTGATCAAAGCACCCTGGGTGATGCTGGCAGCGGAAGATTGCGGTTACCAGTTTTCTGCCCGTAACCAGTTCACCGGCACAGTACTTTCCCTACTGCGTGGTGCGGTAAATACCACGGTGAATATTACGATTGATGGTGGCAGCGAATTAACGTCGGTTATTACCAATGAAGCCGCCGATGAAATGGCGCTAGATAATGGCAGCCGTTTAATTGCATTGATCAAAGCCTCTTCCGTTCTGCTGGCCGTGAAAAAGTAAACAATATCAGGGCCGGTTAACGGCCCTGAGTTTCAATTAAGCGTAAATCTGATTTGCGCTGGTGTTTTAACATTTCATAGAAATTTTCATGTGCACCAAGACTAAGCAAATAAAGCTCAAGCCGTGCGTCCTGCCAACTGTAGCCCAGCAGCGCCAATTGGTTATTGAGATGGAATTTATGCACCCGTAGATAGCAAAGATCGCCCTTCTTGCGCTCGCCAATTTCCGGATCGGACATTACCTTCTCAATTTCATCTTCTACCAACGCAAGGAAAGGCTCAGGCAATTTCTCCAGAGCTTTGCCAAAACGGGCAGTTTCATACACTGTCAGGGTTTTGCCGTTTCGTTCTGCGGACATATTTTTGCACTCTGCCATTTTCCATTTCGCTTTGTGCCAGCATGGTTTCTTTAATAAAGCTGTAAGGCAGGTCAGGGTTATCTTCAACGATTTGCCCAATCTTCGCCCAATACTCTATTTGCTTTGGCACGCTCCGGCTGCAGGCGTCGGCGTGAATTTTGACATCCGCTACGAACTGGTCATCTAACCGTATGCTAATAGCCATGTTCATACTCCATCACCTCCTTGTGACCTTCAGTTTCAATGAGATTACACGCAAAACAATGCGCGACGCGACAAAATGTCGCAAATTTGCGAGATGTCTTCAAGAACTATTTTTTAATCAATTTTTCTTATCCTAAATCGCCACCGCCAACCGGGAGAATCGTTCCCGTGATGTAGCTGGCGTCATCACTTGCCAGAAACAAAATGGCATTGGCCTGCTCAGCTAACGTTCCGTAGCGGTGCATCAGGCTGCTGTCTTTGGTTTGATCAATCACTTGTTGATACCACTGTTGCTCTTGCTGGCTGGGACTTTCCTGATTTCGTGGTGTCAGGCGCGTGGGCGCTTCGGTGCCACCCGGTGCCGTTGCGTTAATTCGGATACCGCTTCCGCTGTATTCCATGGCTAGCGACTGGGTAATCGCATTCACTCCGCCCTTGGCGGCGGAATATGGCACCCGATTGACACCTCGAGTTGCCACTGATGAAACGTTGACTATTACGCCGCGCTGCTGCGCCAGCATATACGGCAAAACAGCCCGACATCCCCAAAGCGTGGGAAACAGCGAACGGCGGATTTCAGCCTCGATTTGCTCCGGCTGGTACTCCGCATACGGGCGCGCCCAGATAGTGCCACCAACGTTATTCACCAGAATATCAAGCTGGCCAAAATTCTGGTGTGCCTGCGCAAAAACCTGCTCGGTGCTTTCCCATTGCTCAAGGTCGGCCTCTAATGCCAGCACTTCCGTTCCTTGCTGACGCAGGTTTTCTGCCAGTTCATGGATGTAACGTGCCCGGTCGATTAATACCAATCGCGCCCCTTCCGCAGCGGCCTGCTCTGCTACCTGGCGGCCAATGCCTTGCGCCGCTCCGGTGATCACTACCACTTTGTTCTGAAATCGCATCATGGTTCCTTATGCCGCTGCATGTTGCGCGGAAGACTGGCCTGGGGAAAATTTTTCATAGTGAAAACTGGCGGGCGTGATCTGGCGTTCCTGGAAGCTGCGCAGCACCGCGTCTACCATCGGCGGTGGGCCGCAAAGATAGACATCCACTTCACCATTATTGAGCAATGCTTCGCTGAAGTGATCGGTCACAAATCCCTTTTGCGGACATGCAGACTCAGCATCAGTCACAATCGGCAGCCAGGTTAAATTTGGCAGGCGTTGCGCCAGTTCATCCAGTGCTTCTACCATCACCAAATCTGTATCTTTTGTCACACCATAAAGTAGTGTTACAGGTTGATTTTCTGGGGTTTTTGCCAGGTGTTTTAACATGGCGAGGAATGGTGCAAGACCCGTTCCACCCGCCAGCATGAGCATCGGACGTTGTGCCGGGCGCAGGTAAAAACTCCCCATTGGCCCCGAAAGCGTTAGCGCATCGCCAGGTTTTGCCTGCTGTAACAACCAGCTGCTCATCATGCCGCCTGGTACATTGCGAATCAGGAAACTGGCGAGCGTATCACCCGGTAATGAGCTGAATGAATACGCTCGAACATGTGGGCCACCGGGAACCTGGATGTTCACATACTGGCCTGGCAGGAAGTCGATCCCTTTTTCTAACTCAACCACCAGTTCAATGGCGCTGGATGACAACGCGCGGCTGACAATAACTTTGCCCTGGAAGCTGCCAATACCCGTTTTACAGGCCGATGCGGACACCGGAACGTCAATCACGCAGTCAGAATAGGGAATCATTTGGCAGGTCAAAACCTGCCGTTGTTGCACTTCGTCGCCAGACAATGCGTCTTCCAGAAAATCGTCACCCAAGGCGTATTCGCCGCTGGCGCAGTGGCATTTGCAGGTTCCGCATACACCGTCGGAACAATCCATCGGCAAGTTAACTTTCTGGCGATAAGCCGCATCCAACACTTTTTCGCCTGCATTGCAGTGAATAAACCGAGTGACCCCATCTTCAAAGTTGAGGGCGATGTTAAAACTCATGGCGATACCTCGTCTCAGACGTGATAGATGTCGATCACCTGACGGATGTAATCATTGTTCAGATGAATGGTTTTGCGCGTGATTTGCGGCAGGCTGTCGGTTTGTTGCAACGTGCAGAATGTCGTGCCAAAGAAGTAGCCGCTTTGCTGGTAGCGATGGCTGTGCGTGACCCAGTTGTAACGCACATCTACGCTGCGGCCATTGCTCCCGACAATCGCAATATTGCTGATCATATGGGTGGTGCGTGGTTCCGGCGTGCTGGCGCCAGATCGCTCTGTTTTGATGCGATAAACACGGTCTTCCAGCCCTTCGCGGTTCGGGTAATAAATCAGGGAGATCTGGCTTTGCGGGTCGGTGGTGAGCTTATCGTCGTCACCCCAGGCGGGCATCCAGTACACCACTTTTGGGCTGTAACAGCTTAACCATTCATCCCACTGGCGGTCGTCCAGCAGGCTTGCTTCGTAGTAAAGGAACTGGCTGATGGCAGTAATGTCCAGGCTCATGATGTCACCTCCACGCGCTGAGTCACTGCCGCGTCATACTGCCGTTGTTCTTTGTCGATGGCCGCCAGCATGGTTTGCTGCCAGTGATGATGATGGGCGATGTACAGCGCTTCGTCTTCTGAACGAATGCCGCTGATTTGCGGATTAAGATCCGCCTGCTGCGCGTGTTCATCCGGACCATAAACCCAGTGCGTTGCGCCACGGCTCAAATCGCTCCATTCCAGATTTTGCGCGAGATAACCCTGCTGACAGGCGCGGAACTCTTCCAGGTCGTCAGGTGTTCCCATACCGCTGACATTAAAGAAATCTTCGTATTGGCGAATACGCGTGGCGCGGGTTTGTGCGTTTTCCCCTTTTGGCGCGAAGCAATAAATCGTCACTTCGGTTTTATCCACGGCCAGCGGGCGAATCACGCGGATTTGCGTAGAGAATTGGTCCATCAGATAGACGTTGGGATACAAGCACAAATTGCGGGTTTCGTTCACCATCAGGTCAGCGCGTTTTTCGCCGAACTCAGTTTTCAGGCGTTCACTTTGGGCGAATACCGGGCGCACTTCGGGGTTAAGCGCTCGTGTCCACAGCAGCATATGCCCGTGCTCGAAACCGTAACCGCCACCCACGCTCTTCGACCAACCGTTTGCATCAACAGCTTGTGTCCCTTCGGCTTCGTAATTGCGGCGTGACATGGTCGAGGAATAATTCCAGTGCACGACGCTGACGTGGTAGCCATCGGCACCATTTTCAGCGCCCAGCTTCCAGTTGCCTTCGTAGATGTAACTCGACGCGCCTTGCAGCACTTCCAGTCCTTCAGAGGCTTGATCGACAATCAAATCAATGATTTTTCGCGTTTCGCCGAGGTAATCCTCAAGTGGCATCACGTCATCAGAAAGGCTGCCAAACAGGAAACCGCGATAAGACTCAAAACGCGGCAACTTTTTCAGGTCGTGCGAACCCTGTTGTTTGAACGATTCTGGATATCCCCCCACGCTTTCATCTTTAGCTTTTAATAATTTGCCGTTATTACTGAACGTCCAGCCGTGGAATGGGCAGGTAAAGGAGTTCTTATTCCCTGCTTTGCGACGACATAACATCGCGCCACGGTGAGCGCAGCTATTAATTAGCCCATGCAGTTCGTTCTTTTTATCGCGCGTAATAAGAATCGGTTGTCTGCCCAGCGTTAAGGTAAAATAATCTCCGGCATCTGGAATTTGGCTTTCATGGGCAAGATAAACCCAATTACCTTCGAAGATATGTTTCATCTCCAGATCAAATAATTGCTCATCAATAAATATATTGCGGTTGCAACGGTAAATGTCATTCTCACGATCAACAATCAGCGCATTGTTGATTTTATTCTTTATTGCATCCAGTTTATTTTGCATAGCACAACCTCCCGTTGAGGATAACTTTATGTACACGTCCGTATTTGCAGGTGGATGCCAGCTTGAGCTGGCATTTTAGTTATTCTTTGGCACGGAGTCGGGTAATACGCGATTCATCTTCAGCGGTATGGGATTTGCAAATAGCGAAATCAAATTCAACTTCCGTGTGCTCGCCGCTCAGACCACGCGCTTTGATAGTTTGTGGATCGGTAATGGTTACTGGGTCAGCAATTAACCCGTCGCGGGTGGCAAAAGCAAAGTCGTCCCACAAGTATTTGTCGCCATTAAGGTTAATTTGACTGGTGAGGTGTTTGTGGCCTGGTGCGGAAATAAAGAAGTGAATGTGCGCAGGGCGATTACCGTGGCGGCCAAGGCGAGTTAATAGTTTTTGCGTTGGGCCATCTGGTGGGCAACCGTAGCCTGACGGAACAATACTTTGTACGCTGTAGCGCCCGTCACTGCCGGTTTTAATACGGCGGCGCAGGTTATATTCACTTTGGCTTTGGTCGAAGAACGAGTAGCCCCCCAACGTATTCGCATGCCAGATATCCACAATCGCATTCGCCACTGGGTTGCCTTTGGTGTCGCGTACAGTGCCATGCAGCCACATGGTTTTGCCGTTATCCAGCCCGTCGTCCATTCGGGTGTGACCCTCGGCTAAAGGCGCATTGGCGACATACAGCGGCCCTTCGATAGTACGTGGTGTGCCAGATTCGAGCTGTGCGGCAGCGTCCTGTGCGTCCTGGCGCAAATCCAGATAGTGCTCAAGCCCTAAACCTGCAGCGAGTAATGCAGCTTCCTGGCGGCCACCCAGTTCATGCAGATAATTCGCGGCGTGCCAGAACTCTTCTTCAGTGATATTAAAATCATCAATCAAGGTGCAGATATTTTCCAGCAGACGATGAATAATATTTTTAAAACGTTCATCGCCTTCAACACCATTTAAACCGGCACTTTCTCTTAATAAAGCCTGAACTTCAGGCTGGCGAACAAAGTTAGTGGTCATAATTATTGTCTCATTGCTTATTTGTAGGGAGCCATACCCAGATACGGGCATGGCGCAGATGAATTGTTATTGTTGTTTATTTATCGTCGTTACGAATGGACGAGGGGTGATGGCATAGCGCGTCAACGGTAATATCCATGTAAGGGTAAAGTGGCAGCCCCATTAATAACTCATGTAACTCGCCCGCATCTTTAACATCAAAAATGCTGACATTGGAATATAACCCGGCAATACGCCAGATATGTCGCCACTTCCCTTCTTGCTGCAATTTTTGTGAATAGGCTTTTTCTTTCGCTTTAATTTCGCTGGCGGTTTCCACTGGCATATCAAGTGGAATATTCACCGTCATTTCAACTTTAAATAGCATCTGGCTCTCCTTAATGCTTGCGACAGTAATAGGCTAATTTATCTTCATCAATCGTCACGCCCAATCCAGGTGTTTGCGGTAAGGCCACGGCACTGTTCGCAAACTGAAGTGGGTTTTCCACAATATCGTCTTTTAGCAACAGCGGGCCAAACATCTCGGTCCCCCATTGCAATGGCAGTGTAGACCAGGCGTGAAGTGAGGCCACCGTACCAATCGTGCCTTCCAGCATCGTGCCACCGTATAAACCAATGCCCGCTGCCTGCGCAACGTGAGCCAGGCGCAGCACACTTGCCGGGCCGCCTGATTTAGCAATTTTCAGCGCGTACGCACCGGTGAAACCGCGCCGTGCAATATCATAGCCATCTTCACTGCTTGCCACCGCTTCATCAGCAAGAATGGCAGCGTTTCCGCGGTGGCTCAGGCGAACCAGTGCTTCACGGTCATGGGCAGCTACAGGCTGTTCAATTAGGTCAATTCCCATCGCATCTAATTCCGCACAACCGCGCACGGCCTGGCTTGCATCCCACGCCTGGTTTACATCCACACGAATACTGGCTCGCGATCCCAGCGCTTCAATGATTGCGCGAGTGTGCTCCAAGTCTGTGCGTAAATCCCGCGCACCAATTTTCAGCTTAAAGGCATTGTGTCGCCCCTCTGCCAGCAGTTTTTCACCTTCGATAATGTCTTTTTCGGTATCGCCGCTTGCCAGCGTCCACAACACTGGAAGTTGAGTGCTCAACGCCCCGCCTAATAAGGCGCTTACCGGTAAGCCAAGGGCTTTGCCTTGCGCATCCAACAATGCCGTTTCAATAGCCGATTTAGCAAAGGTATTACCGCGCACGCACCTGTTCATCAGCGCAACCAGATGATTAACGTTATCCGCCGGTTGCCCAATCAGCAGCGGGGCAAGATAGGTATCCATGGCCGATTTAATCCCTTCCGGGCTTTCTACGCCGTAACTTAGGCCGCCAATCGTTGTGGCTTCGCCCAATCCGGTAATGCCGTCCGATCGGGTCAGGCGCAGAATCACCAGCGTCTGGCAGCCCATCGTGGTCATCGAGAGTTTGTGTGGTCGAATGGTTGGCAGGTCAACAATCAGGCTTTCCAGATGTTCGATAGTGGCGCTCATATTCTTCCCGTAGGGCGCTGTGTTACGCCTTTATTTTTAACGATGTTTGCCGGATAAATTCCCTGCAAACTGAACGGTGTTTCCTGACAATAGGAGTTCCCCTACGGTAGCGTCAACGGCGGTAATCGAATTTATGTGCGATTATCGACACGTTGCGGTTATTCGGCAGCGTTTTGTGATCGTGGTGGAATATTCCGCACATTGCATGGGGCAAAGTTGCCGGGTTAGTCGAGTTAGCGCATTCTGATGGCCATTCAGACTGGCGGGAGTGGCAACAATGCAGAAAAATGACCCTGATAATAAAGATGTTATTTCTGGCGAGAACGAAGAAATTCAACGCGTTGCTAAAAGAGATCCCAACTTCATGCTGTCACTCGCCCGCGGACTGGAGGTGCTTGATGCCTTTACGCCACAGCGCCAACGGTTGACGATTTCGCAACTCAGCCAGAAAACAAATATCTCCCGCGCGGCGGTTCGCCGTTGCCTGTATACACTGGCGACGCTGGGCATGGTTCACAGTCCGGATGGCCGCAGTTACGAATTGCTGCCGCGCGTTCTGACGGTTGGTCATGCTTATCTGGCGGGTACTCCGCTGGCAAAAGTGGCACAAACCGCGCTGGATAACCTGAGCAAATCGCTTAATCACTCTTGCTCTGTCGCCACGCTGGATGGTGACAACGTGCTCTATATTGCGCGCACAGCTGTCGATAAACTGATGAGTATTGATATTGGCCGTGGAAGCCGTCTGCCTGCGTGGGCAACGTCGATGGGCCGCGTGTTATTGAGTGCATTACCTGAAACCGAACTTGAAATTTATCTTGAGCGGGCAAAGTTGTTGCGCTACACCCAGCACACGGTGTCCACCGTTGCGCAATTGCGCGATGAAATAGCACTGGCGCGTCGTCAGGGGTATGCGATTAACGATCAACAACTGGAGATTGGCTTGCGGTCGGTTGCGGTGCCGATGCTGGCTCGCGGGGGAAAAGTGGTTGCTGCGATGAATGTTGGCGTACCCGCAACAGAGGTCAGCGTTGCAGAAATTCGCGCACATATTCTGCCGCCGTTACGTCGCGCGGCGGCAGAATTGTCGATGTCACTTTAGATTAGCAACGCGGTACAGCACGTGACGGCGCAGGGGTGAATCCTCAGAAACAGCTGGATGGTCAAATTCCTCACAACGTCGCATACCGATTTTTTCCATCACGCGTTGAGAGGCGACATTCTCCAGTGCGGTAAAAGCGACGATTTCTGCTATTCCGTACTGGTTAAAACCGATTTCCAGTGCTTTGGCGGCGGCTTCCGGGGCATAGCCTTTACCCCAGAATGGTTTGTCCAGACGCCAACCGATTTCGATAACCGGCGAGAACGGTAATTCATAAGCCGGAATATTCAACCCAACAAAGCCGATAAACGCCCCGCTACTTTTTTCTTCCACCGCCCACAAACCCCAGCCGTTAGCCGTCATTTTTTGCTCAATCGCACCCACCATTTTGTCACTTTCTTCACGCGTTAACGTTCTGAGCAGATAGCGCATCACTTCGGGATTGCTGTTTAAAACGGCAAACGGCTCGCAATCTTCTTGCCGCCATGGACGCAAAATCAGGCGTTCGGTCTGGTATTCCATGCTCATTCCTTAAGTTGCTGCTGAATTAAATGTGACAACGTCACTACGGCTTGTTGTTCTCGTTCTCCTAACGCCCATGAGGCATTAAGGCGGAAGTAGTTATCCCACGCCCGTCCGGTGGTAAACATTTTGCCCGGCGCAATACTGATTTTGTGCGCAATAGCTTGTTCACTTAGCAGACTGGCATCCATACCTTCTGGCAGTTCAACCCATAGAAAATAGCCGCTTTCACTGCGGTGGATCTTCACCTCCGGAGGAAAATGCTGGTGCAATGCCTGCCAGGTCTGCTGCTTACGCTCCGCCAGGGTGCGGCGTAATTTGCGCAGATAGGTGTCATAACGTTTGGTCGCCAGATAATCGACCAGCGCCAGTTGCATGGGTGAACTGGTAGAAAGCGTGCTCATCAACTGGAGTTGCTGGATGCGCCGCGCATGTTTGCCCGCAGCCACCCAACCAATGCGGAACCCTGCTACCAGGCATTTTGAGAACGATGAACAGTGGAGCGTTATGCCTTGTTGGTCGTAGGCGCGCGCAGGTAACGGGCGCTCACGTCCATAATAAAGCTCGCTGTAAACGTCGTCTTCTATCAGTACTACGTTGTGTTCTTGCAACAATTCAACCAGCTGTTGCTTTTTTTCAGGTGACAACGTCACGCCTAAAGGGTTCTGGCTGTTGGTCATTAACCAACACGCTTTCACTGGATAATCATTCAGCGCCTGTTTCAGTGCATGAAGATCGATACCATTTTGCGGATCGGTTGCCACCGACAGCGCCTTTAAACGCAAACGCTCCAGCGCCTGCAATGCGCCGTAAAAACAGGGGTTTTCAACAATCACCCAGTCGCCAGGCTCGGTGACGGCTTGCAGGCTAAGGTTCAGTGCTTCAAGCGCGCCCGCCGTTATCACAATTTCATCCGGCGAAACCTGCATGCCCTGCTGCGCATAGCGGCGCGCAATGGCGTGACGCAAGGCTTCGTTACCCGGCGGCAGGTTTTCAATCACGCTCATCGCTGTCGCCGTTTTGCTGACGGTCGCAAGCGAGCGGTTGAGTTGCTGGAGGGGGAATAATCGCGGGTCAGGAAATGCCGAACCAAAGGGCACCACGGAGGCATCGCAACTGGCCTGCAAGACATCAAAAATATAAGTATTGATATCAACCGACTCATCGCGCGTGACTTTGACCGGCGCCGGAGCGCTGCGTACGGCAGGCCGCGGAGCTACGTAATAACCAGATTGCGGCCTGGCGACAATAACACCCTGGCTTTCAAGCGTTTGATAAGCATGGCTGACCGTCATAAAGCTCATGCCGCTTAGGGTCACTTGCTCACGCAATGAAGGCAGTTTATCCCCTGGAAGCCATGCGCCAAGAGTAATCTGGTCAATGATTTGCTGCGCCAGTTGCTGGTATTTTTTCATTTTCTGACCTGGGTTCGCTTTCTATATCAGTCCTCTAAAAATACGATAATTCTGTCAACTGTTATAGATAAATAACGCATTTCTGTTTCTGCTCAAGTTAGGCGCATCGGATAAGAATTTTGGGCGATTCTTGTCCAGATTCGGAGTTCACCACTCATTTCATCGATCAAAATAATGTTTAGATATACTTATAAAACAATTATATACATAAAAATAAAATGAAATATTCAGAAAATCTATGGCACGTTATGCCTTGTTTCATCCAGGAAAAACTGCGCTTATTACATTGTAATTTTTAATCACCAAAAAAGGATATTGATATGGTGTGGGATGCACGAACAGCCTCAACTTATGCCCGTACTCAAGCAGGAGCAACATCTCAGCGCAAATGCGCTGAATTTACACGCCGGGCAATTAATGCTGGAGGTGTAAATATCGGCAATACGTTTCACGCAAAAGATTACGGCGGTCTGCTCATTAATTCAGGATTCCGAAGGATTGGTGCAAATGATAGTCCGAAAGCCGGGGATGTAGTTGTTATACAGCCGTATCAAGGTGGGAACCCAAGTGGACACATGGCTATCTATGATGGAAATACCTGGTATTCAGATTTCCGTCAACGTGATATGTGGGGCGGCCCAGGTTACCGTTCAGCTCAACCCGGTTTTCAGATATACAGGAAAGACTAATGCGTGCTCTCATATTTCTGCTTTGCCTCACGCTGGTCGGTTGTACTAATAACACGCAAACACCAGAAAAGCGGGTGGAGCAATTTTATCTTTTCTATCTCAATGCTTTTGTCAGTGACGATCATCAGGATTCTCCCAACTCTCCACAAATGAGTGACTATGTCGCCAAAGACACACTTGATAGATTGAAGGATATTCAGGGAATCTATGAGCAGGAAATTACCGGCTCGGACTATTTCACTTACGGGCAGGATTATGCAAAAGAGTGGATTTCAGGGCTTAAAGTCGGCCAGTCCATCAATTTCATGGGTGGAAAATCTATTGATGTGTGGTTAGGAATACAGGACGGTAAGAAATACCATCTAATTAACTACTTAAGGATAGAAAATGGAAAATGGAAAGTCTATCGAGTGCGGAGTGTAACTGATAACTTCGAACAATATATCTTCGACGATAGTGCAATCGCATCCGCGAAAACCTACGCAGATAAAATAAAACAATGAGTTGTTATCTATATATGATTAGAGCCCGGTTGATACCGGGTTTATTTTACTGAACATGCTTTTCTATGCGGTTGTAATCTCCTTAAAAACAGCTTTTTCCAACACCCCATCTATATCAGCCATCTAAAAACACGATAATTCTGCAAACTGTTATAGATAAATAACGCATTTCTGTTTCTGCTCAAGGTGGGCGCATCGGATTACCCTACTGTTGACGTTCTTGTGCCATGAGGTTGTGCATGTTTGGTTTAGATGCTTTTCATCTTGCGAGGATTCAGTTTGCATTTACTGTCTCCTTCCACATTATTTTCCCTGCTATCACCATCGGGCTTGCCAGTTATCTGGCGGTGCTTGAAGGGTTATGGCTGAAATCTAAAAATCCGGTTTATCGTTCTCTTTACGATTTTTGGTCGAAGATCTTCGCCGTTAACTTTGGAATGGGCGTGGTGTCCGGCCTGGTGATGGCTTATCAGTTTGGCACCAACTGGAGTGGTTTTTCGCAGTTCGCCGGGAGTATTACCGGGCCACTGCTGACTTACGAAGTGCTGACGGCCTTTTTCCTTGAGGCCGGATTCCTTGGCGTGATGCTTTTTGGCTGGAAGCGCGTCGGGCCTGGTTTGCACTTCTTTGCTACCTGCATGGTGGCGCTGGGCACGATTATTTCGACCTTCTGGATACTGGCGTCCAATAGCTGGATGCAGACGCCGCAAGGTTTTGAAATCCACAATGGCCAGGTTGTGCCAGTTGACTGGTTTGCGGTGGTGTTTAACCCATCGTTCCCTTACCGTTTGCTGCATATGTCTGTGGCCGCGTTCCTGAGTAGTGCATTTTTTGTCGGGGCTTCGGCCGCCTGGCATTTGCTGCGCGGTAACAAAACCCCGGCTATCAAAACCATGTTTTCAATGGCGCTGTGGATGGCGTTAATCGTCGCTCCGCTGCAAGCCATGATTGGCGATATGCATGGTCTGAATACGTTGGAATATCAGCCAGCAAAAATCGCTGCTATTGAAGGACACTGGGAAAACGTTCCGGGCGAGCCAACGCCGCTGTTGTTATTTGGCTGGCCGGATATGGAGCAGGAACGCACACGTTTCGGGCTGGAAATCCCCGCGCTCGGCAGCCTTATCCTCACCCATAGTCTGGATAAACAGGTTCCGGCACTCAAAGAGTTCCCTAAAGAAGATCGCCCAAATTCCACCATAGTGTTCTGGTCATTCCGCATTATGGCGGGGCTGGGCATGCTGATGATTCTGGCTGGCGTGTTCAGTTTGTGGCTGCGTTATCGCAATCGTTTATACGAAAGCCGCCCGTTCCTGCGCTTTATGCTGTGGATGGGGCCGTCCGGGCTTATCGCCATTCTTGCCGGTTGGGTTACAACGGAAGTGGGTCGCCAGCCGTGGGTGGTTTACGGGTTGCTGCGCACCAAAGATGCCGTTTCAGCACACGGTAATTTGCAGATGAGTATCAGCCTGCTGACCTTCTTTGTGGTTTACATGTCGGTATTTGGCGTGGGTTACAGCTATATGATCCGGCAGATTAAGAAAGGCCCGCAGCCGTTTAACGACGATACGCCTCCCGCGCACGGCACACCTTCTCGCCCGCTTTCTGCGGCAACAGAAACATTTGAGGAGCCACGCTAATGGGCATCGATCTGTCAGTTATCTGGTTTGTGATTATTGTCTTCGCCACGTTGATGTACATCGTGATGGACGGCTTTGATCTCGGCATCGGCATTTTGTTCCCGTTTGTGCGTGGTGCAGAAGACCGCGACGTAATGGTGAATAGTGTCGCCCCGGTGTGGGATGGCAATGAAACCTGGCTGGTATTAGGCGGCGCGGCATTATTCGGCGCATTCCCGCTGGCTTACGCCGTCATTATTGATGCACTGACCATTCCACTTTCTTTCATGCTGATTGGGTTAATTTTTCGCGGCGTTGCCTTTGAATTTCGCTTTAAAGCAACGCCTGCGCACCGGCCTTTCTGGGACAAAGCGTTTATTGGCGGCTCGATTCTGGCGACGTTTTGCCAGGGTGTGGCAGTGGGTGCGGTTATCGAAGGTTTTCCGGTCACCGGGCGCACATTTAGCGGCACACAGCTGGACTGGATAACGCCGTTTAATCTGTTCTGTGGCGTCGGTCTGGTCGTGGCTTATGCGTTGCTGGGTGCCAGTTGGTTGGTGATGAAAAGTGAAGATCCGCTGCTAAAAACAATGCGTAAAGCGATGAAGCCACTGTTGCTGGTTATGCTGGCGATCATCGCGGTTATCAGCATCTGGACGCCGCTTGCGCACCCTGCCATTGCCGCTCGCTGGTTTAGCCTGCCGAATATCTACTACTTGTTACCGGTTCCGATTCTGGTGGTGTTGTGTAGTGCCTGGTTATGGAAAGCGGTCGGTTCAGAAAGAAGTTGGCACAGCACGCCGTTTTTGCTGACGCTGGGGCTGATTTTCCTCGGCTTTAGCGGGCTGGGCATCAGTATCTGGCCATATATCATTCCGCCGTCCATCACCATCTGGCAAGCCGCCGCTCCACCGCAAAGCCAGGGTTTTATGTTGGTCGGCGCGCTCTTTATTATCCCAATAATTTTGGTTTACACCTTCTGGAGTTACTACGTTTTCCGCGGGAAAGTACAACATGGCGAGGGGTATCACTGATGCAGCAGACCGCTATGCGTTTGATGTGGATGGTGCTGTTATGGGGCGGCAGTGTCTTGGCGCTAACTGCCGTGGGGATGGGGTTCCGGCTACTGATGAACGCAGCCGGATTTAAGTCCTGATCAGTTGGCCAACACGCCGTTGGCCGCACTCATATAGCGCAATGAGAAGTAAATCCTGTCCTGCCCATGCGGGACAGGAGTCGACAACCACTTTTGCTGATACGCCGCAGGTGCCGGTACCGCTTTAAACGGCGTGGCATTTTTCTCCTGGCGAAACAGTTCTATTACGTGACCCGCAGCGGGTGCTTGCAGATACAGCGCCCGTTCGGTGTCCGTCAGCACTTGTGTTCCTGCACCATCTTGCACCCATACTTTCACGCCGCTGTGGCTCAGCGTTGCCACCCATTTACGGTAAGTATCCGGCGTCATGTTTCCGGCAAAAAAGCTGCTCACGGAAACCGGTTTATCGGCAACGGCGGTCAGGGATAGACGCGTTTTGTACAGCCAGTCTTGCGCTATCTGCTGCATTTGCGGGTCGCGCCAGCGACGATCATCGAGTTCACTGCTGATGTACCAGCCTGCAATCGACTTTTCGCCCAGCACTTCAAGCCAACGTTTTGCCACCGCAACGTCATCCGCACGCAAGTGATTGAGATAGTTTTCCAGCGCGGAGGGCGGCTGTTTTTGTCGTTCAAAGAATTGCCCATCGGCTGCCAGACCGACAACCAGTTTCAGGCCGCTGGCGGTAGTCAGCTGTGCTTTATGCTCAAGCCAGGCGCGAGATTCATCGTCACGGAATGCATCGTCATAGCGGCTCCACTGCAACACCAGGGTGTCAATTCCCTGCCCTTTAAGTTTGCTCAACACGCTTTGCCACTGTGCGTCGGTCACGGTGATGTCACGCAATTGCGGCTGATACATCACCGCATTCATGGCACTGGCAAAGGGAGAAACCAGCAGCAACGCGGTTAAAAGAATTTTCATTACCAGCGTGCTCCTATGGTCAGGAAAAGACTGTTTTTGGCACTCGTTTCACGATGGTGTCCACCAGAAACATGTTGATATTCAAGTCCCACGCTGACTTTGTGCGGGTACGCATCGTAATGAGATTCACCGTACCAATGGTTAAAGCGCACCCCGATACCCTCCAGTGTGTTATCGCGATAAATACGGTATTTCTCACCTTCAATATAAACGGGATAATTGGTGGAACTGTTGAACTGCGCGTGTGCATACGGCTCGATTGTCTGGTGGTCGCTAATTTTATGGTGCCAGCTCATGCGATAGTCAGCGGTGTAGATTTGGTAATCCGCTTTCAAGTAATGTGCCGCGTCCAGATACAGATTTTGCGCCATCCAGCCTTTGCCGGTTGGGTGCCAGTCATCGCTGTATTTGCCGTCGTTAAAGAACGAGGCGCTGGCGCGTAGCATCATATCAGCGTCAGATTTTTGGCGGTCGAGCGGTAACTGTTGCTCAACAGCAAAGAAAATAGTCTGTTCGCGCAGCGGCTTCCAGCGTACACCTAACCCCAACATCGGTTGGTAAATTGGCGCGATGTTGCTGTGCCCGCCACTTCCCGCAAAGACACGGCTGTAAACGGACAGCAAATCACCCTCAACGATTTCATTGCGCCCTACGCGGTATTCGGCTTCCATCTGCCCGTAGCTACGATTGCCTTTGTTCGAATCAGCACTTGGCGTGTTAATTGAGTCTTTGGTCAGGCCCATGGACGTGTCGAAGGTAAAGGTCCAGCGGCGTTCGCTGTCTTCGTGAATACGGCGGAACTCAAAACGGTCTTCTTGCTGTTTATCACTCAATTTTTGTTGCGGCGTCAGGGTGTTATCAATGTCATCCACCACGCGTTCGCTGTATTCGCGCGTTTTCGGTTTATCGTCCAGGCGCTCATTGAGATACACCAGCTGACGCGTGATTTCAGGCGAATGTGGATAAGCTGCCCGAGCTTTTTCCAGCGCATCACGGGATTCACGGTACTTCCCTTGCGCTAACAGCGCAAAACCACGGGAAGCATCGTCCTGAGCGGGCTTTTCTTTAGTAGGCATCTGTAACCCGTTGGCCTGCGCCAGTTTGTAATCTTCCGCAGCATAGGCCAGATAAGCGACCTGGCGCTGATAATAAGGTGACGCAGATCGAGCCATAGCTTGTTGAGCGGCATACAGCGCGAGGCCCGGCTGCTGTGGATAACACTGCGCCAGATGTGACCAGCTTTCGGCATCATACTGCGGCGACAAATCACCTAATAAATTGCGAACAATGCCGCAGTTTTCTGCGCCCTGGAACAACCGCGCCTGAGCCATACGCTGTGTGGCTGTCGGTAACGGTTTAGCCATGCGCGATTTACTTTCACCCGTCAGCCATTCCGGGTGCTCGTTAAGCTGGGTATACAAGCGAGTGCTCAGAGAATGCTGCAACTGACCCGCCTGATTAAACGGCCAGTAGCTCAGCAGCAACTCGGTGGCCATTTTTCCCTGCTCCTGCGAAACCAGTTGATAGCTGATGGTTTCCAGTTCACGCGGCGATAAACCACGCGTTTGGCTGATTTTATTGATGAGCTGCATCATCGATTGCGTGTCTTTGCGCGCAAGGCTTAATGCCAGGCGGCTCTCGAGTGTCTGCGCATCAGGGAAAGTATTCAGTAAATCGCTCGCCCCTTGCCAGTCCTCTTTTTGAATACGAATTGGCACCAGCGTGGATAATAAATACTGTTTATTTTCCTGATACTTAACTGCCCAACCGGCTACGGCGCTGCCAGGGTCCTTGCTGTAGGTTGCCAGTAATCTCAGCCAATTGCGTTCTTCTGCCGGAGTTTCAAATACCGGTTTGCGACTTGCGAGATAACGACGCAGCGGCGTCACAGCATTGCGTTCAGCCAGCGACTGCGCATAGGCAAGCTGCATGCCGGAGCTGTTCATCACGCCCTGGCTTTGCAAATCTAAAATTCTCTGGTCACGCTGCATATGCAACAAAATGGCAAACCACTGCTGATACTGTGCTTCGCTCAGCGTGGCTTCGCTATCCAAAAGAGCAAATCCTTGATCAGCTGCGGTCCACTGTTGCAGGAAAATGGCGCGTTGCGTGTAGTCCTGCGCCAACAGATGCCCTTCTTTCGAGCGGCGGAATTTCGCGTCAGAAAGCTGGGCGCGAGCAATTTCTAACTGTTCGAGTTTGAGCGCGTAGTTACCCACTTCACTGCGGCAACGAATGGTTGGTGCTGCGTCGCAATGCTGTTGCAACGCCCGCAACTGCTCAACGGTTTTGATTTCCGGTGCGGGGGCGGGAATAACGTCCAGCGCACGCTGAAGTTCCGGGTTTTGCGGTTTATCCTTCAGCGCATTTTCCAGCAATGCCTGCGCTTTCCGGTCGTGCCCAAAATGGCGATACGCCTCTGCCAGCCATAAAGTCAGACGCACGCTTTCCGGTGCCATTTCATGCGCATGTTCAAAACTACTCAGCGCCCGTTTTTCATCGTTCGCTTTCATGGCTTTCTGCGCCCGCGCAATATGCGGGTATACCTTGAAATAGCGGTAATCATTCAGGCCGAGATCTTGTTTTGATCCTTCTTCAGCCGCCAGAACTGGCGTGGCGAGCAGTACGCCACAAATTAGCGCCGCCAGTGGGTTCATCCGTCTGTTCATGACGTTTCCCCTGCCAGACGTGCCAGCTGTATGCGGCTGATACCGACTTTTTGCAGCAATGTGGACAATGACGGTTGCAGTTTTTTCTGCTGGTTCAGCGCATGGTTAACAATATGCTGGCTGACAACGCCTTCCTGCACCAGGAACTCGCCAAACATCAAATCGCTGCGTTCATAGCGCAATAACACCGCACGCAGAACCGCTTCATTTAAGTGAGATTCGTTGCTCAACACTTCTGCAAACAAAAGCTGACCGGAAACATAGGTTTCCCAGATTTCGTCGGCCTGCTCTTGGGTGAGAAGGTGATCTTTCACTGCATTTTCCAGTAACCATTTTTCTTTCGTCGATTGCCCATTGCCGTACCAGTGACGCAGGCCAATAACGACCTGGCCTCTTGGCACAATGACATAACTAACGTTGCGTCCAATTTTACGGCCAAGCGCTGACAGTGAAACCGGGTCAATGCTGTTTTCACAGGCCAGTACCAGGGTTTCGCCTTCAAGGCGTAACGGCAATACCGCATGGTGCTGAGCCACTTTCGCAGGAACACTTCGTATTAACGTTGCATCAAGCGCAAGGGGATCGATTGACTCCATCGGCACTTCGGCCTGTTTCGCTAACGCCACGGCAAGCTGCTGTGCGGTGATATAGCCAAGTTGAACCAGGCTGCCACCCAGCTTCAGGCCAGGAATACGGTTTTGTAGCGCGTCTTCTAGTTGCGCCTGGGTAATCACGCCGGAATCCACCAGGATATAACCCAGAGGCTGAGCGGAACGCTGATTGCTGACAGTTGGGAAATCATGCGTTGTTTTATCCCACGCCACGCGACGAGGATCGCCGTGCTGAATAACCTGCTTTATCGCCCGCCAGTTCGCCATAAAGTTAATCAGATTGCCCCAGAACAGACGTGGGATCACCAGCAGACCTTGCGCCAGCCCGTAATAACCGGTGACGAAAATCATGCGTTGCAGGATGCGGTTGGACATCAGCAGGAGGTTAATCCACAGCAGCAGTGTTAACCATGAACCGCCGACAAAGATGGACAGGAATTGCCACGCGCCATCGACGGTGCTTTGATAAATCATGATGGCGACGAGTTGCAGCATCACCAGCATCGCGGCAAAGCTCAGGAAGTTTGCAATTGCGCCTTTACGGTCACGCCACAGGAAATAGTTCAGGATTGGGCTTGGGCTCCAGCGGTGCGTTTTAAAGCCCTGAAATACAATGCCGATGATCCAACGTGATTTTTGGCGTACCGCTGTTGCGAAGGTGTCCGGGAAATATTCACGCACGCAGATAACATTTGCGGTACGAGCACGTTGACCAAAAGGTTTTGCCGAGGTGTCGCTTTTATCAACCACCGGGAAACGGCAGAAGATCTCTTCCATCCCTTTTTGACGCAAGCGGAAACCGATGTCGTAGTCTTCGGTCAAACTCTGTACGTCAAACGCAATACCATCACCATCGGCCAGCAGTGCCAAAACCGCACGGCGGCTAAAGCAAGTGCCGACGCCTGCGCTAGGCACTTGCCCGGCTAACGCTTCGCGCACCGGAACGTCTTTACCATGCAGCTCGGAAAACTCATCCAGATAGCTCAGGCTGGTGAAGTGCGTCCATTTGCGCTCAAACGGATAGACAGGGATCTGAATCAGGTCTTTGCGGTCGACCAGATAGTTGAAAAGACGAAGCTCAAGGGGAGAAATCACATCTTCCGCATCGTGCAGAATAAAACCGGAAAAGTTAAAGCGAGCGCTGCGTTCAAACTGCAAAATTGCGTCAAGAATATTGTTCAGGCAATCCGCTTTGCTGGTGGGGCCAGGGCGTGCGCACACCACTTTGTGAACGTTGGGAAAGCGCGCGCAGACTTCATCGACATCGCGTTGGGTATCCGGATCGTTCGGATACGTGCCGACAAAGATATGGTAATTCTCGTAATCCAGAGAACTGGCGGCAAGACGCGCCATGTTACCGATAACGCCAGTTTCATTCCATGCGGGAACCATAATCGCCAGCGCCTTTTCTTGCGGCTCATAAAGGGCTTTATAGTCCAGATAATCGTTGGTGCGGTATACCGTAGCGGAACGCCATGCACGGCGCACCCAATAGACAACATCAATAAATAAGTCATCAATTCCGCTTATTAGCATCAGTATCGCAAGCGTAATAGCGATGATTTTCAAGCCGTAGAGATACGTTGAAAAGTAATCAACAAACCAGTCCATTTTCTACCCCAGAGGTCATGTGAAACCTAGTACAGTCATCCACAAGAGGTCTGACATAGTGATGATAAACCCCCAAATGTTACGGGTATCATAAAGTAACAAAGCCAACACATAAAGATTATAACGCCATAATTTAAGTTAAAGGCAGCCATAAAAACTTTACATTAAGTGTAAAACCCAGTTTTTATAACCAACAAATGATCTAATTTAAGGATATAAACAACGCGAATAATGGTAAGCATTTTTTCATGGTAACGATTCACATTTCTTGCCATGACTGATTTTGATCTTTACATTGACGGCCTGACACAGTGCAGGGAAAACAGACATGACTTACATCTGGCTAATGGTGGCAATCGTCGCTGAAGTGATTGCAACTACGTCACTAAAACTCTCGGAAGGCTTTAGCCGTTTATGGCCGAGCGTGATAACCATTCTGTTCTATGGGGTGGCGTTTTATTGTTTGTCGATAACCATGCGTACCGTCCCTACCGGCATTATTTATGCGATTTGGTCGGGTGCCGGAATTGTGTTGATTGGCGCGGTAGGCTGGATATTTTTGGGGCAGAAACTCGACTGGCCTGCGATTGCAGGAATGGCGCTAATTATTTTGGGCGTGTTAGTCATCAATCTTTTTTCAAAATCTGTCACGCATTAACTTTCCTTGTAAAACCGTGCTGCCGCCCTGTTTTTAGCCAAAGGCGCGGCAGCATGGCATATCAATTGTTAACCAACCGTAAACTAAAACTCATCTAACTAGCCTTTTACATTGCTGACAATTCTTTTGTTTTCTTTCTAAAAATCAAATAGTCACTATACGTAACGATCTATACAGTGAGCCCGTTACGTTAACGAGGCTCAGAGCAATGGTTAAACAATTGAGATCAAAAACAGGGATGATTTTGTTGCTGATAAGTGCGGCACTATTTTCGGGCCAGACGGCAGCACAGAGTCATGGTCATCTTTACTTGATTATCAAAAGTGCTGATGTGTTGCTGCGCCACCTGGCCGACAGCGATGAACTCCGCCAGGCCGCCGAAGATTCCGCCGCTGATTTACGTGAACACCATCACCACGTAAATGAGCGGCGTCCGGGAAGTTACCTACTATAAATTCCCCACCCCACCGTCCATTAGCAGCTCGCTGCCGACCATAAAAGCAGATTCATCGGACGCGAGAAATACGGCGGCTTTTGCCAGTTCAAGAGCCGTACCTAACCGACCAATAGGCACCAGAGAACGGATTTCATCGCGTAAAGCCTCCTCTGATGCCCCATTACCCAGTTTGCCCAACGCCGGGGTTTCAGTAGGGCCAGGGCTTAATCCATTGACCCGAATACCTTTTGGGTGCAACTCACCGGAAAGCGTCCTGGCCAGTGAAAGAATTGCCGCTTTGCTGGCGGCATAAACACTACTCTGCGCCAATCCAATGTGTGCACTCACCGAGCCACAGACAATTACCGAGGACGGGTTTGCCAGCAACGGCAGCAGTGCCTGAATCAAAAAGAATGGCCCTTTGAGATTGGTATTCATCAGCCTGTCATAGGTGCTTTCATCCCACTCCTGTAACGATTGATGCGTTACATCACCGGCGTTGATATACAACACGTCGAGACGCGGCCATAGCTTCGCAAGTTGTTCACCCAACGCGGTCTGTTGGCTGATATCACCGGCTTCGCTGTGAATAATATGCACATTCCCCAGTGCTTCTTTTGCCGCTAACAATCCTGCCTGGCTGCGCCCGGTTATCGCCACCGTTGCCCCTTCGGCAATAAATTGCCGTGCTGTCTCAAAACCAATCCCGCTGGTGCCACCGGTGATTAACGCATATTTACCTTCGAGTCTGCCCATTTTCGCCACCTCACTATTAACTGGTCAGCGCATTATTTCCGCTATAGTATCTTTTGGATAGTAGGCACCATTTAGATACTAAGGTACTTAATGGGATGCATTGACCATCCACAGGGGAAAGCCGTGGTAAAAAATATTTCGACGTTACCGGCAGCAGGCCAAAGTTGCCCGATGGTGAGTTTTGTTCATCTGATTTCCGGGAAATGGGCTATCCCCATTCTTTACCGATTGATGGTGATTGATGAGCCGGTACGGTTTAGCGATTTACAGCGCGCGGTTCATCCGATCACGCAAAAAGAACTGACTCGCCAGTTAAGGCAATTTGAATCAAGAAGCCTGGTGACAAGACAGGTTTTCGCGCAGGTGCCGCCGAGAGTGGAATATCAGATTACGGAATTGGGAAAATCACTGAGGCCGACGCTGGATTCTTTAGCGGACTGGATGCGGGAAAATGGCGAGAATCTGAAAGAGTGAATGTTAGAAAACCCTCACCGATTTATTCATCTACAAAATCGGTGAGGGTGAGTTTAGCGGTTACTTGTCGCCAAAATGAATGACCGTACGAATTGATTTCCCTTCGTGCATCAGGTCAAAGGCTTCGTTGATTTGCTCAAGCGGCATACGGTGAGTGATAAACGGATCGAGGTTAATTTTACCCACCATCGCGTCTTCCACCATGCCAGGCAACTGCGTGCGCCCTTTCACTCCACCAAACGCCGAACCGCGCCACACGCGACCCGTGACCAACTGGAATGGACGAGTTTTAATTTCCTGCCCCGCGCCTGCAACACCGATAATCACGCTTTCTCCCCAGCCTTTATGGCAGCACTCAAGCGCTGAACGCATTACATTGACGTTGCCGATACACTCAAAGCTGAAATCCACCCCGCCGTCGGTCAACTCAATAATCACCTCCTGAATAGGTTTTTCGTGATCTTTTGGGTTGATGCAGTCGGTTGCGCCCATTTCGGTAGCAAGTTTGAATTTCTCAGGGTTGGTGTCGATAGCCAGAATACGCCCGGCTTTCGCCTGCACAGCACCCTGAATTACCGCCAGACCAATACCGCCCAGGCCAAATACCGCAACGGTATCGCCCTCTTTCACTTTCGCCGTATTGTGTACCGCGCCGATACCCGTAGTTACGCCGCAACCTAACAAACACACTTTATCCAGCGGTGCCTGAGGGTTAACTTTAGCCAGAGAAATTTCAGCCACAACGGTGTATTCGCTGAACGTGCTGGTGCCCATGTAGTGGTAAATTGGCTCGCCGTTGTAAGAGAAGCGTGTGGTGCCATCTGGCATCAGACCTTTACCCTGTGTGGCGCGAACCGCCTGGCAAAGGTTGGTTTTACCGGATTTACAGAACTTACACTCGCCACATTCAGCAGTGTACAAAGGAATAACGTGGTCGCCAGGTTTCAGGCTGGTGACGCCTTCACCCACTTCGACAACAATCCCGCCGCCTTCATGCCCGAGCACCGCCGGGAATACACCTTCAGGATCGTCGCCCGATAAGGTGAACGCATCTGTGTGGCATACACCGGTATGAGTAATTTTTACCAGCACTTCGCCTTTGCGCGGCGGCGCTACGTCAATTTCAACAATTTCAAGCGGTTTGCCTGGGCCAAATGCAACTGCAGCACGTGATTTCATGTTCTTCTTCCGTCGTCAGGTGGGAGTGAATTTTGTTTTCGATAAGAACTATTTTAGATAAGAGCGGATTAAATTACCGACTTCTGCCATGCGCGCAGCACGCTGGTCTTCGGATGTATCGCCCGTGACCAATTCGTCTTTAAGATGGATTTCCATCATTTCGCCCATCAATCCGTTGGCAGCGCCGCGTACTGCGGCGATTTGTTGCAAAATGGCGATGCAGGGATCACCATTTTCCAGCGCGCGTTCCAGTGCTTCAGTCTGGCCGCGAATGCGTCGTACACGAGTGAGAATGCGTTTTTTGTCTTCAGGTGAATGTGGCATCTTGGCCTCCTGATACTATAGGGGGGTATTGTACACCAGTTTTTGGGCTATTGATAAATTTGCATTCAGGAATTTAGCCAGTTGGTTGTCATCTCCCCTTCTAATCGGCTGTTCGCTTCAATCGACAGGAGTAAAAAAGCCCTGGCGAGTGCCAGGGCTAAAATTTGAAGGAACAGAAAACTGAATGGGTGTTAAGTCTTTTCACTGGTTATACCAGATATATTCCTGTTCCATGCTTAACGCCCAAATATCCCTGAATAATAACCGGATGCTACAAAGTGGTTAATTTTGTACTTCTACCTGTGACCATCCCTTTTGATACATACAATCTTTAACCAGAATGCTACGTTTTATTTCGTTGGCATCAATGGAAGAGTAGTTTGTATTACTTGTGTTATGTTTCTTGTCTTTGGATGTTGTGCTGCTGTTTACAATATAATCAGGTGGCAATCCTTTTAATGCTTCCGCCTGACACGAGGTTTCTGCAATATTCCTGTCCTGCTCACTTGCCCCCTCTTTGGCCCATCGGTGACTCACGCACCCTGAAAGGATTAATGCTGCACTTAATATTATGATTCTTTTCATCATTGAATATCTCGACATCTGAAGTTATGTTCATTTTATCTGGTCATCTTACACATCTCAATAATGTATGAAACTATTCGGGTATCTTACGCGTTACATTTCCCTGAATGTAAAAATGAACCCTCCATTTAGCGGCAAGATCTTACTGAAGTGTGGATTTAGGCATGCCATATCTATTTAAGGAATTGGCATCAATAGTTTAGTCATATTGACGCCTAATTATTAATATCTGTAAAACTAATCAGAATAGCCATCGTATAGGCCGGCACTTATTTGATGCGTCTGGCGGGAGCCAAATTAGGAAACCGGCTTGTCTTTTCTGACGCGGCTAAGTCGCGGCTTTCAGATGCGGCAACCATATTGCTTTTCTCGGTCGCCATTGCCACAACCTTTTATGAGAACGATCATTTTGCGGGTATGGCGCGAGTCACTGGTGTGGCGATTGCCGTGTTTCTGGCCTGGCGCAAAGTGCCGCTGATTATCGTGATTGTCGTATCCGCGCTAATCACAGCAGCCTTGCGCCATTTCGGGCTGGCGTATTAACGCTTTTTCCCAGGCATCATGCGCAGCAGCGTATTGTCCTTCCAGGCATAGTGGTGGAATAGCGCTGCAAATGCATGAATACCAATAACAAAATAACCAATGTTGGCGATAAGCTCATGGTAGCTTTTTAGGGTGAATTCCATATCGTCATCAGGTGCAACCGCGTGCGGCATCGAAATACCCAACACTGACCAGTCGCTTCCTTTGAAATACACCGTCATGAAGCCCAGAATCGGTAGCACGATAAACATCAGATAGATGATTGTGTGGAGCAGATGCGACATCCCCGTAATAGCAGGATGCGGTTTCGGCGTTATGGCTGGAGCCCGGTATTTGATGCGCACCAGTAGGCGCGCAATCATCAAAATGAACACGCTGATCCCGCAAGCAAAATGGGTGACGTTAAAGACTGGGCGATACGACCGTGGCGCAAAACCTCTCAGCTCCATCGCACAATAAGTCCCCACAACCAATAAAAAAACCAACCAATGAAGTGTTATCTGTAACGAGGTGTATTTGCTGCGCATTTAGGGTTTCCTGCTGAGTCACAATGATTTTTCCAGGATAACGGCAAATGCTTAGGAAATCATTAACAAGCTGATGGTTCCCCCCTCCCCGCTGATAAACGCAGGGAGAGGTTTTAAAGGCTTACTTCAGCAAGCGAACACGAACGCCTTTGCCCTTGATCTTGCCTTGCTGTAACTGCTTCCAGGCATGATGTGCAACAGATTCGCGAACAGCAACGAAAACGTGCATCGGATGCACATCAATTTTGCCGATATCCGCACCGTCCAGACCCATGTCGCCAGTCAACGCACCGAGAATATCGCCCGGACGCATTTTCGCTTTCTTGCCGCCATCAATGCACAAAGTGGCCATTGCCGCTTCAAGGGGTTTGATGGTGCCGCCGGTTGGAGCGGGTTGCCAGTTCAGAGACAAGTTCAGCATTTCAGCTAACACGCTGGCGCGTTGTGCTTCTTCTGGTGCACACAGGCTAATCGCCAGGCCACTTTCACCCGCACGAGCAGTACGGCCAATACGGTGAACGTGAACTTCCGGGTCCCACGACAGCTCGTAGTTGATGACCATTTCCAGTGCTTTAATATCCAGACCACGTGCGGCAACATCGGTTGCCACCAGCACACGGCTGCTGCCGTTAGCAAAACGCACCAGCGTTTGATCGCGGTCGCGTTGTTCCATGTCGCCATGAAGCGCTAACACGCTTTGATTGCTTTCGCTCAGCGCGTCGCATACGGCCTGGCAATCTTTTTTGGTGTTACAGAACACCACGCAAGATGCGGGCTGATGCTGGCTCAGCAGTTTTTGCAGCAGGCTGATTTTGCCGTTGCGCGAGATTTCATAGAACTGCTGTTCAACAGATGGCAACTCATCTACTGAATCAATTTCGATAGTTTCCGGGGAACGCTGAACACGTGAGCTGATGGCCGCAATAGCTTTCGGCCAGGTTGCAGAAAACAGCAACGTCTGGCGATCCTGTGGCGCATGGCTAATCACTTCGTCGATAGCGTCAGCAAAGCCCATATCCAGCATACGGTCGGCTTCGTCCAGCACCAGCGTTTGCAGCGCATCTAACTTAACTGTCTCTTTTTTCAGGTGATCCAGCAAACGGCCTGGCGTTGCCACAATCACATGAGGAGCGTGTTGCAATGAGTCACGCTGCGCACCAAAAGGAGCACCACCGCATAAGGTCAGAATTTTGATATTCGGCATATAGCGCGCAAGGCGACGCAATTCTTTAGCCACCTGGTCAGCCAGTTCGCGTGTTGGGCACAAGACCAACGACTGAGTAATAAACTGGCTGGCGTCGATGTGTTGCAGTAAACCCAGACCAAATGCAGCCGTTTTACCACTGCCGGTTTTCGCCTGAGCACGGACATCTTTCCCAGCCAGTATCGCGGGTAATGCAGCCGCCTGAACAGGCGTCATGGTGTGATAACCAAGTTCGGTGAGATTGGCGAGTTGTTCTGCTGGCAGAACGTTTAGGGTAGAAAAAGATGTCACGATTATACTCTCAATTAATGGGCTGTCAGACAGCGTCTGGCGCGCATCTTAGCAGATTTGAGGGGGTAACGCGGCAGTTTCCAGTAAATTAGCGCGGTGAGTATTTGGTTTGCATTCTGACCGTTGTGCAGAACATCCCTGGCAACCTCAGGTCATTAATTGAAAGCGTTGCGCCAACACTATTAATTGCTGTTTTTGATAACCAATGGAAACTAATTTCAGGTAAGGTTTTCGCTTCGTCATCGGTTTATTTCTCCGGGTAGAAACAGCAATAAAAATCTCCACAATAGCTACGAGATGAATCTAAAACGATTACTGGTCGGATTGCATATTCACATACATAATGCGAAGCTGAGCCTGGTTACCATAAATAAAATAGGGTTGTTATGAAAAAGTTACTGATAGCAGTAGTTGCTTCTATGGTTTTATCCGGTTGTGCGCAGCAAACATTTACCCTTAACAAGGATATTGCTGAGAAACCACAGCAAACCACCACGCATCACTTCTTTGTTAGCGGGATTGGCCAGGCAAAAACGATTGATGCGGCGGCAGTTTGTGGCGGTGCAGATAAAGTTGTTCGTACTGAAGTTCAACAGACCTTTGCAAACGGCTTCCTGGGCTTTATTACTTTAGGTATTTATACCCCACGCGAAGCACGTGTTTATTGCTCTAAATAAGTACAATTGCCGGTGTTATGCACCGGCAATAATCTATGTGTATGGGTCAGGCAACGAATATAAATACCCTGCTTGAATCAGTGGTATTCTCTTGCACAGATGTATCCCCTCGATTTTATATCCCCTGACGTTTCATGTTACCCTCGCCTTACAATGCATTCCACAATAAGAATTTTCATGAAATTTGTTATTTTAATTAGCCTTTTAGGTTTTGTTCATTCATCCGTTTTTGCGGCTACTGCCACCAGGCTTTCATGCTCATTACGCGAAAATGTGGTTATCTCACGATTTGACCATAACCTTTCGACGATGAAATGGGACGACCATTTTCTGGTTGCGTCAGGCATAAAGAAGACCAAAACCAAGAATGACGTCCCTTTCCGCGTCACCTCGTTTCAAAATGGTGACGACTTAGTTTTCTTCCCGGAAAAACAGGCTTATTTCTTTTTCTATTCTGGAAGTTCTGAGCCGGACAAATGCGAAGTGCTGAGCACCAGTACGTATCAAATTACTCAGTTGCCGCGATATGAGAGACCAGACGTCTAGTGTTCGAATGTCATCCCTCATTACACCTTTCTGATGCCAACTCGCCCTAAATCCACTTACGGTTCATTACGTCTTAATTGTACATACATGAACAATTCATCTATGATTGATTAAGTTAACTCTACTCTGTGCCAGCTGTTTGGCTGACACAGACTAAACAGGAGGACATATGGCTGACACACTACCAAAAGCGCATCAGGATGACGCCATTGACCCCAGCAAAGCACTGCCTGTGGTGTTTCGTATTCTGGATAAATGGCACTGCAACTCTGATGAACAACTGAAATTACTGGGTATTTCATCGCGTTCAACATTGAACAAGTATAAAGAGTCCAGTGGAGGCATTCGTCTAACATTGGACATGCAAGAACGGATGAGCTACATCCTCAATATTCACAAGTGCCTGCGAGTGCTGTTCACCGCTGACGACAGCATATATGGCTGGGTGCGCAAACCGAATAGCCATCCTTTCTTTGCTGGACGCGCAGCCATGGACGTGATGAAAGGTGGCCGAGTAGCTGACCTGTATGAGGTTGCCAAGCGTCTGCATGCGTGGCGTGGGGGTATGGCGTGATACCAGAGCCGCCACTAACTCGATTCGACGGAGAGAAAGCGTATCGGATTATCCCGAGTCGCTACCCAACGATTGATTTGTATGAAGATGTGGCCAGCGCCGACGAGCTTGAGGCTGTATGGGCTATTGAGGCCATGACCAATGAGCGACTACAAGAACAGGCTGGGGAGTTGTCGCTGGTACCCAAAGAGGATTGGCTGGTGGGGGTTCATGGGGGCAGCTATGTCATGGCTGCATTCACCCATATAAATCCGGAGGGCGCGCGATTCACGACGGGTGATTTTGGCGGCTATTATTGTGCCCCTAAGTTAGATACGGCGGTCAAAGAAACGGTATACCACCAGGAGCGTTTTTTCGGTTACACCTGCGAGCCCGCCCAGAAAGTGCAGATGCGCGTACTTTTCACTACATTTGACGCGACCTTATCTGATATCAACGGAGAGCCGTTTCTCTCATCCCCTATCTATCACGCGACCGACTACAGCCAGGCGCAAGCCTTTGCTCAGACTCAGAAAGCTAAAAATATGGACGGTATCTATTATCGTTCCGTTCGCCATACAGCGCATGACTGCTATGTACTCTACCGACCTTGCCTGGTGACGAATATCCATCAGGCTCAGCATCTGGAATATCACTGGAATGGCAGTGCCATCACAAATGTACTCAGCATTAAGCTATACGGCGAATAGGGGAAAAAAGTAGACGTTGGGAGATGTTTGCCTGGAGCGGTCAGCGGGAATCGAACCCGCATCATCAGCTTGGAAGGCTGAGGTAATAGCCATTATACGATGACCGCTTTGGTCCGCCACCGGAGCCTCGAACCCCGTACTACAACCCTGTGGTTGCCGCTCTTCCCGATGAGCTAGTGGCGGTTTGGTAATATTAGCTGAATCTACCCGCGTTCACTCTTTAGAGGTAAATCGCAGGCGGCGCATAATACATAACTAAAATTACCCATGCAATCTATATGCCTATATAACAGCGATATTATTACCATGAGTGATTACTCAATAGCCAATCACTGCAAAACTTGCTGGTATTCGCCGCTGCAATCCGTACCATACACGCCAGAATTACGCCATATGCGTGCCGGTTTAGCCTGAGAATTCCATGACCAGTCAAAAAGAAATTTACAACCTCAATAAATTACAGAAACGCCTGCGTCGTAACGTGGGTGGAGCGATTGCCGATTACAACATGATTGAAGAAGGCGACCGCATTATGGTCTGCCTTTCTGGCGGCAAAGACAGCTACACCATGCTGGAAATCCTGCGTAACTTGCAGCAAAGCGCGCCAATTAACTTCAGTCTGATTGCCGTTAACCTCGATCAGAAACAACCGGGTTTCCCTGAGCATATTCTGCCGGAATACCTGGAAAGCATCGGGGTTGAGTACAAGATTGTCGAAGAGAACACGTACAGCATCGTAAAAGACAAGATCCCAGAGGGCAAAACGACCTGTTCTCTGTGTTCACGTTTACGCCGCGGCATTCTTTATCGTACAGCGACCGAATTAGGCGCGACGAAAATCGCTCTTGGCCATCACCGTGACGACATCCTCCAGACGCTGTTCCTGAACATGTTCTATGGCGGCAAAATGAAAGGCATGCCACCAAAACTGATGAGTGATGACGGCAAACACATTGTGATTCGCCCGCTGGCTTATTGCCGCGAAAAAGATATTGAGCGTTTCGCAACCGCGCGCGCGTACCCGATTATTCCGTGTAACTTGTGTGGTTCACAGCCTAACTTGCAACGCCAGGTCATTGGCGACATGCTGCGCGACTGGGATAAACGCTACCCAGGCCGTATCGAAACCATGTTTAGCGCTATGCAAAATGTCGTGCCTTCTCATATGTGCGACACCGAACTGTTCGACTTCAAAGGTATTCAGCACGGTGCCGAAGTGGTTGATGGCGGTGACTTAGCCTTTGATCGCGAAGAACTGCCAATGCAACCTGCGGGCTGGCAGCCTGATGAAGATGACAACGAGACACCACTACAACGCCTCGATATCCTCGAAATCAAATAGTCATTTTATCCCTCTCTCGCCCGAGAGAGGGATAACCTATCTGTACGGCGGTGGATCAATAATCGGTCTTGGATCGGGATCTAGCGGCGGGTCGGGTATCGGTTGCGGCTTGGGGATATGCTCTGGAACGGGCACCGGGTCAGTCGGAATGGAATCTCTGATATACATGCTCATAATTTCCTCCATTAATCTCTCCCTTTAAGCATAGAACAACAAATCGCAGACAAAAAAAAGCCGACTAATAGTCGGCTCGTACGAATCAATTGTGCTATGCAGTAATTCTAAAAAAAGGAAGTAAGACAATATGGAGCGCAACGCCCATCGCTTGACGTTGCATTCACCTGCGAGAGAGATAGTGCCTTGAACCGGCGTTCCATTTATTGACCTCGCTCAATTATCGCCGCCTTTTTTAGTCTGCATTATGTTAAAAATGTTAAATTTTACAGCCATTTACTGCGATGTAACCACCAGGCAACACCACCTATAAGAACCACCAACATGATGCAAAACAGGCTGAAGCCAAAATACCAGCCGCCGCCAGGAATACCGCCTAAATTCACGCCAAACAGCCCTGTCAAAAAAGTGCTGGGTAAAAAGACCATTGCCATTAATGACATGGTGTAGGTTCGTCTTCCCATTGCTTCCTGCATGACTTGTGCAATTTCATCTGCCATTACCGCTGTTCGTGCGATACAGGCATCAATTTCATCAAGTCCGCGCCCTAACCTGTCGGAAATGTCCTGCATGCGACGGCGATTATCGTCCGTCATCCAGGGTAAACGTTCACTCGAAAGCCGGGCGTAAACATCGCGCTGCGGTGCCATGTAACGGCGCATCACAATTAACTGTTTACGCAGCAGAGCCAGATAACCACGCGGCGGGACTTGTTGATCCAGCAGGTTGTCTTCCAGGTCGATTATTTTTTCATGCAGTTGTTCAATAAATTCACTGGTGTGATCGGTCAGCGCATCGCAGACATCAACCAGCCAGCTACCACTATTGATTGGCCCCGTTCCTTCATTGAGATCGTTCACCACATCATCGAGAGCGAGTACGCGCCGCTGACGTGTCGAAATAATCATTCGCTCGTCAATATACAAACGCATGGCGACCAACTGGTCCGGGCGTTCGTCGGTGCTACCGTTAATGCAACGCAGAGTGAGCAGTGTACCTTCACCCACTCGCGAAACGCGCGGGCGTGTGCTTTCACCAGCCAACGCATCCCGTGCATAATTGGGGAGGACGTGCGTGGTAGCGAGCCATTCTGCACTGACACGATGGGTATAATTCAGATGTACCCAACATGGATGCTCGCAATCGGCAGTGTCATCTTCAACAATAGGCCTGGCGCCACCCTTTCCGTCTAACTGCCAGGCGCGCACTGCATCCGACACCATTAACTCGTTTCCCTTGATGGTTTCCACTGCATTTTCTCCGCACGCGTCCACGATATGGCTTTCAGTCTAGCCGTGTTCTTTTGTTATGTAACTCGGAAAATCATGCAAACACGCTGAATTTGTTCAATAAAAAATGTTACATTTATGTTCTATTGGCGATGACATAATAAAATGAGAAATAAATGAAAATTGGTGTTCTGTTTCCTATAGCGATTATTGCTGCCGCAATCATATTCATCATCTGGTTTATTGTCGGCGGCTATGCGACATCAGCTTCCTGAACAGTGTTATCAGTAGCATCGGCTTCCCTGGGTTTGTCAACAATACCAGGGAAGTCTCTCCGTTCATCGTTTCAATATGTGCATTTAATCGTCGATTCTTTGATGTATATCCCACGTTAATAGCTTTTCAATTAATTCATCGCGTGAATACATTCACCTAATCCATACATTTTAGTATATTCATCTACGTTGATAGCAATTTAATAAAGTCGCATTAAAGCGGCTATTCCTCGTGGGTGTTATTTATAATGTTAAGTAAAATATATCGGTTCATTCCGTTAGCCACAAGTATATTTATTGTTGCACTGGTAAATGTTTTGTTTGATCCAATTCATGTCATGTTTCAGAGATTAATAATATTTGTATTATTAATGTTATCGCTTGGGTTAATTAAGCAGACTCTTATTCGAATGCTGGTGGCTTTGCTGCCAGTGATGATTGTGGCATGGGATATCACCATCACGCTCTATGCACGAGGCACGTTTGGGTCAGCATTTAGCTATGGTTTTGCAATGAGCGTGCTGGAAAGTAATCGCCATGAAATCACAGCGATGCTGCTGCTTTATCACAAATACTGCCTGGTCTTCCTGGCATTGTTGGCTTTGCTGTTATGCAGTGTCGCAACAACGCCGTCGTTAACGCACAAGTGGCTGGCAAAATCACCGGCTTATTTGTTAGGGCTTTTACTCATCAGTAATATTGTGCAAGCCACGGCTCATAATATACGGAAAAATAGCCAGGGAAGCATAGCCTGTCGTGTGATTAACTATTTGCCATTCAGTAATGTTAAACATTTTATTCAGGCATGGAATGACCAGCAGTTAATTAAAGTCATATCCAGCCATGTCCCTCACTACTCACTCCGGAAAAACGAGACCGGCATAGATACTTATGTTCTGGTAATTGGAGAATCAGCGCGTAGTGAAAATATGAGTATTTATGGCTATCCGCAACCGACCACACCTCGATTAGAAGCAGAGCGAAATCATCTGTTACTTTGGACTCATGCAATTAGCGGTGCGCCCGTCACCATTACCGCCGTGCCGTTGGCAATAAGCGCCGATACGGTCAACGCGCATCATCCGCAGAACTATTCGGACAACATAATCAATCTGGCTAACCAGGCTGGCTTTGATACGTCGTGGTTTAGTAAGCAAGGGATGCTCGGCGATTACAACAATGCGATTACCGGTATTGCGATGAATGCGGCGCATAAACATTGGATTAGTGATGGCTATGATGATGCGCTATTGCCTGATTTACGTAATGCCCTAAAGCATCAGGGTAAACAGTTAATTGTGTTGCATATTTATGGAAGCCACGAACCAGAATGCACGCGTTTTCCACCGGCTGACGCACCATTCACGGAACAGAGTGATGGCATCGATGCCTGCTACGACAACTCAATTCATTACACCGATAAATTGCTCGGCAACATATTCAATCTGTTGAAAGATCGTCGGGCGTCAGTGGCTTATTTCTCAGATCATGCCCTGGAGCGTGAGCCGGATAAAAGTGTGGTTTATCATCATGGTGGGGTAAAACCAAGCCAGCATGCTTTTGAAGTACCTATGTTTATCTGGTACAGCCCGCAGGTTAATAATCCCGATACCGGAACCGTCGATGCGCTTTACTCGACCGCCAATAACGATAAAATATTATGCCGTTGGATGGGAATTACGTTGCCAGGAGATCCTGCACAAGAGAGCCTGCAGCTCACCGCCCGTCGGTTGGCGGGTTCAGTGCCCGTAATGGATACCACTAATCAAGTTTACGACTGGCAAACGTTAGTGCATTAAACAAAAAAGGCCCCAAACGGGGCCCGATCAAAATATCCAAAAATACTAATGAGCCACGATATACATCGTGCGGCTGTAAGCGACATCTTCCGGGTTATTAATCGGATAACCTTTCAGCCACGGTTTGATTAAACGCCCGTTGGTGTACTGATAAATCGGGGCAATTGGCGCTTTTTCCTGGATGATTTTCTCAGCCTGGTTGTAATCTTTATTACGCGCGGCATCGGTTGTTTCCTGGCTTGCCTGCTCCAGCACTTTGTCGTATTCCGGTGCATTAAAGCGCGAAATATTGCCGCTATGGGTTGAGGTTAGCAGCGACAGGAAAGTAGACGGTTCATTGTAATCCCCTACCCACGAGGCGCGGATCACGTCGAAATTACCGGTGTTACGGCTGTCGATGTAGGTTTTCCATTCCTGGTTTTGCAACTTCACATCAACACCCAGATTTTTCTTCCACATAGATGCCACTGCGATAGCAATCTTCTGGTGGTTTTCTGAAGTGTTATACAACAGCGTCAGTTTAAGCGGTTTGTTAGGGCCATAACCCGCAGCTTGCAGTAGGGTTTTCGCCTGGGCATTCGCTTCTTCCTGGCTCATTTGCTCAAACGGAGAAGGTTCTGGCTTGAAGCCTGCCGTTACGTCTGGAGTAAAGCGCCATGCTGGTTTCTCGCCAGTACCCAACACTTTCTCAGCCATAATACGGCGGTCAATCGTCATGCTAAGTGCCAGACGCACGCGCTGATCGGCAGTCGGCCCTTTTTGGGTGTTAAACGCGTAATAATACGTTCCCAACTGCGGCGGAGTGTAAACCTGGCCTGGAATGTCTTTTAGCAACTTCTGATAGAGATTTTTAGGGAAGGACTCGGTGATATCAATATCCCCAGCCAGATAACGTTTAGTCGCCGAAGATTCCTGGTTAATAGGAATAAACGTGACTTTGGTGATCACCGTTTTGCTGTTATCCCAATAGTTTTTATTCTGCACCGCCACCAGTTTTTCGTTAACAATGCGGTCCTGAAGCGCGTATGCGCCATTGCCCACTAAATTACCAGGCTTCGTCCAGTCATTACCGAATTTTTCAACAACTGCTTTTGGTACCGGGTACAACGAGAAATTAGCCGTCAGATTTGGGAAATATGGCACCGGTTTATCTAACTGGATACGCAATGTTCGGCCATCTACCGCCGTCACACCCAACTTATCGGCTGGCATTTTGCCGTCAATAATCGCCTGTGCATTATTGATTCCCGCAAGCGCTGCAAACCAGGCAAACGGAGAAATATTTTTTGGATCAACCAGACGCTGCCAGCTGTAGACAAAATCTTGTGCTGTAACAGGTGTCCCGTCCGACCAACGGGCGTTATCACGCAGGGTAAATGTCCAGGTGCGGTTGTCATTACTTTGCCATTTGGTGGCGACACCCGGCTCAAGTTGACCCTTTTCATTTTGATTCACCAGGCCTTCAAACAGATCGCGGATAACCTGGATTTCAGGTAACCCCACGGCTTTTGCCGGGTCAAGGGATGCAGGTTCATCTTTAATGTGGCGCACCAGGCTCTGGTCAGCCGCAAGTTTAGTCCCCGCAGGAACATCAGCCGCCCAGGCGGTGGAAAAGGAACTGGCGATCGCTAACGCACAACAAGTAGTCAAAAAACGCTTTTTCATTGTTTACCCTTATGAATAATTTTGTTTGGGGCAGCACTACGCTCACGCCAGTGACAGACAAACAATGTAACGCAATCAATCGTTTTGCCAATAACAAAACTAAATAACGTGATGGAAATCTATCAACAGTCAGATAATTCGTGTCAATAAATGCGTTATTGCCATCGATCGAGTTAATTCCGTAACTGGTCTGACAGGAGATTGTTTCTGATGAGTTTTTTTTAAATCACTGCTATTACTATCAGCAAGAAAAATCTAAAGCGCTTTAAGGAACATTATGTCTGGCCACCGCCCTCGCTCACAACGAGGCCATTTGCCGCAAGGCTCCGAACGTTATGGTAAATCTGTTTTCGGCGCACCGCTTATTTGGTTCCCCGCAGCACCCTGTGAGCAGCGCAGTGGATTGATTATTGCGGGTACGCATGGGGATGAAAATGCCGCAATGGTTACGCTGTCTTGCGCGTTACGCACGCTGGAGCCAGAACATCGCCGCCACCATGTGGTGCTGGCGGTAAATCCTGACGGCTGCCAGCTCGGGTTACGCGCCAATGCCAACGGCGTGGATTTGAATCGTAATTTTCCAGCTGCTAACTGGAAGGCTGGTGAAACGGTGTATCGCTGGAACAGCAGTGCAGACGAACGCGATGTGGTGCTCTCTACCGGTAAAAAACCGGGTTCAGAGCCAGAAACCGCCGCGCTATGCCAGCTAATTCATACTTTGCAGCCTGCGTGGATTGTCTCTTTCCACGATCCATTAGGGTGCATTGAAGATCCAGATAATTCAGCTCTGGGTGCATGGCTTGCGAAGGAATTTGAATTGCCGTTGGTCACCAGCGTCGGGTACGAAACACCTGGTTCTTTCGGCAGTTGGTGCGCAGATTTAGATTTGCCTTGTATTACCGCAGAGTTCCCGCCCATCTCAGCTGACGAAGCGAGTGAGCGGTATCTGGATGCCATGATGGGTTTATTGCACTGGCAGAAGTAAAACCCGTTACGGATAAAGTTTGCCGGTTTCGAAGTGCAACCCTGGCTCAACATCAACGGCCAGCCACGTTGGGCCATCGAGATCGGCAAAGCGGACTTTAGCTGCCAGCGGCAACGCTGCGGCTATCGCCCGCGACGTGCATAACATGCAGCCCAGCATCACATCAAAACCTTGTTCACGAGCAGCCTGAGTCAATGCCAGCGCTTCGGTTAACCCTCCGGTTTTATCCAGCTTCACATTCACCATGTCATAGCGCCCTTTCAGCGCAGGCAGGCTTTCGCGGGTATGGCAGCTTTCATCAGCGCAAATGGGCAATGGATGAATAAAGTTCGCTAATGTGCTGTCCTGGCCTGCGGGTAACGGCTGCTCGAGCATCGCCACATTGAGATCGGCCAGTAACTGGCAACGCGCTGCCAGCCCATCGCTGTGCCAGGCTTCATTGGCATCCACGACTAATACTGCTTCAGGCACCGCTGCCCGAATTGCAACCATTCGCTCGGTGATCAATCGGTCATCGAGTTTCACTTTTAATAAACGCGCGCCTTTATCCCACAACAGTTTTGCTGCCGCTGCCATTTGCTCTGGCTCGGCAATACTGACAGTTTGCGCAGTGGTGACTAACTCAGGCAGTTCGACACCAGCAATATACGAAAGAGTCCTTTTTTGGCGGCGCGCTTCCAAATCCCACAATGCGCTATCGACTGCGTTACGTGCAGCACCGGCAGGCAACGCATCTTGTAATTGTTCACGCGTCATCCCTTTTTCTAACTGCGGGATGATGGTGGTAATTTGCGCAAGCACAGAGATATCACTCTCGCCATAGCGTGGATACGGTGTGCATTCGCCCACCGCTTTAATACCCTCTTCTTCCAGCTCCACGACCACAACGACCGCTTCGTTGCGGGTACCACGTGAAATCACAAAAGGCGTGTGGAGCGGCCATGCTTCCTGGTAAACCTTCACTGTTCTCATTGATGTGCCTGCTGTTCTACGTTGTTTGCTGAGTATAGCCAGAGAACACTTTTACTTGCAGTATCAGTTTTTTATATTCAGACGATGAATACTGACATACACTGTTCGCGGCGTTAATTATATGTAAACAGGAAAATCAAACATGTCACAAATCGTTCATTTCCAGGGCAACCCTGTAGCGGTTGCAGGTCAGATCCCACAAGCTGGCAACAAAGCTGAAGCTTTCACTCTGGTAGCAAAAGACCTCTCTGATGTTGCTCTGAGCCAGTTCGCCGGAAAACGTAAAGTACTGAACATTTTCCCAAGCATCGACACCGGCGTTTGTGCCGCTTCCGTGCGCAAATTCAACCAACTGGCGACCGACATGGATAACACCGTTGTACTGTGTGTTTCCGCCGATCTGCCATTTGCACAGTCTCGCTTCTGCGGCGCAGAAGGTCTGAGCAACGTGGTAACACTGTCTACTCTGCGTAACCCAGAATTCCAGCAAGCTTATGGCGTGGGTATTGCTGAAGGCGCACTGAAAGGCCTGACTGCTCGTGCGGTTGTGGTTCTTAATGAGAAAGATGAAGTGGTATTCAGCCAGTTAGTGAACGAAATTACTAACGAGCCGGATTATGCCGCAGCACTGGAAGCCCTTCAGGCTTAAGTGTGAATGCCCCCGAGAACCGGGGGCATATTATTAGTTACTGTTACTCTTCTGTTTTACGCTGGCTCAAACCGTATTCACGTAACTTATTCGCAATCGCGGTGTGTGAAACCCCCAGGCGTTTAGCAAGCTTACGTGTACTTGGATAAGTACGATAAAGCTGTGTCAGCACCGAGCGTTCAAAGCGGCTGGTAATATCATCCAGCGACCCTTCCATAGCCTCTTCCCCAACCACCAGACTCGCAGTATCAAAATCTGGCAGCAGGATGTCTTGTGGACGCAGTTCATAGCCTTCCAGTTGCGTTAATGCGCGATAAATCGCATTTTTCAGCTGACGCACGTTGCCCGGCCAGCCATAACGCGTGAGCACATTGCTCAAATCATTCGCCAGTTTCGGACGCGGCACACCTTGCTCATCGGCAAATCGCGCCACAAACAATTCGGTCAGCGGCATGATGTCTTGCGGTCTGTCGCGCAGCGGCGGCAAATTCAAAGTCAGCACATTCAGGCGATAATAGAGATCTTCGCGGAACTCACCTTTTTGCACCATCTCAACCAGGTTCTTCTGCGTGGCGCAAATCACGCGCACATCAACATGCACTTCGTGTTCTTCACCCACGCGACGGAATGTTCCATCGTTGAGGAAACGCAGCAGTTTGGTCTGCATACGCGGTGACATTTCGCCGATTTCATCCAGCAGAACTGAACCGCCATTTGCCTGCTCGAAGAAACCTTTTTTGCCTTCGACAGCATTCGCGTAAGCGCCTGGCGCATGGCCAAACAGTTCGCTTTCCACTACATCATCAGGCATTGAGCCACAGTTAAGCGCCAGATAAGGTTTCTGTGCACGCGGGCTGCCAAGGTGGCAAGCGTGAGCCAGCAAATCTTTACCGGTGCCGGTATCGCCGACAATCAGCAGCGGCGCGTTCAGCAACGCAAGTTTATGCGCCTGATCGACGACGTGACGCATTTTCGGGCTTACCGCAACAATCTGGTTGAATGCGCCGACATCGGTATTAGAGAGATTTTGCAGTTGACGGCCCATTCGCACCGTTGAGCGCAGCATCACCACCGCACCGACTAGCGAGGATTCTTCGCTTTCGCTGTCTAAATGAACGGGGGTGATTTCCATCAGGAAATTCTGTCCGTTGATAACGACATGCTCGGTGTGCGATTCAACCGGTGCGCTTTCCAGCCAGCGCATGAAGTTGAAACCGTTTACCAGGCTTGCGGCATTGTGGTTACGTAATTTGTCTTCGTTTTGGCCGAACAGCGCGCAGCTCGCCGGGTTCGCCAGCTCCACTTTGCTTTTCATATCCAGCGAAAGGACAGGTTCTGGCAGCGCTTCAAGCAATGCGCTAAGCGCCCGATGTTCACGTTCAGAAGGCATCCACGGCACGGTACGCACGTCCGTTACCCCAGGGATGCGGCGAATTTCAGCCATCAAACTACTGAACGTATCAAAATCGAGGGTAGAAAAATTCAGGTAGATTCGCCCAATTGGATCAATTTCGATACCTCGCAAATCGATACTACGCAGCACAAGTAAATCAAGTAATTCTCGAGTCAGACCAAGGCGGTCCTGGCAAAAAACTTCCAGACGCATGGAGGAGTCCTTCAATTGCAAAAAGCTGAGTCATTGGGTGGAGTGATGATACTCCAGATACCTTACGGTCAGAAGAGATGTGTGAAGAAAAGTTGACAGATAAGTCTATGAATGGCGGTAATGCCGTAAACCTAAACGCTCACGACATTACCTGAGTGTTACTCAGCGGGCCTGGTTTTACTCTTACTCATTGTCTCTTTGAGCTGTACCAGCAACTGCTTACGGAAATCCCCAAGGCGCGGTTTATCACCTTCAATCCACGGCAGCGGACGGCAAAGTTCCATCGCTTTAATCCCTAAACGCGCAGTCAGTAACCCGGCACCAATGCCTTGCGCTGCACGCGTGGAGAGTCGCGCAGCAAGATCCTGGCCTATCCAGTCCATACCCACTTCGCGCACCAGTTCACTGGCTCCGGCAAAGGCGATATTCAGCAGCACCAGACGGAACAACCGGATGCGGCTGTAATAACCTAATTCAATGCCGTACAGCGCGGCGATGCGGTTAATCAGTCGCAGATTGCGCCAGGCGATAAACGCCATATCTACCAGTGCCAACGGGCTTACGGCGATCATCAGTGTGGATTCTGCTGCAGAACGGCTGATTTCCCGACGCGCCTGATTATCTAAAACCGGCTGAACCAAACGCGCATACAGCTCAACGACTTCACGATCGTTTTGCGTTTCGTGAATTGCCGCATACCAGCGTTGTAGCGCAGGATGCCCGTGATCAAGCCCTGCCTGGCGCGCTAGTTTCTCGCAAAATGCACGGCCTTTCCCCATACCGTGGCTGCTCATCAGATAACGCGCTTCATCGCGTTCTTCCGCACGCTGACGCAGACGCCATAAACGACGCCATTCGGTCGCAACCGAGCCAACTCCGGCTGCAATAATTAAGCCGCCAGCGACACCGCCGCCGAGCGCAATCCAGTCCTGCGTAACAAACGCGTTATGCGTCCATTGAATGCCTTGCGCGACAACGCTGATACCAAACAGCCCAAGCCCGACCTGAACCATGCGCCGCCATAAGCTGCGCTTTGGATGCAACGCCGCTTCTATTACCGCCTCTGCTTGCCCGTCGTCTTCCACGTCATCAAGCGAACCCAGCGCTGGCGTAAATTTTTCTGCTTCCGGTTCACTGAAAGCATGCGGTGCTTTGTAGATATCTTGTTTGTCCACATCCAGTGGTTGCGCGAAATCGATGCGCGGTTTTAATGGCTCGTTCATCGCAATTTATCCCCAATCAAAAACTCCAGCGCCGCATCCATTCGAATGTGTGGCATCGGTCTGTCGACATCCATCACCTGCGGGCGGAACTGTTCAAACTGAAAGCCCTGTTTTTCCCAGAATGCGCTGCCCGGCAAACGCGCCGGAACTTCGCCTGGGTAAACAGTCAGCGGCACGCCATCACTCAAGCGATTACCGCGTAAAGCCGGGATTTGTTCCCCTTTCACATCGACTAAACCGCTTTGTGTTGCCTGCACAGATGCAAGTCCCATGCAGTCCATATCAATGCCTTCAAACGCCGCGTTTTGCCAGGCGTCCTGCACCAGTTGTTGAAGCAACGCCACCATATTGGCGTGTTGATCAACCGTAACGTGGTCGGCCTTGGTGGCCGCGAATAAGAGTTTGTCGATAACCGGCGAAAACAGGCGGCGGAACAGCGTGCGCTGGCCGTAATGGAAACTTTGCATCAGTTGCGTGAGCGCAAGACGCATATCGTTAAACGCCTGCGGGCCGCTGTTCAACGGCTGCAAACAATCCACCAGTACAATTTGCCGGTCAAATTTAAGGAAATGGTTCTTATAGAACCCCTTCACCACTTTGTCGCAGTAGTAATCAAAGCGCGTGCGCAGCATACCGACGTTGGTCGTTTTATCCGCCTGAGCGAGTTTTGATTCGCCAACGGCATCGACATCCGGCCACGGGAAGAATTGCAGCGCGGGTGCGCCTGCCATATCGCCGGGCAATACAAAACGCCCTGGTTGGATAAAGTGCAGCCCTTCGCGTTTGCAGCGCAGCAGATAATCCGTCCACGCTTCTGAAATAGCCGCAAGGCGGTTTTCATCAGCCGGTGCAAGTGGGTCTAACCCTTCGCACAGTTTGCGCCATTGGGCTGACCATTCTGCTCTGTCGCCCGTAAGCAGGCCGGTCATCTGGCGCGACCAGCTCAGGTAGTCCTGCGCAAGCATCGGTAAATCAAGCAGCCACTCGCCAGGATAATCGACAATTTCCAGGTATAGCGTTGAAGTGTCTTTGAAATGGCGCAGCAGCGAATCGTTTGAACGATAACGTAACGCCAGACGCATTTCACTGACGCCACGAGTCGGCGTCGGCCAGCTCGGCGGATCGCCATAAAGCTGAGCCAACCCTTCATCGTAAGTAAAACGCTGAATGCCTAAATCTCGCTGCGGCACGCGTTTAACGCCGAGTAATCGCTCCTCGCGCACCGCGTTCAACAGAGGCAAGCGCGCGCCGTTATGCACACTCAATAATTGATTCACCATCGCGGTGATAAATGCCGTTTTGCCGCTGCGGCTCAAGCCAGTAACGGCAAGACGTAAATGTCTGTCCACGCCCCGGTTCATCAGGGCATTAAATTCATTCTTGATTCTTTTCATATGCGTCCTGGTTGCGCCCGTCGCTCCTCAACTGAGGAGAATCTTCATTGATTGTAATAAATATGGGTTAGTAATGCCGAATCAATGGCAAATGAATTGAAAATCAAAAACGTGGAGAAAAGATTACTTAGCGGTGCGCGCCGAAATTTTACGCAAAACACGCGCCAGTATCGGTTCAAGCGTCAACGCCAGCAGCATTTTCAGCGGGCGGCGCGCAACGGATTTCACTGCCCAACCCGCAACGCCTGCTGGGCCGTAACGCAGAGCCGTCAGCAAAACTAATTTGCCGACAATTTTCAGGCCCGGCTTAGCCTTGTTCGCAGCCGTCTGGAATTTGGACATGATGTCTCCTGAGAATAGTTTTGGTCCGGCTTAAATGACCCCCACCCAGCCTCCCCCTTGCCAGGTGGAGGAGTTAAAAGCGCCAGTTTGTTCTGCTCCCTCCCCTGGCAAGGGGAGGGTTGGGGTGGGGTCCAGTTGCTCGCCATTTGCACTAACTCTTACGGAATTAAAGTTGACGGAAACGGCTGCGTAACGTGAAGGTATCAGAGGTTATATAGCGCTCCATGGAGCGTAACCGCTGTTCGCCAGCCGCTAATTCAGCATCAACTTCGTCGAGCAAGTCACGGTTGGTGGGCTGTGGCTTTTCCTGCGATGCGCCCGCAGGCATCGGATCAAGAATAAAAGTCAGGGCGATGTAGGCCACCATCACAAAGAAAAACAGGCCAAAAATCATCGCTAAAACAGTAATCAGGCGTACCAGTTTTACCGGGACATCAAGGTATTGCGCGATACCCGCACACACGCCTTTTACCATCCCTTTTTCAGGGATACGCCACAATTTACGACCGGAAAATGAATTCACCATTATTTGTCTCTCCAGTTCGGATGTTCTGCATCAAGGATCTGCTCCAGCGTCTGAATACGTTCACGCATACGGCGTGCATCGTCAGTCAACTGTGCCAGCCGCTGTTGTTCACCTTGTGAAAGCTGTCCGCCGTTTGCGGCTCGGTTGTTGTAGTGCAACCACAGCCAAATCGGGGCGACAAACAACACAAAAATGGTTAACGGAATGGCAATAAAAAGCGCGCTCATGTGTACTCCTTTTACAAATCAGGCTTTGACTGCGGCGAGCCTTGTCGCATCGCCGCAGGGCCGTTAATTACCCACGTTCCTGGTTGTTCATTTTAGCTTTCAGCGCGGCCAATTGTTCGCTGATTTCGTCATCGGCTTTCAAATCAGCAAACTGTGAGTCGAGATTTTTTTGTTTGCCAAAGCTGTGGCTTTCCGCTTCTGATTCCATCTGGTCAATACGACGCTCGAAAGATTCAAAACGCGCCATCGCTTCGTCGATTTTTCCGCTATCCAACTGACGACGAACATCACGTGAAGAAGAAGCCGCCTGGTGACGCAGGGTTAATGCCTGCTGGCGTGCGCGGGTTTCGCTGAGTTTGTTCTCAAGCTCGCCAATTTCTTTTTTCATGCGCGCCAGGGTTTCGTCGACATGCACCATTTCATCTTCCAGAGTGGCAATCATGTCCGTCATTTTTTGTTTTTCGATTAACGCTGCACGCGCTAAATCTTCTTTATCTTTACGCAACGCCAACTCTGCTTTTTCCTGCCATTCAGCTTGTTGCGCGGTCGCTTGTTCTACGCGACGGGAAAGCTGTTTCTTTTCAGCCAGCGCACGAGCGGAGGTGGAACGCACTTCAACCAGCGTGTCTTCCATTTCCTGAATCATCAGGCGTACCAGCTTCTGTGGATCTTCTGCTTTTTCAAGCAGCGAGTTGATGTTGGCATTCACGATGTCGGCAAAACGAGAAAAAATACCCATAATTCAATCCTCTTTAGTCATTATTTCAGGTGCCTGGCACCCTGCACGAAATGAATATTGCAAACGGTATGCCAACTTTTTATATTATTGATTTTATAGGAAATGATTAAATTTGACTCATCTCCCACAACGGTTATAGTGGTGAGATTCACTAACTATTGGTTAATTTAATCATGGCAGATAGCAAAGATAACCTGATTGGCGAGGCAAACAGCTTTCTTGAGGTGCTGGAGCAAGTCTCGCGCCTGGCTCCGCTTGAAAAACCCGTGTTGGTCATCGGTGAGCGAGGCACAGGTAAAGAGTTGATTGCCAACCGCCTGCACTTTCTGTCACGTCGCTGGCAAGGGCCCTTTATTTCGCTTAATTGCGCGGCGCTCAACGATAATTTGCTGGATTCCGAACTCTTTGGCCATGAGGCAGGCGCTTTTACCGGCGCACAAAAACGCCACCCTGGCCGCTTCGAACGCGCGGACGGAGGCACATTATTTCTGGATGAACTGGCAACAGCTCCGATGATGGTGCAGGAAAAACTGCTGCGCGTCGTCGAATACGGTGAGCTTGAGCGCGTGGGCGGCAGCCAGCCATTGCAGGTGAACGTGCGCCTGGTTTGCGCCACCAATGCGGATTTGCCACAACTTGCCGAAGAAGGGAAATTCCGCGCCGATTTACTCGACCGCCTGGCTTTTGACGTGGTCAAACTGCCCCCGCTACGCGAACGCCAGCCCGATATCATGTTGATGGCCGAGCATTTTGCGATAACAATGTGCCGCGAATTACAGCTTCCTTTCTTCCCTGGATTTACGGAAGAAGCTCAATTAACGCTACTGAATTACGCCTGGCCTGGAAATATCCGTGAGTTAAAAAACGTGGTGGAACGTTCCGTTTATCGTCACGGCACCAGCGAAGAACCGGTTAATGAAGTGATCCTCGATCCTTTTGGTCGTCCAACACATCATGTAGAACCCGATGTCACAAGCCAGTTACCCATGCTGCCCGTAGACCTAAGACACTGGCAAAATGAGCAAGAAAAACAGGTGTTGGAGAAGAGTTTACAGCAGGCTAATCACAACCAACGCCGTGCCGCAGAGATACTAGGGGTGACCTACCATCAGCTGCGCGCCATGATGAAAAAGCACCAATAACCCGTAAGAACGGTGCATTTATCAGCACTCGTGATAGAAAGTAATCAATTACCCTCAGTTATTTTGGGAAGCAGGCCCGAGTGAGATACACTTTGCCTATCACCCGAGAAAACTCAAAAACTTATGCGCGGAATTGTCTCCTCCCTGTTACTGGCGGTCAGTTGCCTGAGTGGCGCAGCATTTGCTGCCTCACCTGTTGAAAAGCCAACGGATATCCGTAACAGCGGATTTGTTTATTGTGTCAACGGTCAGGTCAATACCTTTAATCCGCAGATGGCTAGCGGCGGTTTGACTGTGGACACCCTTGCCGCACAGTTATTTGACCGGCTACTGGATGTCGATCCTTATACTTATCGCCTTGTGCCAGAACTGGCAGAAAGCTGGGAAGTGCTGGATAACGGTGCCACCTACCGTTTCCATTTGCGCCCTAATGTTCAGTTCCAGACCACACCGTGGTTTACGCCGACACGCGCCCTGAATGCCGATGATGTGGTGTTTAGTTTTCAACGCGTTTTTAACCGTAACCATCCGTGGCATAACGTCAACGGCGGCAACTACCCCTATTTCGACAGTCTCCAGTTCCCTGATTCGGTAAAAAGTGTCCGTAAACTCGACAACAACACAGTCGAATTCCGCCTCGAAAAACCGGACGCCTCTTTCCTGTGGCACATGGCAACTCACTATGCGTCGGTGATGTCTGCGGAATACGCAGCACAACTGACCAAAGCCGACCGCCAGGAATTAATGGATCGCCAGCCTGTAGGCACTGGGCCATTCCAGATCAGTGAATACCGTGCAGGGCAATATATTCGCCTGGCTCGCCACCCTCATTTCTGGCGCGGAGTGCCATTAATGCCGCAGGTAGTGCTGGATTTGGGTTCTGGCGGCACCGGGCGTTTATCGAAACTGCTGACCGGCGAATGCGATGTACTGGCCTATCCTGCCGCCAGTCAGTTGACGATTTTGCGTGATGACCCGCGTTTGCGCCTGACTTTGCGTCCGGGCATGAACATTGCGTATCTGGCGTTTAATACCAATAAAGCGCCGTTAAATAATCCTGCTGTGCGCCACGCGCTGGCATTGGCGATTAACAACCAGCGCCTGATGCAGTCGATTTACTACGGCACCGCAGAAACCGCAGCTTCTATTTTGCCGCGCGCATCGTGGGCCTACGACAGCGACGCTAAAATTACCGAATACAATCCAGAAAAAGCACGCCAGCAATTAAAAGCGCTGGGGCTTAATAATCTGGAATTGCGTTTATGGGTGCCAACTAGCTCCGAAGCATGGAATCCAAGCCCGTTGAAAACAGCGGAACTTATCCAGGCGGATATGGCGCAAATCGGCGTAAAGGTGATTATCGTGCCGGTTGAAGGCCGCTTCCAGGAAGCGCGTTTGATGGACATGGCCCATGATTTAACGCTGGCGGGCTGGGCGACAGACAGTAACGACCCTGACAGTTTCTTCCGCCCGATGCTAAGTTGTGCCGCTATTCGCTCACAGACCAACTATGCTCGCTGGTGTGATCCTAAGTTTGATGAGGTGCTGCAAAAAGCGTTGTCTTCTCAGCAACTGGCGTCGCGCATTGAGGCTTATCGTGAGGCTCAGGATATTCTGGCTAAAGAGTTGCCAGTATTACCGTTGGCGTCATCTCTACGACTACAAGCCTATCGCTACGACATTAAAGGGCTGGTGCTGAGTCCGTTCGGTAACGCATCGTTTGCAGGGGTTTCCCGTGAACCTGTTGAGGCGAAAAAACCATGATTATTTACACCTTGCGCCGCTTGCTGCTGTTACTGGTGACGCTGTTTTTCCTGGCCTTTATCAGTTTTAGTCTCAACTATTTTACCCCGCACGCACCGCTACAAGGCGCGTCGTTCTGGAATGCTCTGGTGTTTTGGTTTGAAGGCGTTCTGCACTGGGATTTTGGCGTCTCGAGCATTAATGGTCAGTCGATTAACGAACAGCTGCGCATTGTGTTCCCCGCCACCATGGAATTGTGTCTGTTGGCGTTTGGCCTCGCATTAATCGTCGGCATTCCGGTGGGCATGCTGGCTGGGATTATGCGTAACAAGTGGCAAGACAAACTGATCAGTGCGCTGGCGCTGGTAGGTTTTTCGATTCCGGTTTTCTGGTTCGCACTACTCCTGACCATGTTCTTCTCTCTGACGTTAGGCTGGCTGCCGGTTTCCGGGCGCTTTGATTTACTTTATGAAGTTAAATCAGTGACAGGTTTCGCGCTGGTTGACGCCTGGCTTTCAGACTCCCCTTATCGTGAAGAGATGATAATGAGTGTGTTGCGCCATATGGTGTTACCCGTAGTCGCTCTTGCGGTAGCACCAACCACCGAAGTGATTCGTTTGATGCGCATCAGCACCATTGATGTGTTTGACCAGAACTATATTAAAGCGGCGGCAACACGCGGCTTGTCTCGTCTGACTATTCTTCATCGTCATGTGCTGCATAACGCGCTGCCGCCGGTTATTCCACGCCTCGGTCTGCAATTTTCAACCATGCTAACGCTGGCGATGATCACCGAAGTGGTGTTCAGTTGGCCAGGCCTTGGCCGCTGGCTGATTAACGCCATCCGTCAACAAGACTACACGGCGATTTCCGCGGGTGTGATGGTCATCGGTTCATTGGTGATTATCGTGAACGTTATCTCCGATATTTTGGGTGCTATGGCAAACCCACTGACACATAAGGAATGGTATGCCCTACGATAGCGTCTATCGCGAGAAGCGCCCGCCGAGCACGCTACGCCTGACCTGGCAGAAGTTTTACGGCGATACAACGGCGATGATTGGCCTGTACGGTTGCGGGGCTTTGGTACTGCTATGCGTGTTTGGTAGCTTTTTCGCGCCGTATGGCATCGACCAGCAATTCCTCGGTTATCAACTGTTGCCGCCTTCGTGGTCACGCTATGGCGATGTCTCGTTCTTCCTGGGTACGGATGACCTTGGGCGCGATGTTTTAAGCCGTTTACTCAATGGTGCGGCTCCAACGGTAGGCGGTGCGTTTGTTGTGACGCTGGCCGCTGCGGTCTTCGGTATCATTCTGGGCGTGTTTGCCGGTTCCACTCACGGCTTACGTTCTGCGGTACTTAATCACATTCTCGATACGCTTTTGTCGATTCCTTCCCTGTTACTGGCAATTATCGTCGTCGCCTTCGTCGGGCCGCATTTGGTTCACGCCATGTTTGCGGTTTGGCTGGCATTGCTGCCACGAATGGTGCGTTCGGTTTATAGCGCAGTGCATGATGAATTGGACAAAGATTACGTTATTGCCGCCCGTCTGGATGGCGCGTCAACACTCAATATTCTTTGGTTTGCGGTGATGCCAAATACCGCAGCCATTCTGGTGACTGAAATTACTCGCGCCCTGTCGATGGCAATCCTTGATATTGCCGCATTGGGCTTTCTGGATTTGGGTGCGCAGCTCCCCTCGCCAGAATGGGGCGCAATGTTAGGCGATGCACTGGAGTTGATTTATGTGGCTCCGTGGACCGTCATGCTGCCTGGCGTCGCTATCATGACCAGCGTTTTACTGGTCAACCTGCTGGGCGACGGTTTACGCCGCGCAATCAATGCGGGGGTGCAATAATGCCGTTACTTGATATTCGAAATCTGACCATCGAATTTATGACGTCCGACGGTTGGGTTAAAGCCGTCGACCGCGTCAGCATGACCCTGAATGAAGGGGAAATTCGCGGCCTGGTGGGTGAATCTGGCTCAGGAAAAAGCCTGATTGCGAAAGCCATTTGTGGCGTGACGAAAGACAACTGGCGCGTCACCGCAGACCGTATGCGCTTTGATGATATTGACCTGCTGCGTTTGAGTAGCCGTGAACGGCGGCGCTTAGTTGGCCATAACGTTTCAATGATTTTTCAGGAACCGCAGTCGTGTCTTGATCCATCCGAACGTGTTGGGCGTCAGCTCATGCAAAACATTCCTGGCTGGACCTTCAAAGGCCGCTGGTGGAAACGTTTTGGCTGGCGCAAACGGCGCGCGATAGAACTCCTGCACCGCGTCGGGATTAAAGACCATAAAGACGCAATGCGCAGTTATCCTTACGAGCTCACTGACGGTGAATGCCAGAAGGTGATGATCGCCATCGCGCTGGCTAACCAACCGCGTTTGTTGATAGCCGATGAACCAACCAACGCCATGGAACCCACCACGCAATTACAAATTTTCAAATTGCTGACGCGGCTTAACCAGTACAACAACACCACCATTTTGCTTATCAGCCATGACTTACAAATGCTGAGCAAGTGGGCTGACAAAATTAACGTGATGTACTGTGGGCAAACGGTGGAAAGCGCAACCAGCGAAGAACTGATAGCAACGCCCCACCACCCGTATACGCAGGCACTTATCCGTGCGATCCCTGACTTTGGCAGCCCGATGCCCCACAAAAGCCGCCTGAACACCATGCCTGGTGCGATTCCTTTGCTGGAACATTTGCCAATGGGTTGTCGACTCGGGCCACGCTGCCCTTATGCGCAGCGTGAATGTATCGAAACACCACGCCTGATGGGGGCGAAAAACCATCTTTACGCCTGCCACTTCCCGCTGAATATGGAGAGTCAGTAATGGTCGAAACGCTGCTCGAAGTGCGTAATTTAAGTAAAACGTTTCGTTACCGAACCGGTATGTTTCGTCGTCAACATGTTGATGCGGTGAAACCGCTGAGTTTCACATTACGAGAAAAACAGACGCTGGCCATTATTGGTGAAAACGGCTCAGGCAAATCTACGCTGGCGAAAATGCTGGCAGGAATGGTTGAGCCAACCACGGGCGAAGTGTTGATTGATGACCATTTGCTGCATTACGGCGATTATACCTACCGAAGCCAGCATATTCGGATGATTTTCCAGGACCCCAGCACTTCGCTGAATCCCCGTCAGCGTATTTCGCAGATCCTCGATTTCCCATTGCGCCTGAATACTGACCTTGAGCCGGAAGCACGCCAAAAGCAGATTGTCGAGACATTAAGAATGGTGGGTTTGCTCCCCGACCACGCCAGTTATTACCCGCATATGCTTGCCCCAGGGCAGAAACAACGTCTTGGCCTGGCGCGTGCGTTAATTCTGCGACCAAAAGTGATTATTGCCGATGAAGCGCTGGCTTCCCTTGACATGTCAATGCGTTCGCAACTGATTAACCTGATGTTAGAACTCCAGGAAAAACAAGGCATTGCCTATATTTACGTCACGCAGCACATTGGTATGATGAAGCACATCAGCGATCAGGTCATGGTGATGCACCAGGGTGAAGTGGTTGAGCGTGGAAGCACGGCAGATGTGCTCGCCTCTCCGTTACATGACCTGACCAAACGCTTGATAGCCAGCCATTTTGGTGAGGCTTTGACGGCGGATGCCTGGCGCAAAGATCGCTAAAACAATGTAACAGGAATGACCTCTGGCGATGCTATCGCCAGTTAGTGGCGTTATGGAAAATAACGTGACACAACAGGCGCTGAGTGGGATATAATTTCACTTTCGTGTTGAAAAATTGTGACAAATCAATCGTAACCGAATGATTATTAAGTCATAAAATTAGCAGAAACTATAAGGATTCAAAGCTATGGGTTTTCTTACCGGTAAACGCATTCTGATCACTGGCGTCGCCAGTAAACTCTCCATTGCCTACGGTATCGCGCAGGCTATGCACCGCCAGGGTGCTGAACTGGCTTTCACTTACCAGAATGAAAAACTGAAAGGCCGTGTGGAAGGATTTGCTGCAGATCTGGGTTCAAGCCTGGTTCTGCCGTGCGACGTGGCAGAAGATGCAAGCATCGACGCGATGTTTGCTGAGCTTGCGAAAAGCTGGCCGAAATTTGACGGTTTCGTTCACTCTATCGGTTTCGCACCTGGCGACCAGTTAGATGGCGACTACGTTAATGCCGTTACCCGTGAAGGCTTTAAAATCGCTCACGACATTAGCTCTTACAGCTTTGTTGCGATGGCAAAAGTTTGCCGTGAAATGCTCAATCCAGGTTCTGCTCTGCTGACTCTGTCTTACCTGGGTGCTGAGCGCGCAATCCCTAACTACAACGTTATGGGTCTGGCTAAAGCGTCTCTGGAAGCTAACGTGCGTTATATGGCGAATGCGATGGGTCCAGAAGGTGTGCGTGTGAACGCCATTTCTGCGGGTCCAATCCGTACGCTGGCCGCTTCTGGCATTAAAGATTTCCGTAAAATGCTGGCACATTGCGAAGCGGTTACCCCGATTCGTCGTACTGTGACCATCGAAGATGTGGGTAACTCCGCAGCGTTCTTGTGTTCAGACCTGTCTGCCGGTGTTTCCGGTGAAGTTCTGCACGTTGACGGCGGTTTCAGCATCGCTGCAATGAACGAACTGGAACTGAAAGACTAATTCAGTTCTTTATGGGGTGGGTCATCGCCCACCCCATACCGCCCTCCTGTTTATCCCTCTGTTGTTCCTTTTCTGCGCACAGTTATAGCTTTCTGATATTTGTTATCACCTATCATTCTTTTGTCACCCTCCATGGTTACGCCAGGATAAAGCAGCAAACCAGGCCGTCAGGTGTTTCCCCCCGGGCTTGTAAACTCTTTGACCAAGGAACGACCATGGAACAACGCCGAATTTCAGGCAAAGGCCACTGGTATCATGAAACCCAATCCAGTCGCTGTGACGCCGCCGTGTTACCGTTAGTTCCCGAGGCTGCATTTCTCGAAGACCGGTTTTTACTCGATTTAGAACTCAGCGCAGAACAACTCTCCGTTGAAGCGGCCTGGCTTTCGGCTGCCCGTAATGCATCTGAGTGCTTATTGCCGGAAAATAGCGCTGTAACCCGTTTACACACGCTGAGCAGCTATGACCGACTGAGTACCGCGCTCACGGTGGCACAAGTTTTCGGTGTTCAGCGATTGTGTAATCACTACGCTGCACGACTGGCTCCACAACCTGGGCCGGACTCCTCCCGCGAGAGCAATCGCCGCCTGACGCAAATCACCCAATATGCCCGACAACTCGCCAGCCAGCCGACGCTCATTGACGATATTTCTCGCCAACAGCTTGATGAAGTGGCGCTTTCGGTCATTGACATTGTGACGTTTAACCAGTTGATTGGATTTATCGGCTTTCAGGCTCGTGTGATTGCCGTATTCCAGGCGCTTCAAGGCCTACCTGTGCGCTGGCTTCCGGGTCTTGATGCACAGCAAGATGCTAACGCTGAGTTGTTCCTTGAAGGATATTCGCAGTGGCAAGCTGGTTTGCCTGCGGTAGAACAACGCTACGCCAATACCGAGCAGCTCGAAGTGCTCAACATCAGCCAAACCCAACGCGTCTTACAGGATATGAGTTGGCTGCTGGCTCACGATGCCTCGGCGCTTGCTGCACTCAGCGATTTGACCCACTTATTGATCCCGTCAGCAGCACAGGTCGGTCACGACCAAATTCTGGTAGGTTTGTTAACGGCTCGCATAAACGGTAGCGTAAGTTGCTTCGCCGATTTTGCCAACGCATGGCAAGGCGAAAGTGGTTTACCCGAGGCCATACGCAATGGTGAAAGAGCGCTACAGGCGTGGAGCCATAACCATCCTCGAGAACGGGCAGTTATTCAGGCGGTGCGTGTGCTGACCCGCGCTCCGGGCAGTTTTAGTGCAGCCCAGCTTCAACCCTTGTTTGAACAGGGTTTTAGCGCGAACGAAGCATTACAGCTTATGGTAAGTACCGGGCTGTATGGCTGGCTAAATCGATTGAAAATAGGATTAGGAAATGCCAGCCAGGTATCGTAACTCCCGCATTTTTGCGGCAATCAGCGCTTGCCGCAAAGGGTGGTTTCGCGTAAAACTGTCAGCCGCTCTTTTGGCCACGAAAACTAAAAAACATGTTCCAGGATAACCCGCTGCTCGCGCAGCTTAAACAGCAACTGCATTCCCAAACTCCGCGCGTTGAAGGCGTGGTTAAAGGCACGGAAAAAGGTTTTGGCTTCCTCGAAGTGGATGCTCAAAAAAGCTATTTTATTCCGCCACCGCAGATGAAAAAAGTGATGCACGGTGACCGCGTGAGCGCGGTGATTCATACCGACAAGGACCGCGAAACCGCTGAGCCAGAAGAGCTTATCGAACCGTTCCTGAACCGGTTTGTTGGCCGTGTACAACGTAAAGATGACCGTCTGTCTATCGTGCCGGATCATCCATTATTAAGAGATGCTATTCAGTGCCGCGCTGACCGTAACGTCACCCATGATTTCCAGAATGGTGATTGGGCCGTCGCTGAGATGAAACGCCACCCGCTGAAAGGCGACCGCGGTTTCTACGCTGATTTAACCCAATTCATCACTACGGGTGACGATCACCTCGCGCCATGGTGGGTGACACTGTCACGCCATAATCTCGAGCGTGAAGCACCTAACGGTGTAGCGACTGAAATGTTAGATGAAGGCCTGGTGCGTGAAGATTTAACCGCCCTGGATTTCGTCACCATTGACAGCGCCAGCACCGAAGATATGGATGATGCGCTGTACGTTGAAGAACTTGCCGATGGCAAGCTACAACTGACTGTTGCCATCGCCGACCCGACTGCCTGGATTGCCGAAGGCAGCAAGCTTGACGAAATCGCCAAAGTTCGCGCGTTCACCAACTACCTGCCGGGCTTTAATATCCCGATGTTGCCGCGCGAGTTATCTGACGATTTGTGTTCCCTGCGCCCTAACGTCACTCGTCCGGTGGTTGCATGCCGTATGGTGATTGCGCAAGACGGCACCATTGAAGATGGAATTAACTTCTTCGTGGCGACCATCGAGTCAAAAGCCAAACTGGCGTATGACAATATTTCCGACTGGTTGGAAGGGAAAGACAACTGGCAGCCACCGAGTGAAGCGATTGCTAAGCAAATCCGCTTGCTGGAACGCGTTTGTCTGAGCCGTGCCGATTGGCGTCGTACCCACGCGCTGGTATTCAAAGATCGTCCTGATTACCGCTTCGTACTGGGTGAAAAAGGCGAAGTACTGGATATCGTTTCTGAGCCACGTCGCATTGCAAACCGTATCGTTGAAGAATCAATGATTGCCGCGAACGTCTGCGCTGCCATTGTTCTGCGTGAGAAACTGGGCTTCGGCGTTTATAACGTCCATACCGGTTTTGATCCGGCAAACATTGAGCAACTGGCGACAATGCTGCAAGGTCATGGCCTTGATGTTGATGCGCAAGAAGTGCTGACGCTTAACGGTTTCTGCAAACTGCGCCGCGAACTCGATGCCCAACCTACCGGTTTCCTTGATACCCGCATTCGCCGTTATCAGTCGTACGCTGAAATAAGCACTGAACCTGGCCCGCATTACGGCCTGGGTCTGGAAGCTTATGCGACCTGGACTTCACCGATTCGTAAATACGGCGATATGATCAACCATCGTCTGTTGAAAGCGATAATCAAAGGTGAAACCGCAACACGTCCACAAGATGAAATCACGGTGCAGATGGCAGAACGTCGTCGCCTTAACCGCATGGCGGAACGTGATGTTGGTGACTGGTTATATGCTCGCTTCCTGAAAGACAAAGCTGGAACGGATACCCGTTTTGCGGCTGAAATCATTGATGTCAGCCGTGGTGGGATGCGAGTGCGTCTGGTTGAGAATGGTGCGGTAGCCTTTATCCCTGCCCCATTCCTGCATGCAGTACGTGATGAACTGGTTTGCAGCCAGGAAAGCGGCACCGTGCAGATCAAAGGCGAAGTCGTCTTCAAAGTGACTGACGTTATTGATGTGACTATCGCTGAAGTTCGTATGGAAACCCGTAGCGTGATTGCGCGTCCGGCAATCTGACGACAAGCCAGAAAATAAACTTAAAAAAGCTGAGCCTTCGTGTTCAGCTTTTTTTTTCTTTATTGGTAGAGCAATTTAAAGGGGGAATAGTCACATCCTGGAACTGATTAGCCTCTATAACTATTTTTGTCCTTGCTATAAATCACGAAAAACTGCCAATCTATCTGGGAATATTCAGATTTCTCACATCTTGTGCAAAAACAATGTCTTTAAGTCGCGGTTGTCGCTGTAAATATTGCTAATATAAATACCAGACTGACACGCTATGTCGGCCCCGGTTCAGGAGAGAGCATGAAAGACGATTTGGAGCAGAATCTGCTCTACCGTTATTTAGGGACAACCAGCCCGTACTGGCGTTTGCCTGGCGACAGCAACGCTCTGCAACTGGCCGCCAGCGAAAGCTCTGATATTAGCCAGGTGATTGCTCTTGAGCCTGAGCAGGCAGAGCAAATCCGCCAGATGACGGTAATTACGTCAAGCGTAACCATGTCAATTTCACTGTTTGGCAGCGAAGTCTCGGTACATTTGGTGGGACGCAAAGTATCAAAAAAGGAGTGGGCAGGCTCAGCATCAGCCTGGAACGACACCCCTTCCGTCGCCCGCGATTTGGTGCAGGGGCTGTCGTTTGCTGAACAGGTCGTATCGGAAGCTAACTCGGTTATTGTCATTCTGGACCGATTAGGAAACATCCAGCGTTTCAACCGCTTGAGCGAAGAATATACCGGTCTGAAAGAGCAGGAAGTCATTGGTCAGAACGTCTTTAAATTGTTTATGAGCCGTAGCGAAGCCGCTGCGTCAAAAAGAAACATTAGCGGCTTCTTTCGTAACGGAAATTCTTATGAAGTCGAACGCTGGATAAAAACCTGCAAAGGCCAGCGGCTGTTTTTGTTTCGCAATAAATTCGTCCATAGCGGCAGCGGCAAAAATGAAATCTATCTGATTTGCTCTGGCACTGACATCACCGAAGAACGTCGCGCTCAAGAGCGCTTACGCGTACTGGCGAATACGGACACAATTACCGGCCTACCTAACCGCAATGCCATCCACGATTTAATTACTGCGGCAATTGATAATCGCGGTGAAACTCAGGTGGGTATTGTTTATCTCGACCTCGATAACTTTAAAAAAGTTAACGATGCCTACGGACACATGTTCGGCGACCAGTTATTACAGGCGGTGTCGTTAGCCATTCTGAGTTGTCTTGATGAAGGGCAAATTCTGGCACGCTTAGGCGGTGATGAATTTATTGTGTTAGCGACCGATACTTCGCAAGCTACGCTCGAAGCTATGTCGTCTCGGATCCTGACTCGCCTTAAACAGCCTTTCCGCATCGGTTTAATTGAAGTTTATACCGGCTGTTCATTGGGTATTTCGCTGGCACCGCAACATGGTGAAGACAGGGAAAGTGTTATCCGAAACGCTGATACCGCAATGTATACCGCCAAAGAGAGCGGTCGCGGCAAGTTCTGCGTCTTCTCGCCAGAAATGAATCAGCGCGTATTTGAATATTTGTGGCTCGATACAAACCTGCGTAAAGCGCTGGAAAACGATCAGCTGGTTATTCACTATCAACCCAAAATGACCTGGCGTGGTGAAGTCAGAAGCCTTGAAGCGCTGGTTCGTTGGCAATCGCCAGAACGCGGGCTGATCCCTCCGCTGGATTTTATCTCCTACGCAGAAGAGTCCGGGTTAATCGTTCCACTTGGGCGCTGGGTAATGTTGAGCGTGGTTCAGCAGGTTGCGAAATGGCGCGACAAAGGTATCAATTTGCGCGTCGCAGTAAACGTATCTGCCCGCCAGTTAGCCGACCAGACAATCTTTAGCGACCTGAAACAAGCCCTGAAAGATCTCAACTTTGAATACTGCCCGATTGATGTTGAGCTGACAGAAAGCTGCCTGATTGAAAACGAGGAACTCGCGCTTTCGGTTATTCAGCAATTCAGCCGCCTGGGCGCGCAAGTGCATTTGGATGACTTCGGTACGGGATATTCTTCGCTTTCCCAACTCGCTCGCTTCCCTATTGACGCAATTAAACTCGACCAAAGTTTCGTGCGCGATATTCACAAACAATCGATTTCACAATCATTAGTGCGCGCTATTGTCGCGGTTGCGCAGGCGTTGAATTTACAAGTGATTGCCGAAGGGGTTGAAAACCAGAAAGAAGACGCCTTCCTGACTAAGAATGGCGTCAACGAACGGCAGGGATATTTATTTGCCAAACCCATGCCCGCAGCGGTATTCGAACGTTGGTTAAAGCGTTATCAGGCACGTACAGCGCGTTAGCTCTGGAATAGCCAGGGAAACCTGGCTATTGGCCTCGGGCAAAAACCTCTTTAGCGGCAAATAGTCCGTTCAGCGCCGTAGGGAAACCCGCATAGACCGCCATTTGTATCATTACTTCAATTATTTCCTGCTCAGAACAACCGACGTTGAGTGCCCCTTGAATATGCACTTTGAGTTGTGGCGCTGCATTTCCTAGCGAAGTCAGTGAAGCGACTACCGCAAGTTCTCGGGTTTTTAAATCCAGACCCGGTCTTGAGTAGATATCGCCAAAGGGAAACTCAATCAGCAGTCGCGCAAAATCAGGGGCGATATCGCGCAGGCTCTCAATAACATTTTCGCCTCCATGACCATCAATCTCTTTTAGCTTCGCCAGGCCCCTTGTATAGCGTTCGTTGTCCATTTTTAACTCCTTCAGATAAGTGGTTTTCATCACTGGTAAACACACTCTAAATTTTGCGCTGCAATGCATCCAATACCCTTTTTGTGATACCTTTTCGGTATGAATGAATCCATTGATTTGCGACAACTCCGTTATTTTGTGGCTGTGAGTGAAGAGCTCAATTTCAGCCGTGCCGCACTACGACTGCATATTTCGCAGCCACCGTTAAGCAGGCAAATTCAACAACTAGAAGATCAACTCGGCGTGCAGCTATTTGTTCGCAGCAAGACTGGTGTGACGTTGACTAAAGCGGGTTTAGCATTCTTGCCAGAAGTAAAACTAACGCTGCTGCAGGTGGAAAAAGCGATTGCTGCAGCTCGTGCTACACGGGGAACGGATAGTGGGAAGTTTGTCGTTGGCTACACCACAGTGTTTGAACGCAGTGCGATACCAGATGTAATGGAGGATTTGCACCAGCGCTATCCTGACTGGCAGTTCCTCACCAGAGGGAATCATTCGATTAATCTTGTTCGTGAAGTGAAGAACGGAACGATAGATGCGGCTTTTATTGGGTTACACACTGACGTTCAGGATTTGGCAGTAGAGAAAATTATCGACGATCCGCTTGTCGTGGCTATGCCTTCCGCCCATCGACTAGCACAAAAACGTAGTATCAGTTTCAATGACCTTCGTGACGAACCGATATTTTGGTTCGAACGGCGTTTGAATCCCGGCTTTTACGATCACTGTCAGGCGTTTTTCAATCACATCGATTTCAAACTTAACGCTATTCCAGAACCTCCAGATCATCACATTATGTTGGGGCTGATTGCAGAGGGGAAAGGGGTTGCGCTGGTTCCATCCTCTTTACAGCAAATCAAACGGCAAGGTGTTATTTTCCGCAAACTTAAAGAAGAATCAAATCGACTGTCGATGGGCATTGCTGTTGCCTATGCCAAACAAAATACGTCCCCTATTCTCCAGACGTTTCTTGAGTTAATCCGTGAGTCCACCACATCACCACGTTAGGAAAAGACGCCTTTCTCACTAACAAGGCGCCAGGATGGTTAAAGCTAAATTAAAGTAAGAAACGCGCGTTAACTGGCTTTACGCAAAGCCGTCGAAGAATGTCGGGTCTGCAAAAGTACTAACCTTTCCATATAAGCAATATCCTTAGGTTCAAGGCAAAAAGCCGCGTCAACCCAGTCTTCGGTGATATCCATTAACTCCGCACGCGGTAACTGGAGAACACGCTGACGAGCACGCAGCATGGCGCGCACACCGTTAAGTTTAGGTTGTAAGGTATCAATAAAGGTTCGAGTTGCGATGTAACCCTGGCCCGGCTCAAAAAGCTGATCCACCAGGCCAAATTGCTCGTGCCATTCAGCGGTGTGTGACTCCCCTTTATAAATCAGTTCTTCGGCCAGTTTCATGCCTGAACGGCGTGCAACCAGTGAATAAGCTCCCATGCCGGGGAACAGATTAAAGGCAATTTCCGGAAACCCAAGGCGTGCATCTCTCTGTGCCAGGACAAAATGGTGTGCCAATGCGGCTTCAAATCCGCCGCCTAGCGCACTGCCTTCAACCATCGCAAGGCTAATGGCACCGCAATCAAATCCACGGGAAGCGGCATGGACACAATCAACACAAGCTCGCGCATAAGCACGAAGCGCTTCGCGTTTACCTTGCTGGATTGATTCAACAAAAAATCCCAGATCTCCGCCCGTGTTATACACTCCTTGCACAAGTGAACCGGTCACCCAAAAATCAACTACAAATCCCTCCTGTTGAACCAGATACCGCAGGTTCATGATTTCTTCGATCAATTTGTGATTGAAGCATGGACGGGGTTGCGCTCCTAACATCATCCAAACCGTACGACGCTCTGCTTCGTAGTAGCCCGACAACTGGGTGAATCGTGCAGTATCCGTGAACAATTTGCAGGTTGGCTGGTTAATCACTGTCATTATCTTATCCTCATGTTATGAAAGCGCGTTACACGCAGGATCAGACTAATCCACTACTGCATTGGTATGAATGTACTCGAGCATTTAATAATTATTACTTATATATTGTTCGATAATTGATTGATGGATAAGGCTAAAAAAGCGCAGTCACGGCTTCTCTTTCATCGCCTTTTTTTGCATTATGAAAGTAACTTTTTTCAACTGAGAACAGGATGCACTATGCCTTCAGTGGACCCTCTGCAACTTGCAAAACGCATTGATACCGTGCTGGATATTTTGGTGGGAGGCGATCATGCGTCCGCCATTAATAATCTGGAAATTTTGAAAGCAGAATTACTCAGCGTCGCCACTGGCGATGAAGATAAAAAAAGCGACCTGAAAAAGTCGCCCTGGGAGATTTGAATCTAACGCCGATGAAAGTCGGCGTTAGATTCAAACCTTCGTGCTACAAACTCAATGAGCCAAATGCGCCCTGCCAGTCTTTCTCAAAGGTCGCAATTGCCGCACTGACAGCGGGTGCGGTTAACAGCTGTTCGGTGACATCAACCGGTAACGTTATCGCTTCACAACCTGCCAACAAGCATGACATTGCCTGATGAGGCGTGCGGAAACTGGCGGCGAGGACTTTTGATTGCGGAGCATGTAGTGTCAGCAATTGCTGTAAATCCTGCACCATTTGAATGCCATCGCCGCCCTGCGCATCCAGACGATTGACGTAGGGAGCCACATATTCCGCACCCGCTAATGCCGCCAGCAAACCTTGTGCCGCACCGTAAACGGCGGTGCCGAGTGTGGGTATCCCCAGAACTTTCAATTGTTTCAGAGCAGCCAAACCTTCGATCGTAGTCGGAACTTTGACTACCAGACCCGGCACGCGACGCACCAACAGCTCAGCTTCTTTAACCATTTCATCAGCTTGTGCCGCAATGACCTGAGCAAATAACTTGCCCTCACCGCCCAACGCATCTTGCAGCGCAGGGAGCACTTCCCACAGCGAAATACCTGCTTTCGCCACAATTGATGGGTTGGTTGTTACGCCCTGCAACGGTAAAACACGCGCCAGGCGCTTAACTGCGGCAACGTCAGCAGTGTCTAAATACAGTTCCATAAAACTCTCCAGATTTGTCGTGTATCTCATTGCCGACATCATAACGCCGCTGTCTGTCCTTTAGCTGATCAAAATCAATAAAACTTTCATTCGAAAGTAATCTAATTTACGAACAGAAGATAAAGGCGGGCTTATGCTATTTAATATCCAACGTTACTCAACACATGATGGCCCTGGTATCCGTACCGTGGTGTTCCTGAAAGGCTGCTCACTTGGCTGCCGCTGGTGCCAGAATCCTGAAAGCCGCGCACGTGGCCAGGATGTGTTGTTTGATGAGCGTCTATGCCTTGCAGGCTGCGAGCTTTGCCCGCAGGTTGCCCCACACGCGATTAGCCGTATTGACGACGCTTTGGTTATCGTGCGTGAGAAATTAATGCCCGGCGATATGGCCCCTTTGATAGATTGCTGCCCTACTCAGGCATTAAGCGTGTGCGGCGAAACTCAAAGCGTTGATGCCATCATACAAAAAGTGTTACGCGATAAGCCGTTTTATGACCGCAGCAGCGGCGGCATTACGCTTTCAGGTGGCGAACCTTTTATGCAACCTGATGTTGCCGAGCAATTGCTGAGAAAAAGCAAAGAAGCGGGCATTCATACTGCGGTCGAGTCATGCCTTCACGTGCCATGGAAATATATAGAGCCGTCTATCGAACATCTCGATTTACTGCTCGCCGACCTCAAGCATGTCGATGCGAAACGCTTTAAACAGTGGACTGACGGTAGCGCTGAACGCGTACTGGATAACTTCCGCAAACTTGCGGCGCGAAATGTAGAAATGACCATTCGCGTGCCGCTAATCCCAGATTTTAATGCTGATGAGCAATCTATTCGCGCGATCAGCGATTTTGCCGCCGACGAAATTGGCGTGAAAGCGATTCATTTTTTGCCTTACCACACCTTAGGTATCAACAAATATAAACTCCTGAATGTCCCTTATCTGGCAGCGCTTCAACCTCTTGATGCGCCAGAACTGCTGCAATTTGCGCAGCAGTATGCAAGCCAAAAAGGGATGACCGCCTGGATAAGAGGATAAACCGATGACACAACTGAATCTGAACACCCTGAGCCAAAGAATCAAAGATCATAAAGAAGCGTTGATTCATATCGTTAAGCCACCTGTTTGTACTGAGCGCGCACAACACTACACGGCGATTTATCAACAGCACCAGAACAAACCTCTGCCAGTGCGCCGTGCCCTCGCCCTCGCCCATCACCTTGCCGAACGTACCATCTGGATTAAGCACGATGAGCTGGTTGTCGGTAACCAGGCAAGCCATGTTCGCGGTGCTCCTTTCTTCCCTGAATATACCGTGGGCTGGATTGAAACTGAGATCGATGAACTGGGCGACCGCCCTGGTGCTGGCTTCTCAATTTCAGATGCAGACAAAGCCGTGATGCATGAAATTTGCCCATGGTGGCGCGGCCAGACTGTGCAGGATCGCTGCTACGGCATGTTCACCGACGAGCAAAAAGAGTTGCTGGCGAGCGGTATTATTAAAGCCGAAGGGAATATGACCTCAGGCGATGCGCATCTTGCAGTTAACTTCCCTTTGTTGCTGGAATTAGGCCTTGATGGATTGCGTGCAAAAGTAGCTGAGCGCCGCTCGCGTCTTCACCTTACGGACTGGGAAGACCTGCATAAAGAACAGTTCCTTAAAGCCATCGACATCACGTTTGTGGCATTGAGTGACCATATTCTGCGCTACGCCGCTCTTGCCAAAGAAATGGCATCGAGCGAAAAACGTGTAACACGTCGTGATGAACTGCTGACAATTGCGGAAAACTGCGAACACATCGCCCACCATCAACCGACCTCTTTCTGGCAGGCTTTGCAATTAAGCTACTTCATTCAGTTGGTGTTGCAGATTGAATCAAACGGGCACTCCGTTTCGTTTGGCCGCCTCGACCAATATCTCTATCCGTGGTATCGCCGTGATGTTGAGCTTGAGCAAACTCTGGGACGCGATCAGGCTATCGAATTACTGCAAAGTTGCTGGCTGAAGCTGTTGGAAGTAAACAAGATTCGCTCGGGTTCACACTCCAAAGCATCTGCGGGCAGCCCGCTTTATCAAAACGTGACTATTGGCGGCCAGACTCTGGTCAATGGCAAAGCTGTCGACGCTGTAAATCCACTCTCTTATGCGATTCTGGAGTCCTGCGGCCAGTTGCGTTCAACACAGCCAAACTTGAGCGTGCGTTACCACGCCGGAATGAGCAATGACTTCCTGGATGCCTGTGTGCAAGTGATCCGCTGTGGTTTCGGTATGCCAGCGTTTAACAACGATGAAATCGTCATTGAGGAGTTTATCAAGCTCGGGGTAAGCCGTGAGGATGCCTACGACTACGCGGCAATCGGCTGTATCGAAACTGCGGTGGGCGGGAAATGGGGCTACCGGTGCACCGGCATGAGCTTCATCAACTTTGCTCGGGTCATGCTGGCAGCGCTTGAAAATGGGCGTGATGCAACCAGCGGCAAAATCTTCCTGCCACAGGAACACGCTTTGTCTACTGGTAACTTCTCACAATTTGATGAAGTGATGAACGCCTGGGATACACAGATTCGCTATTACACCCAGAAATCTATCGAAATCGAATGCGTTGTGGACACCGTTCTTGAAGAAAACGCCCATGATATTCTGTGCTCGGCGCTGGTGGATGACTGCATCGAACGCGGTAAAAGCGTCAAGCAAGGTGGTGCAAAATATGACTGGGTTTCCGGCCTGCAAGTCGGTATCGCCAACCTCGGCAATAGTCTTGCAGCGGTGAAAAAGCTGGTGTTTGAGCAAGGTGCTATTGGCCAAAAACAATTAGCCGAAGCGCTGGCTAACGATTTTGAGGGTTTGACCGGCGAACAGTTACGCCAGCGATTGATTAACAGCGCACCAAAATACGGCAATGATGACGACGAAGTCGATTTGCTGCTGGCTCGTGCTTATCAGACTTACATCGACGAACTGAAGCAGTATCACAATACCCGTTTTGGTCGCGGCCCTATCGGTGGGACTTACTACGCAGGCACATCGTCGATTTCAGCGAACGTACCTTTTGGCGCGGCAACAATGGCAACGCCGGATGGACGTAAAGCTACGACCCCGTTAGCCGAAGGTGCAAGCCCTGCTTCAGGCACTGACCGTCTTGGGCCAACAGCGGTAATAAGTTCAGTGGGTAAACTGCCAACCAGTAAAATTCTGGGCGGCGTTTTGCTGAATCAGAAACTGAATCCGGCAACGCTCGATAACCCACGTGACCGCGAAAAATTGATGATTATGCTGCGCACATTCTTTGAAGCGCACAAAGGCTGGCATGTGCAATACAACATTGTTTCCCGTGAAACACTGGTGGATGCCAAACAACATCCTGATAAGTATCGCGACTTAGTGGTTAGGGTAGCAGGTTATTCTGCATTCTTTACTGCCTTATCTCCAGACGCTCAGGATGATATTATAGCCCGTACAGAACATACACTTTGATAATCCAGGCGGTGCTACAGGCGCCGCCGCATAATTGGCTGACATGAACTCCAGACAACAAATAATCTTACAAATGGTGATTGATCAAGGGCGCATGAGTGTGGCCGATCTCGCTAAAACAACCGGTGTCTCAGAAGTGACTATTCGCCAGGATCTCAATCTGCTGGAGAAAAAGAGCTATCTGAAACGTGCTCACGGTTACGCCGTTCCGCTTGATAGCGAAGATGTCGAAACACGAATGATGAACAATTATTCGCTGAAACGACATCTTGCTGATTTTGCCACGACGTTAGTCAACGACGGTGAAACGATCTTTATTGAAAATGGCAGCTGTAATGCCCTGCTGGCGCGTGCTCTGGCCGAGCAGAAAAATATCACTCTGATTACCGTCAGCAGCTACATAGCTCATTTGCTGAAAGATACCGATTGTGAAGTGGTGCTGCTTGGCGGCATCTACCAAAAGAAAAGCGAGAGCATGGTTGGGCCGCTGACTCGCCAGTTCCTCCAGCAAGTGCATTTCAGCAAAGCATTCATCGGCATCGATGGTTTCTTGCCTGAAACCGGATTTACCAGCCGCGATATGATGCGTGCTGATGTGGTCAATACCGTGCTGGAAAAAGGCAGCGAAACCATTGTTCTGACGGACAGCAGCAAGTTCGGTGCAATGCACCCCTATACGCTTGGCCCTATCGCACGCATTAACCGGGTAATCACCGATGATGGACTTAGCGAAAGCTCTGCACAGCAGTTGCAGGACAGTGGTGTTCAGGTGAATATCGTTAAGCAATTCCCTATCGCGTAACCCTGCATTTTAACTGCCTGCACCCATTGCGGGCAGTTCTCTTATCAGAATTATCCTGCCCGCCCTTTAAGACTATTTACCTGTTGTTATTTCCCATAGAAATTAGAATATTTATTAGCGATATAACAGGAAGTGATAATCACTGGCGTTATCTTTTAGGTCTTATATCGTCATGCAGTTTCGCGGGAACTTCTTTTAAGTCGGCCAATAGCCACTATACTTCCAGGGAGACTTATTTCCGTGAATCAATAATTCAGGAGAAAGTATTATGACCTTAAATAACAAAAAAGTTGCCGCTGTTGTGCTGGCGCTGACCGTTGCGATGTCCCTCAGCGCGTGTTCTAACTGGTCCAAACGTGACCGTAACACCGCGATTGGTGCTGGTGCCGGTGCATTGGGTGGTGCGGTCTTAACTGACGGTAGCACTCTGGGTACATTAGGTGGTGCTGCGGTTGGTGGTATTATTGGCCATCAGGTAGGCAAATAAAACTTGATGCCTGCAAGAAAGTACAAACGCTTTAACTAATTATAAATAGCTTTAATATTCAGGTCTGACTTTCAGCAGTCAAAATAAAAAGCCACGGTATATTTGCCGTGGCCTTTTTATTTTTAGCAAACGAATCAACCGCCTGCTAATTTCACTTTCATCCCTTTTGCTTCAAGCAGCGATTTTATCAGATCGCGTTTGTCGCCCTGAATCTCAATAACGCCATCTTTTAGCGAACCACCACAGCCACATTTTTTCTTGAGTTCGGCCGCTAATGTCGCTAATTCAGCGTCACTGGCATCAATACCAGTGATCAGACACACGCCTTTGCCCTTACGACCGCTGGTTTGACGTTGGATACGCACCACGCCATCGCCTTTTGGGCGAACCACCTCCGCTTTCGCCTCATCAATTCGCCCCGTATCAGTGGAGTAAACTAAGCGGCTATTGTCGTCTTTCATCATGCCTCCAGTTTATTGCTGTACGGAAAGTAATGATGCGCGGATATCACGCAGTGTCTCGGCCGGATTTGCAGATTGGGTGATCGGGCGTCCTATTACCATGAAGTCCACTCCAGCAGTTTGCGCTTGCTGTGGTGTCATGATGCGACGCTGATCGCCTGCATCACTTCCTGCAGGGCGAATGCCCGGAGTAACGAGTTTAAATGCCTGGCCTAATTCAGTTTTGAAACGTACAGCTTCTTGTGCCGAGCAAACCACGCCGTCTAACCCGCAATTTTGAGTCAAACGAGCCAGGCGTTCAGCATATTCAGCAGGCGTTGCTGTGATACCGAGATCGGATAAGTCGCTGGCTTCCATGCTGGTTAGCACAGTTACGGCAATCAGAAGCGGTGCATCTTTGCCAAATGGCAGCAGAGCTTCACGCGCTGCGGTCATCATACGCGCCCCACCGCTGGCATGAACGTTAACCATCCATACGCCCAGCTCAGCCGCCGCCGCAACGGCTCGTGCAGTTGTATTTGGGATATCATGGAATTTCAAATCGAGGAATACGTCAAACCCGCGCTGCTGGATATCACGCACCAGTTGCGGCCCGAACAGAGTAAACATCTCTTTGCCTACTTTCAGGCGGCAATCACGTGAGTCAATACGGTCAATAAATGCTAAGGCTTTGTCACGATTATCGTAATCAAGTGCGACAACAATGGGAGAATCGGTGGCAACACGGGAGGAGGATGGTGCAGATAAATTCATGGCTAAACCTTCTGACTGTTGGGCACCGACGCGGCGCAAAGAGATAAACGGCAAGTATTCTACTCGGGGAACACACAAAACTACAGTTACCATTGCACCTTGCGAGGCAAAAACGACTCGGAGCCGAGGTAAGTTGGGTAACTAAAATAACAAGTATGTTGTAACTAAAGTATGGCTTTTTTTTATAATATAGCCTGACTAACCGCTATTGCCCGTCCAGACCACGGATAGGTTTAATCGTTGACCATGCCCGGCAAGATGGGCAATGCCAGTACATAGTAAAGGCGGTGAAACCACATTTTTGGCAGCGATAACGTGGTTTGGTACGCACCTGTTCGCCAACCATATCACGCAGTACCATCAAACTTTCTTTTGCACGCCCTTCTTCCGCTTCCTGCAAGTGATAATCCATCAGACGATGGAACACACGCATGGTTGGGTGACGCTGGAGCTGGCGGTTGATATAAACCTGCGCGACTTCAGATCCTTCTTTATGTTCAAGGATTTCGGCCAGCATCAGTTCTGCACCCGCACCGGTATTCTCTTCAACACACCGTTTTAAGAACGCTTCCCACTCTTGCGGTTTGTTTAGCTGCAGATAGCACGTTTGCAGCATTTCCAGGGTTTCGCTGACTAATTCGCTGTCTTGATCAATGACGAGCTGGAGTGACTCAACGGCTTTGGCATACTCATTACGCGCCATGAAAATACGGCCCATCATGATAGAAATTCGTGCGCAATTTTTGTCTGCCGCAGCCCCTTTCTTCAGCAGTGACATTGCACGATCGAGATCGTCGCTCGCCATCAGTTGCAGGGCTTGTTCACAGTAGAAATGGGCAATTTCGGTGCGCTGTTTGTCTTTGCCAAGTTTTACCAGTCGCTCCGCCACATCAATGGCTTTTTGCCAGTCGCTGGTTGCCTGGTGGATAAGCAGCAATTGTTGCAACGCGCCAATGCGGAAATCTGTTTCATCAATCAGCTGCGCGAACATATCTTCGGCGCGGTCATACAAACCGGCAGCCATATAGTCGCGCCCCAGCTGTTGTACCGCCAGCAGACGCTGTTCGTAGGTTAACGAGGCACTTTCCATTAAGGATTGGTGGATACGGATGGCGCGGTCTACTTCACCACGGGAACGGAACAGGTTACCCAGCGTGAGGTGTGCCTCAACGGTGCTGGTGTCCTCCTTGAGCATATCAAGGAATAAATCCACCGCTTTATCTTGCTGGTTAGACAGCAAGAAGTTCACCCCCGCCACATAGTCACGCGACAGGCGGTTAGCTTCTTGTTGCTTATCTTGCTGCGCGCTTCTGCGCCCCATATACCAGCCATAGGCGGCGGCAATAGGCAACAGCAGAAACAACAATTCCAGCATGGCAGATTATTCCTTCACAGCCGGTACAACCACTGTGGTAGCGCCAGATTCTGTCGTGATTTGCTGCTCGAGGCGCTTGATCTTGCGATCGGCACGAGCAAGCGAAACACGCAAGCGCAACCAAAACAGGCCGCAAATCACCCAGCCCAGTAAAAAACCGGCAGCAAAAAGAGTCGCCAGTAATGTGGAGACACGGTATTCGCCTTGTGCCAGCAGATAGTTGAAATTAACGACCTGATCGTTTTGCGCGCCCAAAGTGACAGAAATCACAAAAATCGCTAGCACCAGTAAGAAAATGAATAAATATTTCACATTACTTCCCGTCATGTGGTCTTGCGACTCAATTATGCCCTAATGCTTTCTAACGGTATAAATTACCATTTCCCGGTTGTTCGGGGAATCCATTAGCGGCGTCCAATTCATAAGAAATGGGGATTAAATCAATAAACTCAAGCTTCGGCGTCTCGTTCGGCTATTTCGTCAGCTTCCTGCGGTGGCGGCGATAACGGACCGCATATTTTTTGAGCAAGCCAGGTGGCTAATGTTATCAATATCCAGGATATCAACGTGGCGACCACTAAATCGCGCGGCCAATGCATGCCGAGCAGCAACCGACTCCCCATCACACCCGTTGCCCAAACCAATAATAATGCGATGGTCCAGGTGCGGCGGCGTGGCCATAACAACCCGACACCTAATAATGCCCAACTCGCCGCAAACATGGTATGCCCAGAAGGAAACGCAAAACCGGTTTCTTTTTGCCAGTGTTTACGCAACCAGCCCGGTACATCAGGCTGAGTCTCAAGCTGGCTTTTTACCAGTTCGCTACGCTGCTTACGTTTTAAATTGTAGAACTCATCTGTCGGAATATTTTGTGTTTTCTCAAGCCATACGACAAAAGGACGAGGTTCTTGCACTTTATCTTTAATCACTGATTTAACGCCCTGCCCGATAAGGATAGCCGCGCCAAGAATAGCAAATAGCATGATGGCTGCTTTTAAGCGAAACCTCAGACACCACAAAAACCAGCCGCACAGCAGGACATGGGTAATGATACCCCAGGGTTGAGTCACCGTTTCTGTCACCCAATACATCATTTTTAGCCAGGCACTGTGCCCACCAGGCGCCCACTGCCAACCTGAAATCGATACGGTTAACGGCATAACTAAAAGTAGCCCGGCCCCGATTGTCGTTCGTTTCGCTATTGCCCGCATCACTTATCCTTATGCAATTTGAACGTTAAGAATACCTGAAAAAACGCACCGAAGGGAAAACGAGGAATCGTACTAAGCGTAAAAATAGGAGTGTACCCAGTCTATTAGGTGAAGTGCCCGGCGTTGTGGCAAAATAGCCAGTAGTAATTAAACAAGCCAGAAAGCTGGCAGGCACGCTGAGTGCCAATATAAGTACCTGGAGAATCACATGCAGCTTAAACGTGTGGCAGAAGCCAAACTGCCAACCCCATGGGGCGATTTCCTGATGGTGGGCTTTGAAGAACTGGCAACCGGACAAGATCACGTTGCTCTGGTTTTTGGCGATATTACGGGAAATGACTCTGTTCTGGCGCGCGTACATTCAGAGTGTTTGACGGGTGATGCCCTGTTCAGCCTGCGCTGCGATTGCGGTTTCCAGCTTGAAGCGGCGTTGAGCCAGATTGCTGAAGAAGGACGCGGAATATTGCTGTACCACCGCCAGGAAGGCCGTAACATTGGTTTGCTCAACAAAATCCGCGCCTACGCATTACAAGATAAAGGCTACGATACCGTTGAAGCGAACCACCAGCTCGGTTTTGCCGCCGATGAGCGCGACTTCACGCTCTGTGCGGACATGTTTAAACTATTAGGTGTCGATGCCGTACGTTTGCTGACTAACAACCCGCAAAAGGTAGAAATTTTGACCGAAGCGGGCATTAATATCATTGAACGTGTGCCGCTAATTGTAGGTCGAAACCCAAAGAACGCGCATTACCTGGATACCAAGGCGGCCAAAATGGGCCATTTGCTGTCAGAAGATTAAGTGTTTTTCTCCCCCATCGCTGGGGGAGAATTTTCTCTAATTCAGCATGTTGCGAATCACATAGTGCAAAATGCCGTCATTTTTGAAATACGTCAGTTCATTGCCGGTATCAATTCGGCAGCGGCACTCAACCACCTCTTTTCTACCATCAGCAAACGTTAATGACACCGGAACCGTTGCACCTGGGGTTAGGTCATTAAGCCCACTGATATCAATAAACTCCTCTCCGGTTAGCCCTAACGTTTTGCGTGTCACGCCTTGCGGAAACTCCAGCGGTAAAATGCCCATACCAATCAGGTTCGAACGGTGAATACGCTCGAATGATTCAGCAATAACCACTCGCACGCCAAGCAGGCGTGGTCCTTTCGCCGCCCAGTCACGGCTGGAACCTGATCCATATTCTTTACCTGCGAAAACGGCCAGCGGGATGCCCTTCTCCTGATAACGCATCGCGGCATCATAAATAGAGATCACTTCATCACCCGGTAGCAGTCGTGTCATGCCGCCTTCAACTCCCGGCACCATTTCGTTACGAATACGGATGTTCGCAAACGTTCCGCGCATCATCACTTCATGGTTGCCCCTGCGCGAGCCGTAGGAGTTAAAGTCTTTGCGTTCTACACCGTGATTTTGCAGGTAGCGCCCGGCTGGGCTGTCGGGTTTGATGCTCCCCGCAGGCGAGATATGGTCAGTGGTGACCGAATCACCAAGCATTGCCAGAACGCGGGCACCATGAATATCTTGCACCGGTTTAGGCGTGGCTTCCATATCGTCAAAGAATGGCGACAGGCGGATGTAGGTGGAGTCACTTTGCCAGCCGTAAGTGTCTGAACGATCGACCTCAATGTTGCGCCATTCCGGCGTGCCTTCGAAGACTTCAGCGTATTCTTTGTGGAACATTTCCGTGGAAACTTGTGCAACAGCACGGGCGATTTCCTGGCTGCTCGGCCAAATATCTTTCAGATAAACCGGGTCACCTTTTTTATCATGCCCGAGCGGATCGGTCGTCAGATTAACGTTCATGTTCCCCGCGAGCGCATACGCCACCACCAGCGGCGGTGATGCCAGCCAGTTCGTCTTCACCAGCGGATGAATACGCCCTTCAAAGTTACGGTTTCCGGACAGTACCGCACCGACAGTAAGATCGCCCTTCTTGATAGCCTGCTCGATTGGATCGGGCAACGGCCCGGAGTTACCAATACAGGTCGTACAGCCATAACCCACCAGATTAAAACCTAACTCGTCGAGATAAGGCGTGAATCCAGCTTTAGCCAGATAATCCGAAACCACTTTCGAGCCAGGTGCCAGAGACGCTTTCACCCATGGCTGGCGTTTTAAGCCCAATGTCACCGCTTTTTTGGCCAGCAGACCTGCCGCCATCAGGACGCTTGGGTTTGAAGTGTTGGTACAGGATGTGATTGCGGAAATGACGACAGCGCCATCAGGCAACTGATATTGTTGACCGCCCATGGTGTAGTCAACCGGAGCACGATCTTTTTGGGTAGTGTTAAGCTCCAGCTCATTGCTGGCGTTAAATGCTTTTGGAACATCTCCCAGCGGGACGCGATCCTGCGGGCGTTTCGGCCCTGCCAGGCTTGCTTCAACTTCATTCATATCCAGCGCAAGTGTGCTGGTGAAGACAGGCTCATCGCCAGTATTTCGCCACATCCCCTGCACTTTTGCATAGGCTTCAACCAACGCAATTTGTTCTTCGCTTCTGCCGCTCAGACGCATGTAGTCCAGCGTCACGCCATCAATCGGGAAGAAACCGCAGGTCGCGCCATATTCAGGCGCCATATTCGCGATTGTCGCGCGGTCGGCCAATGGCAGAGAATCCAGGCCGTCGCCGTAAAACTCAACAAATTTACCGACAACACCATGTTTACGCAGCATTTGTGTGACTGTTAGCACAAGATCAGTCGCGGTAATACCTTCCCCCAGTTTGCCATCAAGTTTAAAGCCTACGACATCTGGGATCAGCATCGAAACAGGCTGGCCTAACATGGCTGCTTCCGCTTCAATACCACCGACGCCCCACCCTAATACGCCAAGACCATTAATCATGGTGGTGTGGGAATCCGTACCGACCAGCGTGTCGGGATAAGCTACCAGCTCATCACCCTGCATTTCACTCCACACCGCTTTGCCGAGGTATTCCAGATTAACCTGGTGACAAATACCCGTACCCGGCGGCACTACGCTAAAACGGCTGAAGGCTTGCTGGCCCCAGCGCAGGAAGACATAGCGTTCGTGGTTACGTTCCATTTCAAGACGAACGTTTTCTTCGAAAGCGTCGTCGTCACCGAAATGATCGACAGTCACGGAGTGGTCAATAACCAGGTCGACAGGTGAAAGTGGATTTACTTTGGCGACATCACCACCAAGACGTTTTACGGCTTCCCGCATGGCGGCTAAATCAACCACCGCAGGGACACCCGTAAAGTCCTGCATCAGGACACGTGCCGGTCGATAGGCAATTTCTCGATTGGCATGTGCGTCTTTCAGCCAGCCGGCCAACGCATGGATATCGTCTTGAGTAACGGAGTCTTCATCCTGCCAACGCAGCAGGTTTTCGAGCAGAACTTTTAGCGACTTGGGTAAACGAGTGATATCCCCAAGTTCCTTTGCGGCCAGCGGCAAGCTGTAATAGTGATAGGTTTTATTCAGCGCCTGTAAAGTGTCCTTACTGGCCTCTCGTAGGGTTAACGACATAGCTCCTCCTTAAATTCCAGGGATAGCGGTATCCCTGACGAAGATCAGGGACAGTATTAAAGATAACACAAAGATGTCGTAACGATTTGATAACAACCCGAATTGATAAATCAGAGGGTGTACACACAAAGGAGGAAGGATTTGATGACACCCCGGCGCAGGCCAGGGTGTAGGGAATAATTAGTTTGCCAGCATCCAGACCATTTGCGCCCAAAAAACAAACGAAACGGTAAACACACTGAGCCATGACCAGTATTTGACGCTACGGTAAGTATTCATAAGCCACTCTCTTATTACTTTGTAAACACTATGACTGAATAACTAATCAGCCTCTTAAATTTGCTGTGTGTAGTGATTACTTAAAGAGTGTGCTGTTAACCACGTTTAATTAAAAAGTGTGATTAACCGCAAGTTAAATTAAAGTAAATGAAAATAACACTTATTGTTTTATATGATCGTCTGTTGAAAACAGTTCGATAAAATCTTTTTGCTGTTTAGTCAGCTGCCACGACTCCGGAATGTTAACTTCTCCAGCACTCGCCTCTTGCAGTGGCTTGTCATCTTGTTGATGTACAGCTTTCTGCACTTGCGTTTGGTTAAGGGTTGTCATGTTTACCCCCAAAAATGCCAGGCTGCCAGTGCAACAACTAGCCAGAACAGACCTGATACGAGAAACACCGCCATCCAGGCTTTACGCTTAAGCCCAGTTTCCCTTTGCGGTTCTTCACTTCCTGAAGGCATTGCTAACCTCATACAATCGGCACCACTTATCATAAAACCCTAAACAATCGGTATAATTAATCGCCAGCTGGGATTAATCCTAAAGAAACTCTAGTACAAAAGCTAGCGAAATTGCTCCCTCATTGCAGGAAAAGATTTAATCTTTTGACCTCAAATATATAATTGAAACAATAAATTTGCGCAGTGGTTAATTATTATCTACGTTTGTCGCTTTATTGAGACAGATTAACCACTTAAATAGAGTGGTTAATTAAACTGCGAGGGATATTTAATACGGAGAGGATTAACACATATTCTTTAATGCAAATGAGAAAAGGTATCTTTCGTAAAGAAAAGATACCTTCAGGTATTATTTGGCTGGTAACTTAATATCTTTGAACATCGCTTCAATATCTTCGTTAGAGCGCAATGCTACGGCGGTATCAACCACATCACGAGTCAGGTGCGGCGCGAAACGCTGAATAAAATCATACATGTAACTGCGCAAGAAGGTGCTGCGGCGGAAACCAATTTTGGTGGTGCTGTGGCTGAACACGCCCTGCGCTTCAATACGCACCAGATCCGGGTCCGACACTGGGTCAACCGCCATACTGGCGATTACACCAACCCCTAGCCCCAGACGCACGTAAGTTTTAATCACATCAGCATCTGTCGCTGTAAACACAATACGCGGCGTTAAACCGGCACGATTAAATGCGGTATCCAGCTCAGAACGCCCAGTGAAACCAAAGGTGTACGTTACCAGCGGATACTGCGCCAGTTCTTCGATAGAAACAGATTCTTTTGACGCTAATGGGTGGTCCGGCGTGACGACAATTGAGCGGTTCCAGTGGTAGCACGGCAGCATCACCAAATCATCGTAAAGATGTAACGCTTCGGTCGCTATCGCAAAGTCTGCATTGCCTTTAGACACCGCTTCAGCGATTTGCGTAGGTGAACCCTGATGCATATGCAGCGAGACACGAGGATAGCGCTCAATGAACCCTTTAATTACATTGGGCAGTGCGTAGCGCGCCTGTGTATGAGTCGTAGCGACATACAGCGAGCCTTTGTCAGGCCAGGTGTGCTCGCCAGCAACTGCCTTGATAGCATCCACTTTTGAGAGCACTTCACGGGCAATACGAATAATCTCCTGCCCGGCTGGCGTGACCTGAGTCAGGTGTTTGCCGCTACGCGCAAAGATCTGAATCCCCAGTTCATCTTCTAACATACGAACTTGCTTACTGATCCCCGGCTGAGAAGTGTAAAGCCCTTCTGCCGTCGACGATACGTTGAGGTTGTGGTTGACCACCTCTACGATATAACGAAGTTGCTGTAGTTTCATGGCGTTCCATCCGCAGTAAAAACAGCCCCGACACGAACAACGGCGGGGATCAGGCGAGGTAAAATTCTCTTAAGCCACTATATCAGTTATACCCTATTTGTATAGTTTGAAAGAAAAAATAATAATCAGGTTATATAAGAGGATATAAAAAAGCCGGAGCATCGGCTCCGGCTTTCAACGCTAAAGGACTAAAGGCGGTTACTTTTTGCCTTCAACCCATTTGCCATCCACAAAGAATGCAGACCAACCCGTCGCTTTACCTTCCTTCTCAGAAGAAACGTACTGCTGTTTAGTCTTACGGCTAAAGCGAACAACCGCTTTGTTGCCGTCAGCATCTTGTTGCGGAGCATCAGCCAGATAACGCAGTTTTTCTGGCAGACGATCACGGAAGCGATACAGCTCTTCCACTAATGGCGCACGTGTTTCACGAGATTTAGGGAAAGTGTTTGCCGCAAGGAAAACACCCGCCGCGCCATCACGCAGGACGAAGTACGCATCTGACTTATCACAAGGTAACTCTGGCAACGGAACTGGATCTTCCTTCGGAGGAGCCACTTCGCCGCTGCGCAGGATTTTACGGGTATTCTTACAGTCGTCATTAGTACAAGCCATGTACTTACCGAAACGTCCCATTTTCAGGTGCATTTCAGAGCCACATTTCTCACACTCAACGATTGGGCCGTCATAACCTTTGATGCGGAACTCGCCCTCTTCGATTTCGTAACCATCACACGTTGGGTTGTTACCACAGACGTGCAGTTTACGTTTTGGATCGATGAGGTAGCTGTCCATCGCCGTGCCGCACTTGGTACAACGACGCTTCGCACGCAGTGCGTTAGTTTCCGCGTCATCGCCTTCAAGCACGTTGAGGACTTCGTTTTCCGGCACCAGGTTAATGGTGGTTTTACAGCGCTCTTTAACAGGCAACGCATAACCAGAACAACCCAGGAATACACCCGTACTTGCGGTACGAATACCCATTTCACGGCTACAGGTTGGGCAATCGATGCTGGTCAACACCATCTGATTTGGGCGCATACCGCCTTCTTCAGGGTCCAGTTCGGCCTTACTGAGGTGCTCACTGAAATCGCTAAAGAAGTTGTCCAGAACCCCTTTCCACTCAGCCTGATTATTGGCGACCAGGTCGAGGTTGCTTTCCATCTGCGCGGTGAAATCGTAGTTCATCAGCTCGCGGAAGTTTTCTTCCAGGCGGTCAGTAACGATTTCACCCATTTTTTCAGCATAGAAGCGGCGGTTTTCTACACGCACATAACCACGATCCTGGATGGTGGAGATGATTGAAGCGTAAGTAGAAGGACGGCCAATGCCACGTTTTTCCAGCTCTTTTACCAACGATGCTTCGCTGAAACGAGCAGGTGGTTTGGTAAAGTGCTGTCCTGGCAAGATTTCAACAAGCGCCAGTTCATCACCAGGCTCTACGGCTGGTAATGTACGGTCTTCGTCGCCTTTGCGCAGCGCAGGCATCACTTTAGTCCAGCCATCGAAACGCAACGTACGACCGCGCGTTTTGAGACGGAAATCACCGGCCTTCACCGTTAAGGTGGTTGAGTCGTATTGCGCAGGTGTCATCTGACACGCAACAAACTGACGCCAGATCAACTGGTACAGTTTTTGCGCATCGGCTTCCATATCTTTGAGCGACTCAGCAACAATACTGACATCAGAAGGACGAATCGCTTCGTGCGCTTCCTGAGAGTTTTCTTTGTTGGAGTAATGATTAGCCGCTTCAGGAAGATATTTCTTACCGAAATTATCTTCGATGTAGCCGCGCACCATGCTCACTGCATCCTGGCTCAAGTTGGTTGAGTCGGTACGCATGTAGGTGATATGACCCGCTTCATACAGACGCTGCGCCATCATCATGGTTTTCTTCACACCAAAACCAAGACGGGTGCTTGCAGCCTGCTGCAACGTGGAGGTGATAAACGGCGCGCCAGGCTTGCTGCTGGTTGGCTTATCTTCACGCTCAAGCACTGAATAACGGGCTTTTTCCAGCTCGCTAACCGCAGACATAGTCTGTTCACGATTAACCGGGCGGAAAGGCTTGTCTTTATGGTGGCTGACCTGAACCGGCAGACTGTCGCCTTTCGGCGTTGTCAGATTCGCGTCAACTTCCCAATATTCTTCAGGCACAAACGCTTTAATTTCGCGTTCACGGTCAACAACCAGACGCACAGCAACTGACTGTACGCGTCCGGCAGACAAACCTCGGGCAATCTTTTTCCACAGCAGCGGCGACACCATGTAACCCACAACGCGGTCCATAAAACGGCGCGCTTGTTGTGCGTTAACACGGTCGATGTTCAGTTCGCCCGGCTTTTCAAATGCCTGTTGAATGGCATTTTTTGTAATTTCGTTAAACACCACGCGACTGTAGCGTGATTCATCACCACCGATAACTTCCCGCAGGTGCCATGCAATGGCCTCCCCTTCGCGGTCAAGGTCGGTTGCGAGATAGATATGGTCTGCTTTTTCAGCCAGTGATTTCAGTTCCGAAACCACTTTTTCTTTACCGGGCAGCACTTCATACTGTGCTTCCCAGTTGTGCCATGGATCGACACCCATACGATTTACGAGCGCGCCGCGTTCATCCTTTTTGACCTTTTTGGTCGTTTTGGTGGAGGCAGAGTCAGCGCTCTTCTTGGTGGTTGATCCACTGGTCGGCAAATCACGGATATGACCGACGCTGGACTTAACCACGTAGTCATTACCGAGATATTTGTTGATCGTTTTGGCTTTTGCCGGGGACTCAACGATGACGAGAGCTTTACCCATATTCACCTTTACCTAATGTAATTCTTCCAGGAGACGTCGCACGCTAGTTACACCTTCCACTGGCGATGCGCTTTTTATATTGCGGCAGCATCAATGGATATCAACTCTTTTTTCATCCACCAGCCAAATTAAGCGAACATCGCAGGTGATTGAGATAATGAGTCTTTCGCGCTGGTGACATAGCACGACGGAACTTTGGTTGAATGTCAAGCAATTCCGTTGCCAGATTTGCGAAAGCGTCACACTCTACCTGATAAAATGAGTTACGCAACTTTATTAGCACGCAACAAGGATTCCTGCCAGCACAGTAAACTGAATAAATCACCCGAGGTTTACTCAGGAATATTGCCCTTTGCAGTATAGCGGAAGTACACTAGCGCCAGTTTTTAAAGGAGGAAATCATGCAACCGACCACTCAACCAATCGATAAACAGTCACTACTCGTTGAAGCCAATAAAGTCATCCGTGCCCATGAAGATTTCATGCATGGAATGGAAGCAACCGATGTAGAGCAAAAAAACGGGGTGCTGGTGTTCAAAGGTGAGTACTTCCTTGATGAGCAAGGCTTACCGACCGGGAAAAGCACCGCGATATTTAATATGTTTAAGCATCTTGCGCATGTGTTTGCTGATAAATATCACCTGCAAGACTGAGTAAAAGAACGAGGCCAAATGGCCTCGTTTCTCATTTCAGTTCTGGTACTCACTACAGCAATGGTTTTTCACCACGTTGCCACCAGCGCAGCAACAGATTATCCACGCTGTTCGCCGCACTACTGGTAAATCTATCCATCATCTTTTTACGGCGCGTGTAGTGCACATTAATCACTTCACGATCTTTCATCAGGTTGATCAGTAGATCGTCGCTGGTGCTGACCGCATCAACCAGACCTTTCTCTAACGCCTGCGTACCGTACCAGTGCTCGCCCGTCGCTACGGCATCGATATCCAGCGTTGGGCGCATATCATGAACAAACTGCTTAAATAGCAGGTGTGTTTCATTGAGATCTTCACGGAATTTCTCACGCCCTTGCTCGGTGTTTTCACCAAATAAAGTCAACGTGCGTTTGTACTGCCCGGCAGTATGCAGTTCTACATCTATATCATTGCGCTTTAGCAAACGATGGAAGTTAGGAATCTGCGCCACAACGCCAATCGAACCAATAATAGAAAAAGGGGCTGCGACGATTTTATCCGCCACGCACGCCATCATATAACCGCCGCTGGCGGCCACTTTATCGACGGCCACTGTCAGGCGAACTTTGCTATCACGCAGGCGCTGCAATTGCGAAGCCGCAAGCCCATAACCATGTACTACCCCACCAGGGCTTTCCAGACGCAGCAAAACCTCATCCTCAGGTTTCACTACAGCCAGTACTGCGGTTATCTCTTCACGCAAAGAAGTGACTTCGTGGGCGTCCATACTTCCTTTAAAATCCAGCACATAAAGTGTGGGTTTGTCAGAAATAACCGTTTCGCCACGTTTAGCGCGGGCTTTAGCCTGTTTCGCTTCGAGCTTGTGTTTTTTCTTTTGAGTTTTATGCCAGAGTTTTTGCTGGTGAGCATCAAGTCTTGCCACCTGCATTTCTTCCTGCATTTCCTGGTATTGTTCACTTAAATTGGTGAGCCTTAGCTCGCCACGCTGGTGTCTTTTGCGCCCGGCAACATTCACGATAATCGTGATAAGAATGCCGATAGCGGCAACGACAGTGACGATTTTCGCCAAAAACAGCCCATAGTTTGCAATCAGATCCACGCTTTCCGCCTTCCATTCAGAGCATTAAATATCTGTCGCCCAGTGTAACCGAGCGGTGATTCCACGTCTGCATCCAACTATAAATGCTGCGAGGCGCATTCCTGAACGTCTTTAATGAAATGAAACTTTTGCAAAATGTTAATCAAAGGTATTGTCTCCTGTTGCCTGATTGAAATAAGGCGCTATTTCAGGCATAAAACCTGGAAGCCATAAATTCCCAGCTATTTCCGAGAAATAAGACGTGAGCGTAAGCATCGCGCGAGGAGTTGAAAGTGCACTATCAACCGAAAACTGATTTACTGCAAAATCGCATCATTTTAGTCACCGGGGCCAGCGATGGCATCGGTCGTGAAGCCGCCTTAACTTACGTACGCTTCGGCGCAACGGTGATACTACTCGGGCGCAACGAAGAAAAATTGCGGACGGTAGCCCAGGAGATCAACACTGCCTCCGGGAGTTTGCCACACTGGTTTACCCTAGATTTCGCTACCGCGACACCAGACGATTGCCACAGCCTCGCGCACAAGCTTTCAGGGCTAATCCCTCGGTTAGACGGCGTATTGCACAATGCGGGGATTCTCGGCGATATTTGCCCGATGGACGAACAAGATCCGCAAACGTGGCAAAACGTGATGCAGGTAAATGTTAACGTCACCTTCTTCCTGACTCAGGCATTGCTTCCTTTATTACTGAAATCAGATTCAGGATCGCTGGTGTTTACCAGCTCAAGCGTAGGCCGTCAGGGGCGCGCTGGATGGGGAGCGTATGCGGTATCAAAATTTGCCACCGAGGGCATGATGCAGGTGCTTGCAGATGAATATAAGCAGCATAATTTACGCGTCAATTGCATTAATCCAGGCGGAACTCGCACCGCCATGCGTGCCAGTGCATTCCCAACCGAAGATCCCGAAAAGCTGAAAACAGCACGAGATTTAATGCCGCTCTATTTATGGCTAATGGGCGATGACAGTCGTCGTAAAACAGGCATGAGCTTTGATGCGCAACCCAACCGTAAACCAGGAATTTCCGAATGAGTGAAGATCGTTACCAGCAACGCCAACAGCGCCAGAAAGAAAAAGTGGATGCCCGTGTAGCTGCAGCGCAAGAAGAACGCGGCATTTTGATGGTCTTTACCGGAAACGGGAAAGGTAAAACCACCGCAGCGTTTGGTACCGCAACACGCGCAGTCGGACACGGTAAAAAAGTGGGCGTTATCCAGTTTATCAAAGGCCAATGGCCAAACGGCGAACGCAATTTACTGGAACCACTGGGTGTTGAATTTCAGGTAATGGCGACAGGTTTTACCTGGGATACGCAAAACCGTGAAACTGATACCGCGGCTTGCCTGGAAGTTTGGCAACATGCGAAGCGTATGCTCGCAGACAGCACGCTGGATATGGTCATCCTCGACGAAATAACCTACATGGTGGCGTACGACTATTTACCGCTCGAAGAAGTGCTGGCGGCGCTGACACAGCGCCCTGAGAGCCAGACAGTCATTATTACGGGTCGCGGGTGTCATCGGGATATTCTTGAAGTGGCCGATACCGTCAGTGAACTGCGGCCGGTCAAGCACGCGTTTGATGCCGGTATCAAAGCGCAGATTGGTATCGATTATTAAAAAAAACCCCTCGAGCGAGGGGTTTACTGTTCTTAGTGACTGCTTTTAGCTGCTGCGTCCACCGCGACGTCCACCGCCGCTGCCGGTAACTTGCGTATGGCGCTTCACCGCACGGCGAATCTGGTTCGCTTTCATGCGGCGACGGTCTTTCTCAACCGCAACTTTGCTTTCTGTCTCTTCTGGCAACTCTACCAGTTTACGCAGGTAGTTGGTTTGCCCCAGATCCAGTTCAGTATAACCGCCACGCGGCAGGCCTTTTGGCAACTGAATGTCACCGTAACGCACACGGATAAGACGGCTAACCTGCACACCTACCGCTTCCCACAGGCGACGCACTTCACGGTTGCGGCCTTCAGTCAGGGTTACGTTGTACCATTGGTTAATGCCTTCACCACCGGTGAATTTAATGGTTTTAAACGCAGCAGGGCCATCTTCGAGCTGCACGCCACGGCCCAGTTGCTTCACTTTATCGTCGTCAATTTCGCCGAATACGCGTACTGCATATTCACGCTCAACTTCACGGCTTGGGTGCATCAAGCGGTTCGCCAGTTCACCATCAGTGGTGAAAAGTAACAAACCACAGGTATTCACATCCAGACGACCTACCGCAATCCAGCGCGCACCGCGCAGTTTAGGTAAACGGTCAAATACCGTTGGGCGCCCTTCCGGGTCATTACGTGTACACAATTCGCCTTCCGGCTTGTAGTAAGCCAGCACGCGGCAAATCTGTTCAGCAGATTCTTTAATGGAGATCAGATGGCCATCAATACGGATTTTCAGGGCCTGCGTCACTTCAACGCGATCGCCTAATTTAGCAATTTTGCCATCAACGCTGACACGACCAGCTGAAATAATGGTTTCAATCTCACGACGGGAACCATGGCCAGCACGCGCCAGTACTTTTTGTAACTTTTCGCTCTTATCGCTCATTGAGCTTCCTCGGGTGTCGCCTTCACAGGCGTCGAATTGGGATTAATGGGGCAAATCGGCCCCATTTTAGGCCGGACAGTATAGCCGCAGACGAACTTATAAGAAAGGTTTAGCATCGCCTACGCCTTCACGGATAACCACTGGCGCATCATCAGTTAAATCAACCACTGTTGTCGGCTGCTGCCCGAGGTAACCGCCGTGGATAACCAAATCGACAACCTTCTCGAGGCGGTCTTTGATTTCTTCCGGATCGGATTCAGTAAATTCGTTGCCTGGCAGCATTAATGAAGTCGATAACATCGGCTCATTCAAGACTTCAAGCAATGCCAGCGCAATCGGATTTGAAGGAACGCGCAAACCAATAGTTTTGCGTTTTTCCTGCAATAAACGGCGCGGGACTTCTTTGGTGCCTTTGAGAATAAAGGTGTAATTACCTGGCGTATTATTTTTGATTAAGCGAAACGCCACGTTATCGACAAATGCGTAAGTTGAAAGCTCCGACAAATCCCGGCACATCAACGTGAAGTTGTGCCCGTCGGGTAATTGACGAATACGACAAATACGCTCCATTGCCGATTTATCTTCAAGTTTACAGCCCAGTGCATAACCCGAGTCGGTTGGATAAACAATGACTCCGCCCTTGCGAACAATCTCCACCGCCTGGTTAATCAAACGCTGTTGCGGGTTATCCGGGTGAATGTAGAAAAATTGACTCATACTGCCCTCTCTTTTGCGATGTGGCTGCTTCCCCAATTCTGCCAGACAGGTTCCACACCCGCAGGCAACCAGAGTTTGCGCCCAAGCTCAATCCACGCACACGGCATGTGGAAATCTGAGCCCTGAGATGCCAGCAAATTAAATTGCTGTGCATAGCTTGCAAGCTGGGTGCGCTCATTTGGGGCTTGCTGACACTGCGCGACTTCCATGGCATCGCCACCACTTTCGGCAAACTGCGCCAGCAACCTTTTCAGCCATTTAGCGGTCAGGTCATAACGGCCTGGATGTGCCAGAACCGCTTGCCCACCAGAATGATGAATGACATCAATAGCTTGTTCTATTGTACACCACTGTGGCGGAACGTAACCGGTTTTCCCTTTTGCAAGATACTTCTTAAATACGTCGGCCATCGTATTTGCCTTTCCACATTCCACCAGATAACGGGCAAAATGCGCGCGGGTCACTTCACCGCCGTTGGCTAGACGCATTGCGCCTTCAAGTGCACCGGGAATATGTGCCTTTTCAAGGCGTTCAGCGATTAAAGCCGCTCGTTGCACGCGACGTTCACTTTGCTCGCTCAGAAATGCCAGCAGCGCCGGGTGATTTTCATCAACGCCTAGCCCAACAATATGTATTTCATGGTTTTCCCAGAGCGTGGAGATCTCCACACCGCTGATTAAACGCAAAGGCAATTGTAGCCGTGATACCGCTTCCCTTGCGGGCGCAATTGCGGCTACTGTGTCATGGTCGGTGATTGCCAGAATACCAACACGCATATCCACGGCACGTTTCACCAACGCCTCGGGCGTTAGCAGGCCATCTGACGCGGTGGTATGGCTATGTAAGTCGTAAATCACCGCAAGTGTTGGTTCGCTCAAAATGGCTCCGGGTGTATTAATAAAAAGAAAAACGCTGCTCATGATAGCGATTTTCAGTGATAACTAAAAATCGCTATTGACTTTGCCTCGTTG
>CBCPKK010000013.1:0-61367 GCA_965119215.1 uncultured Buttiauxella sp.
CGATAAAAGGTATCTGAAAATGAAAGCAATAATCCTCATGCACAGCGGGTGGCGTACTTCCTGATAACGGGCAGTGTAATCGCTATGGCTGTAATTCAGCCCAGATACCAGGCCCGCCAACGAAGCGGGCTTTTTTTTGAACAAAATATGAGAGCAGAAAATGCAAACACAAAAACCAGCGCTCGAATTACTGATTAATGACGCGCCATATCGCGATAACCCAACGGCGGTATTCCACCAGCTGTGTGGTGCACGCCCGGCAACCTTGTTGCTCGAATCAGCCGATATCGACAGCAAAGACGATTTGAAAAGCCTGCTGTTAGTTGACAGCGCGCTGCGCATTACCGCCTTAGGTGACACCGTCACTATTCATGCCCTGTCAGAAAATGGCGCATCCCTGCTTCCGTTGCTGGATGCTGCCCTGCCAGGCGGCGTTGAGAATGAACATTCTCCGCAAGGCCGTGTATTGCGGTTCCCGGCTGTCAGCTCATTGCTGGATGAAGATGCGCGCCTGTGTTCCTTGTCAGTGTTTGACGCATTCCGTCTGATGCAGGAACTGGTTACCGTGCCGGAAAACGAACGCGAAGCGATGTTCTTCGGCGGTTTGTTTGCCTACGATCTGGTTGCAGGCTTTGAAGACTTACCAGACCTTGAGCAAGACAACAGTTGCCCTGACTACTGTTTCTATCTGGCTGAAACGCTGTTGGTTATCGACCATCAGAAAAAAAGCACTCGCATTCAGGCCAGTTTGTTCACACCATCCGCGTCAGAAAAACAGCGTTTGATTCAGCGTTCTGCGCAACTGAGCAAGCAAATGCAGCAAGAGCCAGCACCGCTGCCAGTGCAAAAAGTGGAACGCATGACCTGCGAATGCAACCAAAGCGACGAAGAATTTGGCGATGTGGTTCGCAAAATGCAAAAAGCGATTCGCATCGGTGAGATTTTCCAGGTTGTCCCTTCGCGCCGCTTCTCACTGCCGTGCCCTTCTCCACTAGCCGCTTACCAGACGCTGAAGAAAAGCAACCCAAGCCCGTACATGTTCTTCATGCAGGACAACGATTTCACGCTGTTTGGCGCCTCTCCTGAAAGCTCGCTGAAATACGATGCTGCGTCACGTCAGATTGAAATTTACCCGATTGCCGGTACTCGCCCACGTGGCCGCCGTGCAGACGGTTCGCTTGACCGCGATCTCGACAGCCGCATCGAACTGGAAATGCGCACCGACCATAAAGAGATGTCCGAACACCTGATGCTGGTTGACCTGGCGCGTAACGACCTGGCGCGCATTTGCACCCCTGGCAGCCGTTATGTTGCTGACCTGACTAAAGTCGACCGTTATTCCTTTGTGATGCACCTGGTTTCCCGCGTTGTCGGTGAACTGCGTAACGACCTCGACGTGCTGCACGCTTATCGCGCCTGTATGAATATGGGCACACTGAGCGGCGCACCAAAGGTTCGTGCCATGCAGTTGATTGCCAAAGCAGAAGGCGTGCGCCGTGGCAGTTACGGCGGTGCCGTCGGTTACTTCACCGCTCATGGTGATTTAGACACCTGTATCGTTATCCGCTCTGCCTACGTTGAAAATGGCATCGCCACCGTGCAAGCGGGCGCAGGCGTGGTACTGGATTCCGTACCGCAGTCTGAAGCTGACGAAACCCGCAACAAAGCCCGCGCTGTACTGCGCGCTATCGCCACCGCGCATCACGCACAGGAGATTTTCTAATGGCTGACATTCTGCTGCTCGATAACATCGACTCGTTCACCTATAACCTGGCCGATCAGTTGCGTGCCAACGGACACAATGTCGTCATTTATCGCAACCATGTTCCTGCGCAAACATTAATTGAACGCCTGGCGACAATGGACAACCCAGTATTGATGCTTTCGCCAGGCCCTGGTGCGCCAAGTGAAGCGGGTTGTATGCCGGAGTTGTTGACTCGTCTGCGTGGGAAATTGCCGATTATTGGTATCTGCCTGGGTCATCAGGCGATTGTTGAAGCCTATGGTGGTTATGTTGGCCAGGCCGGTGAAATTCTGCACGGTAAAGCATCGATCATTTCCCATGACGGCGAAGCAATGTTTGCCGGTTTACCTAATCCACTGCCGGTTGCGCGTTATCACTCATTAGTGGGCAGCAATATCCCTGCGGGTTTAACCATTAACGCCCATTTTGACGGCATGGTGATGGCGGTTCGTCACGACGCGGATCGCGTTTGCGGGTTCCAGTTCCACCCGGAATCTATCCTCACCACGCAGGGTGCTCGTTTACTTGAGCAAACCCTCGACTGGGCGCTGCTGAAGTTAAAACACATTAATACGTTGCAGCCGATTTTAGACAAACTTTACCAGGCACAGACGCTGAGCCGCGAAGAAAGCCACCAGCTTTTCGCCGCCATTGTGCGTGGCGAGCTAAAACCAGAACAGCTGGCAGCAGCGCTGGTCAGCATGAAAGTTCGTGGCGAACACCCGAATGAAATTGCCGGAGCCGCTTCTGCTCTGCTTGAAGCCGCAGCCCCGTTCCCAAGCCCGGATTACCCGTTTGCCGATATCGTCGGAACAGGCGGTGACGGCAGCAACAGCATCAATATCTCCACCGCCAGCGCATTTGTTGCCGCCGCGGTGGGAATGAAAGTCGCAAAACACGGCAACCGTAGCGTTTCCAGCAAATCTGGTTCTTCCGATTTACTGGCAGCGTTCGGTATTAACCTGGAAATGAGTGCTGAGTCATCCCGTAAAGCGCTTGATGAACTGGGTGTCTGTTTCTTGTTTGCGCCGAAATATCACACCGGTTTTCGCCATGCGATGCCTGTGCGCCAGCAGTTAAAAACCCGCACGTTGTTTAACGTGCTAGGGCCGCTGATTAACCCGGCACATCCACAAATGGCGCTGATTGGCGTTTACAGCGCAGAACTGGTGCTGCCGATTGCTGAAACCCTGCGCGTGTTGGGTTACAAACGTGCGGCAGTCGTGCATAGCGGCGGGATGGATGAAGTTTCTCTTCATGCCACCACGCAGGTTGCAGAACTGAACGAGGGTGAGATTAAAAGCTATCAACTGGAAGCCACCGACTTTGGCCTTCCTGCATATCATCAGGACCAGCTTGCAGGCGGCACACCGGAAGAAAACCGTGACATTCTCACCCGCCTGTTACAAGGTAAAGGTGAGACAGCTCATGAGTCTGCGGTGGCAGCAAACGTCGCCATGTTAATGCGTCTGCATGGGCAAGAAGATCTTAAAGCGAACGCACAACGAGTGCTGGAAGTGCTGCGCAGCGGCGCGGCCTATGACCGGGTAACAGCACTGGCAGGAAGAGGATAAGTCATGCAGGAAACCGTATTAAAGAAGATCGTCGACGATAAGGCGATTTGGGTTGAAGCACGCAAGCAACAGCAACCCCTGGCTAGTTTCCAGAACAACATTGTACCGGCGACACGTAACTTTTATCACGCCCTGCAAGGTGCCCGAACTGCATTTATTCTGGAGTGCAAAAAGGCTTCCCCATCAAAAGGCGTGATTAGGGATGATTTTGACCCGGCGCGTATTGCCGGAGTGTATAAGCACTACGCTTCCGCCATTTCCGTGCTGACAGACGAAAAGTATTTCCAGGGCAGCTTTGATTTTCTGCCGATTGTCAGCGACATTGTCACCCAACCGGTGCTGTGCAAAGACTTTATTATCGACTCGTATCAGATTCACCTGGCGCGGTTTTATCAGGCCGATGCTTGTCTGCTGATGCTCTCGGTGCTTGACGACGATCAGTACCGCCAGCTAGCCGCCGTCGCCCACAGCCTGAATATGGGCGTGTTGACCGAAGTCAGTAATGAAGAAGAACTGGAACGCGCTATCGAGTTGGGTGCCAAAGTTGTCGGCATCAATAACCGCGACCTGCGTGATTTATCCATCGATCTGAATCGTACTCGCCAGTTAGCGCCGCGTTTAGGGCATGGCGTGACTGTCATCAGCGAATCAGGTATCAGCAATTACCGCCAAATCCGCGAACTTAGCCATTTTGCTAACGGCTTTTTGATTGGTTCAGCCTTAATGAGCGAAGACGATCTGAATGCCGCAGTTCGCCGCGTAATGCTCGGTGAAAACAAAGTGTGTGGCCTGACTCGCCCGCAAGATGCCCGTGCCGCATTTGAAGCCGGTGCCATTTACGGCGGCCTGATTTTTGTTCCAGAGTCACCACGTTTTGTCAGTGATGAAACGGCTGCATCAGTTATTGCCGCCGCAGCGCTGAAATATGTTGGTGTGTTCCGCAACACTCCGGTGAGTGAAGTTGCACAGAAAGCCACGCAACTCTCTCTGGCTGCTGTTCAACTGCATGGTGATGAAAACCAGGTTTATATCGATGAGTTGCGCGCAAAACTTCCGGCTAACGTGCAAATCTGGAAAGCCCTGAGCGTGAAAGACAGTTTGCCAGCCCGTGATTTAAACCACGTCGACAAATATCTGTTCGACAATGGCCAGGGCGGCAGCGGTCAGCGTTTTGATTGGTCACTCCTTGCAGGTCAGGATCTGGAAAACGTGATTCTGGCTGGCGGACTGGGCGCGGACAACTGTGTAGACGCGGCAAAAACGGGCTGCGCAGGATTAGATTTCAACTCGGGTGTCGAAAGCGCACCGGGTATTAAAGATGCTAACAAGCTGGCTGCTGTTTTTCAGACACTGCGGGCTTACTAAGGAAAATATCATGACTTTACTTAATCCCTATTTTGGTGAATTTGGCGGCATGTATGTGCCACAAATTTTGATGCCTGCACTGCGCCAGTTAGAAGAAGCGTTTGTTGCCGCACAAAGCGACGCCGAGTTTCAGGCTGAATTTACCGACCTGCTGAAGAATTATGCAGGTCGCCCAACGGCGCTGACCAAGTGCCGTAACCTGACCGCTGGCACCAAAACTACTCTGTATTTAAAACGTGAAGATTTGCTGCACGGCGGTGCGCACAAAACTAACCAGGTTCTCGGCCAGGCATTGCTTGCCAAGAAAATGGGCAAAACCGAAATCATCGCTGAAACGGGTGCCGGCCAACACGGTGTTGCTTCCGCTTTGGCATGTGCCCTGCTCGGCCTGAAATGCCGCATTTATATGGGTGCCAAAGACATTGAACGCCAGTCGCCAAACGTGTTTCGTATGCGTTTGATGGGCGCAGAAGTGATTTCGGTACACAGCGGTTCCGCAACGCTGAAAGATGCTTGTAACGAAGCGCTGCGCGACTGGTCTGGCAGCTACGAAACCGCGCACTACATGCTCGGCACTGCGGCAGGCCCGCATCCATTCCCAACTATCGTGCGTGAATTTCAGCGCATGATTGGCGAAGAGACTAAAGCGCAGATCCTTGAAAAAGAAGGCCGTCTGCCGGATGCCGTCATCGCCTGTGTTGGCGGTGGTTCTAACGCAATTGGTATGTTTGCAGATTTCATTGATGAAGCTAGCGTCGGCCTGATTGGCGTTGAGCCAGCCGGGCACGGTATCGAAAGCGGTGAACACGGTGCGCCATTAAAACATGGCCGCGTCGGTATCTACTTCGGTATGAAGTCGCCAATGATGCAAACCGATGAAGGCCAGATTGAAGAGTCATATTCAATTTCTGCGGGTCTGGACTTCCCTTCTGTCGGGCCACAACACGCGCATTTGAACAGTATTGGCCGTGCAGATTACGTGTCCATCACTGATGACGAAGCACTGGAAGCCTTTAAAACGCTGTGCCGTAGCGAAGGGATTATCCCAGCGTTGGAATCCTCACACGCGCTGGCTCATGCCCTGAAAATGATCAAAGAAAATCCTGAAAAAGAACAACTGTTGGTGGTGAACCTCTCTGGCCGTGGTGACAAAGACATCTTCACCGTTCACGACATTCTGAAAGCGCGAGGGGAAATCTAATGGAACGTTATCAACACGTATTTGAACAGTTACAAGCTCGTAAGGAAGGCGCTTTTGTTCCCTTCGTGACCCTTGGCGATCCGTCCCCTGAGCAATCGCTGAAGATTATCGACACGCTGATTGAAGCCGGTGCCGACGCGTTAGAATTGGGCATCCCATTCTCTGACCCGCTGGCCGATGGCCCGACAATTCAGAACGCCGCACTACGCGCTTTTGCATCCGGTGTAACGCCAACGCAGTGTTTTGAAATGCTGGCAGTGATTCGTCAGAAACACCCAACGATTCCGATTGGCCTGCTGATGTACGCCAACCTGGTGTTTAATCGTGGCATTGATGAGTTTTATGCGCTGTGCGCTAAAGTGGGTGTCGATTCGGTGCTGATTGCTGACGTGCCAATTGAAGAGTCTGCGCCATTCCGCCAGGCGGCGATGCGTCACAACGTCGCGCCAATTTTCATCTGCCCACCAAACGCGGATGACGCGCTGCTGCGTGAAATAGCAACGCACGGTCGCGGTTATACTTACCTGCTTTCGCGTGCTGGCGTAACGGGTGCCGAAACACGTGCCCAGTTACCACTTCATCACCTGGTAGAAAAGCTAACCGAGTTTGGGGCGGCACCTTCACTGCAAGGTTTTGGGATTTCAGAACCGTCGCAAGTTAAGGACGCGATTTCAGCGGGTGCAGCGGGCGCAATTTCTGGTTCCGCCATCGTGAAGATTATTGAGAAGAATCTCGATAAGCCTGACGTGATGCTCAGCGAGTTGAAAGCCTTTGTTCAGGCCATGAAAGCCGCGACGCGCACGGCTTAATCAGGTATTCGTAGGGTGGATTAGCGTAAGCGACATCCACCGATTTCATGTAATATTGTCGGATGTCGCTACGCTAATCCGACCTACAAAAGATAACGTCAGAAACGATAACCCGCCGAGAACATAAACACCCACGGATCGATACGCGTCTTGATATTCTGCTCTTCGCCACCGGCTTTAAATTTCACTTCGGTGTCGATATCCATATACCACACGGACATATTCAGCAGCCAGTTATCGTTGACCATGTAATCCAGACCCACCTGACCTGCCGCGCCCCACGAATCTTTCACGCTAAGATCGGTTAAGCCTGCGTCTTTACCCGTCTGATTAAAATCTGCATCAAAGAATGTGGTGTAGTTGATACCCGCGCCAATGTACGGGCGCACTTTGCTTTTCGCATCGCCAAAGTACCACTGCGCCATCAATGTTGGCGGCAGTTGTCGAACCGTTGCCAGGTCACCCGTTGCGCCTAAACCGACACGGTGGCGGAACGGTGTGGCTGCCAGCAGCTCAATACCGATGTTATCCGTCACCATGTAGTCAAATGTCAGTCCCAGTTGGGTATTGTTGCTGACGCTAAACCCGCCCATGCCCAGCACATTGTCAGAACCTTCCGTTGGACGCACAGTTGCCGTACCCGCACGAATGAAGAATTCACCTTGTTGATGTGCCAACGCTTCGCCCGACAAACAGGTTAATGCGAGTAACGCCACAGACAATTTTCTCATAGCCCTCTCCTTGTTATGGTTTTATAAGCGGGCTGAATATACTCATTATTGGGTACAAAGTGATCTAGTATCGATCACACTTTGATACCTAATTTAACATTTAATGATCTGGATTAATTTTTGGGCATTTTATGCAAAATCGTGATTACCCCATCCAGATCAATTTTTCTTGCTGACAGTAACTTACTCAACACGTTACATCTTGTCGGTGCCTCTGCCCTCCATCCAGTGTACAATTGCCCGCTGATTTTTAACCGAGCAACATCAAGGAGAGTGCATGTCTATCACGGCGGGTTCTGTGTACCGTGACACGGGGAATTTTCTACGCAATCAGTTTGTTACTGTCTTACTGATCGCTTTGCTTTGTGCCTTTATTTCAGTTGTTATCGGCCACGCTTTTTCACCCAGCGATGAGCAAATGTCTATCCTTAGCGAAGGGGACAATTTATCGAACAGCGTTGGGCTTTTTGACCTTGTGCAAAACATGACGCCTGAGCAGCAGCAAGTGTTGCTCAAAGCCTCTGCGGCATCGACTTTTGCGGGCCTGATCGGCAATGCTATTATGGCTGCAGCCATGTTGGTGTTGATCCAGATGGTCAGTGCCGGGCAACGCGTGAGTGCGCTTCGTGCGATTGGCACGTCGGCTCCTGTATTGCCAAAAATCTTTATTCTGATGTTCCTGACGACCTTCCTGGTGCAGATAGGCATCATGCTGGTTGTGGTGCCGGGCGTAATATTAGCGATTCTGCTTTCATTCGCACCGGTTATGGTTGTTCAGGATAAAGCAGGAGTATTCCAGTCAATGCGCGGCAGTATGCGTCTTGCCTGGGGGAATATGCGCCTCGTCGCACCTGCTGTGATTAGCTGGTTGCTGGCGAAAACGGCACTCCTGATGCTCGCATCTTCATTTGCGGCGCTGTCACCGGCTATTGGTGGAGTGATAGCGAATACGATAAGCAACCTTATTTCTGCGGTGTTGCTCATCTATTTATTCCGTTTGTATATGCTGGTTCGCCAATAACATTCACCAACTCCTGAGCGGTTAATTTGATGCTCAGGAGTCTTTTAACGGAACAGATTATGAAGCAGTTTCTCGACTTCCTGCCCCTGATTGTCTTCTTCGCATTCTATAAAATGTACGACATCTATGTAGCGTCCGGTGCTCTGATTGTCGCAACCGGTTTTGCGCTGGTCTACAGCTGGTACAAATTCCGCAAGCTGGAAAAAATGGCGCTAATCACCTTCCTGATGGTTGCGGTATTCGGCGGCCTGACGTTGTTCTTCCATAACGATGAATTTATCAAATGGAAAGTGACCGTGATTTACGGCCTGTTTGCCGCCGCGTTGCTGATTAGCCAATTGGTGATGGGAAAACCGTTGATTCAACGGATGTTAGGTAAAGAAATCTCCCTGCCGCAATCGGTGTGGGCGCGTTTGAACGTTGCCTGGGCACTGTTTTTCATCGTCTGTGGTGCACTAAATATTTACGTGGCTTTCTGGCTACCGCAAAGCGTGTGGGTTAACTTTAAAGTATTCGGCCTGACTGCGGCGACACTGGTGTTCACCCTGTTGAGCGGTGTTTATATCTATCGCCACATGCCGCAAGAAGAAAAGTAATCATATGGATCTTTTTGATGAGTCTTATGAACGTCATAAACAGTCGGTAGGTAATCAGGAAGCCCGTTGGAATGCCTGGTTAGCCGGTCACCCACTGGTGTTGGTTGTTGTGGCAGCGATAACAATGGTTATAATTTTACTCGCCATGCATTTCTCGTAGAAAATGGGCAACGATAAAGTGAGTTCAAATATTCAGCAAAGCGCCCCCGTAGGGGAACTGGTATTACGCACGCTTGCGATGCCTGCAGACACCAACGCCAACGGGGATATTTTTGGCGGCTGGTTGATGGCGCAAATGGACATGGGCGGCGCAATCCAGGCCAAAGAAATTGCCAAGGGTCGCGTAGTCACCGTTCGTGTTGATGGAATGACGTTTCTCAAGCCTGTCGCGGTAGGTGATGTGGTGTGTTGTTACGCGAATTGCGTAAAACGCGGAAACAGTTCTATCACTATCAATGTGGAAGTCTGGGTGAAAAAGGTCTCTTCCGAGCCCATCGGGCAGCGCTATAAAGCGACTGAAGCCATTTTCATCTATGTGGCTGTTGATACTGAGGGTAAGCCGCGACCTATTCCGCGCTAAGATCAGTTCTGATAAAAAATGCGCCGCCTGGCGCATTTTTTATTGCCGAATTATTCCCCAGCTAATCCCCGATTTTCCAGCATCGGTTCGCTATAGGGTTCGTGTCCGCGCCAGTCGTTATACAAGGCTTTAAGTTCCCGACTATTCCCGCGTGACAAAATAGCCTCCCGGAAACGCTGGCCGTTTTGTGCAGTCAACCCGCCTTGTTCCACAAACCACTGGTAGCCATCATCCGCCAACATTTGCGTCCAGATATAGGCGTAATAGCCCGCAGCGTAACCACCGCCGAAGATATGCGCAAAGTAGCTGCTGCGGTAACGCGGTGGAACAGCGGCAAGGTTAACCCGCTCCGCTTCTAGTGCATTTGCCTCGAACTGCGCAACGTCATCCACTGAGCTTCCGGCAGGTAAACTGTGCCAGTTCATATCCAGAAGCGCTGCGGCGAGCAGTTCTGTCATGTCGTAGCCTTTATTGAAGCGCGCAGCGCGGAACAGTTTTTCGCGCAGCGACTCGGGCATCGGTTCGCCAGTTTGGTAATGACGGGCATAATTGGCAAACACCTGTGGCTGACGCGCCCAGTGTTCGTTGATTTGCGACGGAAACTCCACGAAATCGCGCGGCGTATTGGTGCCGGAAAGCGTCGCATAACGCTGAGTAGCAAACAGGCCATGCAAGGTATGGCCAAATTCGTGGAACAAAGTGACCACATCGTCCCATAAAATCAGCGCTGCTTCGCCGCTTGCCGGTTTGTTGTAGTTACAGACGTTATAGATAGCCGGTGCGTTTTCAAGCAATGTCGATTGCTCGACAAAGTTGCCCATCCACGCCCCGCCGCCTTTGCTGTCGCGGGCAAAGAAATCGCCGTAGAACAGCGCCATACCGCGCCCGTCTTTATCAAATATCTCCCAGGTTCGCACATCATCGTGGTAGACCGGAATATCAAAACGTTCAACAAAGCTGATGCCAAAAAGCTGGCTGGCGGCCCAAAATACCCCGTTGGTTAAGACATTATTCAATTCAAAATAGGGTTTGATTTGTGCTTCATCGAGATCGTACTTCGCTCGCCTAACTTGCTCGGCATAAAACGCCCAATCCCAGGCCTCGGCTTTAAATCCGCCCTGCTGCGCGTCAACCACTTGCTGAATATCAGCCAGTTCACGTTGTGCGCGAGCAGTTGCAGCGGGCACGATATCGCGCATAAATTGCAATGCAGCCTGCGGCGTTTCCGCCATTTGGTCAGCAATTTTCCAGGCGGCGTAATTCTCAAAACCAAGCAGTTGCGCCTGTTCTGCGCGCAGTGTGGCAAGGCGCGCAACGATGGCGCGAGTGTCGTTACTGTCGTTGTGTTGAGTACGTTCCCAACCAGCTTTAAAAAGTTTTTCTCGCGTCTGGCGATTAGACAGGGACTGCAACGCAGGCTGCTGGGTAAAGTTAAGCAACGGAATTAAATATTTCCCTTCTAAACCTTTGGCGCTCGCATGTTGCTTCGCTGCGGCAATTTCTGCCGCTGTTAACCCGTCAAGCTGCTGCACATCGTCAACCACCAGTCCTGCGGCTTTATCTGCGGCATGAAGGCGATTATTAAACTGGCTGCTCAACTGCGCGGCTTCTTTGTTCAGCACTTTCAGACGCGATTTTTTCTCATCGCTTAACGTGGCACCCGACAGGGAAAAGTTTTGCCACACCACTTCAACTAAACGCAGCGATTCTTCGTCTAAATCCAGTGAATTACGGCGCTGGTACAGGTCATCTATACGCGAAAACAACACGGGGTTAAGGCGCATTTCATCCGCGAGCTCTGCCAGCTCAGCCGCAAACTCCTCATCCAGCTGTTGCAGATAATCATTGGTGTGCGCAGACGTCATGGCGAAGAAAACGTTGGTGACGCGGCCTAGCATTTGCCCCGTTTTTTCCAGCGCCAAAAAGGTGTTTTCAAAGGTTGGGTTAGCTGGGTTATTCGCTATCGCCGCAATTTCTTCGCGCTTAATACGTTTAGCTTCATCAAAAGCTGGGCGATAGTGGCTGTCCTGGATGTCGTCAAAATGAGGGGCCTGATACGGCAATAAACTGACGTGATAAAACGGATTTTCCGTTTGCATGCTGCACTCCTGCTGACCGCAAAAGATAATTTATAGCTCAACTAGCCGCCTGATACACGGCAATAATCTCAGCGGCAATCGCCACGGCAATCTCTGCCGGGAGTTTTCCTTTCACATCCGGCAGCCCCACCGGGCAACGCAACGTGCTGAGTTGCTCCGGCGTAATCCCTTTTCCCGCCAACCGATACTCAAAACGCTGCCGTTTTGTGTGCGAGCCAATCAGCCCAAGATATCGGTAGTCACCACGTTTCAGTATCGCCTCGGCCAACTCCAGGTCACGCGGGTGGTGATGGGTCATGACGATAAAGTAACTTTGCGCGGATGCGGCGTTCACCGCATCCATTGGATCTTCTGCCAGCCAGATTTTCACCCCTTTGGGCGCACTGGCAAACATCTCAGGCCGTTCATCCACCCAGGTTATGTGACAGGGTAACGTCGACAGTAATGCTACCAACGCTTGTCCAACATGGCCTGCGCCAAAAACCATAATCTGCGGCTGCGCCTGAATCAGAGGTTCAAACAATACGGTGGTCATGCCGCCACAACACTGCCCCAGCCTCGCCCCAAGATTAAAATGCTCGGTATGCGGCGAGACAGCCTGCTTTTCCAGCATCTCTCGCGCCATCGCAATACACTGATATTCAAGATGCCCGCCGCCAATGGTCAGATATGTTTGCTCGCACCCGACAATCATTTTTGTGCCGCAGTTTCTCGGCACAGAACCTTTATCAGCCAGCAGCGTTAGCAGCACACACGGCTCGCGGCGTTCACGTAACCCCATCAGAATGCTGATCCACTCATCGTTCATGATGCCTCCTGACAGCCCCAGAAAACACGTTCGGGTGTGGCTGGCGCATCAAGCAGCGGATGTTGCTGGTAATCCGTCACGCTTGCTACGGCATCTTGCAAGGCGCACCACACTGATATCCCCAGCATAAATGGCGGTTCACCCACCGCTTTGGAGCGATAAACGGTGTGCTGCGGATTGGCATGGTTTTCCAGAAGATTGACCCGTAAATCGGCAGGCATATCGCTGATAGCCGGAATTTTGTAGCTCATTGGGCTGTCGGTCAGCAGCCTGCCTTTATCATCCCACACCAGTTCTTCGCAGGTCAGCCACCCCGCGCCCTGTACAAATCCGCCTTCTATTTGCCCGATATCCAGTGCCGGATTCAGAGAGTTACCGACATCATGCAGAATGTCGGTGCGCAGCAGGCGATACTCGCCAGTCAGCGTGTCGATAATCACTTCGGAACACGCCGCGCCATACGAGAAGTAGTAAAACGGCTGCCCGCGCCCCGCTGCCCGGTCGTAATGAATGCCTGGCACTTTGTAGAACCCGGTCGCAGATAGCGGCACCTGATTCAACCACGCCAGATTTGCGATTTCAGTGAAGCTAAAATGCCGACCTGGAACTTTCACTACACCGTTACGAAATTCCACATGCTCCGGTTCACACTCATGCAAGCGGCAGAGCATTTCCACCAGACGCTCTTTAATGGTTAGAGCAGCAATTTCGGCTGCTTTACCGTTGAGGTCAGCACCGGAAGACGCCGCCGTTGGTGAGGTGTTCGGAACTTTCCCCGTATTAGTCGCCATGACCTGAATCTGCTCCAGCGGGATTTGCAGCACTTCCGCCACCACTTGCGCCACTTTGGTATTCAGCCCCTGGCCCATTTCCGTACCGCCGTGGTTTAGCTGCACGGTGCCATCAGTGTAAATCAGCAGCAGCGCACCGGCCTGATTGAGAAAGCTCGAGGTAAAGGAGATGCCGAATTTTACGGGTGTTAGCGCCAGGCCACGTTTTAGCACTGGGTTCTGGCGGTTAAACTCGGTTATTGCTGCACGCCGGTTGTGGTAATCGGCACTGTTTTCAAGCTGGCGAGTGATTTCCGGCATGATGTTGTGTTCAACGGTTTGGTGGTAGTGCGTGATATTGCGATCGGTGTCGCCATAGTAATTGCGCTTGCGCACTTCAAGCGGGTCGAGGCCTAGCTCGCGCGCAATGTGGTCCATGATCTGTTCGATAGCGACCATCCCCTGCGGCCCACCAAATCCGCGATAAGCCGTGTTAGACGCCAGATTCGTTCGGCAGCGATAGCCCGTAACTCGCGTATCACCAAGGTAATAGGCGTTATCGGCATGGAACATAGCGCGATCGCAGATCGATCCTGATAGATCCAGTGAATAACCGCAGTTTGCAGCCAGATCGATAACAACGCCGTTAAGCATTCCCTCGTTGGTAAAACCCACGTCATAACGCACAAAAAATGGATGCCGTTTACCGGTAATACGCATGTCATCCCGGCGCGAGAGTCGCATTTTGGCGGGGCGACCGGTTAATGCCGCAGCCAGTGCGGCGTGGCAGGCAATCCCAGCCGCCTGCGTTTCTTTGCCACCAAAACCACCGCCCATGCGACGCATATCCACAGTGACTTTATTCATCGTCACGCCCAACACCGAGGCTACCAGCTTTTGTACTTCCGTCGGGTGCTGGGTCGATGACCAGACTGAAACGCAGCCATCCTCGCCGGGTTGCACAACGGCAATCTGCCCTTCGAGGTAGAAGTGTTCCTGGCCGCCAATATGGAATTTCCCCTGAATGCGATGGTTAGCGGAAGCCAGCGCCGAGTCTGCATCGCCACGTTGATGAACGTGAGGTTCCTGAACATACAGCTCGCGCCGCAGTGCTTCTTCTACATCCAGCACAGGCTCAAGCACTTCGTATTCAATCACTGCTTTTAATGTCGCAGCGCGTGCGGCTTCTGGCGTTTCGGCGGCAACCGTTAATACCACCTGGCCGTGGTATTCAACCACATCACGGGCAAATAATGGGTCACCTGGCGCAAGTGGGCCAATGTCCAGTTCGCCTGGAACGTCCTGCCAGCCAAACACCCGCACCACGCCCGGAATGGCGTAACACGCGGTGGTGTCGATGTTGATGATTCGCGCGTGGGCGTGTTGGCTCAAAACCGGGCAAAGGTACAACATGCCTGGCAAGGTCAACTTGTCGTCGATGTATTCCGCTTTGCCGCTAACGTGTTTATCTGCGCTTTCGTGTTTACGGCTTTGGCCCGCGCCGCCGTTCATTTTACGGGAAAACTGTTCTATCAATGCCTGTTCGGAAAGGCGCGCGGGATTAGTTGACATAGTTATTCACCTCGAGCGCGTAGTGTTTTTCAGTGTGTTGTAACAGCAGGCGTTTAAGCAGATTTTGCGCGACCTTCAGACGGTAGCGCCCTGAACCACGGAAATCGCTTAACGGTTGGAAGTCATCCGCCAGAGCCTTGCTAACCTGCTCGAGTGTTTGCTGGTTAAGCGGCGCACCCAAAAGCTGCTGTTCTACACGCTTTGCTCGCGCAGGAATTGCTGCCATTCCCCCAAATGCCAGATATGCGCTCACCACAATCCCTTCGTTTAGACGGAGATTAAACGCACCGAATACCGTCGAAATATCATCATCCATGCGTTTAGATATTTTCCATGCGGCAAACGTTGGGGAAATGGCTTCCCGCTCAATAATCACAGCACTGATAAATTCACCTGGCTGCAACGCAGTTTTACGGTAGCTCAGGAAAAATTCATCAAGCGGCAACAGACGAACGTTATCCCCACACCGCAATTCGACTGTGGCACCCAGCGCCAGCAGCATTGGCGCACCATCGCCGATTGGCGAGGCATTTGCCAGGTTGCCAACAAGCGTGCCGTGGTTGCGAATTTGCGGCGAAGCGAAGCGTTCCAGTACCTGAGAAAACGCAGGAATATGCGGCAGCAATTCGTCGAGACACGCCTGTAACGTCGCCATCGCCCCAATGCGAATTTGGCTGTCGGTTACTGTAATCGCCTTTAGCTCCGTCACCTGATTCATACCGATAATCAGCGGCAGAGTCTGGTATTGCTGGGTAATCGTCAGCGCCAGATCGGTTCCACCGGCTAACAAACGCGCCTGTGGATTTTGCTGATAAAGTGCCGCCAGTTGCCCAAGGGTTTTGGGTAGCAAGCAGCGGTTGGATTTGTTTAACTCTGCCATTTCCGGCTGTTGCAGGGACTTTAAACGCGCCAGAGTTTGTGGTTCGGTGCGCGTAAACTTATCCGGCTGTGCTACACAGCTTTGCTGCATTGCCTCGATAATCGGCCGATAACCGGTGCAACGACAGAGGTTTCCGGCAAGGTTTTTTTCAATGTCATGGCGTTCCACTTCACTGTTCGCTTTTTGCAATGCAAAACCGGACATCACAAAACCTGGCGTACAGAATCCACACTGCGAAGCATGGCAGTCTGCCATTGCCTGTTGAACCGGATGCAGTTTGTCACCGTCGGATAAATCCTCAACGGTCAGCAATTGTTTGCCATCAAGCTGGCTGATAAGCGTGATGCAACTGTTGGCCGTGTCATAACGCATTTTCTCGCCATCAACCCGTCCGAGCACCACGGTACACGCGCCGCAATCGCCGGATGCGCACCCTTCTTTGCTACCACAACGATGCTCACTGCCGCGCAACCAGTTCAGCACAGTGGTATTAGGGTCAATATCATCGAGTGTTTTTACGGTTTGATTGAGCAAGAATTGAATCATGCCGCGACCTCCAGCGTGTCGCGTTGCCACACGCATTTGCCGTTTACCCAGGTGTGCCAGATGTTGCGGTCATCGCCAAGCGTCATCAGCACGAACAATTTTTCGTAGATGTCCCGGCTATTGGCATAGCGCAGTTTCTGGAGCGATGTTACCGCGAGATCCAGCACTACGAAATCCGCCTCTTTACCCGGTAAGAAATTGCCAATTTTGTCGTCTAAATCCAGAGCATGCGCACCGCCCAGTGTGGCGTGATAAAACGCTTCGCAGGCAGCCAGACGATAACCTTGCAATTGGGCGACTTTGTACGCTTCCGCCAGCGTTTGCAGCATATTGAAGGTGGTGCCTGCGCCAACGTCTGTGCCGATACCCATACGAATACCCCGGTCATGGCACTGTTTTAAGTTAAACAAACCGCTGCCGAGAAACAGGTTTGAGGTTGGGCAAAAAGCGATGGCTGATTCTGTATGTTGCAGGCAATCCCACTCACACTCCTGCAAATGGATCGCATGAGCAAAGACGCTGCGTTTGCCGGTCAGTTGATACTGGTGATAGACGCCAAGATAGCTTTCGGATTCCGGCCACAGGCTTTTCACCCAGGCGACTTCATCGACGTTTTCACTCAGGTGAGTGTGCACCCAGGTATCCGGAAATTCCTCGCGCAGTTTTTGAACTACCGCCAGTAATTCAGGTGAGGATGTGGGCGCAAAGCGTGGCGTCAACGCATAGTTCAGACGCCCATTTTTGTGCCAGCGCTGAATCAGCTCGCGGGTTTGCTGATAGCTCTGTTCCGGCGTTTCGGTGAGATAGTCCGGCGCGTTGCGGTCCATCATCACTTTACCGGCGATGATACGCATCGACAGATGTTCTGCGGCACTGAAAAGCGCATCGACGGACTGCGGATGAACGGTGCCAAACACCAGCGCCGTGGTGGTGCCGTTACTCAGCAACTGGCTAAGAAAGAACGCTGACATTTTTGCCGCATGCGAGCTGTCCTGATACTGGCTTTCGACGGGAAAAGTGTAGGTTTGTAGCCATTCCAGCAGCTGTTCACCATACGCGCCGATCATTTCAGTTTGCGGATAATGCAGATGGGTATCGACGAAGCCCGGGATAATCAGTTTGCCGCGATAATCAATATAATCACTTTCATTGTGCAGATACGTGCGCCCCTCTTCCCAGGGCAACAACGCAACCACCGTGCCACCGTCAAGAAAGAGCAACGCATCTTCATGATGACGGGCATTCGCCCGCAGCTCTTCAGGGCGGGTTCCGGTCTGAGTGATATCAAAAAATTGGCCACGTAGCGCTTGCGTGTAATTAACTGTCATCGCCGTACCTGTAATGGGTTTGTGAAGAATGAGTTAATTGTTGCAATGTTGATGCCATGTTGAAATTTAGATTTAATCAGTTTGATAACAGTAGCTTAGATTACACATCGCATAGTTGCGCAACATTTGCGCAACTATTTGGCAAGCAAACGGTTGCCTGTCATTGCAATCGGTTGCTTTTTGGTATTATGGATTGGGTTGTTAAAAAAAGAGGGATTGTCTGCACCAGTATATGGCATTTAAACAGCCCTGCTGCACCAGCAGCGCGCAGCCGCTGCCATACTAAAGTTCAATTATCACTAACAGCCTTAGCGTGCTAAGGTATTACGACACAAAAAGCGTTGAGGAACAGTGAGATGATTATTCTGGTAACCGGCGCCACCGCCGGATTTGGTGAGAGCATCACCCGTCGTTTCGTACAGCAGGGCCATAAAGTAATCGCCACTGGCCGCCGCCAGGAACGTCTACAAGAACTCAAAGATGAGCTGGGCGAAAGCATCATTACGCTACAACTTGATGTGCGTAATCGCGCGGCTATCGAACAAGCAATGGAGCAGTTGCCTGCCGAATGGCGCAACATTGATGTGCTGGTAAACAATGCGGGCCTGGCGCTGGGCATGGAACCGGCTCATAAAGCTGACCCGGATGACTGGGAAACGATGATCGATACCAACAATAAAGGCCTGGTCTATATGACTCGCGCTGTATTGCCAGGTATGGTCGAGCGTAACCGTGGGCACATTATTAATATCGGTTCTACCGCCGGTAGCTGGCCATATGCAGGCGGCAACGTATACGGCGCAACTAAAGCGTTTGTGCGCCAGTTCAGCCTGAACTTGCGTGCAGATCTGCATAAAACGGCTATCCGTGTGACAGATATTGAGCCAGGACTTGTGGGCGGCACGGAGTTTTCCAATGTGCGCTTCAAAGGTGATGACGGTAAGGTCGAGAAAACCTACGAAAACGCCAACGCCCTGACGGCTGAAGATGTAACCGAAGCTGTCTGGTGGGTCGCCACATTGCCAAAACACGTCAACATCAACACCCTTGAAATGATGCCAGTTAGCCAGTCATTTGCCGGACTTAGCGTCCACCGCGAAGGTTAACCGCTTTGCCCATACCCGCAGGGCTTTCAGGTATGGGCGTCCGTGCAAATAAATGTTAAATTTGCACGGTACTTCAACGATAAGAAAAAACTCATGTTGCCTTCAACTTTGCTTAACCCTACTCAACCCGTTAACCAGCAAATCTACCGCATTCTGCGCCGTGATATTGTGCGTTGCTTAATCCCACCTGGTACCCCCCTTTCTGAAAAAGAAGTGTCGATGCGCTTTGAAGTGTCTCGTCAGCCGGTACGTGAAGCGTTTATTAAACTGGCGGAAACTGGGCTGGTGCAGATTCGTCCGCAGCGCGGCACTTACGTTAATAAGATTTCTGTCAGCCAGGTGAAGAACGGCTGTTTTGTTCGCGAAGCGATTGAACGCGCGGTGGCGAAACGCGCAGCAAGTATGGCGACAGATGAACATCTGTATATGCTCGAGCAATTGCTGAACCAGCAGCGTACGGCGATTGACCGTAGCCAACTGGACGATTTTTTCCAGCTAGACGATGAGTTTCACCAACAGCTGGCGCTGGTTGCCGATTGCCGCCTGGCGTGGGATACCGTCGAGAATATTAAAGCGACAATGGATCGGGTGCGTTATATGAGCCTGGATCACGTCTCACCGCCAGAGATGTTGCTTTCGCAGCATTACGATATTTTTGAAGCACTTAAACAACACGACGAAGATGCTGTAGATCAGGCGATGTATCGCCATCTGCATGAGATAAGCCAGTCAATATTGTTGATTCGGAAAGAGAAACGCGACTGGTTTAGTGAGGAATGATAACTCGCCCGTGACCGGGCGAGTATAGAGCGCAATATTTAGAACTTAGCCACCGTGGCTTTAGCGCCGTTTTCACGTAACGCCAGATAAGACTCGGTGACTTGCTTCACGAATTTCTCGTTTGCAGGCAGATCGTTACCAAAGATAGTGTTCAGTTCCAGCAGTGCTTTAACACGGCTTTCCCCTTCTTTGCTGCCGTTCACCGCTTGCTGAATCGCTGGTAGTAACGGATCGCTGACTTCGATTGGCGCACCCTGCTCATCGACACCGCCGACATAACGCATCCAACCCGCCACACCCAGTGCCAGCAGATCAAACTTGCTGCCGTTTGCCAGATGCCAACGAATGGAGTCTAACCAGCGTTGTGGCAACTTCTGGCTGCCGTCCATCGCGATTTGCCAGGTACGGTGGCGCAGCGCAGGGTTGGTGTAACGCGCAATCAGTGAATCAGCATATTTCGCCAGATCAACGCCCTGCACTTTTAAGGTTGGCGCTTGTTCTTGCAGCATTAACGTATGCGCAGTACGACGATAGTTTTCATCCTGCATGCATTCAGAAATGTGCTGATAACCTGCCAGGTAGCCAAGGTATGCAAGGAATGAGTGGCTGCCATTCAGCATACGCAGTTTCATTTCTTCGTACGGCAGAACATCTTTAACCAGTTCGGCACCGGCTTTTTCCCACTCAGGGCGGCCAGCAACGAAGTTATCTTCAATCACCCACTGACGGAACGGTTCACATGCCACCGCTGCTGGGTCAACAACCCCTGTTGCCTGAGCAACTTGCTCCAGCGTTTCAGCCGTTACGGCTGGCACAATACGGTCAACCATGGTGGATGGGAAAGTCACATGAGATTCAATCCATGCAGCCAGTTCCGGGTTAATCGCCTGCGCGTAAGCCGTGATAACGTTGCGGGTGACGTGGCCGTTTTCTGGCATGTTGTCGCAAGACATCACGCTGAATGCTGGAAGACCCGCAGCTTTACGGCGAGCCAGTGCTTCAACAATCACACCAGGTGCGGATTTCGGCTGTTGCGGATTGGCCAGATCGTGCGCAATCAACGGGTGGTCCAGCAGAATGGTGCCGGTTGCTGGTGTATGGCAGTAACCTTTTTCGGTCACTGTTAAGGAAACAATGGCAACTTCAGGCTGAGTCATCGCGGTAAATACCGCGTCCAGACCATCAACCTGTGCGTGAATAGCGTTTTTCACTACACCCACAACGCGGCAATGCCATGCGTCAGCAGACATTTCTGCCACGCTATAAAGGTTGTCTTGCTGTTTCAAATCAGCAATTTGCTGCTCGCCGCCAATCAGGTTGACTTCGCAGTAACCCCAGTCGCTACCGTGATCGCTTGCCAGGATGTCGGCGTAAACCGCCTGATGCGCACGATGAAACGCGCCAAAACCAAGATGAACGATGCGTGATACCAGTTTGCTACGGTCATATTGTGGGAGAATAGCTTTTGCAGATAAGAGCTTGTTTTCCATTTTAAAACTCGCTGTGTAGTAACTTGGGGACAGCTACAGACTACCTGCTATGGTAGTCTGCATATTGATTTGCATTAAACTTTAGCGACTTTGGTATGACACAAGGCAAAAGGTGTATGACAACTCACATTTCTGACATTGAATCGTTAGCGCATCAGTGGCACAGGTGTTGCTGTTTTAGTTGAGTCAGCTTCTGTCTCAAGCCATAACTTCTCGTAACTACAACCCGTTAAATCCTCAACCACTTTTCGTGTCTCAGGCTGAACATCTTTCTTCGCACCGTTCGCTTTCAGGCGTTCAACTTCATCAACAAAAATTTTGTGAGTACGTTTATTCAAACGGAACGTGAGTGCCTGCCAAAGCGCCAACATAAGCAGTCCTGCCGTCCCCGCAAACAACAGCGTTGCAATCATGTTTACGGCCGCTTCAGGCTGCACCTGACTGCCCTTCACAAAGCCACCAAACTGCAACAACACGCCGACAATAAAGGTTGCAATCGCAACGGTAGTTTTACGAGAGAACGTCATTACCGCTGCAAATAAGCCTTCACGACGCTGACGCGTGATCATTTCGTCGATGTCTGGAATGAACGGGAAGACATTCCAGGGTGTGAATTCAAGAACGCAGCGTCCGACCTGGTAAACCGCAGCCAGTATCACAAGCAGCATGACTTTGTTTTCGGTCGGGAATTGATAGACCATAAACAAACCAACCAAACACAACATCATGACGCTATACGCAAAGACATAAAGCCGTGACGGGCCATATTTGATGATGGCCATCCCCGCAACGAGGGTGACAGGTAAACCAACAATACTCATGGACAGCAATGTGCCAGCCAAAGAAGAGGAAACATTCAGGCAATATACGCAGAAGAAAACAAACACCGTGTTATAGATATCTTTTGCGGTAAACGAGAGCAAATAAATAGCCAAATGTTTTCTGAAAGCCCTGACTTTAAGTGTGCTAGCGTATTCTTTGAATAACTTTCCAACAGCAATAATTTTTTCTGAAAAAGTTGTTACCTTTCTTGGTTGCTCAAGCTCGGCGAGCATTTCAGGCGTTAGGTCGCGTTCCCAGGTTACTTTCCATGAGATGAATACACACACCATAAACAGCACTGCGAATACCACGCCATTAATTAAATAAGCGTTTGCATCATGTTCGCCATAATGGCTAATTAACAACCCTGGAATAAACGTCGCCAGAAAAGTACCTGATGCAGAAAAGAACATGCGACAGGTAGATAGTTTGGTACGAGAGTTAAAATCCTTGGTCATTTCTGATGGCAGTGTTTCCCACGGGATCAGAACCATCGCCGCAATAATTTCAAAAGCCAGATAAACTGCCAAATAGAAACCAAAATTCATGCCATCTACCCATAACAAGGAATAAACAAGCATCAACGGCGCACCAATTAACAAGAAGAAACGCCTACGGCCAAACTTCTTACCTAAATAGTTTTTATAGAAATGGTCGGTAAAGCTACCCATAAACAAACTGACAATTGCATCGACAATTCGCGCGATAGCAACAATTGAGGCTGCCTCCACTGGAGACAGGCCAACAAATGACGTGTAGAAAAATAATAACCAGGCGCCTATAACGGTAAAAGCACCGCCACCCATAATATCCGTTACGCCATAGCCAATACTGACAGGAATTGTAATTTTCTTATTGGTACGAGACATGTTCTATCCTCACTACGTAGGGAGTCATCAAAACCCAAAATAGTTTTTGGCATTATCATGACAGACATTTTTTATAATTTTTGATAGTGCTTGTGTATTATTAGGAACTTCTCCACGTTCTACCCAACCACCAATAAGGTTGCAAAGTATGCGTCGAAAATAATCATGACGAGTATAAGAAATAAAACTGCGTGAATCGGTCAGCATACCAATAAAATTCATCAATAGACCTTGGTCGGCCAGACAATTCAATTGGTTCTCCATACCTCTGCGAGTGTCGTTAAACCACCAACCAGAACCAAACTGGATTGGCGATTTAATACCGTCTTCACCCGATTGGAAGTTTGCAATAGTCGTTGCCACAACATCATTGTAACTGGCGTTGAGGTTATAGATGATAGTCTTAGGTAACGAATCACACTGGGCCATTGCGTCCAATAGACCATTTAGCCCCTGAGCCAAGTTGCACTGATCGCTAATTGAATCAAACCCTGTATTAATCCCCAATGCATTTTTCATTCGGGTATTGTTACTGCGGATGGCTCCAAAGTGAATTTGCATAGCCCAGTTATGCTCTTTGTAATGCTTTGCTAGCATGACGAATATAGCACTATTGAGAATGATGACTTCTTCTGAACGAAGTTTCTCTCCTTTTAGTTTACGTGAAAAAATAATATCAACTTCTGATTCCGTAGCAGATAAGTATTGAATATCAATTGGGCCATGGTCAGAAATCCGGCACCCCACTTCATGAAACCAGTCAATTCGCTTACCAATAGCTTTACTAAAACCGGCGAAATCAAGAGTATTAACTGCTGTCAGTTCGGACAATTCATGAATGAAATTTATAAACGTCTGCGAATCTTCATCAAATACCTGATCTGGCCGAAATGTTGGCAATACTTTAGTATCGAAGGTAGCATCTTCCTGTAATTTTTTATGATACTCTAACGAATCCAATGGTGAATCCGTAGTGCAAATAACCTCAACATTTGAACGGAAAATTAAACTGCGCGGTTTAAAATCATCCTGACTAAGTAATGCATTGCAGGACTCCATTATTTCATACCAATTAAAAGAATCCAAATTCTCTTCAATACCGAAATAAAACTGAAGCTCAAGATGCGACCAGTGATAGAGCGGATTACCATAACTGGATTCTACCGTTTCAGCCCACGCTTGAAATTTCTCTGCTGCTGTAGCATCACCAGTAATTTTTGATTCAGCAATACCATTGGCGCGCATTGCGCGCCATTTATAATGATCACCAGATAACCAAAGCTGAGTGATATCAGAAAAAGATTTGTTCTCGTAAATTTCTTTAGCATCAAGGTGGCAATGATAATCAATCACTGGCAGCGACTTTGCCACGTTAGAATATAATTCACACCCTACTTCATTATTAATCATGAAACGATCGTTGATGAAACTCATGATACTTCTCCATTGTTCATCTTATGGTTATATAAATTTAATTTGATGAGTGGATTACCAGTTCCACAACGTGCCATCTTCTAAGCGAGCGACCGGTAAATAAGCCGGTTCGTAGGGATATTTCGCTGCCAGTTTTTCATCGAATTCGATACCGATCCCTGGTTTATCACCTGGGTGCATATAACCGTTATCGAACGTCCAGTTATGCGGGAAGACTTCCAACATTTGCTCGGAATAGCCCATATATTCCTGCACGCCAAAGTTCGGCACCCACAAGTCAAAGTGCAGTGCGGCAGCCATGCAGACTGGCGAAAGATCGGATGGGCCATGTGAACCCGTGCGCACCTGATAAAGCGAGGCGAAATCAGCAATACGGCGCATACCTGTAATGCCGCCCGCGTGGGTAATAGTGGTGCGGATGTAGTCAATAAGCTGCTCTTCGATGAGCTGCTTGCAGTCCCAGATGCTGTTAAACACTTCACCAACAGCGATAGGTGTGACGGTGTGCTGGCGAATCAGACGGAAACATTCCTGGTTTTCTGCTGGCGTCGGATCTTCCATCCAGAACAGGCGGTGTTCTTCAATGCTTTTACCAAACCGCGCGGCTTCGATTGGCGTCAGGCGGTGATGCATGTCGTGGAGTAAATGTTCGTTGAAACCAAATTTGCTGCGCACGGCTTCGAACAGTTTCGGCGTGAAATCGAGATATTTCTCCGTCGACCATAGCTGTTCTTCTGGCCAGTCGCCTTTGGTTGCGGGTTCGTAAGACAGTCCTTTGCCTTTTGCCATGCCGTAGGTTGTTTTCATTCCCGGCACACCGCATTGCACGCGAATTGCTTTAAAACCCATCTCTTTATGGTGTGCGTAATCTTCCAGCACATCGTCAATGGAATGACCGGTGGTGTGGCAATAAACCATCACGCCTTCACGCGATGCCCCACCCAACAGTTGGTATAGCGGCATGTTGGCGGCTTTCGCTTTGATGTCCCACAACGCCACGTCGACGGCAGAAATCGCAGACATGGTTACCGGCCCGCGACGCCAGTAAGCACCTTTATAGAAGAACTGCCAGATATCTTCGATACGGTGCGCGTCGCGGCCAATGAGCTGCGGGCAAACGTGATCGTTCAGATACGAAGCAACAGACAGCTCGCGGCCATTTAAGGTGGCATCGCCTAAGCCTGTAAGCCCATCGTCGGTGGTAATTTTCAGCGTGACAAAGTTGCGCCCAGGACAAGTCACAAACACTTCTGCTTTTACAATTTTCATTCAGGATTCCCTTACAACACATCAAATCGTTAATCTTCAATGAGTGTGAAGTTAGCTCTGACTTAACTACCATACAAGTATACTGATCGAATTTTGACAGGCTGAGTCACAATTATTTTGTGACCCTTGCAAGGAGTTACAGCGGAGGTGCTAAGAGAATTGGATTTTTTTAGGACGGAAAGAAGAAATAATCAGGTGCGGCCCCAGCCGACAACAATAATCATCATGCCGCAGAAGGCAACTAATGCCCCGACCCAGTCATACGTACTTAATTTAACGCCGTCGACCCAGCGTAACCATAACAACGCAGTGACGACGTACACGCCGCCGTAAGCCGCATAAACGCGCCCGCTTGCCGCTGGATGGAGAGTCAGTAACCAGACAAACATCGCTAATGAAAATGCGGCGGGGATCAGCAATAGCGGCGAGCCATCACGCTTTAACCAAAGCCAGGGTAAGAAGCACCCAATGATTTCAGCCAGCGCGGTGATAAAAAAAAGTAAGGTTGTTTTGATCATATTGAACGTTGTCTGGGATAATGAGGTCAATTAGTGGACGCGTGATGCTGGCCGCTCACCATGGTATATTTTATATTAGCGAAAGTGCTACACCCTAAAAGGAAACTGCAATGAACACAATCCTTCGCAAACGCCTGTCCGTGGTAATCATGCCGCTGGCGCTGTTGCTGAGTGCATTTACGTTTGTTCAACCCGCTCATGCTCAGACTGACAAACTGATTATTGAATCTGGTGACAATGCGCAGACTCGCCAGGATGCGGCGATGGACAAAGAGCAATGGAACGACACCCGCCAACTGCGCCAGAAAGTGAACACGCGCGTAGAAAAAGAGTGGGATAAAACAGACACCGCTTTTGATGCCCGCGATAACTGCCAAAAAAGTGCTAACGTCAACGCCTATTGGGAACCGAATACCCTGCGTTGTCTTGACCGCCGCAGTGGTCGAGTTGTCACACCGTAATAGTCGCGCCGTAATAATAGATAAGGCTTCTTAACGGGAGCCTTATGCACTTTGAAGGGAATTCAAATGAGCCACGACCTACAAATCAAGCTTCGTCCTCTTGAACGCGAAGATCTCCGTTTCGTCCATCAACTGGACAATAACGCAAGCGTGATGCGCTATTGGTTTGAAGAACCCTACGAGGCGTTTGTCGAGCTGTCCGATCTGTATGACAAACATATTCACGATCAAAGCGAGCGCCGCTTCGTTATCGAATGTAATGGCGAAAAAGCCGGTCTGGTCGAATTAGTTGAAATTAACCACGTTCACCGTCGGGCAGAATTTCAGATAATTATTTCACCTGATTATCAGGGCAAAGGCCTGGCCACCCGCGCCGCGAAACTGGCGATGGATTACGGCTTTATGGTGCTGAACCTGTATAAGCTGTATTTGATTGTTGATAAAGAAAATGAAAAAGCCGTGCACATCTATAAGAAGCTGGGCTTTATGGTGGAAGGCGAGTTAATCCATGAGTTCTTTATTAATGGTGAATACCGCAACACGATCCGTATGTGTATTTTCCAGCATCAGTATCTGGCTGAACACAAAGGTGCAAGTAGCCTGTTAAAACCAACGGCACAGTAACCGAACACATCTCACCCTGAATTATGCCAGGGTGAGATGTCGCTAAACCCGTTATCTACGCCAGGTTCAGCGTTGCACGGTGTTTGGCAGATTCCATACCCAGTTCAATCATTTCCATAACCTGAATGGCCTGCGCCGCCGGAACCGGGTTTTCACCGTGTCCCGTCAGGGCATCACGAATGCCCGCATAGTAAGCCGGATAATTACCCGGTACGGTCAGTAACGTTTGCTCGGCCATTACGTCACCCTGCGCAAGGGTTAATACGCCATCACGCATGTCATAGCCCCAATCTTCCTGCGGCAGACGCTCGCCCGCTTTCAGACGGTCCTCTTGCGGATCAAGGCCATATTTAATGTAGCTCCCGCGAGTACCATGCACGATATAACGCGCGGTTTCTGCGGCAGCCAGCAATGTGCCATGCAGAACCACACGGCGTTGCGGATATGCCAGCACGGCGTGAAAGTAGTCTGTCGCTTGCGCGCCTGGGCGCAGTTGGCCGAGATCAACGGTCAGGCTTACCGGCAAGCCAAAAAGATTCAGCGCCTGGTCGATAAGATGTGGTCCTAAATCGTACCAAATCCCGCTCCCCACACCGGCCTGTTCACGCCAGCGGTTACGCACCTGCGGGCGATAACGGTCGAAATGCGATTCGAAGTACGCCACTTCACCCAATGTACCGTCTGCCAGCAGCGACTTCAGGGTTAAGAAATCACTGTCCCAACGGCGATTGTGGAATACCGAAAGCAATAAGCCGCAGCTTTTTGCCAGTGCATCCAGCTCACGCGCTTGTGACAACGTCACGGTAAACGGTTTATCGACAACCACATGCTTGCCTGCTTCCAGGGCTGCTTTTGCCAGCGGGAAGTGCGTGTCGTTTGGTGTTGGAATGACAATTAAGTCAATATTTGGGTCATTGAACAGATGATGAGGATCAGAAACTACCGGCATGTTTGGCCAGTCGGCATGAACTTTCGTGGCATCGCTGCTGGAGACACCGGCCAGAACCATACCCGGCGTGCCAACGATTAAAGGTGCATGAAAGGTCTTGCTGGCGTAACCGTAACCGATTAATCCGACACGAATGTTATCACTCATTTGCTTTCCTCATGATTTTGGACAATCTATTGGATACTATCCTGGGGGTTGTAACAACAGGTAATTATATTGTTGCGAGCTAGTTGTGCATTCACTTGCTGTTATGCGATCTAACCTCTATCGGGTAGCAAAGCGCTGAAAAAACCTTATAATCCCCCCGCCTTATGAATCGCATAAGGAAAGTCTTATTCTTTTTCGGGAGGTAACATGGCGACGACTCACGTTCCCACGCAAGCACCACGTATTGCAGGCTGGCTTCTTGCCCCTCTCGCATGGCTATTGATGACGTTACTCAGTAGTACTATTGCGCTGGCCATTTATCTTATGATGCTTATCTCCCCAGAAAGCCATCGACTTATGAGCGCTCAAGGCCCCAAAATGGTGATGTTTTGGTACGCCTCTGTTGCCTGCGCGATTGCCATGTGGGGCTATACCGTGTGGTTGACTATCGCCTTCTTCAAGCGCCGTAAGAATGTGGTACGTCATTATATTCTGTGGTTATTGTTATCGGTGCTGTTAGCGATTAAAGCCTTCGCGTTTTCCCCTGTGAGTGACGACCTGGCATTACGTCAGCTGTTGTTTCCTCTGTTGGCTGCCGCTTTGTTGGTTCCTTACCTCAAGCGCTCAAAACGCGTGAAGCAGACATTTATCAATCCGTAATAACCCTACTTCCACTCTGTTGTCGTTATCGGCTTATTGGCCGATAATAGGCGGCTTTTTTTGTTTCAGGCCTTATTCATGACAGATTATTTGCTGCTCTTTGTTGGTACGGTGCTGGTCAATAACTTCGTATTAGTGAAGTTTCTTGGCCTGTGTCCGTTTATGGGCGTTTCCAAAAAACTGGAGACGGCCATCGGCATGGGGCTTGCAACCACTTTTGTACTGACGCTGGCGTCGATTTGCGCATGGCTAGTCAATGAGTTGATCCTTATTCCTCTCGACTTAGTCTACTTGCGCACGCTGGCATTTATTCTGGTGATTGCCGTTGTCGTGCAGTTCACCGAGATGGTGGTACGCAAAACCAGCCCGGCGCTTTATCGCCTGTTGGGCATCTTTTTACCGCTTATTACCACTAACTGCGCCGTGCTCGGCGTTGCGTTACTGAACATCAATCTCGGTCATAACTTCTTGCAATCAGCGCTTTATGGTTTCTCCGCCGCGGTAGGTTTCTCGCTGGTGATGGTGCTGTTTGCTGCCATTCGTGAACGTCTGGCCGTCGCCGATGTGCCTGCTCCGTTTCGCGGTAATGCCATCGCGCTTATCACCGCAGGGTTGATGTCTCTGGCCTTTATGGGCTTTAGCGGGCTGGTGAAGTTCTGATGAGTACGATTTGGATTGCTGTAGTTTCGTTGGGCCTGTTAGGCCTGATATTCGGGCTGCTCCTCGGTTACGCCTCACGCCGTTTTCGCGTCGAAGAAGACCCGATTGTCGATAAGCTGGATGAGCTACTGCCGCAAAGCCAGTGTGGACAATGCGGATACCCTGGCTGTCGCCCGTATGCCGAAGCAGTCGGGAATCAGGGCGCGAAAATCAATCTCTGCGCCCCTGGCGGTGAAGCCGTGATGCATAAAATTGCCACTTTGCTTAACGTTGACCCGCAGCCAATAGAAGGTGACGCCCAGGCTTTAGAGCCGGTGCGTATGCTGGCGGTTATCGACGAAGCTAACTGCATCGGCTGCACAAAGTGTATTCAGGCTTGCCCGGTTGATGCCATTGTTGGCGCAACTCGCGCAATGCATACAGTAATTAGTGACCTCTGCACCGGATGCAATTTATGTGTCGACCCGTGCCCTACGCGCTGTATTGATTTGCGCCCGGTCGAAACCACCACAGAAAGCTGGAAGTGGGATCTACAAACCATCCCGGTTCGTATCATTCCGGTGGAGCAACATGCTTAAGTTATTTACCCGTTTCAAAAAAGATAAAATCTGGGATTTTGACGGTGGCATTCATCCACCGGAAATGAAAACCCAGTCAAACGGCACGCCATTACGCCAGGTTCCGTTGCCACAAAAACTGGTTATCCCGTTGAAACAGCACATTGGTGCTGAAGGCGAGCTGTGCGTAAAACCCGGCGATTATGTGCTGCGCGGTCAACCATTGACCCGTGGGCGTGGTCGCATGCTGCCTGTTCACGCGCCAACTTCCGGAACAGTTACGGCAATAGCGCCCCACTCCACGGCTCACCCTTCGGCGCTAGCCGAACTAAGCGTGATTATTGAAGCCGACGGCGAAGATAAGTGGATTGGCCGCGACGGCTGGCATAACTATGCCTCACACAGCCGCCAAGAATTAATTGAGCGTATACATCAGTTTGGTGTCGCAGGATTGGGCGGCGCAGGCTTCCCGACAGGCAATAAACTGCAAGGTGGTGGCGATAAAATCGACACGTTGATCATCAATGCTGCCGAATGCGAACCCTATATTACTGCCGACGATCGCCTGATGCAGGATTGTGCTGCGCAAATCATCGAAGGTGTGCGGATTCTTGCGCATATTCTGCAACCACAGCGCGTATTAATTGGTATTGAAGACAACAAACCGCAGGCGATTTCTATGCTGCGTGCGGTGCTTTGCGATACACACGGCATTCAACTGCGGGTGATCCCGACAAAATATCCGTCCGGTGGTGCAAAACAGCTCACTCAAATTCTGACGGGTAAACAAGTTCCGCAAGGCGGTCGTTCATCTGATATCGGCGTGTTAATGCAAAACGTCGGTACGGCTTTCGCGATAAAACGCGCCATTATCGACGGTGAACCATTAACCGAACGAGTGGTGACCTTAACCGGTGGCGCAGTTCAGCAGCCTGGGAATGTGTGGGCGCGCCTGGGTACACCAGTACGCCATTTGCTGGATTTTGCCGGTTTCCGTCCGGGACACGAGCAGCAAGTCATTATGGGTGGCCCGTTGATGGGGTTTAGCCTGCCGTGGCTGGATGTTCCGGTGGTCAAAATCACCAACTGTTTGCTTGCCCCTTCCGCCAATGAAATGGGCGAACCGCAGGAAGAACAGAGCTGTATCCGTTGTAGCGCCTGCGCAGACTCTTGCCCGGCTGATTTATTACCGCAGCAGCTTTACTGGTTCAGCCGTGGGCAGCAGCACGATAAAGCGCAGGCTCATAACCTGAAAGACTGTATTGAATGCGGTGCCTGTGCGTATGTCTGCCCAAGTAATATTCCGCTGGTTCAGTATTTCCGTAAGGAAAAAGCCGAGATCCGCGAAATCGAGCTGGAAGCAAAACGCACGGCCGAAGCGAAAGTTCGCTTTGAAGCGCGTCAGGCACGCCTTGAACGTGAAAAAGCTGCGCGTCTTGAACGCCATAAGCAGTCTGCGGTTCAGCCTGGAGCTAAAGATAATGACGCGATTCAGGCAGCACTTGCGCGTGTGAAAAGTAAAAAAGCACAAGGTAGCGAGCCTATTGTGATTCAGGCAGGAAGCTTGCCTGATAACCAGCAGGTGATTGCCGCACGTGAAGCACGCAAAGCGCAGGCTCGTGCCCGCCAGGCTGAGAAAGAAACCCAGGAAAGTGTTGCGGAAACGACTGCCAGCGACCCACGCAAAGCGGCGGTTGAAGCAGCTATTGCTCGGGCTAAAGCGCGTAAAGCCGCTCAAGCTAACGAATCTCAACCAGTGGCTGAAGTCGCTGCAGTTGAAACTGTCGACCCGCGCAAAGCTGCTGTCGAGGCAGCGATTGCCCGCGCTAAAGCGCGTAAAGCCGCTCAAGCCAGTAAATCTCAACCAGAGCCTGAAGTTGCTGCGGTTGAAACTGTCGACCCACGCAAAGCCGCTGTCGAGGCGGCCATTGCTCGCGCTAAAGCGCGTAAAGCTGCGCTTGCTGAACAACAATCTGTCGAAGATCCTGCCGAAGAACAAGATCCGCGCAAAGCGGCGGTTGCCGCAGCTATCGCTCGTGTCCAGGCACGTAAAGCCGCGCAACAAATGGCATCAGAGGAATAAATGGTTTTTAAGATAGCAAGCTCCCCTTATACCCATAACCAACGCAGCACTTCGCAGATTATGTTGCTGGTGACCTATGCCACTTTGCCGGGAATGGCCATGCTGTGGTACTGGTTCGGCTGGGGCAGTCTGGTACAAATCGCGTTAGGTATTTTGACGGCGATCGCCGCAGAATTGTTAGTGCTTAAACTTCGTAAGCAACCGCTGCGAATCCTGGGCGATAACTCTGCTGCCTTAACTGGATTATTGCTGGGGATGAGTATTCCTCCCCTTGCCCCGTGGTGGATGGTGATTCTCGGTACTGTTTTCGCCGTGATCATTGCTAAACAGTTATATGGCGGGCTTGGTCATAATCCATTTAACCCCGCGATGGTCGGTTATGTGGTACTGCTGATTGCTTTCCCGGTACAGATGACATCATGGTTACCCCCGCATTCACTCGCGGCTACAGTGCCAGGCTTCGCTGATTCACTGCATGTGATTTTTTCAGGCTCGACGTTAACTGGCGAAACCATGTCGCAGTTGCGCATGGGGGTCGATGGCATAAGCCAGGCCACTCCGCTAGATACCTTTAAAACGGGCCTGCGTGCAGGGCATTCGGCAAATGACCTGTTGCAAGCGCCAATTTATAACGGCGTTCTGGCGGGGATCGGCTGGCAATGGGTTAACCTCGCCTTTTTGGTCGGCGGCGTGTTCCTGGTGATGAAAGGCACTATCCGCTGGCATATTCCAGTCAGTTTCCTGTTGATGTTGGCAGTGTGTGCAACGCTCGGTTGGATGTTCGCTCCAGAAAAATGTGCATCACCGGTGATTCATCTGTTTTCCGGCGCAACAATGCTGGGTGCATTTTTCATTCTGACCGACCCCGTTACCGCCTCGACGACCAACCGTGGACGCCTGCTTTTCGGTGCGTTAGCGGGTTTACTGGTGTGGCTGATTCGCACATACGGTGGTTATCCTGATGGCGTGGCCTTCGCCGTTTTGCTGGCGAATATCACCGTGCCGCTGATTGACTACTACACCCGCCCTCGTGCTTACGGGCATCGTTAAGGAGCCATCATGCTAAAGACAATGCAAAAACATGGTGTGACTCTGGCACTGTTTGCCGTGATGGCCACCGGACTGACTGCGGTCGTCAATGCGTTAACCAAAGACACCATCGAACAGCAGGCAGTCGCGCAGCAGAAACTCTTGTTTGACCAGGTTATTTCGACCGACAGCTACGACAACGACATTCAGAGCAGCTGCGTCGTCGTGAATAATTCGCCATTAGGTAAAGGTACACGCCATATTTATGTTGCCCGCAAAGGTGAGCGGCCTGTTGCTGTGGTAATGGAAGCAACGGCACCTGATGGCTATTCTGGCGCGATTCAGCTACTGGTTGCGGCAGATTTTAACGGTAAAGTGCTCGGTACTCGTGTGACTGAACACCATGAAACTCCGGGTCTTGGCGATAAAATCGAGATGCGCCTGAGCAATTGGATCTCCCATTTTGCCGGGAAAATTATTCGTGGTAGTGATGATACGAGCTGGGCTGTAAAGAAAGATGGCGGTCAATTTGATCAGTTTACCGGTGCCACCATCACGCCACGCGCCGTTGTCAACGCGGTAAAACGTGCGGGATTGTTCGCAGAAACGTTGCCATCGCAAATTGATAATCTACCTGTTTGTGGAGCACAACCATGAGCGAAGTAAAAGATATTGTCGTTCAGGGGCTATGGAAAAATAACTCCGCGCTAGTGCAGTTGTTGGGCCTGTGCCCGCTGCTGGCGGTAACTTCCACAGCAACGAATGCCCTCGGTCTTGGCCTCGCAACAACGCTTGTACTGGTTCTGACTAATAGCGCCGTTTCTGCGCTACGCCGCTGGGTGCCAGCTGAAATCCGTATTCCGATTTATGTGATGATCATTGCCTCGGTGGTGAGCACCGTACAAATGCTGATCAACGCGTACGCCTACGGCTTATATCAGTCGTTGGGGATATTCATCCCGCTGATTGTGACCAACTGTATTGTGATTGGCCGCGCGGAAGCCTTTGCTGCCAAAAATAGTGTGCCTCTTGCCGCTCTCGATGGGTTAGCCATTGGCATGGGTGCGACCAGCGCCATGTTTGTATTAGGCTCGCTACGTGAAATCATCGGCAATGGAACGCTGTTTGACGGTGCTGACGCACTGCTTGGCAGTTGGGCAAAAGTGTTGCGCATTGAAGTCTTTCATACCGACACCCCTTTTCTACTCGCCATGTTACCGCCAGGGGCGTTTATCGGGCTGGGTTTAATGCTGGCCGTTAAGTATCTTATTGATGAGAAAATGAAAGCGCGCCGCGCAGCGAAAGCTGTAGCACCGGAAGGTAATCCAGAGAAAGCGTAATGAATAAGACCAAACGGCTTGAGATCCTCACGCGCCTGCGTGATAACAATCCTCACCCTACGACTGAGTTACAGTTCAGTTCCCCTTTTGAGCTGCTGATTTCCGTTTTGCTCTCCGCACAGGCTACGGATGTCAGCGTCAATAAAGCGACCGCTAAGCTCTATCCGGTAGCTAACACGCCGCAAGCGATGCTGGATTTGGGCGTAGACGGCGTAAAAGCGTACATCAAGACCATCGGCCTGTTTAACAGCAAGGCTGAAAACGTCATCAAGACCTGCCGGATGTTGCTTGAATTGCATAACGGTGAAGTACCGGAAGACAGGGCCGCACTGGAAGCGCTACCGGGTGTCGGGCGCAAAACGGCGAACGTCGTGCTCAATACCGCCTTTGGTTGGCCTACCATCGCCGTAGACACCCATATATTCCGTGTTTGTAACCGCACGAACTTTGCGCCTGGTAAGAGTGTTGAGCAGGTAGAAGAAAAACTGCTGAAAGTTGTTCCGGCAGAATTTAAAGTTGATTGCCACCACTGGTTAATCCTGCACGGCCGTTATACGTGTATTGCCCGCAAACCGCGCTGTGGCTCATGCATTATCGAAGATCTGTGTGAATACAAAGAGAAAGTGGATATCTAACCCCTTCGCCTGCTGCATAAGTGGCAGGCAGTACCTTTGGTACAAATCCCGCCTGTCTGCATCAGCAACCGATTCTATTGATTTATCCTGTCAATCCCGACCGCTTCGTTTACATCATCTGGATAATAATCACCCGAACAGGTTAATCGTTTTTTTACGATAAGAATTTTCCATAACTATGTGACTCAGATCACACTGATAACCTGATGTTAAATTTAGGTCATAAAAATGAAACAAATAACCTCGTATTAAGCAGTGATAACTCAATGTAAGCAGTACAATAAGCCAGACAAATCTTTACACCCAACCCATATCACTAGATATCTGGCTATAAAGCAGAATATATAACTAAATTGCGTTTATTTTGTCATTCCTAAAGAGAATAAATGGGTAAAGCTCATTTTGATAAAATTTAACGCTGAATAACAATTTGCTTTGCGGAGCTTTATTCCGCCCAGGATAAATGTAACAGACTATTACAAACCCCTTGCCTGAATCCGCAGGATAGTGAACATTACCCGCCGTTTCCCCCTTTCTTATAACTAAAAAAGCGAATGCCCGCCTGGCATGACGCTTAGAAACTCCTGTTAAAATGGGATGTAAAAAAAGAGGTATATGTGTCGACTGCAAACAAAAAACCAGCAGAAAGCGTTAGTCTGAATGCTTTCAAGCAACCAAAATCGTTCTATCTGATTTTCTCTATCGAATTGTGGGAGCGTTTCGGCTACTACGGCCTGCAAGGCATTATGGCCGTTTACCTGGTCAAAATGCTCGGGATGTCCGAAGCTGACTCCATCACCCTGTTCTCCTCCTTTAGCGCCCTGGTCTACGGTATGGTCGCTATCGGTGGCTGGTTGGGTGATAAAGTGCTCGGCACCAAGCGTGTCATCGTGCTCGGTACTATCGTTCTGGCTGTGGGTTACGCGTTAGTCGCGTTTTCCGGCCACGATGCTGCTGTTGTCTATATGGGTATGGCGACTATCGCGGTGGGTAACGGTCTGTTCAAGGCTAACCCGTCTTCCCTGCTTTCTACTTGCTATGAGAAAGATGACCCACGTTTGGACGGTGCATTTACTATGTACTACATGTCCATCAACATCGGTTCTTTCTTCTCTATGCTTGCCACACCTTGGCTCGCAGCGAAGTATGGCTGGAGCGTTGCGTTCTCACTGAGCTTCGTGGGTATGCTTATCACCCTCGTGAACTTTATGTTCTGTAAGAAGTGGGTGAAAAACCACGGTTCCAAACCTGACTTTGCACCTGTTCAATTAGGTAAGTTGGCTGCGACCATTGCCGGTGTGCTGGTGCTAGTTGTGATTGCAACCTGGTTGCTGCATAACCAAGGGATTGCACGTATGGTTCTGGGCGTTGTTGCTCTGGGCATCGTGGTTATCTTCGCTAAAGAAGCCTTTGCTATGCAGGGTGCCGACCGTCGTAAGATGATTGTTGCCTTCATCCTGATGATGGAAGCGGTGGTGTTCTTTGTGCTGTACAGCCAAATGCCTACTTCTTTGAACTTCTTTGCTATTCGTAACGTTGAGCACTCTATTCTGGGTGTCATGTTCGAACCTGAGCAGTTCCAGGCACTGAACCCATTCTGGATTATGATCGGCAGCCCGATTCTGGCCGCTATCTATAACAAGATGGGCGACCGTATGCCTATGCCACATAAATTCGCCATCGGTATGGTTCTGTGTTCACTGGCCTTCCTGGTGCTGCCAATCGGGACTAAGTTTGCCTCCGACGCGGGTATCGTGTCTGTAAGCTGGCTGATTCTGAGCTACGCGCTGCAAAGTATCGGTGAGCTGATGATTTCTGGTCTGGGCCTGGCGATGGTTGCACAACTGGTGCCACAGCGTCTGATGGGCTTCATCATGGGTAGCTGGTTCCTGACTACCGCTGGTGCAGCAATCATTGCAGGTAAAGTTGCAAACCTGATGGCTGTTCCAGAGAACGTGACTGACCCGCTGATCTCGCTGGAAGTTTACGGTCGTGTGTTCATGCAGATTGGTATTGCCACCGCCGTCATCGCGGTTCTGATGATAATCATTGCACCAAAACTGAATCGCATGACGTTCAGTGATGAGAAAGCTGCTGCTGCCGCCAAGGAAACAGCTACCGCGTAATATAGCGGGGAACATGATATTTTCAGCCGTTAGCTTCACGCTAACGGCTTTTTTTTTGTCTCTATGAGCACTACCATAAGGTATCTTAGCGCCCATAGGAGTTCAGTAATGAAACTGTATTATAAAGCTGGTGCCTGTTCCCTCTCTCCCCATATCATCCTGCGTGAAACCGGTGTCGATTTCTCTCTGGTCAAAGTTGATTTAGCCTCGAAGAAAACCGAAGCGGGTGATGATTACCTGGAAATCAATGCCAAGGGGCAAGTTCCTGCACTGCTGCTTGATGATGGCTCACTGCTGACAGAAGGCGTGGCGATTGTGCAATTCCTGGCAGATAAAGTGCCTGACCGCCAGTTGCTCGCACCGGCAGGCAGCATGACTCGCTACCACACGCTCGAATGGCTGAACTACATCGCGACCGAACTGCATAAAGGTTTCTCCCCGCTGTTCAACCCAGCAACGCCAGACGAGTACAAAACGATTGCTCGCGCGGCTCTTGAGAAGAAATTCCAGTACGTTAACGAAGAGTTGAACGATAAACAGTGGCTGATGGGATTACGCTTTAGCGTGGCCGATGCGTATTTGTTTACGGTATTACGCTGGGCTGGTGCTGTGAAACTGAACCTTGAAGGTCTGAGCAACATTGATGCGTTTATGGATCGCATGAAAGCGCGTCCGGCTGTTGCGGCAGCATTGACGGCCGAAGGGATTTAAGCGGATTGGTTGTTGATGCTTATTGTTGATGAAGATGCCCTCGTTTTGAGGGCATCTTGCTTTAGAGTTTTACCGCAGTGAAATAGTGCTCTGGCTTGGCAATACCTTCCTGGGCTGCAACCAACTGCAATTCGTACTCACCCATTTTGTGGGTCACAACCATAACGTCGTAAACCGCAGCAGTCACGTGCTCCAGTGCTTCGCGTAGCGTTGCCCCCTGCAGCAACTTAACCAGCAGCAAACCACTCGTCACATCGCCCACGCCCACCGGCTGACGGTCACCAAAATCCACCAATGGACGGTGAATATGCCAGGCTTCGTCTGCTGTCACCAACAACATTTCAAAACGATCTTGCTGATAAGCCGCTCGCGCCAGGTGTTTCACCAACACGATTTCAGGGCCTTGTGCGATAAGCTCTCTTGCCGTGGCAACCGCTTCATCAACCGTGTTAACCGCATGACCACTGAGGATCTCAAGCTCAATCAGGTTAGGCGCGATAATGTCACTGGCAGGCATCGCATAACGCGTGTGAAATTCAGCAACGCCAGGTGCGACGATACAGCCTTTTTCAGGATGCCCCATCACTGGGTCACAGAAATACTTCGCCTTCGGATTGGCAGCTTTAACCTGGCGGACGATAGAAAGAATATGCTCGCCCTGCTCCGCTGAGCCAAGGTAACCGCTCAGCACCGCATCACAACGCTCTAGCTGGCCAATATCCGCAATCCCTTGCACAATCTCGCTAAGGTGGCTGGCAGGCATCACGCTACCTGTCCATTTTCCATATTGGGTATGGTTGGAAAACTGTACGGTGTTCAGCGACCATACATTGGCGCCCAGACGGCGCATCGGAAATTCAGCTGCACTGTTGCCTGCATGGCCGAAGACCACATGGGATTGAATGGCAAGAATATTTTTCATTTCTCTACTCGGATGAAACGGTGTCTGTTGTGGTGGTGTAGAAGCAAATTGTGGCAAAAATAAAGGGCGTGGTTTCCCACGCCCTTCTGGCCATTCTTAATTACTTCCAGCAAACGAGGCAGTAATTTTTCTTACCCCGACGCAGTAATGTGTAGCGATTGAACAGAATATCGCTGTCAGCAAAAGTATATTCCGGGTCAGACTGCTTCTCACCGTTGATGGTGATAGCGTTTTGCGCGATGGTTTTACGCGCCTGGCCACGGGATGGCTGCAATTCGGAGTCAACCAACGCCTGCTGTAAGTCAGCGCCGCGCTCCATTTCAACCATCGGTACGCCGTCCTGAGCCAGTTGCTCAAGGTCAGCTTCAGTCAAATCGCTCAGGTTGCCGTTAAACAGGCTGCTGGTAATACGCTTAGCGGCTTCCAGACCTTCTTCACCGTGAACCAGACGAGTGACCTGCTCTGCCAGCACGTACTGCGCACGTGGTGCTGTACCGCTGTTTTTATCTTCTTCTTCCAGCGCGTCGATTTCTTCAAGGCTCATGAAAGTGAAGAATTTCAGGAAGCGATACACATCGGAGTCAGCGGTGTTAATCCAGAACTGGTAGAACTTGTACGGGCTGGTTTTCTTCGGATCAAGCCATACTGCGCCACCTTCGGTTTTACCGAATTTGGTGCCATCAGATTTGGTGATCAACGGAACGGTCAGACCGAAAGCTTGTTGCTGGTGCAGGCGGCGAGTTAAATCGATACCAGAGGTGATGTTACCCCACTGGTCGGAACCGCCAATTTGCAGAACCACGCCATGCAGTTTATTCAGGCAGGCGAAGTCATAACCTTGCAGCAGATTGTAGGAAAACTCGGTGAAGGAGATACCCACGTCATCACGGTTCAGACGTTGTTTTACCGCTTCTTTGTTAATCATCTGGTTAACAGAGAAGTGCTTGCCGATATCACGCAGGAAGGTCAGAACGCTCATTCCGCCAAACCAGTCGTAGTTGTTAGCAGCAATGGCCGAGTTTTCACCGCAGTCGAAATCGAGGAACGGAGCAACCTGGCGGCGGATTTTTTCCACCCACTCTTGCACGGTATCTTCGGTGTTAAGTTTGCGCTCAACCGCTTTGAAACTAGGATCGCCAATCAGGCCTGTTGCACCACCCACCAGCGCAACCGGTTTGTGACCCGCTTCCTGGAAGCGTTTCAGGCACAGTAGTGGAACCAGATGGCCCAAATGCAAGCTGTCAGCGGTCGGATCAAAGCCGCAATACAGAGCAATTGGCCCTTGCGCCAGTCGCTGTGCTAACGCTTCTTCATCCGTTACCTGGGCGACTAAGCCCCGCTCTTGCAATTGTTTTATCAAATTGATGCTCGCCATCAAATTCTCCATCTCTATACGACTGCACCTTTACCGGTACACGGCTTTTCGCCTGTTGGCGAAAGGAGTTAATTTCTTAGGGGACATAGAATAAAGCGCCGACACCCGGAGTGCCAGCGCTTAAAACAACAAATTCCGCCTGTTATGGGGCCAGACGGTCTATTTTCCAGGCATCGCCTTCGCGCTGGTATAAAAAACGATCGTGCAGACGATGTTCACCGCCCTGCCAGAATTCCATTTGTTCAATTGTTACGCGATAGCCACCCCAGAAGCTGGGTAGTGGAATTTCGCCTTGCTGGAATTTCTGTTTTAGTTCGAGGAATTTGCTTTCCAGAATACCGCGCGCGGAAATACGGCTGGATTGTTTTGAAACCCAGGCACCAATCTGGCTATCGCGTGGACGGCTGTGGAAATACTTCATCACTTCGAGGGTGGATAAACGTTCAGCTGTACCCTGCACCATCACCTGGCGGTCAAGCATATGCCAGGGGAAATGCAGGCTGATGCGAGAATTGTGTTCCAGGTGATGTGCTTTGCGTGAACCGAGATTGGTATAAAACACCAGCCCGCGTTCATCAAAGTGTTTTAGCAAAACAATGCGTTGATATGGCTGACCGTTTTCATCGACAGTTGCCACTACCATGGCGGTAGGATCGGCGAGTTTTGCTTCACAGGCCTGAGCTAACCAGCGTTCGAAAAGCGGCAACGGTTGTTCGGTCAGATCGTTGCGGCGTAGACCACCTTTAGTGTATTCACGGCGCAAATGTGCAATTTGTTGCAAAGAGTCGTTATCAGACATGGCGTTACGTCAGGCTATCTTCAGGTGGAGCTATTGTGCGCTCCACCCTTCGAAATCTCAACGTTTTGGGTTTTGTAGCTGGCAGTTATCGAGAACCACGGTGTCTTTACGGTAGACCGTTGCAGTATCACCTTTCGACCAGAACACGTAAACCCCATCGGTATAGCGACTGCCTGATGCGGATAAGCCTTGTGTCAGCGACAAGTATTCGTTGTCATAAACAAAATTCACCATCTGCTTCTGGTTATTGAGTTTAACGGTGAGTGGCTTTTCATCGCATTGATATTGCAGAGTATCGGTCTGCATCTTCTCAACAAAAGTGTTGTAGTAGCTGCATCCTGCGAGCATAAAAGGGATTGTGGCAATCAGTAATTTTTTCATCTGCATGTCCTGAAGTTCTTTTTATAGAGGGGATCATATCGTCCCCTATACCTTCAGTTTAGAGATTTAGTGCTGAAGTTAATTTCAGTTAACTCTGATTATGCAGCGGGTTGGCAGGAAAAATTGCACCAATGACACTTGCAGCCGTGGCACCGGTCACCGAAGGCAAATTACCCGGTAAACCTGATAACGTACGATAAGCGAGCCAGGCAAATGCCAGCGCTTCCATATCATCGCCGCTAATCCCTGCTTCATCCGTCGTTGTCACTTCAATACCCGGCAGTAATCCGCCTAAACGCGCCATCAATAGTGGGTTACGGCTTCCGCCACCACAGACCATCAAGCGTTCGCAACCGCCACTCAGTAAGACTTGTTCAGAAATGGTTACGGCAGTCAACTCAGTCAGTGTTGCCTGAACATCTTCCCCTGCAAGCCCTGGATATGCCGCCAGTTGGCGCTCAAGCCAGCCATAATTAAAATATTCACGTCCGGTGCTTTTCGGTGCTGGCATCGCGAAATAAGGGTCGCTCAGCATTTGTTGCAATAGCGGGATGATAACTTTGCCGCTGCTCGCCCACTCCGCATCTTTGTCATACGCTTTCCCACGTTGACGCCAGATCCACGCATCAATCAGCATATTTCCTGGCCCGGTATCGAAGCCGCGCACCGGTTGGTCTGGGATGAGCAAAGAGAGGTTGGCGATCCCACCAATATTCAGCACCATACGGCGCTCAATCGGATGAGCCAGCAAAGCGTGATGGAAGGCTGGAACGAGTGGTGCCCCTTGCCCTCCCAACGCCATATCACGGCGACGGAAATCCCCCACGACCGTCACGCCTGTTCGCGCAACGATTTGGTTGTTATCCCCAATTTGCATGGTATGCGCCGCATCACCTTGTGGTTCATGCCACACCGTTTGCCCGTGGCACCCAATGGCGGTGATATCCATATACGTCAGACCCTGTTGGGTCATCAATGTTTGTACGGCTTCGGCGAACAATTTACCCAGTCGATTATCAAGCTGGCCAAGCTGAGAAAGCGTTAATTGCTGGCCCTGGCAAATCGCCAGAATGGCATTTTTAATGTCTAAAGGAATCGGGTGGCAATAACTCGCCTGCTGGGCAACAAGATGTTCATCAATCGCTGCCAGAACGACATCTATACCGTCCAGACTGGTGCCTGACATCACACCGATATAACGCCCTGATTTCATCTGTTACTCCTTTATACTCGCCAAATTGGGGTATTAACTCCCCCTTAAACTAGCATTCAATGCAATGATTAATGAATAATTTTTAGTAATAATGCAGCGTTTAATGCGATTAAGAATGTCGCAGCTACTTATTTGTAAATGGTTTAACCTTGGTTAAAACAAGCTTTTTTAGTATGTGTGCAATAATACGGCTGAACTAATTTTAAATTCAGCATCTAAATGCCCTATAATCGAGCCATGAAGGATGCTCAGTTGGGCGTTTTAAAGTGTTCAGGAGAGTCACAAATGATTTCACGTATACTGGTAGTCTCGTTAGTTGGATTAACTCTGGCTGGTTGCAGCAACACCAGTTCACTTTCAGGCGACGTGTACAGCGCCTCTGATGCCAAACAAGTGCAAAGCGTAACCTACGGTACGTTGGTTTCTGCTCGTCCGGTTCAGATTCAGGGCGGTAATGATTCAAATGTGCTGGGCGCGATTGGTGGTGCAGTGCTGGGTGGTTTCCTGGGTAACACCGTTGGTGGTGGTACAGGTCGTTCGTTGGCAACCGCCGCAGGTGCAGTGGCAGGTGGTGTAGCAGGCCAGGGCGTTCAGGGTGCGATGAACAAAACCCAGGGTGTTGAGCTGGAAATCCGTAAAGACGATGGCAACACTATTCTGGTCGTACAGAAACAAGGCGACACCAAATTCGCTGCAGGTCAACGCGTAAGAATCGCCAGCAATGGTAGCCAGACTACCGTTTCGCCAAACTAATAAATACGGGGTGACTTGTTTTCAAGATCACCCCGATTTCCTTCTGCCTTAGCCGCATACACCGCAACAGAAAGACTCTATTAAAATCTGACTTAATCTTTGGTCTGCAGATGAGCGATGTTTTGTTCCAGCCTGTTGATCAGGTCAAGCAGCAGCGCTTGTTCATCGGAACTGATACCCGACAAAATCTCATTGCGCGTCTTTTTAATAACCGTCTCCATCTCAGTGATGATGGGCTCAGCACGCTCAGTGAGTTTAATGCGCTTCGCTCTACGGTCATTCGCACAGGTTTGACGCGAAATAAGCCCTTTCTCTTCAAGCTGATCAAGCGTCCTGACTAACGACGGTTGCTCTATGCCAATCGCTTTGGCCAACTGAATCTGTGACTGTTCTGGCGGCAACTGATGAATATTGTGCAACGTTACCCAGTGAGTCTGTGTCAATTCCAGAGGTTTCAGGCGATGGTCAATCAGAGCACGCCAAATGCGCACCAACCGTGCCAGATCTGATCCTAATGGCGATTCCAATTTCATCTCCTTATAATTAGCTTGCTAACTTATTATACTGATTTTAAACTATTGTGCAGGCTTTAATTGAAAAAACAAAATCCTTATTTTTGCTGATGTTATGCAACCAGCTATACTTTTAGTTTACAACTAAGTCAGGGGAAACGGCAGTCACTCCCCAGTATTTTAAAGGATTATCTGACGTGAGCTTCAATTTTATGACATCAGGCCTTCCTCTCCAGGACCTGGTTGTCGGTGCAACTATCTATTTCCCTCCTCTTTTTAAAGCGGTTTTCGTTGGCTTTTTTATCTGGCTCATCCTGCATCATCTGTTGCGCGATTGGATGTATTCCGGCGAAATCTGGCATCCGACTTTAATGGATCTGTCGTTATTTTCGCTGTCTGTCAGCGCAGGACTTGTCATTCTGGTGGTGTGGTAAAGCATGAACATGAAAACAATAAAGTACTTTTCAACGCTACTGTTCTTCGCCGTAGCCATCATTGTTGGCTGGTTGTTATGGAATTATTACATGCAATCCCCCTGGACGCGAGACGGCAAAGTGCGTGCTGAGCAAGTCAGCATCACGCCGCAGGTGTCGGGAACGATAACTCAGCTGAATATTGAAGATAACCAGTTCGTCAAAGCGGGCACGGTTTTGTTCACTATTGATGCAACGCCCTACCACATTGCGCAGCTCAATGCCGAAGCACAATTAGCTCAGGCGCAATCAGAACAGGGAAAAGCCAGTAATGAAGCGAACCGCCGTAGAAATTTACCGCGTAACTACATTTCTGCTGAAGATATGGATACCGCGAATATCAATGTCAAAGCCGCGCAGGCCGCAGTAAAAGCCGCCGAGGCCACGCTTGAGCAATCAAAATGGCAAATATCCCAAACGACGGTTACCGCACCTGTCGATGGTTGGGTGACCAATCTTTCAACGCGTACGGGGAACTATGCCACCGCCGGGCAACCCGTATTTGCGTTGGTCGACAGTCACTCATTTTACGTGGTGGGTTACTTTGAAGAAACTAAGCTTCGCCACATCCAACCCGGCGATGCCACACAAATCGTTTTGTATAGCGGCCATCAGCCGTTAACGGGGAAAGTGCAGAGTATTGGTCGCGCTATTTACGACCAGAGCGTAGAAAGTGACAGCAACTTAGTCCCCGATATCAAGCCTAATGTGCCGTGGGTTCGCCTCGCACAACGCGTTCCGGTACGCATTAAGTTAGATGAAATTCCGCAAGGCGTTACTCTGGTTTCCGGCACCACCTGCACCGTTTCAATTAAAAACTGACGCAGCCTATGAAACTCTCCGCACTGTCATGGCGAAATACGCCCTGGGGAAAAGCGAATCCGGGACAATGGCGTTATGCACTGCGTAATGCCATTGCGATGTGTCTCGCATTAACCATCGCTTATTACCTCAATTTGGATGAACCGTACTGGGCGATGACGTCAGCAGCGGTCGTCAGTTTCCCCACCGTGGGCGGCGTAGTCAGTAAAAGCCTGGGGCGTATTGCAGGCAGCCTTATCGGTGCAATGGCTTCGTTAATCATTGCGGGAAATACGCTTAACGATCCCTGGTTATTCACCTTTGCGATGGCGTCCTGGCTGGCGCTTTGTACCTGGAGCTCCAGCCATTTTCAAAATAACGTGGCCTATGCCTTTATGCTGGCGGGTTACACCGCCGCGATCATCGCTTTCCCGATGGTCAACACCATCGACACCACCCAGCTGTGGGATATCACCCAGGCGCGTGTTTGCGAAGTTATCGTTGGTATTCTGAGCGGTGCTTTTATGATGATGGTGCTGCCCAGCACGTCTGACGGCACCACCCTTCTCACCGCGCTGCGCAATATGCACGCAAGGCTGCTGGAACACGCAGCAATGCTGTGGAAACCTGAAACCACTGATGCGATTCGTACCGCACATGAAGGGGTTATCGGGCAAATTTTGACGATGAACCTGTTAAGAATACAGGCGTTCTGGAGCCATTACCGTTTTCGCCGCCAGAACAATTTGCTCAATTACCTCATTCATCAGCAACTTCGCCTGACCAGCGTGATTTCCAGCCTGCGCCGTATGCTGATGAACTGGCCCAATCCACCTGAAAATATCTGGCCTGTTCTGGATGCGTTAATCAAAGAACTGGCGCGGGAAGATACCCATAAATATGCCGTCGCCCGGCTGTTACAACAGATTGCGCCAGGGACTGAAGATGATTACCGCCATAAGGCATTCTGGCATCGCCTGCGCTATTTTTGCTGGCTGTATCTGAACAGCACTCGTTGGTTGCGCGAACTGGAAAACGCCACGCCAGTTTCACAACTGACACCGCCAAAAACGGCACCGTTAGCCCGCCATACTGATACAACAGAAGCATTATGGAGCGCGTTGCGAACCTTTTGTGTGATCACCGTGACGGGTGCCTGGTGTATCAACACGCAATGGGAAAGCGGAAGCGGCGCATTGTCGCTGGCAGCCATCAGTTGTGTGCTTTATTCATCTGTACCGTCACCGCTTAACTCGCTGACATTACTGATGCGCACCCTGTTATGGCTGTCGCTATTCAGCTTCCTGGTTAAATTCGGCCTGATGGTGCAAATCACCGATCTATGGCAATTTCTGGTTTTCTTACTGCCATTGCTGGCGACCATGCAGCTTTTGAAACTACAAAACCCCAAATTTGCCGGTCTGTGGGGGCAGCTAATCGTTTTCATGGGTTCGTTTATTGCGGTGACCAATCCGCCAGTTTATGACTTTGCTGATTTCCTCAATGATAATCTGGCAAAAGTGCTTGGCGTGGGTCTTTCGTGGGTGGCATTTTCTGTTCTGCGCCCAGGTTCCGACAAGCGAAAAAGCCGCCGTCATATTCGCGCATTGCGGCGTGGTTTTGTCGACCAACTGAGCCGTAAACCGCAGCATTCTGAGAACCAGTTCGAATCACTGGTTTATCACCACATCAGCCAACTCAGTAACAGTAAAGACGAAGTGGCACGCCGCTGGTTATTACGTTGGGGCGTGGTACTGCTTAACTGCTCGCATGTGGTGTGGCAATTACGCGGCTGGGAAACACGTTCGGACCCGCTTTCTCAGGTGCGCGATGTGTGTATCCATACCCTGAGGGACGTGATGAGCGAGCGAGGGGTTCAGCAACGTTCTTTAGCAACGACTTTGCAGGAATTACAGCGGATGTCGGAAACACTTGCGCACCATCATAATCCGGCAGCCCGTGAACTTGCCGGGATTATCTGGCGGCTCTATTGTTCGCTTTCACAACTCGAACAAGCGCCACCTGCCGGAACACTGGCAGGCAGCCACTGAGTTTATTGAATCACACCGCAAGCGTAGCGTGCCCCGCCACCGCCAAGCGGTTTAGGTTGATCGGACATATTATCGCCGTCAACGTGCACCATGAGCGCCTTACCTTTTACTTCATCGAGCGTTTTCAGGCGCGGTGCGGTAACAGGTTCGGTGGCACTTCCGTCGTTATCCACCACCAGCACGGGCAAATCACCTAAGTGCCCCACACCCATCGGCCCCATATGTTTACCTGTTTTATCAGGATCAAGATGCCCGCCAGCCGCTTCAGCAGCCGAAGGTTTGCCCTCTTTCAACGCGGGTTCACAACTGCCTTTGGCATGAACATGGAAGCCATGCTCACCAGGGGGAAGGGTTCGCAGATCGGGCGCAAAAACCAGCCCTTTATCGGTTTCGGTGATTTTCACGGTTCCAAGAGAATGACCCATCCCCTTTGCCGTGACGAGATTCATTTGGACTTCGGTACTGGCAGCCTGAACAGCCGCGCAGCTAAATAGCGTAAGAAAAGCCAGACTTATTCGCTTCATGTTACCTCCCGGATTCACTTTTACCCTGTTAAGCATAGGCCAGACGGGGCGGTTCCTCCGGGAGATAACCGTTTTTGCGGGTTAAGGCACGTCGTAACCCAGTGCAGCTTTACGAATACGGAACCACTGCTGGCGGCTCATATCAAGGCTGAGTGCATGAATCGCTGAACGTACACGTTCGATTTTACCCGAACCAATGATTGGCAATGGTTTAGACGGCAAACGCATAACCCAGGCATAAACGACCTGATCGATAGTTTCGGCACCGATTTCATTTGCCACCGCTTGCAGCTCATCGCGCAGCGGCTGGAATGCCTCGTCATTGAACAGACTGCCGCCGCCCAGGCATGACCACGCCATTGGGTGAACACGCAACTGCTGACACTGGTCCAGCGTACCATCAAGAATAGTTGGCTGGTGTACCGGTGAGATTTCTACCTGATTGGTCGCCAACGTGAATGGCAGACGTGATTGCAGCAAAGCAAACTGTGCAGGGGTAAAGTTTGATACGCCAAAATGACGTACTTTGCCGCTCTGATGCAGCGTGGTAAACGCTTCAGCTACTTCGTCAGCATCCATTAACGGATCAGGACGATGGATAAGCAGCAAATCAAGATAATCCGTCGCCAGCTTCTGAAGCGATGCTTCCGCACTGCTGATAATGTGCGATTTGTCGGTAATGTAATGGCCCAGCGCGTGGCCTGGATTTGCCGTAGTCGCAATCCCGCACTTAGTGACAATTTCCATTTTCTGGCGCATGTGCGGTACCAGACGCATTGCATCGCCGAACGCTTCTTCGCACTGATATCCGCCATAAATATCGGCGTGATCAGCGGTAGTAATGCCCAACTCGACGTGCTCTTCAATAAAACTGGCCAGTTGACGAGCGGACATGTTCCACTCCATCAAACGCCAATACCCAATTACCAGGCGTGAAAACTCTGGTCCCTGCGGGGAAATCGTAATGCGCTGTACCATAAAGCAATCCTCAGTAATAAAACGAATTCTGCGACTGAGTATAGCGGTATCAAAGAATTAAAAAAGTGAGGGTTGTTGCGGTTCTTCGGGGGGAGCGGACTTGTTTGCACGTAATTTGCGCATTAATCGCTGTCGGCATAACCGCAGCACTTCTTGTTTTTGCCCATCGCTTAATTGCTGCCACTGAAAACGCTCATCGCGGCTGCGCATACAACCACGGCAAAAGCCGCGTTCATCTGACTGGCAGATCCCACGGCACGGGCTTTGAATCGGGAAAAACTCTAACTGTTCAGACACCCTCTGGCCTCAATTGCATTAGTGCTTCAATTGAAGCCCGACATACCCAATGTTGCAAGCGGAGCGAGGAATATTCTTAATACAAGTCCCGATAATTAAGGTTCACCTAATCTTCAATCATTAGTCTGTGGGCATTCTTATGATTATTTATGGTTGTTATGGAAAACCAGAAAAAGTTACAGTGTAACGATTCAACATTTAACCTTTGTTGTGCGCTTTTCTTCACCTTAATCAATTCCCTGTTTATCAAACGCACCTGGGAAATCATTGCACCTGACTCCTTCCACAGCTGGATTTTTGCCATTTCAGTACCTGTCGTACTGTTCAGCGCCTGGTTGACTATTTTCAGCCTGGTTAACCTGCCGTGGTTACGTAAACCAGTATTGGTGATTTTACTGATTGGTTGCGCGGCCAGTAACTATTTCATGTACACCTACGGCGCGGTCATCGACAAAAACATGATGACCAACGTTTTTGAAACCGACTCTCAAGAAGCGGTTGCGTTGCTGACCCCACGATTGCTTATCTGGCTTGCGCTTGCCGGTATTATTCCGGCAGTGGTTCTGGCAACGATAAAAATTAATCCTTCGCGTTGGTGGTACACCCTGCTGACCCGTCTGGTCGGCATTTTGGCTGGTCTGTTGATCATTATTCTGGTGGCTTCGGTATTTTATAAAGACTACGCCTCGCTGTTTCGTAACAACAAAGGTGTGGTGAAAATGGTGACTCCCGCCAACTATATCAGCGCTATTAGTCGTTACAGCAAGGCACGCTGGTTTGCTGGCGACCAATCGTTAATTAAAATTGGTGAGGATGCGAAAAAAGGCTCGCTAATTAGCCAGCAGAAAAAGAAAACTGTGGTGGTGTTTATCGTCGGTGAAGCCTCACGCGCTGAAAACTATTCATTGAATGGCTATGCTCGCGATACCAATCCAGAGCTTAAAAAACGCAACGTTATCTATTTCCCTAACGCATCGTCTTGCGGTACCGAAACGGCTGTTTCTATTCCTTGCATGTTCTCTAACATGACACGCAAAACTTATGACGGCGACATTGCCCGTCATCGGGAAGGACTGCTCGACGTACTGGCACACGCAGGCATCAATCTGCTGTGGCGTGAAAACGACGGCGGCTGTAAAGGGGCTTGTAATCGCATCCCGCATACCGAAATGGTGCAGTGGGATCTGGATTCCCTGTGCACCAACAAATCGTGTTTAGACGAGGTGGTATTACATCGTTTTGGCAATGTGATTGATGGCCTGCAACAAGACTCGGTCATCGTATTGCACCTGATGGGCAGCCATGGTCCGGCCTACTATCGCCGCTATCCGGAAAAATTCCGCAAATTCACCCCAACCTGTGACAGCAATCAGATTCAGGATTGCGATCGTCAGTCGCTCATCAATACCTATGACAACACTATTTTGTATACCGATGATATTGTCAGCCGCACGATTGACGAGTTGAAATCCCACAGCGACAAGTTAAACACCGCGCTGGTCTATCTTTCTGACCACGGAGAGTCATTAGGGGAGAATGGAATTTATCTGCACGGCACGCCTTACATGCTGGCACCTTCACAGCAAACGCACATTCCGTTCTTGTTCTGGTTGTCGAAAGATTACCAACAGAACTTTGCGGTAAATGCAGATTGCCTGGCTAACAAAGCCGCCGCAGAACAAGTTTCTCAGGACAGTATTTTTTCCACGCTGCTGGGCATGATGGATATCAAAACCTCGGAATATCAATCCAGTATGGATATTCTCGCCAGTTGCCGTAAAGCCTGATAACACAGTGGCAGGAAAAATCCTGCCCTTTGCTCTTGCATTAGACCGACCGGTCTATTACATTACTTCACATGAACAAACATCCTGACCATGACACTCGTGAACATCTCCTTGCTACCGGCGAGCAGCTTTGTCTGCAACGCGGTTTTACCGGCATGGGATTAAGCGAATTATTAAAAACGGCCGCAGTACCGAAAGGCTCTTTTTATCACTATTTTCGCTCAAAAGAGGCGTTTGGTGTCGCGATGCTGGAACGGTATTACACCGCTTACAACCTGCGATTACAGCAGCACTTTTCGCAAGGTAGCGGGAATTATCGTGAAAAATTACTGGCCTGGTATCAAGAAACGGTCACATGGTTTTCCCAGCACGGTAGCCTGATCAGCTGTTTGACCGTCAAGCTGTCGGCTGAAGTGTGTGACCTTTCAGAAGATATGCGTGCGGCATTAAATAAAGGCTCGGCGCAAATTGTTTCCCAGCTTGCAGATGCACTGGAAAAAGGTGATGCCGAGAAAAGCCTGAAATTAACTGACGCTGCATTAAGCCAGGCACAAGTGATTTACGCACTGTGGCTAGGTGCCAGTTTGCAGGCGAAAATTTCACGTAGTGCGATGCCGCTGGAATGCGCCCTCGCTCACGTCACCCAAATATTATCGGAGCCTGTCTCCTGACAGGCTTTTTATTTAATTCAGTACTTTTTATTTAATCAAACACTAGACGACCGGTCTACTCGAGGCTTTTTTATGTCAGCAGATAAATTATTTACTCCACTGAAAGTGGGTGCCATTACTACGCCAAACCGCATTTTCATGGCGCCATTAACCCGTCTGCGCAGCATCGTGCCTGGCGACATCCCAACGCCATTGATGGGCGAGTATTATCGCCAACGCGCCAGTTCGGGGCTGATTATCAGCGAAGCAACGCAAATTTCAGCACAGGCTAAAGGCTATGAAGGCGCACCTGGCCTGCACAGTGACGAACAAATTGCCGCATGGAAAAAAATCACCGCTGGCGTACACGCCGCCGACGGTCGCATTGCTGTGCAACTGTGGCACACAGGCCGCATCTCTCACAGCAGCATTCAACCTGGCCAACAGGCTCCGGTTGCGCCATCTGCAATCTCTGCTGGCACGCGCACTTCATTACGTGATGAAAACGGCCATGCTATCCGTGTTGATACCTCAATGCCACGCGCCCTCGAACTCAATGAAATCCCTGGCATCGTGAATGATTTCCGTCAGGCTGTGGGTAATGCGCGTGACGCAGGTTTTGATATGGTTGAGCTGCACTCAGCGCATGGCTACCTGTTGCACCAGTTCCTCTCCCCGACGTCTAACCATCGTACCGACGAATACGGCGGCAGCCGCGAAAACCGCGCTCGCCTGGTGCTGGAAGTGGTTGATGCGGTAAGCAAAGAGTGGAGTGCCGATCGCATTGGTATTCGCGTTTCGCCAATCGGTTCTTTCCAGAATGTCGATAACGGCCCTGATGAAGAAGCAGATGCGCTGTATTTGATTGAAGAACTGAACAAACGTGGCATCGCGTATCTGCACATGTCTGAACCAGACTGGGCGGGCGGCAAGCCGTACACCGAAGAATTCCGCCAGAAAGTCCGTGAACGTTTCAACGGTGCGATTATTGGTGCGGGCGCTTATACCCCAGAAAAAGCCGAAGCGTTAATCGAAAAAGGTTTGATCGACGCCGTGGCCTTCGGCCGTGACTACATAGCTAACCCGGACCTGGTTGAGCGCCTGCACCATAATGCGGAACTCAACGCTCAACGCCCTGAAACGTTCTACGGCGGCGGTGCCGAGGGTTACACCGATTACCCGACTTTGTAGACCTGTCTCATTGATAGCGGCGCCAGTTCGCCGCTATACTTACCTCACATTTAGAAATTAACCATCTAATTCTACGAGGATTTTATGCGCTTACTTCACACCATGCTGCGCGTCGGCGACCTGCAACGCTCCATCAATTTTTACACCAACGTACTGGGCATGACCCTGCTGCGTACCAGTGAAAACCCGGAATACAAATACTCTCTCGCGTTCGTTGGCTACGGCCCGGAAACCGAAGAAGCGGTTCTCGAACTGACCTATAACTGGGGCACAGACAGCTACGATTTGGGTAATGCATACGGTCACATCGCCCTGAGCGTGGATGATGCAGCTGAAGCCTGCGAGCGTATTCGCAAAAACGGCGGTAATGTCACCCGTGAAGCTGGCCCGGTTAAAGGCGGCTCCACCGTTATCGCCTTCGTTGAAGATCCAGACGGTTACAAAATTGAGCTGATCGAAAGCAAAGACGCAGGCAAAGGCCTGGGTAATTAATCTCTAAGTAGCGGGCCCTTTTTGCGCCCGCTACTGCATCCCTTCATAAAATTTGCCATAATGCGCGCTGCTTTTTCCCCGTATTAAGAGATCCTGATGTCTGACAACACGCAACTGCAAGGCCTGTGCGACCGTTTTCGTGGTTTTTATCCGGTAGTCATTGACGTTGAAACCGCCGGGTTTAACGCTAAAACCGATGCTTTACTGGAAGTCGCAGCCATCACTTTGAAGATGGATCAAGATGGCTGGTTAATGCCTGATGAAACCCTGCATTTCCATGTCGAACCTTTTGAAGGTGCAATTCTCCAGCCTGAAGCGCTGGCCTTTAATGGTATCGACCCGCATAACCCGTTGCGTGGTGCCGTCAGTGAATATGATGCACTGCATGCGATTTTTAAAATGGTGCGCAAAGGTATCAAAGACAGCGGATGTAACCGCGCCATTATGGTGGCCCATAACGCGACATTCGATCACAGCTTTATGATGGCAGCGGCAGAACGTGCGTCTTTAAAACGTAACCCGTTCCATCCCTTTGTGACCTTTGATACTGCGGCACTGAGCGGGCTGGCGTTAGGCCAAACCGTACTGGCGAAAGCCTGCATTGCCGCAGGCATGCCGTTTGACAGCAGCCAGGCGCACTCGGCGCTTTATGACACTGAGCAAACCGCTCAACTGTTCTGCGAGATAGTCAATCGCTGGAAACGCTTAGGCGGCTGGCCTCTCCCGCTCCCGGCTGAACCCGAAGCGTGAGCATAAAAAAAGCGACCATCAAGGTCGCTTTTTTTGATTTACAGCTTAGGTCAGCGACAAATTACTCTGCATCTGACTCTTCAGATTTGTGCTTAACCGCAGTTTCTTTGATCAAAGACTGCAATTCACCGCGCTGATACATCTCAATGATGATGTCGCAACCGCCAACCAGTTCGCCATCAACCCACAATTGCGGGAAGGTCGGCCAGTTTGCGTATTTTGGCAGCTCAGCACGGATGTCCGGGTTCTGCAAAATATCGACATAAGCGAAGCGCTCGCCGCAAGCAGACAGCGCCTGCACAGCCTGGGCGGAGAAGCCGCAGCTTGGGAGTTTCGGAGAACCTTTCATATAAAGAAGAATGGGGTTCTCAGTAATCTGTTGTTGGATTTTTTCAATAGTGCTCATTGCTTGCTTCCTCAAACCAAGTCCTGGCATAGTCTGCCATTGTAGCGATTGACGCCCTCTCCAGAAAACACCATTTTTTTCAGGGTTTCTTTATCATGCGCAATGTCATGCGTGATAGAGGGACAACATGCATCAAGAATAACACTTTTCCCGCAGCTGCAAATCAGCAAATAACCATATGCGTGATCAATAAATAGCCTTACAACCATTAGTTTGGTTGATTTTTTTGCGTCTGGTAACGAAACAGGCAGAGGAACAGTAAAAGGTTGTTAACTTTATTGCGTCTTATAGATTAGAATCGGCAGGTTTTGCAAAATCATACACGGGCATGATGGTTTTCATCGTGCATTCAATTTAACCAGGGGATTGTCGAGTGGCGCGGATAACAAAAATTTCTATCACGCTCTGTGCTCTGCTATTTACCTTGCCGTATACACCATTGACGCAGGCGTCTGAGCACGCTCGTCCCGTGGCTGCGCAAAAAGCGCACGTGGTGAAAAGCACAACGAAGAGCACAGAAAAAAGCAGTAAGAGTAAAGATAAGACCACCACCGCCAGTAAGAAAAGCAGCACATCAGTAAAGGCCGCCAGCAAGAAAAAAGAAACAACTGCCGCGAAAAGTAAAACCGCAAAAAAATCCAGCAGTACTAAAACGAAAAACCTTGCAAAAAACTCCAGCAAAAAAACCTCTCAGCTCGCCAAAGTCCAGCCTGTTACTTTCACCGAAAAATGCACTAAGCCCCGTAAAGGCTACAAAACGCGTTGTGTGAAAGTCAAAGCAGAGCAACCCACGACGATTGCGGCGGCGCATAAAGTCCGGATGCAAAAAGCGCAGAAAACGGCGATGAACAAATTGATGGGCCAGATTGGCAAACCTTACCGTTGGGGTGGCACTTCCCCAAATACCGGTTTTGATTGCAGCGGTCTGGTTTATTACGCTTATAAAGATTTGGTTAAGTTCCGTATTCCACGTACCGCAAACGAAATGTATCACCTGCGTGATGCGTCATCTGTGGATCGTGGCGAACTGGAAACAGGTGATCTGGTGTTCTTCCGTACCCGAGGCCGAGGCACAGCCGATCACGTTGGCGTATATGTCGGTAACGGGAAATTCATTCAGTCACCGCGCACGGGCCGCGATATTCAAATCACATCGCTTAGCGAAGATTACTGGCAGCGCCACTATGTGGGCGCTAAACGCGTCATGACGCCAAAAACCATTCGTTAAAACCTTCATCTGCCCTGAATTGGGCAGGTGAGTTCTTCTTTTGCTTATCCTTTCAATTTGTTACCCTAAATCCACACTAAATGTGGTTATTTAGTGATGTATAAATCAAATAAGGAGTTAGCAATGTCGTTCGAATTACCTGCGTTACCGTATGCGAAAGATGCTTTAGCACCGCATATCTCTGCCGAAACCCTGGAATACCACTACGGCAAACACCATCAAACTTATGTCACTAACCTGAACAATCTGGTTAAGGGTACTGCGTTTGAAGGTAAAACTCTTGAAGAGATCGTTCGCACTTCCGAAGGCGGCGTGTTTAACAACGCAGCCCAGGTATGGAACCACACCTTCTACTGGAACTGCCTGGCACCAAACGCTGGCGGCGAGCCAACGGGTGACGTTCTGGCAGCCATCAACAAATCTTTTGGTAGCTTCGCTGATTTCAAACAGCAGTTTACTGATGCCGCTATCAAGAACTTTGGTGCGGGCTGGACCTGGCTTGTTAAACAAGAAGATGGCGCGCTGGCCATTGTTTCTACATCAAATGCTGGCACGCCGCTGACAACAGCTGCAAAACCATTGTTGACTGTAGATGTGTGGGAACATGCTTATTACATCGACTACCGCAATGCTCGTCCTAATTACCTCGAGCATTTCTGGGCGTTGGTGAACTGGGAATTTGTTGCGAAGAATCTGGCAGCATAAATGATATGGGCCGCAATCGCGGCCCATTTAATCAGTGCATTACAGCAGTTAGTGCGCCACAAACAATCAGTGCCAGAACAATAACTGTGGTCGTGATTGAAAATTTCAGGTCTGTACTCATCAGCAAACTCCTTTTATTACCTTACAATCGGTGTGTCGAAGTGATTTTCCCACAACCAGAGACAAAAATCCTCCTGGTTTTGAGCTGATATTACTTTTCCCTCTTCCACTTTCCGCCAGGATAGGCCAAAATCCCTCGCTAATTTATTGCGTACCGTCAATTCACGCCCTCCTCCCGTTTTATGTCGCATCCCCGGCATACCTGCAACCACCATGTTGCCTTTGGAGTTAGCGTACGCAAACGTTTAACATATTAGTTATCAGGAGTTTACGATATGGCCTGGAGTGACATTTAATGGCGACAATCAAGGACGTAGCGAAGCGCGCAAACGTTTCCACTACAACCGTATCACATGTAATTAACAAAACCCGTTTTGTGGCGGAAGAAACACGTAACGCGGTTTGGGCGGCAATCAAAGAATTACATTATTCGCCAAGCGCCGTCGCGCGCAGCCTGAAAGTTAATCACACCAAAACGATTGGCCTGCTAGCAACGTCCAGCGAAGCACCCTATTTCGCCGAGATAATCGAAGCGGTCGAAAATAGCTGCTTTGAAAAAGGCTATACCCTGATTCTGGGTAATGCACATAATAATTTTGAAAAACAGCAGGCTTACCTGTCCATGATGGCGCAAAAGCGCGTCGATGGTCTGCTGGTCATGTGTTCTGAATATCCGGAATCCTTGCTGTCCACGCTCGAAGAATATCGCCACATCCCAATGGTTGTAATGGACTGGGGCGAAGCGCGTGCTGACTTCACCGACTCCGTTGTCGATAACGCGTTCCATGGCGGTTATTTGGCCGGACGTTATTTGATTGAACGCGGTCACCGTGAAATTGGTGCGATTCCAGGGCAAATGCAACGTAACACCGGCGGCGGTCGCCATGCAGGCTTTATGAAAGCACTGGAAGAAGCCGGGATTGCGATCCCAGAAAACTGGATTGTTCAGGGCGATTTCGAACCTGAATCTGGCTATCGCGCGATGCAGCAAATCCTCGGCCAGTCACATCGCCCTACTGCGGTATTCTGCGGCGGCGACATCATGGCGATGGGCGCGATTTGTGCGGCTGATGAAATGGGTCTGCGCGTACCGCAGGATATTTCCATTATCGGTTATGACAACGTGCGCAATGCGCGCTTCTTCTCCCCAGCGTTAACCACCATTCACCAGCCAAAAGATTCGTTGGGTGAAACGGCGTTTAACATGCTGCTGGATAGAATCGTCAATAAACGCGAAGAATCACAGTCTATTGAAGTACACCCGCGCCTGATTGAGCGCCGTTCAGTAGCAGACGGTCCGTTCCGCGATTACCGTCGATAAGTTTTATTGTGCCCGGGTTTACTCGGGCACAGGCTCCTGCAACCATTCCTGATTCATCGTCTCGCTATCCCCCAAATAATCCAGCAGCCAGCCTAGTGCCGGTGATGCATCGTTTTGCCGCCATGTCAGGCAGCAGGCCGCATCCGGGAACGGATTATCGAGTGTCAGCTCACTCCACTGCCCTGACGCCAGCCACGGCCTTGCAATATGCAACGGCACCATGCCGATACACAGCCCCGCACTCAGACAATCTGAACCCGATTCCCAATCCGGAACCACAACTCGCCGCTGGTTATCGAGCAACCAGGTAATACGTTTTGGCAGCGAACGCGAGGTGTCCTCCAGTACCAGCGAAGGCCAGGCGCGTAAATCATCATCGCTCAACGTGCCGCCATTTTGTGACAGTGGATGTGTTGAAGCCACCACGCAACGCCAGCTCAACGACCCCATGTCACGAAAAGCATAACGACCACCGACAGGAATAGCCTGCGTGGCACCAATCGCCACTTCAACACGCCCATCCGCCAGCGCATCCCACACGCCGTTGAACACTTCCTGGAAGATACGCAACTCGATATCCGGGAAATGGCGATAAAAATCGACCACCAGCTGCCGCGTTCGCTCAGGTTTTACAATGTTATCAACCGCAATGGCCAGATGCCCACGCCATCCATTTGCGATCTGTTGGCACTGCTGCCGTGTCGTCATCATTTTTTTGATAACAGAGCGGCCTTCTTTGAGAAAAAAGACGCCCGCCGGAGTTAATTCAACATCCCGATGGCGTCTTTCAAAGAGCGGAACGGCTAACCACTCTTCCAGTTGCCGTACCGTATAACTAATAGCAGACGGAACGCGGTGCAGCTCCTGGGCGGCACCACTGAAACTGCCATTGCGCGCTACCGCATCTATCACTTCGAGCGAGTATTCTGACCACATTTTTCTGCTCACAAATTTTTTGAACGCAACCTACAAATATTAGCGTTTCACAAGCGCAATTGCACTCCGTACACTCTCGCGGCAATCAACCTGCAAGAAAAACAAGAGAAAATTATGCAACCATCAAAAGGATTTCTTATCTGGCTGGCCGGATTAAGCGTGCTGGGCTTCCTCGCCACAGACATGTACCTGCCTGCTTTCGCTGCCATGCAACAAGATTTGCAGACTGATGCTTCCGCCGTGAGCGCAAGCCTGAGCCTGTTCCTTGCTGGATTTGCGTTTGCCCAGTTAATGTGGGGGCCGCTGTCAGACCATTTCGGACGTAAACCCATATTGCTGGCGGGTCTGAGTCTGTTCGCTGTCGGCTGTATTGGTATGCTGTGGGTCGATAATGCGACCACGCTGTTAGTGCTGCGCTTCATTCAGGCGGTCGGCGTGTGTTCTGCGGCAGTAAGCTGGCAGGCACTGGTTACCGACTATTATCCGGCGAATCGCGCTAATCGTATTTTCGCAACGATTATGCCGCTGGTTGGTTTGTCTCCGGCTTTGGCTCCGCTGCTGGGTAGCTGGATTTTGAACCACTTTGACTGGCAGGCGATTTTCGTCACGCTGTTTGTCATCACGCTGGTATTGATGATCCCGACTCTGCGTCTGAAACCACGCACTCAGCATCACCCACAAACTGAAGATAATAAAGTCAGCTTTGCGTCGTTACTGCGCTCTCGCGTATACAGCGGTAACGTATTGATTTACGCCGCCTGCTCCGCCAGCTTCTTCGCGTGGCTAACCGGTTCACCGTTCATTCTTAACGATATGGGTTACAGCCCTGCGGCAATTGGCCTGAGCTATGTGCCACAAACTATCGCCTTCCTGATTGGCGGCTACGGTTGCCGTAGTGCGCTGCAAAAATGGCAAGGCAAACAAATGCTACCGTGGTTGTTGGCTCTTTATACCTTGAGCATTTTCGGTACCTGGGCGGTCGCTGTAAGCGGTCACGCCAACCTCACCTTGCTGCTGATCCCATTCTGCGTGATGGCGATTGCAAACGGCGCGATTTACCCGATTGTCGTGGCTTCCGCCCTGCTGCCTTTCCCGCAAGCTACGGGTAAAGCCGCTGCGTTGCAAAACGCGCTGCAATTAGGACTGTGCTTCTTCGCAAGTTTGATGGTTTCATGGCTGATTGTGACCCCACTGCTGACCACCACCAGTGTGATGCTGGTCACCATCGCCTTAGCCATGCTGGGTTATTTGCTGCAACGCCGTAAAAACGTCGAATCGTGGCAACCCGCTGAATCCGATGCACATTAATGTGCAGCAAACGTGACAGCAATATCGTTAGCGACCTAACGATATTGCATTGAATCGTCTCGCTTCCGAGCCTATACTCATTAACGGCTCGTTGGTCAGCAACATAATAATATGAAGTCATGACGGGAGCCTTTGTGCTCCCGTTTGTTGTTTTTGAAGCGTATTTTTTGGGCGAACGCCCTTTCCTCTGTTCTACGTCGGATATCAGGCTCACGGAATTTTTCGTGACATTTCTCACATGCCCAAAATAGCGTCTACGCTGTTTGAAGGTTCCTCACACTATGGTGATGGAGAAGCTATGAGTTCATCGTGTATAGAAGAAGTCAGCATAAGAAATAACCCGTGGTATCGAATTGTGAACGAAATGCTCACGCAGGCTGGGGTGGAAATTAATGGCCCGCGCCCTTTCGATATTCAGGTTAAGCATCCCGATTTTTTTAAACGCGTCCTGCAAGAAGGTTCACTCGGGCTGGGTGAAAGTTATATGGACGGTTGGTGGGACTGCGAACGGCTGGATATATTTTTCAATAACGCCATCCGTGCCGGACTTGAGCGCCAACTCCCCCATCATTTAAAAGACACGCTACGTGTTGCCGCTGCCCGTGTTCTCAATCTGCAATCAAAAAAACGCGCCTGGATTGTCGGGAAAGAGCATTACGATCTCGGCAACGACTTATTTAGCCGCATGCTCGATGAACATATGCAATATTCCTGCGGTTACTGGAAAGACGCCTCCACCCTTAGCGATGCGCAGAATGCAAAACTGAAAATGATCTGCAATAAGCTGCATCTTGAGCCGGGTATGACCCTGCTTGATATTGGGTGCGGCTGGGGAGGTCTTGCAGAATATGCCGCGCGGAATTACGGCGTGGCCGTTCACGGTGTCACTATTTCGGCCGAACAGCAAAAAATGGCGCAGCAACGTTGTGCAGGGCTGAACGTTAATATTGCGCTGCAAGATTACCGCGAACTGGATATGCAGTTTGACCGCATCGTTTCCGTCGGCATGTTTGAACATGTCGGGCCGAGAAACTACGCCACCTATTTTAACGTTGCCGACCGGAATCTAAAACCAGAGGGTATTTTCCTGCTGCATACCATCGGTGCCAATAAAACAGATAACAGCGTCGACCCGTGGATAGACAAATATATTTTCCCTAACGGTTGTCTGCCTTCGGTTAGCCAGATTGCAGAGGCCAGCGAGGGCCATTTTGTGATGGAAGACTGGCATAACTTTGGTGCCGATTACGACAAAACCTTAATGGCCTGGCATGAACGATTCCACAGTTACTGGCCAGAAATTGCGGACAACTATTCAGAACGATTCAAACGCATGTTTAGCTATTATCTTAACGCGTGTGCCGGCGCTTTCCGTGCACGTGATATACAGCTCTGGCAAATAGTCTTCACGCGTGGAGTCGAGAACGGTTTGCGCGTCCCGCATTGATTTTCAATTACTTTTCCTCACTGACCCCACCCCAGCCCTCCCCTTGCCAGGGG
>CBCPKK010000014.1:0-161190 GCA_965119215.1 uncultured Buttiauxella sp.
AGGCACCGTTTATGCTGATTCGAATGGTCACTTGCACTATAAAGTCGCGGTGCCCGTTGGCGCTCTTCATGAAGGTGATAACGACGTTCGGGTAAGGGTAACTAGCCACGATGGTGTGGGTAACAACGTGACTTCGACGGAGCACAGACATGTCACCCTCGACACCCATGCGGATGCGACGATCACCATTGATTCCGTCACCAAAGATAACACCCTGAATCACGACGAACTGGCTGCGCCGAAGCAGTTTGTCCACGGTACCGTGGGCGCTGATGCTCGTGAGGGTGATGTGGTTGATCTGGAGATTAACGGCAAGCATTTCCTCGGCAACGTGATCGTGACTGGTCCGAATCAACTGGGCTACAACATCCCGGTCGATCCATCTGCATTCGATAATAATCAGAAAAACGCCGATCATGATGTTACCGTCACGGCTTCTGTCAAAGTGCATGATGCTGCGGGCAACGAAACCGTCCAGACCACCACGCACAACGTGCATGTTGATAACCACGCTGATGCGGCGATCACCATTAATTCGGTGACGGGCGATGACACTATCAACCATGCGGAATCACGCCAGCAGGTTACCCGAATCTCCGGCACCGTAAGCGGTGATGTGAGTGCGGGCGATAACTTGCACGAAGGCGATAAAGTTACCATCACGGTCAATAACCATACTTACGAAACCACGGTTGTTAAGCTGCCGCACAGTAATGCGCTGGGTTATAACGTTGATGTGAATACCCGGGATCTGCTGGCTGACCCACACGTCACCGCGCATATCACCGGCCATGATTCTGTTGGCAACGTTCATACTGTCGAAGTAACAAAAGATTTGACGATTGATCTTCATGCTGATGCGACTATCACCATCGATCCGGTGACTGCAAACCACGACAACATGATCAATGAAGCTGAGTCGAAAGATCAGTTTACGACGGTCAGCGGGACGGTTGGTGGTGATGTTAAAGTTGGCGACCTGGTTCACATTCACGTTAATGGTCTTGATCTGACGACGAAAGTTGTCCTCGAACACGGCAAGCTGGTGTATCACCGCGAGGTGAGTACTCACGACCTGATAACCGATCCGCACTTAACGGCGACCGTCACTGCCACGGACGATGCCAACAACTTCATCACCGTCGAAGCGAAGCAGGATATCGTTGTTGATACCCGCGTTGAGGCGGTGATCACCGTTGATTCCGTTACGCCAGATAACACATTAAATGGTGATGAACTCAAACACGGTTACACCATGGTAAGTGGCACGGTGAAAGGGGAAATGCATCCTGGCGATCCGCTGACATTAACCATCAATAAACAGATTTATCACGGTATTGTGGAAGATTTGGGTAACAACCAGATGGGTTACCATATTCCGGTCAGCACCGATGATCTTAATGCTAATCCGAATATTCACGCCAGTATTGACGTGACGGATGCCGCTAAAAACCACACTGTTGCGGAAATCGACCATCACGTAAACATTGACAAGAGTGCGGATGCCTCGCTGACGATCAACGTAGTGTCTGGTGACGATATTCTTAACGGTCATGATCTGGCCTCTCCGAACACCACTATCAATGGTGTGGTGGGCAAGGATGTTCACGCTGGCGATGTTGTGCACGTTTTGGTCAATGGCGTGACTTACGATGCCACAGTTGGGCCGCAGGCTTATCTCAATGGTGCTCTGGGCTATTCGATTGGTGTCAAAACATCCGATCTGGCCGCTAACCCGCATATCATTGCTCACGTTGAAACGACGGATGGCGCTGGCAACCATGCTTCTGCGACCACCACCCGTGACATCACCATTGATGATCATGCTTCCGCAACTGTAACTATTGATCGTGTGACTGACGACAATACGATTAACAACGCAGAAGCACATCAGGCTCAGACCACCGTTACGGGGCATGTGACTGGCGATGTTCATAAAGGCGACCAGGTTGATCTTACCGTCAACGGGCAGCATTACATCGGCAGCGTGGATGATAAAGGGCGCTATAGCATTGCCGTCAGCACCGACGATTTAATCTCCGGTGGCGATAAACCGAATATTCACGCAGTGGTGACGGGCTTAGATACGGCAGGTAATACCGTTCTGGCTGAGGGCGATCGTGTGGTGAATATCGATACGCGTGCTGAAGTCGATATCAAAATAGGTGAATTGAGTCTTCAGGGTGCCCGAGATTATTGGACCATGGAAGGAACGGTTGGCGGCGATGCGAAAGAAGGGGATTTGATACAAATCACTGCTGGAGGTAAAGCCTATGAAACCACGGTTCAGCGATATCCTGATGGTCACCTTGGGTTCGATGGTGAGCATTTAATTGATCCTGTTACAGGCGGAAAGGCTTATATCAGCGCCCATGATTTGGATACAGATGCTGATGTCTTTATAAAAATAACCAGCGCTGACCCGTACGGTAATGTCGAAACGGCAACCGCTCTTATGCATGTGAATGTGCCGGGTGGGACGCCTGGCAGTAACCCTGGCAACAATAACAACGGCGGTACTACCACTACGCCACCTGTGCATATCGATCCGCCACATGCCAACATCACTATCAGCCCAGTGGCAGGTAACGATGTCATCAACCAGGCCGAATCGCAGAACAGTAAAACAACTATTCGCGGTACGGTTTCGGGTGATGTTCAGGCGGGTGATACGGTCACTCTGCATATCGGGGGGCAACCTGTCACAGGTCATGTGGTTGAGCGCCCTAATCTGCCAGGTGAGCTGGGTTATGAAATCGATGTTGATACTAAACTGCTGATTGCCAATCCTGATATCACCGCCAGCATCACTGCGCATAATCCGGCGGGCCAGCAGAACTTTGATGCGCATAAACTCGTGGCAGTGGATACCGACGTTAAGGCTGCTATTCACCTGGATCCGATTGCTGGCGACGATGTAATCAACATTGCGGAAGCTAAGCCGGGCACCACTACCACTACCGTTAGCGGAACAGTGACCGGTGATGGCATCCACGCGGGCAGCAACGTCACCATCATGGTTAACGGCCATCCGGTAACGACGCAAGTGTTTGAAGATCCAAAGACTCACGAGCTGAAATTCAGCAAAGAAGTGAGCATTAACGAGCTGCGACAGGACCCGCATATCACTGTGAGCGTCACCGGCCATGACGATCAGGGGAACGCGATTACCGTTACCGACGATCGCGATGTTACCGTTGATCTCCAGGTTGAAGCTACGGTCACTATCGATAGCGTGACGCCTGATAACGTGCTGAACCTGACTGAAACGCAGCAGGGTAAGACCCACATCACCGGCCATGCGACGGGTGATGTGCAGCCAGGCGACACCGTTACGGTGAAAGTTAACGGCCAGGATTATCCAAACGTTAAGCTCGATAACAACCTGAATTATCAGGTGGATGTGAACACCAGCGATCTGCTGAAAGGTAGTCATAATACGATTACCGCCGCAGTCACCGGGCAAGACGATCACGGGAACACCGTCACTCATACCGAAACGCATCATTATTCTGTCGATACCACAGCCGCAGGCTCGGTCACCATTAACGTGGTTTCTGGCGACAATATGCTGAGCGCCAAAGATCTCACCTCAACGACAACAGAAGTGAGTGGCACGGTAGGCGGCGATGTGCACGAAGGTGACGTGGTTACCATCACCGTCAACGGGCATACCGTTCCTGGCGTCAAAGTCATTCAGCTCGCTAATATGAACGGTGCGCTGGGCTATACCGCTCAGGTCAGTACCGCCGATCTGAAAGCCGATCCGAACGTTCATGTTTCGATTACGGGTAAAGATGCAGCGGGTAATACCTTTGTCACTCACGCTGACCAACCATTAACCATTGATGATCACGCTGATGTGACTTTGCATATCAATGATGTGACGCCTGATAACGTGCTGAACCTGGCCGAAAGTGGGCAAGCAACGACCGCAATCACCGGCACGGTAACGGGCGATGTCAAAGAGGGTGATAAAGTTCTTATCACCGTCAATGGCAACGAACTGCCTGCAAGTTTGCACAGTGACGGCCATGGTGGCTTTACCTTTACGCTAAACGCCAGCACGGCGGATCTGCTTCAGAATCCAAACATCACCTACAAAGTGACCGGGACAGATGACCTGGGGAACACGGTGACTGTCTCTGAAAGCAACACTATCGTTGTCGATCAGCAAGCCACAAACGCGATCCACATCGATGCCGTGGCGGTTGACGATAAAGTGAATATTGCCGAATCCCAGCAACCGACTACGATGATCCGTGGCACCGTTGATGGCGATGCGCATGTGGGCGACGTCATTACGCTGACCGTGAACGGCCAGTCTGTTCCGGGTGGCGTGGTCATTGATAGCAACGGCCGACTGACCTACGAAATTCCGGTGACGACAAGTCTGTTAAAAGAAGGCGATAACGTCGTCGAAGTCTCCGTAACCGGGAAAGATGCTGCGGGCAACACCGCAACTTCAAGCGAAACTCATCATATTAAGCTGGATACGCAGATTGATGCGTCGATCACTATCGATCCGGTGAATAACAACCATGCCATCAATGCGAATGCAGCGGGCCATATTACGGTCACCGGTGTGGTGGGTGACGATGTGCAACTGGGTGACCATGTGTCACTGGAAGTGAACCATCATACTTTCGACGCGACCGTCAAAATGGTCAACGGCAAGTTGGGTTACACCGCGGATCTGCATAAAGACTGGTTGAACGAGGGTGATAACACGCTGAATGTGAGTGTGACCACGACGGACGATGCGGGTAACACCAAAACGGCTGACAGCAGCCAGCATGTAGTGCTCGATACCCACGCGGATGCGGCGATCACGCTTAACCCGATTGCAGGGGACGATGTGGTTAACGCGGCAGAGTCTAACCAGATTACTGTTACCGGCGAGGTGACGGGCGATGCGAAACTGGATGATGTTGTGACTCTGCTGGTCAACAACCATTCCACCACCGCTAAAGTTGAGATGATCAATGGGCACCTGGGCTATCAAGTTCAGCTGGATAAAGCGTGGCTGAACGAAGGCGATAACGATGTGAAAGTGTCGGTAGATGTCACCGACGATGCGTTGAACCAGGTTACCGCGACTGAAACCCACCGTATTTTCGTCGACACCAAAATTGATGCCTCTATTGCTATTAATCCGGTGGGTAACAACCACGTTATCAATGCGAAAGTACCTGACCATATCACGGTGACTGGTACGGTCGGCCAGGATGTGAAGCTGGGTGACCATGTGTCACTGGAAGTGAACCATCATACTTTCGACGCGACCGTTAAAATGGTCAACGGCAAGTTGGGTTACACCGCAGATCTACATAAAGACTGGTTGAACGAGGGTGATAACACGCTGAATGTGAGTGTGACCACGACGGACGATGCGGGTAACACCAAAACGGCTAATAGCAGCCAGCATGTAGTGCTCGATACCCACGCGGATGCGGTGATCACACTCAACTCGATTGCAGGGGATGACGTGGTTAACGCAGCAGAATCTAACCAGATTACTGTTACTGGCGAGGTGACGGGCGATGCGAAACTGGATGATGTTGTGACTCTGCTGGTCAACAACCATTCCACCACCGCTAAAGTTGAGATGATCAATGGGCACCTGGGCTATAAAGTTCAGCTGGATAAAGCGTGGCTGAACGAAGGCGATAACGATGTGAAAGTGTCGGTAGATGTGACCGACGATGCATTGAACCAGGTTACCGCGACTGAAACCCACCGTATTTTCGTCGACACCAAAATTGATGCCTCTATTGCTATTAATCCGGTGGGTAACAACCACGTTATCAATGCGAAAGTACCTGACCATATCACCGTTACTGGTACGGTCGGCCAGGATGTGAAGCTGGGTGACCATGTGTCACTGGAAGTGAATCACCACACCTTCGACGCTAAAGTTGAAATGATCCACGGTCAGTTGGGTTATTCAGCAGACCTTCAAAAAGCCTGGTTGAATGACGGCGACAACACGCTGAATGTGAGTGTGACCACGAAGGATGATGCGGGTAACACTCAAACCGCTCGAAGCAGCCAGCATATCCAACTGGATACGCATGCTGATGCCGCCGTCACTATCAATAAAGTCACGGGCGATAACCACATCGATTCGCTTGAAGCGCATAGCCATCTGACTCATATCACGGGTCTGGTCACTGGCGATGTACAGGATGGCGATTTGATTACCGCGATGGTTAACGGTAAGCCGCAACATGCGTATATTCACGAAGAAAATGGCCAGATGAGCTATGACATTGCGGTTCACACCTCAATGTTGCAGACCGGTCATAACAGTGTGGATGTTACAGTGCAGGCGCACGATGCGAATGGAAACGTAACGCCACATTCGCAGCACATCGACCTAATGGTTGACGCGCCAAAACCAGCCATCAGCCAACACGTTGATGTTACGGATAAATCGCACCACGCGGCAGCCGGTGCAGCCGTTGAGGATGCAGGGTTGCGTAATCTGTTTGACGACAGCCATGACGCGCTCACCTTCAATCTGCAACATGACGTTAAAACCGCGCCAGCCGATCCGACCCTTAAGACCTTTACCGGCCACGCCGAGGGCGATAATGGGAAAGTTGATCTTAGCTCTCTGGCTCATGAGTTACATGGCAGTAATGACATTACGCACCTGATTAAGGGCGGTGATGCGCATGCAAATGTGGCGGCGTCCCCTGCGCCACATCCGGGCGATGCTTCAAACATTCCGTCAAGCCATGATTCACACGGTGGAACGACCTATTCACTGGATCATTTGATCGCTAAACCTGAACACTACCATTCATAATTGATAGCCGCCGCCCTTCACCGGGTGGTGGCTTCACAGGCAAATAAAGGTATCGAAAATGTATTACGTCCAACGTAATGAAGAAGGCCAACTCATGCGGGTTGAGCTCACACCGTTTACCGGTATGACGGGCGAAGTGTTCGAAGAAACCCCGGAAATTACGGCCTGGAACAATGCCGGAAGCGTGGTTGACGAGAGCATGCAGCACCGTGAACTGCTGCAAAAAAGCGACCTGGAAATGGTCCGTGTTCTGGACGATCTGATTTTCTTACTGATTCAAAAAGGCGTGATCACCATTACCGATTTGCCATCAATGGCACAGGTTAAACTGATGAATCGTGCGCAGGCGCGCCAGGGATTAGGTGGGTTAGAAGATTTGTTGAATAGCGACGATCAGGGGATTTTCTAAATACCCGGTTGGTTGGGCAATGACTTTTCAGACCCCAAGGACCCCACCCCAACCCTCCCCTTTCCAGGGGAGGGTTGGGGTGGGGGTCATTTAAACCAGAGCAAAATACAAACACCAATCAAAACGGCGCAGGTTCACCAAGCAACTGACCCATCGCACCATAAATGCCCACTTCTTGCAGCACTCGCAACTCACCTTCCGTTTCAACGCGCTCGGCAATCAATGGCAAATCAATGTTGTTGGTGGCGCTGTGTAATACGTCAATAAACAGGCGCTTATCGCTTTCGATATCAATATGACGAATATAGCTGGAATCGATTTTCAGATACGCCAGGCCCCATTGCGACAGATGACCAATCATATCGAAGCGGCTACCGAAGTGTTGCAGACCCAGGCCGCAGCCATATTGATTCAGCGATTTAATAAACACTTCCATCTGCTCGGGTTCTGGTAGCTGGTTTTCGTCCAGTTCGAGAATTAAGCGGCTGGCAAGCTGCGGTTTCAGCTTCAGCGGACTGAGCAGTTTTTTGATGGTCGGTTCATTTGCCAGAGAGTTCCCTGACAGGCTGAGCGCCAGATATCCCGGATAGCTTTTCAGCTGCTTCAACGTCAGATTTAACATCACCTGATCAAGACGTTGGCTCCAGCCAAAACGGTGAATCCATGGCAGGAAACGGCCTGCGGTAATGCTGTTACCTTCTTCATCTTTGATGCGCGAAAGCACTTTGTAATGGATAATTTTCTGCGGATCTTTACAGTCGACAACCGGCTGGAAGAATAGCTGGAACTGCTCTTTATCCAGTGCATTTTCAAGACGAGTAAACCACAGATGCTGGTCTTCCGTTGCGGCATCAACCGCTGGGACTATGTTCGTCTGATGAGTCGTGCGTGTTTCTGCTTCCATCAACGCGCGGTCTGCCTGAACGATCAGCGACTGCGGAGAATCCCCGTAACTGAACGGCACCATTCCGGTGTGCGCGACAGGATTAATGTCAGACATGCCGGTGGCGTAGAAAGCGGAAAGTTGTTGATTGAGCGAGTGTTGCAGATTCAGCATTTCGTTGTGCGAAACGCCAGGGCAGAGCAGGGCGAACTCACCGCCGCGAATACGGGCGAGAATACTGTCGGCGTTGGCATGTTGGTTCTTCACCACATTCATCATATCGGCAACATGCTTGAGCAGGTTATCGGTATGCGGGCCGCCAAAGCGCTGATTCAAACCACCGAGATCCTGAATACGCAGCAGCAGCAAATATCCCGACTCTGTTTCTTCGTCGCTTAAACGCGTTTGCATCTGCATGTCGAAAGCGCGGCGGTTGGCAATCCCCGTCTGGCTGTCGAGGTACGCTTCATTGTGTAAGCGCTCACTATGTTCAGCCTGATCTTCAAACAGCGATTTAAGCTTGGTGACCATCAGGTTCATGGCTTCGACTACGCGGCGCAGTTCAGGCGTATTCGGCAGATCGAGTTGAGTAAGATATTCGCGGCGCGTAATGGCCTGGGATTGTTTCACCATGTAGTTAAGCGGGCGTAACTGGCGGCGTAATAATGCAGCACCTGCCAGAATACAAACTACGCTACAGGCTAGCATCCACAGCATATTGGCCAGCGTACTTTCCCACAAACGTTTAATCGCAAACACCGGGTTACTGACCACTTCCACGCGTGCCGCTTGCTGCCAGCCGCGCATAATGGTGGCTTCACCAGCCTGCGGAGAGACATTAACCAGGCCGACAAACCAGCTCGGAACCTCAGGGAGCGACATTGAGGCGGTGCGCTCAAGAATAATTTTGCCGTTCGTCTGATCGATAATGCGGATAGCATCGTAATACCCGCTATCAAAAATAGAACTGACCATCAGTTCGATCATCGCCGGATCGTCAACGTGCGGTGTAAGCGATAAACCCAATGCGGTTGCGGCATCCTGCGCATGAGAAAGCAGCTGATTGTTATATTGCTCCCGCGAACTTTCGAGATTAACAATAAAACTACCGCTGAAAATGATCAGCATAAACAGAAAGATAGCTATAAGAAGCTGTTTAAAAAGAGACACAGGCTTTTCCTATTCATCAATCGGGAATCCTTCTTCCCGCATTTTTTTCAACACATCCTGCCAGCGAGAAAGGCGCTTACTATCTCCGACACGTTTATTATTCTGACTGCCTGGTAACCACAGCCCGCCATCATTAAAGGAATAAACCGGTAATAAATCCGGACGCTGCGTGGCGGGTAAAATATTATCCGTCAAACTATCAAGCACGATAGGAATAGCATCGGGTGTCGCATACCAGGTTAATACCATGTGCGCCCTGTTAAGGCGGATAGCTTTAACGTAGGTAATACGTAGCTTTTCTCCTGAGACACCTAAATGACGTAGTGTGAAATATTTGGCGATTGCATAATCTTCGCAATCAGCCTCCCCTTTACGCAGTGATTCTATTGGCGTTGCCCAGTAGTCAATCACATGCCAGATATCAATATCTTCACGGTAGTGAAGCTGTTGGTTAAAAAATCGATTCACTGCATTGAGCTGCGCGAGCTCACTTGCGTTACGTTGCTGGATAAGCAACTGCTGCCAGCCATTAATTCTTTGTTCTGCATCCTGGCTGGCTGGGCCATACAGTTTGTCGGCCCGCTGCTCAATTGTGGTGAAATCCCAGGCAGCGCGTAATGAGCTGACTGCGAATAGCAACAACAGCACACCCACAAATAGGAGAGGCGTAGAAAACCTTGAATAGCACCTGACTGAGTTCAATTAAACGCCCGTATTTAGTTGCTATGCTTATTTTTTATAACCACTTTCTGCACTAACAACTTGTTCACCAGTTGCGTATGTTGTGGGGACTCGAAGATGCGCTCAAGCGTTTTGTCGACAAAGGCGACAAACATGGGGTCTTGTTTCTTCATCATAATCGCGTACTTCATTTTATCACCCACGACTTCATGTGAAACGGTGAAATCTTCAGGATGTTCGCTTTGGTTGATAAAAGGGTAAGCCAGAATATCATCCACCATGACGGCGGCTGTACGATGCTGAGCCATCATATTAAAGGCATCTTCCACAGTATCTGAAGTAATGATTGAGAGACTGAGATGTTTCTCACGGTTAACTTTATTGAGCTCTAACAGATCCTTAGAACCACGCGGCACGCTCACGGTACGGCCTTTCAAATCATTGAGCGTTCTGATGTTATTTTTGCCCAGAGAAATGATCCGCATATTGGCGACATAATAATCGATGGAAAAAGAGACGCTGCTCTTTCTTTCTGGGGCATCAGTATTGACGCTACAGTCCATATCTATCTTTCTGCTATTGAGTGATGTGACGCGATCGGTAAATAAAATAGGAATGTAGTGAATGGTGAGATTTTTTAGACCTGGCGAATGACGCAATTCATCAGCAATCAAATTACACAGCGTAATCGTGTAGCCGGTGACTTTTCCATCGTTATCCCGGAAAGAGAACGGGGCGAGCTGACGGTAACCAAAGTTTAAGGTGTTGTTTTGTTTAATATGCTCAAGCGTTGGGGAAACAGGGTCAGCCCAAACGTGATGTGGGACGACAGCCAACGCGAGCAACATTGTCGTTCGGAACAAGAGCTTTAGCTTACTGGAGAATATTTTTTTCATGTTAGTACACATAAGGTGATGTTGATGTGATGAGTGCTTTGAGATCCGCCGACATTGGAATATTTAGATTGATGGCTTTCGGCGGGATCGGGGACTGGAACCATCGCTGATACATAGCGATAAAGTCTTTGCTGGCAAAAAGTGACCGCATGGTACCGTCGAGAAAACTTTTAAATTCACTGTCGTTCAATGGCAGCAATAATCCAGCAGGAATCGGCGGGCTTAATGCTTCATCTGATATTTCAAGTTCATCCTGCCTGGCAGAGAGAGCCATCATCCCTTTCAGGAAAACTGTACTTGAAACTAATGCGGGCAATTCACCGGTTTCAACATCACCAAACGCTACGTTGTTATTGTTATCAAGCTCGATATTTAAATTGAGATCGTTAACTCTGTTGATGCTATGAATTTGCTCAACATAAATAGTACCGCTTTTTACCAGTATGCTATGCCCGGCTAAATCTTCAATGGTGTCGGTGTGGTTGTTTTTGCGGGTAATAAAACGGGTGCTAGAGAAGAAATAGGGCTGGGAAAATTCAGCTTGCTGATGACGTAATTCTGAATAAAAAGCCGGAATGCACATGACATCGGTCACATGATTTTTGATTAACACGAATTGCGATGCGGTGCTGCTTTTTATCCAGTGGACTTTAAGGTCCTTAATTTTTAGCTTTATTTTTATGGCATCAACTATTTTATTGCAAATATCAATGGAGTAGCCCGCAGGGCGTTGGGCGTCGAGGTAGGAAAAGGGGAAAGCATCATCCTGAAAACCCAGTGATATTGACTTTGTTTTGGCTATTTTTTCCAGCGTGTTATTACTGTGTATGGTGTGCGCCGGGCACATTTGGCTGACCAGCAGTAATAACGTAGCCGCAATAGTTGATGCTTTAGACAATAATGATTGATTAAACATGGCAAACTTCCCCGTCGAGCACTTTATTGCCAAACGTTGATGGTAAGTCTTTCTCAGGTAGTGGGCGGCTGTAGTAGTAACCCTGAACGTTTTGGCAGGAAATACGGCGCAAAATGGTTCGCTGCTGCTCGGTTTCAACCCCTTCTGCCGTCACGCTCATGCCATATTTCTGGGCAAACTGAATCAGCATCACCACCAGATACTGGCTGGCACTTTCTTGCTCCAGTTTCATAATCAGCGTGCGGGCAATTTTAATACGCGTGAAAGGATAAATAAGCAGGTAATCCAGCGCTGCGTATCCTGTACCAAGGTCATCCATTGCAATGGAAATACCCATTTCACGGATCTTCTGGAATACCGGCAGCGCGATAGACTGATCCAGTTTTTCAGATTCGGTGACTTCTATTTCCAGTCGATTAGCGGCCAGGCCACTTTTCTTGAGCGCATCAACAATCACATCGATAAGGCCTGGGCCATGTAATTGGTAGGCTGAAATATTAACCGCAACTTTTGTGGATGCCGGCCATTTGGCGGCAGCCATACAGGACTGGCGAATAATCCATTCACCCAGGCGGATAATCAGACCGGATTCTTCGGCAATATTAATAAAGTAGTCTGGATAGATCAGACCTTTGGTTGGGTGATTCCAGCGAATAAGTGATTCGTAGCCACAAACGCTTTCATCTTCCATATCAATAATAGGCTGGTAGTGCAGCACAAACTCATTGTTATCAATGCCGTTAATAATTTCCTGATTAACGAACACGCTATTGGTGTGCTTCATCATCATGCCATCTTCAAAGAAGTGGTAGCAGCCGCGCCCGCTATGTTTTGAGGCATACAATGCCAGGTCGGCATTAATCATTAACGTGGTTGCGCTATTGCCCTGATAAGGCGCGGTGACAATGCCGACGCTGCAACTAATAGCAAAAGAGTTGCTGCCGTAAGTAAACGGAATGCTCAGCGCGCGCACAATTTTCTTCGACAGCGCTGCAGCTTCCTGGCAATTGTCTGCCTTCACGCATTGAAGAATGGCGAACTCATCCCCGCCTAAGCGGGCGGCAAAGTCCATCGGACCTAACAGTAATGACAAACGCTGTGCCACGCCAATAAGCACTTCATCCCCGGCGGAGTGGCCGAAGGTGTCATTGACGGGTTTAAAGTTATCGAGGTCGATAAGCAACAGGTTGAATGGCTGCCCGTTCTGATTCATTTCACGGATACATTTATCCAGTGCCTGGCTAAAGGACGCGCGATTCGGGAAGCCGGTGAGCGAATCATGGTGAGCCATGTATTCCATTTTTTGCGACATGTCCTGCATACGTTGCAGGTAATCACGTTCCACCATCGCGACACGGAGTTTTTCTATCGCTGCTGCTAGCCTACCGATTTCGTCATCCTGATCTAAATAAGGGGTAATGAGATCTGTTTGTTCGTGTGCAATGCGGGTTAAAGAGTTAATCAGCAACGGAACAGGGCGGAACATGCGGCGCATGAACACGGTCACCAGCGCGAGGGTTCCCAGCAAAACAAGCGCCAGAATCACCAGTGTTTTCTTCAGCATTGCGTCGTATGCCGCATACAGCTGGCTTTTATTGCCAATACTGCTGATTAAGCTGCCAAGCAGTTCGCCTGACGGTGCAAGAATAGGGACTGCGCTAATAAAACATTCCTTTCCATTAATGGTGGCAAAGCCAATGTAATAGTTCGCCAGGGCTTCGGTGGCTCTCTCATGCTTGAACTTGATTTTGGCTTCCGGTGATTCTGAGTTATTGCTGATACCCAGGAAGCCTTTCTCTGGCGTATAAAGGAAAAGCCATGTTGGGTTGCGCGTTTGCACAGAAGCCAGCGCCAGCACATCGACAGGGTTATAACCGGTTTGAATCACCGAGTCCGGGTCGCCCAATTTGTGTTCAGAGACGATGCGCGTAATCTGCCCGGTTGGACTGGTGCCCACCGAAACATTGGTATAAACATTTCGCACGATGTACGTCATTATCTGAGCATTCGCTTCAGCCTGGTGTACCCATTGCTGATAAGAATAACTGTCTATCAGGCCCCAACCGGCACACGCGCCCGCACCAAACGCAATAAGAATACCCGCCAATAAAAATTGGGTGATTTTCCCTGCAATAGAATGGTGCCAACCTTTTACGCTTTTAAGCGAGAAAAAACTTTTAGCCACAGATTGTTGGTTTCCTGATAAATGCGAATGATTCATGATATATATTGTCTGGCTGTTGCTTAACTGTGAGTTTTTTTGAAGTGTGTCAGATGTTGTGTCATCAATAATGAACGAATGCGTAACATTATTGGTGAAAAAATAATTAAAGGTTTAAAGGCGCGGCGGGACTATAGATAACGTAAGTAGTCAAGTCAATCATAAAAAATAGTTATTAATCGCTAATAAAGATATTGATTGATTCTCTTTAGCACTGCTACTAAATAAAGCGGTCAGATACCGCGTGTTATTGTCCTGTAATCAACAAAATAAAACTCACATCTCTCTATTTGCGGTCATTAAAAGCAATGTATTTCAATCTGTTAGGTTGCCACCTTGTTTGGCTAAAACATGTTTTACTGTGCTTGTTAATGTCCATTTTTGCGTATATATGGCAGTTCTTTTTTGTTCAGGAAATGAATACAATTAAAAATGACTTGAGAGTGGTTATGGATTTTCCCTTCATTTGTCACCAAATTTATTAAAAATGAACATGGGTAGTTGTTAATTTCTTGTTTGCATGTAAGCCAGCTTGAAAACGGACGTGTTCTTTTTCCCTCATGTGTAAATGTTAATTAATTACGGCGTTCTTTATATAAATAACTCTGCCGTAAGATTTAACTCAACACACAAACTGCATAAATAGTAACTAAAGCCTATACCCACGCATCTGCTGCTTGAAAGTCGATGGGTATACATAACGGGTTAAAAACGTGGACTCTACAACGAGCAATAGCATAGGGCGTACCGATAAAAGGTGGGGTTTACCGCTGATCCTCCCGTGCCTGCTTTACTTACTTGCACAACTGCTCAGCAGCCATCGGGTTTTTGAAGGCCATGTTTTAGTGGTCTATGACCTGAAATTAGCCGCATTAACCGCGCTGTTGGTGCTGTTTGGCTACAGAGTCCTACCCGGTTTTGTTCTCCTCGCCGCATACATGCTATTGCTCCGGCCTCAGGCCGAAGTGTTTGAACTATTCAGCTACATGGCCGCAGCCATCGTAAGCCATTATCTCTATTACCGGTGTGCTGGCTGGCGTTGTGCGGCAAGTTTTGGCCGTATCCAGTTAACAACCAAAAGAATTGTCTGGCTGTGCGGCTGCAATGCGGTGCTGAGCATTATTTTCTGTGTCGCCGTTTGCTGGTTAGTCAATGGCAACAACCGTTTGATTGTGGCCTATGCCGATCTTTTCAGCGAGGAAACGCTGGTCAGATTACAAGGGATTATGAACGGCTGTGTAACCGGCATTCCCCTCTTTTATACGGTACTGCGGATAATCAAACGTCCGAAATATTGGTTTACTTGCTTTAGAGCGATGAAAACTCAGTTTTCAGCCAATGTGAGTTTCACCCAGTTTACCGTGTGGTTGGTGTTGGTCATTGGCCTGATGGTCTGCCTGAACGTTCCTTATAAGAACAGCATCCTGTTCACTTTTTATAGCCTGATACTGGTTTTCCCGCTCATGTTATGGAGCGCGGTGCGCATTGGCTATGTTTTTACCAGCCCGGTGTGGACCGTGATGATGATCGTGCTGGCGAAGAATAACGAAAACTATATCGCGCTAAACGATGACTTCATGCTGCATCAGGTGTTGGTTTCCACGGTCATTTTTATCTTTACCCTGACCATTGTCATCATGGGCGTGCTCGCCCGCTTCAATACATTACGTTTTGAACAGCTGCTGCATATGGGCCTGACCGATCCGATGACGCAGATGCCCAATCTGCGGGCATTAAAGGCGGATATTAAAGCCTCCCCGGACGCCACGGTTTGCCTGATTCAGGTACCGGAAATGGAAATATTCTCCCGCCGTTATGGTCTGCACTTCCGTGCCAGATACCAAAAGAAACTGGCAGAGCACCTGGGCATCACGCTGCATGTCGATGAAAAGGTTTACTACCACGCGGGATACGGCCTGTTGCTTAAACTGGAGAAACCAAGCTGGGGACGGCTCAGCCTCCTCTATAGAGAAGCCAATTCGTTTCGCTATTCGCACAATAATCAGCAGCTTGGTTTTCGTAGTGGGCTTGGCTATTGCCGGGCAACCCAGTTCTGTAATGACGTTTATAGCCTGACCGGAAAGCTGGGTATCGTTTCTGGGTTATCGCTGCTCAACGGTAAACCTGAAAACCTCGAAGCGCAGTCCAGCCGCATGATTGAAAGTTACATCGTTGGGCGCACTGACATTCGGACGGTGTTGCAGAAAACGCTGGATAACGATGCGTTCGTTTTAATGGCGCAGCCCATTGTCAGCACCCGTGGCGAAGAACGGTATCACGAGATCTTGCTGCGTATGCAGGATGAAGAAGGGCAGTTTATTCCGCCGGATAGATTCCTGCCGGTCGCAACCGAAGCCGGTCTTGCCCCGGATATCGATCTGTGGGTGATTCGAAACACCTTAAAAACGATGCAGCAGCAGCCTGATCGCTGTTTTTCAATCAACCTAGCGCCCGTCACTGTCTGTCGCAGCAGCTTTGTTTATCACGTTCAGCTGCTGCTTGCGGAATTTGGCGTTGATCCGCAGCGCATCATTTTTGAAATCACGGAAGCCGATGCGCTGTCCGATACCGAACAGTCGCAGAACACGGTTCGTGCGCTCAAAAATCTGGGATGCCGTGTCGCCATTGATGACTTTGGTACCGGCTTCTCAAGCCACGCCCGGTTAAGGGATGTCAGCGCCGATATTCTCAAAATAGACGGCTCGTTTATTCGTGAAATTACGGAGAACGAAGTCAGCCACTACATTGTTGAGTCGTTTTGCCATGTGGCAAAAATGAAAAATATGCAGGTGGTCGCCGAGTATGTTGAAAACGAAAAAATCCAACGCTGCCTGGAAAGAATGAATGTGGACTGGCTTCAGGGTTACCACATCGGTAAGCCCGTGCCGTTACTTTCGTTGGAATGAACAGAATTTATTTCACCTTATTTATATAACTGGATACCCATGCATCGATTTCTAAACATGCAGAGCCGCTCAGAAGTGGGGCAGGCATCAGGCAAAGAAAACTTTTTCACCGCGTTGCTGCATAGGCTACACGTGGGCGTCGCCATGAAACTGGGGCTGATGTTAGTCTCGTGCATTGCGGTATTACTGGTTGGCGCATCGTTTTTGCTCTCGTCTTACTTAGCGACGCAACTGCAAAATAATGCGTTGGAAGTTCTGCGATCGAATACCAGAATCTTCCATAACAATATTCTGACGGAATACAAAAGAGTCACGAGGGACGCTGAACGTTATAGCAACGTTTATATTAACAACTATCAGAATATGTCCCCGGCACCGATGCATTCGTTGGATGGCGAGCAATTAAAAGCCCTGTTAAGTGATACCAAAATTAATGCCCATTTCACCGAGTTAACCAGCGTCTTCGCTTCTACCTTTGTACGTGAAGGCGAGCAGTTTGTTCGCGTTTCTACCTCGCTTCAAGGTAAAGAAGGGCGAATTGCCGCCGCTACCGTGCTTAGCAATGACAACCCGGCGCTGGCAGAGTTAATCAAAAACAAACCTTATTCTGGTGTGGTGGTGTTATACGGCAAGCAGTTCATTAGCCACTACGAGCCGATTGCCGATAAATATGGTCAGGTTATCGGTGCCGTAGCGATTGGTTTTGATGTGAAGCAGGCTCTGCAACCGGTGATTAAGGAGCTGTTGGCGGTTCATATCGGCGAAGGTGGATATGCCTACGTGATGGATGCGGGGTTTAGCCCAGGCACTATGGTTTCACACCCAACGCTTGCCAATCAGCATGTCGAAAATATTACCGACGCCCAGGGCTACAAACGCTTTTCTGACATTCTGGCGAAGAAAAACGGCACGATTTATTACGAAACCGTCAGCGGTTACGGTGCTGCACCGCGTCAGAGAGTGGCTGTCTTTGAATATATTGAGGGCATCAACTGGATAGTCGCCACCACCAGTTATGTTGATGACGTTGCCAAAAGCAGTAACCTGGTGCGCAATAGCCTGCTGCTTTTCAGTTTGCTGCTGATGCCGGTGATCCTGCTGCTGATTACTGTGACCAGCCGCATCCTGATTTCAAAACGTCTGAACAACGTGCTGAAGATTTCGCAATCTATTGCGCAGGGCGACCTCACCGTTGACGTGCATGTTGATCATCACGATGAAATTGGTGATTTGCTCCGTGCCAATGAAATGATGCGAGCCTCTTTGCACGCGCTGGTGGGCGGCGTGGTTTCCCATGCTCAGCATGTGCATGAAGCGGCGTTAAACATTACGGAAGCGGTGGACGGGCAAGCCTCAACCAGCGTGGAAACCTCTTCTTCGGTGGCAGAAATCACCTCGACGATGGAAGAGCTGTCGGCCTCCTCGACGCAAATTGCAGAGCATTCGCGTGCGGTGGTGGATATCGCCAATGTCACCCTTGATGACTGTAATAAAGGCTCTGATTCGATGGGCGAATTGCTCACTCGCATGGCCGATATCGACAGCGACAACCAGCAAAGCATGCGTGAAATCATGATGCTGGGGAACAAATCCAAAGAAATTAGCCGCGTGATGGTGATCATCAACAACGTTGCGGATCAAACCAAACTCATCGCATTTAATGCCGCACTGGAAGCCGCAAGTGCCGGTGAGTCCGGTAAACGTTTCTCTGTGGTTGCCGCAGAAATTCGTCGCCTGGCCGATTCGGTCACGGAATCGACCTTTGAGATTGAGAACAAAATCAGCGAAATCCAGAACTCAATTAATCGCTTGGTTCTCAACGCCGAGAAAGGCAGCAACAGCATTAAAGCCGGGACGAAGGCCTGTAAAGTCAGCTCTGAACGCCTGCATGACATTGTTGCTACGGCGGAACAAACCTCTACGGCGGCGATGCAGATTTCCCTGTCAACGCAGCAACAGAAAACGGCAAGTAATCAAGTGGTTATGGCACTGCGTGAGATCGTGGTAGCCAGCAATTATACCTCTCAGTCAATTAAAGACATCCTGTCTATCAGCCAGGATATGACGCAGTTGTCCGAAGAGTTGAACCAGGCAGCAGGGTCTTTCAAATTGACGGATAACCCTGATGACAAGGCCTAAAATCCGTGTGCTGATCGTCGATCATGGCAGCAAACCGCGCGATGATTTGATCCGACAGCTTGAGATTAATAAGAATATCGCCGTGGTTGGCCAGTCTGTGCACCGCGAACAAGCGGCGAGCCTGGTGCAAAAAATGGCACCCGATATTCTGGTGCTGACATTAGGCGCGCCAGATCGTGAAAACGTCGAAACCGTTGAAACGATTATGGCGACCTGCGCTATCCCGATCATGGTGATGCGTTACTACCCCGATGCGCAGTGGGATGCGGAATACATCACCCACGGCGCACTGGCGGTGGTCAACAACCAGGGCGAATCGGCGCAGGCGACTAAAGCCTTGCATCGCCAGGTTGAAATGCTGGTGGGCGTTAAAGTTATTCGCCATATCCAGGGCTTGCGCCACCATGCCGATGTCGCACCAAGGGGCGCTCCGGCTCCGGTCGTTATCGAGGCCGCTCATCGCGAGTGGCCTTACGTTCTGGCTATTGCCTGCTCAACAGGCGGGCCGCAGGCGCTGAGTAAATTGCTGCAAGCGCTGCCTGCGGTTTTCCCCTGCCCGATTCTTATCGCGCAGCATATTGCCGACGGCTTTGCGAAAAGCATGGTGCAGTGGCTGGATGGCGTCAGTGAACTTCAGGTGCAGTTAGCGCAAGAGAATGACGTTTTAAAAGCCGGGCGCGTGTATATCTTGCCACCGGAACACCATCTGATTGTTAAAAAGCACCACCGTTTAGCGGCTATTCCTCGCCAGGCTAATGACGTTTATCACCCGAGCTGTAATTTGCTGCTGGAGTCCGTCGCCGAGGTTTACCGTGAAAAAGCGGTAGGGCTGATCATGACCGGCATGGGCAGCGATGGCTGCCGTGGAATGGAAGCCATCTTTCAAAAAGGCGGCAAAACGCTGGCTCAGGACGAAGCCACCTCGGTGGTGTTCGGCATGAATAAATTCGCCATTGATAAAAACGTTATCCATAAAACTCTTCCGCTGGAAAAGCTCGCCGGGGCTTTGCTGGCGATGGCGCATCTCGGTCAATCTGCGGACAAACTGCCATGATCCTCAATATTGCTGCCTTTAAGACACTGATTAAAGACAGGGTCGGCCTGCATTTTTTTAACGGTATGGAAGGGTTACTCAATGCGGCTTTGCATCAGCGCATGTCCGAATGGGGCAAAGTGAGCAGTGAGCAATATTATGAGAAACTTTGCGTCTCGACGACTGAGTTCGACAAGCTGTTAAGCCTGCTGACCATCAATGAAACCTATTTTTTCCGCGAGCCGGAAGTGCTGGATATTGTCTGCGATTTGCTGGTGCCACGCATGCTTGAGCAACGCAGCGGGCCGGTGCGTATTTTAAGCGCGGGCTGTTCATCGGGCGAAGAAGCGTATTCTCTGGCAATCAAATTTCACCAGAAATACCACGAAGCGTTTGCGGAACGCGTGGAAATTCATGGCTGCGACATCGACACCAAAATTCTGGATAAAGCCCGTGCGGCAAGTTATTCCAGCTACTCTTTTCGCGGTGTCGATCCGCTTTTGCAGCAAACCTATTTCACCCGCAACGGTAACCAGTTCCAGCTGCACGATGTGATCCGCAATAAGGTGAAGTTCCACCGTTCAAACATTGTTAAAGAACAACTCCAACCGAAATTCGACATTATTTTGCTGCGTAACGTCTCCATTTATTTTGATGTCGAAACGCGACGCCTGCTGCATTTTAATTTGTTAACCATGCTGGAGTCTGACGGGGCGCTGTTCTTCGGCAATGCCGAAACGCTGGCCAATAACTTTGGCATTCTGAAACTCAAGCAAGAGCACGGGCTTTTTTACTTCTGCCAGCCTAAAACTTCACGTATTCCGGCACCGGCTGCAAGCGTATCGCCGCGCATTATTACGCCGGTCATTCCCGCAAAAATTCCTTCAAGGGTTCCCTCTGCGCAGCAGTGCGAGAGCTGGATTCAAAGCGCATTAGCTTGCGTGGCGGACAAACGCTTTGCGGAAGCGGAAGACTGGATAAGTCAGGTGCTGGCTACTGATACCCATAATCAGGAAGCGCTGGTTATCAAAGGTGCCATCGCGCTGGAAAAATGCGAGTTCGAGCAAACGGCTGTCAGTGCGCAGCAAGTGCTGGCACTGGATGAATGGTCTGGGGAAGCGAAAATGCTGCTGGGTCTTGCCATGATGTGGCAGCAGCGCACGCAACAGGCGATTGCCTGGTTTAAACAGGTGGTTTATCAGCAGCCTGGCTACTGGCCTGCCCATTATTATCTGGCGGAAATGTACCGGCAAAGCGAGCTGTATCGCCCGGCACAGCGCACTTATCGCATCACGCTGCAACTTCTCAACGCGGAAATGAATAACACGAGCGGTGCCTGCGCACTGCGGCTGCCGCTGTCATTTCCGACTAACTCGTTTCGTTTTCTTTGTGAACATCAGTTGGCGCAGTTCACCAGTCAGGATGGGTAATAGAGAACCGTATGGCAATCGATCTTAAAAAATTTGTGCTGCGCTTTATTGATGAAGCAAACGGCCATTTGCAGACCGTGAAGGAAGGGGCGTTTCTGCTCTCATCGGGTCAAAATACTGACGCGCAAATTGGCGAGATGTTTCGTGCAGCACACACCCTGAAAGGGGGCGCGCGCATGCTGAAGCTGCAAAGCATCGCCGATGTCACCCATCAGCTTGAAGAAATTCTCAGCGAGCTGCGAGATAAAAAGCTCGCGCCTGACCAAAATCTTGGCACGTTGATTTTGCAGGCCACCGATTACCTGTCTAACCAGCTGGCACAACTGTCGGCAAGTGAAGGCAATAATCTGCTGCCTCCCGCCGATCAAGCGTTGTGCGAACGCCTTGCCCGCGCCAGCCGTGGTGAAGCGGAACCTGAGGCGACACAAACCGCCACGGCTCCGGTAGAAAAACCAGTGATGCTGGACGCGGTAGAAAGCGGCATCAAACAAGCGGGTTCGGTGCGGGTCAAACTCGAAAAGCTCGACGACCTGATTAACATTTTGGGTGAAGTTGTCGCCAGCCATGACCGCCTGGAGCAGCAAGTTCAGGCGTTGTCTAACCTTGGGCCGCGCCTGGCACAAATGGATGCCGAGCAACTACGCCAGCAAATCCAGCAATTGAGCCGCAAGCTAAAAGAAGATTTCCAGGTTCAGCATCTGCAAATGTATGACCTGTATGACGTGGCGACTACGATTCGCATGCTTCCGGTATCAATGCTGTTTGAACCTGTTTCTATGCAGGTGCGCGAGCTGGCGACTTCGCTGAATAAGCAGGTGGATTGCCGGATCCTGGGCGGTGAGGTCGAGATCGACAGGCAATTAATTGATCGTCTGTCCGAGCCTTTAACTCACCTGCTGCGTAATGCTGTCGACCACGGTGTTGGTGAACCTGCTGAACGTTTGGCCTTGGGTAAATCTGCCCGTGGAACTATCACGTTGACCACTCAACAAGATGGACGCGGCATTTTACTGCGTGTTGAAGACGATGGCCGTGGCCTGGATTATCCGGCTATTCGCGCCAAAGCGGTGGCGCGGGGATTAGTGGACGTCGACGTAGTTGAAAAGCTGTCTGAGCAGGAATGTAACGAGCTGATTTTCCACCCTGGTTTTTCGACCAGCAAGATTGTGACTGAATTATCCGGTCGCGGCGTGGGGCTGGATATCGTGCGTAAAACCATTGTTTCAGATCTGCAAGGCACGTTGCAGGTGCACAGCCGCCCAGGTCACGGCACGACCTTTATTATCAGATTGCCTATTTCACTGGCCATGATGCGCATTTTGCAGTTTGAGCAGCAGAACCATCTGTTTGGTCTTGCCGCGCAATATGTCGTTGAAGTGGTTAAATATTCCCGCGATGAAATACGCGATATTGCCGGGCGTCCGGCAATCATTCTGCACAATGAATTTATCCCCGTGATTTCCGCCGCTGAGTTGCTGCGCATTAACGACCGCCAGGGGAGCCAGAGTTCCCCGGCACCCGTGGCGACCAGCCTGCTGCTGATCATTATTCAGAACCAGTTTGGCAAGATGGCGATGCTGGTGGATAGCCTGCTCGACGAGCGCAATATGATGATTAAGCCACTGCCGAAACATATGCAGCAGCAGGCTTTAGTCTCCGGCATGGTGCTGAGCACGGATAACCAGCTGGTGAGTATTTTGCAGGTGCCGGTGCTGATGGCGATGGCGCAAAACCAGAGGCAGCCAAAAACAGCGGCACCTAAACCACAAGTGCAGCAAAATTCATGGCATGTCTTGATAGTCGATGACTCATTGAATACCCGTGAAATTGAGAAAAATGTTCTCGAAGCGCACGGTTATCAGGTCACGCTTGCCGAAGATGGTTTCTCGGGATTACAGAAAGCGCGTTTAACGCAATTTGACGCCGTTTTAACGGATGTTGAAATGCCGGTGATGGACGGATTCTCACTTACTAAAGCGCTACGTGCGGAAGAAAATTACCAACATATTCCGATTATTATCGTGACTTCGCGAGCCAAAGAAGAAGACCGCCGTCGGGGTATTCAGGTCGGTGCGGATGCTTATATCGCGAAGGGTGATTTTGAACAGGATAGCCTCATAGAAACATTAAAAATGCTTTTGTGCTGATGGCTGATTAAGTGAGAAAAAAAATGCGTGTTTTATTAGTAGATGATGATTTGTTCGCGGCTGAATTGGCGTCGGTATTTCTGGAAATGAGCGGTTATGAAGTGGTTATTGCCGAAAGCGCGATGACTGCGTTAGCCAATATTGATTCAGACAGTGATATCAGCATGGTCATCAGCGATTTCCATATGCCAGAAATCACCGGGCTGGATCTCTTAGAGGTGTTGCGTGCCAACGGCTGGAACAAACCTTTTGTTTTACTCAGCGCCAGTGAGATGACAGACATCACCGTGATCCCCGATTGTTGGGTGAAGAAAGACGAGAACATGGCGGAAAGACTGGTGGCGGTGGTGAACGAAATCCTCAAGCCGAACGAATCTGCTCAATAGTTATGATGAATCAAGAAATGACGCAAACCACAATGAGTACCGCTCAGGATAAAATCGCTCGCTTACGGCAGCGTTTTTTGCAACGCATTCCCACTATGCTGAATCAGGCTGATGGGCTGCTCGCTAAATTAGCGGTTGAAGAAAATGAAACGGACAGCAAGCAACTGCATCTTCTTTTGCACAGCATTCATGGCACCAGCGCCTCGTTTGGTTTTACCAAAATCGCCAGCCAGGCCGCCGAAGGTGAGCATCTGTTAGTGAGTCATCCTCACTCAGACTCGCTTTACCAAAAACTGACGCTAATCGTGCAGCACTTGTACGCACTGACAGAAGAGCAGGCGGAAAGTGCGCGTCGCGGAGGGGATTCATTAGTTAAATTCCCGATAGCCGCTTCCAGCCAGGAAGAAGTCGCGATTAACCGAACCATCAAGCCGGTTTACCTGTGTGATGATGAAAGCGACCAGGCCGAACTGTTGGCAACGCAGCTTCGCTGTTTTGGCTTCATTTGTTACGTGTTTACCAACACGGCAGATTTCACCAAAGCGGTGATATCCCAACCGCCTTCAGTCGTGATTATGGATGTCAGTTTTCCAGAGCACGCGTACGGCGGGCCGCTGGCGATGTCCGATCTGAAAAAGAAAGTCGGCACGCCTTTCCCGGTGCTTTATCTTTCTTGCCACAGCCATTTCCACGCTCGCATCAACGCGATTAAAGCAGGTTGCGACGGCTACTATGTGAAACCCGCATCCACCACGGATTTAGTCCAGGAACTGCATCGTTTAACGCAGCCTTCGCTGAAAAAACCGTACCAGGTTTTGCTGATTGATGATGAGCCGGAAGTCGCTCAGTACAATGCCGAGATGCTGCGTGCAGCGGGAATGGAAGTGCATGTTCTTTCGCAAATCCCACATCTGTTGAACGTGCTGAATACGCACCCTATCGATATTGTGCTGATGGATTTCCACATGCCGGATTACAGCGGCGAGGAACTGACAAAACTCATTCGCCAGATCCCGCAGCATATCGGTTTGCCTATTGCTTATCTGTCGAGCGAAACCAATAAAACCACCCAGTTCGGGGCGATGAGCACCGGCGCGGAAGATTTTATTATTAAGCAGGAGGACCCGCAGGAGCTGATTAATGCGGTTTCGATTCGTGCTGAAAGAATGCGCACGCTGCGTGCTCGCATGTCGCAGGATAGTTTGACCGGCCTGTATAACCACTCGACGACGACGCATTATCTGGAAAGTGCCATTACTGAATCCAATTACAGCGGCATTCCGTTCAGCCTGGTGATGGTCGATTTGGACCACTTTAAAAGTATCAATGATACTTACGGCCACGTCGCGGGCGACCAGGTGATTTTGGGTATTTCGCAGCTATTTTCCCACCGCTTGCGCAGCACCGATATTGTCGGGCGTTACGGCGGTGAAGAATTTGCGATTATTATGCCAGGCACATCCAAAGAGCAGGCGGCAGTGGTCGTCGAACGGCTGCGTCAGGGATTTGAAAAAATTCATTTCTCGGTGAATCAGACTCGCTTTAGCAATACCTTCAGCGCGGGAATTGCCTCGTGGCAACAAGGCGACAAAATAGAAACGATTCGTGAGCGTGCTGACCAGGCGCTGTATTCGGCAAAACAGCATGGCCGAAATCGCTATTGCCTCGCCGAAGGGAAGGATGTCGCATGAGCGAGCCATTAGAGCAAATATTAAGCCACTATCAGGACGAAAACCGCGAAATAGCCAACGTTGATGAACCGCAATGCAGCCTGGTTTTATTCAAGCTGGCAGATAAAAATTTTGCGTTTTACGGTTCGCAAATCAAAGAGATTATGGCTGAGCGCCCTGTTTCATGGGTGCCCGGCTGCCCGCCCTCTCTTGAAGGGGTGATCAATCACCGTGGGCGCGTTGAGTCGGTGATTAACATTAACCGGCTGATTGATGCACCCTCGCAGGATGCGCCAGGCAAACGCACCATTCTTATTGGGCGCGGCACGAAAATGCAAAGTGGGATACTCGTCGATAAGTTAATTGATGTGCTGGATGTCGCTGAAAGCCAGATTCATCCGGCGGCGGATAATTTATCTGTCGCTATGCAAAAAATCGTGGTCGGCATTGTACCCATTGGGCATGAATACTTTGCGTTATTGGATTTAGATTTGGTGTTTGAACGTTACCTGGAAACCAGCGGCTATGACTCACTCTCTTAGTCTTGCGGCGGTAAGGCTCACGCTCGGGGAGCTGCATTTATATATTCCGGCAACGCAGGTGCAGCGATGTGTATTGGCAGAATATGCCCCCCCTGAAAGCCTGCGATTTAGCCAATGGCTAGGTCTGCCCGATGAACCACAACGCGGCATGCATCTGCATTTGTTCGTGCCTGCAAGCCAGGTGACGGAAGGATGGTATTTCTGGGGTGAGCTGGAAAATGTGGTGCTGCGGCAGAGCGAGATTTTCCCATTACCCCCGCTGATGCAGCAGTGCTGTCAGCTACCGGTGCTGCGTGCTCTGGTCAAGGATGAAGGCATTAGCCCACTATTAAGCTGGGCGCGATAAGTTGCACTTTCCCACCCTAATTTAGCCATTGAACCCTTCTTGTATGAGCTTCCCCCCAATTGTCATCTTTGGGTAGGGAACTCATGTTTATAATATGTTAAAAATGCGTGTCTCTAAATCCTCCTGAAAGCAGTCAAAACATTGCGGAGTAAACCATGAAAGATGTCGTGATCGTTGGGGCGGCTCGTACCCCCATTGGCTGTTTTCAGGGGGCACTTTCCCCACGCAGCGCCTCAGAATTGGGGAGTGCGGTGGTTAAAGCGCTGCTCGAACGCTGCGGCGTGAGCGAGCAAGAAGTTGACGAAGTGATACTCGGCCAGGTTTTGACTGCGGGAGCAGGGCAGAACCCGGCGCGACAAACCGCGCTGAACAGTGGTTTGCCGTGGTCAGTTTCAGCCATCACCATTAACGACGTTTGCGGTTCCGGCTTAAAAGCGCTGCATCTTGCTACCCAGGCGATTCAGTGTGGCGAAGCCGATGTGGTGATTGCGGGCGGCCAGGAAAACATGAGCCGTGCGCCGCACGTGCTGGCCGATAGCCGTAACGGTGCGGGCTTGGGAAACAGTCAGTTAATCGACAGCCTGGTTCACGATGGGCTGTGGGATGCGTTCAATGACTACCATATGGGCGTGACGGCGGAAAACCTGGCGCGTGAATATGGTATCAGCCGTGAAAGCCAGGATGCTTACGCGCTGGCTTCTCAACACAAGGCGCGCGCGGCGATCGATTCCGGGCGCTTTAAAGATGAAATCGTGCCGGTGACGGTTGAGTCAACTGCCGGGAAGACGGTGATTGTCGATACGGACGAACAGCCGCATACCGATGCCAGCGCGGAAGCATTGGCTTTGCTCCAGCCCGTATTTGATAGCCTGGGCAGCGTAACCGCAGGAAATGCTTCTTCTATTAATGATGGCGCTGCCGCTGTATTAATGATGAGCGCCAGTAAAGCCGAAGAGTTAAATTTACCGGTTCTGGCGCGGATCAGAGCTTTTGCCAGCGTTGGCGTTGATCCCGCTTATATGGGGATCGCACCCGTGACAGCAACGCAGCGCTGCCTTGAGCGTGCGGGCTGGACGCTGGATGAATTGGATCTTATCGAAGCCAATGAGGCTTTTGCGGCACAGGCGCTTTCGGTGGGCAAAATGCTGGAGTGGGATGAGCGCAAAGTGAATGTCAACGGCGGTGCGCTGGCGCTTGGGCATCCTATCGGCGCATCGGGTTGTCGCATATTGGTTTCGTTGGTGCATGAAATGATCAAGCGTGATGCCAAAAAAGGGCTGGCGACGTTGTGTATTGGCGGCGGGCAGGGGGTTGCACTGGCAATCGAGCGGGACTGACTGCTGTCAGCTATGTATAAGCAATAGTTATCAAAACCTAAAAACATCTTCACCTGGAGGTGTTTTTTTCTTTTAACTGCGCCACACTTTTTCCCAATTCTATTTAACTCCGTCACATAATTTCCCCGTAGCGCCATTCTTAATTGTTAAGTTTCTCTCCAGTATATTCACCATCACCTCCTTGTTTTCACAAGTAATACCACTGTGTTTTACGCGGTATTATTTCGTTTTTAATAAATGAAAGTGCATTGTTAATTTGATTTAAGGTATGGATGATTCTTATGTAAATAATTTAAAATGAAGTTGAAATGATATTTCAATGCTGTTTGTGAGTATTTTATCGTGACGGGTGTCGCTTAATTCTAGGTTTCAAACTTTGTTTTGTTGATAGCCGTCACGAATATTGCCATGTGTGTATTTTGACATAAACATTTACGATCTCGATCACTAAAATAATGTTCATTTAAAAATAAAATCCAGTTTCATAAAAATGAAACGATATTTCAATGAGGGATTTATTTATGTTGAAGAAAACTCTGGGTCTGGCGATGTTGATTGGCGCTTCCTTTGCAGCTCAAGCTGTCACTGTTGATTTACGCCATGAATTCATTGACGGAGGCAAAACGGACTCAACCAATGCCGATCGCGTCTCAGTTTCACATCGTTTTGCAAATGGCTTTGGTTTCTCAGTAGAAGCAAAATGGAAATCAGGTGGCGACAATACCGATCAACCGTTTAGCGATTTCGTGGGTAACGGCCATGAAGAAGCGATTAGCTGGCAATGGAAAGCAGATAAAAACTTCTCTGTAACACCCGGTTTTAATATCGAAAGTAATGACAGCCGTTCAATCTATAAGCCGAATCTTCGTGTGCAATACAGCTTTGATAATGGTTTCTATGTAGCAGCTCGTTACCGTTATGACTACACACGCTACCCGGCTAACGCGAATAAAGATGATGATAAAGTTAACCGTGGCGACGCATGGGCAGGTTTCGTAATGGGTGACTGGCGCACCGAGCTGAACTACGTGTATGCGCGCAGTTCAGAAGGTAATGCCCGTAATAACAACAAGCCATATTCTCAGGAATATAACGTCAAGCTGGCTTATAAACTGGATAAAAACTGGGCCCCGTACGGTGAAGTCGGTAACGTCGGCGTGAATGACCGTGACGATCGCCAGACGCGTCTGCGTGTCGGTGTCGCATATTCCTTCTAATTTTTATACCCGTCATACTTCAAGTTGTGGGGGTGTTGGCTGCACTCACTTACCCCAGACACTTACCTTAGTAAGCTCCTGGGGATAATCTCCCTGGCCGCCTACCCACAACTCGAATTATTTAGGGTATATCTAAAAGCTTTCTAATTTTAGCCTCCGTTTAAATAATGGAGGCTTTTTCATATATAAAATAAATGGCTTTAATTCAGATATAAAAAAAGCCCTCTGGTTAAGAGGGCAAGGCCTACACAGGGTACATCGATATTATCTATCAGGCGGAGATTAATTCAGGATTAGCGGGCATTTTTGCAATGTACAGCGCAGGTTTGCCGTCTTTATCGGAGCTGAAAAGAATGGCGCTATCATCGGGCGTAAATGAAGGATGGGGATGCGTAACCTGACGGCTATTAGCAAAAGTGGCCCAGGAAGTATCGTGGCGAGCGACGCGGAAATACGCTTTCTTCGCGACATCGAAGGCATATAAATACGGATCGTTGTCGATGGTATAACCGCTGGTGTCTTTAACATCTACTGGTGTACCTGAACCGTCGCCGACTAACAGCGTACCGTCAAAGTTACTCATCAGATGGGAACAGGCTGGCATTTGCATCACTTCAGCATTAACGCCGGTATCCGGGTTGTAGCTATAAATGGTGCGGCCTTGCTGGCCTTTCAGGTAAGAAACGTACATCAGAGATGAGCCGTTTGGCACCCAAAATTCATGTGTGCAACTTTCACCTTCTGCATGCTCTTTCACTTTGCGTACGTTGCTGCCGTCTTCGTTGACCATCCACATACGCGCATCAACCAGGTCATGCGGGCCTTCATGGCAGAACGCAACGGTGTTGTCATCGAATGGACGGTAAATCGGGTGGCCGAGCCAGTTTTTCTCCTGGTGGATAACCGCGCTTTCGCCGGTTTGCAGATCAACACGCAGCAGACGGCAGTTTGGCCCTTTATGGAAGAAGTCGTGGAAGATTTTCCAGTCGTTTAGCGGCACCCAATCGTCTTTAGAAATTTCGATACCGACTAACTTCGTGCAATCGCTGTTAGCAACCCAGGTGCCGTAGCCAACCCAGTCAGCAGGGACGCGATAAACTTCGCGCTCAACCTGAGTCTCAAGATTAACTTCCAGTAGGGTGCGCTCGTTCTTCACATAATAGAGGGATTTGTCATCCGGGGAGAGGAAGCCACCAAAGGTGTTGTCGCCAGTGCCTTCTGTTAATTGCACGGCTTCGCAAGCGGCAATATCCAGCAGATAGTAGTTCCAGTTGCCGTCAAATTCCCCGGCAAACAGTAACTTGCTGCCATCATTGGTGAAGCATTTTTGATAGAAGTAATTGCGATGGCAAGTGACTTCTGGTGGCGTTAAACGGGTGATTTCGACGCCTGTGTCTGGGTCCTGACTCACTTCATAAACCAGTTTAACCCGCATACCTTTAGCCATAACGCTCTCCTTTGAATGACAATTCGTCTGTGTCGAAAATTGATGTTTGAACAATGGTGTTAATTTATCAAAACATTGTTTCAATATGTGTGATTGCATTCACTAAACAACAATGTTGATCACATTTCATCACTCAAAGCGGGGTGTTCCGTAGGGTAAATTGCGGGTAATCGTGATCCCAATATCAAAATTGACAAGTATTCTCTTAAAGTTGAAACAACGTTTCATTTATAATTGAAAAGGAGTTTCAAGCAGACTACTATTGGCACATCAAAGATTACGGAACAGTGTTTTCACCGTAAGTAATTTATGTATTGCGCAGTGAGCGCGACAAAATTTCCCCCAAGATGCTTGCGCTAAAAGCAGGCCCGTATAAAAAAGGAAACCTACATGATTCTGGATTCGTTCTCCCTGGAAGGTAAAGTTGCTGTTGTTACTGGTTGTGATACAGGTCTGGGCCAGGGTATGGCTATCGGTCTTGCTGAAGCAGGTTGTGATATCGTGGGTATCAACATTGTTGAACCTACCGAAACCATCGAGCGCGTAACAGCTCTGGGTCGCCGCTTCCTGAGCCTGACCGCTGACCTGCGCCAGATTGATGGCATTCCAACATTGCTTGAGCGTGCGGTTGCTGAATTTGGCCAAATCGACATTCTGGTTAACAACGCCGGTCTGATTCGTCGTGAAGATGCGATCAACTTCAGCGAAAAAGACTGGGATGACGTCATGAACCTGAACATTAAGAGCGTGTTCTTTATGTCTCAGGCTGTAGCTCGCCAGTTCATTGCTCAAGGCAAAGGCGGCAAAATCATTAACATCGCTTCTATGCTTTCTTACCAGGGTGGCATCCGCGTACCGTCTTACACCGCTTCTAAGAGCGCGGTAATGGGCGTTACCCGTCTGCTGGCGAACGAATGGGCACAGCACGGTATCAACGTGAATGCTATCGCGCCGGGCTACATGGCAACGAACAACACCCAGCAACTGCGTGCTGACGAAGATCGTAGCGCTGCGATCCTTGAGCGTATCCCTGCTGGCCGTTGGGGTCTGCCAGAAGATCTGAAAGGTCCAATCGTGTTCCTGTCCTCTCCTGCATCTGACTACATCAACGGGTATACCGTAGCCGTTGACGGCGGCTGGTTAGCGCGTTAATTACCGCTTCGCATCACCGTTTCATAAGCCCTCAGTCTTCGGACTGGGGGCTTTTTTGCTTTTTAGCCGTATAGCGTCAGATTTACGAATGCGATGCAGATCACGTATTTTTGGCTGTATTGGCGCTGTTTCTGGTTTCTCACTGAATTTAGCGTCCCTTTCTTGCAAATTTCTTAGCCTTATTCACAGAATCGGAGGCAACTTCCCGCTTTTTTTCATAAATGAAAATACGTCACATAAAAAACGAAACGATGTTTCTATTATTGCTCTTGTGCAAAAAAATCTTATGGCGTTGACGGCGACAGCGTGATGAATCTAAGGACAGGGGAATGACATGAATATCGATATGTGGGTGATTGCGGGCTATTTTGTGCTGATGGTGGTCATCAGTCTGGCCTTCAAAAAAATGGCCAGTCAATCCACCAGTGATTACTTTCGCGGTGGTGGCCGCATGTTGTGGTGGATGGTGGGTGCGACGGCATTCATGACTCAGTTTTCTGCCTGGACCTTTACGGGGGCGGCGGGGAAAGCTTTCACGGATGGCTTCGCCGTTACCTTTGTGTTCCTCGGCAATATTCTTGGGTACATCGTTTCATGGTGGTGGTTCAGCCATCGTTTTCGCCAGATGCGTGTTGATACCCCGACCGAAGGTGTGCGTGCGCGTTTCGGCAATACCAATGAGCAATTCTTTACCTGGGCGATTATCCCACTCAGCATACTCAACGGCGGCGTTTGGCTGAACGGCCTGGCGATTTTTGTCGGCGCGGTCTTTGGCTATGACATGTCGACCACTATTTGGGTCACCGGGATTTCAGTGCTGCTGATTTCCCTGTTGAGTGGCGCATGGGGCGTGGTGGCGAGTGACTTCGTGCAAACGCTGGTTGTGGCGGTCATTTCCGTTGCTTGCGCCATCGTTGCGTTGGTTGCGGTGGGCGGCCCGACGGAAATGGTCGCGAAATTCCCTGGCAACTTTATTATGGGCCCGGACATGAATTACGGCCTGTTGCTGGTCGGTTCGTTTATCTTCTTCCTGGTCAAACAAATCCAGAGTATCAACAACATGCAGGATTCTTATCGTTTCCTGAATGCGAAGGACAGTAATAACGCCCGTAAGGCCGCTTTCTTTGCGATGATCCTGATGCTGGTGGGTACCGTTATTTGGTTTATTCCACCGTGGGTAAGCGCGGTGTTACTGCCTGATGCCGCAGCTTCACATGCGGAACTGGGTAATAAAGCAAGCGACGCCGTGTATCTGGTGTTTGCTGAGAAACTGATGCCAGTAGGGACGATTGGCCTGCTCGTGGCCGGATTATTCGCCGCTACCATGTCATCAATGGATTCTGCTTTGTGCCGCAATGCCGGGATTTTTGTCCGCAGCTTCTGGGCTCCGGTGGTGTGCCGCAACAAGCCGCTGTCAGAAAAAAGCCTGCTTCGCACCAGCCAGATTGTGACCATTATCAATGGCATTATGGTGATTCTGATTGCACAGTTGTTTGCTCAACTCAAAGGGCTGAGCCTGTTTGAATTGATGATGCGTGTGGCGACTTTGCTGCAATCTCCGATTCTGGTGCCGTTGTTCTTCGGCATGTTTATTCGTAAAACGCCGAAATGGGCAGCGTGGGGTAGCGTGTGTTTCGGGATGTGCATCTCGTGGCTGATCATGAATGTCTTTACCGCACAGTGGTTCGCCGGGTTGTTTGACCTGAAACTCACCGGCCGCGAGCTGTCTGAGCTGACAACCACCATGACGGTAGCGGCTCATCTATTCCTGACTGGTGGTTTCTTCTGCCTGAGCACTTTGTTCTGGCGTGAAGAGCAATTCACGAAGCCAGAACAAGAAAGCATTGATGAGTTCTTCCACAACATCGAAACCCCAGTGATTGCCGATAGCGAACAGGATGAATTCGACAGACTGCAACGCCAGAAGCTTGGCCAAATCACATTGATGATGGGCTTCGGTTTACTGCTGATGGTGCTGCTACCTAATCCAATGTGGGGACGTTTATTGTTTGGTGCCTGCGCCGCAGTGATATTACTGGTGGGGTATTTGCTCAAACGGAGTGCCGGGCCGAAAGTGGTGTTAAAACCGCAGGCTCAAATGGCGAAATAACTGAAAACCCCTTGTCCAGCGGACAAGGGGTTTTTTACTAGACTTTAGCCAGATACAGCGCTGGCATTCCTTCTTCGTCAGATGTGTAAAGCACCCATTGGTTATCCGGGCTAAAAGAAGGGTGCGGATGCGTGACCTGGCGGTCACCATCCAACACTTTCCAGGACGTATTGTGGCGGCAAACCGCCTTTTGCGTGCCTTTCTCCAGATCAAACACCCAGATGAAGGGATCGTTGAGATCAATATTGCCGGTTTTATGCGGCGCGCCATCACCAACCACCAATGAGCCGTCATGGTTGCTCATCAAATGTGAACATGGGGGAATAGTGCGCAGCTGGCGATTTTCCAGCGTTTGCGGGTCTGCACTCCACAAATAACGATGGGCATCGCCTTCTTTGTGCGCGACGTAATAGAGCGCTGAACCATCCGGCACCCAGAACTCATGGGTAAAACTTTCACCTTTCTGATGTTGGCGAACTTTGCGCAGATTACTTCCATCCTGGTTAATCAACCACATGCGAGCGTCGATGGCATCACGCGGGCCTTCGTGACAAAACGCTACGGTTTCATCGTCGAACGGGCGGTAAATCGGATGGCCCAGCCAGCGCTTTTCTTGCAGGATGACCTGCTGAACGCCAGTGTGTAAATCGATACGAATCAGGCGACATTCAGGATTAGTGAAGTAGAAATCGCGGAATTTTTTCCAGTCAGTCAGCGGTGACCAGTCGCTTTTTTTAATTTCAATACCGACCAGTTGGCTGCAATCTGAATTAGCCACCCAGGTGCCATAAGCGACCCAATCATCATCGACTTCGTAAACGACATATTCTTCGAGTGATTCCAGATCGACGCGGCGTAATTCACGGGTGTTTTTCACATACCACAGTGAGCGATCGTCTGCGGATAAAAAACCGCCAAAGGTGTTGTCGCCGCTGCCTTCGGTGAGCTGTGTGGCCATCTGTTTTTCTAGATCGAGGGAGTAGTAGTTCCAGTGCCCCTCAAAAGCGCCGCCGAAAATCAGCCGCTGCCCATCGTTGCTAAAACACTTTTGATAGAAGTAATTACGGTGGCAAATAATATGTGGTGGGGTCAAACGTAATACTTCAGTACCTGTTTCCTGGTCGCGTCGGGCGCGGAAGGAAAGCTGAACTTTCTTACCTTTAGCCATAACGAAATTCCTGTTGCGTTAAAAAAATACCCCGCGCCGCAAGCGGGGCAGGGTATAGAACAAAAAACTATGCTGACTAATTAGCGCATTGCGCGTTTCAGAATACGGTTACCCTGACGCTCAAACTCAGCAGCGGTTTCTTCTACGGTTTTCTGGCCATAGTCGATGTACTGCAAAGAGGTGCCGAACAGGGAAACAATCTGCGGATCGTCAAAGTACGGCGACGTTGCCAGTTTGTTTGGCAGTGATTGCGCCAGTTTCAGGCCCGCAACCGCTGGATCGCTATCTTTGATTGCGCCATCAGCCGTGAGCTGTGCAACAGCCGCTTTGCTCAACGGTACACCACGCTCCAGACCCAGCGCTTCCACACCCGCTTTTTCATTGAGCAAGAAGTTGATCAGCATCGCTGCTTCTTTCGGATGCTTCGTGGTTTTACTGATAGAGAACATTTGCGCTGGTTTGAAGAACATACCTGCGTCAGTTGCACCTGGCAGCATTGGGTAAGAACCCAGTTCGAGCTTCGCTGGTGGCTTGAGGTTGTCGGAATACTTATTAATGGTGGAGTTCCACATGTAAGTACCGGCCCACTCGCCTTCAATCCACGGCTTCATCTCATACATGTTGCTCTTACCAAATGAGGCATAGTATTTGGTGTCAGGCATGACGTGGCTGTCGATAAGTTTCTTATACATGCCAAAGAACTCAACCCACTGTTCTTTGGTGTAACCGAACTGTTTTTTCGCCGTGTCGATTTCAGGAATATTGTATTTCTGCACCATGTAAGAGCGCAGCAGAGACAGCGTATCCTGGTGCTCTAATACCACCGGGTAGGATTTCTTGCCCAGTTTGGTTTCGAAGATTTTACCCGCCGCCATCAACTCATCCCAGGTTTTCGGGTATTCAACGCCCGCTTTTTTCCAGGTTTCATCGTTGAAATAGAACACGCGCGCAGTGACGGAAATAGGAATGCCGTTCAGCTTGCCGTCAACGGTGGTTGATTGCAGTTCTTTCGGGTCAAACTGGGTCAGATCCAATTCACCTTTCACGGTATTCAAATCGTAGAAGCCAGTACCGGTTTTCGAGAAAATGGGCAGCCAGTTCCAGTTAGTCTGCATGACGTCAGGCTCAGTACCGCCTGCAATTTGCGTGGTCAGACGGGATAAGTGGCCGTCCCAACCGGTGTACTCAGACTTCACTTTAATGTTCGGGTGTTGCTTCTGAAATTCTTCAACCGCTTTCAGTGTGACCTGATGGCGTCCGTTACCGCCCCACCAGGACATACGTAAATCGACTTGATCCGCCGCGAATGCAGAGCCGGCAGCCATAGCTAAGGTAGAGGTAATCAGGGTACTTAACAGCACTTTTTTCATTATCATAGACTCCTGTCAGAGTGAGATGTTCTGTTCTGTTTTAGCGTCGAAAATATGACATTTTTCCATGTCAAACTTGAAATACACCTTACGGTGAAGGCCTTTTTCAATCATTGGCTTAGCTTCATCGGAAGGGATTCGGCAGGTCATTTCGAAGTCAGCTACTTTCAGGTAGATGAAGAATTCGTGACCCATGTTCTCCACGCGCACCATTTCACCGCTGGAATGGCTTTCAGCGAACGGTTCATCGGAGAGAGAGATAAACTCAGGGCGGATACCAAAGAAGATGTCCTGGTTTTTGTACTCTGCGCAGCGCTTCTGCTGGCGCTCGTTCAGTGCCAGCGTGTCGTTACCGACGCTAATATGCAGACGGCCATCTTGCTCAATCAACTTGCTCGGACGAATGTTCATTTCTGGCGCACCGATAAAACCTGCCACGAACATGTTTTTCGGGTAGTGATAAAGGTTGTCTGGCGTATCGACCTGCATGATGTGACCCAGTTTCATCACACAGATGCGGTCGCCCATGGTCATCGCTTCGGTCTGATCGTGGGTGACATAAACGGTGGTCGCAGGCTTGCCGCTTTTCTTGAGCTGCTTGTGCAGGTCAGAAATACGGATACGCATCGACGCACGCAGTTTGGCATCAAGGTTAGACAGCGGTTCGTCAAACAAGAACACATCTGGTTTTTTCACAATCGCACGGCCTACGGCCACACGTTGTGCCTGGCCGCCGGATAACTGGCGCGGCAGCCTGTCCATCAGATCATCGAGTTCAAGGATTTTTGCTGCTTCATTAACCTGCATTTCGATTTGGTCTTTTGGCATTTTGCTCAGCTTCAGACCGAAGGCCAGGTTTTCACGCACGGACATGTGCGGATACAGCGCATAGTTCTGGAACACCATCGCGATACCGCGAGATTTAGGTGCCAGGTTGTTAACTACACGATCGCCTATTCTGACCTCACCGCCGCTGATGGTTTCGAGGCCAGCCAGCATGCGCAGGGTGGTGGATTTCGCGCAGCCAGACGGGCCGACGATAACCATGAATTCACCATCCTCAATCTTCAGGTCGATACCATGAACCGCCTGGAAGCCGTTGGAGTACACTTTTTGCAATTTGTTGAAAATAACTTCAGCCATGATATTCCCTCACTTAACCTTTAATTCCGCTGCTGGTCACGCCTTGTACGAAGTAGCGTTGAGCCAGGAAGAAGATGATGATCGATGGCAGAATGGAGATGCTCGCCATTGCCAGAATTTCGTTCCATGGAGCGCCTTCAGTCACGTCGATAGACATTTTGAGCGCCAGTGCAATTGGGTATTTGTCTACGCTGTACACATAAATCAGCGGCCCGATAAAGTCGTTCATAGACCACATGAACTGGAACAGGGCGACAGAGATAATGGCCGGTTTCAGAATCGGCACTACCACATACCAGAGCACCTGGAAGGAGTTACAGCCATCAATCTGCGCGGCTTCTTCCATATCGCGCGGCACGCCACGCAGGAACTGGATCAACATGAAGACAAAGAACCCTTGGGTTGCGAACGCCATTGGCAGCCACAGCGGCAGATAGCTATTCAACATGCCCATTTCACGGAACATCAGGTATTGCGGGATTAACAGCACAGTGCTTGGCAGCAACATGGTGGTAATCAGCGTTGCGAACCAAAACTTCTTAAACGGGATCTCGAAACGGGCGAAGCCATAAGCCACGATCGTTGAAGAGATAATGGTTAACAGCACTTTCGGAATCACATACTGCATGGTGTTCAGCATGTAGTGACCGAAGGTGTATTCAGTACCCGTTTTCCAGCCGTTGACGAAACCGTCGCTGGTTGGGTTTGACGGCCACAGACCCAAAGTAGTGAAGATCTCGTGGTTCGGTTTGAACGCTGCGGAGAACATCCACACTAATGGGTAAAGCATTAACAGACCGACAATCAGCAAGACAACATAACGGATGCTGCGGCTAATCTTTTCGCTGCGCAAAGTGCGTGCGATCTCTTCTTCTGCCAGGTCTGTCGGATTTTTAGCCGTGAGCGGGTTTGGTTGGATATCAGCCATTTTTGCCTCCCTTGTCTGCGGAGTAGAACACCCAGTATTTCGATGACTTAAAGGCGATGGAGGCAAAGACCGCCACGACCAGGAACAGAACCCACGCCAGCGCTGCGCCATAACCCATATCGAAGTATTTGAACGCGGTGTCGTAGATATACAGTGAGAACAAGTAGGTGTAGTGAGTTGGCCCGCCGCCGGTTATGACGTATGGCGCGGTAAACTCCTGGAACGCCTGCGTGGTCTGCATGATGAAGTTGAAGAAAATGACTGGAGTGATCAAAGGCACGGTCACTTTCATGAACATCTGCCATTTAGACGCCCCGTCGATCATTGCCGCTTCATACTGTGATTGCGGAACGTTTTGCAGAGCCGCAAGGAAGATAACCATCGCGGAACCGAACTGCCAAACGCGCAGCAGCGTAACCGACATCAGCGCCAGAGATGGCTCACCCAGCCAGTTCACCGGATCAAGACCGAACACACCGATAAAGCTGTTCAGTAAACCGTCGATAGCAAACAGCGCACGCCACAGAACGGCGATAGCAACGGAGCTACCCAAAATTGACGGGATGTAATACGCAGTACGGAAGAAACCGATGCCGCGCAGTTTAAAATTCAGAACAAATGCGATGCCCAATGCGAAAGCGAGTTTCAACGGAATAGTTAAAAACACGTACGCAAAAGTTACGCCCATGGATTTCCAGAAGAGTGAATCTTCGGTCAACATGTAGCGATAGTTCTCGATACCGGTGAATACCGGCGGGGTCATCAAATCGTACTCAGTAAAACTGAGGAAGAAAGATGAAACAAAGGGGAAGGCAGTAAAGACTATCAACCCGATGATGTAGGGCGATATCCATGCCAATCCCAGCATTTTGTTTTCATTCATACATACCTACCTGGCGATCAATGGTTTAAAAATGTGTCACAAAATCGTTCTTGAAACGCATTGCCTCGTTCGTAAAGCAAAACGAATGGGTCGGAAGGCTGAGGGCGGACTTATCATATTCATTCCCTGATAATTGATTGATAATTAAAAGTTAAAACACCGATGATCCTGTTTCTTGTCTGTATCGACTTACAGATTTCATAAACATGAGAACCGCGGTTCCTGATTTGTAAAACAGCGTTTTAAATAATCTTATTACGATTTGTAACCACGTCATTCAATTCATGTTGGAAATGTGATCGGAGTCGAAACACTGTTTCGATTGTTTGACGTATGTGGCGTTTTTGATGGAGGGATGAAAAACAATCTAAAGTTCATAGTGATAAATACGAGGTTTGTTTTGAAGGGAGAGTTTATGAATCGAAGGGGGTTTATTGGAATGATTATGCGAGTGAATAATAGAGATATTTAAATGAACTGCTCAGTAGCATTCAGCCTTTTCCAGAGCAGTTCATAAGCGTCGGCTTACTTCAGGAAATCTTCACGCATTGGAGTGAAGGTATCTAAGAGTGTGCCAGCAGCCAGGCAGACGCAGCCGTGCATGACATGCGGCTCTTTATACAGCGTGTCGCCTGCGGTGACTCGGTGAGTTTCTTCGCCGATGGTGAACTCAAATTCACCTGACAGCACATAAGTTAGCTGCTCATGCGGGTGGTTATGCATCGGGCCGATTGCACCCTTTTCAAAGTTAACTTGCACCGCCATCATTTTACCGTCGTGCGCCAGAATACGGCGGCTCACGCCAGCCCCTAAATCTTCCAGTTGAGTATCTTTAATAAACGTGAACATTCGCGATCCTTTTCTATGTGAAACGTTGTTTCATTTATTGAATCGTATCTTGAAAAATGATTGGCTGGTAGCCCACTGCCGATAATTGTAAGAGCGATCACGCTTTCCTGCCGCGTGGTGCCTCTGATATAACCAGAGTAATAAAGCGCTAACAGGTAAATAGTCATGAAAACAATTGGGTTGCTGGGCGGGATGAGTTGGGAATCGACAATTCCCTATTATCGTTTGATTAACGAAGGCGTTAAGGATCGTTTAGGTGGGTTGCACTCAGCAAAGATCCTGCTGCACAGCGTTGATTTTCATGAGATTGAAGCCTGTCAGTCAAAAGGTGAGTGGGATCTGGCGGGCGATATGCTGGCTCAAGCTGCTCTCGGTTTGCAAAAAGCGGGCGCGGAAGGGATTGTGCTGTGTACCAACACGATGCACAAAGTGGCACATCATATTGAATCGCGTTGCGACCTGCCGTTTTTACATATTGCTGATGCGACAGGCCGTGCAATTACTGCGCAAAATGTGCAGCGCGTCGCATTGCTGGGTACGCGTTACACCATGGAGCAGGATTTTTACAGCGGCCGCCTGCATGCCGAATTTGGCATTGAATCGCTAATCCCTGACGAACCCCAGCGTTTGCGCATTAATCAGATCATTTTTGAAGAGCTTTGCCTGGGGAAAATCACCGCAGAATCGAAGCAGTATTATCAGCAAGTGATTGAACAGTTGCAGGGGCAGGGAGCACAGGGTGTTATTTTTGGCTGCACCGAAATTGGCCTGCTGCTGAATCAGCAAGATTGCCCACTCCCGGTGTTTGATACCGCTGCGATTCATGCCGCAGATGCGGTGAAATTTATGCTCGCAGAGTAGTTTTGTGTTATTAATTTGTTAAGCAGCGCACGGTAATTCAAAAAGCTGCACCTCTGACATCCTCGTAATCTGGCGGCCGAGCTTTGCTCCTCCGCCTTTTGTTATTTTCAGAACCGGGAGTTTTCCATGCCTATTTCCTTACTCGCGCTGGCGATGAGTGCGTTTGCCATCGGCACGACGGAGTTCGTAATTATGGGCCTGCTGCCCGATGTGGCTGGGGATCTTGCAATCTCTATTCCCACCGCGGGCTGGCTGATCAGCGGCTATGCGCTTGGTGTAGCAATTGGCGCGCCGATCATGGCGTTACTGACCGCACGGCTGCCGCGTAAGCTCTCGCTGGTATTGCTGATGGTGATTTTTATTGTCGGTAACATTCTGTGTGCGCTTGCGCTTAATTATCACTTCCTGATGCTGGCGCGTATTATTACTGCTCTGTGCCACGGGGCATTCTTCGGCATTGGTGCGGTAGTTGCTGCAAGCCTGGTTGCGCCAAATCGTAAAGCGTCGGCAGTCGCGTTGATGTTTATGGGTTTGACGTTAGCCAACGTGCTGGGTGTGCCGATTGGCACCTGGTTTGGGCAATTATACGGCTGGCGTTCGACGTTCTGGGGCGTGGCAATCATTGGTGTTGTGGCGTTTGTTGCGCTTATCGTCAGCCTGCCTTCGCAAAAAGAGGAGTCACCGGCCGATCTCAAGCGCGAAGTCAGTGCGCTGGCTAACGGTAAACTTTGGCTTTCTCTGGCGATGACCGTATTTTTTGCCGCCGCGATGTTCACCCTGTTTAGTTACATTGCCCCAATGTTGTTACAGGTGACGGGAGTGACGCATAAGGGCGTAAGCTGGACGCTTTTCCTGATAGGCGCGGGCTTAACTGTCGGGAATATTCTTGGCGGGCGCCTCGCCGACTGGCGTGTTTCTTTTAGTTTGATTCTGAGCTTTAGCCTGATCGCTATCTTCTCGCTGCTATTCCGCTGGACCAGTCACGGTTTGTGGCTTGCAGAAATCACGTTATTCCTGTGGGCAATGGCAGCTTTTGCGACCGTCCCCGCGCTGCAAATCAATGTTGTGCTGCATGGCAAAGATGCGCCAAACCTGGTTTCTACGCTGAATATTGCCGCTTTTAATGTCGGCAATGCGTTAGGAGCCTGGGTGGGGGGCACTGTTATTGCTCATGGATTTGGTTTGACTGCTGTGCCTGTTGCAGCGGCGGGGCTTGCCGCTATCGGGCTAATCATCTGCCTGATTAACTTCAGCAATGGCACCGGGCACCAACAGCCGGTGACTGAACAGTAGATCAGGCATCAAGCAGAGCATTCAGTGGCTCGATGTATATCTGCATACTGTTTTGTAAGTGTTCGCTAAAAGCGCTGACCAACGCAGAAGCAGGGCGGTGCAGTGGGCGAATCAGGCTCACGGTAAACGGCACCGCCACGCTAAAGCGCCGTGCAACGACGCCACTTGAAGCATAATCCAGTGCGGTCAACGGATTGACCACTGATACACCCACCCCCGCCCGTACCATCGCGCAAACCGAGGCCGCGCTGTGTGTTTCCATCACCATGCGGCGCTTTACATCGTGCTCCTGAAACAATGAATCCAGTAGCTGCCGATAGCTGTCGGTGCGCGACAGGCTGATGTAATTTTCCCCGGCGAAATCCTGCGGCGTGAGCACATCTTTGTGCGCCAACCGGTGCCCTGCGGGCAAAACGCAAACTTCATTTAAAGTCAGTAACGTCTGGCGCTCAGTTCCGGCGGGCGTCGCCGTATTTTCAGTGAGCCCTAAATCGTGGCGCTGCGCGGATAGCCACTCCTCGAGCAACGGTGATTCCTGTGGCACGATATTCAGGCTCAGTTCTGGGTAGCGAGCCAGAAAAGGTTGTACCAACATCGGCAAAAATGACTGTGAAAACACCGGCAAGCAGGCGATGGATAACTCGCCCTGGCGAAATTCACGCAGGCTTTCGGCGGCACTCAGAATTCGGTCCAGCCCGTACCAGGATCGCTGCACTTCTTCAAAAAGCCGTAAACCCTGAACCGTAGGATGAAGTCGCCCACGGCTGCGTTCGAATAATTGCAGGCCGATCAGTTTTTCGAACCGTGCCAATTCGCGGCTGACAGTGGGCTGCGAGGTGTGCAATAACCCTGCGGCCTCGGTGAGGTTACCGGCAGTCATCACCGCGTGGAAAATTTCAATGTGGCGCAAAGTTATTGAGGGCATGAGAATCTCCTGTGTCCATATCATATTTGCATAGACTCGACAGAAAACGATATTTTTTCTTCATCTCACTCTGTGGCGTAATACAAAAAATGATTTGTTTCCGGAGCCAACCATGCCACGCCCACTAAATAACACAGACACCGCATTGAATGCACAAAACTTGCTGGCGCTGCCTGCTGAATTTGGCTGCCCGGTCTGGGTTTACGACGCCGACATTATTCGTCAGCAGATTGCTCAACTACGCCAGTTTGATGTGATTCGTTTCGCACAAAAAGCGTGTTCCAACATTCATATTTTGCGTCTGATGCGTGAGCAGGGCGTTAAAGTCGATTCCGTTTCACAAGGTGAAATTGAGCGTGCGTTGGTGGCGGGCTACAAGCCGCTGGAAAACCCAGACGATATCGTTTTCACCGCGGATATGATTGACCAGCCGACGCTAGCGCTGGTGGCCGAGCAGCAAATTCCGGTCAACGCCGGTTCGGTTGATATGTTGCAACAGCTTGGCGAAGTGTCGCCGGGCCACCGTGTCTGGCTGCGTGTGAACCCAGGCTTTGGTCATGGTCACAGTCAAAAAACCAATACCGGTGGTGAAAACAGTAAGCACGGCATCTGGCATGGTGATTTGCCGCAGGCACTGGAAGTGATTGAACGCTACAAATTGCATCTGGTTGGCATTCACATGCACATCGGTTCAGGTGTGGATTACGGTCATCTGGAGCAAGTTTGTGGTGCAATGGTTCAGCAGGTGATTGATTTCGGGCAGGATCTGGAAGCGATTTCCGCAGGCGGCGGGCTGTCTATTCCTTATCGTGAAGGTGAAGAGACTATCGACACCAGTCACTATTACGGTTTGTGGAATGCGGCGCGTGAAAAAATTGCTCAGCACCTTGGGCACCCGGTGAAACTGGAAATTGAACCAGGCCGCTTCCTGGTTGCGGAATCAGGCGTGCTGGTGGCTCAGGTGCGTTCGGTGAAGAATATGGGGTCGCGTCACTTTGTACTGATCGACGCAGGTTTTAACGATTTAATGCGTCCTTCTATGTACGGTAGCTACCACCATATTTCAGCTCTGGCGGGCGATGGCCGTGAACTCGCTGCACTGCCATTAGTGGAGACAGTCGTTGCCGGGCCATTGTGTGAATCAGGTGATGTGTTTACCCAGCAGGAAGGTGGCAAAGTGGAAACGCGTGCGCTGCCGCCTGTGCAAGTGGGCGATTATCTGGTGCTGCACGATACTGGCGCGTATGGCGCGTCGATGTCGTCCAATTACAATAGCCGCCCGCTGTTACCTGAAGTGTTGTTTGATAACGGCGAGGCGCGTTTGATTCGCCGTCGTCAGACTGTTCAGGAATTGCTGGCTCTGGAATTATTCTAACGTTTTCAACCTGGCTCGTAAAACGGGCCGGGTGCGACTGAATCACGTAACACCAACTTGCCAACAAACGGTGGGATCGCTTCGAGTGACTCACCGTTTGCCAGTTTTATCACCTGATCGATTGCCGTAGTAATCATGCTATCAATAGGTAGATAGACGCTGGATAACGCAGGCTCCAGCCATTGCGCGCTCGGCGCATCATCAAAACCAAATAGCGAAATATCCTGCGGAATATGGCGGCCTGCCTGATGCAACGCTTTCGACGCACCTAGCGCCATATCGTCATTACAGGCAAACAGTGCAGTAAACGGCACGCGGCTTTCAAGCAATTCCTGGCAAAGTTTATGGCCGAGCATCATGCTCGAATCGCCATATTTGACTTTGTCTTCGCTAAAGGTAATTCCATGTTTTTGCAGTGCTTTGCGATAGCCCATCAGGCGTGCTTGCCCAGTAGGCGTGGAGATTGGCACGGTGATGCAGGCGATATCGCGGTGCCCTTGCTGAATCAAATAATCTGTCGCTTTAAACGCGGCATCTTGTTGTTCAAAAAAGACGCAGCGATCACGAGCCTGACTCACGTCGCGGTTAATCACCACCAACGGGACTTTGATGCTGTTCATCAGCGAAAGTAGCGTGCGTTCATTCATAAAGCGGGTGTATAACACGATGGCATCACAATGCCGGTCTACCAGCATTTGCACGGCTTCCAGCTCTTTTTGCGGCGTGTCGTGTCCGTCGGTGACGATCAGTTGCTTGCCCCAGGCCTCGGTCTGGCGCGAGGCTTGTTGTAGCAACCGGCCAAAGTAAAACCCATCAAAAGTCGATACCACCAGACCCACGCTATTACTGCTGCGGTTCGCAAGGGATCTCGCCAGAAAATTGGGGCGGTAACCCAGCTCCTGCATGGCGTTAAATACCTGCTCGCGGGTGCTCTCTTTGACTTGTCCAATTCCGTTGAGCACGCGTGATACCGTTGCTTTGGAAACGCCTGCGCGCAGCGCGACATCCAGCATTGTTACCATTAATTCATTCCTGATTAAGACGCTTGCCGCGTGGTCATAATTTTAACGGCAGTCTAACATGCCCATGTACGCGATGCGCTTGCGGAAGTCTGGAGTGGATCACGGTTTTGGAGTCAGAGGGACGGGTTACCACCACTGGTCAGGTAGAACAATGGTCTTACAGAGTTTTTGATCGGTGACGTAATATTCACTCAAGCTCTTTTCCGGACAGGATTTATATGATGAAAAAATAAGCCACGAAGGAATGATGATCGCTGCGATAAAGCCTGAAATGAATGAAATAATACTTATTCCTCCCCACAAATTACCCATTATGGTTTGTTTTTTCAATGGCGAGGATTCCATTCGAAATAAAGATTTTAGTGAAAAAAATAGAAGGTAAATATACATAGGGATTCCAGATGTAAAAATAATCACCTTACTATTATAAGTTATGATATCACCATGCTTCAGCATTAGATAAAGATCACTTATGTGCGCAAAAAACAGTGCAGAATAAATGAGTATTAGTGATAATACCAATAAGAATAGACATAAAAACTTGTACACTATCCATTGCGAAATGTTAGTGTTTTTCATTGTTAGTCCTTCTTGTTTAAATTTTGTGGAGATTGTTGATCTTCACTTGTTTTTATAAACCAGCGTTTGGGTATGATTTTTTCGCAAATTTTTTGATCGGTAACATAATATTCATTAAGTTTTTCTTGGTGACATTGGGAATAAGATGAAAATCTTAAGCCTATCGGAATGATAAATGTTGCTATGAAACCTAAAATGCAGGTCGCTAAACTCAGAGTTCCCCAAATAGTACCAATAAATGTTCTATTTTTGGGTGTGGTCACCCCTTTTGATAAAAGAACTCTGAGGGAAAGGAATATGAAGTAGATATAAAGAGGAATTCCACCAATACAAGCAATAACTTTACCATGATAAACAATTATTTCATCATGTATGTATAAAGAATGTAGATCATACATTGGGATGGAAAATATGGTGAAATAAAGTAATGTAAAAAACACTACTATTAAAAAAATCGCAGCACATTTATACATTACCCATTGAAGAATAGTGTGTTTATTCATTTTCAATCCGATGTGTTAGCTAATAGATTGAAAAATGTGGATGTATGTGCGCTGTTCCACTCTTTCATTCGTTGCTCTTCTATAAGTGTATTTCGTAGTTTCTCTTTTAAGCTATCTGATAATCCATTTTTTTCATCTAATTTATTTAATCCAATATTTAAACCTATACCTATAGCTATAATTAGTCCGATGGTTAAAACTATAGGGGATCCGACTATAGCTAAACCCATTCCAACAATCGCAATCACTACGCTAGAAACTACAATTTTTGCGATATCTACGGAAACATCAACCAAAAAATCAGTCAGGTGGTAATCCGATTTAAATATCAATTCCACTGCTCGAAAGGCGAGGGCACAGTAAATACAGAATCTTGTGCCTTTGATGAAAGCGCCACCCAAACCGCGCCATCCTAATGCCATTTCCAGAACCTGTGGGTTCCGCGCACCATAACGAGTTCCATTCAATATTCGGCGCAAACCGGCATAACCGGTTATTCTTATATATGATTGCCCCAAGAGTTTATATTCAATAGCTTGTATTTTTAATGATTTGAAATTTATTACTAATTTTCCGTTGGCATCATGATATGTCATCAATTTACTCAGGTTACGAAAACCATCTAATCCATCTTTGATATTACCTGGTCCTGCTCTAAAGCTGAAAAAATCATCAACGCCTCCTAACAGATCGTCCAGAACCTCCTGTGCTTCCTCCAGGGTCAGCAGCATAATGTGATGATTTTGCGTAATAAAGGTCCCATTTATTGCGGCCATGTCGCGCAACATGGGATTCATGCTGGGGAAGGTTGTGAAAGTATCATTTCCCCGTAAAAGCCTTTTGCCTTCATTTATTCGCGCCATTCCATCAGCGCCTCTCAATAGCGACATAAATACTCCCTTATTTATTCATCTCAGGGTTAAAAGACGCGATCGTTCCACAGGCTGTAAGTACTGGTTCCAGCTGTGCAATGTTCCCAGGTGATGGTTTCATAGCTGAAGGAGACTTTTTCCTGCGCTTCACCTCCGCCCTCAATAACACTATGGGGTACAACAAAATCGATTTGGGTAACACGAGCACCGGTTATTTTTACTTTGTAATAACATTCAGCCATGCCAACTTTACTGGTGCGATAGAGATAAAAATCACAAACCAGTATTTCATTATCTGTTATGGCTTTGGCTAACAATGGTGAGGATTTATCGATGGGTTTGATAATAGTCACAGCCTGATGATTGACGTTCTGAGCGCGGGATAATGAATGGTTCATCCCATAAACCATGATCTGGTCGAGGTGGGCTATCTGTGCCTTGTTGCCTATGGAGTCCAGTGATGAACATCCCGCTGATATATTACCCTGATTTTGCCCGATAACGCTTAAATATACTAAGTTTGACATATTATTCATCCTTGGTTAATTCACTTTATGTATAATTTAAGGGGGGGGTTATTTTAAGTGAATTATTTAAGCAGTGTGTCCCTGATTAATTTACCGTGCAAGCTGTTTAATAGTCTGATTCCAGTTATTTAGTTGTGTATTTATTTCGCAAATAATATTGCTGGGATATATATAAATATATTATCGCATTCTGGGGCGGTGGAGGCTAATGTGAATATCCAACCGCTTTATACCGTGCCACAAACTGCAGATACACGGTTGGATTATCCCAATAGGCCGTCCATTTATATCAATTCGTGCTCTATACCCGTCATACTTCAAGTTGTGGGTATAAATATTACTCGCCCGAATATGTGATAACCGAGTGACGGCGCACAAGCGTTGGGCTAAACATATGCGTGATTTCTGGTAGCTCACGTTTTTCGGCCAGTGCAAGTGCCAGCTCTGCGGCTTGTTCTGCCATTGTGATTATTGGATAACGTACGGTGGTCAGGCGTGGGCGCACGTAGCGTGAGATAAGCACATCATCGAAGCCAATCAGTGAAATCTCTTTCGGCACATCAATTCCATTGTCATTGAGCACTCCCATCGCGCCTGCCGCCATTGAATCGTTGTAACAAGCTACTGCGCTGAAATGTTTCCCCCGGCCTAATAGCTCGGTCATTGCCTGCTCACCGCCACTTTCATCCGGTTCGCCGTAGGTGACTAAACGATCGTTGACCGATAACCCGTGCTCAGTTAACGCGTCGTAATAACCCTGCAAGCGATCTTCGGCATCAGAAATCTGGTGGTTGGAACAGAGGTAACCAATTTTGGTATGACCTTGCTGAATCAGATGGCGGGTGGCAAGCCACGCACCGTAGCGGTCATCCAGCGCCACGCAACGTTGCTCAAAACCGGGCAGAATACGGTTTATCACCACCATACCGGGCATTTGCTTCATTAGTGAAATCAGTTCGTTATCGGGGATTTTTTTCGCATGAACAACCAGTGCGGCGCAACGATGGCGAATGAGCTGTTCAATGGCCTGGCGCTCTTTTTGTTCATTATGATAACCATTGCCAATCAACAGAAAATTGCCGGTGCGGTAGGCGACTTGCTCAACGGCTTTCACCATCGCGCCAAAGAAGGGGTCGGAAACATCACCGACTATCAGGCCAATTGTTTCAGTTGTTTGCTGGGCAAGTGCACGCGCGTTGGCGTTGGGATGGTAATTAAGTTCTTCCATCGCGCTGGATACAGCCTGGCGCGATGCATCGCTGGCTTTTGGGGAGTTATTAATGACACGAGACACCGTGGCGACAGAAACGCCTGCCAGTTTTGCTACATCCTTAATTGTCGCCATCGAGAGTATTCCTGAGTGGGTAAACGTTTACACAGTTTCAAGTGTTACGGAAAAGCCGCGCTACTTCAAGGGCGCAACTGTAGTCGGCGTCGCAAACTCATCCAAAATGAGGCCCGTTTTAGTGTAATCGTTACACATCCGAAATCCGTAAATCCAAGCGCAGCGGCAGTAAAAGGCATGCTAAGGATTTTTAATGATTTCAGACTAAATCTTTGCTTACAGTTTGCAGCGCGCTGTTGCTATTTCGGCATGGCGAAAAGTGACCCGCCACTGCTACATTTAGTGTCCCAGAGGTATTGATTGGTGAGAATTCTAGTTACGTTGTTAAGTACAATTCTTTTGCACCAACCTGCGCAGATGCGCAGGTTTTTTTTGCCTTTTTTTCAGACTTTCCATTCATTCAGACTCTCGCTCCTTTAAAGTTACTCATGTAATCTGCTGCCACTACACTTAAGTGTCTGCGCTAACTAACGACAAAGGGAGTTGCTATGCTAATTGGTTTTTTCCGTACGCTATTTCGTATTTTATTCAGGGTGCGTCTTTACGGGGATAGTAAAACTCTCTCTGCGCCGCGTGTCCTGATTGTTCCCAATCACGTTTCCTTCATTGACGGTATTTTGTTGGCGCTGTTTTTACCGGTGCGCCCGGTGTTTGCTGTCTATTCTTCTGTTAGCCAGCAGTGGTATATGCGCTGGCTGAAATCACTGATTGATTTCGTGCCGCTGGACCCGACTAAACCGATGTCGATAAAACATCTGGTGCGCATGGTCGAGCAAGGCCGTCCGGTGGTTATTTTCCCGGAAGGGCGCATCTCGGTTACCGGTTCCTTGATGAAAATCTACGAAGGTGCTGGGTTTGTTGCTGCGAAAGCGAATGCGACCGTCATCCCCGTTCGTATTGATGGCGCGGAACTGTCATTTTTCAGCCGCCTGAAAGGGTTGGTCAAACGCCGACTTTTCCCGCGCATTAGCCTGCATATCCTGCCACCCACTTCTGTCCCGATGCCGGAAGCTCCACGAGCACGCGAACGCCGTAAAATGGCTGGCGAAATGCTGCATCAGATAATGATGGAAGCGCGTATGGCAGTGCGCCCGCGTGAAACGTTGTATGAAGCGTTACTCGCTGCGCAATATCGTTATGGCGATCGTAAAAACTGCATTGAAGACATTAATTTCAAGCCAGATACCTATCGTAGTTTACTTACTAAGACGCTGTTTGTTGGGCGTATTCTGAATAAATACAGTGCGCCGGGTGAAATTATTGGCCTGATGCTGCCGAATGCGGCGATCAGTGCCGCGGTGATTTTTGGTGCATCATCGCGTGGGCGGATACCAGCGATGATGAACTACACCGCGGGCGTCAAAGGGTTGACCAGCGCTATCACGGCGGCGCAGATCAAAACTGTCTTCACCTCACGCCAGTTCCTCGATAAAGGCAAGTTATGGCATTTGCCGGAACAACTCACGCAGGTGCGTTGGGTGTTCCTGGAAGACCTGAAAGCCGACGTTACGCTCGCCGACAAACTCTGGATATTCGGCCATTTATTTGTGCCACATCTGGCGCAAGTCAAGCAGCAACCAGAAGATGCCGCAATGGTGCTGTTTACTTCGGGTTCTGAAGGGAACCCGAAAGGCGTGGTGCATAGCCACAAAAGTTTGCTGGCAAACGTCGAACAAATTCGCACTATTGCCGATTTCACCGCCAACGATCGCTTTATGTCGGCTCTGCCGTTATTCCACTCTTTCGGCCTGACAGTCGGCTTGTTCACGCCTCTACTAACGGGCGCGGAAGTGTTCCTCTACCCAAGCCCGCTGCATTATCGCATCGTGCCTGAACTGGTTTATGACCGAAATTGCACTGTGTTATTCGGTACATCAACGTTCCTTGGTAATTACGCCCGCTTCGCCAATCCTTATGACTTCTACCGCCTGCGTTATGTGGTGGCGGGAGCAGAAAAACTCCAGGAAAGTACTAAGCAGCTTTGGCAGGACAAATTTGGCCTGCGTATTCTGGAAGGCTACGGTGTAACAGAGTGCGCGCCGGTGGTTTCCATCAACGTGCCAATGGCAGCGCAAGTCGGTACCGTTGGACGTATTCTTCCTGCAATGGATGCCCGGCTGATGGAAGTCCCGGGGATTGAAGAGGGTGGGCGGCTGCAACTGAAGGGGCCGAACATCATGAAAGGTTATCTTCGTGTGGAAAACCCTGGCGTGCTGGAAGAACCCAGCGCTGAAAATGCGCAGGGTGAAATGGAGCCGGGCTGGTATGACACGGGCGATATTGTCCGCTTTGACGAGCACGGTTTCTGCATCATTCAAGGGCGAGCCAAGCGCTTTGCTAAAATTGCCGGTGAAATGGTTTCACTGGAAATGGTAGAGCAGTTGGCACTCGGCGTATCACCGGAGAAAACGCATGCTACGGTTATTAAAACCGATGCGGCGAAAGGTGAAGCGCTGGTTATGTTCACTACAGACAGCGAGCTTAACCGTGAAAAACTGCTGCATTATGCCCGCGCAAATGGCATTCCTGAGCTGGCTGTACCGCGAGATATTCGCTTCCTGAAACAGCTGCCGTTGCTGGGCAGCGGTAAACCTGATTTCGTCAGTCTGAAAGCGCTGGTCGATCAGCCGGAGACAGAGAATGCATGATAATGCCGTGAACAATACCTCCATTTGGTCCAGGGGGATGATGGCAGTGACCGGCGCACAGTTTTTATCGGCGTTTGGTGACAATGCGCTGCTATTTGCCACGCTTGCGGTATTAAAACAGCAGTTTTACCCTGAATGGAGCCAGCCTGTTTTGCAGATGGTGTTTGTTGGCGCTTACATTCTGTTTGCCCCGTTTGTCGGCCAGATAGCGGACAGCTTTGCCAAAGGGCGAGTGATGATGTTTGCCAACAGCCTCAAACTGATTGGCGCGGCGGTTATCTGTTTTGGTCTGAATCCGTTTGTGGGTTATTTGCTGGTGGGTATCGGCGCGGCAACGTATTCACCGGCTAAGTATGGGATTTTGGGGGAGTTAACCACGGGCGATCGTCTGGTGAAAGCCAATGGCCTGATGGAATCCTCGACCATCGCCGCAATTCTGCTGGGTTCTATGGCTGGCGGTGTGCTGGCGGATTGGCATATCGTGGCAGCACTTGGTGTATGTGTGTTGGTGTATGCGGGAGCGGTGGTAGCCAATATCTTTATACCGAAACTAGCACCCGCACGGCCTGGTCAGTCATGGCGCTTTACCCCGATGACACGCAGTTTCTTCAACGCTTGCCGTACGTTGTGGCATAACGGTGAAACGCGCTTCTCGTTAGTCGGCACCAGCTTGTTCTGGGGCGCAGGGGTGACGTTACGCTTCTTGCTGGTGTTGTGGGTTCCGATAGCGCTGGGTATTACCGATAACGCGACGCCAACTTATCTGAACGCGATGGTTGCCGTAGGGATAGTTGTTGGTGCGGGAGCGGCAGCTAAACTGGTGACGCTTAAAACCGTGGCGCGTTGTATGCCTGCCGGTATTTTGATTGGGGTAGGCGTGCTGTTCTTCGCGATCCAAACGGCATTGCTTCCGTCTTACCTGCTGTTAGTGCTGATTGGTATTCTTGGCGGATTCTTTGTGGTTCCGCTCAATGCACTTCTTCAGGAGCGCGGTAAACACTCAGTTGGCGCGGGGAATGCGATTGCGGTGCAGAATCTCGGTGAAAATACCGCGATGTTATTGATGCTGGGCCTTTTCTCGCTGGCTGTGAAAACAGGCGCATCGATTGTCGGTATCGGCATTGGCTTTGGCGCAGTGTTCGCGCTGGCTATCGGTGGACTGTGGGTTTGGCAGATTCGCCAGAAATAGAGATTTCCCCTCTCCATCTGGAGAGGGGTTTTACATATCAAGGTGCCGGGTAGGTATAAACACGGTTCACCGCTTCCAACTCTTCAAGCACATCTTCACTCAAGTCTACGTGCAAGCTCTCAAGGTTAGTTTTTAATTGCTCAAGTGTGGTGGCACCTAACAGCGTGCTGGCAACAAACGGCTGACGGCGAACAAAAGCCAGTGCCATTTGAGCCGGATCGAGATTGTGTCGCTTAGCGATATCGACATAAGCCGCAACTGCCAGCTGAGTTTGCTCACCGCTGTAACGGGTAAAACGGCTGAACAGTGTATTACGTGCGCCAGCAGGTTTTGCACCGTTCAGGTATTTACCGGTCAGCGTACCAAATCCCAGGCAGGAATAAGCCAATAGCTCCACACCTTCGCGTTGAGTAATTTCCGCCAGACCCACTTCATAGCTGCGGTTCACCAGACTGTAAGGGTTCTGGATGGTGACAATGCGCGGCAAATCATGCTTTTCAGCCAGTTGCAGATAACGCATCACACCCCATGGTGTTTCATTAGACACGCCGATATAGCGGATTTTCCCGGCACGCTGGAACTCAGTTAGTGCTTCAAGTGTTTCAAGCAGCGTGACCGGCACGGCGTTATCAGTCCATGTATAACCCAATTTGCCAAAACAGTTGGTGGCGCGCTGTGGCCAGTGAACCTGATAGAGATCGATATAGTCAGTTTGCAAACGCTTCAGGCTGGCATCCAGCGCATCGCGAATATTTCTGCGATCCAGTATCTGATTTGGGCGAATGCCTGCGTCGTTATTGCGGCTTGGGCCGCTGACTTTTGTCGCGATAACCAGTTTTTCGCGATTTCCGCGCTGCTTTAACCAGTTACCCACGTAAGTTTCTGTCAGACCTTGAGTTTCTGGACGAGGTGGTACCGGGTACATTTCTGCCACATCAATCAGGTTAACACCCTGGTGGACTGCGTAATCAAGCTGTGCATGCGCGTCGGCTTCGCTATTTTGCTCACCAAACGTCATGGTTCCCAGCCCTAGCGTACTTATTTCAAGAGAGCTGTGGGGGATACGGTGATAGTGCATAGCCGCCTTCCTTATTCATCGGTCTTATCGGTCAGGCAGGTGCCCAACAAAAAATGGACTATAAACATGGCAGAGGGGAAGCAAAAGCGGAAGAGGGTAAGCGAAGAAAAGTGTTACAGGCCAACCAAGGGCTGACCTTTATGCTTTAACGTTCAATGATTTGTGAGACATCATCACGATTGATTTGCATCTCATTGCCTTGCTGATCGCGGTATTTCACCAGGCCTGTGTCGTCATCGACTTGTGGTTTTCCGTCAGTCAGGATCATACGGCCATCTTTGGTTGCCATCACGTAATCGCTGCTACAACCTGAAACCGCAAATGCCAGACCGACAGCGGAAATTATAACTGCCCATTTTTTCATCATTATTCGCCTCGTGTGGTATGGAATGACATATACATTCTAGTAATAACTCGAGCAGACGGTGAAAGTAAGCAGTAAATTCTTAAAAGAAACAGAGGGGAAGCGCGAAGGCTTCCCCAGAGCGGGTTACAGCGGGTTCTTAATGAATCTACAACGAGAAATGACGAGCGAGCAGGGCCGCCGTGAAGTTCTTTTTCAAATAAAAACCGCGAGGCAGAGTAAGAATCGGTGAGCCATCGGCTCCAATCGCATCGGTCAGCGCTTTGCTGTTAGCTGCTTTTGGCCGCAGTTGCAGCACTTCGCCATGGCGGGCGGTGATGCGTTCAACCTGGCCGAGCACAATCAAATCCATTAATTCTTCCCAGTCCAGACGCAACTGATGTTCTTCTTCTTCGGATGGAGCCCACAACAACGGCGTGCCGATATGCCGTTCGGCCAGCGGGATTTGCCGCTCGCCTTCAACCGGAACCCACAGGACTCGTTTTAGTTTGTGGCGCACGTGGCTGGTTTCCCACACCACGCCGGTATTTCCAGTGAGCGGTGCGACACAGACAAACGTGGTTTCCAGCGGGCGACCTAATCTATCCACAGGGATTGTTTTGAGCTCAATACCCAGCGCTGCGAAATCTTGCTCGGGTTTACTTCCGGCGCTGGCACCTAGCCACAACTCAAGCAAAATACCGATCCAGCCTTTGTCACGTTTAAGATCCTTAGGGATCGGTAAATTGGCGAGTGCCGCCAGTTCACCCAGCGTATAGCCCGCCAGTTTCTGGGCTTGCGCCAGCAAAATCTGTTCGTTTTCTGGCGGTGTAAGTAAAGGACGGAGTGCTTGCATTGTGCCTGGCTGCTGATTGGTCAAAAAGTAGGCGTGGTTTACCCACAGTGTGGAAATAGTTTAGCGTGTCGGGGATAAGAATGACAATGCACTGATTTTGCATCATTTTTATCGCTTAAAATTCGTATTCACGGATTCTACAAAAACCTTTTCCCATTCTGGTCACTGGCAATGAACAGGATCTCACACTAGGTTATCCACAGAAAAATGGGATAACTGGTAAAAAAGCTCACTACTGGTTCGATTTACAGCCTTGACTGGGGGGTAAAACCCATTTTTTCACCAGTTTGTGACTAACTTGTTGGCACAATCTGTGGATAAAAACGTCATTGGTCGATCTTTCATCAATGCGAGATCCTGGTATGTGACGATCATCACACTACTGCGCGGTAAGTTAACTTTTTCCTGTGTATTTAATTGAAATTAATACATATTTTAATTTTGTTCAAATGAGTGGAATTGGAGTTATCAGAAGTTGTCCCGAGTGTATAAGCTAGTTCTTCACAGTTATATCCACAGAAAAAGTGAATAAACCCCAGGCCCTGCAACCCCACATGTTTATAACTCGGTCATATTTTGTGAGTTATTCAAATGTTATTCCTTCTGACAACCGTTACACAGTGGTTTACCGTCTAGCGCTTGTATGAAACAATCGCCCTAATCTAAGTTTGTTTTGAGGTAGTCCGGTGATCGATGATGATGGCTACCGCCCGAATGTTGGTATCGTAATTTGTAATCGGCAGGGTCAAGTGATGTGGGCCAGGCGTTTTGGTCAACATTCCTGGCAGTTTCCGCAAGGTGGCATCAATCCTGGCGAATCCCCGGAACAGGCAATGTACCGGGAACTTTTCGAGGAAGTGGGTCTACAGCGAAAAGATGTCCGAATACTCGCCTCGACCCGAAACTGGTTGCGTTACAAGTTACCGAAACGTTTGGTGCGTTGGGACACAAAGCCGGTTTGTATCGGCCAGAAACAAAAATGGTTTCTCTTGCAGTTGATTAGCAGCGATAACGATATCAATATGCAAACCAGCAGTACCCCAGAGTTTGATGGCTGGCGCTGGGTTAGCTATTGGTATCCGGTTCGTCAGGTTGTCTCCTTTAAACGCGATGTTTATCGTCGGGTGATGAAAGAGTTTGCAAGCGTTGTAATGCCGCTGCAGGAAGTTACGCCACCACGTAATAACGCGCCTGCATGGCGACGTAAAAGAGGTTAAGTCACGCGAAAAATGCTCACCCGTCTGCGAGAAATAGTCGAGAAGGTTGCCAGCGCTCCGCGCCTCAATGAGGCGCTGGATATTCTGGTTACAGACATCTGCCTTGCGATGGACACCGAGGTATGCTCGGTTTATCTCGCAGATCATGACCGGCGTTGCTTTTACCTGATGGCGACGCGCGGCCTTAAAAAGCCGCGCGGGCGCACTATTACCCTCGCATTTGATGAAGGCATTGTTGGGCTGGTTGGGCGTCTTGCCGAACCGATAAACCTTGCGGATGCGCAGAAACACCCCAGTTTTAAATATGTTCCCGCAGTAAAAGAGGAGCGTTTTCGAGCTTTCCTTGGGGTGCCTATTATCCAGCGACGCCAGTTGCTGGGTGTGCTGGTGGTGCAGCAACGTGAGCACCGGCAATATGATGAAAGCGAGGAATCCTTCCTCGTCACGCTCGCCACACAAATGGCAGCCATTCTCTCTCAATCACAGCTGACTGCCTTATTTGGTCAATATCGCCAGACGCGTATTCGGGCACTGCCTGCATCCCCTGGCGTGGCCATTGCTGAAGGCTGGATGGACTCAACACTTCCGCTGATGGAGCAAGTGTCTGAAGCCTCGACACTGGATACAACGCTTGAGCGAGAGCGCCTGACCGCAGCCCTGGAAGAAGCCTCCAACGAGTTTCGCCGCTATAGCAAACGCTTTGCTGCGGGGGCTCAGAAAGAAACGGCTGCCATATTTGATCTCTATTCGCACCTGTTGACCGATGCCCGCCTTCGCCGTGAATTATTTGAAGAAGTGGATAAAGGTTCTGTTGCCGAATGGGCGGTTAAAAAAGTTATCGAAAAATTTGCGGAGCAGTTCGCAAGCCTGAGCGATGGTTACTTAAAAGAACGGGCAGGCGATCTCCGTGCGCTCGGTCAACGTCTGCTATTCCATCTCGATGACAACATTCAGAGCCCAAACACCTGGCCTGAACGCTTTGTTTTAGTCGCCGATGAGTTATCCGCAACCACGCTTGCTGAATTGCCGCAAAACCGCCTGGTGGGCGTTGTGGTGCGCGATGGTGCGGCGAACTCCCACGCGGCTATCATGGTGCGCGCGTTGGGTATTCCAACCGTTATGGGGGCAGATATTCAGCCCTCGGTGCTGCATCGCCGTACATTGGTGGTGGATGGATATCGTGGTGAACTGCTGGTTGACCCGGAAGCGGTGCTGTTGCAGGAATACCAGCGACTCATCACCGAAGAGAATGAACTTACCCAGCTGGTTGAAGATGATGTTGATAGCCCCGCTGCGCTAAAAAGTGGTGAGCGTGTACAGGTCATGTTAAATGCGGGCCTTAGCCCGGAGCATGAGCAACAGCTCGGCAGCCGTATTGATGGTATCGGGCTGTACCGCACCGAAATCCCATTTATGCTGCAAAGTGGCTTCCCATCGGAAGAAGAGCAGGTCGCCCAATATCAGGGCATGTTGCAGATGTTTAACGAAAAGCCGGTCACGCTGCGAACGCTTGATGTCGGTGCGGATAAACAACTGCCGTATATGCCCATCAGCGAAGAAAACCCGTGCCTCGGCTGGAGAGGCATCCGTATCACGCTTGATCAGCCAGAGATTTTCCTGGTGCAAGTGCGAGCCATGCTGCGAGCTAACGCGGCAACGGGCAATCTAAGCATTCTTCTGCCGATGATCACCAGTATCGACGAAATAGACGAAGCGCGTCGTTTAATCGACCGCGCCGGGCGTGAAGTGGAAGAAGTGCTCGGTTACGAGCTGCCCAAACCCCGTATCGGTGTGATGGTTGAAGTCCCTTCGATGGTCTTTATGATGGGGCATCTTGCCAGCCGGGTTGATTTTATCTCGGTAGGCACGAACGACCTGACGCAATATTTGCTGGCCGTTGACCGCAACAATACCCGCGTCGCCAGCCTGTACGACAGCCTGCATCCCGCCATGCTGCGGGCGTTAAACCATATTGCGACAGAAGCTGAACGTCACGGCATCGATCTGTGCCTGTGCGGTGAAATGGCGGGTGACCCGATGTGCGTAGCACTGCTTGTTGGCATGGGTTATCGCCATTTGTCGATGAACGGCCGTTCAGTCGCGCGTGTTAAGTATCTGCTGCGCCATATTAGCCTTGAAGAGGCACAACTGCTGGCTCAGCGTAGTCTTGAGGCTCAGTTAGCAACGGAAGTGCGCCATCAGGTCGCCTCTTTCATGGAACGTCGTGGCATGGGCGGTTTGATTCGCGGCGGGCGCTAAGGCGCTCGTTGTTTGCTCTCTCCGTATTCGTTATTACATATCTTTTACAACTTCGCCGACTCAACCCCGTGACCCTTTGTGCTATGATCCGCTGCTTTCGGAGCGCATCCGCACAGATGCGTACTTGCAACCCATCGTGGACTTTCGGTGGGGTAACAACGGTTTGTGGTGACAGATGAATAGTGGCTATCTGCATTTCCCTGAATTTGACCCGGTGATTTTTTCCGTCGGGCCAGTCTCTTTGCACTGGTATGGCGTGATGTACCTGGTTGGCTTCGTGTTTGCCATGTGGCTTGCAGGCCGCCGTGCCAATAAGCCAGGCAGCGGTTGGACAAAAGACGAAGTCGAAAATCTGCTTTATGCGGGCTTCCTGGGTGTCTTCCTTGGTGGTCGCCTTGGTTATGTTTTCTTCTACAACCTGCCTGCTTTCCTTGCCGATCCCCTGTACCTGTTTAAAGTCTGGGATGGCGGTATGTCCTTCCATGGCGGGCTGGTCGGTGTTATCTGCGTGATGATCTGGTTTGCGCGTCGTACCCGTCGCTCCTTCTTCCAGATAGCTGATTTCATTGCGCCACTGATTCCATTTGGCCTGGGTGCAGGTCGCCTGGGTAACTTTATCAATGGCGAATTGTGGGGCCGTGTTGATCCGAACTTCCAGTGGGCGATGCTGTTCCCTGGTTCGCGTAGCGAAGATATTGGCCTGCTTGCAACTCACCCTGAATGGCAGTCTTTGTTCAACACCTACGGTGTCTTGCCACGCCATCCTTCCCAGCTTTACGAGATGGTTCTGGAAGGCATTGCACTGTTCATCATCCTTAACCTGTTTATTCGTAAGCCGCGCCCGATGGGAGCCGTTTCCGGCCTGTTCCTGATTGGTTATGGTGCCTTCCGTATCATCGTAGAATTCTTCCGTCAGCCGGATCAGCAATTTACCGGTGAGTGGGTGCAGTACATCAGCATGGGGCAAATCCTCTCGATTCCGATGATTGTCGTAGGTTTGGCCGTGATGATTTGGGCGTATCGTCGTCCACAGCAACAGCTTTCGTGAGGAAACATGCAACAGTATCTTGATTTGATGAAACATGTGCTGGAAAACGGCACACCAAAAGATGACCGCACCGGCACCGGCACGCTGTCGATTTTCGGTCATCAGATGCGCTTCAATCTGCAAGATGGTTTCCCGATGGTGACCACTAAACGTTGTCATTTGCGCTCCATTATTCATGAACTGCTGTGGTTCCTGAAAGGTGACACCAACGTTGCTTATCTGCATGAAAACAACGTCTCTATCTGGGACGAATGGGCAGATGAAAATGGCGACCTTGGGCCGGTATATGGCAAACAGTGGCGCTCCTGGGCAACGCCTGATGGTCGCCATATTGACCAGCTAACCACCGTAATCAACCAGCTGAAAAACGACCCTGATTCGCGCCGTATTATCGTTTCGGCGTGGAACGTTGGTGAACTGGATAAAATGGCGTTGGCGCCGTGCCACGCGTTCTTCCAGTTCTATGTGGCTGACGGCAAACTGTCCTGCCAGCTTTACCAGCGCTCATGCGACATCTTCCTGGGTCTGCCATTTAATATCGCCAGCTACGCTTTGCTGGTACATATGATGGCGCAGCAGTGTGACCTGGAAGTCGGCGATTTTGTCTGGACCGGTGGCGATACCCATCTGTACAGCAACCACCTTGAGCAAACGCGTCTGCAATTAACGCGTGAGCCACGTGCTTTGCCAAAACTGGTTATCAAACGTAAACCTGAGTCGCTGTTTGACTACCGTTTTGAAGATTTCGAAATTGAAGGTTACGATCCTCATCCAGCGATCAAAGCCCCTGTCGCTATCTAACGGCTGACAGCCTGCCATAACCGGTGCCACTTGTGCGCCGGTTTTTTTTGCCTGTTTGACAGCTTTGCGAGCCTCTTTCCAACACCTTTGCAACGCAGCGCAACAACAAAACTTTCCTTCGAGCCTTCCCGAAAATCAATCTGTTGCCAGTAGCGAAGAATTCCGCTGCTGGCACACTGCTGCCATGAAAACAAAACAACATGGCTTTAGCCTGATAGAAATGTTGGTGGTGATAACCATCGTGGCAATGCTTAGTGCCGGCGGCGTGTATGGCTGGCAACAGTGGCAGCAGCAACAACGATTATGGATAACAACTCAGCAGATTCGCAATCTGCTCGAACAGCTCCGCAGCGATGCTAATTGGCATAATCGCGATCATCTGGTCATGGTGAACCGAACAGGGAATACGTGGTGCCTGGCGAGCAAACTGCTTGAGGCAAACCTATGTCATTCAGCAGGGCGCTGGCGGTTGCTTCAACCGTTTACTGATGTCGATATTACCGGAACAACGCCAAATCTTGGGTTCTACGGGCAGAGAAATACGGCATGGCCTGGCCATATCGACGTGCAAAGCGGCGCGGGAAAATGGCGAGTGATTATCTCAGCCCAGGGAAGAATTCGTGTCTGTGAAATTAGCGGGAGTAACAAATGCGGCTAAATCAACAGGGGTTCACCTTATTTGAAACGCTCATCGCCATGGCTCTCAGTAGCATTGTTCTGTTGGGGGCTGGCCGTCTGTTTCCGGTTCTTCAACGGGCAGTTCTGCAACAGTATCAGAAAGAAACCTTGCAAGAATCGCTCTGGCAGCTGGCGTTTAGTCTTGGGAAACAGCTGCAACGTGCAGGTTATTGCCACGGAAGTTGCCAGGGGGAAGGGCTAGTTCTGCGAAAAGAGGGGGCGTGTGTACTGCTGCAATGGGATGGCAACAGTAATGGGCGCTGGGAACCCTCCAGCCATTCGGAAACTGAGCAGACAGGTTTTCGTCTGAACAGTAGCAGTCTGGAATCCTTGCGCGGTGCGACAACATGCGAAGGTAACGGTTGGGAGAAAGTGTCAGATCCCGCAGCGATGGTAATACATAAATTCTCGGTGACCCGGCTGGCGCGGCGTTCGTTGCCTCCATTGTTGGTTATTGAGCTGGCTGCGGCCTCCAGCAAAGGCCAAAGCCCGATTTCTTTACGCCACATCGTTGTGGGCTACAACCTGTGAGCGGGCAATACGAACGGGGCAATATCACGCTTGGATTTGTACTGCTGTTATTCGCTTTGGGGATATTAATGCTCAGCGGATTACAGCAACAACTTAGCCATCAACGGTATCTGGTCACCAGTGAAGTCGCTTTTCTTAAACAATATGCAGGTGCTATTTCAGCGCAAGCGTGGGGAAGCCAGCTATCCTGGTCGCCTCAGTCAACCTGGGATTGCCAGCAACAACCAGTACAAGACTGGAAAGCCTGTGTGTTGATGGTGGGAAAAAATGAAGCGGTTATGGCAGTACATGGAAGTAGTACAGGGCAACAAACTCCACTGACGCTATGGCAATGGGGAACTCTGGATAACTCACATTGGTTTTCTACTCCACATGGTTGGCTAGATTTCTGCCCCTTTACGGAGGCAGGCCGATGCCAGTTACCACCGTGAAACCGCTACAGCGTGGATTTAGCCTGGTGGAAGTGCTTTGCGCTATGGCATTGTTTTCGATAGTGATGCTGGCTCTACTGGGTTATCACCGAGTGTTACAGCAAGGTTTTCAGTCTCAGTGGCAATTCCGCCAGCTATGGCGATTAGCCGTGGAAATGAGCGAGCCAGAATCACCATTACCCACAGATGAATGGAAAGTGAGTTGGCAGCAGACATCGGCGGCTGGATGTGTCAGCATCGCCACTACAATTACCAGTCCTGGCGGGCGAGCCGGGCAACTGTCACGGTTATATTGCCCGCAAAAAGAGAAAAGTCAGGAGTAGCGATTCTATGTTGCGTGTTTACCATTCCAACCGGCTTGATGTGCTGGAAGCAATTATGGAATTTATTGTGGAAAGGCAACCGCTGCCGGACCCATTCCAGCCCGAGGTCGTATTGGTGCAAAGTACCGGTATGGCGCAATGGCTACAAATGACGCTGGCTCAAAAGTTTGGTATTGCGGCAAACATCAGTTTCCCGCTTCCTGCCAGCTTTATCTGGGATATGTTTGTGCGTGTGTTGCCGAATATCCCGGAACAAAGCGCATTCAATAAGCAAAGCATGAGCTGGAAGTTGATGACGCTCATCCCTGGCATGCTGGAACAACCTGAGTTTGCACTGCTAAACCAGTACCTTGAAGAAGATGAAAATGGCCGCAAACTCTCTCAATTAGCGTCAAGAATTGCTGACCTTTACGACCAATATCTGGTCTATCGGCCGGGTTGGTTAAGCCAGTGGGAAAAGGGCGAACTTGTCGACAATGTGGGCGAAGCTCAATTGTGGCAGGCTCCGCTATGGGCCGCTCTGGTACGTCACACGCAAGAGCTTGGGCAGCCTGAATGGCACCGTGCGAACCTCTATCAACGTTTTATTAATACCCTTGAATCAAGCAGTGAATGCCCATCGGGTTTGCCTGCTCGCGTCTTTATTTGCGGTATTTCGGCTTTGCCGCCGGTTTATCTTCAGGCGTTACAGGCACTCGGTAAGCACATTGATGTTCATTTACTGTTTACCAACCCATGCCGTTATTACTGGGGCGATATTAAAGACCCAGCTTATCTTGCTCGGTTAATCAGCCGTCGCCGTCGTAGCCACGCTAAGGAAGGCATCACGCTTCCGCTGTTTAAAGACAGCGATACGGCTTCTGCGTTGTTCAACGACGTAGGTGAGCAAGACATTGGTAACCCACTTTTGGCCTCGTGGGGAAAATTAGGGCGTGATTACACGTTCTTGTTAGCTGAACTACAACGCTTTGAAGAAATTGATGTATTTGTCGATATAGAACCTGAAAACGTCCTGCGCAATCTGCAGTACGATTTGCTTGAGTTGCAAAACAATGCGGTCACCGGTCTGACTGAAGAAGAGTTTGAGCACAGCCATAAGAAACGAGTTCTTTCTCTGGATGACCGTTCAGTCACTTTCCATGAATGCCACAGCCCTCAACGCGAAGTGGAAGTTCTGCACGATCAGCTTTTGGCGATGCTGGAGGCTGATCCTACGCTAACGCCTCGCGATATCATCGTGATGGTGGCGGATATCGACAGCTACAGTCCGTTTATCCAGGCAGTATTTGGTAATGCGGTGGCTGAGCGTCGCCTGCCATTTGCCATTTCCGACCGTCGTGCACGGCAGGCGCATCCGGCTCTGCAAGCTTTTATCTCGCTACTCTCACTACCGGACAGCCGATTCGCAGCACAGGATGTTCTTGCCCTGCTTGAAGTGCCCGCACTGGCAGCTCGGTTCTCAATTAACGAAGAAGGGCTGCGTTACTTACGCCTGTGGGTGAATGAGTCGGGGATTCGATGGGGAATTGATGACGATAACGTTCGTGAACTGAATCTCCCGGCAACTGGGCAGCATACCTGGCGCTTTGGTCTAACACGCATGTTATTGGGCTATGCGATGGATAGCCAGGCAGGTGAATGGCAGTCGATCCTCCCGTACGATGAATCAAGCGGTTTAATCGCTGAGCTTGTTGGGCAACTGGCCGAGTTGTTGATGCAACTGAATATCTGGCGTCGTGAACTAACTGTTGCGCGGCCTTTAGCTGAGTGGACAACGGTATGCCGTGACATGCTGGCCAGTTTCTTCCTGCCTGATACAGAAACCGAAGCCGCTTTAGCGCTCATTGAACAGCAATGGCAAGAAATCATTAAATATGGTCTTGAAAGCCATTATCAGGAAAATGTCTCACTGACGTTATTGCGTGATGAACTCTCACAACGCTTGGATCAAGAGCGTATTAGCCAACGTTTCCTGGCCGGGCCGATAAACTTTTGCACACTGATGCCGATGCGTTCTATCCCGTTCAAAGTGGTTTGCTTGCTTGGCATGAACGACGGCGTTTATCCGCGCACGCTTGCCCCTCTTGGGTTTGATTTAATGAGCCAGAAACCACAGCGTGGCGACCGTAGCCGTCGGGATGATGACCGCTACCTGTTCCTGGAGGCACTCAACTCTGCGCAAATGCGCTTCTACATCAGTTATATCGGGCGTTCCATTCAGGACAACAGCCAGCGCTATCCTTCGGTATTGATTGATGAACTACTAGATTACATTGCGCAAAGCCATTGCCTGCCGCACGACACGGAACAAACCTGTGATGAAAGCAGTGAGCGCGTGAAAAGACATTTGGTTCAAAAGCATAATCGCACTCCTTTTGAAGCCGGGAATTTCTTACCGGGGGCACCAGCACAGAGCTATGCCAACGAATGGCTGTCAGCAGCAAGTGGGCAGGGGCAAGCTCAGGCACCGTTTATTCAGCCACTACAAGAACAAGCTCAGAACGTCATCACGTTGGATCAGTTACAACGTTTCTGGCGCCATCCCGTGCGTGCCTTTTTCCAGATGCGCTTAGGGATCAATTTCCGGCTTGAAGAAACCGATCTTCCGGATGCGGAACCTTTCACATTAGATAGCCTCGAACGTTTCCAGATGAATCAGGAACTGCTGAATACTTTGGTTCAGGAAGGCGACACACAGCAGTTATTCAGCCGTTACAGAGCGGCAGGCACATTACCGTACGGTGCTTTTGGTGAAATTTTATGGGAAACCCAGTTAACAGAAATGGAAGAACTGGCCTTAAAAGTGAGAGCCGAGCGACAAAATGGCAACAGCCAGGAAGTCTCACTGCTTATAGACGGAACAAGTCTGGAAGGTTGGTTGTCGGATGTGCAGGATGATGGATTGCTACGCTGGCGGCCATCCATCCTCAACCCGGCACATGGCCTGCAACTGTGGATTGAACATGTTGTCTGGTGTGCGATGGGGGGGCGTGGTGAAAGCCGTCTGTATGGGCGTGATGCCACTGAGTGGAAATTCCCAGCCCTTGAAGTTGAGCAGGCAAAAAGCTACCTCCAGCAACTCATTGATGGTTATCGTAAAGGATTAGTCCAGCCGTTGCTCTTACTTCCAATGAGTGGCGGGGCATGGATAAAAGCCTGTTATGAACCGGCAAATGATGCCATTTTATGGGATGAGCAAACGCAACAGAAAGCCAAAGGTAAGCTGTTGGCGGCCTGGGAAGGGAATCAAAGAGTCGAAGGTGAAGGGGCTGATAAGTGGCTACAACGCCTGTATCGAACGCTTGAACCAGACTACTACGAAGCGATAATAAACGAGGCCGAGCGTTACTTGCTGCCACTGTATCGGTTCAATAAAGCTTAATTAATTGTATAAAAATTGCACAATCCGGCAGGTTCATCTATGATGCGCAACTTGCTCAGGGCTGGCGAAAAAAGAAGCAACTATAATAACGGACCGTTTAAAAGTTGTTAATGATGAGTGAGTTATACCCAAGATAGCTTGAGTCGTAGGGTATAGAAGTTTCGTGATTATGAGGTTCGTTAATGCCTAATTGCAGCACCTGGTTAAAACCGCTTTTCTTGTTAGTCGCTCTTTGGGCACCATTAAGTCAGGCAGACACGGGTTGGCAACCTATCCAGGAAACTATCCATAAAAGTGAGAAAGACAATCGCCAATATCAGGCTGTACGCCTTGATAATGGTATGACAGTTCTGCTGGTTTCAGATCCGCAAGCCGTTAAGTCATTGTCTGCGTTGGTGGTTCCTGTTGGATCTTTAGAAGATCCCGATGACCATCTTGGCCTTGCTCACTACCTTGAACATATGACGCTGATGGGTTCTAAAAAATATCCTGAACCGGATAGCCTGTCAGAGTTCCTCAAAAAGCACGGTGGCAGCCATAACGCCAGTACCGCGACTTACCGCACAGCGTTTTACCTTGAAGTGGAAAACGATGCGTTGGAAGGAGCGGTGGATCGTTTATCGGATGCGATTGCTGAGCCAAATCTTGCCCCTGAATACGCTGAACGTGAACGTAATGCGGTTAATGCAGAGCTGACTTTAGCCCGCGCCCGTGACGGTATGCGTATGGCACAAGTCAGTGCAGAAACTATCAACCCGGCTCACCCAGGTTCGCGTTTCTCTGGTGGTAACCTGGAAACTCTGCGCGATAAACCTGGCAGCAAGCTGCTCGATGCGCTGGTGGCCTTCCGCGATAAATACTATTCCGCGAATCTGATGAAAGCGGTTATCTACAGCAATAAGCCATTGCCTGAACTGGCAAAAATTGCAGTAGAAACCTACGGTCGCGTGCCGAATAAAAATATCGAACGCCCTGTAATTGATGTGCCGGTTGTCACCGATGCGCAAAAAGGCATCATCATTCACTACGTGCCTGCATTGCCGCGCAAAGTAGTCCGTGTTGAATTTAGAATCGACAACAATAGCGATAAATTCCGCAGCAAAACCGATGAATTGATTGGTTATTTGATTGGTAACCGTAGCAACAACACACTTTCTGATTGGCTGCAAAAGCAAGGGCTTGCCGACAGTATTCGTGCCGACTCCGATCCGTTAGTTAACGGCAACAGTGGCGTGTTTGCTATTTCTGTATCGTTAACCGATAAAGGGCTGGCGCAGCGTGATGAAGTCGTGGCCGCTATTTTTAGCTACTTAAATAACCTGCGTGAGCATGGTGTTGATAAAAGCTATTTTGATGAGCTTGCCCACGTTCTGGATCTCGACTTCCGTTACCCATCAATTACCCGGGATATGGATTACGTTGAATGGCTCGCAGACACTATGCTGCGCGTACCTGTCGAGCACACACTTGATGCGGTTAACATTGCGGATAAATACGATCCTGCTGCCATTAAATCACGACTGGATATGATGACGCCGCAAAATGCACGCGTCTGGTACATCAGCCCGAAAGAGCCGCATAACAAAACGGCTTATTTTGTTGATGCGCCTTATCAGGTCGACAAAATCACGCCACAAACCTTTGATACCTGGAAGCAAAAAGCAGCGGCAATTAAGCTGGCATTACCGCAACTGAACCCGTACATCCCTGACGATTTTACCCTGGTCAAACAGGATAAAACCTATGCTCATCCTGAGCTGTTGGTTAAAGAGCCAGGTCTGCGCGTGTTGTATATGCCGAGCCACTATTTTGCCAATGAGCCTAAAGCTGATGTCACCCTGGTGCTGCGTAATCCGCAAGCAATGGACAGCGCGAAAAGCCAGGTGCTGTTTGCTCTGAATGATTATCTGGCGGGAATTGCGCTGGATGAGTTAAGCAACCAGGCATCCATCGGTGGTATTGGTTTTTCGACCAACGCCAACAGCGGTTTAATGGTTAATGCCAACGGCTATACCCAACGTTTGCCACAGCTTTTTGAAGCGCTGTTAAAGGGCTACTTCTCCTACACGCCGACCCAGGAACAATTGGATCAGGCGAAGTCATGGTATGCCCAAATGATGGATTCGGCAGAAAAGGGTAAGGCTTACGACCAGGCGATTATGCCGGTGCAAATGGTGTCTCAGGTGCCGTATTTCCAGCGTGATGCTCGCCGGGCATTGTTGCCTGAACTGACGCTCAAAGACGTACTTGATTACCGTGAAGCCTTAAAAACCAATGCTAAACCAGAGTTTTTGGTGCTGGGTAATATGTCTTCCGATCAGGCTAAAGACCTGGCGCATCGGGTACAAAGCCAACTTGGCACCAAAGGTAACGAATGGTGCCGTAATAAAGATGTGTTGGTTGATAAACAACATTTAGCGATGTTTGAAAAAGCGGGAAGCAGCACGGACTCAGCACTGGCTGCGGTTTACGTCCCGAAAGGTTACGACGAAACCGTGAGCACCGCTTACAGCTCAATGTTGGGGCAAATCATCCAACCGTGGTTCTATAACCAGTTACGCACTCAGGAACAGCTGGGTTATGCAGTATTCGCATTCCCGATGTCGGTAGGTCGTCAGTGGGGAATCGGTTTCTTATTACAAAGCAGCGATAAGCAACCGGCCTGGTTGTATCAACGCTTTAAGGCGTTTTACCCAACGGCTGAAAAGAAACTGCGTGAGATGAGCCCTGAAGATTTTGCTCAAATACAGCAGGGAATGATCACTGAAATCATGCAGGCACCGCAAACCTTGTCTCAGGAGGCTTCGCAACTGAGCAAAGATTTCGATCGCGGAAACCTGGACTTTGATTCGCGTGATAAAGTAGTCGCCGAAATTAAGAAACTGACACCGCAAAAACTGGCGGATTTCTTCCACCAGGCAGTGATTGAACCGCAAGGCATGGCTGTACTGTCGCAAGTTTCTGGTAGTCACAATGGTAAGGCAGACTATGCCGTTCCTGATGGGTGGAAAACCTGGAAGGAGGTTAGCGGTCTGCAACAATCATTACCGCTCGTAGACGCTAAATAACATGTTCCCCGCGCCTGCGGGGATAAACCGTGAGGAATAATGACCGGAACCACGCAACCCCTTGATCCCCTTAGTTTACCCCTAACGGGGGAGCGGCTGATTGAAGCCTCTGCGGGTACCGGAAAAACCTTCACCATTGCGGCACTTTACCTGCGCTTGTTGCTTGGCCTGGGTGGGAAAAATGCTCACCCAAGGCCGCTTTCCGTTGAAGAATTATTGGTCGTAACCTTTACACAGGCCGCGACAGAAGAACTCCGTGGCCGTATTCGCGCCAATATCCATGAGTTGCGAATCGCCTGTGTACGCAAACGTACTGACAATCCCCTGTTCCAAAAACTGCTGGCGGAAATTCCCGATCTTCAGCAGGCAGCCCAGGTTTTGCGCCTCGCAGAACAGCAAATGGACGAAGCCGCAATATTCACCATCCATGGTTTTTGCCAGCGGATGCTCAGCCTGAATGCTTTTGAATCGGGCATGTTGTTTGAGCAACAACTTATTGAAGATGAATCGCTGTTACGTCGCCATGCTTGCGCCGATTTCTGGCGTCGCCATTGTTATCCGTTACCTAAACCTGTCGCGCAGGTGATGGCGGAAGAATGGGCAGGGCCTGAGGAACTGCTCAGAGATATAAACAGCTGGCTGCAAGGTGAACAACCGGTTCTGAAACAGCCACCCGCTGACGATGAAACGCTGCTCGCACGTCACCAAAAAATTATTAACACCATTGAGGATGTGAAAGCACAGTGGTGCGCCTGCGCGGACGAAATTGCGCAGATCCTCAGTGTTGCGAAGATAGACCGTCGTAGTTACAGCAGTAAAAACTTACCTAACTGGCTGAATATTGTCGGCACCTGGGCGCAAACAGAAACTACGACCTACAAACTGCCCAAGGAGCTGGAGCGCTTCTCTCAATCGATGCTGGATGAGAAAACCAAAGAAGGCCAACCGCCGCAGCATCCTGTTTTCAGAGCAATTAACAATCTGTTGGGTGAGCCGCTGACGTTGCGTGACTTAGTTATCGCCCGTGCAATGGCCGAAATTCGCTATACCGTGCAGCAGGAAAAACGCCGTCGCGGCGAGCTTGGCTTCGACGATATGCTGGCTCGTCTGGATGAAGCGTTGCACAAACCGGGTGGCGATGCGCTGGCGGCTGCAATCAGAGGGCGTTTCCCGGCAGCAATGATTGATGAATTTCAGGACACTGACCCGCAGCAATATCGTATTTTCAGACGCTTATACATCAATCAGCCTGATACCGCGTTGCTGCTTATCGGCGACCCAAAACAGGCTATTTACGCCTTCCGTGGCGCGGATATTTTTACCTACATGAAAGCTCGTCATGAGGTAAGTGCCCACTACACGCTGGACACTAACTGGCGTTCATCGCCTACGATGATCAGCAGCGTAAATACCTTGTTCCAACAACTGGATAATCCCTTCTTATTCAAGCAAATTCCGTTCTTAGCGGTAAAAGCGGCTGAGAAAAATAACGGTCTACGCTTCACCATTAAAGGGAAAAACCAGGCTGCGATGTCATTCTGGGCGCAGTCGGGGGATGGCTGCGGTGTGAGTGATTACCAACAAACTATGGCTATGCAGTGCGCGCAGCAAATTCGTGACTGGCTGACTGCCGGGCAGCGTGGCGAGGCATTGCTGTGGAAGGGCGAGGAATCACGTCCGGTTCAGTCTTCTGACATTACGATTCTGGTGCGTAGCCGCGGCGAGGCTTCTATTGTGCGCGAGGCACTGGCAAGCCTGAATATCCCATCGGTTTACCTTTCAAACCGCGATTCGGTATTTGCCACGCCAGAAGCGCGAGAGATTCTGTGGATTTTGCAGGCGGTGCTGGCACCAGAAATTGAAACTGCTCTGCGCAGTGCGGTCGCGACCAGCATGTTGGGTCTTGATGCCCAAATGATTGAAGCCCTGAACGACGATGAAAATGCATGGGATCAACTGGTTGAAGAGTTTTCGGACTACCGACAAATTTGGTTGCGTCGGGGAGTAATGCCAATGCTGCGTGCCCTTATCGCACGTCGGCAGGTGGCTGAAAACTTATTGGCAACGCCGGGTGGCGAGAGGCGACTGACCGATATTTTGCACATCAGTGAACTGCTGCAAGAAGAGGCTGCGCAAACCGACAGCGAGCACGCACTGGTTCGATGGCTGGCGCAGCAGGTTGCAGAACCTGATAGCAACGCCTACAGCCAGCAATTACGTCTCGAAAGTGACAGACATTTGGTTCAGGTCGTCACCATTCATAAATCAAAAGGGCTGGAGTACCCGCTGGTCTGGCTGCCGTTCATCGCCAATTATCGGGCGCAAAGCAGCGGTTTGTATCACGACCGCACAACCTTCTCGCCGTTGTTGGATTTAAGCGATGATGAGGAAAGCCTGAGCCTGGCAGAAGAAGAACGCCTGGCTGAAGATTTACGTTTGTTGTACGTCGCCCTGACGCGCTCCATCTGGCATTGCAGTCTTGGTGTTGCGCCGCTGTTTAAAGGGAATCGCGCCAAAAAAGGGGCCAGTGATTTGCATCTTGGGGCGTTGGGTTATCTCCTGCAAAAAGGTGAGGCAAAAGACGCTGCGGGGTTACAGGCGGACTTACTGGCGCTGGCGAGTGACTCGATTAGCGTCGAAGAACTCAAACCTGAGGATTACACGCCCTGGCAGCCAGTGAGCACGGAGCTTCCGGAATTAAGTGCCAGAACCATGAAAAGGCAAGTGGCTGATAACTGGCGCGTAACCAGTTATTCCGGTTTGCAGCAGCATGGCAGCAGCCAGGCGCTGGATTTGTTGCCTCGTCTGGATGTGGATGCCGCAGGCGTTTCGCCGGTGCAAAGTGAGCCTTTACTTACTCCGCATACCTTCCCACGTGGGGCGGGGCCAGGCACATTTTTGCATAGTCTGTTCGAAGGTATTGATTTTACTCAGCCACTTAACGACACATGGATTGCTGAGCAGTTATCTGCACAAGGTTATGGCGAAGAGTGGCAGCCGATATTAACGCAGTGGCTGCAAACGATTTTACAAGCCCCGTTAAATGAGACAGGCGTGTCACTCAGCCAGTTAACACCGCAAGAAAAGCAGGTTGAACTGGAGTTCTATCTACCCATTGAACGTGATTTGCAGGCGGTGCAACTGGATAAACTGGTGCGTGAATTTGACCCGCTATCGTCAGGCTGCCCGCCATTAAACTTCAAACAAGTGCGCGGTATGCTGAAAGGGTTTATCGACCTGGTGTTCCGCTGGCAGGGGCGTTATTACCTGCTGGACTACAAATCTAACTGGCTGGGCGAGGACAGTAGCGCTTATACCGAGGAAGCGATGGCGAACGCCATGCAATCTCACCGTTACGATTTGCAGTATCAACTGTATACGCTGGCGCTGCACCGTTACTTACGCCACCGTATTCCTGATTATGACTATCAAAGCCATTTCGGTGGCGTTATCTATCTTTTCTTACGCGGTGTTGAAGGCGACGGTTCGTCACAGGGAATATTTTCAACGCGACCGGATGCAGAGTTAATTGCCAAAATGGACGCATTGTTCGCGGCGCAAACGGACGAGGTGACGCCATGAAAATAACAGCGCTGCTACAGCAGGCGGTAGAGCAAAAATTGTTGCGTGCTCTGGATGCCCAGTTTGCCATGATGATTGCCAGCGACGAGCAGCCCGCCGTGATGCTGGCGGCAGCACTGGTCAGCCACGACGCAGGGGAAGGGCATGTGTGTATTCCTCTTTCACGTTTAACGCCGGAATTTTGTTTTGCCGGGCGGCAGCCAGGTTTTGCTGAACAACTTTTTGAAGAAGCTGCCATTAAAACCGATTGGCGTGAAACGCTGCTTGCGTCTCCAGCGGTGAGTGAGCACGAAGGTGCCACGCCGCTGAAGCTGATTGGTGAGCGGCTGTACCTCAACCGAATGTGGCAAAACGAACAGGCGGTCGCCCGTTTTTTCGGGGCTGAAAATCGGGCTATTTCTCTCGATGAAGAACAGGTGGTTAGCGTACTCAATCAACTGTTTGATCCAATGCCAGACACTGACTGGCAAAAGGTTGCGGCAGCCGTGGCGTTAACCCGCCGTATTTCGGTGATTTCAGGTGGACCAGGAACCGGTAAAACAACGACAGTTGCGAAGCTGCTGGCAGCCCTGGTGCAGTTATCTGGCGCTCAAACTTTGCGGATTCAACTGGCAGCGCCAACAGGCAAAGCGGCTGCACGTTTAACCGAATCACTGGGTTCGGCATTACGCCGTTTACCGCTGGATGATGCACAAAAAGCGGCGTTGCCTAACGATGCTTGTACTCTGCATCGCTTGCTGGGAGCACAACCTAATAGCCAGCGCCTGCGCTATCACGCAGGGAATCCGCTACACCTCGATGTGCTGGTGGTTGATGAAGCCTCAATGGTGGATTTGCCGATGATGGCGAAACTTATCAACGCCATGCCTGCGCATGCGCGGGTGATTTTCCTTGGCGACCGTGACCAACTGGCCTCGGTGGAAGCGGGGGCGGTACTTGGGGATATTTGCCACTATGTTACTCACGGATATTCACCTGAGAGAGCGGCGGAGCTAAGCCGATTGACGGGTTATTCACTTCCAGTTGGTGAGGGCGCTCAGGCGAGTGCGCTACGCGATGGGCTTTGTCTGCTGCAAAAAAGCTACCGTTTTGATAGCCAGTCGGGCATCGGGCAATTGGCGTTTGCCGTCAATGCCAGCGATGTGAAACAGGCCAGAGCGGCATTTACCAAAGGTTTTGCCGATATAACAAAGCAACCGCTGCGTGAAACAGAAGACTATGCCGTGATGATTGCTGATGCGGTGGAAGGTTATCGGTCATATCTGGAGTTAATGCATAACAATGCCGAACCCGCCGTTATTCTCGAAGCCTTCGGGCGCTATCAATTGCTATGCGCGTTGCGGGATGGCCCGTTTGGCGTAAGCGGCCTGAATAACCGTATCGAACTGGCGTTGATTCAAAAACGGCTGATTGAGCGACCAAATCAGGCGGCATCGCGTTGGTACAATGGCCGCCCCATTATGATTTCCCGAAATGACAGCTCGCTGGGTTTGTTCAACGGGGATATCGGAATCGCGCTGGATAGAGGCGAAGGGCTGCGCGTCTGGTTCCCGATGCCGGACGGCACGATAAAATCCGTGCAGCCGAGCCGCTTGCCAGGGCACGACACGGCCTATGCCATGACCGTGCATAAATCGCAGGGATCGGAGTTTGACCATGCAGCGCTGGTGCTGCCGAATCAATACACGGCTGTGGTAACACGCGAACTGGTCTATACCGCCATAACCCGCGCACGTAACAGATTATCGTTGTATGCCGATGATCGGGTGCTAGAAAAGGCGATTGTGACGAAGACGGAACGGCGCAGCGGATTAATGGGGAGTTTTAGCTAGCCCCCTGATCAGGGCTAGCTAGTTTGTCAGGCTAAATCAGCCATCAACACTTTTGAACGGCGCTGATAGTTGTACATCTCTTTTTTGCTTTCAGGCAGCAGTTCGACATCGACCGGCATAAAACCGCGCTCCTGAAACCAGTGAATGCTGCGGGTTGTCAGGACGAACAGTTTGCTCAGACCCATTTGCCGCGCTTGCGTGGCAATACGCTGCAGTAACACTTCACCGCGAGATGAACTGCGATAGTCTGGATGAACTGCTACGCAGGCCATTTCGCCAATCCCTTCTTCCTGGAAAGGATAGAGTGCAGCGCAAGCAATAGTCAGGTTATCGCGCTGAATAATAGTGAATTTGTCGATTTCCATTTCCAGTTGCTCGCGTGAGCGGCGCACCAGAATCCCTTGCTGTTCCAGCGGGCGAATCAGCTCCAGTATGCCGCCGATATCGTTAATGGTGGCGCGGCGAATTTGCTCCGCACTCTCCATCACAATTTGCGTACCGATACCGTCGCGGGAGAAAAGCTCCTGCAACAGCGCGCCATCTTCCTGATAGCTGATTAAGTGGCTGCGACGCACGCCGCTACGGCAGGCTTTAAGCGCACCGCGTAAGAAGCGCACGGTGCCGGAATGGTAATCGCCGGTTTCTTCCAGCTCTTCAATGCGTTGTTGTGCATCGTTAGGGAACAATTCAGAAACGATATTGCCGTTGTCGTCTATAACGCCCTGAGAAGAACAGAAGCCAATCATTTTTTCGGCTTTCAGTTTGACCGCCAGTTGTGTGGCAATCTCTTCAGAGGTGAGGTTGAAGCTTTCGCCCGTGACTGAAACGGCGACCGGGCCCATCAATACAATCGCGCCGTTATCTAGCTGACGGTGAATCGCTTCTTCGTCGATACGACGCACGCGCCCGCTGTGGCAATAATCCACGCCGTCATCCACGCCCAACGGTTGCGCGATAATAAAGTTACCGCTGACCACATTGATATGCGCACCTTGCAACGGCGTGTTGCCAAGGCTCATGGACAAACGAGCGGTAATATCCAGCTGCAATAAACCGGCGGCCTGTTTTACCAGTTCCAGCGTTTTGGCGTCCGTCACGCGCGTATGTTTATGGTAAATAGGTTCATGATTATGCGAAGCCAGATTGGCATCAATCTGCGGGCGTGCGCCATACACAACGACCAGACGGATCCCCAGACTGTGCAACAGCCCAATATCGCTGACGATACTGGAAAAGTTCTCGTGTTCAATGGCTTCGCCGCCAAGCATAATGACAAACGTTTTTCCCCGATGGGCATTAATATAGGGAACAGAATGGCGGAATCCCTGTACCAGTTCGGTTCTACGTTCCTTCACCACGGCTCGACCTCGTTGCATGATTATTCGTAATTTCTGTATTTTTATTCTTTTATTGCTTCTGGTGCAAGCAGCAATTACGCCAAAGCGGATATTTCTGCATTTGGGCTACCAGGTGCTTGATTGCGAATGTTTACCCTTTAATGGGTGACAGTCAGAGCGTGTTTGGTTAAAGTTTTCGGCTCAAAAAATAAAATTGATTATTCGATTCACAGGAATACACCGCTCAGGAGAGCTATGCCAGATTCCAATCCATTGATAAGTCGGCGCCGTTTATTGCAGGGTGCAGGTGCTATGTGGTTATTGAGTGTTAGCCAGGTTGGCTTTGCGGCCTCAAGCCTGGTCGTTGCGGTGCGCGTCTGGCCCGCATCGTCGTACACTCGTGTCACGCTGGAATCGAACAAGCAGCTCAAATATCGGCAGTTTGCGTTAAGCAACCCCGATAGAGTGGTCGTAGACATCGAAGGTGTGAATTTAAATTCAGTATTGAAGGGTATCGGCGGCCAGATTCGTGGCGACGATCCTTTCATCAAATCTGCGCGTGTCGGGCAGTTTGATCCACAAACCGTGCGTATGGTTTTCGAACTCAAACAGAACGTGACGCCGCATCTGTTCGCGTTGGCTCCGGTCGCTGAATTTAAAGAGCGCCTGGTAATGGACTTGTATCCGGCCAATATGAATAGCGAGCAAGATCCGCTGTTGGCGTTGCTGGAAGATTACAACAACGGCAAGCTCGATAAGAATACGCCACCGTCCCCGGAACAAGGGCCGCAACCAGGCAAGGCTGGGCGCGATCGGCCGATTGTTATCATGCTTGATCCTGGCCACGGTGGGGAAGATCCCGGTGCTATCGGGCCAAACAAGACGCGCGAAAAAGACATTGTGCTTAAGATTGCCCGTCGCCTGAAAGCGCTTATTGATAAAGAAGCGAATATGAAAGCCTATATGACCCGCAACGAGGATGTGTTTATCCCGTTAAAAGTCAGGGTGGCGAAAGCGCAAAAGCAACGCGCCGATCTTTTTGTTTCTATTCATGCGGATGCGTTTACTTCCGGCGCTGCCCGCGGGTCATCGGTTTTTGCGCTCTCAACCAAGGGGGCGACCAGTACCGCGGCAAAATTCCTCGCACAAACTCAGAACGCCGCCGACTTAATCGGTGGGGTGAGTAAGAGTGGTGATAAGTATCTCGACCATACGATGTTCGATATGGTGCAGTCGTTGACCATCAACGATAGCCTTAAATTCGGTAAAGAAGTGCTGAACCGCTTAGGGCGTGTGAATAAGTTGCATAAGAATAGTGTCGACCAGGCAGGGTTTGCGGTACTGAAAGCGCCGGATATCCCATCCATTCTGGTGGAAACTGCATTTCTGAGTAACGTTGAAGAAGAACGTAAGCTGCGGACGGCTGAGTTCCAGCAAGAAGTGGCTGAGTCTATTCTGGCAGGGATTAAAGCGTATTTTGCGGATAGCTCACGCCTGGCGCGGCTCGGATAGTATTTGTAGAGTGGGTGGGCGAGAGCGACATCCACCCTATTTAGGGTATTTAGCGGATTTCAGATACAAAAAAACACCCGTTAAGGTGTTTGTAATGTTGGTTGCGGGGGCCAGATTTGAACTGACGACCTTCGGGTTATGAGCCCGACGAGCTACCAGGCTGCTCCACCCCGCGTCCGTAAACTTCTTTAGTACCCAAATGACTTTCATCATTGCGCGAAACTCAGCGACTTAGTTGGTTGCGGGGGCCAGATTTGAACTGACGACCTTCGGGTTATGAGCCCGACGAGCTACCAGGCTGCTCCACCCCGCGTCCGTATAACTATTTACTGCTAATGACTTTCATCACCGCGCTAGAATCAGCGACTTTTTAATTGGTTGCGGGGGCCAGATTTGAACTGACGACCTTCGGGTTATGAGCCCGACGAGCTACCAGGCTGCTCCACCCCGCGTCCGTGGAAGCGCACTATACTCTGCTGGCTTTTTGATGCAACCCTTTTTTTAAAAAATACCCGATTTGTCTCATCTAACTGATAATAATTTAATTTAAGTACAAATACTGAACACATCCGGCGCGTATGGGGCGCAACACGTTTAATTCTTGCGATGTGTTTGCTATCTTCGCGTGGCGTGTAGAGGCATAAACCAGGGCGAGGAAGTAATGATAGGACGTTGGACGAAGTACATTGTAACTGGAGTGGTCGTTGCCGTTTTGGCAGGCTGTTCCTCAAAACCGACAGATAAAGGCCAGCAATATAAGGATGGGAAGTTCACCCAGCCCTTTTCACTGGTAAACCGCCCTGATGCGGTGGGCGCCCCAGTTAACGGTGGCGACTTCGCTGAGCAAGTTAGCCAGATTCGTTCTGCGTCTCCACGCTTATATAAAAGTAAGAATGACGTTTACGGTTCCGTTCAGGAGTGGTTGCGTGCCGGTGGCGATACCAGCAAGCTGACCCAGTACGGTCTTGACGCCTGGCAGATGGAAGGCGCAGACAACTACGGCAACGTGCAATTCACCGGTTATTACACGCCAGTCGTGCAGGCGCGTTACACCCGTCAGGGTGAGTTCCAGTATCCTATTTATCGCATGCCACCAAAACGCGGGCGTTTACCTTCCCGCGCAGAGATCTATAACGGTGCGCTGAGCGACAGCTACATTATTGCTTACAGCAACTCCTTAATGGATAACTTCATTATGGATGTGCAGGGCAGTGGCTATATCGATTTCGGTGATGGCCAGCCATTAACCTTCTTTGGTTATTCGGGCAAAAACGGCCACGCCTACCGCAGTATCGGCAAAGTGCTTATCGATCGCGGTGAAGTAAAGAAAGAAGATATGTCGATGCAGGCAATTCGCCACTGGGGCGAAACCCATAGTCAGGCTCAAGTGCAGGAACTGCTGGAGCAGAACCCCTCCTTCGTCTTCTTTAAACCTGCCAGCTATGCACCAGTGAAAGGCGCAAGCGCTGTACCGTTGATTGGCCGTGCGTCTGTTGCGTCGGACCGTTCAATCATTCCTGCGGGCACTACGATTCTGGCTGAAGTCCCACTGTTGGATAACAACGGTAAATTCAGCGGGCAATACGAATTGCGCGTGATGGTTGCGCTGGATGTCGGTGGCGCCATTAAAGGGCAGCACTTTGATATCTACCAGGGGATTGGGCCTGATGCCGGTCACCGCGCGGGTTGGTACAACCATTATGGCCGTGTCTGGGTACTGAAAAACGCACCGGGCACCACCAATACCGTTTTCAATGGTTAATATTTCCTGCCGACGGGCTGTATAATCAGCCCGTCATCTTTACCTGTAATTTTTTTCCTGTAACAACACCCGCAAAGATTTTCCGAGGATAACGTAATGTCTGTAGTTTTGACCGATGCCTGGCTGCAACGCTTTGGCGGCACGGCTCGTTTGTATGGTCGTGATGCTCTGCAACTCTTTGCTGATGCGCATGTTTGCGTGATTGGTATTGGTGGCGTCGGCTCATGGGCCGCAGAAGCGCTGGCTCGTACGGGTATCGGGGCGATTACGCTTATTGATATGGATGATGTGTGTGTCACCAATACCAACCGTCAGATTCACGCCCTGCGTGATAATGTCGGGCAGGCCAAAACTGAAGTGATGGCGGCGCGTATTCGCGAAATAAACCCGGAATGCCGCGTGACGGTAGTAGACGATTTTATTACCGCTGAGAACACTGCACAGTTGCTCAGTCAAGGTTTCAGCTATGTGATTGATGCCATTGATAGCGTTCGTCCGAAAGCGGCGCTGATCGCGTATTGCCGTCGCTATAAGATCCCGTTGGTAACAACCGGTGGCGCGGGTGGTCAAATCGATCCAACGCAAATTCAGGTGGCCGATCTGGCGAAGACTATCCAGGACCCACTGGCGGCAAAACTGCGTGAAAGGCTGAAAAGCGATTTTGGCGTGGTGAAAAACAGTAAAGGGAAGCTGGGCATAGATTGCGTATTTTCTACTGAGGCGCTGGTTTACCCGCAGGCAGATGGCTCGGTTTGTGGGATGAAAAGCACCGCTGACGGCCCGAAACGTATGGATTGTGCCTCTGGTTTTGGTGCTGCAACCATGGTCACCGCCAGCTTTGGTTTCGTGGCGGTTTCCCATGTATTAAAGAAAATGATGGCGAAAGCAGCTCGCAATCAGGCTTGAGCCGCATCACGAACGGCTTGCGCCAATGCCGCAAGCCCGCTGCTACGTGAAGCACTTAACTGATTACGCAGCCCTAAATCATCAAACAGGGCGAGCGGATCTTCATTAAGTAACTGTTCCACCGTTTTCCCCTCTACTGCGGTGAGTAACACCGCCAGCAAACCCCGAACAATTCGCCCTTCGCTATCACCAAAGAAATGCAGCGTACCGTTCGCCTGAAGGCTGTGACCCAGCCAGACGCGGTTTTCACAGCCTGCAATTTCGATTTCCTCACTTTTTAAGTCAGCAGGAAGTGCCGGAAGCTGCTTTCCTAACAGAATCAGCTGGCGGTATTTATCTTCCCACTGCTGCAACGGAGCAAACGTGGCACGCAGGCTGTCGGCGGTGATCGAGGTGCCAAAAGGATGACCGGCTAAAAATCCACTTGTCATTTAATCCACCAAAATTTCCAGCGCACTGTCGATGGCTTTGACTAATGCATCGACATCGCTTTGCGTGTTGTACGGGGCGAAAGAGGCGCGCAATGTGCCAGCGACACCAAGGGCTGCGAGCAATGGCTGCGCACAGTGCTGCCCGGCACGCAGTGAAATACCCGATTCAGCCAAAAGCGTGACCATATCGTTGTGGTGAACACCGGCGAAATCAAACGCCAGCAGGCTCGAGTCCTGGCAGCGGAAACTGCGAAAACCAGGGCGCTTCGCCAGTTCCGCTTCGGCCAGCGTTGCAAGCCCACGGCTGTAAGTTTCTGCCTCCGTCAAATCAACGGTTTCAAGCCACTCAAGGGCAGCACTCAGGCCAATGACACCCGCAACGTTTGGCGTACCGGCTTCAAAGCGATACGGCACTGGCTGGGTTTTAAACCCTTCGAACGAGACATGAGTGATCATTTTGCCGCCGCCTAGCCACGGAGACATTTCTTCCAGCAGCTCAGTTTTACCGTACAGCGCACCGATGCCGGTTGGGCCATACAATTTGTGGGCGGAAAACGCATAAAAATCAATATCCAGCGCTTGTACATCCGCTGGGCAATGCACCACACCTTGTGCGCCATCAACCATGACTACCGCACCTGCCGCATGAGCAAGCGTAATAGCTTGAACTAGATCCGGGCAGCCGCCTGTAACGTTCGACATCTGTCCTAACGCCAGGATCTTTGTGCGGGCGTTGAGCAGTTCCGGCAGTTTGCTTAAATCAGCGAGGTAATCTTTGCCAAGCGGTAACTTGATAATCTTCGCGCCGGTTTGCTCGGCGACCATCAGCCACGGCACAAAGTTGGCGTGATGTTCTGCTTCGCTAACAATAATTTCGTCGCCAGGCTCCAGGCGAGGGCGTGCGTAACACTGCGCCACCAGATTAATGGCTTCGGTAGTGCCTCGCGTCCAGACAATGTCTTTGCCCGAAGGGGCATTGAGCAGGGTCGCTACGCTGTCGCGTGCTGCTTCATAGCGTTCTGTAAGGCGCTGTGCCGCCGCAAATTGGCTGCGATGAACGTTACCGGCGCTCAGGCTATAAAACTGCTCAGTGGCTTCAATAACGGCGAGAGGTTTCAGTGTGGTTGCGGCACTGTCGAGATAGACACCGGCATCAGCCAGCGCCGGAAACTGGCTGCGAAAGCTGGCGGGATTAAATGTTTTCATGATTTTCCTCGTATCCAATGAGGCGATCGTGGCGCATTTGTCTTAATCACACAAGGGATCAATGACCTTCGGAATAGTCTGCTTAACCTGGCAAGGTTTTGAAAGAGAGTTATGCTAATTAATGTTAGGTGAATGTTTCACCCTATTTATTTTTGAGTACAAATCAGCATTAAAAGCTACTAAGGAGAAGAATATGAACAAGGCAGCCGCAGCAGTATCAGCAGGTCTTATGGTTTTTGCTCTTTCAGCATGTTCCAGCCCGAACTACGTCATGCACACGAATGATGGCCGTACTATCGTGTCCGCGGGCAAACCTCAAACCGATGAAGAGACAGGGATGATTCAGTACAAAGATGCTAATGGGAATAAACAGCAGATTAACCGTACTGATGTAAAAGAGATGGTTGAGCTGGATCAGTAAATTTCAGGCAAAAAAAAGCACCGCAATTTGCGGTGCTACATTAATCACTATGGACAGACAGGGTAAATGTACAGGAAGTGAAAAAGGGATAGCTTAGCTATCAGGGTCTGGAATGCCAGACCAATTGCAAACACAACAACACAACATCACAACCGTAAGCCAAAAGCCCTCCGAAACACGCATTTCAGATAACTTTTCGTTCCGGCTCAGGAAGTGACGCCACTATAGGTATTTGCTGGTGCATCCTCAACGGACAATTTATAATGGCTCAGATAAAAAAAACTAATAGGTTAACTAAGTTCACCTGTTTGTTAATAGACTTTAACATTTAAGCCAATCAACTATGTCCAAGCGTTTGCCACCTTTAAATGCCTTACGTGTCTTTGACGCCGCAGCTCGTCACCTGAGTTTTACTAAAGCGGCCGATGAATTATTCGTGACTCAGGCCGCCGTCAGCCACCAGATCAAGTCCCTGGAGGATTTTCTGGGTCTTAAACTCTTCCGCCGCCGCAACCGTTCGCTGTTGTTGACGGAAGAGGGGCAGAGTTACTATCTGGACATCAAAGAGATATTTACGCAACTGACCGAAGCGACGCGCAAGCTCCAGGCGCGTAGCGCCAAAGGTGCTTTAACGGTCAGTCTGTTGCCTAGTTTTGCCATTCATTGGTTGGTACCACGCCTCACTAGCTTTAATACAGCTTATCCGGGAATCGACGTTCGTATACAGGCTGTTGACCGTCAGGAAGATAAACTTTCCGATGATGTCGACGTCGCGATTTTTTACGGACGGGGAAACTGGCCGGGTCTGCGCGTCGAAAAATTGTATGCAGAATATCTGCTACCGGTTTGCTCGCCGACGCTGCTAACAGGCGATAAACCCATCAAAACTCCTGAAGACTTAGCCCATCACACTTTGCTGCATGATGCTTCTCGTCGTGACTGGCAGACGTACACGCGTCAGTTAGGCGTGAGCCACATCAATGTGCAGCAAGGTCCAATCTTTAGTCACAGTGCGATGGTGCTGCAGGCCGCCATACACGGGCAGGGCATTGCGCTGGCGAATAATGTTATGGCGCAATCAGAGATTGAAGCGGGCCGTTTGGTTTGCCCATTCAATGATGTTCTGGTGAGTAAAAACGCGTTTTATCTTGTTTGTCATGACAGCCAGGCAGAACTGGGTAAAATAGCGGCCTTCAGGCAGTGGATTCTGGCAAAAACTGCGAGCGAACAAGAAAAATTCCGTTTTCGTTACGATCAATAAGCAAACCTGTGCGTAGCCTAACGCTGCGCCTTACTTTAGGGTTACACCATGACCAGCCGTTTCATGCTGATTTTTGCCGCAGTTAGCGGTTTTATCTTCGTTGCCCTCGGAGCCTTTGGGGCGCATGTATTAAGTAAAACGCTGGGTGTTGTGGAGATGGGCTGGATTCAAACCGGCCTTGAATATCAGGCGTTTCATACCTTAGCTATTTTTGGTCTGGCCGTTGCGATGCAGCGCCGGATAAGCATTTGGTTTTACTGGAGCAGCGTATTTATGGCGCTCGGAACCGTTCTATTTAGCGGCAGTCTTTATTGCCTGGCGCTGTCTCATTTACGCCTGTGGGCGTTTGTTACACCCGTCGGTGGGATCAGTTTTCTCGCCGGTTGGATCTTGATGTTGATTGGTGCAATGCGCCTGAAACGTAGGGGCGTAAGCCATGAATAAAGTTATTTTGTATTGCCGACAAGGTTTTGAGAAAGAGTGCGCGGCAGAGATTACCGATAAAGCCACGCAGCGTGATATTTTTGGTTTTGCACGCGTTAAAGAAAACAGCGGTTATGTAATTTACGAATGTTATCAGCAAGATGATGCTGACAAACTAGCACGTGAATTACCATTTAAAGAGTTGATCTTTGCTCGTCAGATGATCGTTGCCGGTGAACTGCTTAAAGATCTTCCACCAGAAGATCGCATCACGCCGATCACTGGCATGTTGACCGGTGTGGTTGAGAAAGGCGGTGATCTGCGTGTTGAAGTTGCAGACACCAACGAAAGCAAAGAGCTGATGAAGTTCTGCCGTAAGCTGACTGTGCCGTTGCGCTCAAGCCTACGTGAAGCGGGCATTCTGACTAACTACGAAACGCCAAAACGCCCGGTTGTGCATGTGTTCTTTATCGCGCCAGGCTGTTGTTATACCGGCTATTCTTATAGCAACAACAACTCGCCTTTCTATATGGGCATTCAGCGTCTGAAGCTGCCTTCCGATGCGCCAAGCCGTTCAACCTTAAAACTGGAAGAAGCGTTCCACGTTTTCATTCCTGCTGATGAGTGGGAAGAACGTCTGGCAAACGGTATGTATGCCATTGATTTGGGGGCTTGCCCTGGCGGCTGGACCTACCAATTAGTGAAACGCAATATGTGGGTTTCTTCTGTCGATAACGGCCCAATGGCGCAAAGCCTGATGGATACCGGACAGGTAACCTGGTTGCAGGAAGACGGTTTTAAATATAAGCCAACCCGTAGCAACATCTCCTGGATGGTGTGCGACATGGTAGAAAAACCGGCGAAAGTGGCGAGCCTGATGGCAACCTGGCTGGTGAACGGCTGGTGCCGCGAAACCATTTTCAACCTCAAGCTGCCAATGAAGAAGCGTTACGAAGAGGTGTCGCAAAACCTGGCGCTGATTCATGAAAAGCTGGCAGAAAATGGGATCAGTGCCGAGATTCAGGCACGCCAGTTGTACCATGACCGCGAAGAAGTGACTGTACACGTACGTCGTATGTGGGCTGCCGCTGGCGGACGTCGCGACGAGCGTTAATGATGTTCGAGGGTGGATAAGCAATCTTATCCACCTTTTTCTTTAAGCTGAACTTCCTGGCAATCTAAGCTGCTGTAAATTCCCATCAAGCACTAAATCCGTTTGTAACTGCGCCACCTGGCGGCTGATAAACGCACCTTCCCGATGTTGTTCTAACTTCTTACGCCATTTCTCAGGCACTTCATCCAGCCGTTCGTACAGCGCTTCAAGCGTTGAGAATTGATTGATCAATTGTGTGGCACTTTTCGGCCCGATACCGGGAACGCCGGATATTTTGCTACTGCTAATCCCCGCAAGACCCCAGAAATCGGCAAGTTGTTCAGGCAACACACCGTATTCGTGCGCAATAAAAGGCGCATCCAGCCAACGTTTTTGAAAATAATCACGGATTTGAATCGTGGGGGCTAATAGCTGGCAAAAACCTTTATCGGTCGAAACAATGGTGGCGCGATGCCCACCGGCTGCTACTTTTACTGCGAGTGTTGCCGCCAAATCATCAGCTTCATTTCCCTGCGAATGCCAACACGCAACGCCTCTTTTGGTAAAGGCCTCCCGCAATACTGGCATTTCCTGATGCAAGGTATCTGGCATTGGCGCACGCCCCGCTTTATAGTCAGGCAAGACCTGATGTCGCCAGCCTTCACGACGGTCATCGTCGTCAAACACGGCGACAGCGTGCGTAGGCTGGCTGTGTGTTATCAGGGCATCCAGGGCATGCAGACAAGTATCAACGCAGGGAGAGCCTTGAACGGCATGAATACGGCGTATTAAGTTCAGGGCATCAACGATAAGTAAATGAATCATCATAGGTATTTCGCTTTCGACATTCGCTTTGTACACACTAACATTTCTGTGAGATGTCCGCGAATGTCAGTAACTGATTCAGGAAAGTCGCTCGCAAAAAAGTATTGCTAACTAATTAGGTCGCTATATATTTTAACCAACAAATAGAAAAATCAGAGACAACAACATGAGTAATAGTTCACACCTCGCACACCGTATTCAGGCTCTACAACCGTCGGCAATCAGAGAATTATTGAAGCACAGCAAAATGCCTGGCGTTATCTCGCTTGCCGGAGGCATTCCTTCCAGCGAATTGTTCGATACCGAAGGGCTGGGAATTGCGACACAAAAAGTTGTTGCCGAGAATTTTAACGATGCGTTCCAGTACGGTTTGACTGAAGGCAACGTCGAATTGCGCCAGCAATTGATTGGGTTGTGTCAGGAACGTGGAATTACCACCAACGTGGACCAACTCCTGATCACCTCTGGTTCGCAGCAAGCTCTGGATTTGCTGATGCGCGCGCTGGTGAACCCAGGCGACGTGTTCGTTGTTGAGCGCCCGACTTATCTGGCGACGCTGCAAATCCTCAGCCTGAATGAAGCCGATGTAAAATCAGTAGGCAGCGACGAACACGGTATGATCGTTGATGAACTGGAAGAATTGCTGAAAACCACGCGCATTAAAGGCATCTATATCGTACCGACCTTTGGCAACCCAAGCGGTACGACATTAAGCGCTAGCCGCCGTGAGCAACTGGTCAAACTGGCGGAAGAACATCACTTCGTCATTGTTGAAGACGACCCGTACGGCGCAATCAGTTTCACTGAAACGCGTGAGAAAACCTTGCTGCAAATAGCGACTGAACGTGGCAGCCAGGAAAACGTGGTTTATACCTCAACATTTTCTAAAATTCTGGCACCTGGGCTGCGTGTGGGCTGGATTGTGTTGCCAGAGTGGATGAAGCAAAAAGTCGCTATCATTAAGCAAGCGACCGATTTGCATGCAAACTCATTCGCGCAATCACTGGTATCGGCTTATCTCACGCTTGACCGTCTTAACCCACAGATTGAGTTGATTCGTGAAGCCTATAAGAAGAAGTGCCTGTGTCTGTCGGGATATTTGCATCAGGAATTAGGCGAACACATCACCTTCAACCAGCCGCAGGGAGGAATGTTCCTGTGGGCTGCTTTCCGTTATGAATTTGATACAACCTGTTGGTTACAGCAGACCCTGGATAAAGGTGTAGTGTATGTGCCGGGTGAGTTCTTCTTTAGCGATCATGCTGACAAGAAAACGCTGCGTTTCTCTTACGCAACGGCGACCGAAGAACAGCTTTATGACGCGGTGCAGCGACTAAAGGCCGCGCTGTAAAATGCAAAAATGGAGCCTGAAAAGGCTCCATTTTGTTATTAAAGCATCGTGATATTAATGCGAGATTTCGACGGCTGGAGCCTCGGTAGGCTTGGCGACTTTGCCCGTTACGCGTCTTGAATACAGAGCGGTAATGATTGGCACCAGAATCGCTGTCACAATCACACTTGCCGCAACCAATGCTGTTGCAGAAGCGGCCACTGGCTCAAACGCTGGGTTGATTTGCGCAATAATAACCGGGTTTGCAACTGCCGCACCTGCTGCGGAAGAGGCTGCAATACCTGCAGTACCATTGCCGCCACCGATATATTTATCAGCCAGAACCAGTGGAATACCGGTGATGATGATAACCGCAACACCCAGCATAATGCCGAGCAGACCGGTGTGCATAATCACGTTCAGGTTGATGGTGTTACCCAGTGCAAAGCCGAAGAATGGAATGAGCACTGGCGTTGCTTTAGTGAAGAAAGCACGGAAATCGTGGTCCAGGTTGCCTAAGGCAAAACCTATCAGGAAGGGCAGAACGGCGCCGATAAAGTGGTGTGGTTCAAATGACGCCAGACCAGCGGAACCCAGAATCACCATGGTCATCAGCGGACCAGATTCCAGAGACATTAAAACAAATGCGCCGGATTCTTCTTTGGTCCCATATTGATTCATCAGGCTCGCATACAAGCCACCGTTAGTCATGTCCATCGCGGAAACGAGTGCAAGAACGGACAGGCCAGCAAACATACCCGTTTGCACACCACCTTCAGGAATAAACGAAGCGGCAATCATTGCCACAACCCAGGCAACTGCAATTTTAGTCAGAACCAGTGTGCCGGATTTACGCAGTACCGTACCGGTTGCGCGCAAATCAATAGAGGCACCAATACAGAAGAACCACACCGCCAGAATGGGAACGGTACCGCTGATCATCCCTTTAGTAAATGAACCAAAATAAGCACCAGTATCTGGAGCGAAAGTATTAAGAACTGCCCCGAGCAGCAACGGGACTAACATCATTCCGCCAGGAATGCGTTCAATAGTAGCTTTGATTTTCATGGTGATTCCTCATCATTTTTTCATTCTTGTTTATGTGTGAATGAAAAAAGTGCATAACAGGTATTGTTAAAAAACCTTGTTTTTCATGGTTTTATTATGTTTTAGGTCAGCGTGGTTTATTGCTCTTGGTGGCAAGTGGCATTGACCTTGAGAGTGGGTAGCCGTGAGTTAGGGGGCTCATGCTTCCGTCTCGATTAGAACTATCTACCGATTGGAATTGCAATTCAATCAAATTGAAACAATATTTCAATTTGGATCACATTATTTTGTATATCAGGTGATAAACTGTCTTTGTGGTGCGGTTAAATGTAGTTTCTTTGTAATCAACTATATTTAGATTGCTAAATTATTATTAATAGTAACGGGCGTGATTTTGTTTCCGCCTATTATTCCCTGTAAGGAAAAGTAATGGACATTCGTCAAAGCATTCATAGTGATCATGCAAAAACACTGGATACAGCAGGCTTACGTAAAGAGTTTCTCATCGAAACCATTTTTACCGCCGATCAGTACACCATGACCTACAGCCACATCGACCGCATCATTGTGGGTGGCGTTATGCCAGTCACTCGTACTGTGAGTGTTGGCGGTGAAGTCGGTAAGCAGTTAGGCGTGAGTTACTTCCTGGAGCGTCGTGAGCTGGGTGTTATCAACATTGGTGGCCAGGGCACGATCACTGTTGACGGGACTTGCTATGAAATCGGCACCCGCGACGGTTTATATGTCGGTAAAGGTGCTAAAGAAGTGGTGTTCGCGAGCATTGATCCTGCGAATCCTGCTCGTTTCTATTACAACTGTGCTCCGGCGCATACCACTTACCCAACCAAGCGCGTAACACCTGCGGATGTGGCTCCGGTGACTCTGGGTGATAGCGTGACCAGCAACCGTCGTACCATTAACAAGTACTTTGTTCCTGATGTATTGGAAACCTGCCAGCTGAGCATGGGCTTGACCGAACTGGACCCAGGCAACCTGTGGAACACCATGCCTTGCCATACTCACGAACGTCGTATGGAAGTCTATTTCTACTTCGGTCTGGAGCAAGATAGCTGCGTATTCCACATGATGGGCCAGCCGCAAGAAACGCGTCACATCGTGATGCAAAACGAACAAGCTGTAATTTCCCCGAGCTGGTCAATTCACTCAGGCGTGGGTACGCGTGCGTATACCTTTATCTGGGGTATGGTGGGTGAGAATCAGGTGTTTGATGATATGGACCACGTGAAAGTGGGCGATCTGCGCTAAGTAGACGACATAAAAAAACCCGCTGCGAAAGCGGGTTTTTTGTTTTTAATCGCAGGAGACTTTCATCGCCAGTCCACCGCGTGACGTTTCCCGATACTTAGCGTTCATGTCTTTGCCCGTCTCGTACATCGTCTCAATAACTTTATCGAGGCAAACTCGCGGTTCGCTGGTACGGCGCAATGCCATACGCGTTGCATTCACCGCTTTCACCGCAGCAATGGCATTACGCTCAATGCATGGCACCTGAACTTGCCCAGCTACCGGGTCACAAGTCAGACCGAGATTATGCTCCATACCAATTTCCGCCGCGATACAAACCTGGCTTGGGCTGCCGCCCATGAGTTCTGCAAGACCTGCCGCCGCCATCGAACAGGCAACGCCGACTTCGCCCTGGCAACCCACTTCCGCGCCTGAAATCGATGCGTTCATCTTATAAAGCGAGCCAATCGCACCAGCAACAAGTAAGTAGCGTGCGCAAGAGTTCGCGTTTACTTCACGGATGAATTTGTCGTAATAGGCCAGAACCGCAGGGACGATGCCGCATGCGCCGTTAGTGGGTGCTGTGACAACACGTCCACCGGCAGCATTTTCTTCGTTTACCGCCAGCGCGAACATGTTAATCCAGTCCACAACAGCCATCGGATCTGAGTTGTTCTTATCGTTGCTGACCAGCATTCTGCGCAATGCCGCCGCACGGCGTGGGACGCGCATTTTACCAGGCAGCACGCCTTCGGTAGTAATACCGCGTTCAATGCCTGCGCGCATGACACCCCAGACGTCGGCAAAATGTGCGTCAATTTCAGCCTGCGGACGCATAGCGCGTTCGTTTTGCATCATCAAGCCAGACAGTGAAAGCCCACTTTCTTTGCAATGACGCTGTAAATCAGCAGCACTTTTATAAGGATAGGGTACGGCTACCTGCTGGGTATCTTCCAGGCCAAAGTGCGCTTCATCAACGATAAAACCGCCGCCGATGGAGTAATACGTTTGGCTGTAGATAGCTTTATCGCCAGCCAGCGCGGTGATACGCATACCGTTTTCATGCAGCGAAAGGTTATCTTCATGGAAGTTCATGCAGCTATCGACCGGAAACTCCACTTCATGTTGACCATTAGCCAGCATCAGGCGGCCGTGTGTATTCACGTCCTGGATAAAGTGGGGAATCGCGTCGATATCGACGGTGTCCGGCATGTTGCCTGCCAGACCCATAATAATGGCGATATCCGTATGGTGGCCTTTCCCGGTTAGGGAAAGTGAACCGTAGACATCAACCACCACACGCGTGACGTTGGGCAAAATCCCTTGCTCAATTAAATCGTCAGCGAATTGTTTGCCTGCTTTCATTGGGCCGACGGTATGGGAGCTAGATGGCCCAATACCGATTTTGAAAATATCGAATACGCTAATCATGTTGCGTCCGTTGCCTGAGTAACATTAGAAAGAAAACGCCGCCCGCAGGCGGCGATTAGCTGTTAGCTAAACAGCGAGTAGAAGATAGCAGAGATAGCAATCAGGCCCATGATTACGACGAAAATATTGCTAACGTGACCACTATATTTTCGCATTGCCGGGACTTTCTGAATCGCATACATCGGCATCAGGAACAAAATCATGGCGATGATTGGGCCACCCAGGGTTTCAATCATGCCCAGAATGCTTGGGTTCAGGGTGGCAACAATCCATGTGCTCACCAGCATGAAGATAGCGGTAATACGGTTCAGCTTGCTAACTTCGATGCTCTTACCTTTGCCGCGCAGTGATTTAATTACCATGCCGTTAAAGCCTTCACGAGCACCTAAATAGTGGCCGAGGAAGGATTTGGTGATAGCAACGATGGCGATAATCGGTGCCATCCAGGCAATCAGTGGTGCATTAAAGTGGTTAGCCAGGTAAGTCAGAATAGAGATGTTCTGTGCTTTAGCTTCTGCCAGGTTTTCTGGAGTCAGGCTCAGTACGCAGCTGAACACGAAGAACATAACGGTCAGAACCATCATGATGTGTGCGTAAGACAGAATGCGTGAACATTTCTTCTCAGCGCCTTCGCCGTATTCATTACGTTTTGCTACCGCAAACGCAGAGATAATCGGTGAGTGGTTAAAGGAGAACACCATTACCGGGATTGCCAGCCACAATGTCATCCACAGGCCGCTGCCCGTTGCAGGAGTGCTGCTGAAAGACAGGGTGTCAAATGCTGCACTGCTCCAGTTTGGAATCAGGTACAGCGCAAGAACCATCAGCGCGATAACAAACGGGAACACCAGAATGCTCATCGCTTTTACGATCATTTGCTCGCCAAAACGAACGATGGTCATCAGACCGACGATCAGAATCAGAGACAAAATAATGCGTGGCGGAGAAACCATACCCAACTGGTGAGTAATAAAGTTATCTACGGTGTTGGTGATAGCCACGCTATAAACCAACAGAATTGGGTAGATGGCAAAGAAGTAGAGCAGGGTAATCATTTTACCTGCGCCCACACCAAAGTGCTCTTCTACAACTTCGGTAATGTCTTCGCCAGGGTTTTTACCTGACAGCACGAAGCGAGTCAGACCACGGTGGGCAAAGAAGGTCATCGGGAAAGCAAGAATCGCCATAATGAACAGCGGGATCAGGCCGCCAACACCGGCGTTAATCGGCAGGAACAAAACGCCTGCGCCGATTGCTGTGCCGTACAGGCCCAACATCCACATGGTATCGGACTTGCGCCATGAACTTTTGCTCTCGACAGAGGCAATACTGCCGGTTTGAGTGGTTTCCATCTACTACTTCTCCAAAGGAACATATGATTCGAAATCTGGTTCAACCGCGATGACTTGCCATTGATGTCTGAAACTAAATGCTGTTTACGGGCTGTTTTATAGTAATTTTGGCCAGTGATAATCAGCGGGCGGAAAGATACATTCATCGCGTCGATTCATCAGTGATCGGGATCTCAATTGTAAGAATCCACTGCTTGTGTGGTTTTTTGCAGTTTTTAAGTCTGTGACTGGTATTTTGTGCAATATTTACACCCTGTATTTATGGTTATTTTAGATAATAAAACGGTGTTTCAATGTTGATTGGCAGCGTAATCGGCTGTATAAGCAGGGTTTTTTGTTTAGAGATGCCGGGAATCATAAGTTTTTATGCAGATGATAATTCTGCTACCGGTAACATTACGGCGGCTGAATAAGGCAGAAGAGAGTAGAAAAAAGGCAGGAAAAAGCAGAAAAAAAGAAGGGCGGAGTGACTCCGCCCGGGGATTCAGGTGCAGATTTCGTAGCAAGGAATGTAAGCACTGCCTGGTAATTTCATGCGGTGCTGAGCGACAAAGCCCTGGAGCAGGTCGTCCATACGCTTCATCATTTGTGCGTCGCCGTGGATTTTATACGGCCCGTACTGTTCAATTGCGCGGATACCACCTTCTTTGACGTTACCCGCAACAATACCTGAAAACGCTCTGCGTAAAGAGGCTGCAAGTTCTTCCGCAGGTTGGTCTGGGTACAGTTTGAGATTAGCCATGTTTTCATGGGTTGGCTCAAACGGAACTTGCAGCTCGGGTGCTATACGAATCGACCAGTTGAAACTATAAGCATCGCCCGTTTCGCGGCGATTCTCTTTCACTTTCGGCATCGCTTTTTTCATCTGTCGTGCCACTTCAGCCGGATCGTCAATAATGATTTGGTAATGACGACGCGCCTGTTCACCGACAGTGTTGACGATAAATTCGTCCAGCACACGGAAGTAGTCAGCGCTTTCTTTTGGCCCGGTCAGAATCAATGGCAGAACTTGATCGTGGTTATGCGGGTTCATCAGAATGCCGAGCAGGTAAAGCAGTTCTTCTGCGGTACCCACACCACCAGGGAAGATGATGATGCCATGCGCGATTCGCACAAACGCCTCAAGACGTTTTTCGATATCCGGCATGATGATCAGCTCATTCACCAGCGGGTTTGGTGGCTCTGCGGCAATAATTGACGGTTCGGTCATGCCAATAAAGCGGCTTTCTTTGTAACGTTGCTGAGCATGACCCACCGCAGCACCTTTCATCGGCGCTTCCATGGCTCCTGGGCCACAGCCGGTACAGATATTGAGTTCACGCAAACCCAATTGTGTGCCGACACGGCGAGCATAGAGATATTCGTTTTCGTTAATCGAGTGCCCACCCCAGCACACAACCAGGTTTGGCGCTTCGCCAACGTGCAACGCACGGGCGTTACGTAAGATAGAGAACACCATATTGGTGATATGCGTGGTGTCTTCTAAATCGAGATTAGGGAATCGTCCTGTTTGGCTAATTTGGCCGTTAACGAACAAAATATCGCGCAAAACGGCAAACAGGTTAGCTTGCAAAGCCCGAATAATACGGCCATCGACAAACGCGTCATCAGGAGGGTTAATCAGTTCGAGTTTGACGCCACGTTCACGACGCAGCACGTTGATATCGAAGTTTTGGTAACGCGACAACAGCTCTTTGCTGCTATCGGTCTGGCTTCCTGAGTTAAGTACGGCAAGTGAACAATTGCGAAACAGTTGATAAAGGTCGCTACTGGCCGTGCGTTTAAGCATATCGACTTCCAGTTGCGACAACATATCCATTGAGCCTAGCGGGCTAATATGTGTAATCAAGTTAACTCCTTACGAAGCGTAAAGTGCCGCTCCCAATGATTACAATAGCCCTGCCATGTTCAATTTAACAACCTGAAAACAATAATCCTTTAAGAGGCTGCGAGGTGTTTCGCACTTATTGACGAACCAGGCGACCAAACGACGGATGGAAATCGGTATTTGTGCGCCACGGATTAATGTCCAGGCCGCCGCGACGGGTATAGCGCGCGTAGACGCTCAGGCTTTCCGGATGGCAGAAATGCTGGATGTCGTTAAAGATGCGCTCGACACACTGCTCGTGGAATTCGTTGTGATGACGGAACGACACCAGATAGCGCAGCAGTTTTTCACGGTCAATGCGTGGGCCACGGTAGCGAATCTGAACAGAACCCCAGTCCGGCTGGTGGGTGATCAGACAGTTGGATTTCAGCAAATGACTCACCAACGTTTCTTCTACGATTTCCTCTCCTGCCGCACCGCTCAGGTAATCGGCGTTAAATTCGTAGTTATCAATCGTGATGTTTTGCTCATCTATGCAATCACCTGCGAATGCCGCAATTTCCTGGCCCTCAAGCTCATGCAGGCGGAACAGCACTACGCTCACATCGCCCTGTGCGCAGGCGCTTAAATCACGCTTTAACGTTTCCTGAACCGTTTCCCAATCTGCAAATTGCGTCTGGTTAAAGCTGTTCAAATAGAGCTTAAAACTTTTGGACTCGACCAGATTCACGCTGTTTGCGTCAAGCTGCACATGCCCAACGGCCACTTGCGGCAAACCGTTGCTGTTGAGCCAGGACAGTTCATACAGCGTCCAGATATCACCGCCGCTAAACGGCAGGTTATCAGCCTGCAAGCCAAGCGGATCGCGATTAAGACTGCGCGGCACGGGCTGTAGCAAAGAGGGTTGGTATTTATCCTGGTAAGCGGTTGGCTTACCCAGCGTCAGGCCGCTCAGCGCCTGGTGTTTTTCATAAGACATGTGTCACCGATAGAATGCAGGTACAATTGGCCTTTATTGTACCGCAGCCTTGAGAGAGTGAGAAATTGGTGGATAACGACGTACGTCAGGCGCTGGAAGATTTTACCCATCGTTTTTGCCACGCATGGCGTGAACAGACCGAGGGTTGGCCCGCAAGCGAAGAATTATATGGTGTGCCGTCACCGTGTATCGTGACAACTACCGGGAATGATGTGCGCTGGCAGCCGCAGCCTTTTACTCCAGCAAACGATCTTAGTGCGGTTGAACGTGCGATGGATATTGCTTTGCAACCCGGGGCGCATCAGTTCTATACCACGCAATTTGCCGGTGATATGCCAGCGCTTTCAGGCAGCCAGGCGTTAACGTTATTGCAAGCCTGGAGCGAAGACGATTTTCAGCGCGTTCAGGAAAATCTGATTGGTCACCTGGTGACGCAAAAACGGCTGAAAATTCCACCGACGCTGTTTCTCGCAACCACGCCGGATGAAATGGAAGTGGTGTCGCTGTGTAATTTAACGGGCGAAGTTGTGCTGGAGAAAATTGGCACAAAACAGCGTGCAACCCTCGCAAGTTCACTGAATGTGTTCCTCAAGGAACTGCAACCGCAGGTCATTTAAGCGCTGATCGCTGCTGAGCTTGTGAGAGATCTCTTACACGAGCTGTAAGAGATCTCTAACTTTACCTGCAGACTTTTTACAGTGATTAATAACATAATTGTTTATTATCATTATGTTATGTGTTTTTTGCTCAGCTTTTGAATGAAAGCTAACGTAAGCATTGGTTGTGAGTGTCTTGCGAGAATAAACGAAATGGTAGATTCTATGTCCGTCGACAAGGAGTCGGGAAGTGAAGGATACATTAGGATGATGTCACTTCATTGAAGAAGCGGAACACACCAGGACGGTGTTGCATGGAAGGCTTCAGGATTGAAGCAAGGATCACTCAGGAAGAGTAAGGGACACCTCCAGGACGGAGAATGAGAGCCGAATCAGGAACATTCGGTGGGTCTGGAAGACCAAAGGATATCGCATCAGGATGATGCTGGACCACCTCAGGATGTAGGTAGCAGGACGCGAGTACGACGGATTGTAGGTCAGGAGACCAAGGACATAGTTGTCACGGACGAGCAGGGAGCACCAAAAAGTAGCCGGATTAGCTGCGAAACGAACCGGGAGCACTGTTTTATACAGTGCTCCCTTTTTTTATGCTTTTTTTGCCGGCAGTAAGAAATGTAGAAAGTAAGAAATGGTATGCTTGCCGGCTTCTTTCGACTGATGCCCGAGGTTTTCATGGAACGCCACGCGCTGGTACGCCAGCATCTCCACAACATTGAACAAGTTTTGCGTGACCACCAACTTTGGCAGGGCTGCGCGCCAAACGCTGAAGCCTTTGAAAGCACCCAACCGTTTTGCCTGGATACGTTGCAGCCTCATGAATGGCTGCAATGGGTTCTGATCCCAAGAATGCACGCGCTGATTGATGCCCAACACCCTTTGCCTGCTGATTTTGCTATCGCGCCTTATTATGAAATGGCGTTGGATGCGGCACATGTTGGACGCGATCCACTGTTAAAAGCGCTGCAAGAATTAGATGCTTTGTTTGCGAGTGACACTAACTGATGCTGGAAATTATTTATCAGGACGAATGGCTGGTCGCGGTAAACAAACCTTCAGGCTGGTTAGTCCACCGCAGTTGGCTCGACAGGCATGAAACCGTTTTCGTGATGCAAACCGTGCGCGACCAAATCGGCAAGCATGTTTTCACCGTTCATCGCCTCGACAGACCAACTTCCGGCGTGTTGCTGATGGCGCTTTCCAGCGAAGTTGCCCATCTTTTATCTCAGCAGTTTGAAAATCATCAAATTCAAAAACGCTACCATGCTGTCACCCGTGGCTGGCTTGAAGATGAGGCGGTGCTCGATTACCCGCTCGTTGAAGAGTTGGATAAAATCGCGGATAAAAAAGCGACTCAGAATAAAGATCCACAGCCTGCGGTAACACATTATCGGGGCATGGCGACGGTTGAAATGCCAGTTCCGGTTGGGCGCTACCCAACCGCGCGCTACAGCCTGGTTGAGCTGGAACCTAAAACTGGCCGTAAACACCAACTGCGCCGCCATATGTCTCACTTACGTCACCCGATGATTGGTGATTCCAAACACGGTGATTTGCGTCAAAATCGCGGTGCGGCTGAGCATTTTGGCTGTGAACGCTTAATGCTTCACGCCAGCCAGCTTTCGTTAAATCACCCTGTTACCGGCGAGCCGCTGTGTCTTCGTGCAAGCCTTGATGACACCTGGATGCAGATGATGTCACAGTTTGGCTGGCGCGGATTGCTGAGTGATATCGAAAAGGTTGAGTTTGTCGCCAGCAACGGCCAGGATGATTAATACAGCCGTAATGCAAGGAGTTAACTGATGGCCGAAGTGGGGATTTTTGTAGGTACGATGTATGGAAACTCGCTGCTGGTGGCGGAAGAAGCCGAAGCAATCCTAAAAAAGAAAGGTCACAAAGCCACGGTATTTGAAGATCCTGAACTGGCAGACTGGCAAAAATTTAGCGACCAATATGTGTTGGTAGTGACGTCAACGACCGGCCAGGGCGATTTGCCAGACAGCATCGTTCCTCTTTTCCAGGCGCTAAAAGATGAAATCGGATACCAGCCCGAACTACGTTACGGTTTGATTGCCTTAGGCGACAGCAACTACGAGCATTTTTGTGGTGGCGGCAAACAGTTTGATGCTTTGCTGCAAGAGCAGGGCGCCAAACGTATTGGCAATGTTTTAGCCATTGATGCCAACGATCATCCAGAGCCTGAAGCGGTATCCAACCCGTGGGTTGAACAGTGGGCCGCGTTGTTAAGCTAGTGACAAAAATCCCAGGCGAATAAACGTCAGCGTTATTCGCCATTTTTCCCCTTTGTTTCAAAAATCGTGAACCATCCCCCAGCCCGTTGGACAAAAGCCATAAAGTGCTCATAAAACGTGCATAAGAATTGTGTCTTTGCACGATGAGGCGTTTTCACTCCCTTCATATACTTTCTCTCGGCCAAACAATAAACCGCAGATTCAGCGTCACAAAAATATTGCGGACCGGCCGATACCTCATTCTGATAACCCTACAAGTACAGAATGAACTGTAGCTGAAAGCTATAATTCAGGAGTGCAACATGAATACGATTAGCCAGACGGCGAGCGTTGTCGAGAAAAGGACCAACGCTCGTTATTGGATAGTAGTAATGCTCTTCATCGTCACCTCGTTTAACTACGGTGACCGCGCGACGTTATCCATTGCCGGTTCGGAAATGGCAAAAGATATCGGCCTTGATGCGATAGGAATGGGATATGTGTTTTCCGCATTTTCCTGGGCTTATGTTATTGGTCAAATTCCTGGCGGTTGGTTGCTTGATAAATTTGGTTCCAAACGCGTCTATTTCTGGTCCATTTTTATTTGGTCGATGTTTACCTTGCTGCAAGGTTTCGTCGATATCTTCAGTGGATTTGGCATCATCATCGCGCTGTTTACTTTGCGCTTCCTGGTCGGTTTAGCTGAAGCACCTTCCTTCCCAGGCAACAGCCGAATAGTCGCTGCGTGGTTCCCGGCACAGGAACGCGGCACGGCAGTCTCCATTTTTAACTCCGCACAATATTTCGCGACCGTTATCTTTGCGCCAATCATGGGTTGGTTGACCCATGAAGTGGGCTGGTCGCACGTATTCTTCTTTATGGGTGGCCTGGGCATCATCATCAGCTTCGTCTGGCTGAAAGTTATTCACGAACCTAACAACCATCCGGGTGTGAATAAAAAAGAGCTGGAGTACATCGAAGAAGGCGGCGGGCTGATCAACATGGATCAGAAGAAAGCCAAAGAACATATTCCAATGGCGCAGAAATGGGGCCAGATCAAGCAGTTGATCGGTTCGCGCATGATGATCGGCATCTACATCGGCCAGTACTGTATTAACGCCTTAACCTATTTCTTTATTACCTGGTTCCCGGTTTATCTGGTGCAGGAAAAGGGGATGTCGATTCTGAAAGCCGGTTTTGTTGCATCGGTTCCTGCGATTTGCGGCTTTGTCGGCGGTGTTCTTGGCGGCGTTATTTCTGACTGGCTGATGCGCCGCACTGGCTCGTTAAATATTGCACGTAAAACGCCAATCGTGCTGGGGATGTTGCTCTCGGTGAGCATGGTGTTCTGCAACTATGTTCAGGCGGAATGGATGGTTATCGGCTTTATGGCGATGGCGTTCTTCGGTAAAGGTATTGGCGCATTGGGCTGGGCGGTGATGGCAGATACCGCGCCAAAAGAAATCAGCGGCCTGAGCGGCGGCCTGTTCAACATGTTCGGTAATGTCTCCGGCATCGTGACGCCAATCGCCATCGGCTACATTGTTGGAACATCTGGCTCGTTCAATGGCGCACTGATTTATGTCGGTGTTCACGCGATTGTCGCGGTACTGAGTTACCTGGTTATCGTCGGCGACATCAAACGCGTTGAGCTTAAACCCGTCGTTCTTAAATCCGAAAGCACAGGACGCTCATCATGAACACTCAGGCAAGCCCGATAATTACGGATATGAAAGTGATTCCTGTGGCGGGGAATGACAGCATGCTGCTGAACATTGGCGGCGCACACGGAGCCTTTTTCACCCGCAACATCGTGGTTCTGACCGACAACGCCGGGCATACCGGCGTAGGTGAAGCGCCTGGTGGTGAAGTGATTTACCAGACGCTGGTGGACGCTATTCCTCAAGTGGTCGGCCAGGAAATCGCGCGGATGAATCGCGTGGTGCAAAACGTCCACCAAGGTAATCAATCTGTTGATTTTGATACCTTTGGCAAAGGCGCGTGGACGTTTGAACTGCGTGTTAATGCCGTCGCCGCGCTCGAAGCCGCACTGCTCGATTTACTCGGCAAGGCACTGAATGTACCGGTTTGCGAGCTTTTAGGGCCTGGCAAACAACGCGACGAAGTGACTGTTCTTGGTTATCTGTTTTATATCGGCGATCGTAACAAAACTGATTTGCCTTATCTGGACGGGCAAAATGCAAAACATGCCTGGTACGATTTACGCCACCAGGAAGCGTTGAGCAGCGAATCCATTGTGCGGCTGGCTGAAGCCGCGCAGGATCGCTATGGCTTTAAAGACTTCAAACTTAAAGGCGGCGTTTTACCCGGTGAGCAGGAGTTGGATGCCGCCCGTGAGTTGAAAAAACGCTTTCCAGATGCGCGAATTACGGTCGACCCGAACGGTGCCTGGCTGCTGGATGAAGCCATCGCGCTGTGTAAGGGAATGGGCGATGTCCTGACGTATGCAGAAGACCCTTGCGGAGCGGAACAAGGGTACTCGGGGCGCGAGATTATGGCTGAATTTCGTCGCGCTACTGGCCTACCGGTTGCGACCAATATGATTGCCACAAACTGGCGCGAAATGAGCCACTCAATCATGCTTAATGCAGTCGATATCCCGTTAGCTGACCCGCATTTCTGGACACTCAGCGGCGCGGTTCGTGTTGCACAGATGTGCGATGAATGGGGTCTGACGTGGGGCTGCCACTCCAATAATCATTTCGACATTTCACTGGCGATGTTCACTCATGTTGGTGCCGCCGCACCAGGTAAACCAACAGCCATCGACACTCACTGGATTTGGCAGGAAGGCGACCAGCGCCTGACGAAATCCCCGCTGCAAATCGTAAACGGCAAAATCGCGGTGCCGGATGCGGCAGGCTTAGGCGTCGAACTTGACTGGGAGCAGGTGCAGAAAGCCCACGAGGTGTATAAATCCCTTCCGGGCGGCTCGCGCAATGACGCAATGGCCATGCAATACCTTGTACCTGGCTGGACATTCGACCGTAAACGCCCGGCATTTGGCCGCAACTAATTTATCTTGATGACAAGGAATGAGTAACATGACGACTTCAACTTCTACCCCCGTAGTCACTGCTATGCAGGTTATTCCCGTTGCGGGCCACGACAGCATGCTGATGAACCTGAGCGGCGCGCACTCGCCATTCTTCACCCGTAATATTGTGATCATTAAAGATAACTCCGGCCATACCGGCGTGGGCGAAATCCCAGGCGGCGAAAAGATTCGCCAGACTCTGGAAGACGCCGCCGCGCTGGTGATTGGAAAAACGCTGGGCGAGTACAAAAATATCCTCAACCTGGTGCGAGCCGAATTTGCTGACCGTGATTCCGGCGGCCGTGGTTTACAGACCTTTGATTTGCGCACCACCATTCACGTTGTCACCGGTATTGAATCGGCAATGTTAGATTTGCTTGGGCAGCACCTGGGCGTAAACGTGGCCTCTTTGTTGGGCGATGGGCAGCAGCGAAGCGAAGTTGAAATGCTGGGGTATCTGTTCTTTGTTGGCAATCGCAAACAAACTCCACTGCCTTACCAGAGCCAGCCCGATGAAAAATGCGACTGGTATCGTATTCGCCATGATGAAGCGATGACGCCGGATTCCGTCGTGCGCCTGGCAGAAGCCGCCTATGAAAAATATGGCTTCAATGATTTCAAACTGAAAGGCGGTGTATTAGCTGGCAGCGAAGAAGCAGAAGCGGTGACTGCGCTGGCTAAACGCTTCCCGCAAGCCCGCGTGACGCTTGACCCGAACGGTGCCTGGTCGCTTGATGAAGCGATTAACATTGGTAAGCAATTACGTGGTGTGCTGGCATATGCAGAAGATCCATGCGGTGCAGAACAAGGTTATTCAGGGCGTGAAATTATGGCTGAATTCCGTCGCGCAACAGGCTTGCCAACCGCGACTAATATGATTGCCACCGACTGGCGTCAGATGGGCCACACGCTTTCGCTGCAATCGGTCGATATTCCATTGGCTGACCCGCATTTCTGGACGATGCAAGGTTCGGTTCGTGTCGCACAAATGTGCCACGAATTTGGCCTGACGTGGGGTTCGCATTCAAACAACCACTTCGATATTTCACTGGCGATGTTCACCCACGTTGCCGCCGCCGCTCCGGGGAAAGTCACTGCAATCGACACCCACTGGATTTGGCAGGAAGGTAATCAACGCCTGACCAAACAACCGTTCGAAATTAAAGGCGGCATGGTGCAAGTGCCAAAAACACCGGGTTTAGGTGTGGAGCTGGATATGGATCAGGTGATGAAAGCGCATGAGCTTTATCAGCAGCATGGCCTGGGCGCGCGTGATGATGCGATGGCGATGCAGTACTTGATCCCAGAATGGACGTTTAATAATAAGCGCCCTTGTATGGTGCGCTAATCTATACCCTGACGACCAGGCCCACATCACATAGCGACGGATGGCATATGAAAATTGTAATCGCACCAGATTCATATAAAGAGAGCCTTAGTGCTCTGGAGGTGGCGACACACATTGAAGCTGGTTTTCGGGAAGTGTTTCCGAATGCCAGTTATGTGAAGTTACCCGTTGCTGATGGGGGCGAAGGTACGGTTGAGGCAATGGTCGCGGCAACGGACGGTGAAATCATCGAAGTGGATGTCACCGGCCCGTTGGGCGAGCCTGTTAAGGCGTTCTACGGAATATCAGGCGACAAGCAGCAGGCTTTTATTGAGATGGCTGCGGCGAGTGGCCTGGAGCTGGTTCCTCCTGAATTACGCAACCCACTGAATACCACGTCGTGGGGAACGGGCGAGCTGATTGGCTACGCGCTGGACAGCGGCGTGAAAAGCATTCTTATTGGCATCGGCGGTAGCGCCACTAATGACGGCGGTATTGGCATGGTGCAAGCGCTTGGTGCGCGTTTGCAGGACTCTGATGGCGAGCCGTTAGGGTTTGGCGGTCGTGAAGTGGCAAGGTTGGCCTCTATTGATGTCACCGCGTTGGATAAACGATTGAAAGAGTGCCGTATTGAAGTCGCGTGTGATGTCACTAATCTGCTCACAGGCAAAGAAGGGGCATCAGCGATATTTGGCCCGCAAAAGGGCGCAACATCGCAGATGGTCGAAGAACTCGACCAGGCTTTGGAACACTTCGCAAAAATAATCTCCCGCGACCTCGACATTAATGTTTTGGAACTTTCTGGCGGCGGAGCAGCGGGTGGAATGGGCGCTGCGCTGTATGCTTTTTGCGGAGCGCAATTGCGACAAGGCATTGAAATTGTAACCGAAGCGTTGAAACTTGATGAACTGGTTCGCGACGCAGATCTGGTGATCACCGGAGAAGGGCGCATTGATAGCCAGTCTATTCATGGCAAAGTGCCAATTGGCGTGGCGAAAGTCGCGAAACGCTATAACAAACCGGTTATTGGGATTGCCGGGAGTTTAACGCCAGACGTTGGCGTGGTGCATGAACATGGCCTGGATGCGGTATTTAGCGTGCTGTACCGCATTTGTACGCTGGAAGAAGCGCTGGAAAACGCTGGGGATAATCTGCGTAAAGCATCGCGTAATATCGCCGCAACGCTTGCTGTCGGGTGTCGCTTGCGCTAACCCGATCTACAAAACCCTTCAGCAAAGTCAGCCCAGCATTCGCTGTGCTTCTTTGGAAACATTGTTCATCTCGTCAAGAAGCTCGAAAAGTTCGGGCTCTAAATCTTCGGGTTTCACGCCACTTCGCAACTGTTGTTCCAGCGTCTTACACAAATTTTTCAAACGCGGTACGCCGCTGTAGCTACAGCTACCGTGAAGTTTATGAATGATTTCAAGCAGCTTCTCTGGATTTTCCCCCACTAACTGTTCTTCAACGGTGTTACGCACTTCCGGTAAGAACGCCAATAGCATTTGCAGTAAATCGCGTGCCAGGTCTGGCTTATTCGCGGCCTGTTGCAATGCCAGTGCCCAATCCAACGTCTGATTTGGATTATTGACTGGGGCCGCCGTATCTACGTTAGCCGTTAACGCAGGCGCAGCAATAGCGCCGGGTTGGTAGCGCATCAGCAGGTTATACAGCTTGTTCTCTTCAATTGGCTTAGCCAGGTAGTCGTTCATCCCTGCGCTGAGTAACTTCTCTTTTTGCCCTGCCATGGCGTGTGCTGTAACGGCAATCACCGGCGTTTGCTGGTGGTGCGGCATCTGGCGAATCAACTCACAGGCGCGGATCCCGTCCATTTCCGGCATCTGGATATCCATCAAAATAATGTCTATCTGCATTTGTTTCGCGCGTTCAATCGCTTGTGTACCACTGCCGCATAGCTCGACGTTTTCCACATGATCTTCGAGCAATGCGCCAATCAGTTTAAGGTTTGCCGGGTTATCATCAACCGCCATCACGGTCAGCGGCAACTTCTTGTTCTCACCGCTGTTTACCAGTGTCGGGTCGATTGCAAAAGTATGCTCCGCTAACAGCGGCAGCAGGCGATTTGAAGTGACTGGCTTCAACAGGCACGCGGTAACACCTTGCTTTTTAAGTGATTCCGCATCGACTTGCGCATGGCTTGGCAGTGCGAAAATCAGGCTGTCAGTCATGGTGGCGGCTTTTGCCAGCTTCGGATTTTCCATAGTCAGCGTATCGCGGTATGTGACCGGAATACCGAGCAGCATAATGTCGTAGTGCCCTTCGGCGAGGGTCATAAACGATGGGCTGTAAACCACTTCAAGCGGGGTATTCGCCAAAATATTGAGCGTGCTTTGTGCCGCCGTAGCATTTTGCTCAACATACGCAATGCGCTTGCCAGCCAGATTTTCAGTCGAATAACCGTCCAGAACCGCGTTGGAATTTAAGTCAAGATTGATATAGAACCAGAAGGTAGAACCTTGATTTGGCTGGCTATGGAACGAGATATCCCCGCCCATTTCGCTAACCAGTTTTTGGGTGATAACCAGCCCAAGCCCCGTACCACCGTGACGCCGGGTGATGCTGGCATCTGCCTGACGAAATGCCTGGAACAGGCGCGACTGTTCCTGCTCAGGAATACCGATGCCGGTATCGTGGATTCGCATTTCAACCTGGACTTTATTGTTCCCTTGCGAGCGTTTCTCGACGACCAAATCAATATTGCCGCTTTCAGTAAACTTAATCGCATTCCCTACCAGATTGGTCACCACCTGCTGCAAACGCAGCGGATCGCCAATCACGTTATCCGGCACATCGTTTCTGATGTTTAGCGTCAGTTCCAGGCCTTTGTCATGGGCGGAATGCGCAAGCAATGTCACGACTTCATCAAGCATATTACGCAGCGGGAAGGGGATGCTTTCAAGAATCAGTTTGCCCGCTTCGAGTTTAGAGAAGTCCAGCACATCATTAATAATGGTTAGTAGATTATTGGCTGAACGTTCAATGGTATGCAGGTGATCGCGCTGTGTGGCATTCAAATCCGTTTTCAGTGTTAAACGAGTAAAACCAATCACTCCATTCAACGGAGTACGAAGTTCGTGAGACATATTGGCGAGGAATTCAGATTTGATTCGCGCGGCTTCCTGGGCTCGTTTCTTCGCCAGATCCAGCTCAACGTTCTGGATTTCCATCTGCTCGAGCGTTTCACGTAAATCGGACGTCGCCTGGTCAATATTGTGCTGCATTTCTTCGTGATAAGCCGTCAGCGACATCGCCATCGAGTTTATCCCGTTCTTAAGCATATCCAGTTCGCCGAGCATGAAACCTTCCACGCGGCTATCGAGTTGCCCGCGCCGTATCCGGTCGACCGTATTCACCATATTACGAATGGGCCCGGTGACATCGCGCATCAAACGGTAGGCAAACAGCATGGCGATACCGATGCAGAACAACATCATTAGTGTTGAAATAAATATCTCGCGGTACTGCTGCAAGCGTACGGATTTCAGATCGAGTTCGATGGCGACATAACCAAGGGTATTGCCTGCGGGTTTGGCGTCGGTGACTTCTGATTCGTCCGGCGAGTAACTTTCGGAAATAATGGGAGTGCGCAGAATAATTGAATCGCCATGCCGCGTGATACTTAGGCTGTGTGGTGGCTTTTCATTGTTGGGCAATCTCAGTATCGACGCATTTAGCTGATAATTAGAGGTGACGAACAGCTTATTGTTTTCGTCAAAAACGGAAATCGCCCGCACAATATCGGAATGACGGCGGTGCAACACGCTGACCAACTGGCGAATAGATTCGCGGCTGTGGAAACTCATGCCGTATTCACTCGCAACCGCCAGCGGCTCGATAATATTAGCGCCAGAGTCTTCTAACTGACGCTGCAAGTCGTTGTAACGGTGGACGACAAAAAAGACGCTGAGCAATAAACCGATCATTAATGTCGGTGCCAGAATCAGGATCATCATGCGTGCGCGCAGGCTGTAGTTGGTCATGGGGTTCCGATATGGGACAATTGAAGCAATAGTTAATATTTTGAGAGAGCATTCTGGCTCATGGCGCAATTCTACTCGCACAAGCGACGGGTTACGACTCGTCAAATCATAACCGTGAACGTTAGTGACCTTGATCCGTTTGGTCAGGGCGTTGCACGTCACAATGGCAAAGCGCTTTTTATCCAGGGCGCGCTGCCCGGTGAGCAAGTTGAAGTCACGATTACCGATGACAAACGCAACTTCGCTCAGGCTCGAGTTAAGCGCCGTTTAAATGATAGCCCGCAACGTGTTGCGCCGCGTTGTCCACATTTTAGCGTCTGTGGCGGTTGCCAGCAGCAACATGCCAGTATCGAATTGCAGCAGCAAGCAAAATCCCGTGCGCTGGCTCGAATGATGGGAACGCGCGAAACCCCGGCTGCTGTGGAAGAAATAATTTCTGGCTCGCCATGGGGTTATCGTCGCCGTGCGCGCTTAGGCTTGAATTATCACGTTAAAATGCAAACCTTACAGATGGGTTTTCGTAAAGCTCAGGATAGTGAACTGGTGGATATTCACCATTGCCCCGTTCTGGCGCCCCAACTTGAAGCACTGCTTGAACCGTTGCACCACTGTTTATCAGCATTAAAAGCGGTTCGACGTTTAGGGCACGTTGAGTTAGTGCTTGCCGATAATGGCCCGCTGATGGTGTTGCGTCATTTAGATGCGCTTCATGACGACGATCTACAAAAACTGGAACGCTTTTCGCATTCTTCCGGCGTCGCGCTGTATTTAGCGCCGGACAGTGAGACACTCACGGCGCTCGGGGACGATGAACCCTGCTATCACTCAGACGGGCTACGCTTAACGTTCAGTCCGCGTGACTTCATTCAGGTGAATGATGGGGTGAACCAGCAGATGGTCGTTCGTGCCATTGAATGGCTGGATATTCAGCCTACCGACCGAGTACTGGATTTGTTCTGCGGAATGGGCAACTTTACGTTACCGCTCGCAAAACGGGCAGCAAGTGTCGTTGGGGTGGAAGGCGTTGCTGCGCTGGTGGCGAAAGGTGAATATAATGCGCGATATAATTCGCTGAAAAATGTCACATTCTTTCATGAGAACCTGGAAGATGATGTGACTCGCCAGCCCTGGGCTGCCCAAGGTTTTGATAAAATATTGCTCGACCCCGCGAGAGCGGGTGCGCCAGGTGTGCTGCAGCATGTGATTAAACTCGCTCCAACGCGGGTGGTCTATGTTTCATGTAACCCGACAACGCTTGCCCGTGATAGCGAGGCATTGCTGGCCGCAGGCTATCAACTGCGCCAATTAGCAATGCTGGATATGTTTCCGCACACGGGGCATCTGGAGTCTATGGCGCTATTTGAGCGGAATTAAGTGGTTAGATCAGGTCGCGTGACCTGATTTATAACCAATAGGAGAGGACAATGGTTGCGGTAAGAAGTGCACATCTCAATACAGCTGGCGAATTTGCGCCCGATAGATGGATTGCTAGCCTCGGGATCACCAACCAGCAGTCATGTGAACGCTTAGCCGAAACCTGGCGGTATTGCGAGCAACAGACCAAAGGCCGTCCTGACGCTGAACTGCTGTTGTGGCGGGGCGTCGAGATGGTGGAAATCCTGTCGATGCTGAGCATGGACAACGACACGCTGCGAGCCGCCTTGTTGTTCCCTCTTGCCGATGCAGGTGTGGTCACCGAAGAGGTGATGCGCGAAAGCATTGATAACCAGGTTGTGACGCTCATTTATGGCGTGCGCGACATGGCGGCTATCCGTCAGCTAAAGGCTGCCCATACAGATTCCGTTTCAGCCGAACAGGTCGATAACGTTCGCCGCATGTTGCTGGCGATGGTCGACGATTTCCGCTGCGTGGTTATCAAATTGGCAGAGCGCATCGCCCATTTGCGCGAAGTGAAGGACGCACCGGAAGACGAACGCGTTCTGGCGGCAAAAGAATGTACCAATATCTATGCACCGCTCGCCAACCGTCTTGGGATTGGCCAGCTCAAATGGGAGCTGGAAGATTACTGTTTCCGCTACCTGCATCCTGACGAATACAAACGCATTGCCAAATTGCTGCACGAGCGTCGCATCGACCGTGAGCATTATATTGACGAATTTGTCGGTGCATTGCGTAACTTCATGAAAGAAGAGGGCGTTAAGGCTGAAGTGTATGGCCGCCCCAAACACATCTACAGCATCTGGCGCAAGATGCAGAAAAAGTCCCTCGCCTTTGATGAGCTGTTTGATGTACGCGCCGTACGCATCGTGGCGGAGCGTTTGCAGGACTGCTACGCCGCACTTGGCATTGTGCACACGCACTATCGTCATATGCCGGATGAGTTTGATGACTATGTCGCTAACCCGAAACCGAACGGCTATCAGTCGATTCATACCGTGGTGCTGGGGCCAAACGGCAAAACGATTGAAATCCAGATCCGTACTAAACAGATGCACGAAGATTCGGAACTGGGGGTCGCGGCCCATTGGAAGTACAAAGAGGGCAATGCACGTAGCGGAAGTACGGGCCATGAAGACCGCATTGCGTGGCTGCGTAAACTGATCGCCTGGCAAGAAGAAATGGCCGATTCCGGCGAACTGCTGGATGAAGTGCGCAGCCAGGTCTTTGACGACCGTGTGTATGTGTTTACCCCGAAAGGCGATGTGGTGGACTTGCCCGCAGGTTCCACGCCGCTCGATTTTGCCTACCACATCCACAGCGATGTGGGGCACCGTTGCATCGGCGCGAAAATCGGTGGGCGCATTGTGCCGTTCACCTACCAGTTGCAAATGGGTGACCAAATCGAAGTGATCACCCAGAAACAGCCGAACCCGAGCCGTGACTGGTTGAACCCAAACCTGGGTTACATCACCACGAGCCGTGGGCGTGCCAAAATCCACAACTGGTTCCGCAAACAAGATCGCGACAAAAACATTCTGGCTGGACGGCAGATCCTTGATGACGAAATTGAACATCTGGGTATCAGCCTGAAAGAGGCAGAAAAATCATTACTTCCACGCTATAACTTCAATGAAATCGATGAGTTACTGGCAGCGATTGGCGGTGGTGATATTCGTCTTAACCAGATGAGCAACTACCTGCAAGCGCAATTCAATAAGCCGACTGCGGCTGAACAGGATGAGCAAGCGCTTCGTCAGTTGAAACAGAAAACCTATACGCCACAGTCGCGCAGCAAAGATAATGGCCGCGTCGTCGTGGAAGGCGTCGGCAATCTGATGCACCACATTGCGCGTTGCTGCCAGCCGATTCCAGGCGATGAGATTACCGGTTTCATCACCCAGGGGCGCGGTATTTCTATCCACCGCGCGGACTGCGACCAGCTTGCTGAACTGCAATCTCACGCACCGGAACGTATCGTTGATGCGGTGTGGGGCGAAAGCTACTCCAGCGGCTACTCGCTGGTGGTGCGCGTTACCGCCAACGATCGCAGTGGCTTGCTGCGTGATATCACCACCATTCTGGCGAATGAAAAGGTGAATGTATTGGGCGTTGCAAGCCGTAGCGACACCAAACAGCAACTGGCAACCATCGATATGAATATCGAAATCTACAACCTTCAGGTACTGGGCCGCGTGCTGGGTAAACTGAACCAGGTGCCGGATATTATCGATGCGAGGCGATTGCACGGTTAGTGGTATGTAACATAAGGACGGGAGGTTATCCCGTCTTTAATTTTTGTATTTGCAAGGAATTGAAATGAGCCAAATTACCCGCCTTCTGGGCATCATGAAGCGCCTGCGTGACCCTGAATCCGGCTGTCCGTGGGACAAAGAGCAAACCTTTGCGACCATTGCTCCTTATACCCTGGAAGAAACTTACGAAGTGCTTGATGCCATCAACCGCGAAGATTTTGATGATTTACGCGGTGAACTGGGCGATTTGCTGTTCCAGGTGGTGTTTTACGCACAGATGGCCCAGGAAGAAGGGCGCTTTGATTTCGACGATATCTGTGCCGCAATTTGCGACAAACTCGAGCGCCGTCATCCGCATATTTTTGCCGACGCTACGGCTGAAAACAGCACTGAAGTACTGGCTCGTTGGGAACAAATCAAAAGCGATGAGCGTGCTGAAAAAGCGCAGCATTCCGCAGTTGATGACATTCCCCACGCGCTACCTGCTCTTATGCGTGCACATAAAATCCAGAAACGTTGTTCAACAGTCGGCTTCGACTGGACCACTCTTGGCCCGGTTTTAGACAAAGTCTACGAAGAGATTGACGAAGTGATGTTTGAAGCGAAACAAGCCGTCGTCGATGAAGCGAAACTGGAAGAAGAAGTCGGTGATTTATTGTTCGCTACCGTTAATCTTGCACGCCATTTAGGTACCAAAGCTGAAACCGCATTGCAAAAAGCTAATCTGAAATTCGAGCGACGTTTCCGCCAGGTGGAACAGATTATTGCCGCCAGAGGCCTGACAATGACCGGAGTCGACTTAGAAATCATGGAAGAAGTCTGGCAGCAGGTTAAACGCCAGGAAACTGAAATCTAACGCATTTTTGTGGTCAAGCGCATTTTATGGCAATTTCGATTTAACAAGCGCTTGATTTGCGTCAAAAACTTTTATGTCAGACGAGCTATTTTCAGTGCCCTGACAAAGTGCGAGGTCAGGGCTTAGTAGACAGAATGAAAGTTTGTGGCGCCGATACTGTTCGGGTATACTACTTTCCCGTCTTGGTACTCCCATCGTCCTTAAACCTAACTTCTCAGGTTCAGCATGACAACGAACTATATTTTTGTGACCGGCGGGGTCGTTTCCTCTCTGGGTAAAGGCATTGCCGCAGCCTCCCTCGCAGCTATTCTTGAAGCCCGTGGCCTCAACGTATCCATCATGAAACTCGATCCGTACATCAACGTCGATCCGGGTACCATGAGCCCTATTCAACATGGGGAAGTGTTCGTTACAGAAGACGGCGCTGAAACCGACCTGGATTTAGGTCACTACGAGCGCTTCATTCGCAACAAAATGACGCGTCGTAACAACTTCACCACTGGCCGTATCTACTCAGAAGTTCTGCGTAAAGAACGCCGTGGCGACTATCTGGGCGCGACCGTCCAGGTTATTCCACACATTACGAACGCTATCAAAGAACGCATCCTTGAAGGTGGCGAAGGCTACGATGTCGTGCTGGTAGAAATCGGCGGTACTGTAGGTGATATCGAATCCCTGCCGTTCCTCGAAGCGATTCGTCAGATGGCCGTGGAAGTGGGTCGTGAGCACACGCTGTATATGCACCTGACTCTGGTGCCATATCTGGCAGCTGCCGGTGAAGTGAAAACTAAACCGACCCAACACTCCGTAAAAGAACTGCTTTCTATCGGTATTCAGCCTGATGTGCTGATCTGCCGTTCAGACCGCGTTGTTCCGGCAAACGAACGTGCAAAAATCGCATTGTTCTGTAACGTCCCGGAGAAAGCGGTTATTTCTCTAAAAGATGTCGATTCCATCTATAAAATTCCAGGTCTGTTGAAATCACAGGGTCTGGACGATTATATTTGTAAACGATTCAGCTTGAACGTTCCTGAAGCTAACTTGTCCGAATGGGAACAAGTTATTTACGAAGAAGCGAATCCGACAAGCGAAGTCACGATTGGTATGGTCGGCAAGTACATTGAACTGCCAGATGCCTACAAATCTGTGATTGAAGCGCTGAAACACGGTGGTTTGAAAAATCGTCTGACCGTTAACATCAAGCTGATTGACTCGCAGGATGTTGAAACTCGCGGTGCTGAAGAAGTGCTGAAGGGATTGGATGCTATCCTTATCCCTGGCGGTTTTGGTTACCGTGGTGTGGAAGGCAAAATCGCCACCGCGCGCTATGCTCGTGAGCAGAATATTCCTTATCTGGGCATTTGCTTAGGTATGCAGGTCGCGCTCATTGAGTTCGCACGAAACGTTGCAGGTATGGCTAACGCCAACTCAACTGAATTTGTGCCAGACTGTAAATACCCGGTGGTCGCGTTAATCACCGAGTGGCGTGACGAAGAAGGTAACGTTGAAGTTCGTACTGAAAAGAGCGACTTAGGCGGCACCATGCGTCTTGGTGGCCAGCAGTGTCAGTTGACCGATGGTAGTCTGGTGCGCCAGATGTACGGTGAACCGACAATCGTTGAGCGCCATCGCCATCGTTATGAAGTCAACAACATGTTGTTGAAGCAAATTGAAACAGCAGGTCTGCGCGTTGCGGGCCGTTCCGGTGATGACCAACTGGTAGAAATCATCGAAGTGCCAAATCATCCGTGGTTTGTTGCTTGCCAGTTCCACCCGGAATTTACTTCTACTCCGCGTGATGGGCACCCACTGTTCGCAGGTTTTGTAAAAGCGGCCGGTGAGTACCAAAAGCGTCAGGCGAAGTAAGCAGAAAGTTAGAACGACAACGCGCGAATGTTTCGCGCGTTGTTTGTCTGGAGTTTTAGTTTAACTTGTACTGAGGAAAATCTAATGTCCAAAATCGTTAAAGTCATCGGTCGTGAAATCATCGACTCCCGTGGTAACCCGACTGTTGAAGCTGAAGTTCATCTGGAAGGCGGTTTCGTAGGTATGGCTGCTGCACCATCAGGTGCTTCTACTGGTTCCCGCGAAGCGCTGGAACTGCGCGATGGCGACAAATCTCGCTACCTGGGCAAAGGCGTTCTGAAAGCCGTTGCTGCAGTTAACGGCCCGATTGCTGCGGCTGTAACTGGTAAAGATGCGAAAGACCAGGCTAACATCGATAAGATCATGATCGACCTGGATGGCACCGAAAACAAATCTAACTTCGGCGCTAACGCAATCCTGGCTGTATCTCTGGCTGCTGCTAAAGCTGCTGCTGCCTCTAAAGGCCTGCCGCTGTATGCACACATCGCTGAACTGAACGGCACTCCAGGCAAATACTCTATGCCTCTGCCTATGATGAACATCATCAACGGTGGCGAGCACGCTGATAACAACGTTGATATCCAAGAGTTCATGATTCAACCCGTTGGTGCTAAAACTCTGAAAGAAGCCATCCGTATGGGTTCTGAAGTGTTCCACACCCTGGCTAAAGTTCTGAAATCTAAAGGTATGGGTACTGCTGTTGGTGACGAAGGTGGCTATGCGCCAAACCTGGGTTCCAACGCTGAAGCACTGGCTGTAATCGCTGAAGCGGTTAAAGCTGCAGGCTACGAGCTGGGTAAAGACATTACTCTGGCTATGGACTGTGCTGCTTCTGAATTCTACAAAGACGGTAAATACGTTCTGGCTGGCGAAGGCAACAAAGCTTTCACCTCTGAAGAATTCACCCACTTCCTGGAAGACCTGACCAAACAGTACCCAATCGTTTCTATCGAAGACGGTCTGGACGAGTCTGATTGGGATGGTTTCGCATACCAGACTAAAGTCATGGGCGACAAACTTCAGTTGGTTGGTGATGACCTGTTCGTAACCAACACCAAAATCCTGAAAAGAGGTATCGACAACGGTATCGCTAACTCCATTCTGATCAAATTCAACCAGATCGGTTCTCTGACCGAAACTCTGGCTGCGATCAAAATGGCGAAAGATGCTGGCTATACTGCAGTTATCTCTCACCGTTCAGGCGAAACTGAAGACGCTACCATTGCTGACCTGGCTGTTGGTACTGCTGCAGGCCAGATCAAAACTGGTTCTATGAGCCGTTCTGACCGTGTTGCTAAGTACAACCAGCTGATTCGTATCGAAGAAGCTTTGGCTGCTGCGGGTACACCTGCACCGTTCAACGGTCTGAAAGAAGTTAAAGGTCAGTAATTCGTTACTGCTTCTTTAAGTTCTGAGAAAAACCCGCTTCGGCGGGTTTTTTTATGCTCTTTTTTCCTGAAATCAGAGCTAAGCGGTGGTCATTGTTTGCGGTTTCCTGACCTCTCGACCAGGCTTATTGGGTTATTTCACTCACAGGTCAGGAGACCGCCATGAAAGCTGCAGTTGTTAACAAAGACCACTCTGTTGGCATCATTGATAAGCCTGTTCGTGCACTTGAGCACGGAGAGGCGTTACTGACAATGGAGTGTTGTTGGTGTATGCCATACCGACTTACATGTGAAAAACGGTGATTTTGGTGATGTAACGGGTATTACGCTGGGCCATGAAGGTATCGGCATAGTGAAGTCTATCGGTCCTGGTGTGACTTCACTGAAAGTGGGCGATCGTGCAAGCGTTGCCTGGTTCTTCCGTGGATGCGGAAACTGTGAGTACTGTAATAGCGGCAACGAAACGCTATGTCGCAGCGTCACAAACGCGGGCTATACCGCGGATGGTGGCATGGCAGAAGAGTGCATCGTTGTCGCTGACTACGCAGTGAAAGTGCCGGATGGCCTCGAGTCTGCCGCCGCAAGCAGCGTCACTTGCGCAGGCGTCACGACTTATAAAGCGGTAAAAGTTTCCCACGTTAAACCGGGTCAATGGATTGCGATTTACGGCCTGGGCGGTCTTGGTAACCTTGCGCTGCAATATGCGAAAAATGTCTTTAATGCCAAAGTTATTGCCATCGACGTGAACGATGCACAGCTCGATTTCGCCAAAGAGTGCGGGGCTGATTTGGTGATTAACTCGCGTAATGAAGATGCCGCAAAAATTATCCAGGAGAAAGTCGGTGGTGCGCACGCAGCGGTAGTCACCGCCGTAGCAAAAGCCGCGTTTAACTCTGCCGTTGATGCTGTTCGTGCGGGTGCTCGTATTGTTGCTGTCGGGCTGCCTTCAGAGTCAATGAGCCTGAACATACCGCGCCTGGTGCTTGATGGTATCGAAGTTGTGGGTTCTCTGGTCGGTACACGTATGGATCTGACAGAAGCCTTCCAGTTCGCAGCCGAAGGGAAAGTGGTTCCGAAAGTAACGATGCGGCCACTTGAAGATATCAACGCTATTTTCAAGGAAATGGAAGACGGCAAAATCAAAGGCCGCATGGTTATCGATTTTAAAACCAAAAAGTAAGCGGCGTTGAACTGACGAATGAATGAATAATGGCCGGGTTTTCCGGCCATGTTTATAACTAAAGCGACTGAATCACACGCTTAAGCAACCTAATTCTCGGCTCAATGCTATCCAGTTCCAGATATTCCGACGAACTATGGAAACCCGCCCCAATTGGGCCAAAACCATCCAGTGAAGGCACGCCTAACGCTGCGGTATGGTTAGCGTCGGAACCGCCCCCTACGGACTTCCAGCGTACGTCGATACCCTCTGCTGCTCCGGCTTGCTCAACAAGTTTCATCAATGCTTCGGTATCAGCGTTTGGCGACATGGCTGGTTTTTGCACCTGCTGTTGAACAGTAGTTTTCACATCCCGCTCAAATTCGCGCTCGCTATATGCCTGGATTGCAGCGTGCACACGCGCATATTCATCGTTATCCTGGAAACGGACATCGACAATCATTTCTGCATGCTCTGGTACGATATTTGCCACTACGCCGCCAGAAATTACACCGGTATTGATGGTGGTTCCTTTAGCAACATCCGCTATATCGCTGATTTCCAGCACGGCACGCGCCAGTGCTTTAATTGCTGAACGACCAGATTCAGGATCATTTCCGGCATGCGCCGCCACACCTTTAAACGTCAGCTTATAGCCTGCCATCCCTTTACGTGCTTTCACCAGTGAACCATCGGCTCTTGCAGCTTCACATACCAGCACGCAGCGGCTGCGTTTTGCTAACTCACCAATCCAGTGATGAGAATGCACTGAGCCGGTTTCTTCATCCGGGTTCATGACAACGCCAATGGATAAGCGCTCGAGCGTGGCTTTATCCATTTCACGTAGCGCCCAAAGAATATTCAGTAACCCGCTCTTCATATCTGATACGCCAGGGCCGTAAGCGCGGTTTCCTTCAATGCTGAATGGGCGTTCCGCCACGGTTCCCGCGGGAAATACTGTGTCCATGTGCCCGACAAGCAACACGTCATAACGCTCAGCGTCAGGTTTGTTGGTAGCGAAGAGTCCAGGGCCGACTTTTTCACCGAGTGAAATTCTGTCGCAATGCCAATTTTCATTCTGGTACCACTGCAGGAAAATACGGCTGACTTCTTCAACGCCATCAAGCGTTGCTGTACCACAGTCGATATTCACTACTTTTTTTAGTTCTTGAAGATACTGTTTTAAATCCATGGGTTACTCCAAAATCATAAGTCGCATAATAAACATGGCGCCAAAAGCGTTCAGCACCGAAATGGCTATCATTAATGGGATTTGTTTTGCCGGTATGCCGACGACACCGAGAATGCGGCCAGCATATTGCACCTGTGAACCCATCAGATAAATGGCAGGGGCAAGGATTGCCAGATGCGCACCGGTAAGAATGCCTTTTTCAAACAAAGTGATAGCAACACCGATGGCTCCGCCCATCGACATCCAGCCGCCAATCAGCACGGCTGCTGCTTCCCCCGGCAGGCCGAAGACTTTCATCAGCGGGCCAAATAACCAGGCCAGGCCGTTCAACGCGCCAGTGATCTGCAGGGCATAAATAATGATGAAGGCCATCAGTACATTAGGAAGTGTGCTGGTGGTAGCGATATTCCAGCCTTTACGGGCTCCGGCGACGAACACATCAGTGATCATCGGCTTGGTTGTGGTATCAGCCATGCTGCACCTCCACACTTGTCTTGCGTTCAGTGACATTCAGAATCAGGCGCATCACATTCGCCCCAACAATTTTCATGATAAACATCACGGCTACGCACAAGCCGATGGAGGCGGGTACCGCCGAAGTACCGTCAATTGCAACGAGCGTAAATAGCACGGCACCAGATGAGAAAAAGTTGGTGATCATCGCTCCGGCAGAAAACTGGAACATGGTGAATATGGTTTTTTCTTTCTCGGTTATTTGCCCTTCATCGGCCAGTACGCGCGTTAAGGAAGCGCCGACATCGGTGCTTTGTAGGCTGCCAATCAGCGCAAGGCCGGTTGAGCCAGGAATTCCCATCAGAGGGCGTAAAAGCGGAGTCAGCAGTTTACGGGCAGCATTAAGCGCGCCGTAATGTTCCAGTACGTTGATCATCCCAAGTGCAAACATCACCGCCGGGATCAGGCCAAAGGCGAACAGGAAACCATCCATCGCACCATGGCCACCTTTACCGCGAAAAGCGCTTTTTGCGACATCAACCGCATCGCCCTGAAGGTTCACATCGGTGACGACTTTGCCAAATGCGCCGTTTAGCGTGGTGAAATCGAATACGCCATACCACTCTTTTCCACCCAGCAAGCCAGAAAAGAACACCATTGCGAACAGCAATGCGATATAGGCACCCGGCCCAACGCGTTGGTTCTCTGAATGAACAGAACTTTCCATTTATCATTTCCTTATGTCATTAGAGGGGAATGCGTTCCTGATGCTAAAAGTATGGTGTGTAAGGAAATATGACGGTGATCAAGCGAGCTGGCTTAGGGGCAAGATAAGTCTGATTGTTGTGATGGTAGACACAATAACCTTATGGATACATAGGTTATTGCATCGCTCAAATGGCGCTTATTGCAGGACATATGCATCAGCAGCCGCGTTGCGCATGATCTCAACCGTCACTTCTGCGATAATTACCCTTTACACCTAATATCTGAGATGACTATGCAGTATCCGATTAACGAGATGTTCCAGACCCTGCAAGGGGAGGGCTATTTTACTGGTGTGCCCGCCATTTTTATTCGCCTACAGGGTTGCCCGGTGGGCTGCGCGTGGTGCGATACCAAACACACCTGGGATAAACTCGCGGATCGTGAAGTCTCTTTGTTCAGCATTCTGGCTAAAACCAAAGAAAGCGATAAATGGGGCAATGCCAGTGCTGAAGACCTGCTGGCTATTTTCCAGCGCCAGGATTACACCGCGCGTCATGTGGTGATTACCGGTGGCGAACCGTGCATTCACGATCTCACACCGTTAACTTCTCTATTTGAGCATCATGGCTATAGCTGCCAGATTGAAACCAGCGGTACCCACGAAGTGCGCTGCACAGCGGACACCTGGGTGACTGTTTCCCCAAAAGTAAATATGCGTGGCGGTTACGATGTGCTTTCGCAGGCGCTGGAACGCGCAGATGAAATTAAGCACCCGGTTGGGCGTATGCGCGACATTGAAGCGCTGGATGAACTACTGGCAACGTTGATTGATGATAAAAAGCGGATTATTGCGCTCCAGCCTATCAGCCAGAAAGAAGACGCGACGCGTCTGTGTATTGAAACCTGCATTGCCCGCAACTGGCGGCTTTCGATGCAGACGCACAAGTATTTGAATATCGCTTAAAACAAAATGCCGGGTGAATCTCCACCCGGCATACATCATCATCCACTACGCGTTTGACCAGCTCTGAATAGAATCGACCTTGCTCAGGTCGCCATGGAAGACCTCATAAGATTTTTTCAAAATCACATCGGTGTGCTTCGTTAACTCTCTGAATATCCCTTCATTCATGGCGGCATACAGCGCGGCATTTTTTTCTACCGGTACAAAGGTATCTTTGACCCGCACCATTTTCTCCACGGCTATATCGTAAGAAGGGTAAACGCCAAGGCCGACCGCCGTATTGATTGCCGCCCCCAGGCTTGCACAACCATTTATCACATTCCGCTTCGCTGGCAGGTTAAAGACATCAGCAAAGATTTGCATGAACAGGTCGCTGTTTGAGCCGCCGCCAGTGATGATAATGTGCCGGGCATGACGACCCATTTCATTACACATGTTGTCGTAATTATTTTTCAGGGTTAGCGCAACACTTTCCAGAATGGAACGATAAATCCAGGCGTAATCCATCGTGGCGTTAAACCCGATCATCGCGCCTCTTTTATACGGTTCCCAGGGATTGGTCAGCCAGTCCAGCACTGTCATTAAACCGTCGCAGCCTGGTGAAACGTCAGATGCTTTCTTGTTTAACAAATCTTCCGGCGAAAGGCCCTGGGATTTGGCGTCCTGAATCAAAGAGTCGCCCAACATGTCTCTTAACCAACTGACGGTCCACATCCCTTTGCGAATACCGTAGCCTTCATAGAGCAGTACTTCGGGAACGGAGGACATGATCGGCCAGTACCAGGCGGGATCTTTAGGCAACTGTTTGCCATTCATCATCAGGGCGATATAAGTGCCCAACGAAATCACGGCGGTTTCATCATCCAACAACCCAGCCCCGAGCGCTTCCACGGCTTTATCGCTGGTGCTGCACACCACCGGCAAACCTTGCGGGAAGCCTGTCGCCTGAGCGGCATCTTTGGTGATATGGCCTAATACTGTTCCTGGCATTTGCACATCAAACAGCATGTGGCGCGGGAGATTAAATTTCTTCATCACCTCTTCATCGTCACTCCAGCCCCAGGTTTTATAATCCACCGGCCACTGACCAAAATAGTTGGCGACGTTATCTTTCAACTCGCCGGTTAAGCGGTGCGACAGATAACCTGAAAATGAAGTGACATAAGCCACATCCTGGTTGGTATGTTCGTAAGGTCTGGTAACGCGAGCGTCCTGCCAGCTAATCAACGGGGCTGCGGGCGTGCCATCTGCTTTTAATAAGGCACGGCAACAACGAATCGAACCAAGCCCAATGCCGACAATATCTTCTCTATTGCCAGTAAACTGGCTCATCAGATCTTTTCCCGCAGCACATAGCGAAGTCCATAAATCGTCGTCAGGATGCTCTACCGTGTCGGCATCCGGGGTGTGCATAGGTTGCAGCAGCCCTTTGCCTTCGCAAACCACATTCCCTTGTAAATCATACATTACGACTTTCGTGCTCTGGCTCCCGCCATCAATTCCAATAATATATTTTTTAGGCATTTCCATTCTCCAGTAATGCTGTGTTTTCTGATGCAGTGCTAATGGCATGAATTTTTCGCGACAGTAAAAAGGTAAACACCATCACGATGCAAAGCGCGGTCAGCCCCATGATCCACATGTTTCTGTAGGCCTCGGCTGCGGGCAATGTGTCCTGCCAGTAGCCAACAACCGGGTAGACGAAGACATCTGGCAGAAAGCCAATGACCGAGCAGATCCCCACCGTGGTTCCCATGATGAACGTTGGCGTGCGGGCTTCACCTGGGCAGGCGAAGTACAAACCGCGTGAGGCGTAGCAGGTGAAAGCAAGCAGCAGAATCAGCCCGATGCCAATGACGACAGACTGCGGATTTTGGTTAGTTATCAGCAGCGCAATCAGCGTAATCGCACCCATTAAGGCCAGGAACTGCACCACGCGTGTTGGCGATTTAAACCGACTGTAGGTCGTTATCAGGCCACCCAGCGGGCCACACATGGCACGGAAAATCTTGTTGATCACGATGCCCATATAACTGGCTGCCACCAGAGACATGCCATAAATTTCAGTAAGATAGTTGGTGGAGTAGCTGAGAATGGCGTAGATGGTATAGACGCCAAAAATAATCATACTGCAATACCAGGTGGTGGGGATTTTCAGCACCGAGACGATATCGCTGAGTTGAAAGGCAGGTTTTGTGGCTTCTTTTTCAGCCGTTTCACGGCCAGTGAAACCATCGCTAACAAAGAACCAGCACAAGATGCCCAGGGCAATATAAACGCCGCTGTATATGAGGATCACCGTTTTGAGGCTGTTACCATTGTCTGGTGTAAACCGGGAGAACACCCACATAGTAAATACCGCCAGGGTCATCACACCGACACCGCGCAGGCCTTCCATCCAGCCCATGATTTTGCCTTGCTCGTTGTGACCGCCGAGCAATGAAGCGGCTTTAATCGACACTGACCACAGCATCAAAATCGTGGTAATAGCAAATGCGACCTGAACGGCAAGCATCACCCACAGTGGGGGATAAAAGGCCATTACGCAGCCTAATAAACCGGTAATAATCATCGCGCTGGTCATCATGATGCGATGGGAATATTTATCGGCAATAACTCCGCTAGGTGCATAAAGAATAATGGCTGTTATTCCAAAGGTGCTCATGATTAAACCGATTTCGGTATTGGAAAATCCCATAAATTTCGCCATGGGGATTTGATAAATATAACGCAGATAAGCCAGGTCAAAACTGACACCACCACTAATGCTTATTATTGCCAGAGTTACCCAGCGGCGAAAATTTGATAGTTGCATAGCTATTTTCTCGTCATAGTTCATTTTCGACAGACAAAAAAAAGAGAAAAGTAACCAACCCTTGCGGGAAGATTACTTTTCTCAGCGTCTCTAGTAATTGCCAGAATTAATAACATAGCGTCTTATGGGTTATTGTGATAATTATCACGATTTAAAATCAATGATGAAATATCTGGCGATTAAATATGGCAAAGTAAAATAGTGTGACTTAAATCACGAAACTAGTGTTCGCACCGTGATACTTATTTTAGCCAGTTACTAGAGACGATGAGAAAAGTAGCTTCCCTTAACGGGGGAGTTTGCTTTTCTCATTTTTTTTTGCCCTGAATAAACTGGAGTCAATTATGTCACTAAGCGCATTGAATGAATTTTCACTGGATTTCTTCTCCCTGAAAGGCAAAACCGCCATTGTTACCGGCGGCAACAGCGGGCTGGGACAGGCGTTTGCTGTTGCACTGGCTAAAGGTGGTGCCAACCTGTTTATCCCAAGTTTTATTAAAGACAACGGCGAAACGCGGGAAATGATTGAACAACAAGGCGTTAGCGTTGAATTCATGCAGGTTGATATCACTGAAAGAGGCGTCCCTGCGAAGGTGATTGCCGCCTGCAAAGAGCGCTTTGGTGGCGTTGACATTCTGGTGAACAACGCCGGGATTTGTAAGCTCAACAAGGTATTAGACTTTGGGCGTGAAGACTGGGACCCAATGATCGACATCAACCTGACGGCGGCATTTGAGCTGAGCTTTGAAGCGGCAAAACTGATGATCCCGCAAAAAAGTGGCAAGATAATTAATATCTGTTCGTTGTTCTCGTATTTAGGTGGGCAATGGTCACCGGCTTATTCTGCAACCAAACATGCGCTGGCCGGGTTTACTAAAGCCTATTGTGATGAATTAGGTCAGTATAATATTCAGGTTAACGGTATTGCTCCGGGATATTATGCAACAGAAATCACCACTGAAACCCGTAAAAATCCGGAAACGAACAAGCGTGTACTTGATCATATTCCAGCCAATCGCTGGGGTGAAACTCAGGACTTAATGGGTGCGATGGTATTTTTAGCCAGTCATGCTTCAAATTATGTTAACGGGCATTTATTGGTTGTCGATGGCGGTTATCTGGTTCGCTAATTTAATAATGCAGGTGGTTTCTTTAAATATTATTTAATAATGACGATTCCATTAATATATTCAGGAAGGATGAACTATGTCTTTAACACGAGCAGCGATTGTTGAACATTTGCAAGAAATTGTTGGCCCACAGCAGATCATCACCGATGAAAAAGTATTGCAGAAAAACAGTATCGATCGCTTCAGAAAATATGCGGATATTCATGGCGTATTCACACTGCCACTTCCGGCTGCGGTAGTGAAATTAACCAGCAGCGAACAAGTTTCACAGGTTCTTGCCTTCCTGAATAAGCACCGTATTAACTGCGTCCCGCGTACTGGCGCATCGGCGACAGAAGGCGGGTTAGAAACCGTGATTAAAGATTCGGTGGTACTGGATGGCTCAGGGCTGAACAAAATTATCAGCCTGGATATCGAAAACATGCAGGCCACAGCGCAATGCGGCGTGCCGCTTGAAATGCTGGAAAATGCGCTGCGGGCAAAAGGCTACACCACTGGACACTCGCCGCAGTCGAAACCGTTGGCGCAAATGGGTGGCCTGGTTGCGACACGCAGCATCGGGCAATTTTCGACCCTTTACGGCGCTATCGAAGACATGGTGGTCGGCCTTGAGGCTGTCATGCCGGACGGCATCATCACGCGCATTAAAAATGTCCCGCGCCGTGCTGCCGGGCCGGATATTCGCCACATCATCATCGGTAACGAAGGCGCGCTTTGTTATATCACTGAAGTAACAGTCAAAATCTTCAAATTCATGCCAGAGAATAACCTGTTCTACGGCTATATCCTCGACAACATGAAAACCGGTTTTAACATCCTGCGTGAAGTGATGGTTGAAGGGTATCGCCCGTCGATTGCTCGCCTGTACGACGCGGAAGATAGTACTCAGCACTTTACCCACTTTGCTGAGGGCAAATGTGTGCTGATTTTCATGGCTGAAGGCACTAAACGCCTGGCGGAAGCCACTGGCGCGGGTATTGAAGAAGTGGTGGCGCGGCATCCTGAATGCCAGCGTGTCGACAGCAAACTTATCGAAAACTGGTTCAATCACCTGAACTGGGGGCCGGAGAAAGTTGCTGCTGAACGTGTGCAGATTTTGAATACCGGCAATATGGGCTTCACTACTGAAGTGTCCGGAAGTTGGAGCTGTATTAACGAGATTTATCATCGTGTTATCGACCGCATTCGCACAGAATTTCCACACGCGGATGACATCACGATGCTCGGCGGGCACTCGTCTCATAGCTACATCAACGGCACCAACATGTACTTCGTTTACGACTACAACGTGGTGGACTGCAAGCCGGAAGAAGAAATCAACAAGTACCATAATCCGCTCAACAAAATCATCGTAGAAGAGACGATCAAACAGGGCGGTTCGATGGTGCATCACCACGGTATCGGGAAGCACCGCACCCACTGGACCAAACTGGAACATGGCAGCGCCTATGCCTTGTTAAAAGGGCTGAAAGATCAGTTTGACCCTAACGGCATTATGAACACCGGTACTATCTATCCGATTGAAAAATAGGATGTCGTGCGGCCCTGCGGGGTCGCACTTTATTTTACCGGGAGACATAAGGAACCCGCTATGCCCGCACCCACCATTCGTATGGATGACCTGCCACTCAACCGGTTCCATTGTCGCATTGCTGCGCTCACCTTTGGTGCTCATCTCACGGATGGCTACGTGTTGGGGATCATCGGCTTCGCATTGATTTCCCTGAAAATTCAACTGTCGCTGACCGTGCTTCAGGAAGGGCTGATCGGCGGTGCGGCATTGTTTGGTTTGTTTATTGGCAGCCTGGTGCTGGGGTGGCTTTCCGACTATGTTGGACGGCAGAAAATCTTCAATTTCAGCTTTATGCTGATCACGCTCGCCTCCTTATTGCAGTTCTTTGCTCAGACCGCTGAGCAGCTTTTCTTCCTGCGCGTGCTGATTGGTATTGGCCTTGGAGGCGACTATTCCGTGGGGCATGCCATGCTGGCTGAATTCGCGCCGCGCCGCCATCGCGGGGTATTGCTGGGCGCGTTCAGCGTGGTCTGGACGGTGGGATATGTGATGGCTAATCTTATCGGCCACTATTTTGCCGAAAGCTCGCCGGACATTTGGCGCTGGCTGCTGGCTTCCGCCGCAGTTCCTGCAAGCATCATCACGTTACTCCGTTGGGGGACGCCAGAATCACCGCGTTGGTTAATGCGCCAGGGGCGTTTCCGCGAAGCCTATATTGTGGTGCGCCGTCACCTCGGGCCAAATGTGCTGCTGGGGGACGAAATGGCGGTGTCCACCTCGCGCCACATCAGCACTCTTTTTTCATCCCGCTACTGGCGGCGCACTGCGTTCAACAGCCTGTTTTTCGTCTGCCTGGTGATCCCGTATTTTGTGATTTACACCTGGCTGCCCGCCATTATGCAAACCGTAGGGCTGGAACATTCTCTGCGCGCCAACCTGTTACTGAATTTAGTGCTGGTGGCGGGGGCGGTGCTGGGACTCATCCTGACGCAATATTGCCCACGTCGTAGCTTGCTGATTAGCGGCTTCACTCTTCTTGCCCTGAGCCTGACGGCGCTGGCTTTCACGCCTATCAACAACACGATCTGCATCTTCGCGCTGTTCATTATTTTCACTATAACCATTTCTGCTGTCAGTAATCTTGTCGGGGTGCTGCCCGCTGAAAGTTTCCCTACTGATATTCGCTCGCTGGGCATCGGTTTTGCCACATCCATGAGCCGCCTGGGCTCGGCAATCAGCACAGTGTTGCTGCCCATGACACTGGCAAACTGGGGAATACAGCACACCATGCTGATGCTGGCGGGCGTCCTGTTACTTGGGCTGGTGGTTTCCATTCTTTGGGCACCGGAAACCAAGGATCTGACGCTGGTGGCGGCGTCCGGAAATAAAGATCACGCATCAGGAGTCATGAATGAACATTCTGCTGGCATTTAAAGCGGAGCCGGATCTGAGCATGTTAGCGGAACAGGCATGGCGTGACGCTCAGTCCGAACCGCTGGATCTCTCTTATGTTCGTTATCAATCTGGAGCGGATGAACAGGCAGCGGCGGAAATTATTCTACGCCAGCAACAAACGCTGAACCTCACTGCGTTGACTGTGGGTGACACGCACGCTGAACCGTTCATGCGGCAGCTAAGTGCTCTGGGATTTGCCGATCTCATCCGAATAGTCCCGCCGAATGGGGCCGATCTACAGTTTTCCCCGCAATACATCGCAACCTTGATCACGGACTGGATTAAACAGCATCCGCAATCGTTGGTCCTCATCGGTAGCCAGAGCGGCGAAGGCAATAATTCACAAACCGGATATTGGCTCGCCGAGCAGCTTGGCTGGCCCGTGCTGACGGGGGTAGTGGATTTTACGCTCGACGTTGAAAAAGAGCAGGTGGAAGCCTTGCTGATTCAAAACGACCAACGGCTACAGTGTCGCATTACGCTGCCAGCGGTGCTGATAGTCAGGAATGACGGGGGCTACAGTTTGCGGGTGCCGGGCATCCGGCAAAAGCTGGCGGCAAGCAAAGCGGAAATTATCTGCGTACCTGCGGCGCAAATCCACAGCCCAACCTCCGTGCAACTAAAGCGCGAACAACATCGGCGGGTGGCGCAAAAGATTGAAGGTGCTAACGCGCGTGAAAAAGCGCAGAAACTTTACGATAACTACCTGCGCGAAAGGTTGCCACGATGAAAATTGCACTGATTGTTACCGCGAAGGATGAATACCAGCTTGCGGGAATGACCGCATTTTTGCATCTCTCCGGGCTTGAAGAAGCGACATGCGAAAGATGGCTGGCGGTGAGCGAATCCCCTGTTATTACAGAAAATATTCTGGATGCGCTGGAAGCGCGCTATCGGGAAACGCCGCAAGATATGCTGTTATTTTCATCTGAAACTCAGGGCGGTGAACTTGCCACTCGTCTGGCTGTACGGCTAAAAGGTGAGGCGTTTTGCGGCGTGACTCAGGGGGAATTTGATGCACAACCGCAATTCACCCGGCCAGTTTACGGCAACGCAATGACAGGGACTTTTGTTGCCAGCGAGAAACCCTGGTGTGTCTCGGTTGCTCGCTCTTCTCCTTCCACGATTGTTCCCGTCATTTTTCCGCAGGTCGTTTTGCCGGTATCGGCACCGCTGCCAGAATGGTTAGTCGAGGTAAAACGGCTGGAAGATATTCCTCGCCCCGCACTGAATCAGGCCCAGTGTGTGGTGGTTGCGGGGCAGGGCGTGGCATCGTCACAAAATATGGATCGAGTCAAAGAACTGGCCAGGCAACTTGGCGCGGAAACCGGGGCCAGCCGCCAGGTGGTGATGAATGCCTGGTGCGAAATGGAACGCTTGATTGGGATGTCAGGCGCGATGATTGCACCGGACGTGTGCATTGTGGCGGGCGTTTCCGGTGCTTCGGCATTTAGCGCAGGCATTCGCGATAGCCGCCTGGTGATTGCCATTAATAACGATCCCGATGCCGCCATTTTTAGCGTAGCGGATGTGATTGTTGTGGATGAAATGATGCCAGTGCTGGAAGCACTGGCAGAGTGTGCGGCTTCCTAAACTAATTTTTTCGCCAGCTCCCACACACCGCGATTGGTGGTGGACAGGGCCAGAGCACCCGCATTTAACGCTGTATTCGCATCTTCTTCATCACAAACCAGCCCACCGGCAATAATCGGTAGATTGATTTTTTCAGCGACCCAACCCAACACCTTTGGCATACAACCCGGCAGGATTTCAATACAGTCCGGGTTAGACTGCGCGACCTGTTTATCAATATTGTGATAAGAGATGGAATCCACCAGAAACAGGCGGTGGATGGCGAAGAAACCCTGCACGCGAGCGGCTTTCACCATTGATGCTTTGGTGCTGATAATGCCATCTGCGTTGGTCACCAGTTTCAGGAAGTTAATCACGATCTCTTTATTAGACGTGCCTTCCAGCAGGTCGACATGAATAAAGGCATATTTATTCGCTTTCTTAATCTGCTGAATAATACCGGTGATGGTGCAAATATTGCCGTACAGCACCGAGATAAACAGACAATCCGAGCGCAAGGCTAGCTCGAGACTTTCGGTGTCTTTAACTGCGGCAATGACAGGATTTTGCTTTAATAAATGAAGTAGGGGCACAGCAAGTTCTCCAGTGTCAATCAACCAAAACGAAATTGAATCCCGCTTTCAACTGCGGGATAACGCCAGCTTTCGAAAGTTTGTTCATCAGCCAACAGGCGACACGTTCCACACTCAAGGCAACCGTGAGACTCAACCAACAAACGCCCGTCAGGCGCTATCGTATACAACCCTGTGGGACAACATTTGACCAGTAATTTCTGCATGGCTGCGGTAACAGATAATGCCGGGACAATGTGTGCTTCGTTGTCCGATTTCATATGCTTTTCACTCCTCGCAGCAAATCCTTCATCATCGTAATTAACCCCTGGCGGCGCGAATGTTTCCACAGCCGTTTTGCCAGATGCTCCGGACAAACAGCGCCCGTTTCGTAATGTTCACGCTGTAGTTCAGCCAGAAGCTGCGGATAGGCTGAAAAAAGCGCAGGTGTACGCAGCAGTAATTCGGGTAAATGTTGATAACGCGTGAGCACGGCCCACAGCGAACTGGTTTGCAAATGTTGATGATAAGCATCGTGCAGAGCTTCACCTTTAGGATGCATTGCCAGTGTTTGCGCAGCGGCTTGCGCCGAAAGCATGGCTAAATCCATACCGCGAATGGTCAGCGCGGTGTTGATGCAGAACCGGGCGCTGTCACCTACTGCAAGCCAGCCATTGCCCGCCAGATTTTGCGGCACACTACGCAAACCTCCTTCTGGAACCAGATGCGCACCGTATTCCAGTAATTCACTCTGTTTCAGAAGCGGGAGCAATAAAGGATGCCGTTTGAAGTTTTCCAGCAACTGCGGCAGGGCCGTATTGCCTGCTTTTATGGATGAAAGCGGGCAAACAACGCCCAGTGAAATCGTGTTTTTATTGGTATACAGAAAGCCGCCAGCGGGCAAAGAACCGTGTAAATCGCCGCTAAAGAGCCACGCCGCACCTTCGTTATTCTCAAGCGAAAAACGGTTTTCCAGAACGTCTTGCGGCAAGGAAAGCACTTCTTTAATCCCGACCGCTATTTCATGCGCGGCGGGTTTAGGGAGCAAACCGTGGCGCTCCGCCAGCACCGTATTCGCCCCTTCTGCCAGAACAACCGTGGTAGCCGATAACGGCTCGCCATCGACAATGACGCCCTTAACAGCGTTACCTTCAGTCAGCAATTGCTCTACCTGAACGTCCGTCAAACATTGAGCCCCCGCGAGCTGCGCTTGCTGCATCAGCCAGGGATCAAAACGAGCACGCAACAGGGTGTATGAAGTGGTTGCCGGGGAAAAAGCAGGGTGGCGATAGTTGAACGTTGTGGCGCTTTGACCACTTAGCAGCGAGATTTTTTCCTGCGTGATTTGGCGCTCAAGAGGGGCTTGCAGGGCAAAGTTTGGCAGAATGCTTTCCAGAGCATGACTATAAATACGCCCGCCAGAAAGATTCTTACCGCCAGGCTGAGATGCTCGTTCAAGTAATAAAACAGACAGCCCTTTGCGTGCGCAAAGCAAAGCGCAGGTTGAGCCTGCAATCCCTGCTCCGACGATGATGACATCAAAATCCGGCGTGTTCATCCTGAACCCCTGTTGTTTACGACAGGGCAGAATAACAGTGATTAACTGGGGGAATGGTGATGGTGTTCACGGAGGATGGGAATTGTGGTTTTGATCTTAGGAATAAATGGAGAGAGTGTTTTTGTAAAAGATAAATTATAGTATCTGTCATTGGATGAGTGAAAACCAAGGCTATTAGTTCATTTTTATTTCGCCAACGGATGGTATAGAGGTATTTCATGATAAAAAGAATATCTATAAATAATAAGTTAATTTCTCTGACGTGCTTGTTCTTACTTATTTTCGTGATGATTTCATATGTGATTTTAAATTTTGCAGTTAAAGACAATAGTATGAGAGGGATTATAATTACAGAGCCTTTGTTGATGGAAAATGTGCCAGGGGATGATGGGTATTATGTTCTTCCTGCGGGTACCGTACTTTATCACGACAAAAGTTTCCCTGAAGGCCATGACAGGTATATAGTCTATTTCAACCATAAAGGTAGTATTTCTCATGAAAAAATATATGCAGATCAAGATCATGATGGTATCACTATTTCCCCAGTCTGGCTTACGAGCATGGACAAAGAAACATTAAGCACAACCGAAACCTATTCTCAGGAAATTCTTTTAAAAAATTGGGCTCTCAGTATTTGCCTGGCTGCGATAGCCGCAAATGAGCAAGACAGAAATGACGCAAATGCAACCGCAAGCGCCTATCTTGAATTTGGGAAACAACAAACAGAAGCCTATGATTCACTACGGAGTCTGGCAAAGCAGTATGCCAGCAAGAAATATGGTAGCTCGGTTGGCTCTGAATTAAATACAATGAAATGTATCGATCTTTTTCACAGTCATGAACTTAATAGTCTGGTACAAAAAATCCTGAAGGACCCTTCTTTAAATACTCATCCATAAATCTCAGGGAACAATATAATGGGGCGCGGCAGAACTGCCGCTCCTCCTGACATTTAAACGTCAATTAACCCTTATACACGCAACCGGCGGTACAGGTTTCTTTCACCATCACCGCGCTCAGCAGCGGCACAATCGGCTTCATTTCATCCCAAATCCATTTTGCCAGCACTTCGCTGGTTGGATTCTCAAGGCCTGGAATATCATTCAGATAATAATGATCCAGCCTGTCGTAAGTCGGTTTGAACGCCGCTTTTAGCTCAGAGAAATCCATAATCCAGCCGGTATAAGGATCAACCTCTCCGGTGATTTCCAGACGCACCATAAAAGAGTGGCCATGCAGGCGACCGCATTTGTGGCCTTCTGGCACGTGCGGCAGGTGGTGAGCGGCTTCGAAGGTAAAATCTTTAAACAGGGTGGTGCTCATGATTACAGTCTCTGTAGGGCGAAAAACCGCCGAATAGTACCGGAAACCACTATTTTACGCATTAACTAAAACTATCATTGCCTGGTAATCCACGATCCTTGCACGGCCTTGCATTTAAATATCTTAATTTTCATATGGTTAGGTGACCACTTTTAGCGCTATAGATTACCCGTAAAAACGGTTAGTCATTTTGGTTATTTGTTATTTCTATCCCTTCTTTAATTGTTACTATCGCGCTGGTTAACCTTACCTTATTCCCGTTTATTGATGAAAGCGGACCTTTTGCTACTGGAACCCAATAAAGCATGACAACTCAGGCCCCACCGACCGCTTTGCTGCCGCTAACCCCGGAGCAACTGGCACGCCTCCAGGCGGCGACAACGGATTTTTCGCAGACTCAACTGGCCTGGTTATCCGGCTATTTTTGGGGAATGATCAATCAACAACCCGGTAGCGTTGCGGCAGCACAGCCTGCTGCGGTTGAAACTCCGGTGATCACGTTAATTTCCGCTTCCCAGACCGGTAACGCGCGTCGTGTGAGCGAACAACTGCGTGACGATTTGCTGGCAGCAAAACTTAACGTCAACCTGGTGAATGCGGGTGACTATAAATTCAAACAGATTGCCCAGGAAAAACTGCTGATTGTCGTGACTTCGACACAGGGCGAGGGTGAACCGCCTGAAGAAGCCGTGGCGCTACATAAATATTTGTTCTCGAAAAAAGCGCCAAAGCTCACCGATACAGCATTTGCGGTATTCAGTTTGGGTGACACGTCTTACGAATTTTTCTGCCAGTCCGGTAAAGACTTTGATTCCAAAATCGCAGAGCTTGGCGGTGAACGCCTGCTGGACCGCGTAGATACTGACGTCGAATTCCAACCCGCAGCGGCAGAATGGCGTGCAAAAATTGTCGATGTTCTGAAATCCCGCGTACCGGCAGAAACGCCTGCGCAAGCAGTAGCCACTGCCACTGGCGTAGTGAACGAAGTTTTCTCAAGCCCATACACCAAAGAAGCACCACTGACAGCAACGCTTGCGGTTAACCAGAAAATCACGGGGCGCGATTCTGAAAAAGATGTGCGCCATTTCGAAATTGATTTGGGTGATTCCGGTTTGCGTTACCAGCCTGGCGACGCGCTGGGTATTTGGTATCAAAACTGTCCGGCCCTGGTTAAAGAACTGGTCGAATTGCTGTGGCTTAAAGGCGATGAGAGCGTCACTGTTGATGGCAAAACGCTGTCGCTAAGTGAAGCGCTGGAGTGGCATTTTGAGCTAACTATTAACACGGCGAATATCGTAGAGAAATATGCTCAGCTCACGCGCAACGCGGCGCTGCTGGATTTAGTCGGCGATAAAACCAAGCTGCAACACTTTGCTCAAAGCACGCCGATTGTCGACATGGTGCGTTACGCCCCGGCTGAATTAACGGCCGAACAGCTGATTGATTTGCTGCGCCCATTGACTCCGCGCCTGTACTCCATCGCTTCTTCTCAGGCGGAAGCGGAAAGCGAAGTCCATATTACGGTTGGCGTGGTGCGTTATGACATCGAAGGCCGCGCCCGTACTGGCGGTGCGTCTGGTTTCCTGGCTGACCGTCTTGAAGAAGATGGCGAAGTGCGAGTGTTCATCGAACATAACGATAACTTCCGTCTGCCCGCTAACCCAGAAACGCCGGTCATTATGATTGGCCCAGGCACGGGTATTGCTCCGTTCCGTGCTTTCATGCAGCAGCGTGAAAACGACGGCGCAGGTGGCAAAAACTGGCTGTTCTTTGGCAACCCGCACTTTACTGACGATTTCCTTTATCAGGTTGAATGGCAGCGCTATGTCAAAGACGGCCTGCTGACTAACATCGATCTCGCCTGGTCCCGCGACCAGGAACACAAAATATACGTACAAGATAAACTGCGCGAAAAAGGCGCGGAACTGTGGAACTGGATTAACGAAGGTGCCCACATTTACGTCTGCGGCGATGCTAATCGCATGGCGAAAGACGTTGAGCAGGTTTTACTGGAAGTGGTAGCCGAGTTCGGTGGTATGGATATCGAAACGGCAGATGAATTTTTAAGTGAGCTGCGCGTTGAGCGCCGTTATCAGCGAGATGTCTACTAATGAGCGAAAAACACCCAGGACCATTAGTGGTCGAAGGCAAACTGTCTGACGCCGAGCGTTTGAAACGCGAAAGCAATTTCCTGCGCGGCACCATTCAGGAAGATTTACAGGACGGACTGACCGGCGGCTTCAGAGGCGACAACTTCTTGCTGATCCGCTTCCATGGTATGTATCAGCAAGACGATCGCGATATTCGTGCTGAACGTGCAGAACAAAAGCTCGAACCACGCCACGCCATGATGCTGCGCTGCCGTTTGCCTGGTGGGATCATCACCACCGAGCAGTGGCGTGCGATTGATAAATTTGCCGAAGACAAAACGATCTACGGCAGCATTCGTCTGAGCAACCGCCAGACCTTCCAGTTTCACGGCATTCTGAAAAAGAACGTGAAACCGGCTCATGAAATGCTGCACGAAGTCGGGTTGGATGCGCTGGCTACGGCCAACGATGTTAACCGCAACGTGCTTTGTACTTCCAACCCGGTGGAGTCCGAGCTGCACCAGGAAGCCTACGAGTGGGCGAAGAAACTCTCTGAACACTTGTTGCCGCGCACCCGTGCTTACGCAGAAATCTGGTGGGATAAAGAAAAAGTTGCGACGACAGACGAAGAACCGATCCTCGGTTCAACTTATCTGCCGCGTAAATTTAAAACCACGGTCGTCGTGCCACCGCAGAACGATGTCGATCTTCATGCCAACGACATGAACTTCATCGCCATCGCGAAAGACGGCAAGCTGGTGGGCTTTAACCTGTTAGTCGGCGGTGGCTTGTCTATTGAGCACGGCAACAAAGCGACCTACGCCCGTACGGCGAGCGAGTTTGGCTACATTCCTTTGGAGCACACGCTGGCGGTAGCAGAAGCTGTTGTCACCACGCAACGCGACTGGGGCAACCGTACCGACCGTAAAAATGCCAAAACCAAATACACCCTTGAACGCGTTGGTGTTGACGTGTTTAAAGCGGAAGTTGAGCGTCGTGCTGGCATCACCTTCGAGCCGATCCGTCCGTATGAATTTACCGGGCGTGGCGACCGTATTGGTTGGGTAAAAGGTATCGACGACAAGTGGCACCTGACGCTGTTTATCGAAAATGGTCGTATTCTGGATTACCCAGGCAGGCCGCTGAAAACCGGTCTGATGGAGATCGCTAAGATCCACAAAGGTGACTTCCGTTTAACGGCGAACCAGAACCTGATCGTGGCGGGTGTTCCTGCCAGCGAAAAGGCAGCAATTGAGAAGATCGCGAAAGAAAGCGGTTTGATGAATGCCGTGAAACCACAGCGTGAAAACTCGATGGCCTGCGTGTCATTCCCGACTTGCCCGCTGGCGATGGCGGAAGCCGAACGTTTCCTGCCGCAGTTTGTGACTAAAGTTGAAGAAGTGCTGGAAAAACACGATGTGCCAGATGAGCACATTGTGACGCGTGTAACCGGCTGCCCGAATGGCTGTGGCCGTGCGTTGCTGGCAGAAATCGGCCTGGTGGGCAAAGCGCCTGGGCGCTATAACTTGCACATCGGCGGTAATCGTATCGGTACGCGTATTCCGCGTATGTACCGTGAAAACATTACTGAACCAGAGATTCTGGCTTCTATAGATGAACTGGTTGGGCGCTGGTCGAAGGAACGTGAAGCCGACGAAGGCTTTGGTGACTTCACCATCCGCGCCGGGATTGTTCGTCCGGTGTTGGACCCTGCCCGGGATTTGTGGGACTAAATATTGCCCCTCACCCAACCTCCCCCTCGCTTGCTGCTCCCTCCTCTGACAAGGGGAGGGTTGGGGTGGGGTCCACAGGGGTGAGGGAAAACTATTAAACAAGCGAGGCACGTATGTCCGTTCTCGATTTAAAAGCATTGAACAATCTACCAAAAGTCGAGCGCGTCATGGCGCTGGCCGAGGTAAACAGCCAACTCGAAAAACTCACCGCCGAGCAACGTGTTGGATGGGCGCTGGAAAATCTGCCGGGCGAGTTTGTATTGTCCTCAAGTTTTGGGATTCAGGCGGCGGTCAGCCTGCATCTGGTGACTCAGCAGTTCCCGGATATTCCGGTGATCCTCACGGATACCGGCTATCTGTTCCCGGAAACCTACCAGTTTATTGATGAACTGACAGACAAGCTGAAACTCAATCTGAAGGTTTATAGCGCGCAAGAAAGTGCTGCCTGGCAGGAAGCGCGTTACGGCAAACTGTGGGAGCAGGGCGTTGAAGGCATTGAGAAATACAATGACATCAACAAAGTCGAGCCGATGAACCGTGCACTGCGTGAACTGAACGGCCAAACCTGGTTTGCGGGTTTAAGGCGCGAACAATCCGGCAGCCGGGCGAATTTGCCGGTGCTGGCTATCCAACGCGAAGTGTTTAAAATCCTGCCGATTATCGACTGGGATAACCGCCAGGTTTACCAATATCTCACGGCTAATGGCCTGAAATACCATCCACTGTGGGATCAGGGTTATCTCTCAGTGGGCGACACGCATACCACACGCAAGTGGGAAGAAGGTATGGCAGAAGAAGAAACCCGTTTCTTTGGCCTCAAGCGTGAGTGCGGATTACACGAGTAAATACCTCAAGCCCTTCACAATCTGTCGAAGGGTTTTTTATTAGTATGACTAATAAATAAAGTAGCGTAATGTTTTTTCTTTTTATCCCCGCAGTGTCTTTCAACGTTCCGTCTTAAAAACCGAATATTTATCAGTGTATTAGTGATTTTCCTTTCACCATTATGCTCACAACCCCATGTTAGTTACATTTAAGTAACCAATAATCCGCACCTTGTTAACTCAAAAATTACGACTCCGTTCACATAATAGCCATTTTATAAATACTATAGTAATACAAATAGAGTGTTTCACTGACCTGTCTTTTCTCTACCCTACGAGAGTCGCTATGAAGATCGAACGTATAAAAGTGCTGGTTAGCCGGCATGGACGGAATTTTGTCACGGTAAAAATTGAAACTGACGAAGGGATCTATGGTGTGGGTGATGCCACGCTAAATGGCCGGGAAATGGCTGTGGCAGCTTATCTGGAAGAGCATATTGCGCCATGCCTTATTGGTAAAGATCCGCGCAATATCGAAGATATTTGGCAATATCTCTATCGTGGCGCTTATTGGCGTAAAGGCCCGGTCACGATGACGGCCATTGGCGCAATAGACATGGCGCTGTGGGATATCCTCGGCAAACATGCGGGGCTTCCGGTGTGGCAACTGCTGGGCGGAAAAAGCCGTCAGGGCGTGACAGTTTATGTTCATGCTAACGGTGAAAGTATTAATGAAGTGCTGGATAACGCAGCGGGTTTTATTGAACAAGGTTATAAAGCCATTCGCCTGCAATGCGCGATCCCTTCGACCAAAGGGACTTATGGCACTCTGGAAGGAAAGAAAAATTACTACGAATTACAGGGAAACAGGCCATTACCCCCTGAACAAACGTGGTCGACGCGTAAATATATGAATTTCATTCCCGAGTTATTCAAAGCGGCGCGTGAGCGCTTCGGGTATGACATTGATTTACTGCATGATGTGCATAGCCGCCTGACACCGATTGAAGCCGCGCGACTGGGTAAGTTGCTGGAGCCTTATGATTTGTTGTTCCTTGAGGACACGGTGACGGCAGAAAACCCAGCCGGTTATCAGCAAATCCGCCAACATACCACCACGCCGCTGGCCGTAGGGGAGATATTTAATACTATTTGGGATGCTAAAGAGTTAATAGAAACGCAATCCATAGATTATATCCGCACCGCGGTTTCGCATGGTGGTGGAATCACACCGATGCGTAAATTAAGTGATTTTGCTGCGCTTTATCATGTACGTATGGCACCCCATGGCGCACCAGATTTATCACCAATTTCGACAATGGCTCACCTGCATATTAATAGCTGGGCACCAAATTTTGGTATTCAGGAGTTTGTCGGGTTTGGAACGCCTGAATTAAATAGCATCTTTAAATACGAATTACCCCTCAAGGATGGAATGCTATTGGTTTCTGATAAGCCGGGACTGGGAATTGATATAGATGAAACCGCCATGGGAAATTATCCCTATGTCAGATCTTATCTTCCTGTTAGCCGCCTCGAAGACGGAACACTCTGGAACTGGTAATCCTCTGACCTAAGGGTACGATTATGATCTATGATACCGCTGTAATTTGTGGTTATTTTATCTTAATGGTGTTGATTAGCTTTATATTTAAAAAAATGGCCAGCAAGTCCTCCAGCGATTATTTCCGTGGCGGTGGGCGAATGCTGTGGTGGATGGTTGGTGCTACCGCATTTATGACGCAGTTCAGCGCCTGGACTTTTACCGGTGCTGCGGGGAAAGCCTTTAGCGATGGTTTTATGGTTGCAGCAATATTTCTCGGAAATACCATAGCCTACGGCATTTCCTGGCTGTGGTTCGCTAAACGTTTCCGTCAGGTGAGGGTCGATACGGCAACAGAAGTGATTCGCCATCGCTTTGGTTCGCAGAGTGAACACTTCTTTACCTGGGTCATTATTCCACTGAGTATTTTGAGTGGTGCGGTAATGATGAATGCATTGGCTATTTTTGTGAGCACAGTGTTTAAATGGGATCTCTCGGTAACTATCTGGGTTACGGGGATTGTGGTTCTGATGATCTCATTATTAAGCGGTGCCTGGGGCGTTGTGGCATCCGACTTTGTCCAAACACTTATTGTTGCTGTTATTTCTGTTGCTTGTGCGGTAGTGGCTTTAGTGAAAGTGGGTGGTCCAGTTAATATGATTACCCATTTCCCTTCAGGCTTTGTTATGGGCCCCAATATGAATTACGGAGTTGTAATCGCAGGCTCCGTTATTTTCTTTATTGTGAAGCAATTACAAAACATTAATAACATGCAGGATTCTTACCGTTTCCTGAATGCTAAAGATTCAAAGAATGCGCAAAAAGCGGCTTTCTTTGCCATGATTTTAATGGCTGTCGGCACGCTGATTTGGTTTATTCCGCCGTGGGTTTCCGCCAGTCTTTATCCTGACGCCACCGCGCAATATGCCGCACTCGGGAATAAAGCCTCGGACACGATTTATTTAAGCTTTGTTGAACGAGCAATGCCAGCGGGTACGGTGGGTTTATTAGTCGCAGGGTTATTTGCTGCAACCATGTCAACCATGGACCCGGCGCTGAATCGTAATAGCGGGATTTTCGTGCGTAGTTTCTGGGTGCCGGTGGTTTGTCGCAATAAGAAAATCAGCGACCGTGCCGAACTGTTCGCCGGTAAAGTGTTCTGCATCGTTAATGGGGTGCTGGTCATTATTGTCTCGTTGCTCTTCAGTAAACTCGAAGGCATGAGCTTGTTTGACCTGATGATGTCAGTTTCCACGCTTGCGCAAGCGCCGCTGCTGGTGCCGCTATTCTTCGGTATGTTTATCAAGCGTACGCCGCGTTGGGCCGCCTGGGGAACGGTATTATTCGGGATGTTAGTCTCGTGGCTGTGTATCGACGTACTAACGTCGAAAGCGCTTGGGCAATGGCTGGGTATTGCTTTCACTAAACGTGAAATGAGCGAAATCAACGTCATCATTAATATCATCGCGCACCTGGTGCTGACGGGCGGCTTCTTTATCTGCACTAAATTCTTTTACCGTGAGACGTCTTACTCCGTCAAAGAACAGCAGCAAATTGAAACCTTCTTTAAGAATATCGAAACCGAAGTGGTGGAAGATGAACATCAGCAAGGGTTTGATCTTCAACAGCGCGAAAAAATCGGCTTTATCACGATGTTGATGAGCGCGGGAATGCTGTTGATGGTCTTGATTCCGAACCCGCTATGGGGGCGGCTGTTATTCCTGGGATGTGCAGCGATAATCTTCCTGGTTGGATATTTATTACGCTTGAGTTGCCGGGTTGCCCAGAATACTCATCAGCAAGCTAAACATCCGCTCTGAGTTCACAAAAGCGCCTTTAATCAGGCGCTTTTAGTTTTCATGCTAACTGTTGATTGATAGTATTTGTAATACTAAATGACAAATAGAGGTGATCCGATGTTCTCTGATTTAAGAAACAAACGTGTGCTAATCACTGGTGCTTCGGCGGGGGTGGGTCTTGCAGCCGCGAAAGCTTTTGTACAAAGCGGTGCAAAAGTCGGAATTAATGGCCGTCGCTCTGCGCAGCAGATGGAAGCAGCCCTGGCTGAGCTCCGTGGGCAGGGGGGCGAAGTGAGTTATTTCCAGGCAGATTTGTCCCAGTCTGGTGCGTGTCAGGCGCTGGTTGCCGCTTTTGTCGAACAGTTTGGTGGCCTTGATGTGCTCATAAATAATGCCGGTGGGTTGGGTGGACGATCCGGGCTCGAGGACATTGATGATGACTTCTACGATCGAGTGATGGATCTCAACGCGCGATCGGCACTAATGATGACTAAATACGCGATCCCACATCTTCGCGCATCTGCGAAGTTGAGCGGTGAAACGGCGTCAGTCATCAGTACAGGTTCCATTGCTGGCCGCGAAGGCGGGGGTATTGGCGCGGGGATTTATGCTGCTTCAAAGGCCTGGCTGCATGACATTCATCGCAATTGGGTTAAAGAATTTACCAAAGATAATATCCGTTTCAATATCGTTTCTCCTGGCACTATCGACACCGCATTTCATGAAGATAAGCCGCAGGAACTGCGTGACAAAATTGCCAGTTCCATTGCGATGGGGCGTTTTGGCCGCAGTGAAGAAGTCGCACCCAGTTTCCTGTTTTTCGCCTCTCACCGTATGAGCGGCTACATTACCGGGCAAATTCTTGATGTAAATGGCGGACAAATGGCGCCATGATCCCTGTCTGTAGAGGCACTTAGTGCCTTTACAGTTTGGTGGTACACTACCGATCTTCCCTTTTTCAGGTATGACAAAAGCATGCAATTCACAACCATTGCAACGACACAACGTGGGCTGGATGGACTTATTGCCAGCGACATTGCTCGTAAAATTTTATCCGGGCAGCTACAGCCTGGGGATATTTTGCCGAGCGAAGTTGAGCTTTGTGAGCAATTTGGTGTGAGCCGCACGGCTCTGCGTGAAGCGCTAAAACTGGTGTCATCGAAAGGGATGTTGGAATCGCGCCCTAAAGTCGGTACTCGCGTTCGGCCACGTAATAACTGGAATATTCTGGACGTTCAGTTGCTGGAGTGGATGAATGGCATGGAAGGGACGCTGGAAATGTATCATCAGTTTCTGGAGTTTCGTCGTGTTATTGAACCCCATGCCACAAGACTTGCTGCGGTAAATGCGACTAGCGAACAGCGTATTGAGCTGTCCCGCGTGCACGAAGAAATGTGTGCCGTGGCGAAGGATTTCGATCCAGACCGTTGGGTGGATGTTGATACCCGCTTTCACCGCTTAATTTTCTTAGCGTCAGGCAATTGTTTTTACGCCCCATTTGGCAATGTGCTGACCACCGTATTTAAGTGGTTTATCAGCCATTCGTCGAAAGAGGGCGGCATGTGTCTGGAAGATCATCACCGTATTTATCGAGCCATTATGATTGGCGACGGTGACGCCGCCTATGACGCGTCGCTGGCATTAATGACCGCCAGCAAGCATCGTTTATAAAGCCGTTTATAAAGGCTGAACGGTAAACTGCCCGCATCCAGGGCGGTTATCCACCGTAACACTCACCGCTTTCCCCTGCACGAAATACACGGCGACTTTGCTTTGTTTCGCGTTGTGCTCAAGCACTTCAACGCGGCTGACCTGCGGCCTGGCGTTACGCGACGTTTCGCTCGCTTCATCAAAATAACCGTGGCTTTCAATCGCTGTGGCAAACAGCACGTTATCGCCCTGCGTACGCCATAGCCAGGCGGGTTCAACGCGCAAATTAAATTGCGGATCGCTGGCTCCCGTTTGCGCCACAATAAACTCCCCGCCTTGCGGTAACACCCCGGTAGCGCTGTAAAACGTATCGTCATCAAGCCAGGTAAATTGCGAACTTTGGCCTGCCTCTATTTTGCTGCGCGCACAATCCCACAAATGCTGATAGCCGTTTTGATTACCCAAAGGGTGCCATTGCGTTGCGTAATCCAGCGCTAGAGAGGTGTTGATCAACTGGCCGCGCCCGTGAAGGCAGTAGTCGTATTGATGAGTCTCTGCGCTGTTTATGCTGAACAGGTCGAGCAGCAATGGTTTTTCGCACTGGGGCAAATCGAGCATTAGCACCGTGCGCAATTGGTTTACCCCAGGCCAGTAATCATTGCAGCGTGCACTCATACCCTGGCAGGAAGGATGGTCAGTGATAAAAAAGTGTGTCTCGCCGTGATGCAATGCGGCGCGGTCTTTATCGAAATTATGCTGGCAACTTTCATCGACCACGACGGTATTGTGCGCGACTGTTTGTTTGCAGTAGCTGTTGTTTTCGGCAATGTAACGCCCGCCAAATTTAGGCTCGATATTCACCCATCGACCAAATCCGTAATCACGCAGAAATTCCCGCCCACGATTGAAAAGGCTCAGATGCAGGCCGTCAAAATGCCCATGATTTAGCGCCGAATGCATTCCCGCGATATTGCCATGACCACCCCAGTAGAGCAGCGCCATGTTGTCGTCTTGTTCTTTGTCGCGAAAACGTAATACTCCAATGGCACCACGTTCACCCTCTTTGCCATCCCGTACTAATTGCGAAGGCCAGCAAACAGCTTTTTCCTCGGTTGCGAGGTATTCCGTAATTTGCAATGCTCCGCGCCCAGGCCACACGGTAGATTGCCAGCGGGCTAATTCAGCCAGCCGGGCATCTGCACCGTAATGTTGCCAGCACAGACTGACTGCCATAACGGCACCTTCATCCCGTAGATTCATGGTTTTCGAGGCGTCGTTTAAAGCCGGTAGCGTGCCATCAGGAAAGGCTAAAGCGAATAAAGCGTAGCAAGCGCGCTGAATAAGACGGTCTTGATAGTCCCAGATATTCAATTCTGGCTGATAACGGGAAATGGCTTCGGCGAGTAGCAACATTGGGCGTAGAGCGAATCGCTGGTAATACAACCCTTCTATATAGTAACCATCGCAGGAAAAGAGCTGATCAAGCTGTGCGAAAAAGCCGCCGCTGTGGTTGTCCCGTTGCAAGCCATGCAGTGAGTTCAGCACCATTTCTTCATCACCCAGCACGTAACCACAAATGGCGACGGCTGCCACTGACCACATGCCGTGGTTATGCACAATATCGAAAGTTGCTGCGTGCGTGCGCATGGCATCGTTAGCCATCAGGCGGAGTAAATGGGTTTCTATGTGCAGGCTTTGCCTGACGGCACAGTCATGTTTTACGCAATGCCAGGCTTCAGTCGCATACAGTAAGAACATATCTTCGTTCAGCGTCTGGTGAAATAAGCGCCCCGGCGGGTTGCTGTCTCGACTCACGGCGTTACCCAGATGAGGATAAATATCTGCATAGGCGCTCAACGTACGGATGACGGCCTCTTTGTAGCGAGAATCTTGCGTTATCAGCCATAAGCGACCCGCCAGACTCATCATTTGATAATTCAACTTGTGCTGAGCGTGTTCTGGCCCGCCACCTTCACCGTGTCCAGGGACATTCAATGGCTGGTTTAGCCACTGTTCAACCTGTTGTTGGTACTGGCGTAGCGTACTGCCCAGCAGAGTGTCGTGGTTTAAATGGCTGCGCAGGGCAGCAGCATCGGCATTATCAATAAATAGCGCGGACCAGGCAGACATTTTTATCCCTCTGACTTTTATTAGTATGACTATTTAAGTGCCGGGAGTGTGGGGTTGTCCAGGTTTAAGGCGGTTTTTAGCAGGTGGGAGGCAGGATTCGCAGAGTGTGTCACAAAATAGTATTTTTATTTGTCATACTAAATGGTTGGGGTAGGGCGAATAAGCATCACACTTTTCCGCCCTACGGAGCGCTTATTTGGCTTTCGCCAACTCTTTCACTAATGGCAGCATAATGCGCACCACATCGCGGCTGCGTTTTTCGATGCGCTGCGGTAACCATTTATCCAGATATTGCTGGTTATCAATCAACGCGTTGTGCCAACTGGTTCCATCCGGGAAGGCTTTACTTTTCGCTCGCTGCTGATAACCATCTTTCTTGCCTAACGACCAGTTTGTGGCTTCTACAGAAAGAACCGCAATTCCTGCTTTATCAAACATGTCTGTATCGCTACAACAGCCGGTGCCTTTTGGATATTCAGGATTCAGCCCTGGGTTGGTGGTGGCTTTAATATTCAGTTGGCGCGCCAGTTTTAACGCGCGATCGCGCGTCAATTTGCTGACGGCTGCGGGCGTCGTTTTCCCGCTGTTGAAATAGAGTTTGTCGCCAACAATCAAGTTATCGAGATTAATCACCAGCAGCGTGTTTTTCTTTTCTTTCGCACTCATGCGCTTGAGAATATCTGCCGCACCCAATGCGCCAATTTCTTCGCCGCTGGTGGCAATGAAACGAATGCCATAGCTTGTCGGAATATCTTTCAGGCGGGTGGCGAGCTCCAGCATCACGCCGAGCCCTGAAGCGTTGTCATCCACGCCCTGTAGCGTTAGCCCACCGAGATTGTTATTCACATCGTTATCACTAAGCGGGACGTAAGTATCGAGGTGCGCCATGATAATAATTTGCTGTGGTTTCGTGCCTTCACGCGCCGCAATGACTGAGCTGGCGCTGACGTTATGCCAACTCTGGTGGCCGTCTTTGGTGGTGTAAAGGTAACGAGTATTAAAGCGGCGAATATCGCTTTGGTAGCCAAGTTGGCTAAATTGCTGCTGAAGATAATCTGCCGCTAACATTTCTGCGGGGCTACCGGCCATACGTCCTGGGAATACCGTGGCAATGTGGCGCGTTTGTTGACTGGCTATTTCGCCAACGGGCGTGGGGCTGGCAAAAGCGGGCAAAGCACTGCACAGGGTAAAACATATGCCAGGCGCCAGGCGGATCAGCGAGTGGCGCAATGCGGAAAACATAGTGGGTGGCCTTTTAACCAGGAGAATTTTTTGTCGGTCTAGTATGAAACTGTGATGCACGTTACACAATTTCAAATGCTCTGAAACCCTCGTTATATCGCTTGTTAAGCACATTTTGTGATTTGCATTTCCAGGGCGTTATTCCTTTGTGGAACTACTCATTCCAATTCGTAATTTCATAACCAGGAAACCTCAGCCGTATAGTCCCGCAATGAATATTTAAACGGCGGGCCATGACCCACCGTACTAAACCTCGGTTAAGGGAAGGTTATGGACCAAAAACGACTCACACACTTACGGCAGTTGGAGGCAGAAAGCATCCATATCATCCGCGAGGTGGCCGCCGAATTTTCCAATCCTGTGATGATGTATTCCATCGGTAAAGACTCATCGGTGATGTTGCATTTGGCCCGTAAAGCCTTCTATCCAGGCACGCTTCCGTTCCCGCTGCTGCATGTTGATACCGGCTGGAAATTCCGCGAAATGTACGATTTCCGTGACCGCACCGCGAAGAACTACGGTTTTGAGTTGCTGGTGCATAAAAACCCGGAAGGCGTGGCGATGGGGATTAACCCGTTCGTTCATGGCAGCGCCAAACATACCGACATCATGAAAACCGAAGGGCTGAAACAGGCTCTGAGCAAATACGGTTTTGATGCTGCCTTTGGCGGCGCGCGCCGTGATGAAGAAAAATCCCGCGCTAAAGAGCGTATCTATTCGTTCCGTGACCGTTTCCATCGCTGGGACCCAAAAAACCAGCGTCCAGAACTGTGGCACAACTACAACGGCCAGATTAATAAAGGCGAAAGCATTCGCGTGTTCCCGCTTTCTAACTGGACGGAGTTGGATATCTGGCAGTACATCTTCCTGGAAAATATCGACATTGTTCCGCTGTATCTGGCCGCACCACGCCCTGTACTGGAGCGCGATGGCATGTTGCTGATGGTTGACGATGACCGTATCGACTTGCAGCCGGGCGAAGTCATAGAGCAGAAAATGGTGCGCTTCCGTACCCTGGGCTGCTGGCCGCTGACCGGCGCCGTTGAATCCGAAGCGCAGACGCTACCGGAAATCATCGAAGAGATGCTGGTTTCGACCACCAGTGAACGTCAAGGGCGGGCAATTGACCGCGACCAGGCAGGCTCCATGGAGCTTAAAAAACGCCAGGGTTATTTCTAAGGAGCCGCCAGATGAACACGACTATTGCACAACAAATTGCTGATGAAGGCGGCGTTGAAGCCTATCTGCACGCGCAGCAAAACAAAAGCCTGCTGCGCTTCCTGACCTGCGGCAGCGTAGATGATGGCAAAAGTACACTGATTGGCCGCTTGTTGCATGACACGCGCCAAATCTATGAGGATCAACTTTCTTCACTGCATACCGATAGCAAACGTCACGGTACGCAGGGCGAGAAACTGGATCTGGCATTGCTGGTGGACGGCTTACAGGCTGAGCGCGAGCAAGGCATCACCATCGACGTGGCTTACCGTTATTTCTCTACCGAAAAACGTAAGTTTATTATTGCTGACACGCCGGGGCACGAGCAGTACACCCGTAATATGGCGACCGGCGCATCAACCTGCGAGCTGGCGATCCTGTTGATCGACGCGCGTAAGAGCGTGCTGGATCAAACGCGCCGCCACAGTTTTATCTCCACGCTGCTTGGGATCAAACACCTGGTGGTTGCGGTCAACAAAATGGATCTGGTGGATTACAGCGAAGAGACTTTCGAGCAGATCAAACAGGATTACCTGACGTTCGCAGAACAGTTACCAGCCGATCTGGATATTCGTTTTGTGCCGCTTTCTGCACTGGAAGGCGATAACGTCGCGACGCAAAGCACAAATATACCGTGGTATAGCGGCCCAACGCTGCTGGAGCTTCTGGAAACGGTTGAAGTGAAGCGCACGGTTGAACAGCAACCGATGCGTTTCCCGGTTCAGTATGTCAACCGCCCAAATCTGGATTTCCGTGGCTATGCTGGCACGCTGGCATCCGGTGTGGTGACCGTTGGGCAACGCATCAAAGTTTTACCATCAGGCGTTGAGTCCACGATTGCACGAATCGTCACTTTCGATGGAGATTTGCAACAAGCCGCTGCGGGTGAAGCCATTACGCTGGTGCTGAAAGATGAAATCGACATCAGCCGTGGCGATTTGCTGGTGGATGCCAGTGACAAACTGCCTGCGGTGCAAACGGCGAAAGTCGATGTGGTGTGGATGGCGGAACAAGCGCTGGTGCCGGGTCAAAGTTATGAAATTAAGGTTGCCGGTAAGAAAACCCGTGCTCGCGTGGATAATATTCACTATCAGGTCGAAATTAACAGCCTGACACAGCGTGTGGTAGAAAGCCTGCCGCTGAACGGTATCGGCCTGGTAGATTTAACCTTTGACGAGCCGCTGGTGCTGGATAAATACCAGGAAAATCCGGTAACGGGCGGGCTGATTTTCATCGACCGTCTGACCAATGTTACGGTCGGTGCCGGTATGGTGCGCGAGCCGCAAGAAGATGTATATCAGGAGCCGTCTGCTTTCAGCGCCTTTGAGCTGGAACTCAATGCACTGGTGCGTCGCCACTTCCCACACTGGGGCGCACGTGATTTGCTGGGAGGCAAATAATGGCTGAGCACGACGAAAACGTCGTCTGGCATGCTCATCCGGTAACGGTTGAACAGCGTGAAAAACTCCATCAGCACCGGGGCGCGGTGCTGTGGTTTACCGGGCTTTCCGGCTCGGGTAAATCCACCGTTGCTGGTGCCCTGGAAGAAGCGCTGCACAAGCTTGGCGTGAGCACTTATCTGCTTGATGGCGATAACGTGCGCCACGGTTTATGTAGCGATCTGGGTTTTAGTGATGCCGATCGTAAAGAAAATATCCGCCGTGTGGGTGAAGTTGCCAACCTGATGGTGGATGCCGGGCTTGTGGTGTTAACCGCATTTATTTCGCCGCATCGTGCAGAACGCCAGATGGTGCGCGATCGTGTCGGGGAAGGGCGGTTTATCGAAGTGTTTGTTGATACACCACTTTCAATCTGCGAAACGCGTGATCCAAAAGGTTTATACAAAAAAGCCCGCGCGGGCGAGCTGCGTAATTTCACCGGAATAGACTCGGTTTATGAAGCGCCAGAAAACCCGGAAATGCACTTAGACGGCGAACAATTAGTAACAACTTTGATTGCGCAATTATTAGACCTGTTGCGCCGTGACGTTATTATCAAAGCCTGAGACATTACCAGGTGCGTGACGCATCTGGTTTGCAAGGTTTACGGATACGTTATGCGCATTGGCACCAACATCGCTATTACATCGGCTCAAGCAAGCCCTGAAACCGAAGAGACAACCTGGTCATTGGCCGGTGCGCTCATTGGTTTTTTGTCGTGGCTATTAGCGCTGGGTATCCCTTTCCTGATTTACGGCCCTAACACCCTGTTTTTCTTCCTTTATACTTGGCCTTTCTTCCTCGCATTGCTGCCTGTTGCTGTAGTGGTAGGGATTGCGCTGCACTCTCTGCTACGTGGCCGTTTGTTGTATAGCTGCGCCACCACTGTGCTGGCGGTTGCACTAATGTTCGGCATCCTCTTTTTGTGGCTGATGGGCTAGTCGTCAAATACCCAGTAAACCGTAACAGACTATTTATGACCGCCTATTTATGACCACAAATCTGCTAACTCACCTGCAAACGCGCATGTCGGCGCGATTTATGATAAATTCTGCCGCAAATACGAAGGGTCACTTTGTACCCAGAGCGAAGCTCGATAAAATTTTGTGCGATGATTGTGCCGTTTTTCAGGGGGCAGGATGGGTAAACTAACGCTGCTATTGCTGGCCTTGTTGGTCTGGCTGCAGTATTCGCTATGGTTTGGAAAAAACGGCGTACATGATTACACGCGAGTGAATGACGACGTTGCCGCACAGCAGGCGACGAACGCTAAACTTAAAGCGCGTAACGACCAGCTATTTGCGGAAATTGACGATCTTAATGGCGGGCAGGAAGCCATTGAAGAACGTGCTCGTAACGAATTAAGCATGACTAAACCGGGTGAGACTTTCTACCGCCTGGTACCCGATAGCTCTAAGCGCTTAAGCAGTGGCAACGGGCAAAACAATCGATAATCAAGCGTAAGTGAATCTACATGGCAGACTCCTCCCCGGACGTAATTGCCGTGGTGCCGGCAGCAGGTATCGGCAGCCGCATGCAAACGGAATGTCCTAAGCAATACCTAAAAATTGGCGATAAAACTATTCTTGAACACGCGGTGGCAAGCCTGATGGCCCACCCACGCGTGGCTCATGTCGTTATCGCCATTAGCCCTGACGACCGCTGGTTTGCCTCTCTACCTCTTGCCTCAAACCCACTTGTGACGGTAATCAACGGCGGCGAACAACGTGCTGACTCTGTGCTTGCCGGGCTTAACGCCGTGCAAGGCGCACAACATTGGGTGCTGGTGCATGACGCGGCGCGTCCTTGTTTGCATCAGGATGATTTGGCTCGTTTGCTGGCTATTACCGAGACGAGCAAAATTGGCGGCATTCTGGCAGCTCCCGTGCGCGACACGATGAAGCGCGGCGAACCGGGCAAATGTTTGATTGCCAATACGGTTGATCGTGAAGATCTTTGGCATGCACTGACACCACAGCTTTTCCCACTGGAATTACTGCGTAGCTGCTTGCAGCGCGCACTCGATGAACATGCCTCGATTACGGATGAAGCCTCGGCGCTTGAATATTGTGGTTTCCATCCCGAATTAATTAGCGCCCGCGCCGATAATATAAAAGTGACTCGCCCTGAAGACCTGGCGTTGGCGGAGTTTTACCTCACGCGGTTAACCCAAACGGAGAAAGAATAATGCGTATTGGACATGGTTTTGACGTACACGCCTTTGGTGGCGCTGGCCCAATTATCATCGGCGGCGTTCGCGTGCCGTTCGAACAAGGGCTACTTGCGCACTCAGATGGCGATGTTGCCCTGCACGCATTAACCGATGCTCTGTTAGGCGCTGCCGCTCTGGGTGATATCGGCAAATTATTCCCGGACACCGACCCCGCGTTTAAAGGGGCTGACAGCCGCGAACTGCTGCGCGAAGCGTGGCGTCGTATTCAGGCGAAAGGCTACACGTTGGGTAACGTTGATGTGACTATTATTGCTCAGGCTCCGAAAATGGCTCCGCACATCCCACAGATGCGCGTGTTTATTGCCGAGGATCTGGGCTGTCATATGGATGATGTAAACGTAAAAGCCACCACCACTGAGAAGCTCGGTTTTACCGGCCGTGGTGAAGGCATCGCCTGCGAAGCGGTGGCACTGTTGCATAAGGCACGCAAATAATGGATATGCAGAATCTGACGTGGCTGCACGGTAAGCCACAAGGCACTGGGATAATCAAAGCCAACCCCGAAGATTTTGTCGTTATCGAAGACCTGGGTTTTGGGCCAGATGGCGATGGCGAACACTTGCTGTTACGCATCCTGAAAAATGGCTGCAACACCCGCTTTGTTGCCGATGCGCTGGCTAAATATCTTAAGGTACACGCTCGCGAAGTCAGCTTTGCTGGTCAGAAAGACAAACATGCCGTGACCGAACAATGGTTTTGTGTGCGTCTGCCGGGCAAAGAAATGCCGAATATGAAAGGCTTCGAGCTTGAAGGCTGTCAGGTGCAGGAATATGCCCGTCACCGTCGCAAATTACGTTTGGGTGCTCTGCAAGGAAACCGCTTCACGCTGGTATTACGTAATGTCAGCGACCGCGCGGAGCTTGATCAGCGCCTGAATACCATCCTGCATCAAGGCGTGCCTAATTATTTTGGTAGCCAACGGTTTGGTATGGGCGGCAATAACCTGCATCAGGCCTTACGCTGGGCGCAAACCAATGCGCCAATCCGCGATCGTAATAAACGCAGTTTTTATTTGTCTGCGGCTCGTAGCGCCATGTTTAACCAAATCGTCAGCGAAAGGCTGAAAAAGCCAGACTTTAACCAGGTGATTGACGGCGATGCTCTGCAACTTGCGGGGCGCGGTAGCTGGTTTGTTGCAACGCCTGAAGAAATGCCGGAGTTGCAAACGCGAGTCGATAACGGTGACTTGCTCATTACCGCGCCACTGCCGGGTGATGGAGCCTGGGGAACACTAAACGCCGCGCTGGCGTTTGAACAGCAATGTGTTGCTGAGGAAACTGAGTTGCAGGGGCTGCTGGTGCGTGAGCGCGTAGAAGCGTCTCGTCGAGCCATGCTGGTCATGCCTAAAGAACTGAGCTGGAACTGGTGGGATGATGCCACGGTGGAGTTAAGCTTCTGGCTGCCTGCCGGTAGTTTCGCAACCAGCGTAGTTCGTGAGTTGATGAGCGCCCCAGGTAACTACGCGGATATCGCTGAGTAATCGCGGAACATCGTATTGTATCGTTGCCCTGGACAAGTCGTTGCAGTGAATGTTACAAAAACTGCAACAATTTCATGACAGCTGCACTAAAATCAGCAGAATGGAATAAAACAACAAAAAGAAGCTTTGTTAATCCACTATGAGAATACTTCTGAGTAACGATGACGGTGTCAATGCGCCGGGCATTCAGGTGCTGGCTGCTCGACTTAGGGAATTTGCGCATGTGCAGGTTGTTGCCCCGGACCGTAATCGCAGTGGGGCATCAAACTCACTGACGCTCGAATCTTCATTGCGTACCTTCACGCTGGCAAACGGCGATATTTCCGTGCAAATGGGCACGCCGACAGACTGCGTCTATCTCGGGGTTAATGCTTTAATGCGTCCTGGCCCAGATGTGGTGGTTTCCGGGATTAATGCCGGGCCCAATCTGGGCGATGACGTTATCTATTCCGGCACCGTTGCGGCGGCGATGGAAGGGCGTCATTTAGGTCTTCCGGCGCTGGCTGTTTCATTGAACGGCTACCAGCATTATGAAACGGCTGCTGCGGTGACCTGTTCCATTTTGCGTGCACTGATGCGTGAACCGCTGCGTACCGGGCGTATCTTAAATATTAACGTGCCGGATTTGCCGCTTGATGAAATCAAGGGCATTCGAGTCACGCGCTGTGGCAGCCGTCATCCTTCAGATAAAGTGATTCCACAGGAAGATCCGCGTGGTAATACGCTGTACTGGATTGGCCCGCCAGGCGACAAATTTGATGCCGGTCCAGATACCGATTTCGCCGCCGTTGATGAAGGCTATGTCTCGGTAACACCGCTGCATGTTGATCTCACTGCCCACAGTGCGCGTGAGGTGGTCAGCCACTGGTTGAGTAAATCAGGAGTGGATGAGCAATGGTAAGCAAACGCGTGCAAGCCCTTCTCGAACAATTACGCATTCAAGGTATCAAGGACGAAAAAGTGCTTGATGCGATTGCGCAGGTGCCGCGGGAAAAATTTGTCGATGAAGCGTTTGAGCACAAAGCCTGGGAAAATACGGCATTACCCATTGGCTCCGGCCAAACTATCTCGCAACCTTATATGGTTGCAAGAATGACTGAGTTGCTTGAATTGACGCCTGAGTCCCGCGTGCTGGAAATCGGCACCGGTTCCGGGTATCAAACCGCTATTCTGGCTCATCTGGTGCATCATGTTTGCTCGGTTGAGCGTATCAAAGGCCTGCAATGGCATGCCAGACGGCGTTTAAAGCAGCTCGATTTACACAATATCTCAACCCGTCACGGTGATGGCTGGCAGGGCTGGCATGCGCGCAGTCCATTTGACGCTATTATTGTTACGGCGGCACCACCGGAAATCCCCAGCGAATTATTGTCGCAGCTGGATGAAGGTGGGATTCTGGTTCTCCCGGTAGGCGAAGACAGGCAGTTTCTGAAACGCGTTCGTCGACTGAACGGAGAATTTGTCATTGATACGGTCGAAGCTGTTCGTTTTGTACCCTTAGTAAAAGGCGAACTGGCATAACCCAGACGTTTCTTGTTTTTTTCTAAGGGTTTTGGCGTAACGTAGCGCGCAGCGAATTTTTTATATCTGGCCGTTAGTGCCAGTTCTGCCGTATTTTCATCAGCATATGATTGTTTTTTTTGGGGGATAAATGAGCGCGGGAAGCCCAACTTTTACTTTACGCCGTATTGCAGCGTTGTCGCTAGTCAGCCTGTGGTTAGCTGGATGCACCAGTAATAACAGCCAGGCGCCTATCAGCTCGGTGGGCGGTAGCAGCAATGCCGGCAGCGGTTCTTCTGGCGGTATGCTGATTACCCAGCCGCCAAAAATGTCCACCCAAAGCCAGACTCCGCAAATTCAACCTGTACAACAGCAACCGACGATCCAACCGATGCAATCGCAGCCTATGCAAACGCAACCGGTCGTATCAACGCCTGTTCAGACTGAAAACGGGCGTATAGTTTATAACCGCAAGTATGGGAATATTCCGAAAGGAAGCTATGCTGGCGGCAGCACTTATACCGTGAAACGCGGCGACACTCTCTTCTATATTGCATGGATCACCGGCAACGATTTCCGTGACCTTGCGCAACGCAACAATGTCCCCGCCCCGTATGGCTTAGAAGTGGGTCAAACCCTGCAAGTGGGTAGCTCTTCTGGAACCCCAATTACCGGTGGAAATGCCGTAACAACGGCTGATGCCAGCGCGCAAGGCGTTGCTCCTGTGGCTGTGCAAAATACCACCACAGTGGTTGCTTCTAAACCGGTAATTACGTATTCTGAGGATTCAGGTGAACAAAGTGCTAACAAAATGTTGCCGAATAATAAAGGTACTGCGACTGCCGTCACAGCACCGGTTACGGCACCTGTGGTTAGCTCTACTACCGTTCCAACCGCCAGCAGCACATCCGACAGCGCGCCTATTTCGACGTGGCGTTGGCCAACTGATGGCAAGGTTATTGAGAACTTCTCTGCTACCGAAGGTGGCAATAAAGGGATCGATATCGCAGGCAGCAAAGGCCAGGCCATTATTGCTACCGCCTCAGGGCGAGTGGTATATGCCGGTAACGCGCTGCGAGGTTACGGTAATCTAATCATCATCAAACACAATGATGATTACCTGAGTGCCTACGCCCATAACGATACAATGCTGGTCCGGGAACAACAAGAAATCACGGCGGGGCAGAAGATAGCTACCATGGGTAGCACCGGAACCAGTTCAACACGTTTACATTTTGAAATTCGTTACAAGGGGAAATCCGTCAACCCGCTACGTTATTTACCGCAGCGGTAAGCCGGCAAAGTACTTCTCAGCATAAAGTCATTTAATTGATGGAGTGCGAGGTGCTTTGCCCAGGGATCACGGGTAGGAGCCACCTTATGAGTCAGAATACGCTGAAAGTTAACGAGTCAAATGAAGACGCGGAATATGATGAGAATGGAGTTGAGGTCTTTGACGAAAAAGTCCTCGTAGAAGACGAACCCAGTGATAATGACATAGCCGAAGAGGAGTTGTTGTCACAGGGTGCGACTCAGCGAGTGCTTGACGCGACTCAGCTTTATCTTGGGGAGATCGGTTATTCCCCATTATTGACAGCCGAAGAAGAAGTGTATTTTGCCCGCCGCGCACTGCGTGGTGATGTCGCTTCTCGCCGTCGCATGATCGAAAGTAACCTGCGTCTGGTGGTAAAGATTGCCCGTCGTTATAGCAATCGTGGTCTGGCTCTGCTGGACTTGATTGAAGAGGGGAATCTGGGGCTAATTCGTGCTGTTGAGAAGTTTGATCCAGAACGTGGGTTCCGTTTTTCAACCTACGCAACATGGTGGATTCGTCAGACCATCGAACGGGCAATTATGAACCAAACCCGTACGATTCGTTTGCCGATTCATATCGTGAAAGAGCTGAACGTTTATCTGCGTACTGCGCGTGAACTCTCTCATAAACTCGACCATGAGCCGAGTGCAGAAGAGATTGCCGAGCAACTGGATAAACCGGTTGATGATGTTAGCCGTATGCTGCGTCTCAACGAGCGTATTACTTCAGTAGACACCCCGTTGGGTGGTGACTCTGAAAAAGCGCTGCTGGATATTCTGGCTGACGAGAAAGACAACGGCCCGGAAGACACCACGCAAGACGATGATATGAAACAAAGCATCGTTAAGTGGTTGTTTGAACTGAACGCCAAACAGCGTGAAGTGCTGGCTCGTCGTTTTGGTCTGTTAGGCTATGAAGCTGCAACACTGGAAGATGTGGGTCGTGAAATTGGCCTGACTCGTGAACGTGTTCGTCAGATTCAGGTTGAAGGTCTGCGTCGTCTGCGTGAAATTTTGCAGACTCAGGGGCTGAATATCGAAGCGTTGTTCCGCGAATAATCAATTCTTCAAATAAAAAGCGGTGACTCAGGTCCCCGCTTTTTTTTGTCTAAAAACTAAACCAGGCTCTTTAAGCGATAAATCCACTCAAGCGCCTGGCGAGGCGACAGGGAATCAGGATCTAATGCTTCCAGAGCCTCTATCGCAGGTGAGGTTTCTTCGGGAACTGAAAGCAACGACATCTGCGTTCCATCTACTTGCGTAGCCGCCGTGTTGTTCGAAAGCGTCTCAAGCTCGCGCAGTTTTTGACGCGCACGCTTAATCACTTCTTTTGGCACACCCGCGAGCGCGGCAACGGCCAGACCGTAACTTTTGCTTGCTGCGCCATCTTGCACACTGTGCATAAACGCGATGGTATCGCCGTGTTCAATGGCATCAAGATGCACATTTGCTACACCTTCCATTTTTTCTGGCAGCGTAGTCAGTTCAAAGTAGTGCGTGGCGAACAGTGTCAGCGCTTTGATGCGATTGGCCAGGCTTTCGGCACAAGCCCAGGCTAATGACAGGCCATCATATGTTGATGTCCCGCGACCAATTTCATCCATCAGCACCAGGCTGTGCTCGGTGGCGTTATGCAGAATATTTGCTGTTTCGGTCATCTCCACCATAAAGGTAGAACGACCGGATGCCAGGTCATCTGCTGCGCCAACGCGTGTGAATATACGGTCAATTGGCCCAATTTCTGCCTGCTGCGCGGGAACAAAACTACCGATATAAGCCAGCAGCACAATCAGTGCCGACTGGCGCATATAGGTGCTTTTACCGCCCATGTTCGGGCCGGTAATAATCAGCATCCGCCGTTGTGGCGCAAGGCTGAGTGGGTTCGCAATAAAAGGTTCGCTGAGAACTTGCTCCACCACCGGATGACGCCCGCCGATAACCTTAATACCCGGTTTGTCCGTCAATTGCGGACAGGTGTAATTCAGGCTGTAAGCACGCTCGGCAAGGTTAACGAGTACGTCCAGCTCTGCGAGAGCGGTTGCACTTTGCTGCAATGCTTCAAGGTGCGGTAACAGGGAATCGAATAGCTGATCGTAAAGCTGCTTTTCCAGCGCCAGCGCTTTCCCTTTGGACGTCAGTACTTTGTCTTCGTACTCTTTCAGCTCAGGAATGATGTAGCGCTCGGCATTTTTCAGCGTCTGGCGGCGTACATAATGAATCGGCGCGTGATGGCTTTGGCTGCGGCTAATCTGGATGTAATAACCGTGTACGCCGTTGAAACCGACTTTCAGCGTATCCAGACCCAGTTTTTCGCGCTCACGGATTTCCAGTTTATCGAGGTAATCCGTTGCTCCGTCTGCCAGTGCGCGCCATTCGTCTAACTCTTCGTGATAGCCCGGTGCAATCACGCCGCCATCGCGTACCAACACTGGTGGAGATTCCACCACGGCGTGTTCGAGCAATTCACGCAGCTCAGTAAACTCGCCCATGTTCTCACGCAGCGTTTGCACATAATCCGTTGGCACATCGGCCAGTAATTCGCGCAGCTCAGGCAGTTGTTGGAAAGCATGACGCATACGGGCTAAATCGCGTGGACGTGCGGTGCGCAATGCCAGACGCGCGAGAATACGCTCCAGATCGCCAACCTGGCGCAGCACCGGTTGAATTTCAGCGGTTCTGTCTTGCAGAGCGGCAATGGTCTGTTGGCGCTTTTGCAGCACGTCGATATTGCGGACAGGCATATGCAGCCAGCGTTTCAGCATACGGCTGCCCATCGGCGTGACGGTGCAGTCCAGCACTGACGCGAGCGTATTTTCGAAACCACCGGACAGGTTCTGGGTAATCTCCAGATTACGACGCGTTGCGGCATCCATAATGATGCTGTCTTGCTGGCGGTCCATGGTGACGGAACGAATATGTGGCAGAGATGTGCGCTGGGTATCTTTCACGTATTGCAGCAAACAACCCGCGGCGCACAACGCATGATGGGAATTTTCGACGCCAAAACCGGTGAGGTCGCGTGTGCCAAATTGCATGTTCAACTGCTGGCGGGCGGTGGATATTTCAAATTCCCACAATGGGCGACGACGCAAACCGCGGCGGTTTTCAATTAAACGTGTTTCGGCAAAATCTTCGGCGTACAGCAACTCAGCAGGATTGGTGCGTTGAAGTTCGGCAGCCATGGTTTCGATATCTTCTGGCTCGGACAGGCGAAAACGCCCGGAGCTGATATCCAGTGTGGCGTAACCAAAACCTTTACCGTCTTGCCAGATTGCCGCCAACAGGTTGTCCTGGCGTTCCTGTAACAGCGCTTCATCGCTGATGGTGCCAGGCGTGACAATACGCACGACTTTGCGTTCTACCGGCCCTTTGCTGGTGGCAGGGTCGCCAATCTGTTCGCAAATCGCAGCGGATTCGCCCAGATTCACAAGCTTAGCTAAATAGTTTTCGATAGCGTGATGTGGCACGCCAGCCATCGGAATCGGTTCCCCTGCGGATGCTCCGCGTTTGGTCAGGGAGATGTCGAGCAGTTGAGACGCACGTTTCGCATCGTCATAAAACAACTCGTAAAAGTCACCCATGCGATAGAACAACAAGATTTCAGGATGCTGCGCTTTGAGGCGCAGGTACTGCTGCATCATGGGTGTGTGACCGTCGAGATTTTCCGTTGTACTCATAGTGTTTTTCTTTTTAATCCATTGAATTAAAAGTTAATTGTGATTTTTAATTATTGTTAGTGCTCACATTATCTCATGAAGCAGGTGTGTCGTGAAAAGCTTCGCTATTACACCACAGAACGATGCAATGACACATCGTCAAAGGGCAGGAAAACTTCGCGTCGACTCGCAGAGTCTGTTACTCCCGCTCTGATTTTGATTTACCATAAGGAATACACCTTCTTTGTTAGTCATATGGACATCCCAACACATGCGTTACTCCGTCGCGTTACTTCCGCTTATTGTTTTACTGGCCGCGTGTAGCAGTAAACCGAAAACTGAAACTCAGCCTCAGCAAACTGGCACGCCATCTGGCGGTTTCTTGTTGCAGCCACAGCATGATGTGTTTATGCAGACGGGGGATTTTGCTAACAATCCTGAAGCCGAGAAATTCATCAATAAAATGGTGAGTGAGCATGGTTTTGATCGCCAGCAATTGCATGAGGTACTTTCTCAGGCCAAAAGGCTGGATTACGTTCTGCGTTTGATGGACCAGCAAGCGCCAACGACTGCGCCACCTGCCGGGCCGAATGGCGCATGGTTACGCTATCGCGGTAAATTTATTACCCCGGATAACGTGCAAAATGGCGTGAAATTCTGGAACCAATACGATGATGCCTTGAAGCGTGCATTCCAGGTGTATGGTGTGCCGCCGGAAATTATCGTCGGCATTATCGGTGTTGAAACACGCTGGGGCCGTGTGATGGGCAAAACACGCATTATTGATGCGCTTGCCACCTTGTCGTTTGCTTATCCTCGTCGTGCGCAATATTTCTCTGGCGAACTGGAAACGTTCCTGCTGATGGCGCGTAACGAAGGTGACGATCCGCTGGCGCTGAAAGGTTCATTTGCCGGGGCGATGGGATACGGCCAGTTTATGCCTTCTTCGTTTAAAGAGTTCGCGGTTGATTTCAACGGTGACGGTCATGTGAACTTGTGGGACCCGGAAGATGCTATTGGTAGCGTGGCGAACTACTTTAAAGCGCACGGTTGGGTGAAAGGCGATTTGGTCGCGGTTCCTGCTAACGGCCAGGTGCCGGGGCTGGCAAACGGCTTTAAAACTAAGTATTCAGTTTCCGCGTTGGAACAGTCTGGTTTAAGCCCAACGGCTTCTCTGGGCAATCATCAGGAAGCCAGTTTGTTACGCTTGGATATGGGCGATCGCTACCAGTACTGGTACGGTTTGCCAAACTTCTACGCCATTACGCGTTACAACCACAGCACGCATTATGCGATGGTGGTCTGGCAGTTAGGGCAGGCAGTCGCGCTGGCTCGCGTTCAGTAACTTTTCCCCCGCTTTATTCTTGGGCGGGGTTTCTTTTCGGCCTTGTTATTCTCATGAAGGTTTTTCCTGATCGACGATCAGGAATTTACATCATATTTAATTTGATTTATGTTATGTTATAACAAATCATCTTGAGTGCTTCCCATGTCTTTATCTTCCCCGCGTACGCTTTTCAGTGCGTCTGCATTGTTACGTGCAGGCGGCGTGCTAGTTGTGCTGTGCGTTCTTTGGCTGACCGTCCTGTGGGCGATAGCGCTGCCATGATTGAACTGCAACAGGTTGTGCTGGGCTATCAGTATCAGGGCAGGGCGGTGGCTTCACCGTTGTCCGGGACATTTTGCGCGGGCAGTATGACGGCGGTTATCGGCGCAAACGGCACGGGTAAATCTACGTTATTGAAAACGTTGCTGCGGCTGCATGCGCCTCTGATGGGAAATATTACATTTACCCTCGGGGCCGCTCCGCGTACTGCGTGGCTGCCACAGTTAGCTGAAATGGACCGTCAGTTCCCCGCCACGGTATACGATGTGGTGAGTATGGGGAGTTGGCCTGCGCGCGGAATTTTCACGAGCCTGACTCGCCGCCACAGACAGCGCGTGATGGAGGCTATCGAGCGTGTAGGGCTGGGTGAAATGTGCAAGCAGCCCATTGAAACCCTTTCGGGCGGTCAGTTTCAGCGCATGCTGTTCGCTCGTCTGCTTATACAGAATGCCCCGCTGGTGCTGCTCGACGAGCCATTTACCGGGGTCGATGCCCAAACCACGCAATTTCTGATGACGTTAATCCGCCAGATGCATGAATCCGGCCAGACGGTAATTACGGTTCTGCACGATAACGAACTCGTGGCACGTTATTTTCCTGAGGTCTTATTGCTTAGCCCTGAAGCCTGTCATTGGGGGCCAACCCAACAGGTGTTGCCTCGTTATCATCCTACTGGTCTGAATCTGGTACGAACTGTATGATTTATCACTTCTTCTTTGAACCGTTTATAGACTACGGCTTTATGCGTCGCGCGCTGGTTGCATGCCTGGCGTTATCCATTAGCACTGCCCCGTTGGGGATTTTCCTGCTGCTGCGCCGTATGAGCCTGGTGGGTGATGCACTTTCTCACGCTATTTTGCCAGGCGTTGCGGTGGGCTATTTACTGGCGGGTATGTCTTTGGTCGCCATGGGGATTGGCGGTTTTGTTGCAGGCGTGCTGGTGGCGTTAATTTCAGGGTTGGTCAGTTCGCGCACCAATCTTAAAGAAGATGCCAGTTTCGCAGGTTTTTACCTTGGATCGCTGGCGTTGGGCGTCACCTTGATTTCGCTGCGTGGGTCCAGTGTCGATCTCCTCCATCTGCTGTTCGGTTCTATTCTGGCGGTAGATAACCAATCGACAATTTTTGTCGGTGTGATTGCCAGCGTGACGTTACTTATTCTGGCCTGTTTATATCGCGGGCTGGTGATGGAAACTTTCGACCGTAGCTTTTTGCAGGTCAATAACCGCCTGGCTCCGCATCTTATTCACGGTACTTTTCTCGCACTGTTGGTGCTCAATTTGGTCGCCGGATTTCAAATCCTCGGCACGTTAATGTCGGTTGGCCTGATGATGCTACCCGCGGTGTCGGCACGTTGTTGGGCGAAAACATTACCCGGCTCGATGTGCATCGCGGTTGTTTTAGGGCTCTTATCAGCCTGGATTGGGCTTGCCTGGTCCTTTGCCGCGGCACTTCCGGCGGGCCCTGCCATCGTTCTGACGGCGAGCGTCGGCTTTTTCATCTCAATACTTTTTGGTTCGCGCAGCGGGCTGGCACGCAGTCTTTGTAAAGGCTGGATAACAACAGGCAAGGGGATTAAATGAAACGTTTTGGGATGATGATGTCATTGGTACTGGCTTGTTCTAGCCAGGTGGCGTTGGCGAAAAATTTGAATGTCGTCGCCAGTTTTACCGTTCTGGCGGATATGGCAAAGCAAGTGGGTGGCGAGCATGTCACGGTGAAAAGCCTGGTGGGGCCAGATGGTGACCCGCACAGTTTTGAACCGTCACCGCAAGATAGCGTAGCGCTGAGCAAAGCAGATGTGGTTATCGTGAGTGGGCTGGGCATGGAAGGGTGGATGGATAGACTGGTGAGTGCATCGGGCTATAAAGGCAAAGTCATTGTTGCCTCCGAGGGAATCTCCACTCGCAGCATGGAAGAGGAGGGTAAACAAATTACTGACCCTCACGCCTGGAACAGCGCTGAGAACGGCGCAATTTACGCGCAGAATATTATGAAGGCGCTGATGGCGGCAGACCCGCAAGACGCCTCGGCAATCAGTGAAAGCGGTTCCGAGTATGTGACGCGCCTGAAACTACTGGATAGCTGGGCAAAGACCCGTTTTGAATCTATCCCGAAATCACACCGTAAAGTGCTCACCAGTCATGATGCGTTCGGTTATTTTGGTAAAGAGTATGGCGTGACATTCCTCGCGCCTGTGGGTTTCTCAACCGAGGCAGAAGCCAATGCCAGTGATGTTGCAGCGCTCATAAAGCAGCTTAAAAACCAGCACATCAAAACTTACTTTATTGAGAACCAGACCGATCCGCGTCTTGTGAAACAGATTGCAACCGCGAGTGGCGCACAGCAGGGTGGTGAGCTTTACCCTGAAGCACTTTCTGCCGCTTCGGGGCCAGCCAGCACCTATGAGATGGCGTTCAAACATAATGTGGATACCCTCGCCAACAGCATGAAGTGATTTTACCGGCCAGCATTCGCTGGCCGTTCTTTTTCTGGAACCGCCTCGCGTTATCTAATGTAATCCTCTGAAAGTGCGGTTAAGTGCTATCGTGTAGCCCTGCGATATGTCTACAATCGGAGCCAACATGACAGATAAAACATTACGTCAATTAAGCCACCAGGTCGGCGAAGCGCTTGGGCGTTTAGGCGCCACGGTTACGACGGCCGAATCTTGTACCGGCGGCTGGATTGCTAAAGTGATTACCGATATTTCAGGCAGTTCCGCCTGGTTTGAACGCGGCTTTGTTACCTACAGTAATGAGGCTAAGCATCAAATGATTGGCGTTGACAGCGGTACGCTTGAAACACACGGCGCGGTGAGTGAAGCCGTTGCCCGTGAAATGGCTCAGGGCGCGCTATATGCCGCGGCTGCGGATTACGCGGTTGCCGTCAGTGGTATTGCTGGGCCAAATGGCGGCAGTGAAGAAAAACCTGTCGGCACGGTGTGGTTTGGTTTTGCTTCAAAGTCTGCTGGCACGGTTGCTCGCCACCAGATTTTTAAAGGTGACCGTGATAGCGTTCGGCGCCAGGCCACGGAATATGCACTGCAAACCCTGTGGGAAGAATTTCTCAAAAATAAGCTTGATACTGTATGACCATACAGTATAATTGGCACAACAAAACAGCATAGTAAGCAGCGTGGCGCATTCGTGTATCACCCTGCATGACAGGAGTAATAA